>NZ_BAAAYO010000001.1:0-784800 GCF_039536325.1 Paenibacillus hodogayensis
CTTCGTTACGTTAATTATCTAACGTTCCTTATTCGGTGTCCACTTTCTATGCTAACCGCATTCTGGCACTATCTCACTCTCAACCTGCTAATCTGGTCGGTTTCCGACTCGTGACGCGTCCTTAATGCTCGAAGTAGCACTATCTCGTCAAAAGTGCTGGTTTTCTGCGCGGATAATGCTCTTTTTAGCACTACCGGCACTCCTTCCCCCGCCCGACTCCCGAATCCGGGCCGGTTTTCGGCATTGCTCCGATTGAGCCGCGTTATTTCTCGGTTAAATTCCATGTAGAGTACACATGGACACCCTAGCAAAAAAAGCAAGCTGGTCTCCCACACACTCCTTCACTGCCTCCTTCATAATTACTCAACCCCGCATCTTCACTAGCACATCCTTCACCTCCACTGCCTTCTTTACTGCCTTCTTTACTGCCTTCTTTACTGCCTTCTTTACTGCCTTCTTTACTGCCACCCTCACAGTTACCTCCACCCCGCATCTTCAACGTTACTTCTGGCCTGCCTCCTGCCCCGTTCCTGCCTATCATACCGCCAGATGGCCACCGACACCGTATCCGGAGCCGATCCGCTGCGTCAAGAAACATCCTTACCCAAATGTATGTTCCGGTACTAGAGAAAGATAGCACTGGCCGCACGCGGCTTTTTACATACAATAAGAATTAAGACCTGGTCTCAAAAGAAGAAGGCCGGTCACGCTGCTTTCACCCCAAGGAGATGAACGCCATGAAGGTGATGTTGGTTGTGCTAAGGTGGATAATCTTTCGGTTGTTCCGCACGCGAATTAGCGGTCTGGAGCGCGTCGACGTCTCGAAGCCGGCACTGCTGCTGCCCAATCACGTTTCGCTGCTGGACGGCTTGTTCCTGATGCTGGCGCTGCCCCGCGAAGTCGTCTTCGTCGTCAATACGGATATCGCCAAACGTTACGGCTTGTTCTTACGGTTCTGCAACATGGTTACGGTCGATCCCTTGAACCCGTATTCCGTTCGCCATATGATCAAAATCGTCCGCTCCGGCGCACCTCTCGTCATCTTCCCCGAAGGGCGGGTTACGACTACCGGAGGTTTGATGAAGATGTATGGTGGAGTCGGCTACATTGCGCTGAAAACCGGGGTTCCGATCCATCCGGTCGCGATCAACGGCCTGGAGCGCTCGACACTGTCCTACCTGCGCGATCTGCCCGACAGACGCTTCTTCCCGCAAGTCGATATCGCGATCGGCAAATCGTCCCGGCTCAGCTTCGATCCGGCTCTTCCGGTCAAAATTCAAAAAGACCAAGCCGCCGAGCAGATCGGCAAGCTGCTGCGCGAAGCTTTGCTGGCCAGCCGGTTAAAACCATCTGTCAACCTGTTCGCGGAATTGACGCTCGCCGCCAAACGGTATAGCCGCGGCCCCGTCTGCGAGGACATCGGCCAGCAAGCGACCCGCAAGCAGCTGTTGCTGGCCGCTCACGTCCTCGGACGCAAGTTGGCCGACCCGCTGCGGGAAGAGACGAACGTCGCGCTGCTTATGCCGAACTCGGTCGCTCATGTGATCGCCCTGTTCGCCCTGATCCGTATTGGCAAAACGCCGGCGATCCTGAACTTTTCTAGCGGAGAACAGCAGCAGATCGATGCCTGCGAGACCGCCTCGGTCCAAACTGTCGTCACGTCGCATCAATTCGTGGAGAAAGCGAAGCTGCACAAGCTCGTGGAGCGGATCGCGGAACGTTGTACGGTGCTCTATCTGGAGGACGTGAAAGCTTCTGTCAGCCTGTCCGACAAGCTGCGCGGGCTGCTCGACTGCCGCATCGGTCGCGCGCCTTTGCCCGGTGCGGACGAAGTAATCCTGTTTACCTCCGGCAGCGAAAGCAAACCGAAGGGCGTCGTGCTAAGCCACCGCAACGTGATGGCCAATATTCAACAGGCGCGGACGGTTATCGACTTTACGCCGCACGACAAAGTATTCAACGCCATGCCGATGTTTCACTCGTTCGGCCTGACCGCCGGGACTCTGCTGCCGCTGCTGAGCGGGATGAAGCTGTATTTGTACCCTTCCCCGCTTCATTACAAAGCGATACCAGAGCTGGTCTACGCGAGAAATGCGACCATTCTGTTCGGCACCTCGACGTTTCTTGCCGCTTACGGCCGGGTAGCCCATGCTTACGATTTTTACTCGCTGCGTTATGCGGTCGCCGGTGCAGAGAAGTTGAAGGAAGACGTGCGCCAGCTGTGGCACGACAAATTCGGCATTCGCATTCTGGAAGGCTATGGCACGACCGAGACGGCTCCCGTGCTCGCGCTTAACACGCCTCTGGCGTACAAAAAGGGAACCGTCGGCAGACTACTGCCCGGCATTGAATGCGTACTGGAGCAAATTCCCGGGATTGACGGCGGCAGTCTGTACGTCCGCGGGCCGAATGTTATGAAGGGGTATTTGCTGCACGGTCAAGGCTTCGTTCCTTGTCCCGACTGGTACGATTGCGGGGATATCGTCAGCATTGATGCGGACGGCTTCGTCACGGTGCTGTCGCGCCGCAAGCGTTTTGCCAAAATTGCCGGGGAGATGGTATCGCTGAATGCCGTCGAGGAAACGGTCGAGCGCTGCATTCCCGGCATGCTGGCCGCCGCGGTCAATGTGCCCGATGCCCGCAAAGGGGAACGGATTGTGCTTTTCCACACGTCACCCGAACTGACCGCCGTCCAGTTAAAAGATAGCGTCCGCTCGTTCGGCGTCTCGCCCCTGCTTGTCCCCTCGCAGCTTTATTATGTAGAAAAGCTGCCCGTGCTGGGCAGCGGCAAAACCGATTACGTGACTCTGAAGCAATGGGCTGACCGCGACCCGGGCACGGAAAAAGCGCCGCTTACTCCACAACCTGTCCGCTAACCCGCGGTTGCTCCATAATAAAATCTCATTGCGATCGTTACGCGAGTACGCTCAGCTGCTCTCGCTTGACCTCGCCCTCGAACGGTTGATCGGCCAGCAAACGCTTGATTTCGTCGATCGTAAACTGTCCGATGCGCTTGATGCCATTGCTGACCGCCCCGGCAATATGCGGGGTAAGGACGCAGTTGGGCAAGCTGCGCAGCGGGTGATCCGGTGCGGGCGGCTCCGGATCGGTGACGTCCAGACAGGCGAACAGCCGCCCCCGTTTCAACTCGTCGACCAAAGCCGCCTCGTCGATAAGCGCGCCCCGCGCCGTGTTGATCAGAATGGCGTCGTCTTTCATCAGTGCGAGCCGTTCCCGATTAAACATCTTATGGGTAGCCGGCAGCGAAGGCGCGTGGATCGATACCACGTCGCTTGCGGCGAGCAGTTCTTCGAGCGAAGCTTTTCGCGCGCCCAGAGCAGCCGCTTCTTCGGCCGTCAGCACCGGGTCGAAGACGAGCAGGTCCACCTGAAACTGACGCAGCAGACGAATATAATGGCTGCCGGCCTTGCCGGCCCCGACAACCCCGACCGTAATGCCGTACAGCTCGCGAACGGCGTTACGCCCTGCTCCCCATTCCCCGTCGCGGGTCGTCTGCGTCAGGCGCCACATGTTTTTGAGCGAGGCGATCGTCATGCCGAGCGCCGTCTCCGCCACGCCTATACCGAGCGGCCCGTTCCCGCTGGAAACGCGGATGCCGCGCTCCCATACGTCTGGCGTAACAATTCCTTTTACCGTGCCGGCCGCATGAATCACGCCGCGCAAATTCGGAGCGGCCTCCAGCAGCTCGGCGGTCAAAGCGGCGCAACCCCAGGACGTAACGACGACATCCGCCCCGCGTATAACCGGTATGACGACCTCCGGCTGCAGCGGCCCTTCCACGGTATTGCGCACGACCGTGCCGATCGCTTCCAACTGCTCCCAATGCGCAGGCCCGAAAATCCGCTTCTGCGTACTCGGCTTCGGCAAAACCGCTATTTGAACACCCATCTTCTAACTCCAGCTCCTTCTCCCGATGTATCTAACCCTATACTGACCCCAAATTGAACATAATGCTTTTTTCAAACTCAGTCAATACGCAATCGGACCAGCATCCAGTCTATAAAATGTCTTTATTTCCAATGAGAGGGGGCTCTATCGGCACTGGAATGGCGTCCATGGAAAAAAAGCCGGCTCGGGACCGTATGTCCCAAACCGGCTCTGACGCTCATCTTTCCCGCTGTTCCATCCTTCGTTCTTTCGTTCTTCCTATCCGTTTCGCACCGCGCGCAGTCCACGGTACACGGTGCTGCCGCTGCATGACGGCAGCAAGGCGGCCGCAACTTTTGCGCCAGCAGCCTCCGGAACCGTTTCTTCAGTGCCGTTATGCGTAATGTGCTGTGCTCCATCTCTTTCTTCCATCAATTGGGCTTGGCATTCGCTTCTTGAAGCGCCTGCTCGATCCGCCTGCACGTCGTCTCCCCGTCCTGTAAGCCCGTCCAGTACAGCTCCACTTCTTTTTGCATGGCCTGCAAGTCGCGGTTGCTGGCCGGCAAATGCTCCAGCAGCCGGTAGGACGGAATCAACTCGCGATAGACGTCGAACCGCGACGGACGCCGAAACGTCTCTTCACCCTCCCACGGCGCTTCGGCGGCGGCCCGGTTCGCCGGGATGCTGAGCGTATGGCGCCGGATGAGCGACTGGGCTTCCCGCGAGCCGAGGAAATCGACCAGCAGCCGGGCTGACTCCTTCACCTCGGACTGTCGGCTTACGACCGCCCCGATCATCGTCAGCAGCGTGCGGTCCTCCTTGACGGTAGGCAGCGGTGCGAGATCATAGGTGAAGTCCGCGTGCTTCAGCCGGTTCAGGGCGAAATAGGTCGTCATAATCATCGATACTTTGCCGTCGAGAAACCATTCCACCGTCGTTCCGTCGCGGCCTGACAGCATCGTCGGAAATACGTCCGGCCGGTTGATCAGCGTGCGGCATACGTCCAGGCATTCGATCAGACGGTCTTCGGGAAGCCTGTACACCCCGTCTCCGTCCGGAAGGAACCGGATTCCGCTCTGCAGCAGGAAGACGGGCCAGCGGTTACGCGACAGCAGATGAAAGCAGAAGCCGAACCGGCTGTTCTCCACCGCCAGCTTCGAAGCCACCTCCAGCAGCTTGTCCCACGACCAGCCCGCCGCAGGCTCGGGCAAGCCGAGCTCCTGCAGATGGTCCTTGTTATAGCACAGCACAAGCGGCGAGAACATGAGCGGGCGCACGAGCAGGCTGTCGTTATGGACGAACGGCCCGGATGCGAACGGGTAGCAGTCCTCCGACGGCTCCAGCGGCTCCAGCAGCCTTTCCTTCAGCTCGGCGGACAGGCCTCGGAACGTATTGTAGTTGATCGTCGCCGCGTCGAGCATGCCCGCGTCCATCTGCTCGCGAACGAAGCTGGCGTATTCGCTGGTCGGGATGAGCACCGTCTGCACACGGATCGCCGGATAGCGGCGGTGGAACAGCTCCAGCAGCGCCGACAGCTCCGTTTCGCTGTCCGTGGTCGTATAGACGCCAAGACGGACAGTCACGCATTCTTCGGCTGCGGAGCCGGTCACCTTATTGCCGACTTTGGGAATTTTCGTTATAAGCCCCTCCTCGACGAGCACCTCCAGCCCTTTGCGAACAGAGCCATTACCGAGGCGGAACCGTTTTTCCAGATCGCTTTCGGACGGCAAAAACTGCTCCAGCGCATAATGGCCGGATACGATCTCGCCGCGCAGCGTCCGCACCATTTCTTCGATGCGGGCCCGCGAATGTTTACGGACGATTTTATCGGACATCGGTCGCTTCGCCTCCTCCCGTTTTGCTCGCGCGTATTTTCCCGAGCTGGGTGGCCAGAAACATGATGAACATCAGCAAAACAAGCCCGATCCCGATCACCGAACCGTTAACCGATACGTGCAGCTCGGTCAGCGTCATATAGATTGCAAGCCCCGTGACCGTCAGTGCGTTCTCCACAAAGTTCTGGACGGCGATCGTCTTGCCGGAGCCGATCATCCGCTTCCCTTCCTCCTGCAGCATCGTGTTGAGCGGAATGACAAAGATGCCGCCGAACAGGCCGGTGAAAAATAGCAGCGTCACCGTCAGCCAAAGCGAGTGGATCAACGTCGCCACCATAACGGTAAGCACCATCGCGAGGCCGAAATAAAACGCGCGATGCAGCCGCCCCGCAGGCACCCATCTTGGCGTCACGAAAGAGCTGGCAACCACGCCGAGCGCCGTTACGCCGATGATCATCGACTGCTGATCGGTATCGGTAATGCCCAGATTGACCGGCAGCCAGGCAATAAGGGCGATGCGCAGCACCGAGGCCGTCAACCAGAACGAGCCGGTGCCGATCAACGAGAACCGGCTGCGCGGGTTGCGAAACAATCGCCCGCAGTCGCGGAAGAAGGCGCGAGCCTCGCTTCCGTAGCGCAAGCTGGCATTGCCGGCGCGCGACGGTACGAGCAATGTCATGAACAGAGAGACGAGATAAACGCCGAGACACGTCAGAATGGCCGGCAGATCGGAATTTTGCGCCAGAAAGCCGCCAGCCACGGTGCCGAGCAGAATGGCCAAAATCGTCGAGCCCTCCACCTTGGCGTTGGCTCGCAGCAATTCATCCTCCGTGCGGGTCAGCTCCGACAAAATCCCGTATTTGCCGGGCGAATATACGACCGCTCCCACGCCGACGAACAAGTAGCACAGCACCGGCGGCAGTCCGAACAGCAGCAGCGCGATGCCGATGGCTTTCAAAATATTGCCCAGCAGCAGAACGCGCGACTTCGCGTTCCGGTCGGCGAAAGCGCCGACGATTGGGGCGAGAAAGACGTATGCGCACAAAAACGCCATTTGGATAAAAGCGACCGTGCCGTCGGGATTGCTCACACCCTGGCGCTTGACGATGCCGACGATCAGGAAAAAATTCAAATTATCCGCGAATGCGCTCAAAAACTGCGTAAGCACGACTGCATTCAACGGCGACAGCCTCCCAGAACGAGCCGTCAATAGGACCCCATCCCTTCTGCGGGAACCGCACCCGGCCGGCGGCTCCCCTATCCATGCTTTCTATTGTAGCAGGAACTGGCCGAAGGGCCAAAGGCGAAAATAGTCCCGCCGGAAATCAGCCGCGATACCATTCGGCTTGCGTTCGAAACATGGCCGCATACTCCCCTCCGGCTTGCATCAGGGTATCGTGAGTTCCTTCTTCGACGATCCGGCCGTCCCGCAGCACGACGATCCGATCGGCAAAGCGGGCCCAGCCGAGCCGGTGGGAAACGAAAAGCACGGTCCGGCCGGAAGCCAGACGGCGGAACGAATGATAGAGCTCCGATTCGTGCTGCGGGTCGAGCGCGGCCGTCGGCTCGTCGAGCACGAGCAGCCGCGCTTCGCGTACCGCCGCGCGGGCCAGCGCCAACCGCTGCCATTGCCCGCCGCTCCAGCCGCGTCCGCCGGCCGCCACGAGCCCGACCCGGCCATCCAGCCCGCCTGCGTCAAGCAGCTCCCGCTCCAACTCTTCGGCACCGGCAGTCTGCAGCGCACGGCAGACCGCTTCATCTCGAAGCGTCTCCCCCGGAACTCCAAAGGCGACGTTATCGCGCAGTGTCGTTTCGAACCGCACGAAGTCCTGGAATACCGCTGAGGTCGACCGGCGGAACCGCGTGCGGTCGATCGTCCCGCAGTCCTCGCCGTCCCACGTCATGCGTCCTCCTGTCGGCTGGTATAATCCGAGCAGCAGCTTGGCGAGCGTGCTTTTCCCCGCCCCGTTCTCCCCGACGAGCGCCACCGTCTCGCCTAGCTTGACGGTCAAGCTGACGCCGTGCAGCGTGAGCTCGTCTGCGCCGGCGTACCGATAGGAAACGTCCTCCAACTCGACCCGGACGCCGGCGAACGAAGACCTGGCCTCGGCCCCATATGGGACGCTAAGCGTTTGGGTCCCGCCATACTCCGCCTGCCCATATTGGACGCCCAGTGCTTTGGGCCCGCCGTATTCCGCTCCCCAATACGGGACGCTAAGCGTTTTGGGCCCGCCATACTCCGCTTCCCCATCCGGGACGTCCAGCGCTTTAGTCCCGCCGCACTCCGTTCCCCCGAGGCGACGCCCCTCGTTCCCTTCCAAGTGCGCCGGCTCGCCGAGAAATGCCGCAAGATCGGCGATTTTGGCGCTTTGTATGTAGATTTTACCGACCGGAAACGCCGCTGTCCCGGATAGATGATAGGTCTGACGCATGGCTTGAAGCACGATCACGAGCATTCCCGCCGTCATGCCGCCGGACTTTAATTGGAGGATCAGCAGCAGTATAGTGCCAAACAGTCCGGCGATCTGCACGGTCGAGACGACGATCCCGCGCCGGATCTCCCTCCGATTCGCATTGCCGCGCTGCACCAGCGAATGATCCAGCAGGCCGGCCCAGCGGTCGATCAAATACTTCATCGACCCGCCGATCCGCATATCGCGAATCGTCTCCGGCTTAGCGATCGCCTCGCGCAAATCGTCGGCGTGCCTCCCCGACGCCGTCAAGTCCCGGTTCAAACGTCTCTTCACGACGTCAGACTCCAGCCGAATCCAGAACGATACAATAAATACGGCGGTAAGGGCGAGCGCCGCGTAAGGGCCGGCCATAGCGGTAACGGCCAGCAGTCCGCACAACTCGCAGACCAGCCGCAGCAGCGAAAAGACGTTCTGAAGTACGCCGAGCAGTTCCTCTCCGGCGACGCTTTCCGCTCGCCGCAGCCGGTCGTAGTAGCCGGAATCGTCCATCCGCTCCAGCGGAACGCCGACCGCCCGTTGAAACACCTCCAACCGGATCAGCCGTACGGCCCGGCTGCGGTAGGAGACATCCGCGGCTCGCTGGCAGGACGTCACCACGACGCGCAGCAGCTCCGCGACCGTGAACAAAATGAGCGGCGGCAGCGCAGTCACGAGCAGATCCCGCCAATTCCCGCCGATTCCACCGAGAAATAAGTCGATCAGCCGCTTCTGCGCGGCATACGACGGCACGACCAGCGCCCCGAGCAGCAGCGGCAGCGCCAGCCAGACGGCCGCCAGCACGGTCATCTCGCGCCCTATACGGACCAGCAGCGGCACGACGCCGCGCCTGATCGCCGCATACGAGTTTACGTTCAAACAACCGCTCCTTTCATTCATACCAGGAAGCCTGCATCCGGAACAATCGGTCGTATTCGCCGCCCTGGCTCATCAATTCGTCGTGGCTCCCCTGCTCGACAAGCCGGCCTTCCTTCAGCACGAAGATGGTGTCGGCGAGCTTCGCCGCCCCGAGCCGGTGCGTCACGAGCAGCGCAGACCGCCCTTCGGTCACGCGCATAAACAGCTCGAATGCATCTCTTTCGGCCTGTGGATCGAGCGCCGCCGTCGGTTCGTCGAAAAATACAAAATCCGCTTGACGCAGCAGCGCCCGCGCGGTGACGATCTTCTGCCATTCTCCTCCTGACGGCTCGAGCCCCCCGAACGGCGCGCCGATTTGCCGATCGAGCTCGCGCTGCCTGCTTCCCGCAGCGTTTAGGGCGGCCAGCAGGACCGGATCGTCGTCGATGGCCGACAGCCGGCCGAGCGCAACAAGCTCCCGCAGCGTCAGGTGCAGCTTGGCGAAGTCCTGGAATACGGCCGCGAGACTGCCTTCGGCGGGAACAACGCCCCCGTCCTCCGCGTCCGCATCGGTTCCGGGGAGACAATTGTCTGCGCTGCCGTCATACAGTCGCCCGCCTTCCCGCAACGCCTCTCCGCTGCCTCCATACTGCTCCTCAACTTCCCGCGACACCTTGCGGCTGCGCGCCTCCTTGCGTCGCCAGACGATCTCGCCCGACGACGGCGCGTACAGGCCGGCCAGCAGCTTGACGAGCGTCGACTTGCCCGAGCCGTTCTCGCCAACCAGCGCCACCCGACAGCCGGGCGGTATCGTCAGATCGATACCGCGAATCGTCTCGCTGCCCGCTTCGGCGTAACGGTAACGCAGCCCGCGCACCTCGAGCTGCAAGCCGCCGATTCCGTCTGCTGCGGCAGCCGCAAGTTCCTTTCCTACGGAAACGGTGTGCGGATCGCTTGTTGCTCCGGCACTCCGGACGATGCCATCCGCCCCGCAAGCCGTATGCCGCTCGCCGCCCGCCCCCCACGTCTGCGTCGCCTCCGTCCGCCTCTCATCTGTCCCGAAGCGGCCGTCCTCGTCCAGTTCGAGGTAAGCGCGAAAATCTTGCCAGCGCCGTCCTAGCCGGCGCAGCGCAATCAGACTGGCGTTCAGCCTAGGCAGCAGCGATACAAGCATCGTAACCGCCATGAACAGGATGGAAAAATCTCCGGCGGATAAGCCGCGCGAGACGGGCAGCAGCACGAGGAAAGCTGCCAGTAGACCGCCGACCAGAGCCGCAAGCAATTCCGGTCCGATACTGCGCAGCTCGGACGAGCGGATCGCCTTCGCGGTTTGCGCGGCCTGGGCATCGTACAGAACCCGCCACCTGTCTGCCAGCAAGCCGCCCAGTCCGAACAAGCGGATTTCTTTGGCTGCCTCGCGTCCGGTCATCAAGGAGGCGTAGTACGCAAGCAGTCTGCGTTCCGCCGCTTGGGCTTGACCAACTGCCTCCACGCGGTCTGCCGAGCGGCCGGATACGACAGCGAGCAGCAAGGCGGACATGATGACGGTCGCTGACGCAAGCCACTGGCCGTATGCAAGTAGAAGGCCGAATAGCATAATGGCGCGTAACCCCGTTTGCACCATTTCTACGCCGGTATTGAACGTGTCGTATACCGATGCCTGCATCGCCCGTTCGCGTCGGTCTTTGATGGCCGGGGATTCGGCTGCGGCAAGCGGGAGACGGGAGGTCTTGCGGAGGAGAAGCCGCTGACCTTCCAGCGTACCTAGCTCGTTCAAACGCGTCTGTGCCATCGGGATCGGCACGCCGAGCGCAATATTGCCGACGACGAGCAAGAAGGCAAACGATGCGGCGGCAGCGATGATCGGGGTGATCGGTTCACCCGGGCTCCACCGCTGGATGCGGTCGACGAGCATTTTCACGAGCCACAGCTCCGCAGGCAGAACAGGTACGGCAAGCAGCAGCGCCAGCGCCAGCACGAGAACCGGCTTCCGTTCCGCACGATACAGGACGGCGGCAGCCTCACGAAAACTTCGTATCATTTCGGTGATACGCATTCATCCTTTCTTTAACGGTTCTCCGTCCGGTTCCGGAACGCGTCGCGCTCCGAATTTGAAAACCTTTTCATTGTACAACGCGCCAAGCCACGAAGCCACGGAAAAAACGATTGAAACCGTTCTTTATCCGCGCATGCGAAAGAAGCCGGACATACAGCCCGACTCCTTGTTTGATCTTGGCGCGAACACATCCAAGCTCCGCTTTTTATATGGTAACCGTATCGCGCTCTTCGGCCGCCTTGTACGCCGCCAGCGTAAAAGCCAGCGTCCGCATGCCGTCGGCATAGCCGCACAAGATCGCCTCGCCCGAGCCTGCCGCTACCGCCTCGACGAACGCTTTGTCCTGCTCGTATACGGGGTCCTGCTTGGACGTTATCGTGATATTCTGCTGATCGTCGATAATCGTCAGCGTTTTGCCGTTGCCGGTCAATTGAAGGAAAAAGTTCGGGCCGATAATCTTGATTTCCGAGCCGCTGTGGTAAGTCGAGATGCACGATTCCGTAATCGTGCCGACCGCGCCCGATTCCATCGAGAACGTCACAGCGCCGGCGTCGGGGATCGTCGCTTCCGGATTTTGCGTCTTGATCGTATTGCGGCCGAATTGGGCCGTCACTTCCTTGTACTCTCCGACGAGGTAGCGGATCATATCGACCTGATGCGTCACCGCGTCGCCCAGGTTGCCGTTGGACATATGCTGCTGCTTCCACCAAGGCGCCGGATGCGAGCCGCCGATGCGGAACGCCTGAATCAGATGCACCGTCTTGTCCTGCAAATATTGCTTCGCCTGCTGCACCGTGTCATAGTAACGCAGCACGTAGCCGACCGAAGTCAGTATGCCTCCTTCGCGGATTGCCTGTTCCTTGCGCCCTACCGATTCCAGCTCCAGCCCGAGCGGCTTCTCGACAAATACGTGGATGCCCCGCTTGGCCGCGATTTCCTCAAGGTCGCCACGTGCGAACTGCGGCACGCAGATGAAGACCGCATCGATTTCTTCCGGATTCAGCAGCGCGTCGGCGCTTTCCGTTACGCGTGCTCCCAGTGCGGCTGCCGTCTTTTGGGCGCCCTCCGTATTCAAGTCGAACACGGTTACGATTTTCGCTTGCTCCACCTTTTTAAGAGCATTAATGTGGCTTTGGGCGATTCCGCCAGCGCCTATCAGTCCGATTTTTACCGTCATGTCCCTGTTTCATCCTCCCGGATTGTCTTTGCCTCGGTCAAGCCGAAGCTTGACGTTTTTGCCCGTTTTTATCTTATCGGTCAAGCGGAAGCTTGACGCTTTTGCCGGTTGCGATAGACTCGTCGATCGCAAAGCTGACTTCCATCGACTTGTACGCGTCAGAGAACTCGCAGCGGGTCGGCGTATTGTTCCGCACCGAGGCGATAAAGTCGTTGATCTCCTCGACGAACGGATGGTGGGATACGTCGCCGCTATCCGGCAGAATGGTAGGAATTGTAGCATAATCTTTCTGTCCCGGCAACTTATGGCTGAACAATTGGTTGTTCATGATCGCGCCCTTCTCGCCGAGCAGATGGATATTGAACTTGTACGGCGTCTTGCATTCGAGCGATGACGATACTTTGCCGATGCCCCCGTTCTTCAGCTTGAAGATAGCGACCGCGTTCGGATCGAACTCGTATTCCGAATCCGCCCACGTCCGACAGCTGTATGCGCTGACCTCGGTAATGTCCCCGGCAAAAAACCGGACCGCGTCCACCGCATGGCAGCCTGCGGACAGCATGCTGCTGCCGCCCAGCGCCTTGGTCCTGCTCCAGCGGTACTGTCCGTATTGCGGACCGACGTGATGCCAGTAATCGATCTGTGCCATGTAGACGCGCCCGATCGCGTCATCGTCGATAAGTGCTTTCGTATTGGAAAAGGACGGATTCCAGCGAAGGACGAAGCTGGCCACGGTTCGCACCGGATTCTTCTCCAGCGCGTCGGCCATCGCCCATAAGCCGGCGCGGTCCATGGACAGCGGCTTCTCGATGACAAGATGCTTGCCGTTTTGCGCCGCCAGCACCGTCTGCTCGGGCCGCAAGTCCGGCGTCGAGCACAATACGATGGCGTCCACATCCGGCGCCTGAACCGTCTCCTCATAGCTCGGGGAGATGCGTGCTTCGATGCCGAGCTCGGCCAGCCTGGCCTTCGCATTCTCCGTATGCTTGCTCACGATGGCGACAACCTCAGCGTCCGTCCTGGCCGAAATCGCTTTCAAATATTCCCCTGCTACCCATCCCGTGCCTACCACGGCAAAACGCAATGCTCCCATATAAACTCCTCCTCGAAAGTGGCTGTTGCGATCTAAACCCGGTGCGATCCTTGTCAAGCAGCTTTCTTCCATCTCCATTATAATCAGGAAGTTGTGAAGATGAAATGAATATTTGTTGTTAACTAACATAAATTTGTTTGTTTTAAACATTTTATCACGAAACCGCACCGTTCACCACAAAAATTCGGCCGTTGTGATCCGTTACCGTTCGGGCTATGATAGTGGTATCGCTTACGGCGGTTCGACGAGAACGGAATGCGCAATCGTTTCGGATCGCCCTGTCCCAAAGGAGTGGATTCGTGGTGAGCTACGAGAAATTCGAACTGCGTGAAGAGCTGGCGATTCGGAGAATGGTTACGTTTTTTTACAGGGAAATGCCGAAGGACTACTTCTTCGACGGGGAACGGCACGACTTCTGGGAAATCGTCTATGTGGACAAAGGCGAATGGGACGTGACGGTGGACGGCGATCCTTTCCATTTGGAGCAGGGCGACCTGGTCTTCTACGGGCCGAACGAGTTTCACCGCGGGGGCGCAGCGCAGAAATCGTCGCCCAACGTCATTATTCTTACCTTTGAATGCGATTCGCCGGCGATGGACTATTTCGGCGTTCATCGGGTATTCCGTCTGGACGAGAAGGAGCGCGCCGTTTTCGCCAGTCTGGTGAAGGCCGGCTTCGAGGCGTTCGATCCGCCCATCGACTCGCCGAAAATGCGCAGCCTGCACCGCCGGGAGGATGCGCCCTTCGGCAGCGAGCAGTTGATCCGCAACCATCTGGAAAACCTGCTGATTCACCTGATCCGGCGCAAAGCCATAACGACCGCTGCCGAGAAGCCCGCGGAAAAACCGGCCTCGGCGGTCAAGGAGAATATTGCGACGGGCATCGCCACGGAAGCAATCGAGTATTTGAAAGCGAACATCGCCGAGGATTTGACCGTGGACGAGCTATGCCGTCGCTTCCAGGTCAGCCGCACGCAGTTGAAGGCGGCCATCCGCCAGCAGACGGGCCTGGGCGTTATGGAAGCATTTAACCATATGAAAATCGAACGAGCCAAGCTGCTCATTCGAGAGGAAATGCTCAATTATACGGAAATCGCCGAATTGCTCGGCTACAGCAGCATCCATTATTTTTCCAGACAATTCAAGAAGCTGACGAACATGACCCCGACCGAATACGCGCGCTCCGTCAAGCTGCGGGCGATCGACGATCAGAGCGGATGCTGGGGCTTGTTCTGAGGATAGGGGGGATTGTCATGCCGCGAAAAAAAGCGGTGACGCTGAGCGACCTGTCCAGACAGCTCGGCTTGTCGGTGTATACCGTCTCGAAGGCGCTGCGCGGCCTTCCCGGCATGTCCGAGGAAACCCGCGCCGCCGTCGTCAAGGCCGCCGCCAAGCTCGGTTACCGTACCAAGGACCAGGAGCGCAGCCTCGCTGTGGAACGAATACCGATCATCCCTCACCAGCAGCGCCACTTCAAGTTTATCATTTCCGGACAAACCGGCAATTCGCGCATGTATCAGCTGCTGCTGGAAGGGCTTCAGGAGAAATTAAGCGAATACGGCCACTTGATCGAGACGCTGGTCCTGCCGTCCGGGCTGAATGCCCCGGCTTCGTTCGCGGCCTGGACCGAGAGGCATCATCTGCAGTTCGTCGACGGCGTCTTCCTCCCCCCGATGCTGCCTCCCCCGTATGAGAAGCTGCTGCTCGGGCTGGACATTCCGCGCGTGCTGCTCAACTTCCCTCCGCCGTCCGCGGAGACAGACAGCCTCGCCTGGGACGTCGGGACGGCGATTCACCAGTCCGTCCGCCACCTGCTGGACAACGGCCACAGGCGCATTCTGTACGTCGGCAGCATCCACGATCACCGCGGCCTCGCCCTGCGCTGGCACAGCTTCGTGAACGCGATGCGCGAGACGGGTCAGGAGCCTGTGGCCGCCGAGCACGTGACCGGGAGGTTCGCTCTGCGCGACTTGTGGCTGCGCGAGATAGCGGAGAAGCTGCCGGCTATGGGCGCCACCGCCATCCTGTGCGCGGTCGGGGATAATCTGGCGTGGATTTACCATGCCTGCAGCTCGCTTGGCCTGCGCATACCCGACGATTGCTCGCTGATCAGTCTGGAGCACGAAGCGCTCGAGACTATGCCGGAGCTGTCGCGCCCGATTCTGCTGATCCGCGAAACCGGCGTGAGGGCGGCGGAGCGCATGCTGTGGCGGCTCGCCAACCCGGGCTTGCCGTTCGAGCATATTTTGCTGCAGGGCGGCTTCTTCAAGGGCAAGACCGTCCTTCCGCGAAAGGAAGACGAAGCCCGCAGGCGGCGATAGCGACCGGACGAAGCAGCAACAAAAAATCCCCGGTTCGTCCGCTAATGGACGAGCCGGGGCAAGCGGTATTGGACGTCGGGAGCACCGGGCCAGCGATGGACCCGTTTTGCCCCAACTGGGCGGAACGGGTCATGCGCAGAGCATCGGGTTTGCGATGAGGGCGTTTGACCCGAGCTGGGCCGAACGGCTCTAGCGCAAAGCATCGGGTCTGCGATGGGTCCGTTTGACCAGAGCTGGGTGGAACGGTTTGTACGCAAGCATCGGGTTTGCGATGGCCCGTTTTGACGAGGACCGTTAGCGTCTTGCTTCTCAGGAACCGGTGGAGACTTTGAACAGGCCGGCCTGCTTCAAGGAAGGGACGTCGCTCTCGACTTGCTGCAAGCCCTCGCCTTGGCCGTTAAAGGCGATGTCGACCAGCCATCGGGTAAACGGAGCCACGTTCATCCCCTCCATCTCCTCCTGATCGAAAAATCCGGCCGCATCGACCTCGTAATTATCCGGAGTCGGCTCCCCGCTTACATATTCCATTTCGAAAGCCACATATACGTTATGGATATCCCGGGGCTGGTCGCGCAGCGCCAGAATGCCTACCGCTTTGCTGACAATGCCCGCTTCCTCGGACACTTCCCGCTCGATCGTCCGATGGATTTGCTCATGCTGCTCGATATAGCCGCCGGGGTTCGTCCAGTAGCCTTTGCCCGGCTCCTGGGCCCGCCGTACGAGGAGCACCTTGCCGTCCTTTTTCAACAACGCTCCTACGCCGATGCTGTAGGACCCCCAATGCACGAACGGGCAAGCCGGGCAAGCCAGACGATCGTGGTCGTCGATCTTGCGTATTTCGAGCTTCGTTCCGCAGCTTGAACAAAATTGTATGGTGGACATCGCCATTCTCCTCTACTCGTTTCGGATGCGATCCCATGGTCGCAAGCCGATCTGTCGCATCGCCGCGCCGTCTCGACCGTAGCAGTCCCGGCTCGCGACCGCGTATGCGATATCGAGTACTATTGTAAAAGATGCGGGCCGCTCGTGTAAACAACGATCTGCTTCAACCGATTGTGGCTTATGACGGTAGGTACGCACGCATCCAAAACCGGACACTCGAACCATAGTGCCCAGATACAATCCCGACTGGAGATGGGGATGGGGTTTGAGACCGAACCCGCCTGAATGACCGCCAACGAATGCGTTCGTCGCTGGAACTAATGAACGTTACGCGTCTCCGATTGGATAACCGCAGTATGCAGGAGTTTGCAACAGTATGCAGGAGTATGCAGCGGTATGCAACAGTACACAGCAGTATGCAGCGGCATGCAGGTCCCTGCCGGAAATTGGAACTGGATACGAGTTCCCACTGGAGTTGATGCGCATGAAGCCGGAATCGAACGGCATGGATCTTGACCGCCTGTCGCCCTACATCAGGGTTGCGCTCGATCATTACCTCTCTCCGGGATGGGTCATTCGCGAACGCGCCCTGCTCGATTACGAGCTGCTTTATGTGATGGAGGGCCGCCTGAACGTATCGCTTGCCGATGGCGAGCATGTAGGGAAGCCAGGCGATCTGTTTCTGTTCAAGCCGGGGCAGCACCATACTTTGACTGTCGTCGGCTCCGAGCCGGTCCGGCAGCCGCACGTCCATTTCGACCTTCATTTCAGGCCGGATAGCCCGTCCGTGAACGTCTCGTTCAAGCCGCTGGCGGAGATGACCGCCGAGGAACGGTCGCTGATCCGCGAGGACGTCTGCTCCGGACCGCCGTTCGATTTACCGACCCGTTTTCCGCTGCGCAACCCGACCGTATTCGAGCATATGCTGCTCGATCTCATTCGCGAATACCGGCTCGGCCTGCCTTTCGGCCAAACGGCGGCCAAGGGCGCTTTTTTGCGTCTATGGGTTTACTTGCTGCGCGAGCATACGTGGAGCCGCAACTCCCGCCTTCATGCGAATTGGGAGCGGCTTATGCGCGTGAAACAGTACATCGATCACAAGCCGGAGCAGGATATGTCCCTCGCCGCGCTCGCCGATATCGCCGACCTGAGTCCTTCCTATTTCCTGCGCGCGTTCTCGCAAGCATTCGGCTTGTCTCCGATCAAGTACCACCAAACGGTAAGGATCAGAAAGGCACGGGATATGATCCGTTTTACGTCGCTGCCTCTAACCGAAATTGCCGAGCAGGTCGGCTTTCGCAGCATTCACGCCTTCAGCCGGGCATTCAAACGGATCGATGGCATATCGCCTTCACAGCACCGGACCTAGCGCACTATAGATGAGCCATATCATATATGCCGCCCGATGATCGAGCCACCGGGTGCCAGGGTCAATGTCAGTGTCAACTCCAGTGCCAGATCTAGTTCCGGTGTCAGATCTAGTGCCGGCACCCGCAATCAACTAGCAGTCGGCAAATCGGGCTCCCCTGGCTCCACCAGCATCCGTTAGTGTGCGAAAGAACCTTATCTACTCCAAAGTCGGGCCTTTTCGCGGGGTTAATGTTCTTTGGAGCACTATGCCCCCTCCAAACTCCGCCAAATCGGGCTTCCCCTGGCTCCACCGGCATCCGTTAGTGTGCGAAAGAACCTTATCTACTCAAAAAGGCGGCCTTTTCGCGGGGTTAATGTTCTTTTGAGCACTATGCCCCCTCCTAACGCCGCCAAATCGGGCTTCCCCTGCTCCACCAGCATCCGTTAGTGTGCGAAAGAACCTTATCTACTACAAAGCCGGGCCTTTTCGCGGGGTTAATGTTCTTTGGAGCACTATGCCCCCTCCAAACTCCGCCAAATGGGGCTCCCCCGGCTCCACCGGCATCCGTTAGTGTGCGAAAGAACCTTATCTACTCAAAAAGGCGGCCTTTTCGCGGGGTTAATGTTCTTTGGAACACTATACCCCTCCAAACTCCGCCAAGTCGGGCTCCCCCAGCTCCACCGGCATCCGATAGTGTGCGAAAGATACGCGAAAGAGCCTTATCTACTCCAAAACCGGGCTTTTTCGCGAGCGTATTGCTCTTTTGAACACTATGCCCCTTCTAGCGCTGCCAACTCTGGGGTCTCCCCCAAAAACCGGCTTTCTCCCCTACAGCGCCAAGAGCCCCGGATCGGCCTTCCCCGATAGAGGCGGCGCTCACTGAGCGCGCTCCCCAGCTCAATTCACCTCCAGGTCGTCCTTACCGGGCAGCGGCGCAAAAGGCGCATGCGGCTCCGCCTGATACCAGAACGCCGTCGAGGCGATATCGTCCTGCAGCGGCAAATACCGTCCCCCGGAACGCCAGCCGAGTGCCTGAATCGTCACGCGCAGCTCGCTTTCAAAACGAATCGGGTCCATCACATGCCAGCGGTACATACCAAACCGCTGCTGACTGCGGTAAAGCCCGTCCGGCTTCAATACTTGATGCATGCCCAAATACGCCGTGGAGTAGGTTCCGTATTCGCCCTTAGGCTGCTCCCAATTCCACGCCCCGCCGAAGTAGTCCTCCGTCCCCGTACCGCAAATCGTCGGAAATTCCTCGTCCCCGTCCAAATAAAACTTGATCTCGCCTTCCCCAAACCAGCCGGAACTATTCGACTGCCATGCCAAATACGTCCCGACATAATGCCCGTGACCGCTCACCCCGTCCAGCACCGTATGCACCTGATTGTACGCAAGCGGATGGCTGCGGCGCCAGGATGCATGGAAATAAGCCGCGTCGTCCGGCACCTCGGTCAGCGTGTAATCGATTTGGTAATAAAGTACGGCATCTTTTTCATCGATATTTTCTATCGTTATTTTGGCCGATCGGCGAAACGGCATTTCCCAGTAGCAGTTCATCCCTCCCGCCGGATTAACGGCGACGGGCAACGACTGAACGTTGCTGCGCTCGCACCAGCCGTTGCAAAAAAAGTCGCCGATCGGCGCTTCGACGGACGGCTGCTCCTCCCCGTCCCAGTACATACGGATGATCAGCGTACGCCATGTCGTCGGAAAACAGGTCAGCCATATATGCTGAATCGCGCCAGGCTCCGTCACTTCCGCCAGCGTAAACGTCGATTTGGCCGGAACCAGCACGGAAGGAGACACCTTCCAGCCTTGCCCCAGATCGCGGGACGCCGTCAGTCCGGTCCCTTCCGTAGCCATCCCGCCTTGGCCTTTCTCGCCCTTCCAATTTTCCGGGCTGATCGACCGGGTCTTGGCCCGCGAAAGGCGCGACAATGTCCCCAGTCCCATTCCCAATCCGTTAAAAAGCTGCATCCCGATTCCTCCTGTAAGCGGCCGCCCGCAGCGGGCCGGCTTGAAGTATTGATCCGCTTTCATTGTACCGGGTTTGAAACGTCGCGGCTTTAGCGGAGATGGGTAACTTGTTAACCCGTATTGCTCTTTTTGTCGTGCCGCCTTTTATCCGATCAGGGGGTCGAGGCCGCGCCGCACCTTCACTACGCAGCAACAAAAGGCCAACCCGTACCTTGACCGGGCAAATCGGATATTTACCAGCTAGACAGGAATCGCACAGCTACCCATTTTCTACAGAGTCCGAGATTAACATTTTCATCGCTCAAGGTACCAGAACATGCTGGCTGACCTAATCATACGAAAGACGCCCCCTTTCCACCTGAAAACGGCAGTCGGGAAGCGTCTATTTTGAATTCCGCTATTCAAGCTATCGTCTGTTCAAGCTTATAACCGGTACAACGACTCGTCGATCGTGTCCAGCGAATATTTGCCTGCCGGAACCGGTTGACGGCTGATCCATTTACCCTTCGTAAAGTCCGGAATGGCGACGGGAGCGCTGCCGAGCGCCACCGATTCCTCGGACAATACGGTGATAGCCATCCAGACAGCGGTGTCGTAGACGTCGATCGGAGTCGGGGTGTTGTCTCTGACGCTTTCGGCAAACGCCCGCAGCACCAGATGATCCATACCGCCATGCCCGCTGCGGATGCCTTCCTTGATATATTCCTTCCACAACGGATGATCGTATTCGCCCAAGTAATTGTCGAACGATTCCCACTGATGCTCCGGACTTCTGCCTTCGATATGAATGGAGTTGTTGTCCTCCATCCACAGCCCTTTCGTTCCCTGCACCCGTCCGGCGCGCGAATACGGACGCGGCAGCGTCGTGTCGTGGACGAGCAGGATCGTTTCGCCGTGCGCGCATTTGATCATCGTCGTCACGATATCGCCTTGGGCGAATTCGGTTTTGGCCAAATCGCTCGTTTCGCCGAACTTGTCTGTCGCCCATTGGCGGATGCCGCGCGCCTTCGAAGACATCGAAGTGAGCGTGAGCATCCGGTTGCCGTTGTTAATATTCAAAATTTTCGAAATCGGTCCGAGTCCGTGAATCGGATACAGCTCCCCGTTGCGGTTCAAATAATTGCGATAGCGGTTGTGGCGGTTTTGCTCGCCCATCGCCACCTCATGGCGCAAATCGTGCTCATAGCCGCACTGGCAATGAATCAGCTCGCCCAGCAGCCCTTGCTTCACGATGTTCAGCACGGCCAGCTCGTTGCGGCCGTAGCAGCAGTTTTCGAGCAGCATACAGGGCATTCCGGTCTGCTCGGAGACGCGTACCAGCTCCCAGCACTCTTCCAGGGAGGCGGCTCCGCCGACTTCGATCGCCGCGTACTTGCCGGCGCGCATGGCTGCGATCGCGATCTCGGCATGCGTAATCCATGTCGTGGCGACGACGACGCCCTGCACGTCTTCCCGTTTGAGCAGTTCGTGGTAGTTCGCATAGCCTTCGGCTTGCGGCCGCCCCGCTTCCGTCACCATATTCAACCCCAGTTGGAGACGATCCTCGAACGCATCGCACACTGCGGAAATTTCCACATCCTCCATAGCAAGCAGGTTACCGAGCAGGCCTCTTCCCCGGCCGCCCAATCCGATAACGGCCAGCTTCACTTTGGAATTCCCCATGGTCCCATTCCTTCCTTCCGCCGCCTTGATCGCGGCACTTCTGGTTCGACAAGCATCGGCTTGTCAACGCTTCCACTTTTGTTCCGACAAGCTATCGCTTCCCGAGACGTTGGCAGTCTGTGCGTTCCCGGATGTTAAACTGACAAAAGAGTACATAATCAATCATACCCGAAACAATACGATCTATCAACGCACAAAAACAAACAAAACCGTTGTTTTTTTATTTCAGTAATCGATTGCTTCAAGTAACAAAAAACCTTCTCGGTCGCTTCATGACCGAAAAGGTTTTTGATGCTCGTCGCTTTTTTACGGCACCGCTTGAGGGTAGGCAGTCACTCCAACACGCTTTGCAGAAACGAGAGCGTCCGCACGAAAGCATCGCGCGCCGACCGGACGTGATACGCCGGACGGGAATCGTTAAAAAACGCATGGGGCGCCTCGGGGTAGACGTGGTACTCGAACGACTTTCCGGCCGCGGCCAGCTTCTGCGCGAATTCGGGTACGGCTTCCGTAATCCGTTTGTCCTGCTCGCCGTAGAAGCCGAGCAGCTTGGCGCGGATCGGTTCGACCGGAATAGTCGGCGGCAAGCTTCCGTAGAAAATGACCGCTCCGCGCAGCTGATCGTCTTTAGCCGCCAGTGCTGCCGACAAGCCCCCGCCGAGGCAGAAGCCGACGGAAGCGACTCCTTGCCCGCGCGAAGGAGCGTACGTATCGCGCAAAAACGCAGCGGCAGCGACGATCTGCTCGACGAAGGCGTCGTAGCTTCCGCCCAGGTTAAACAGCCGCTCCAACGTCTCCCCGATCTTTCTCCCGTCGTCTCCGGGCAGAAGCGCCAGCGCTGCGCCGCGCTCCTCCGGATTGCGCCAGGAAGACTGAGGAATCGTATTGAGAAACGACTTCGCCGCATCGACCCGGTCAAAATCAAGCTCCTCCGGGCGGGAACCGGCATGCGCGAACAAGTCGGGGGCAAACGCCGCATAACCGGCTTGGGCAATTCTACGGGTTACATCCTGAATGTGCCGGTCCACTCCCCATATTTCCTGCAATACGATTACGGCAGGCAAGGAAGACGTCACGTTTGCGGGACGAGCCGCGAAACCCGAATAACGCAAACGGTCCCCGTAAGGAATCCACTCTTCATATAAGCTCATGATGTACCTCCGTTTCTCTATGAATCGAAAGAGGCGGCACGCCGGCGGGAATGGTATCTCCGAACCGACGGATGCCGCCTCCGGTTAACCGGTGAGCCCGACCATTATTACCGACTATTCTTATCGGTTTATAATAGATCATAACATCCAATCGGGGCACCGTCAATAATTTCCCAACCTTCTGCTTAGGGCTATCGCATTTAGAAAAATCGGCGGCAAATCGAGGCTGCGGTGACCCTTGCTCCCCAATTCGCGCCTGAAATCGCATTCCCTATTCGGCTATATCGGGTGGAACAAGCTTCAATACATCCGTTCGGGCGGGATCAGGTTAATCGGCAACATGCGGCCGAGCCGGTACGCCTCCAGATTGGCGATGAACAGGTCGACGGCGCGCCGGTTATAGTGGCTCGTCCCGCCGGTATGGTGCGGCGTGATGATGACATTGTCGAAGCCCCACAGCGGGTGCTCCGCAGGCAGCGGCTCCTCTTCGAACACGTCAAGGCCCGCTCCGGCGATCCAGCCTTCCCGCAGCGCCTCCAGGAGAGCGCCGGTATCGGTCGTGCCCCCTCGGCCTATATTCATGTAGAACGCGTCCGGCTTCATCAGACGGAAGCGGTCGCGATCCATAATCCCTTTCGTCTCCGCGGTCAGCGGCAGGCAATTGACGATATAATCGCTCTCGGCAAGCACGTCCGACAAACCGGCAAAGGTCGTCATCCGATCCACAAACGGTTCCGCCTCCCCGGATCGCCGCACCCCGAGCACTTGCATCCGGAACGCTTTGGCCAGCCGCGCGACTTCGCGGCCGATCTCCCCGACTCCGAGAATTCCGATCGTCTGACCGTGCGCCTCTCCCTGGTCCCGCTGCGGCTCCCATCGACGCTCCGCCTGATTGCGGACGGCGCGGTGCAGCCGTCTTGTAAAAGCCAGCAGCATCGCAAACACCGACTCCGAGATCGGATAGGCGTGAACGCCGCTCGCGTTCGTGAGCCATATGCCCCGCTCCTTGATCGCGTCCAAAGGCAGCTTCTCGATGCCCGCCCCCCAGCCTTGCAGCCAGCGGAGCGCAGAGTCCGGGGCCAGCGACAGCTGCTTCGCCCTCGCATTCCAACCGCAGATGATTTCCGCCTCCCGGTAATGCCTATCCTCGAGCGGCTGCTCCGCGGTCCACACCTCCGACTCCGGGGCCGCCTGCCGAATCCGCTCCAGCTGCTCCGGCTCCAGCTTGGCCAATACCAAAATACTTGACGCTTTTGTCATCACTCATGCCCTCCCGTCAGGTTCATTCTCCCTTCTATCATACAGGATCGGAACGGGCAATGCCCGCTTATTCCGCTGCAACGAGGCAAGTTCGCCGCGACTAGCGGGTCCCCTCGTGTCGTACGTGCGCTCGCCCGGCCATTGTGCAGTAGAACGACTTGGTCGCCCGATCATTAGCCGACAAATCATTTAATGGCGTTATTCGGCAAATTAAGAAGAATGGTCCGCGCTATGTTCCCATACAGCGGAAATACGAGTGAATACGCCCCCAATCCCGGATTTCTCGCGGGTGAAAGTTTACGGAGGCCCACGTATAATGAACATTTGAGATGAAATTTGATAACGGGAAGTGGTGAACGTTGCAACCTCCGCGTCTGCTGCTCGGTTATTTGCGGTCCAACTGGTATAAATACGCCGCGGCCATCCTCGCCATAACCGTAGCAAACGTAGTTCAATCGATTTACCCGCGAGTGCTGGGAGACTTCACGGATACGCTGCACGCGGGCGGCATTACCCGCGAGGCGATCGTCGATTCCAGTCTGAAGCTGCTCGCCATCGGCCTGACGTTCGGCCTGCTCACCGCCGTCGGCCAATTCGTCATTATGAAACTCGGACGCCGCTTCGAGTTCGTGACGCGCCAGAAGCTGTTCGTTCATTTCACGAGACTCAGCGAAACCTACTACTCCAAACACGGCGTCGGACAGCTCCTCAGCTACGTCATGAACGACGTCACCTCCGTGCGCGAGTCCATCTCGATGGGCATCAACCAGACGACCAATGCGGTCATTCTGATCCTATCGGTCATGTTCATGATGTCGATCAGCTCGATTCCGTTGTACCTCATCGTCACGTGCATGGTGCCGCTGCTGGCCATACCGTTCGTTGTCGTCCTCTTCGGACGGCCGATCCGCCAACGCTCGTTGAAAGTGCAGGAGTCGCTGGCCAAAATGACGGAAACCGCCGAAGAGCAGTTCGGGGGCATCCGCGTCACGAAAAAGTTTGCCGTGGAACCGGTCATGCGGGAGCGGTTCGGGCGGACGGTCGACCGGGTTGCCGACAACCAGCTCCGGCTCGTACGCATGTCTTCGCTGTTTCAGGCGCTGCTGCCGTTTCTCGGCGGGCTGTCGCTGATCGTCGCTATCGCCTTCGGTGGCTTTCTGACGATTCAAGGCTCCATTACGATCGGACATTTCGTCTCGCTGACGCTGTATTTGCGCATGATCGTCAACCCCTTGCAGCAAATTGGCAACGTTATCAACACTATGCAGCGGTCTCGCGCCTCCCTGACGCGGCTTAGCGACCTGCTCGCCGTACAGCCGGACATCCGCGAAAGCGAACGGGCCGCTCCGCTCAAGCGGGGGGCCTCCGACATCCGCATCAGCGGCTTGTCGTTCACCTATCCGGGCAGCGCGCAGAAGGCGCTCGACAACATCGAGCTGACCGTTCCCGCCGGCAGGACGCTCGGGATCATCGGCAAGACCGGCAGCGGCAAAACAACACTCGTCAAGCTGCTGCTGCGCGTCTACGAGCCCCCCGAAGGAACGATCCGCATCGGCGGGCAAGATATCCGCCATGCCACGCTGGAAAGCTTGCGCACCCAGATCGGCTATGTGCCCCAGGACGGGTTTCTGTTCAGTACGACGATCCGCGACAATATCGCCTTCTCGAACAGAAGCTCCGCAGCGGAGCCGGCGTACAAAGCCGCCAAACAAGCGCAAATTTACGATAACATCATGCAGTTTCCCGAGCAGTTCGAGACGAAGCTCGGCGAGCGGGGCATTACGCTATCCGGCGGCCAGCGCCAGCGTACGAGCCTGGCGCGTGGCTTTCTGAAGGAAGCGCCGATTCTCGTGCTCGACGACAGCGTCAGTGCCGTCGACGCCGTTACCGAAACGGATATTATCGACAGTCTGCGCGCCGAGCGGAGCGACAAAACAACGATCATTATCGCCCACCGCATCAGCGCGATCAAGCATGCCGACGAGATCGTCGTGCTGGACAAGGGAGCGGTCGTGCAGCGGGGAACGCATGAGCAGCTGATCGCCCAGCAAGGGATTTACGCCTCCCTTTACGCCATTCAAGAGGAGGGGACGCGCCATGCCGCCGGAGAAGCCTGAACGCGCCAAAACGGACAGCAGCGAGATCAGCAGTTCGTATAACGTGAGCAAGGAGGAGCGCAGCGCCGCCTTCCGCTTTATTACCGCCTATGCCCGGCCGTTCCGCGGCCGATTTGCACTCATTTTCCTGTTCACGCTGCTGGCCATCGCCGCGGATCTGCTGCAGCCTTATTTGGTCAAGATCGCCATCGACGACAATCTGCTGGCCGGGCGCAACGATTACCGCATGCTGCTGGGCATTTGCGCGGTCTATCTGATCTTTGTCGTCCTTGGCCTCGTCTTCACTTATTTTCAAAACAACATGCTGCAATACGTCGGACAGCATATCGTCGCGCGCATCCGCAAAGATTTGTTCCGGCATATATCGAAGCTGTCGATGTCGTTTTTCGACCGCTTTCCGAACGGCAGCCTCGTCACGCACGTGTCGAGCGATACGGAGACGCTGAACCAGTTTTTCACCCAAGTGCTGCTCAGCTTGATGCGCGACGGCATGACGCTGCTGTTCATCGTCGCCCTGATGTTCCATCTGGACCCGGTGCTGGCCGGCTACAGCATGATTCTGCTGCCGATCATCGCCGGCATCGCCATCGGCTTCCGCTCGTATATGCGCAGAATTTACCAAATCACCCGGACGCAGCTGTCCCGGCTGATCGCCTTCACGGCGGAAAACCTAGCCGGCATGAACCTGATTCAAGCGTTCCATCAGCAAAAAGAGCAGCAGCGCTCGTTCGACGAGCAGAACCGGCGCTACTTCGGCGCCAACGTCCGCGAAGTCCGGACCAATGTGCTGTTCAACCGTTCGTTCGATATGCTCGGCAACCTGTCCATCGCATTTATCGTCTGGGTCGGCGGAATGGCCGTATTCGAACGGACGATGGAGTTCGGCGTGCTGTATGCGTTCATTACGTACATCCGGCAATTTTTCCAGCCGATCAACTCCATTACGCAGCAGTGGAACACGCTCCAATCCACGACCGTCTCGATGGACCGGCTGTGGCGGCTGTTCATGATCCCGGCGGAGGTACGCGACGCCGAGCCTCCCAAAGCGCTGCCAGCCGTTTCCGTGCAGGGCCGGGTCGACTACGACCACGTCCGCTTCAGCTATCAGGAAGGCATCCCGGTTCTGCACGATCTCGATCTGCACATCGCCGCAGGCGAAATGATCGGCATCGTCGGCGCGACCGGAGCGGGCAAAAGCTCGCTGATGAGCCTACTCTGCCGTTTCTACGACGTGCAGGAGGGCAGCGTCCGCATCGACGGCACGGACGTGCGCGACATCCCGCAGGCGAAGCTTCACCGGATCGTCGGACTCGTGCAGCAGGAGCCCTTCCTGTACTCGGGCAGCATTATCGACAACGTGCGGCTGTTCGACGAATCGATCTCGCGCGAGGACGTCATCAAGGCTTGCCGGTTCGTAGGAGCGGACAGCCTCATTACCCGGCTTCAGGACGGGTACGACACCCGGCTGTCCGAGCGGGGCAGCGGCTTGTCCGCCGGGGAGCGGCAGCTGATCTCG
Source organism: Paenibacillus hodogayensis (assembly GCF_039536325.1). Taxonomy (NCBI): domain Bacteria; kingdom Bacillati; phylum Bacillota; class Bacilli; order Caryophanales; family Paenibacillaceae; genus Paenibacillus; species Paenibacillus hodogayensis. Next base: position 27,597 of record NZ_BAAAYO010000001.1, read on the forward strand.
TTTGCACGGATCGTCGTCTTCCGCCCGAAAATTCTCATACTGGACGAGGCTACCGCCAATCTCGACTCGTACACCGAGCAGCTCGTCCAGTCGGCGCTGCAGATCGTCTCCAAAGGCCGCACGACACTCGTCATCGCGCATCGGCTGTCGACGATTATGCAGGCCGATCGCATCATCGTCATGAAGCGCGGCGAGATCGTCGAGCAGGGCACGCACCGCCAGCTGCTGGATCGCAAAGGCTACTACGAGCAGCTGTACAGCCATTCGCAAGGCACCCATGCGGTCGGTTAAAAGCCTTGGAGCTTCCAGCTTAGGATAGCAGCCAATCAAGTTGGGAGGCGTTAACGTTGAACGAGCCGATGTTGAAAAAAGCGATGGATACGTTGGAATTTTTAAGTCAGGATGCGGAAACACGGCTTGGGTACGAATCTCGCTTGAAATTTCTACGTGATGAAGCGTCGCGTATTCAAGGGGCTAAGGAAGAAGGAAAAACAGAAGGAGAAAAGCGGAAGGCGGAACAAATTGCGCTCAACATGCTTTCCATGGGATATTCCGTCTCCGACATCGCCAAAATCACGGAGCTATCCGAGGCGGACATTCAAGCTTTGAAAAAGCAGTAAAACGGACTGAAGAGCCGGGAAGCGAACAATTCGCTTCCTGGCTCTTTTTCATTTGACCATCCATTTATTTCTTCGACTTCAGCTCGGCAATCTTCTTGTTGAACTCCTCTTCCGCCTCTTTAAGAAGCGTATTCACATCGGACTTTCCGTTCATATAGTCCAGCAGCTTCGGGCCGGCCACTCCCAGCCCCGTAGAGTTGTAAGGCGAGGACAAGATCGGATCGGGGTATTTTTGCGTGAACACGGCTTTCAGATTTTTGCCTTTGGCGGCCGGATTGTTCTCGAAAGCATGCTCCAGTATCTTGGCGTTGTCCTTCAACGCGGTAATCCGTCCGTTTTTGGTGGCCTCCATCTGAACGTCCGGATCGGCGCTCAAATACGCCATAATCTGGAAAGACAAGTCGGCATGCTTGCTTCCTTTCGGAATGACGAAGCCGTCGGAGAATACGCCGACCCCGACTCCGGGCTTATCCTTGAATTCCGGGAACGTGACGATATCCCATTTCAATCCTGCTTTCTCCGCTGCGGCCATATCGTAGTTTTGCAGCTGTAAAATTTCCGGCATCATCGCTACCGTCCGGTTGCTCAGAAAATTGTTGCGCACGTCGCCAAACGATTTCATTTGAGGAGCGTTGGGATAATCGTTTATGCTTTTCATCGTCTCGAACATCCGCTTCCACCCTTCGGTCGCCAGAAGGGCTTTCTGTCCGGTACTGTCCACGTAGGAAAGACTCAATTGGCTCTGTACGCGGTTAAGACCCGTCGGCGGAAGGAGACCGATATATTGCGTATCCCCGTCTTTGCGCGAAATTCGTTTGCCGAGCTCGATGACTTCTTCCCAGGTCATATTGTCCTTCGGGTATGCGACGCCGAATTTGTCGAAAATATCCTTGTTGTAATGCAGGGCGAACACAAGAACATTGTACGGCAGGTACAGTATTTCCCCTTTCGGGGAATAGGACTTGATGCTGTCTAACATCTTCGCATCGTACTTATTGAAATCGAACCCGTGCTTTTTGGCGAGCGCCGTCAAATCCATCGGCACGTCATAATCGGCGAGCGGTCCTCCCATATTCGTGAGGCCTTGCCAGATGATGTCGGGAGTGTCATTCGTGGCGATCAAATCCTGGATTTCGCTTCCCTTTTTGTTCTCGACAACCTGGAGCGTTACGTACGGGAACTTTTTCTTCACGAACTGGTTGATATATTTTTCGAAATCGTCGATAGGCGTCATGGTGTAAAATTTTAATGTGACCGGGTCTTGCTTTTCAGGCGGCTTCACGGCATCTGCGCCGGTATTGGTTTGGGTAGTGCCTTGCGAGCTGCAGCCGGATAAAATAGCGAATACTATCGCCGCGCTCATAACCGCTTTTGCTTGTTTGAACATCGTATCACCCCATAGCAGAATAATGGACCCTTTTTCATCGCGCACGTATGATTACAAGCTTCGTTCCGGTTAACCTGATTCGGCGCCGATCTCCAATTGACACCGATTGGCGGGTCACCCCCTCATTCGACCTCTTTTTTGTAAGCGATTGCAGTTTGCCGTATTTGAACACATGCGGGTAAGTTTTTGTTTAAGCGTCATAACTAAAGATCTCGTTCCTCATAGAAGAACATCGTTCCTATAATATTGCAAAAATAAAACGAGACCAGCAAGTTTGGATTTAACCTCCATTCTATCGGATCCTCTTCAATCGGAGGGAGGAGGAAGAAAGCGCTTTTTCATTGCTATTCAGTTCCGCATTAAAGAACGATATTCTTTATTTAATAGTACCATGAGCTACTTTTCGTTTCAATACCATTTTTGTCATTTCGCTTGCGGGATCTATATTTTTTATTCCGGCGTCTTTCTGCCCCGTTTTTGTTTTTTTGACGACGGCCTATTCAGGAAGGCAGCTGCACAGCTAGCTTGTTATCGATTCCTGGTACAAAGTCAGAGCTAATCCTGTGTATTCGGGAAGACTCGATCCCTTGAGGTGCAAGGGATTCGTCCATTCCACGAATACGGTTTAAGGTATTCGTCTACCGAGAGTCGACTGCCTGCTCCCGAATCTCCCCGATCCGCCGAATATGTCCGTTCGCGTGACCGGCCATCGCTTTCATCAGCTTGCCGGCCGTCTCCGTCTGGCCGCTCGCCAGCGTTACGCTGCGCGCCAGCCCGTCCGGAATGTGCCGGCAGACGGTGCGTACATGCTCCCGCAGCAGCCGGAACAAGGCGACCTCGGTCGCGATCGGGCGCTCCGCATAGCGCATGCCCTCCGCCCAAGCATCCTGTTCGAACCGGCTGGAGGTATAGAGCCGCCCAGGCTCGGCGCTGGCGAGGATGAACTTCAGCTTGTGCGCCGCAGCCAGCTCCAGATCGACCAGATGCAGCGTCTGCTGGCGGATCGTCCATTTGCCGGGCGCGATCGCCCGGTCCAGGTCCGGCTCCGTCAGACCGGCTAGCGCCGCCTCCAGCTTGTCCGGTCCGGAGGCGTATAAAGCCAAGATGTGCTCGTCGGTCGCCGCAAATTCCTGCCAATAGACGGCAAGCTGTCCGTCCGGCAGCCGTATAGTCAGCGAACGCCAGCACAGCGGCTCCAGCTCGTCCTTCACGACGGCACCGGCGGCGGACGCCCGCTCCTTGATCGGGTCCAACGAACCGAACGTTTCGGCTATGCGGATATAGAATCGCTCCCCCGAAGCAGGCCGCTTCGCATCCGGGTCCGCCAGTTGCCGCTCCGTCTCTCCCTCCAGATCGCCTTCTCCTCCGACAAGCAGTGCCAACTCTCCACCCGGCAACCCAAACAAACGGCCCACGTTCTCTCCGTAGGCGTCTCCGCCGAGCGGCTCCCAGCCGAGCACGCTTGCGCAGAAAGCGGCGGCCGCGGCCGGCTCCTCCGCGCGCAAGACCAGCTTCGCCTTACACGGAACCCCGTTATCATTTGTATCGCTCATTCTGCCCCTCGCTTTCCTTTTATTGTATTACCCGATCGGAACGTTCCGATAGGCGCTAGACGCGGAACCGGTCATTTTTTTTAACAGCCTATCTATTCGGCAGTAGAGAATTATAATTGCACACAAAGCCTATCAACAGTGACTTCGGGTATTTTTTTGATCTCATGGATGATGCATGTAATTAAATATAATCAAGAAAAGCTGCCAATAAAGGCATATGTCTTTTCATAATCATACAACTCCTAACTAATTTAATACAACTATACTTCCTTCTAACCATTTTATGGTTATATTATCTGCATTTACACTATAATCAACTAAAGGCCATTTGGCGTGGCCTTTTTACGTTGCCCTGCACCGGATCGTACCGAAGCAGCCGTCACGATTCCCGGGGACTACTTAATTGGCTTGTCCCAACAGGGCTTCCCGGTCAAGGAGATAGCTGAACGGCAGTTTTATTTCTCGATGACGCTTGCGCTTTGTTCACGAAGCTTTCGGTTGATTCCACAACGGTTGTGTCCGTGCGGAATTCCTTCTTCACTTGTTCGTCGGCTAAAAAGACGAAAGACGTGACCGGATTGATCGTTCGTAACGATCAACCCGATCCCGATAGCAAGCATCGTTAAGCTGTTATCTTTTATTTTGAGATAGCAAGAAACGGGCATCTCGCAACAAATAGTTTGCCGCTTCGCTTGAAATGTGCTTCCCGCTCTGCGCTTGCAATTCATTTACAAAACTAGTTAAGTCGTTTGCCGCCAATTTGGACCGCAAACTGTTCGCAATTCCGGCATTGTCGATCCAATTGTGTTCGGTAAATCGTATCACCAGTGCCTGTAATGAACCGATGCTGGACACCGTCTGGAAATGAATGGTACTGCTTACCTGATTGCCGGCCTTATCGCTGGAAGTCACCATGAATGTATGCGAACCAAGCGACAATGTATAGAGCGGGATCGTCGTTCCGACCGTGTAGGAATAGGTATCTAGCGTTACCGACGTCTTGTTGTTGTCAACACCAGATAAGTTATCGGTTACAATGAAACTCGGCAGCAATTCTCCGGAAGCTTCATAAGTGCCGTCTTCCTCCGGTACGGACACTGCGATCACCGGCGCAGTCGAATCCAGGCTGAAGCTGACCGATTTTACCGCTTCTGCATTCCCGGCATTGTCCGTTGATCGGTAACTCAACGTATACTGGCCATCCTGAAAAATGGTCAGAGCACCTGTATATGTTTGCCACGTGGTCCCGCTGTCCAGACTGAATTCCGTTTTCGCCACACCTGACATCGTATCGGCGGCATCCATCGTAATCGTTACCGGATGTACGTACCAGCCATTCTGTCCATCCGGTTGCGAAGGCGCCAAGGCTATGGTTGTAGTCGGCGGAGTCTCATCTGCCGTTTTTATGATAGCCGTCAAACGTTTTGCGCTCCAATTTCCGGCGTTATCCTCTGCAATCACTTTAAATGCATAATTCGTAAATTCCTCGAGTCCCGTTACATTGTATTGATATACGCTGCCTGATACTGTATCGAGCAAGCGCCCCTCCTTATAGATACGATACTGTGCCACGCCCACATTATCCGCTGCTGGCGGCCATGCTAGCATAAGCGATCCCGCTTGGACATTCGTTGCCGAAAGCGTACTTCCATCAGGCCATGTCGGAGCTGTAGAATCCGAAGGAGCTGCGCTGAAGTCATCAAAGTAACCGGAGATTCCTCCGTCCTGCAATATAATCCTTAACGTCGTCAGGCTGCCGCTGTTCACATGGATGGTGAACTGATTCCAGTCGATAGTGTTGCCGATAATCGTTTGCCCGATCGTTCTCTCCGACGTATCCAGTACTTTGAAAAGGGCTATTTTGCTGGAATCCCCGTTATTATCGGTTTTAGCATAAAGCGAGAAAACATAATCCGTATTGGGCTTGACTCTGACGTCCTGCCTCAATCCTCTATAGTCTCTCTTGCCTGTCATTTTCATAGATCGGGTGCCGCCGTCGGTATGGTTTTGCTCTGTCGTAAAAGCGAACGGTGAGGCTGGATCTCCATAATAGTAAGACCATGGCTCCGACCCTGTAGTCACAATTTCAAAGTCGGGATCCAGCACTAGGTTTACCGGTCTCTGATTGTAGTCTGAGCTTGGCGGTTTATTATCGATGGCCTGATACTCGAAGGCGCCTATATCCGGATTTCCAAAGTATAACGGATTGCCCCAGTAGTCTTTCCCGCCGTTACCCGAGATGACCTTCCCGGCATTTAGCGCCGGCGATTCCGGTTCTAATCGATAGCCGTCGATTCCGGTCTTAAAGTCTCCGCCATTGCCCGGGTCGACAAATAACGGATCGGCCGTGATTTGATTGGGATCGTCAGGAATAGCGCCGTTGCCCGTATATACATTGGAATCATACAAGAAATCCTGCTGGTAAATGCCGCCTGCGGCATAAAAAATATTATTCCAGATTTTCGCCCCTTCGCTGTAGCCTGAATATCCGTCGCTGCTTACTTTCACGATGCAATTCGGACAGTAAATATTGTTGTTGTATATGTACGTTTTATCTGTATACCTTATTTTCATTTCGCCGCTCGCATCGTTCTGGCTAATATTGTACCTTATGATAATGTTTTCGAGCGGCCTATTGTCACGGTATGGCGTCTGATCCTCCATCACCAGTAAAAATCCGCCCTGATTGTCGTGGCTGTAGTTGTACTGAAAAATAATAGTGCCGCCATTGAAAAGATCCGCGTCAAGGCCTTGCCCGTCCGAAATTTCTTTCATAGTTCTGGCCACTTCGTTATACTGAAAGGTCGCATTTTCCACGCGATGTGGAAACATGCCCGCAATCCATCTGAACCCTTGACCATTGATTCCCGCATCCAACACAGTGTTGTATTCAACCAGCACATTTTTGGCTTGCGCTACGATGATCCCGTCTCGTCCCGTTTTGTTGACGATATTGTTGCTGATGACAATTCCGTCGGAATTTCCTGGGGAGAAATGGAATATGCCCCCGTTGGTCACGTCATGCACATTGTTTCCGGATACCAGCACATCGTTGAAATTTCCATGTAATTGTATGGCGGCTGAACGCCAAACATCGCCATCTGTGCTCTTATGAATGCCTTTTACGTTGTGGACGTCCATATTCAAGATTCGAATCCCATGCAGAGGCGGGGCGGTCGAGCTCGACTCATTACCACGGATAAAGATGCCGTTTCTCATAGCGACCTGTAAAGCATCGTTGGTAATCTCCAGGTTCTGTATTGTCCAATATTCCTGCATGTGTAGCTCTATGGCCGCACGTGCGCCATTGCCCATAATCAGCGGTTTGTTGCCGCTCCCGTAGCCGTCGATCGTAATAGGAGCGCCCGCTGAACCGGAACCAAGCGGATGAAGCGTACCGGTCCACGCTCCGCCTGCTTTGAACAAAATCCGGTCTCCTGGCATAAATGTGGTACTGTTCACTTTGTCTAATGTTTGCCATGCAGCACCCGCGCTTGTTCCAGCATTGCTATCGCTGCCACTTGACGCATCCACATAATAGGACGTTCCCGTAGTCAATGGTTGATCGGCCGACGCGGAAGCGGGAACAATTGCCGGAATCGTTATGCTCAACATCAAGAAGATAAGGAAATTCGTAATCATCGCCTTCATTTTTTTTACCATATGAACACTCCTCCTTCTTACAATTCCTACCCATTTACAAGTTGATGCTATTATAGACACTGTTGTTGATGTGAATGACCGCGTCCTTCATCAATTGTGCGACTAGCTCGTTATATTGTTGATCGATCACGTCCGATTTTACCTGATCTTTTACTTCAAGAAACGGACGATACCCTTGTGGAGTTTTCTCCAGGCATACTATCATCGTGAAGGCGCCGTTTTCTTCAAAAACTTGGCTTATGCCGCCGACGGACAACTGTTCCGCAGTATCCGTAAGAATGGGGCTGTTCCTGGCGTTGTCTTTGATCGATGCATCATCCAAGATTTGTTCTTCCTTTGCGATAAGTCTTGAATTTTTTGGTTCATAAGCCTCCAACAGCTTGTCCAAATCCTCCCCGGCTGCCCATCTGTCATGAATGTCGTCGATTAGCGCACGGGCATCTCCTTTTTGCAATGATCCATGATCGGCTAAAGCAACGCTCAGTTTTTTGATACGAATCGTATCGGATTTGACAAACAAAACATCCTTGTTTAGCTCATAATACCGCTGAAGCGCTTGATCCGACACCGCAGATTCCTGCCCAATCTTCTTCTTTAGTTCCGCAGCCAGATTACCGTTTACAATTCCATAATAGGCCTTCTCATCGAAGCTTACAGGTCCGTAAATCGCCTGTTTCTTTCTTACAGCTTCTTTTCTCCTTTCATTCTCGGCTTGAAGCTGTTGCACAAAAGCCGGATAACTGATATCTTTCACGATGCCTTTCTGTTTGGCTAATAGCTGCTGGATTTTAATGATAGCGCCTTCATTTAACGATTCATTTCTGAGCTTTTCTATTGGCACCTCCCCTCCATAGTTGTCGTCCCAGAATCGGGGGCTGTCGTCAACATTGTATTTACCTTTAAAATAGGTGTAAGTCGAAGCCCTGTTTTTGGCGAGCAGCAATTTGAATTCTTCCGTTGTCAGAGGTTCGCCGTTAATGGTCGCAACGACTGAATTGCTTTCGGCTCTGCTTAAAGTCTCTTTTATGAAAAGCATGCAAGCGGTACCCGCTAAAGCCGAAGCAAGGAATAACGTTATAATCATCAATGCTTTTCTGCTGATTCTCAACATCTCCTCACTCCCGCCGATGAGTCTGGGCGTTATGAACTTCCAAAGGATCCGTCAGAAACTTCTATGTTACGCCTCCGTCAGCCGAACGGAAAATCATGCTCAGATTTTGTTCGGCTTCCGTCCTGAACACATCGTGAGATAGGACGAGCCGTCCGCTTCTTCCTTCACATTCGAACGCCAGCTGATCTGTGCCTCTCTATCTCCCGGCGCTATCCGGTCGGTATGTAACTCGACCGCGGGTCCGTCGTCCGGTCACCGCTATTCCTTGCCCGCAATGTCAAATTGCCGTTCACCCTCTCTCTCCCTTCTTCGTTGATCGCTTCCATGTTTTAATCATAGCAATCCGTGCAAGGCGGGTCTTTAGAGAAAATCTCTTAATATGCGTGCCGTCTTCCGCGGAGAAACCGCTTTCTTACGCTTCCTTCCCGTTCCACGTTTGCACATTATCGTTATGCTCTACATAAGAAAACAAGCCTCCATCCCACTCCCTATATATGGATTTGGAGAGCCCGTGAGGTACGACAAGTGAAACGGCTACAACTTGTCTAAGAAGATCGAAAATGGATTGAGCGAGACTTTCTGTTTCCAGTCGCAGCAACTTTCGCAAACAGAAACGCTCACGTCCTTGACGGTGATTTTTCCACCGGCAACGTTCGTGAGCGTTAACAATTCCGTGCAATCGATTTCGCGCCCTATTTCGCCTGAAGCTGGCGGTCGTACGCTTCCTTGTACACCTTCACCAGTTGGTCCAGACCGAGCTTCTTCACGTCAGCGACATAAGCGTCCCATTGATCCATCCCCTTCTCGCCGAGAATGAACCGGGTGATGTTCTCCTCGCGGTGCTTCTGGATCGCCTGCCCGACGGTGGTAAGCACGTCGTTCTCCTTCTCGTTGAACGCCGGCTTCGGCTGCAGCTTGGAGTCGTATTGGCCGACGACGGCATAGGCGTCTCTGGTCTCTTTGCTCGTCGTGGTCAGCAGGGCGTTGTAATCGATCCACGTATAGGTGCCGTAGTTTAACAGTCCGGGCTTCTCGCGCAGGTCGGACAGCGTTTTGAATTCGTCGAGATATTTTTTTGTGCCGTTCGTTTCCTCGTACGTCACTCCCTTGATCCCCCAGCTCGACAGTTCCTTGCCGGCCTCGCTATAGAAGAAATCTATATATTTCATCGCGTCCTTGATCTTCGACGAGGTGGACGCCACGGTCATGCCCGAATCGACCGTATTGATATTGAGATTTTGCCGCTTCGCTCCGGCAAATCCGACGGGCGGCGGCATGAACAGCATCGCGAATTGCGGATTGTCCTTGCGCAGCGGCACGTTGTAGTAGTCCATGACCATATAATCCAGGAACACGAACGCCTTGTTGTTGGCGATGAAGTCGTCGAACTGCTTGCCCTTGACCGTCAGCCAGTCGGGCGGCATCAGCCCTTCCTTGTACAGTTTGTTCAGAAACAGCACGAGCTTTTTGTAGTTGTCCTCGGCAGGACCGTACCGCCATTCCTTTTTATCGAAATCGTAATAAACGTCGTTGTACGTATCGAATTGCGGAGCCATGCGGGTAATCGTCCCGAACGCTCCGCGGGTGACGAACGGATAGCTGTCCGGATACTGCTGCTTCAGCTTCTTGAGCGTCTCGTACAGCTCGTCGTAAGTCGTCGGCAGCGGCAAATTGTGTTTCTTGAACACATCGTCCCGGTACATCCAGCCGATCCGCTCCCCTTGACCGAACCCTTCGTTCGGGAACATGTACATTTTGCCCTCGGCGGATGTGTAACGCTGCTTCAGCTCCGGATATTTTGCCAGCCAGCTGCGAAAATTCGGCATCAGATCGAGGTAATCCAAAATGTTGGCGAGTGCGCCCTGCTGCCCGTATTTGTTGGCGACGGTAAAGCTGCTCATATACATCAGGTCCGGCATATTGCCTGTCGCCACCGTCAGGTTGACCGCCTCGACGTAGTTGTCCCCCGGCGGCACCTGTCCGACGATATCGACGTTCGTCTTCTCCTTGATCGTCTTCCAGATCGGCTTATCCTTGTTATACGTCCAGTTCCCTTGGGCGCCCACTAACATCGTCAGCGTCGTCGGCCCCCCCTGCTTGCCCGCCGGCGCCGTCTCCTTGCCCGGGTCCGTTCCCGTGCTGCTCCCGCTTCCGCCTCCGCTGCATCCGGCCGACACGCCGGCCAGCAATACCGCCATTGCCGCTGCAATCCCCTTTTTCATCGTTGCGCGGCGTCCTCCCGCTCCTTGTAGCGGACTGTCGGAAGAACGCCTTCCTCCCCTCGTTATGGTGTTTATCCTTTCAGCGAGCCGACCGTGACGCCCTTGATGAAATATTTTTGCAAAAACGGATACGCCACCAGAATCGGCAGCGTGCCGACGAGAATCGTCGCGTATTTCAGCGACTCCTCGACGATTTGCTGGTCTTTGCCGAGCGTAAAAGAGCCGTCCAGATTCGTCTGCCCGGCCAGCACGAGATTGCGCAGAATGACCTGCAGCGGCACCAGCTCCGGGTTGCGCAAATAAAGCAGCGCCGAATAAAAGTTGTTCCAGATGCCGACCGCGTAGAACAGCCCGATGGTGGCGAGCACCGCTTGGGACAAGGGCAGCGCGATGCGCACGAACAAGCCGATATCGTTCAGCCCGTCCATCTTCCCAGCCTCCTCCAGCTCCGGAGGCAAACCGGCGAAAAACGTTCGCATCATGATCAGATACCACGCGCTGATCGCCCCCGGGATCATCATCGCCCCGATCGTATCGACGAGCCCGAGGCTTTTGACGACCAGGAACGTCGGAATCATTCCGCCGCTGAAAAACATCGTCACCACGACCAGGATCGTGATCGGCTTATGGAACAGCATTCTCGGCTTGGACAGCGCATAGGCCGCCATCGACGTCAGCACGAGCGACAGCGCCGTGCCGCCTACGGTGTACAGCACCGTATTGCGGTAGCCGCTCCAGATGCGCGGATCGGTCAGCACGATCCGGTACATGTCGGTATTGAATCCTTTTGGCCAAAGGAATACGCTTCCTTTCATGACCGACACGCTGTCGCTGAAGGAGACGGCAATCATGTACACGAACGGGTATACGGTGACGACAAGCAGCAGCAGCATAATGACAATATTGACGATGTCGAACAGGCCTGCCTTTTTGGCCATGCGTAGCCAGCCTCCTTTACCATAAACTGTTCTCGCCGAGCTTGCGGCTGATCGTATTGGCGCCTAGCAGAAAAGCCAGATTGACGACACCGGTGAACAGATCGATCGCCGCCGCGTAGCTGTAATTGCCCTGTACGAGCCCGACGCGGTAGACGTAGGTGCTAATAATATCCGCCGTCTCGTAAATCGCCGGGTTGTACAGCAGGAACACCTTCTCGAAGCCGACCCCCAGCACATGTCCGATTTCCAAAATAAGCAGCACCACGACGGTTTGCATGATGCCGGGCAGCGAGACGTACGCCATTTTGCGGAACCTCCCAGCCCCGTCCATCTCGGCCGCCTCGTACAGATGCGGATCGATGGCAGTAAGCGCTGCCAAATAAATGATCGACGACCAGCCGATCCCTTGCCATATTCCCGAAGCGACATAAATGGAACGGAACCATTCCGGCAGCATCAGCCAGTTGACCGGATCGAAGCCGACCGCCGCTATGAGCCGGTTGACGAGGCCGCCGGACGGAGACAGGAAGACGACGATCATGCCGGCCACAACGACGTTGGAGATGAAGTGCGGCAAGTAGCTGACCGATTGTACCACCCGCTTGAAGACGGCGCTGCGCAGCTCGTTGAACAGCAGGGCGAGCGCGATCGGCGCAGGAAAGCCGAACACGATCTGGTAAGCTCCGAGCAGGAACGTGTTGCGCAGCAGCTTGAAAAAATCCGGGTTGCCAAAAAACATCCGGTAATAGTGGAAACCGACCCACTCGCTGTGCCAAATGCCTTTGAACAAATTGTACTTCTGGAACGAGATCGCGATACCAAACATCGGCACATAATGGAACACGAGAAAATAAACGACGCAGGGCAATACGAGCAGCAACAGATAGCGGCTGTCGCGAAATCGTTTGCCGAACGAACGGCGCGCTTGCGCCTCCGGGCGCTCCATGCGGCGCGGAAGACTCTCCGTAATCCGGTTCGCCTCCAAAGGCCCCCCCTCCTTCTTGGTCGCCCGTTTTTTTTGTGCTTGCCGAATAAACATCGGCGTTCTACAATGGGCATAGATTGAGCATAGCCGAGGCCGGCCTTTACCGCCATCGACAATGCGTCCGTTTGTAAGCGCTCTTACGACACCTGACAAAAAGTGTATGATCGGAAGAAATGCATACCGGAAAGGGGAGAACCGATGAATACGATCAGACATCCGGCATCTTCAAGACGAAATTCGTTGTTCGTCCGGCTGCTTGGCGGCTTTATGCTCGTCATCGCGCTGCTGCTTTCCTTCAATATGTTGTCGTTCGCCTTCTTCCAGACGAATATCGAGCGGGAAATTATCGACCACAATACGCTCAATATGAACAATACGGTCAACGGCTACGAGCAGCAGCTTCAGCTCGTGGAGAGCGACCTGCTGCGCTTTTATTTCAACGAACGGTTCAGCGCGCTCGTCGCGGCCAACGGTCAGCCGAACTACACGGCGGTCAATGCGGTAAAGCCCGAGCTGAACTCGCTTCTTTCCAATAAAATGCTCTTTCTGGAAAACGTCTTTATTTTGTTTCGCGACAATCCGCTCGTTATCGAGCGGGATACGACGACGAATGCGGTTAATATGTTCACCAAATTTTACGTCAGCGAGCCGTACGGTCCCGTCTTCTGGCAAAATCAGTTTGCCGAAGGCTATACGTTCCGCGTCTTCCCCGCGGCGGACTTCCGCCAGTACAAATACGACCGTACTGTGGAGGATAAAGGCGGGCTGCTGCCTGTCGTCATCAAAAACAAGTTCAGCAGCCAATACCTGGTCGCCGCCTTGCTCGATGCGGACAGTATGTTCCGCTCGCTGCACTATAACGGCGCGGATCATTTTTACATTCTCGACGCGGGCGGTGCCGTCCTGTTTCATTCGGACCCCGGCGCGAAGGACGCGAGCGCAATGGCCGGCATCGGCTCCGCCCTCCCGGCCGACCTGCCGGCTGCGGGTGACGGCTACTTCATCCGCGACGACCGCTACTACTTTTACAAAAACGGGCCAACTTCCGGGCTGCGATACGTCAATGTGATCCCGAACGACCGGATCGCCTCCCAGGTGGAGCGGCTCGGCATGCTGCTGCTCGGCATGCTGGCCGTCGCCGTGGCGGCGAGCCTGCTCATCTCCGTCTGGCTGAGCATCCGGTTTAACAGCCCGGTGCAGGGGATGATTCGTCTGCTCCAGCGCCCGGGACAGCCCGGCCGGATGACGAGCGGCATCCGCGAGTTCGATTGGCTTGGACGCAGCATCTCGGATATGCTGCACGCCAACCGCGGCTTCGATCAGGATCTGCGGCGCAAAAATAAGCTGCTGCAAAACTACGGCTATATGAGCAAGCTGAAAAGTATTCGCCACTGGAACGAGCTGCACGATCTGATCGAAACGAGCAAGCCGTTCTTTCTGGTCGCCTTCCAGCTGTCGTTCACTGCCCGCTTCGGACAGCTGGCGCAGGACGATCAGGAAAAAACCGCCTATTACATTCAAGAATATATCAACCTGCAAATGAGCGGGCGCTTTCCCGGGGCGGTCACGCTGCAGATGGAGAAGGAGCAAATCTTGTCGCTGCTGTTCACCGACGAGGACGCCTCCGCGGTGATCGACACGCTGGAACGGCTGAAGCAGGTGCTCGACCGCGACAAGGAGTACGGGTTCGCCACGATGGCGTTCCTGCCGGTGAAACGGAGCCCGAACGAGCTATCCCGCGCCTACGAGGAGGCGCAGGCGATGCTCGGCTCCCGGCTGCTGAACCGCGATACGCAGACGATCACCCGGCTGCCCGCCGTGGAGCTCCCGGCTCTCCCGCCGATGTCCACGGCGCAGGAGCAGGAGCTGCTGGCCGCTCTGCTGGCGGGCCAGGACGAACGGGCGGCAGAACTCGTCGACGCGCTGCTGCGGCATATGGAGCTAAGCGGAGCGAACGCCCGCCAATTCGCCGAGCTCGGCAAGGAGCTCGTCTCGCACATATGGAAGCTGCTGCTCGAGCATCATTACGATATCAGCCGGCTGTTGGACGGCGAATCGCCGTTTCTGCTGCTCAAGGATTGCTGGAGCGTCGACGAATACGGGCGATTTTTCCGCCGTTTTGCGGGCGAAGCCGCGGCGCTCGTCCGCGAGCGCAAAGCCGAGCAGGACCCGATCCGCGATTTTGCGCTGGACTATGTCGCCAAGCATTACGGCGAGGACATCTCGCTCGAGCTGGTGGCCGAGAAGCTCGGCTTGTCGCGCGGCTATTTGTCCACCTACTTTCACGAGAAGACGGGCCAGACGTTCAGCGAATACGTCAACGGGCTGCGCATGCAGCGGGCCAAGGAAATGCTGAGCGGTACGGACAGCCGTATTCAGGACATCGCCGCCGAGGTCGGCTACCAGAACGTCAACTCGTTCATCCGCATGTTCAAACGGATTTGCGGCCTGACGCCGGGCGAATTCCGGCGCGTCGCGCTGCAGCAGAGCGGTTCGGAGACGGTTGTGGAGGGGTGACATGGCTCTGCCGTTTTCCCTGATGGCATAGTGCGCGAAAGAGCGTTAATTTCGCAAAAGGAGCCAGTTTGGCGCGCCATAATGCTAAAAGGAGCATTAACTCCCGGCCACGAGCCCCAAAACTCCCCGTTTCGGCCGGTTTGCCGGATACGTAGTGTGCGAAAGAGCGCTATTTTCGTAAAAAATGCCAGTTTGGCGCTCTATAATGCTAAAAGGAGCACTAACTCCGCGCCACGAGCCCCAAAAATTACTTTAGTTCTTTTATTGTTGGACAAGAGGTGTTTCGTCAGTCCGTAAATTTTTGCTCAACTTCACACTTGTTCAATCCTGTGTCCAATATTACCTTCACCTGCAAATAAGGTCATGTAAGCTCTAAAGCTTCTAAATTAATGATCAACATAACATCTAACATAGCCAAAAATAAAAGAGTCTCTCCCCCACTTTGATAGTGGAGACAGAGACTCTTTGTTTGCATTCGGGGGTTCGCGCCGCCCTCGGGACAGCCTCCCTAGGAAGCCGCGTTCCTTCAAGCCGTCACGTCCGGGCGGCGGGCGCGGAATCAGCGGTCCGCGGAGGCATGCGTTCTTCCGTCTGGGCGGAGCGCCCTACCGTCACTCTTCAATCCCGCTCATTACCATGTTATGAAACAAATTGCGCGTGTACAGCTTATCCGTCACGATCGGAAAGTACGCCCACAGCACATCGTAATCCGGTTCGATCAGCAGCCTGACGCCTCCTGCACCGCCGTGATCAAATGCGCGCTGCGAACGCAAAGAGCCGCTGTCGTCCTGCTTCATGCTGCGCACATTCCAGCCATAGCCCCAAGACCCTTCCCGAAACGTGAGGTCGTTGGAGGTGGCGGGGACGCCGGGGATCTGGTTTTTGGTCATTTCGCGCACCGTAATCGGACTTAAGATCCGCGTCTGACCGTAGCGGCCGCCGTTCATAAACATTTGCCCGAATATCGCCATATCCCGCACGGTCGAGTAAGCCCCGCCCGAAGGCGACGGATAACGCAGCGCGTCCGGCGTCCCGAACCACCCGCCGCCAGCCAGGCTCTCCGAGCGTCTGACCGCTCTGTCGAACAGCGCGTCCGGCACAACATAAAACGTATCGTTCATGCCGAGAGGCGCAAAAATCCGCTCCGTGGCAAACTGATGCAGCGAGTGGCCGCTGACGCGTTGGACAATCTCGCCCAGCAGCCGGTAACCGTAATCCAGGTAGCGCATTTCCGTTCCCGGCGGCTTCCATAGCGGCGTTCCGCAGCCGAGAAGCAAATATTTATGGATATGCGGGTGCGCCGTCGGTTCCGGCTCCGGCACAGTGATGCCCGCCGCCTCCTGGCGGGTCGTATGATCGCGCACATCGTCCGGGCGCAGGCCCGACGTATGCGTCAGCAGATGGTGAAGGTTGACCGCTTCCTTCCCCTCCCCGACAAATTCCGGGATAAACCGGCTGACGGGATCGAACAGATCCAGCTTCCCATCCTCGACCAAAATCAGGATACAAGTCGCGGTAAGCGGCTTCGTCAAGGACGCTAGCGGAAACAACGAATCTTTTGCGAGCGACGGCGCCCCTTCCATCGGCGTCAGCGGACCGTAGGCCTTGTGGGACACGATCACCCCTTTTCGCGCTACCAGCATGGCGGCCGCGGGCGTCACTCCCGCTCCTACCCACTGCTGTACGCTGTTCTCCAGATAATGGATACGATCCGCCCTCATCCCCGCTTGTTCCGGCGCTCCCTCGCGCAAAATCCAATTATTCATCAGACAACCGCCTCTCCCCCGTATTTCAGCCAATGGCTCCTGTCGTTTGCCCAGCGTTATGTCCCGCCGCCTCCAGCCTGCGCTACATATAACTCTTTGATAACATGCTCGATGGCCGGGTCCTCGAGCGACATGTCTTTAATGCCGAACGATTCGCTCAACTGTTGAATGACTTGGCCTAGCTCAACAGTGGCCGTGTCGACTGCAAGCTCCGCCTCATAATCGGATAGCCGCTTGACAAGCCGCGTACCCGCTGGAAACGATTGCCCGAACGGACGCTTGGCGGTAAGACGCAACATTTTACTGCTGCCCGTCATCGTACGCAGCCGCTGAATCGCGTCGTCAAATACGATCGCGCCGTGGTTGATCACGATAACGCGCTGCGCCAACTGTTCGACGTCGTCCAGGTCATGGGTCGTCAAAATAAAGGTGACGCCCTGCTTGTTCATTTCTGCGATAAACCCACGAATCTTCTCCTTCGCAATCACGTCGAGCCCGATCGTCGGTTCATCGAGAAACACAATTTGCGGCCGGTGCAGCATTGCCATCGCGAACTCGCACTTCATCCGCTCCCCGAGCGACAGCTGCCGCGTCGGCTTCCGCACAACGTCAGCCACATCGAGCAGCGCGATCATCCGGCCCAACGTTTCTTCGAATTCCGCATCCGGAATATCGTAAATCGCCTTATTCATATAGAACGCGTCGATCGGGGGGATGTCCCACAGCAGCTGAGACTTTTGCCCGAACACAACGCCGATATGCCTCACATAGTGCTTGCGCTGCCGCCACGGCGTATACCCCATCACGCTGACCGCCCCCGATGTCGGATGGAGCACGCCGGTCAATATTTTCAGCGTGGTCGATTTGCCCGCGCCGTTCGGACCGAGAAAACCGACGATTTCCCCCGCTTCGATTCCGAAGGAGATTCCAGTGACAGCCGGAATTTGTTTCTGTTTGCGCACAAAGAGGCTGGCGACCGTTTCCTTGAACGTATGGCCGCGTTCGTACGTGACATACGTTTTGCGCAAATTCTCCACTTGAATTAACATCGCCTTCAACCACCTGCACTTGTATAGGATCTCAGCATCCGATGCCAGAACAGCCATCCTGCCGCGCAAAACAACAGGCAGACGACCGAGGAAAGGGCGACGCCGTCGAGCGGCCTCCCGAGCAAGGCTTCGGCCGGCATGCTGCCGATCATCAGCACCGGGATGACGAACGTCACGACCGGCAGAAACGATTTGGAAAAAATCGAACGCGGGTACATACCGAACGAAGTGACCGCATCAAAAATTTCAAACACCCGGCTGCTGCCGACCCACACGAACACAATGCCCGACAAAAACAAGGCAAACCCAAATAACACGACAAGCCCCATGCCGAACAGCCACACAAAGGCTTCCCAATGAAGACTGGCCGCACCCAATTGTGTGCAGGCAAAGATAAGCAACACGATCCCGCCGAACAATCGGCCGATGTTATCGGTCTGAAAGCTGGTCACGACCGTCATATACAGGGCGGAACGCGGCTTCAGCAGCAAAATATCGAAAGTGCCGTCACGGACGCGCCCGAGCGTATTGGACACGATGCCAAAAAAACACGGAAACGCAATCCCTTTGGCCAGCATGAACGTCGCCTGAATGAGCAGCGCCTCGTACAGGCTCCAGCCGGGAAACGAGGCCCCCGATCGGTACAGGATCAACGTGACGAGCGGCACGATCAGATCGCCGATCACGATCATCAGGGCGCTGATAAAAAAATCTCCGCGATAAGTCATCCGCGCTGCAAAGGTCGTTTGGAGAATAGACAAATACGTGCGGATTTCACACCACACCCTCATGCCCCCACCCCCGTAAACTTGCGGATGCCCAGACACCAAAGGAAGCTCGACACCAGCCACATGACCATAACGACCACGCCTTGCAGCATAACGATTTGCGGAATGGACAGCGAACGGCCCGCCAGCTCATACGAGCCGATAAAGACGCGCGCCGGAACGTAAACGATATACTGGAACGGCAGAAAAAACATCAGCTTTTGCAGCGCTTCCGGGAAAAAGCCGAGCGGGATAAATACGCCGGCGCACACATCGCGCACGATCATAAACATGCGCCGAATGCCGTCCGTGTTGGTCAGCCAGAAGGCTGTCATCCCGATGCAATAATTGATCAAGAACAGGAGCAGAAAGCTGAAGACGACGGAAAGAGCGGCCCATAACGGATATGCCGGCGCCAGATCGATCCGGAACACGAATATAAAAAGGATCAGGACAGGTGTCAGCTCCAGCCACAGCCCCAGCGTGCGGTGCCCTATTTTTTGCGACAAGGCAAAATAGCGGTGAGAAACCGGTCGCAGCAAAAACGTCAGCAGCTTTCCGGTTCGAATCAGCATTTGCAAATTCCAGTCGGCGAAATCGAAAATGAAGTAATTGATGACTGCCACAATCGCGTAATATGCGATCAACTGCTCGAGCGTAAATCCGTTTACCATTTCCCGAACGGAAAATACCGCTTGCCAAATAAACAACTGCACCAAAAACAGCACCGGGCCGACAAACAAGGACACTACCATATGCGAACGATAAGCCGCCCATTCCTTATAGGTGACATAGGCTATGGCGTGCAGCGTCCTCCAGGCGGATCGTAGTATCATGCTCGCAGTCCCCTCAGTCTTCATCCTCAATTGCCGCAATCCCGGCGTTGTGGAACAAATTCATCGTGGGGCACCAGACGCCGTAGCCGTCATTCCGACGGTTGTCGATGGAGAAATAAATATGTACCGTTTCGTAATGCGGATCGATCGTAATGTTGACTCCGCCCGCGCCGCCGCAGACGAGCGCCTTGGCCGAAAACAAGTCGCCGCTGTCCTTTTTGTTGCCGTTTACCGGCCAGCAGTAGCCGTAGGAAGCATGGACAAAAAACTGCGCGCCATACGTAGCGGATACATGAGGAACCTGATCGCGGGTCATTTCGCCGACTGCGGCGGCGCTCAAAATGCGGTGTTCGCCATAAGTGCCGCGGTTCAGAAACATTTGGCCGAACTTGGCCATATCGAGCGCGGTTGAATAAGCGCCTCCGGCAGCGGAGGGTCTGGACAGCGCCTCAGGGGAGTGGTACCAGCCGCCTCCAGGGACATCGGAAGATCGGCGAATGACGCGGCCATACTCCGTTTCCGGCACGGTAAAATACGTATCGTGCATGCCGATCGGTTCGAAAATATGCTTACGACAAAACTGCTCCAGCGATTGCCCGCTCACACGGCGGACAATTTCACCCAGCAGCTCCACCCCGTAGCCGCAATACGACATCTCGGTGCCGGGCGGCTTCCAGAGCGGCGCGTCGTAGCCGAGATACAATCGTCTGTGCAGCTCCGGGTCCTGGTTGGGTTCAGGCGGCGGCACCTGTACCGTCCCTTCCATTTTGCGGATATGTTCGCTGACATCGCTGTTCCGCAAGCCCGACGTATGGGTCATCAGCTGGTGCACAAGCACCCTTTCCTTTCCCTCGCCCACGAATTCAGGAATGTAATAGGACACCGGGAAGCTCACGCACAATAAGCCGCGATCGGCCAAAATCATTGCCGCCGTCGCTGTAATCGGTTTCGTAATCGAAGCCAACGGAAACAACGTATTCTTCGACACCGTGGGAGCGTCCGGTCCCGGCCCCGCCCTTCCTAACGCCTGATAACTGACGATACAGCCCCGTCGCACCAATACCGTGACGAATGCCTGAGATACACCGTCGCTTGCCCAACCTTCGACAAGCCGCTCCAAGTGCTGAACGCGGCTTGCCGACATATCAACCTCTTCCGGCGTTCCTTCGCGTAATATCACGGAAATCCCCCTATACCTTTCAAGATCAAATGTATGACCAGCCCTAGATTAGAAAATCTATCCGAGTCGCAGGGACATTGTACCATTCCTTGATTTGGGTAATAAAGGATTATTTTGTTATACAAAAACAAGCCCCAAAACCACAAAGAAACGGTCACAAAAATACCGATCCTGCCTCATCGCGCGGGCTGCTTGTCGTAAGTCTCCCGTCGTGAGCGAGAAACTCGGCATTCTCCGTTCGATCCAAACCGAACTTCCTTCGGGTATTCCGGTTCGAGTCGTGTTTGTTCATCATCGCTCGTTCCTGGTTTTCGTCAATCAATTCAATTATCAACATTCATAGCCAAAAACAATAGAGTCTCTCCCCCACTTCGCTAGTGGAGAAAGAGACTCTTTGTCTGCATGCGGGGAACACGCGTCCCTCGGGACAGCCTACTTGGAGGCTGCCCACCCTCAAAGCCGACCTTTACGGCGCCGGGTCGGAGTTAACGGTTAGCGAAACCGTCGGATTGTTGGCGCCGTTGGACGGATTGACGATCAAGTACGGCTCGAAGCCGGCGTACGTCCTGCCCCGGATGGTCACTAGCGTATTTTTCGTATTCGGATCCATGATCCGAAACGTTGCCGTCCTGTCTCCGCCGAAGCGCGACTGGATGAAGCCCGTCACGTCAACCGAATACCAGCCGGCGCTGCTCACCGTCACGGTTCCGAGCGGCACGTAGCCCGCTTTAGGCCGGTTGTTCCAGTTTACGGTCGATTCGCTCCAAGCGGCCTGTGCGTAGCCGTCGACGGAGAGCGCCACGGATTTGGCCGTATTCGCATCGACATAAAAATTCAGCTTCGCTTCGCTCACTGACGGGTCCGCCGACCCGGAGAAATCCGCCTTCATGTAGATGATCCGGTCGCCACCTACGGCTGCGGACGGAACATCGATCACCTCCAGTATCGGGAGGCTGCCGATGGCCTCCTGCGGCCGATTCTCGTGGACGTAAGCGGTGTCCGTCATCGGGAATACGTTAGTTACCGCGCCGGGGCGAACGACCGTAACGGTGTAGGACGCAATCGCCCCGTTGCGCTCCTGCACTTCAACCTCAATCGAGTTGCGTCCGACGGCAAGGGAGATTTCGCTTGACGCCACTCCGCTCGGGACCGGGTGGCCATTCACCCGGATCGTCGCATCAGCCGCGGCCGCAGTCGGGGTGACGAATATTGCGGACGTTTCGTTACCCACGTTTACCGTATAGGACAACCGAAGCGGAGCAAAGCCGGGGCTCAGCGTCCCTTCGCTCACGGCAAGCGCGGCCAGACCGGCTCCCGCTTGCGGATACAAGGCCCCCTCCGAAGGCTTGTCGTACGCTTTCGCCCAATAATAGCCCGGGACGTCGATCGTGCGCACCATAAACCCGATCTGCCGATCGGCCGGCACCGCTTCCGAGCTTGCCGTCATCGTTCCGTCCGGTGCTGTCGCCGCCGTTACATAGCTGCCGCCCGAATAAGTGAAGCGGCCACCCACGCTGCCGGCGACCGGTAGGCCGGTAGCATAATCCGCCACTCGCAGCGTAACGACGGCGGCGCTGCCGTTATACGTTACCCTCATGCCGTCTACGATAAGCGGCTTTAGCGAGGACGCTGCCGTCTTGGCCGAACCTTCCGCCGAAGCCGGTCCGACATTGCCTCTGACGTCCACGGCCGCGACTTTGTAATAATACGTCGTGTCCGGCAGCAGGCCGGCGTCCTGGAACGTCAGGCTTCGCGACGTCCCTGCCAGATTAGCGGGACCGGGCGTAAAGCCGCTGGTCGTGCTTCGAAAAATCCGGTATTGGTCCACTTCCGTGTTGTCGTACGCCCTGCCGTAGCTCACTGTAATTTGCTTGTAGTTAACTGCGGTCGCAGTCGGGCTCGCGCTTACGGCGGTAGGCGGCTCCGTATCCGGAGGAGGACTCCAATACGTTTCTCCCGGTCCCCAGTAGGAAGGAAGCGCCCGCAGCGAATCGTACTGGTGAACCGCGACTCCCCCGAAGCCCGGCTCGCCGCCGAAAGCCGCATACACTTTGTTCAGTTCCTTTTCCATGGCCGTACGCCCTTTTTGCCGGAAGGTGACGGTGTACGGATCAGAGGTGTTCGCCACATCGATCGTCTCTACGCCGACGACGACGGAATTCGGTTTGCCGATAGCCGCCGCGTACGCGATCTCGCCTTGAACGCTGGCAATCAGGCCGTTGGAGCCGTCCGCCGAATCCCTGTAGTCCATAATCGAGATATAGTCGGCGATGTCCTGAACATGCTCGGATAACCATTTCACGGAGCCGTTCCAGTCGATGGCGCTTGCGGTCGGCGAGCTGTCGTACCATCTCGGTATCGCCGGTCCGATGGCGAGGCCGACTCCCGAGACGTTTCTTCTTTCGATTATTTTGCGTAAACCGTCCAAATACTGCTTTTGCAAAAAGCGATCCGGGCTTTTGAAGTCCGGGGAAATGTAGGGCTCGATATCGACGTTGACGCCGTCGAACCGGGCTGCGGCCGGCGAGGCCAGATTGTAGTTGATCACTTTCTCTACCTGCCGCGTCGCTTTGTCATGGTATTTGGCATACGCCCCGAAGAAAGGAGGGGACGTTCCTCCGGCAACCAAAGCGTGGACCTGATATCCGCGATCATGGGCCCATGCGATGAAGTTCCGCATTTTGTCCGGCTGGTCTTCCAGGATATCGACACCGCTGAAGCCCCCCGACGCCACATACAAGGTAGTAATCGGATTGGAGCCAAAGGTGGCGGTGTCTTTGGCAAACGCGTCCAAAACGTCTCTCGAACCGGGGTTCAAAAACAGATTGTACGCCGCAGGCTCCCATATCCACATCGCCCGGTCCTGGTTTCGGAGCGAAACCGGCTCGTGCGTGCCGGCTCCCGTTCTGGCATACGTCGTCATGCTGAAGCCGGTTTTTCCCGTCGTATCGGTCGCTTTCGCTTCGATGGCGGTCGTCTTGTCGCCAAGTCCGCCGGTGTCCCACGGCAGCTCGTAGTAGGAACCATTCTGCACAGCCGTCTGCCACGGTCCTCCTCCGATCCGCACCAGAACTTCGGCGAGCGGATGGCTTCCGTATACTTCCACCTGGTTGGTAACCGTACCGCTCACGACTGTCCCGTCAACCGGACTTGCAATGACGACCTTCGGGGGCAGTACCGGATTTGGTTGAACCCGGGCCGTAACGGAAGCCGACCAGACGCTTGATCGGTCCGCGACATCCGCCCCTTTTGCCCACAGCTCGATCTCGTCGCCATATTCGGCGGCATTCAGGTCATAGTACCACGTGCCCGTATGGCCGCCGTTCGGAGCGACGGTCACCACGTCCGCCTGCCTCGCTGCATTGATGATCAGTTTGATGTCCGTGACGCCGGCAAACGTTCCGGATATCCGGACAGTATCGGCGGGTACGCTGCCGCCGTCGGCAGGGGAGTCGATCGTAAGGGCGGATGCGGCATGAACCGGTGCCGGCGCGAACCATAGGCCCGACACAGCAAGCAGCGCGAACAACAATCCATGCACGGTGCGGGCAAATAAGCTCCGAGCTTTTCGCATGAGCGATCTCTCCTTTCCCTGCCTCTATTTGGCCAACTGAGCTTCGATATCTTTGTTCGTCTTCTCCTCCTGCTCCCGCAGCGCCGTATTGACGTCCTTCTCCTTCAATAGCACGGCGTTATACGCATTGTTCAAATTGTTGAATGCGATGCTTTGGTATTTGCTGACCGGCGCGGCCGGCGCGAACTGCTTGGGCAAGAACGACTGCGTATTTTTATTTTTCATGAACGGGAGCTCCTGCCCGTACGCCTTCATGGCGTCGCGGTTTTTCAGGACCGGGAACATGCCGTTCATGGCCAGATGCTTCTGGAACTCGTCGGTAGTCAAATACGAGATAACCTCGAACGCGGCATCTTTGTTTTTGCTCGCATTGTTGATATAGAAATAGGTCGGATAGGACTGCGGCCCGACGTTCGGCTGATCCTTATCCACCGGATACGAGACGACGTCCCAATTCAGCCCTTCCTTGAACCGAACCGCGCCGAGCGTGCTGAGCGCAAGAAACATCGCGGTCGTCTGGTCCTTATCGAACGACTGGATCTGCTTCGTATAGCTGACCGTGTCTTTCGTAACGCCATTGTTCTGGATATTGTAAATGTTCGTAAGCGTCTCAAACACGTTTTTGAAGCTGTCGTTCGCGAAAGCCGCCTTGTTCGTCTTCACGTCCACGTAAGGGACCGATTTGGAATTGAGCAGCGATGTATGCGAGAACGAAACCGACAGCCCTTTGTATTGCACAGATCCGTCCATCCGCGACATTTTGCGCGCCAGCTCGTACGTATCTTCCCACGTCATGCCGTCCTTCGGATAGGCTACGCCAAATTTGTCGAATAAGTCCTTGTTGTAATATAATGCCAGTGTCGTCGTAAATACCGGAAGCCCGTAAATGCCCCCGTTGGCGATTTGTTTCTGAATATCCACCGTTACCGGCTCCAGGCGGGACAAATCGTAATTATTTTTTTTGATCAGGTCCGAGATATCGGCTTCCATCTTGTAATTCAACAGTGTCTCCGACGTTTGACCGATCGAATTGAACAGGATATCGATCGGCTGGCCGACCGTAATGAGCTTCTCGAGTGCCGTGTCTTTGGTCAAGGCAATGAACTTGGGCGTTACATGCGGGAATTTTTCTTTTATTTTGTCGCCAAACGTTTTAACGAAACCGCTTTCATCAAAGTCGCCAGAAGTTGAGTAAAAGACCAGTTCGACCGGGTCGCGCTTCTTCTCCGCCTGCACGGCCCCGGTTCCCGGCGCCGCTCCCGCAGAATCGCCGCCTGCGTTCTGCTGCGGCTTGCTTCCGCACCCGGTTGCCACAGCCCCCGCCAGCATGACGGCAACGAGTACCGCGTTCTTCTTGTTCATGTCGATTCTCCCCTTTAATGTAAGTTGCATGCTTTCTCAGCAATGAATTCCTTCGTTATCGTATCAAAATTGTTTTATACTGGGGATGAACCACATGCTGACCAAGATGAACAATCTGATGATGGAAGCGGAAGTGAGCGGAAGTGAGCGGAATGATGCCAAACAAGCCCCATACGACGTCGGCGGAAGTCCTTCATGCGGACTACGCCTATCATTACAAGCCATATCAGACGGCTAAACGGGTACTGAACTATTACTACTTCCGGCTGCAGGTGGAAGGCCAATGCACGGCGCTGATCGGCGACCGGACCGTTCCGATCGGGCCCGGGGACGTTCTGCTGTACCGGCCGGGAGACGTCGCCTTTTTTCAATTTATCCGGCCAGCGGAGCAGCCCGTCCATAAATCGCTGATCAGCGGCAATTATTACATGTCCTGCCGCGGAGAATGGCTCGATCAATGGTGTGTCCGCTCCGATATTCCCAGACACATCAAAGTTCCGCTGGGCGATAGCATGATGACGATATTTAAAGAAATCGTGCAGGAGCACCGCAGAGCGAAGCCTCATAAATCGGACATTTCCGACTACTTGCTGCGCGTCCTCTGCTTGATGATCGAGAGAACGATCCCGGAGGCAGATCGGAACGTGAATAATCCGTCACAATTGGTTGGACGGATGAAGCAATATATTATGGAAAACGCCACGTCCTCCTTCCGGCTCGAGGACGTGGCGAGAGACGCGGGCATCAGCGTTCCGCATGCGGTGGCGCTGTTCAAATCGGCTTTCGGTCAGACAATCATGCAATACGCTATGGAAGTTCGGCTGTCCATCGCCTGCAACCGGATCAAATTTACGATGACCAACCTGGATCGAATCGCGGAATCGACCGGCTTCGGCAGCTACACGTATTTTCACCGCGTATTTCGCGCCAAATTCGGCATTTCGCCGAAGCAATACCGCGAACAGCATATATAACGCAAATCGTCTTATCGGCTCAGCACCTTCTGGATTTCCTGGTTCATCTTCTCGTCGGCTTCCCGCAAAGCGGTGTTGACATCTTTGCCGTCATAAAGCATCGACTCGAACGCTTGGATGGCGATCGTGGCGGCCGGCAAGTTTTTGAACGTCTGCAGGACCGCCAGCTTCGGCTTCGTGAAAGCGATTACGTTTTTGGATTGGAATCCGGTTACATTTTGACCGAACTCGTTCTGTATTTTCGTATCCTTCAGTACCGACAAGCGCGCGTTGCGCGACATGAGCGACTGCACCTCGTCGGACAGCACGACGGAAATCACCTGGAACGCCGCTTCCTTCTGCTTGCTTTGGGACGTCACCGCCAGCACGAACGAATCGACCCGCTGGCCGACGCCGGGCGCTTTCGGATTTTGCGGATACGTCACGACGTCCCAATTCAGGTCTTTGACGTCCAGCATGTTTTTCAGCGTAGAGGTCGAGCCGCTCATCATCGCGAGCCTGCCTTCGTTGAATTCCTTCGTGTAGTTCGTGCCTTTGGGCGCATAACCCGGGATTTTGTACAGGTCATACCACATTGTAAATAAGTCTTTCCAGCTGTCGCTCTGAAAAACGGCTTTGTTTGCCTTGAAGTCCGCCCAAGGCAGGCCGATCTGATAGGCGCCGCGGTAAACGCCGTCCGGCCACAGACCCCAATACTGCACGCCGCCCTCGCTGCGCGTCAGTTTGACGGCCAGATCGCGCGTCTGCTCCCAGGTCATACCGTCCTTCGGAAACGGCACGGCTAGCTTGCCGAACAAATCCTTATTGTAAAACAAGGCAAAGGACTGATTGAACATCGGCAAGCCGGCCAAATAATCGAGACTGCTGCCGATCTTGATCGACTCGATGAACTCCGGCTGAATCCGGTTCAGGTCGAATTTGTACGTTTTGATCAATTCCTCCATATTAAAGGCCAGCTTCAGGTCGACCAGCTCGTTCATATTGAGCGGGAAATTGGCGTAAATGTCCGGAATGTCTTTGGCGGCCACAAGGTCGGTCAGCGTCTTGCCTTTCTCTGCGGTATCGATCATTTCGATGCGAATGTGCGGATACAGCTTGGCGACCGGATCAGCGATGTACATCTTGATCTCCTCCGGGGTCAAGGCCGCCTTGTTCGCGGCAATGCGCACCGTAACCGGATCCGGCTTGGCCGAAGCGTTCGGTGCCGTGCTCTCCTGCTTCGCAGCCGGCACGTCCGCCGGCTTCGCTGCGCCGCCTCCCGTGCAGCCGGCGGTAAGGGCGGCGAGCATCAACATAATGGTAGCGCTTTCATAATTAATGAAATTCCGCACATGCATTCCCCCTATGGTTTTGTTGCTGAAATGGTTCTTTGTACGACGTTTTCCGACGCCCTACTCCTCCAGATTGCCGGAGGCGCAGCGGTGCTCTAGCGCCCTTTGCCAATAATCGTCGAGCTGCTCGAGGCCGAATTCGCGGATCAGCTCGTTAACGGTGAACTCGTCGGTTTCGCTGGAAAGCAGAACGGAACCGAGCAGTCCGGGATCGTGTATGCGGATTTTGTCCCCGTACTTGTTCTTCATGCGCCGGAAGTGGGCGCCGTTGTAATCGATATGAATGACCGCGCAATCCAGATTGACCGTGGACGTGACATAGTGATAGTAATTCGTGCTTGTAGCGATAATCTCGCCCACCGGCGACAGGATCGAGCTCGGCGCATGGGTATACACCGAGCCGGCGAAATGGGCGCGGCAGCTGTACGCCCAATATTGCTGCATCAGCCCTCCGTGATACGCGGACGAGAACAGAATCAGATCGGGCCGCTGCCGCACGTATTGTTCCCGCAGCCGGTCGAAGTTCAAGTCGAAGCAGATGGCACAGGCGACCGTGCCGAAGTCGGTTTGAAAGACGGACGCGTCTTTGCCATAAAGCATATCCGCCTTCGTCCTTTCGCTTTCGACCAGATGGTTCTTGTTATACACCCCGGCTACGTTGCCTTGACGGTCCAGAAGCTGCGTCGAGTTGCGAAACGAGCCGTCCGGCAGCTCCCGTATGGCGGAATAAGCGATATAGCAGCTATGGCTGGCGGCCACTCCGGCGAAATAATCGCGAATCCGGTCGCCCCGGTGCCGGTAATAGGCCGTTCTTCGCTCCAGCGGGTAGCCGGAGCTCTCCGGCCGGTCGCAGCATTCCGGCAAGACGATGAGATCGGGCTGGTCCGGCAGTACCTGCTCCAGCTGCGTCTCCCAGTAGCGAATCATGCGCTCGACCGTCTCTTCCAAATCGGTTTGCGGATCGACTCTCAATTGCGGAGCCGACAAACAACTGATTTTCACATATCGGGCCATCCTATTCTTCCTCCTATCGCCATCCTCAACCTCCGGCGTTATTCGTATTCGCCCACTCGTTGACTTCCTTCGTTATCTCGTCGCCGCCGAGACGTTTCCAGTCTTCGACGAACCGGTCGAAGTCGTCCAAGGGGGCGCCCATAATGATTTTCGTGAATGCGTCTTCTTCCAGCTTGGACAAGTTGATCTGCCTCTGCGCCATCGTTTTGGTGGGCGAACCGTAGAAGCGGTTCGGCAGCATTTGTCCGTTCCGGACATAGTCCATGATGACGGTACCTCCGCCGGCAAGGCCGTTGCGGGCGATGACGGTCCAGTCCGTCGACCTGCCGGTCAAATAATCTTGGATTTGCCCGTATTTTTCCCGCTCCTCGGGCGTCAGAGCGGCTCGTTCCGTCTCCGTGGGCGGGGTGCCGCGAGTCAGGAACGGCTCGAGATGGGCGGAAATCTCGGCGTTTTTATACGATTTGTACAGCTTCACTGGCGCCTGCATCCATACCGACGTCCGTGTGTCGATATCGTAGTTGAACCGTTTGTACACTTCGTCCTTCGTATTCGTATAAAACTTGTCGACGAATTCGTCCGCCATGCGCAAAATCGCCTCAGGATGCGGGTTGCCCTTTTTTACGACCCAAAATCCCGTAACGACGTTCAGTCCGTGCTGAACCATCGTCTTCTCCGAGCCGTAGGACGGCACCGCGTAGGCGAACCAGCGGCTGTCCGGCGTCTGCTGGTAGAAGCTCGTCGCCGAAATCGTGCCGAAAGCCATTCCGAGCCGGCCGCTCCCCATCGTGTCGTATACTTTGGCCGTTTCCTTGATTCCGAACTCTTCGTCGATCTGACCGGCGAGATACATGTCCCGCAGCCGGCCGAGGGCGAATTTCATTTCCGGCTGGATGCTGCCGTAGGCTAACCGGCCGGCCGCCCGGCTGATCCAAGTGCCTTTGTACGCATGAAAGCCGTTGAAAAAGCCTATAGCCATGCCCAAGTTTTTGTCCAGACCGAGTCCGTAGGTGTCCCGCCGACCGTTTCCGTCCGGATCTCCGGCGGCGAACCTTTCGGCGATCCGCAGCAGGTCGTCCATCGTCTCCGGCTTCGGCAGCCCCAGCTTCAGCCGCCAATCCTCGCGCAGCCACAGGACGGGAACCGACTCTTTGGCTACGCCGGTGAACGGAATGCCCATCAGTTCGCCATGGATGCGGGCCGCCTCCAACACCTCCGGGCCGGCCTGTTCGATCACGGCGCGCACGGCTGGCGAGGCGTGTTGCGCATACACGGCGGTCAACGGCTCGATCAGGTCCGCACGCTGCAGCTGCGCAAGCTGAGTCAGGTTCACAATGAAGAAGTCCGGGATGTCGCCGGAGGCGATCATCTGGTTCGTCTTCTGCTCCACTTGATCTCCGGGTGCTTCCCACCGTTTTCGAACGATAATGCCCAGATTGTCGCGCAAATACCGCGTCCACTCATTGTCGTTCATATCGTCGCCTTCTCCATATACCGGCACCCCCTGCGACGTCCCGACCGTCGTCAGCTCGATTGGCGGGTTGTACTTCGCTTGTCCGTGCGGCCCGGCGCGATCGACAATAGGCGCTTCCGGCTTGATCCCGGCTTCGTCCGCGCAGCCAGCAAGCCCCAAGCAGACAATCGCCGCCATCGCCCCGTGCGCCAGAAGACGCCTTCCCGATCCGCAACCTTTCGCTCCTCTCATGACCCTCTCTCCTTTTCCCACGCCCGGAAAACGGCACCCGCAGACCGAACACGTTGAAGGCGGCGGCTTCCCGGCATAATCCCGGGAAGCCCTGCCTCCACCATAAATCGCCGCGGGATGTCGCGCCAGTAACGTATTTTGTATTCCTTAGCTATTGTTGTCGCAAGTGAAAAATGGTGAACTTGTGCATCAAATGTAAATCGGGAATGACTTGACGCCGTATCTCCCGCGTAATACGATTGTTTAGATGGGCAGTAAACGTTTTCAAAAATAGCGCAAGGAGGAACGGCTTTGAGAGCGAATTCGCTGTTTACGAAGCTGCTGGCCGGTTTTCTGGCCGTTATCGTTCTGTTGCTTTCCTTCAATGTGCTATCGTACACCTTTTTTTATCGCAACCTCCGTCAAGAAATCACGACCAACAGCACTCAAAACCTGAACCATATCGTCGAACAATACGAGAAGCAGTTCCAGACGGTGCAGTTGATGCTAGTCGGGCTTTTTTTTCACAACCAGCTGACGTATTGGCAGGACCCCGACCGTTCCTTGGCGAACGATGCGGTCAACCAGCTTGTCAGGCGTATTAGAGATATTCGCGAGAACGAGATGCTGTACCTTCAAGATTTGATCATTCAATACAAACAGGGCCATTTTCTGATCCATCAGGGAGGTCCCGACCGGCTCGATTCGCTTTATGTCCAATCGTATCGCAGCGAGGCGTACGGTCCGGAGTTTTGGCGGAAGCAGTTCGATCTGCGCTACCAGATGCGGGTATATGCCGCAGCCGACTTCTACAATTCGCAGAACAGCCCGATCGGCCGCTTGATCCCGTTTGTCCTCAAATCGACGACCAACGAAGATATTTATATTACCGCGCTGCTCGATGCGGATAAAATGTTCGGAGCGTTCAGCAGCATCGGCCAAGCGCAGCTCCATCTCATCGGTTCCGACAGGAGTCCAGTATTCCGCTCCGCCGCCGCTTCGGCTCTGCCCGCGACGCTGCCCGCCGGACTAGACGGAACCCGCGACTACGTCAAGGCCGACCAGTCTTATTATTTTTACCGCAAAGGTGCCGTCACCGGCTTGTCGTATATCCTTGTCATCCCGAACGCCGATATATCCGGCCAGATGTCCCGGATCAATGTCATGCTGTCTGTGCTGCTCGTGTTGGCGCTCGTTGTCAGCATCACGCTGTCCGTCTTCGTCAGCATCCGCTTCTATACGCCGATCCAGAACATCATCCAGACGATTCAGCGGGCCAGTCCCGAGCCGCTGCTGCCGGCCCGCGGTAAAGGCGACGAACTGCATTTCATCGACCAGAATATCAAGCAGTTTCTGCGCGCCAACCGGACTTCCGGCCGTGATCCGCAGCTGCCGCCCGCAGAAGGATACATACGTAAGCTGAACAGCGTTTACGCGCAGCCGAACGATTTATCCGCCGAGCATCCTTACTATATGATCGTATTCCGTCTGTCGATGACGCGGCAGTTCCGCGAGCTGCATGCCGCCGAGCAGGACAAAGCGGCGCGCTTCATTAAGGAGTTCATCAGCGTGTCCATGGCCGAGACGTTTCCCGAATCGGTTACGCTCTTGGTGGAGAAAGACCGGCTGTTGTCCCTCCTGTTCACGGACAAGGACGTGCAGGACGTATGGAAAGTGTTGGAGAGACTGAGGCTAACGTTCGACCGGGACAAGGAATACTGCTACCTGACGCTGGCATTCCGTCCGCAACTGCACAGTGCGGGACCGATCGGAGATACTTACGGGGAAATGGCGGAAATGGTCGGACGCCGCAAGCTGCTTGGCGAGACGCAGATCTTGACGTCGCTCGGGCCGGAGCCGCTGCATGCCGGATTTCCCCCGGCGCAGGAGCAGGAGCTGTATGCCAACCTGCAAGCCGGGCAAGGCGAGCGGGCCACGATGCTGCTGAATCGCATGCTGCAGCGAATGAGCAAGGAAGGGGCAACCGGCGAGCAGATGCTTGCCTGCGCCAAGGAGGTCGTGGCCAAGACGGTCAAGCTGATGGCCGCCGCCAACGTGGAAATCGGCGCCGTCCTCGACCGGCTCTCTCCGTACCCGGAGCTGAAGGAATGCGCCACCCTCGAAGAGCTTCAGCAGCTCCTCGACCGTTTCGTCCGTTACGCCGCGGGCAAGCTGGCCGACAAGAAGGAAGAGAAGGACACGATCGTGGAGTTCGTCACAGACACGATCCGGCAGCGGTACAACGAGGACTTGTCGCTGGATAGGATCGCCGACCGGCTCGGGCTTACCCCCAGCTACGTATCGCGTTACATCAAGGAAAAAACCGGCAGCAATTTCTCCGACCTTCTGAACGAGGTGCGCATCAAAAAGGCCAAGGAGCTGCTGGGCAGATCGAACGTTCAGGTGCGCGATATTGCGACGCGGGTCGGGTACGTCAATGTCACCTCGTTCATCCGCATGTTCAAAAAAGTGACCGGTTTGACGCCTAGCGATTACCGCAAGGCGGAAATTGCCGCAGAGCCGGAGAGCGGCGGACAGCCGGGCGGCCGTACGCACGCCTAAAGCTGCAAAAGCAACCCCCGTAGCACGTAATAGGCCCGCTTTACGTAACAGGCCCGTGTTTCGTAGCAGGTCCGTGCGTTAGCCAAAGCAAAAGCTGCTGCGCCGAGGGTCATCCATACGCCAAGCGGCCTCTCCCGGGGCGCCGAATGCGTAGTGTGCGAAAGAGCGTTATTCCCCCTAAAAATGCCAGTTTGCCGCGTCCTAATGCTCAAAAGAGCACTAACTCCGGGCCACGGGCCCCCATACCCCCCGTTTCGGCCGGGGTCCTGACTCCGTAGTGTGCGAAAGAGCGTTATTCCCGCTAAAAATGCCAGTTTGCCGCGTCCTAATGCTCAAAAGAGCACTAACTCCGGGCCACGGGCCCCCATACCCCCCGTTTCGGCCGGGGTCCCGACTCCGTAGTGTTCGAAAGAGAGTTATTCCCGCTAAAAATGCCAGTTTGCCGCGTCCTAATGCTCAAAAGAGCACTAACTCCGGGCCACGGGCCCCCATACCCCCCGTTTCGGCCGTGGTCCCGACTCCGTAGTGTTCGAAAGAGAGTTATTTCCGTAAAACATGCCAGTTTGCCGCTCCCTAATGCTCAAAAGAGCACTAACTCCGGCCCACCGGCCTCCAACCCCCCGGTTTCGGGCGGGGTGCCGACTCCTATTCCCCCGGTTTCGGCCGGGTTGCCGCCCCCCAAACCTACCGGCCGGCCCTTATGGTTTGTTCCTGGATTTCGGCAGTAGCACGAATAGGAGTGCCGCCATCGTTCACGCGAGACTGCAACGCAGAACGTAATCCATCATTAGCATTCATAACAAAAAATAAAAAAGTCTCTCCCCCGCTTCACTAGCAGAGACAGAGACTCTTTGTAACAAAAAAAACGCCTCCAGGAGCCGGCCGGCGCAAGAGGGTTGCTGCGGGCCGTGTCTCCGTCAGAAGCGGGAATTGCCGCCGCGTTATCAAGCTCCGAAGGAATCGTCCTTCCGGAACAGCATAAGCGGCATTTTGAACACATAAGCCACGACGATAAAAATACCGATGATCATACCGACCAGCACGAGCACGCTGCTGATCGAAAGCGCGCCGATGCCGGTAATGACGTTCGCGATGTTGCAGCCCGGCGCGATCCGCGACGAGACGCCCATCAGCAAACCGCCGAAAATGGCGGCAGGCAGACGCGACTTGCGCGGCAGACGCAGCTTGAAGCTGCCGCTCAGCAGCGCGGCGCTCATCGAGCCGATGACGAGAAAAATAACGAGCGTTTCTTCCGGCCCGAGGCCTACCTTCGGAAAATCGGCGAACAACGCGTTCAGGTACGTATTGTTGAAGACGAAATCGTCGCCGAATACTTGAGCCACCGCTACCGCGCCAATGCGCGTCTCCGGTCCGGTAATGCCGACATTGGACATGACCGCGAACTGAACCGTCGCCACGACGCCGATCAGAAAGGCGACCAGACGAATATCCCAATGCGATTGCTTGAACGGATTGCCTTCCCAATCCGTCAAAGCGCTCTTGATCCCCTGTCCGAAGCCGCGAATGCCGAAACGGGCGATCGAGATGGCAACCATGACCAGTACGATCAACACCGGTATCGCGTACACCGGCAGCGGCAGGTTATACAGCGTATAGCCGGAATCTGCGATGGTCAGCGGATTGAGCACGTTCCGTCCCCACGGATCGTAGACGAGAGCGAACAGCAGATTGCCGGCGATCGCGCACAGAAGCACGATCCAGAACTGCACGTAGCCCATGCCGCACCGGTACAGCGTGCCGGATCCGCAGCCGCCGGCCACCGTCATGCCGATGCCGAACAGGATGCCGCCTAGCAGGTTCCCTCCGCTGACCGGAACGGTCCACAAGTCGGCGATGCCTTTCGCGCCGGTCGTCAGCACGAGCGCCCAGCCAAGGAGCGCCGTGCCGATGAGCACGAGCACGCCGTTCAGAATGCGCGTGTCGCGGACGCTGATCCAGTCGCGAATTGAAGCGACGAAGCAGAAGTCCGCCTTTTGCAGCAAGAAGCCGTATGCAAAGCCGAAGAAGGCGGCAAGCAGGAAGACGTCCCACGTATAAGCCATGAATGCCAACCACCCTTAATTGTTTATGTGCGTTATGCCTTCTTGACGAAAATGTGGTATTGGCCTTTTTTCTTGGCGACCCCTAAAAATTCGCCGATTTTGTTCATCTTGACGGCAGCCGGTATCGTCTTCGTGGCGATGCTGTGATCGGTAATCTCAACCACGATCTCCCCGGACTTCGCTTTCTTCAAGCCTTCCAGCGCCAAATTCAGCGTATGCGGGCATACCTCGCCCACCGCATCCACGATATGATCCGGTTTCAGTTCCAGCAGTTCTTGTTCGCTCAAGCTCATTTCCCGCTCTCCCCCTTCTTGTCCTCCAAGCCGAAGCTGTCGATATCCTCCGCAGGTCCGGTCGCGATCGTGTTGCCTTCCGCAGCCCAGCTCAGCATGCCTCCGGCGAAATTGTGCACGCGGCCGAAGCCGTTGTTCTGGAAATATTTCGCCACTTCAAGACTGCGGCGTCCGCTGCGGCATACGAAGACGTATTCCCGCTCGGGATCGAGCTTCTCGGTCCAATCGATAATATCGCCCATCGGAATAAGCGGAAGGCCGCCGATGTGCGCCTCCTCGTACTCCTCCGGCTCACGGACGTCGATTACGATCGCTGCCCGCTCTCCATCCTCCAATACATCCTTCAGCTCCCGCCAATCCAGGTGGGATACATTTTCAATACGTTCAGCCATGTACGGGGTTGACCTCCTTTTACTTGACTAACGGCGCGTCGTCGGCATTGGCCCATTCAGCCATCGAGCCTTCATACGGACGAACGTCTTTGAATCCGAGCAGTCTTAGTGTAAAATAAGTGTGCGCTCCGCGAATGTTCGTCTGGCAGTAAGGAATGACGGTCTTGTCCTTGTCCGTAATCCCCGCTGCAGTGTACAACGCGGTTAAATCCTTGTAGTTCTTGAATTTCGGGATGCCGTCCGTCGGCGTAGCATCGACCGCTTGGCTCCACTCGGTATTGATCGCGCCGTTCACGTGGCCGCCGTTCTTGTTGCCGCGCAAATCTTCGCCGGTGAATTCCTTGGACGAACGCGTATCCACGACGGTGCACTGGGCCAGGTTGGCGTTCAGAAGCTGTTCCTTCGTCGTAATGAGCTTATCGTTAGGCTGGGCCGTAAAGCTCCCCTTTGCCACCGTAGGCGCTTCGGTCGATATTTCCTTGCTGGCTGTCGTCCAGGCCAGATAGCCGCCGTTCAGCACTTTCACCTTGTCCTTCAGGCCGTAATATTCCAGACCGTAGAAGATCCGGGTCGCGGAATTCCCGGCGCCGCCCTCGTCATAGACGAGAATGGTAGAGTCGCTGTTGACGCCCGCCTTCTGGAACAACTCGGTAACGGCTTCCTTCGAGGCGATCGTCGGGTTCTTGGCATCCTTCAGCAGTCCAGCGTTAACCGACACGGCCCCCGGAATATGTCCTTGCTCGTAGCCCTTGGAACGGGCGTCGATAATTTTCACGTTGGCGTCTTTCAGATGCTCCTCGACCCACTTGACGTCCGCCAGCAATTGCGCGTTCGGATACGTGTCCGAAGCCTTGGCTTCCTGCACCGCCGGCTTGGTTCCGGACGGCGTCCCGGCATTTACAGGGCTGCTCTCGGGCTTGCTGCTGCAAGCGGCCGCGATTCCCGTCAATACGATTAATGATAACAGTGCCAGCTTACTTTTCATAGAAGTTTCTCCCCTTTATCCTCTGCTTCTTGCCACAAATGGTAGTTCCCCTGTATAATACATCTATCCCTAGCGTTTTACAAGGTTTAATTTACTGGACAATCCAACAGAGTGGGGTAGAGAAATCCGATGAGAAACCGAAAGAACATCGTGGCGGCAGTCAGCTTGGCTATTGCTTTGCTGGTCGGCGGCTGCGCGATGGAGACGAAAGAACAGGCCCGAGCTCGCCTGCAGGCCGGAGGCGGCCAGACGGGCGGCGACACTTCCACCGTTCAGACGGAGGCGGGCAAGCTGACTGCCGTGCAATTTTATGTGCCTAGCGAGAAAGAAAATAATTTGTCGGTTATCGATGTACCGACAGGGAAAGTGGTCGGCTCCGTCAAGCTGTCCGAATCGCCGACGACCGTCGTCTTCTCCAGCACGATGCGGGAGGCGTACGCGGCCAATATGAACAGCAGCACCGTCTCGATTATCAATACGCAGACGCTGAAGGTGGAGAAAGAAGTTCCGGTCGGGCCGATGCCGCACGGCATGGTGCTGTCGCCGGACAACAAGACGCTGTATGTGGCCGCGGTGGCCGATCAATTCGTCTACCTCGTCGATACGAAGGAGCGCAAGGAAGCCGGAACGATCGATCTCGGAACAGGAGCGAAGACCAACTATATGAGCCTGTTCGGCGACAAGCTGTATGTGAGCGATCATGAGAACAATAAAGTGTATGTCGTGAATGTGAAAACGAAGCAGACGACGCTCACGATCCCGACCGGCAAAACGCCGCGCGCCGTCAAAGTCAGCGACGACGGCAAGAAGCTGTTCGTGCCGGCCGCCGGAGACGGCACGCTGGAAATCTACAGCACGGACACCGGCAAGCTGGAGTCGAAAATCGCCGTCGCTCCGGGCGCG
The DNA here is from genome assembly GCF_039536325.1 of Paenibacillus hodogayensis. Taxonomy (NCBI): domain Bacteria; kingdom Bacillati; phylum Bacillota; class Bacilli; order Caryophanales; family Paenibacillaceae; genus Paenibacillus; species Paenibacillus hodogayensis. The sequence continues at coordinate 65,328 of NZ_BAAAYO010000001.1, forward strand.
ACCGATGTGGTCGTCGCGGAGGACGGGCAAAGCGCGATCGTGACTTCCATGGAAGGAAATGCCGTAACGTTCGTCGATCTGGCGGGCGGCAAGCCGCTGCAAACGTTAACCGATCTGCCCGGAGCGCGGCACATCGCGTACAACCGCCAGCAGACCAAGGCTTATGTCACCTTGAGCGGCTCGAACGAGGTGGCCGTCATCGATACGCAAGCCCGCAAGCCTTTGGAACGCATCAAGGTCGGCGGAACGCCGCACGGCATCACGATCAAGGCGCTGCCCGGCATCGGCGGAAGCTGCTAAACCGTTAATCAGCCCCAAGACGCCGCCGGCGGACGGCAGACGCTCTCCATCCATTCGATTTACAAGCTGCATGAGCCGAATGCCAGTCCCGTCCATACGTCGTAGCGTGACGGCGCAAAACCTTCGAACCCGCTTCTCGGCGGTTTCGAAGGTTTTTTAATACGGCTGAAGCGGTTCGTGATATAATCAGAGAATGCTGCCCGTTTTTCACAAGTGCGAGGAGGTCTTGCCCATGCTTGTTGCGGCAAACAAGAAAATCGAAACGTTTGAAGGAAAGCGCTTTCCATTTAAAATGAGCATCCAGCGGGATCGCAATGTTCTTGTGGCTTCCCATTGGCATGAGCATTTTGAGCTTATCAAAATTGTACATGGTCCGGTTCAGATTCAAATCGATCAACATAACTTTACCGCCGAAACCGGCGAAATTTATTTTATCAACAGCTGCCAAATTCATTCCGTCACTTGTGCTCCGGGAGTCAACGGGATTATTCAAGGGATGGTGTTCGATAAAGCGCTGTTGAATTTCTTGGAAAACTCGGAAAACTTGGAAACGAGACACTTGCTCTCCCTCTTTCTTCGTTCGAACACCGTCGCCAACCGGTATGCGCACACCCATCCGCTGTGGGCGGAACTGAATACCGAGATGGAGAACGCCTACCAGGAATTCACAACGGCGCAAGTGGGGCATGAATACACCATTCTCTCCTGTCTGTTCCGAATTATTGTTCCTATGCTGCGGTTATATCAGCAAGATTTCAACAGTAACCCTCCCCGTCAGTATGCCAACCAATACATGCGGCTGAAGCCGGCCATCGACTATATGGAAGAACATCTTGCCGACAAAGTGTATATGGAATCGGTTTGCCAAAAAGTGAACATGAGTCTTTACTATTTTTCGAGCCTGTTCAAAAAAGTATTCGGCTTGCCGCCCGTTCAATATTTGATTCAGCTGCGGATCGACCGCGCCAAGCGCCTGCTGCTCGACGAGGAAAGGTCCATTTCCGAGATTGCCGAGCTTTGCGGGTTTTGCAACATTAATTATTTTGACAAAATGTTTAAGGAAAAGAGCGGGTTTACGCCCAGAGATTTTCGCAAGCGTTATGTCCGTCAGGAGTAGCTCCGGGGAATACGGTTGACCGACCTCCGTCATACAGCGCAAAAAAACGCGCGCCGGAAACGGCGCGCGGTGCGAAAAATAGCGTCCTGCCCTTCCGGGCAGGCGTGCCAAGCGATACTACTCGACGAACGTTGTCACGCTTTTCGGCGGAAGCGTGTAGGCGAAGCTGCCGCCGCCTGTCGCGTAAAGGCCGATAGGCGCAATATTTTCCGTGTCGCTCGTCCGGTATACCGAGACGGCCGATCCGGTCATCCCGTTAATCGTCACCGTTACCGGTTCGGAAGAGCTATTGGCCGCGACGAGCACCGATTTGCCGGTTGTCGTGTTTTTGGCCGCCGTCACGGTGACCTGACTATTGCCGCTTTCCGCCTTCACCTTGCGGTCCCCCGGACGAATGAAACGACTGAACTGCCCCATCGTATACAGCCTCTTGTTCACGACATAGCTGCCGTCGAACGTCAGATTGACCAGCGCTTCCCGGCGGGTGGATGACGTCTCCGCCGTCGGCTTCGTAACGAACAACCAATACAGGTACGAGCTGTACCCCTGCTCCAGCGCGGCGCTGATTTGATCGGCGACCTCGAGCGCCCCGTTCATCAAGGGATCGTTCGGAGGCGACACACTGTATTCCATCATAAACAACGGCTTGCCGAATGAGCGCAAATCGTAATTATAAACATCGTACGAATTCCACGTATAGAAGTGGGTTCCGATATAATCAAGCTTCTGGATTGCCGCCGGGTCCATCTGATTCAATAATTTCAACGTCGAGCCCAGATGACCGCCTTCGGGGGCGCCCAACCCCACGTCGATGCCATCCGTCTGGAAGGCGTCGTATACGGCCGACACTACACCGCTCATTTCCTGACCCGTATAAATCGCCGAGGCGTAGTCCATCTGCGCTTCGGGCTCGTTTTGGATACTGAGCCAACGTACATCGTATCCGTAATCTTCCTTGTAGGTTTTGGCCCAGGTCAATAAGTACTCGGCAAAATCGTCGTAATACTCCGGTTTCAGATGTCCTCCACGAATCTCGGAACCGTTGTCCTTCATCCAAGCAGGCGGGCTCCATACCGAACCCGCGAACCGCATGGCCGGATTGCGGCTAACGGCCTGATCGGCGAACCATCTCTGATGGATATCCGTATCAAAGTCCCATACTCCGGGCTCGGGCAGTATCGTAGACTGCACCGCATTTCCCGGATCGGGATCGTCCTTCCTGAACGGGTTCACCTCCAGTCTGACGATCGAGAGACCGGCTTGATCCTCCTCCATACCGAACAACCGGTCAAGGATCTGCTGTCGGGGTGTCGTGCCGATTTTCATTAAATCGTCGACCGGGCCATTGGCCGTTGCGCCGAATCCCCATATTTCTTGCTCAACCTCGCTCGTGTCCACCTCGATGACATTGACCTTCTTGGATCCGATCGTCACGATTTTGTCTTCGGCATTCCAGGAGACCGTCGCTTCCAGCGCATCCGCGACATAGGACGCCGGAATCATCGGCACCCCGTCTTTCATATATGCCGGAGCAGCTAGGGCAACATTCGCACCGTTGACTTGGGCAAAGGATTCGCCGACGGCAATCGCGCTCGTTCTTCCATTTTTCACTGCGGTCGCCGTTTGCGTCAACTCATCCCAGGTCACATCGGCTCTCAAAGCAGCGAACGTTTTGGGCAGTTGCAGGAACGGGACGCCGTTCTGGACTTCGGGCTTGGCGTTCAAGTATACGACCGGCTTGCCGTCCAAGACGATCTGCATTCCTTTGGGAGGCAGTCTCGATGGCGGGATGTCCGTCGTAACTCCGGTTTTCACGAGCTCTACATCATCGAAGTACAGATCGCCGACAACGTCGTTATATCCGGGAAGCGGCATCTGCTCGACGGTAATGCCGTAGAGGGGGTCCACCCCGACCGTATAAGGCAGCGTAATTTTTACCCAGTCCTGATCGGTGACCAAAGTCCGGTAGTTGGCTCTGTCGTTGTAGTAGGCCAGATTGCCGGTTACCGCGCCGTCGATATCGATGACGGAAATAAAGAAATATCCAGCTTTCACGGTACTCGCGGCGTTTACTTTGGCGTAGACGGATACGTCGTATTGGGTTCCCGGGGTAACATCGAGCCCTGTGAACGCATCGTTGATTTTGATCCGGTTGAAGTGCTCGGTACGCTTGCCCACTTGAAGGCTCTTGCCCCCATACACGCCGTGTACGACCGTATTGCTCAAAGACAAGCCCCACGCGGGCTGTCCGCCTCCGATCCCGATATTCGCCTGCTGCACGCTGGCGGCGTTGTCGAAGGTAATCCGCTTCGATGTCGGCGGCGGAACCTCCGCCACCTCCACATCATCGATGTTAAAGACCGGCACCGTCGCGGTCCAGCTTCCGGAGCCGATCTGCTCGACGGCAATTCCGTACAGCGTACTTCCGGTAGCCATGTACGGGAGCGTAAGCTTCGTCCATCCGTCCTGGCCGACCAAAAATTTATAATTGGCCGGATCGGAATAATAAGGCGGGTCCGAAGGCCCTCTCGTGCCCGGATACGTGACGACGGACAGGTAGAAATATCCGTTCGTCACGCTGCTGCTCGCGCCAACCTTGGCCCACATGGAGATGTTGTAATGCTTGCCTGCCTGCATATCCAGGCCGTCGAAGGCTTGCGGTATTTTCAAGCGGTTATACGGCTGCGTTCGTCCGCTGATTTTAACGCTTTTCCCGGAATCGCCCCGGTAAACGTCGGAATCCAGACTGATCGTGGACGCTCCCCCGCCGATAGCCAGGTTTGCTTCGGAAATATTCGAGTAGACGTCGAAGGAGATGCTGACGGCCGGTGGAGAAACACCCGAACCGCCCTCCTCCGCCCCCGCCGCAGAGACGAAACCGAACGTTTGCAGCAGCAGACTGAATACCAAGCTTATACGCAAATAGTGTGCATATTGCTTCTTCCATGCCTGATTCATTCGCGGAAACCCCTTTCTCTCGCCCCGAGAGATCGCTTTCAATAATGGTAGATTCAGCTTGAACATGCATACTGCGCAATTGCGTTTACTTCATCTTATTGGTTTCGATCCATTGATTGATTTTTTCTTCCGCTTCTCTCAATGCTGTGTTCAGATCTTTGCCTTTCATATAATCCTCAAAGCTCTTGAACGAGATCGTTCGTACATCCGTCGAATCATAGGGCGAGAACGGGGGTGCGGCCGGTGCGGTGCTTTTGAAAATCGACTTCAAGTTTTTCCCTTTCAGAAACGCCATATCCGCCCCAAGCGCTTCCCTCATCGCCGGGTTTTTCAACGAGGAGAACCGCGCCGTCGTGCGCGCGCTCTTCAGCTGCACCTCGTCCGAGGTCACCACGCTCAGCAATTGCGCCGCCTGTTCCTTATACTTGCTCGTCTGGGAAATCGTAAATATTTGCGCATCGACGAACGCGTAAAGGTTCGGCTTGTCCTTGTAGCTCGGGTACTGAACCAGGTCCCAATTCAATCCGTTTTTAGTCGCTTCCTCCAGACCGATATTCAGCAAATTGTTGTAAGGCAGCATCGCGATGTTCTGATCCTTCATGAACCAGTTTCGGGCCTGAAAACTGTTCAGCTTTTCCGGCATATTGTTCGGAAGGGTCCATATTTCTTTGGCTAGCGTAAAGACGGTCCGCCAGCCGTCCGTGTTGACCGACGCCCGGTTCGTCTTGGCATCGACGAGCGTAATCGCCAGCGGCATCGCCAGTCGAGCGATCGTATCCGGATCAAGCCCTTTGTAAGTGACTCCGCTTTCCACGCGAGACACTTTCTTGGCCAGGTCGATAACATCTTCCCACGTCATGCCGTCCTGCGGATAAGGAACGCCGAATTTGTCGAAAATCCCTTTATTGTAATAGTTGGCATTGAAGTGCGCAAAAAAAGGCAGCCCGTATACTTCTCCTTGCTCCGAAGAGGAGCCGGCCAGCATCTGCGGATCGAATCGGCTGAAGTCGACCCCGTACGTTTTCAGCAGTGGGGTGATGTCGCCCAGCAAGCCCAGTCTCTTGTACTTGCCGAGATCGGCGATGTTCGTGTAGAAAATATCCGGTGTCTGGCCCGAAGCGAGCAGTTCTTCGATCGTCGCCCCTTTCGCGTTTTTGACCGTCTCGATGCTGATATGGGGATACAGCTTTTTGACCGGCTCCTCGATCAGGTTGATTACGTCCTGATCGCTCAGCGAGCTGTTGGACAGGTACAGCTTCAGCGTCGCCGGAGTCGTATTGACGACCGGTTTTTTGGGAGCATCCGCAGATGCGCCATTTTTTTCGCCGCCGGCTCCCGTCGGGTTCCCCCCGCATCCGCTCACTACCGCAATTGCAGCCAGCATGGACAATGCCATTAACGACTTATTCATTCTCATCCGACTCTCCTCCTGGAAGTACATGGTTGTGATCTTCCCCTAATTAAGCGCTTTCTTTTTAAAAATCAAGATCTGCGGGCATAAGGCATTTCCGGAAGCAGCGGGCCCGCATTTAAGTAAATCCGCTACACTTTCAACATGGACGCCCTCCTTACAATAACTTACAAACCGTATTCACATTTACACTATAACAGATAGGACATTTTCGACTCTACGTAACTTTATTGAAATTATTTATGTTTTTTTGTGATCATACGAATATGGGAGTGTGCGGACTTTCCATGCATATCCCTGCATAATAAAGGAAATCATACAAAATGATGCTTGTCGTGCCGCCATTACTTTATTGCTGCAGATGGGAAACCAACATGGGACAATCGAACGGGAATTCTATAGGCAAGATCAGCTTTCTCCAAGTGTTTATGGTCATGATGCTCGTCAACGGCCTGACCAGTCACGTCATCGTCAATCCGCTGCTGCTCGACGCCTCCGGCAGGGACGCCTGGATCTCCGTGATTATGACCGGCTTCGTTTATGTACCTTGGTGCGGATTACTCGTGTATATCATGAAAAAATCCGGCAGACGGAAGCTGCAGGAATGGCTGGCCGAGCGGACGAGCCCGCTCGTCTCGTGGCTTTTTATGATTCCCGTCTTCCTCCAGCTGTATTTGATCGGCTCGATGACGGTAACCCATACGGCGATTTGGACGGTGACCAACTATTTGCCGGCTACCCCGCAATATGTGCTGATTATCATGCTCGTGCTGGTGTGCCATTATGCGGCGATGAACGGTTTGCGCACGATTGCCATCGGCGCCGGCATCTTGCTGCCGACCGTCGTCGGCCTTGGCATCTTCGTGGCGATTTCCAACACCTCCGAGAAAGATTACAACCTGCTGCGCCCCTTTTTGGAAAACGGCTTGCAGCCGCCTGTTCACGGCATGATTTTCGCCGGCGGGGCTTTCGTGGAAATCATCCTTTTGCTATTCGTCCAGCATAGGCTGAAAAACCGGGTGCGGGCTTGGCAGATTATGCTGCTCGGCGTCGTGCTCGTCTATATTACGCTCGGTCCGATTATTGGCGCGATTACCGAATTCGGACCAAAGGAAGCGGCCAAGCAAATGGTATCGCCGTATGAGCAATGGCGGCTCGTCAAGCTTGGCAACTACATCGAGCATGTCGATTTCTTGTCCGTCTACCAATGGCTGGCGGGCGCATCCCTGCGAATCAGCTTTGCCTTGTTCCTGATCTCCGACATGCTGCCGATCCGCAAGGAAAAGGCGCGGCGATGGGTCGTGCTGGGGATTTCGGTCAGCCTGATCGTCGTGGCGCTCTTGACCAGCGACCAGAGCACCTTTTACTTATGGCTGTTCAAAATTTATTTTCCGCTTTCCCTGCTAAACGCGCTAGTGTTGACCGCGGCCTGGGCGATCATCGCCTTGTTCGACAAAACCGCCAAGGAGCAACCGACATGAATACAAACGATCTGGAACGCGCTACATCATGGTCGGAGCAGCAGCTGGAGCAATTGTTCGCCGGATCAGCCGACGTGCAGATTCAGACGTACCGGTTCGGAGAGCGCGATTCCTCCTCCGGAACGATGCTGATCTACTCCGAGGGGCTTTGCGACAGTGGGGAAATCGTCAAAACGGTCCTCCCCGCGCTGAACCGTGCTTATCATGAGAACGGCTTGCAGCATTTGCAGAACGGACGCTCCTTCAGCTCCCTGCCGCTGATCGCCTTGTCCGAGAACGGCCAAGCCAATGCGAAGGATCTGATGGATGCCGTCTACCAAGGAGATCTCGTGATCTCCTTTCTGGAAACCGGCATGCTGTACAAGCTCAATATTTGCCATCGTCCGGAACGGAGTCCTGGGGAATCGAGCACGGAAATTTCCATCAAAGGCCCCAAGGACGGTTTCGTGGAAGATGCGACGATTAATATCGCCCTCATCCGCAAACGGATCCGCAGCAATACGCTTTGCACCGAGACGACTATTCTCGGCCGAAGAACGAGAACGAAGATCGGGCTGCTTTACATAAGCGACATTATTTCCTCCGACATCCTGAAGGAAGTACGCAAACGGTTAAAAAAAATCGATGTGGACGGCATTTACAGCATCAGTCAGCTCGAAGACGCGCTCTCCGACGTCAAATATTCGCTGTTTCCGCTGCTGGACTTTACCGGCCGGCCCGATTATGCAGTAGCCAGCCTGCTGGCGGGCCGCTTCATTATTGTGATCGACGGGAACCCGATGGTACTGATCGGGCCGGCCACGTTCGATCTTCTGCTGAAATCGCCGGAGGACATGCATTTCAATTTCTGGTACGTATCGTTGACCCGGCTCATCCGGGTAATCAGCTTCTGGCTCGCCGTGCTGCTGCCCGGCTTCTGGGTCGCGCTGTCGGCGTTCCACCAGGACCAGTTCCCGTTCCGGTTCATGGCGACCATATCGGTAGCGCGCATCGGCCTGCCCTTGTCGGCGCAGATGGAAATGTTCCTGCTGCTCATGCTGCTGGAAATATTCCGCGAGGCGGGCGTCCGTCTGCCGAGCTCGATCGGCCAGACGCTGACCGTCGTCGGCGGCTTTATTGTAGGCGATGCGGCCATCCGGGCCGGGCTCGTCTCCCCTGCGGTCGTCGTCGTCGGCTCGATTACCGCCGTATCCGGGGCAACGTTGGTGAATCAGTCGCTCGGCACCGTCGTCAGTGTCATGCGGCTCGCCGTGTTTCTCGTCTCCTGCGTGGTCGGCATGTTCGGTTTCATCCTAAGCCTCATCCTGCTTCTGTTCTATATGTCCAAGCTCAGGTCGTTCGGTATTCCGTATCTGGCTCCGATATCCCCGCCGGTATTCAAAGATTTTCTCAAGGCAAACTTTCGTCTTCCCTGGAGCAAAATGACCAGCCGTCCGCAAACGCTCCACACATCCGATCCGGATCACCAGGGAGACGATTCGCCATGAGCGCGGCCGGACACGGGGCAGACGCCCGGGCGGCTTGCGGGACCGCTCGCTTCGTCAAGCTCGTCTGCGCCCTCATGCTGCTCCCTTTGCTAGGCGGCTGCTGGAACTCCAAAGATATTCAGACAATCGCCTACGTCACCGCCATCGGACTCGATTACGCCGACGGCAAATACATCGCGTATGTCCAGGTGCTCAACTTTTCCAATTTAGCGAAAAGCGAAACAACCGAGCTCGGCAAAAACATACCGGTCTGGATCGGCAAAGGAGAAGGGGTCACGGTAACCGAATCGTTCAACAAAATATACTCCACCTCTCAGCTGAGGCTGTTCTGGGGGCATGTGAAGGCGATCGTCTGCAGCGAGAACTACTTGAAGCAAGGCGCTCTCGTCAAAGAAGCGTACGACATGCTCAACCGGTATCGCGAAATCCGCTACAACATTTTGATGTACGGGACGCGCGAGCCGATCCGCGATATTTTCGTGCAAAAATCGCTGTTGAACTTGTCGCCTCTCGATACCCTAATGGATACGCCGACGCAAGCTTATTCGCAGCGTTCGTTCATTTTGCCGGAATACGGATTTAAAGTCATTGCCGAATATAACGAGCCGGCGGAAGCCGCCATGCTCCCCTCTCTCTCGCTCGACCACAATGGATGGACCGAGGACTATAAAGCAAAGCAGATGTTCCGGATCGACGGGGCTTACTTCTTCAGGGGCCAATCGATGAACGGCTGGCTGTCCGAGAAAGACCTTCAGGGCACCCGCTGGCTCCAAAAGAAGCTGCAGCGCTCGCCGATCAACGTTCCGGACGACAAAAATCCCGCTGCGGCGCTTGTCATGATCAAGCCCAAACCGGTCATCACCACCGAATTTAGCAACAACAAGACTTACTACAATATCAGCGTCAGTATTGAATCTTATCTGGACGAGATGGCGCGCAACGTATCGAAAGAGGAACTGGAGCGGATGGCCGCCGAAGTGATCGAAAAACAAATTCGCGACACGTATGCCAAAGGTCTGGAAATCAAAATCGACGTATACAAGCTCGGCGAACAGTTGTACCGGAAAGACCCGGCCAAATGGAAGGAACAACACGGGGACGGCGAGTTCACGCTTACGGAGGATTCCTTGAAGGATGTCCGGGTGAACGTCCGCATGCTGCATTCCGGCAAGTATAAAACAAGATTCGACTGATCCCGGGAAAAGTATGGTAAACTATGGGGGTGGAGGTTTACCTTATACGATACTGCGGGAGAGAGAGAAAAGATGACCGAGTCGCTCAGTTTGTTTCTTAGTTTATCGGATGCCGTCATCATAACGGACGATCGGCATCATATTGTGGACGTAAACCCCGCTTATGAAGCCGTCACCGGCTTCAAAAGGGATACGATCCTTGGGGCGAAGGCGAGCATCGTCAAAAGCCAGTATACGAGCAGGACCACCTATGTCAGCATGTACGATGCGCTGGAGCGGGGCGAAAGCTGGTCCGGCATATTCATTAACAAAAAACGCAATGGCAAACTGTGGCATTCGTCCATCTCGATCAATCCGTACCGGATTGACGATCAAAACTATTACGTCGGCATATTCCGCGAGCTGGAGCATCTGGAGGAAGGCGTCTACATCGGCGAGGAGCGGAGAAGCAGCATTCAAGGCGTTCTGTTGAAGGTGCTGGCCATTTCCTGCGAAATCCGCGACCCCGCGATCGAAGATCATCTGCTCCGCGTGCAGCGCTACACCGAAAGCTTGATAAACCGCCACAACGAAAGGCAATCGCTCTCCAGGTCGGAAGACTACGTGCAAAGCGTTATCCATTCGAGTATTTTGCACGATATCGGCAAGTCGGGCATTCCGGAGGGCATTTTGTACAAGCCCGGCCCGTTGACCGGCTATGAAAGACTGATCGTCGAGATGCATCCGCTGATCGGCGTCGATATTTTGGAGAAGATCGACCGGGAGCTGAGCGACAGCTTCTTCAAAACGCGGCTTTCCGTCGCCCGCAACATCATTCTCCATCATCACGAGAAATGGGACGGCTCCGGATATCCGTCCAAGCTTGCGGGTACGGATATTCCGTTGGAGGCGAGGATCGTCAGCGTCGTCGACGTGTTCGACGCGCTGACCTCCAGAAGACCTTACAAAGATACATGGACGAAAGAGCAGGCTATCGCTTATTTGCTGCAAAACCGCGGCATCGCGTTCGACCCGGACGTAGTCGACTCATTCGTCTCCGTCCATGGCTGACGCGGCTTGCGGGACATGCCACGGATCCGTGCATGCTATTTACTACCGCCCCTACGCGGGCCGATGATGTTAACAGTTCGAGGTGCTGCCTGATGAGTACGGACGCGCGCAATATCGTGCAAGACCGAACAGACGAAGAGCAACAAGACCCCTCCGGTACGAAGCTTTGCACGCATTGCGGCCAGCTTCGGCCGGTGACCGATTTTTTGCGGCGAACGGGCAAACGCTCCGGAAAAGCGTCCCGCCGCGGGACATGCAAGCATTGCCGCAAAAAGCAAAACAACGGCGCGTCCGGCGATCCCGCAGCAGCTCCGCGACAGGAAACGAAGGCGGGCCGGAACGAAGCCGCCTCATTGCAACCGCTGCCGGCATACGCCGCCGACCCGCTTGCCGAAGCGCTTACGCCCGATGCTGCGGAGCCGCCGAAGCGGAGAACGAAACGGCCGCTTCCGGAGCTGCCGCCGCGCCCCGAAGGACCCGACGCCTCCGTGCTGCGGCCTACGCGCGAAGGGATTGTCCGGATGCGCGGTAAAACCGACAAAGGGCGGCGCTGGCATCAGGAAACCGATCTGGACACGGCGGTGACGCTCGTCCGCGAGCATGCGGCAGTCGTCGTCAACCGTCATACGATACGGCGCATTTACAACAACAAATCCTTTCGGCGCTTCATTCTGGCGCGGGACCGGAATATTTGCCATTTCTGCGGAGAGTATGGCGATACGATCGATCATCTGCTACCGCGCGCAAAAGGCGGGCATACGACGCCGGCCAACTGCGTGTGCGCCTGCAATCTGTGCAATCAGACGAAGGCCGCTCTCAGCCTGGACGAGTTTATGGAAAGCTTCGAGGACGATTGAGCGGTCCGAACCGCACAAGCCGGGAGGTGAACATGCTGATTACGATAGACGCCGTCTACGTTCCGGAATCGCTTCCCGAGGCATCCATACGCGAATGGACAAGCCGGATTGCGCCGGACAAGCGGCGTAAAATCGCCAAATTCGTGCGCCAGGAAGACCGGTACCGCGCCCTGCTCGGAGAGCTGCTTATCCGCTCGACCGTAATCGGCCATACGCCGCTTAGAAATGCGGATATCCGCTATGCGTATAACGAGTACGGCAAGCCGTCTCTCGAGAACGGAACGAATTTTTCGTTCAATCTGTCCCACTCCGGACGCTGGGTCGTCCTGGCCTGGAGCGCAAGCCGACTGCCGCTCGGCGTCGATGTCGAACAGATCGCGCCCGTCGACTTCCGTATCGCGGAAAGCTTCTTTTCGCCGAAGGAGAGTGCGGCCTTGTTCGCCCGGCCAGACGAGGAGCGGCTGCATTACTTTTACCGGCTGTGGACGTTGAAGGAAAGCTACATCAAAGCATTGGGCAAAGGACTTTCGATGCCTCTCGACCGGTTTACAGTCATGCCGACGGGCTCGGACGGGTGGCATTCTCCGGAAGCTCCGGACTATCGCTTCGTCAGCTTCCCGCTCGACGCCGGTCATCTGGCGGCAGCCTGCTCCTCGTCGGATGCGCTGCCCGGCGAAGCGCGCATCCTTTCGTGGGACGAGCTGCAGGAGCGATTGTTGCGGGAGCCGCCTCTCGCGGAAAGCTGATTTCATTCCTTAACCGACAAAACCTCCGGGTACCGTGGCGCAATTGCGCCATTGGGTACCCGGAGGTTTTGTGTTTTGTACTCCGTAACGTAAAAACCGCGCTACTTTCCTGCCGCCGGCACGGCGTCATCAGCCGGCCGGGACGGTGCGCGCTTGCGCATCGTGGCGGCGGCATCCGCATCGCGGATCGTCAGCGCGAACGACAGCCCGATCAGCAGGAAGGCCGCGGCGCCGAAGAGGGCGATCCGGTAAGCGGTCAGATCGGCCGGTCCTGCTTCGGCCGCACCACTTGCTGCCGGGCCGAGCGCGCTCAGCACGGCGGCCAGAACGGCTACGCCGAGAGCGGAGCCGAGCCGGTTTTGAACGGTAAACAAGGTCGACGCCCGTCCCATCGAAGGCGGGGGAACATTCGCGAACGAGGCGACCTGCACCGCCCCGACGGCATGGCCGAGCGTAACGCCGATGCCGAACATCAGCGCGCGCAGCCCCCATGGATTGCTATCCTGACCGCTCAGCGCGAGCGCCGCGAAGACGACGATAGCCCCAAGCAGCGCCGCGCACACCAGCCGACGCGGACCGAACCGCTGGTAAGACCAAGGAACGAGCTGGGAGGCCAGCATCAAGCCGAGCGCCTCTGGGAACGTCGTCAGGCCGGTTTCGAGCGCAGACGCCTGACGCGCTTCCTGGTACATGAGCGGAAAGACGTACAGCATGCCGAGCAGACCCGCGGCCGAGCAGACCGATACGAGACCCATCGTCCGGAACAATCGATCGCCAAGCAGCCGCAGGTTGAGCATCGGCTGGGCGACGCGCAGCTCGACGAAGACGAGCGCCGCGAGCAGAAGCAGTCCCGCGGCGACTGCGCCGACAATGACGGGCGAGCCCCACCCGTGCGCCGCGCCTTCGCTCAAGGCGTAGACGGCCAGAGCGAAGCCTGGGGCGGACAGCAGGAAGCCGGCCCAATCGAGCCTCCCCGCGCCGGGCTCGGCATGCTCGCGCAAGTAAAGCAGCCCAAACAGCAGAGCGAATGCGCCAATCGGCAGATTGATGTAAAAGATCCACCGCCATGACAAAGCGTCCACGAGCAGGCCGCTGACGATCGGCCCCAGCGCCGGGGCGACGGCAATCGGCAGCACGAGCGTTCGCGATACCTTCGCCCGCTCCTGCGGCGGGAACGTCCGGAACAGCATAGCCATTCCGACCGGCGTGAGCAGCCCGCCGCCGGCGCCCTGAAGCACGCGGTACAAAGTCAGCTCGCTGATGCTCCCCGCCGTTCCGCAGAGCGCGGAAGCCGCCGTAAACGCGCCGAGCGCGAGCAGGAATACCCGCTTCGTCCCCCAACGGTCGCCCAGCCATCCGGCAACGGGAATGACGACCGCCAGACTGACCAAGTACCCGATATTGATCGAGCCGGCCGCCGCCGGGGCGACCCCGAGATCGCCCGAGATCGTCCGCAGCGCCACGTTGACGATCGTCGCATCCATGGCGGCCATGAACATCGCGGCCACGTACACGATGCTGACGACGGCTTTCGGATCAAGCCTCCGGCTCATCGCCGTTCACCCCGTCCGCGCCCGGCAGCGCGGCCGCTTGCCGCAGGCTGAGCGGACGCATGTCGGTCCATTGCGCCCCGATATAGTCGAGGCAGGCGTGCCGGCTTTGCCGCTCATAGACGACCTGCCAACCGCTCGGCACGTCCACGAAGGCCGGCCACAGCGAATATTGGCCTTCCTCGTTGATCAGCACCTGATAGACGCCGTCGGCTTGCTCAAACGGATTGTTCATGGATCATTTCCCTCCCCTTCGTTCCCATTGCTTCGCCGTTCAAGGCGTTCAGCTTCGCCGCAAGCACCCGCCCGATCTCGGCAAGCGGTCCCGGCTGACATAGATCCTTATGCCGGCATGCGATATCCAACTGCTCGATGCGGCCGGCGATATACGGCGCCCACGTTTCCGGAGCGATCGGTTCGAACCAGTCCGGTATGATAGTGGAGCGGAAAAACAGCAGATCGCCTTCATATTTGCGGGGGACATAGGTGCCCAGCAGCCGCACCGAGTTGACGTACGTTTCCTTCAAATTCACGATCGTCTGCTCTTCCAAGCTGGCCAGCGCGCTTCCGTCGCGGCGGAGAATGTCCATTGCGGCGGCCTGCGTCAACGGCTCGTTCCCCATGGTGTCCGGATCGTAGCCGCCCAGCGCAAGCAGAGCGATCAGCGCTTCCTCCTCGTCCGGTCCCCCTTTGAGCGGCAAATAATGGCTCGGGTAGGCGTCGAGCATCGCCAGCAGCTCGACACGCTCGCCTTCGTCCTGAAGCCGGGCGGCAATCGCTTGAACGACGTTGCCTCCGAGCGACCAGCCGAGCAGTCGGTACGGTCCGGCAGGCTGTACGGAACGGATATGGGCGATATAATCCGCGGCCATCTCCTCCAGCGTGCCGGGCAGCTCCTCCCGTCTGCCGATGCCCCTCGCCTGCAGGCCGTAGATCGGAACGTCCGAGCCGAGCGCTTTGATCAAGCCGGCATAGCACCAGCTCAAACCTCCGGCCGGGTGGACGCAGAACAGAGGCAGGCTCGCCCCGTTCGTCCGAAGCGGCAGCAGCACGCCCAGAGCCCCTTCGCTGCCCCCGGTTTCCAGCCGTTCGGCCAGCCCCGCCACCGTCGGCGCCTCGAACAACAGGCCGATGCCCGGCTCGACGCCAAGCGCTTCGCGGATTCCGCTCATGAGACGGACCGCCAGCAGCGAATGCCCGCCAAGATCGAAGAAACCGTCGTCGATGCCGACCTTGGGCAAGCCGAGCACCTCGGCGAACAAATCGCACAATACTTCCTCGCGCGGCGTGCGGGGTCCTCGGCCGGCGGCAGGCGCCCCCGTCTCCGGCGCGGGCAGCGCCTTGCGGTCCAGCTTGCCGTTGGACGTCAACGGCAGAGCCGCCATCATGGAGAACGAGGACGGCACCATATAGTCCGGCAAGCTGACTGCGGCATGCCGGCGCAATTGTGCCGGCTCCGGCACCATCCCCGGAGAAGGCACGATATAAGCGGTCAGCCGTTTATCGCCGGGGTTGTCCTCGCGCACGACGACCGCAGTCTGGGCGACCGCCGGATGACGGGACAGCACGGCCTCGATCTCGCCCAGCTCGATGCGGAAGCCGCGGATTTTCACCTGATGATCGGCGCGGCCGATATAGTCGAGCGAGCCGTCCGCCAGCCGGCGGGCCAGATCGCCCGTCCGATACATCCGGGAGCCCGGAGGCCCGAACGGATCGGCTACGAAGCGCTCGGCCGTCAAGCCGGGGCGTCCCGCATAACCGCGCGCCAGACCTTCCCCGGCCACGTACATCTCTCCGGCCACGCCAGGTGGCAGCGGCTGCAAGCGGCCGTCCAGCACATAGACGCGCAGATCGGGGATCGGCACTCCGATCAGACTGCTTGCTCCGCCACCGGCGGTTTGCCGGTCCAGCGCCTTGTAGCTGACGTGCACCGTCGTCTCCGTAATGCCGTACATGTTCACAAGCGTCGGCGCGTCGTCCGCATGCCGCGAATACCAATCCTCCAGACGGCCGAGTTCCAACGCTTCCCCGCCGAAGATGACATACCGCAGCGCCAGCTCCCGGCCAACATCGGGATGCTCGGCATCGGCCTGCATCAGCTGATAAAACGCCGAGGGCGTCTGGTTCAGCACCGTAACGCGCTCATCCGCCAGCAGCCGCAAAAATTCCGCCGGCGAGCGGCTCACCGTATGCGGCACGACGACGAGACGGCCCCCGTACAGCAGAGCTCCCCACAGCTCCCACACGGAAAAATCGAACGCATACGAATGGAACAGCGTCCATGCGTCATCGGAGCCGAAGCCGTACCAATGCTCCGTTGCGGCGAACAGCCGGACGACGTTGGCATGCGGGATGACGACGCCCTTCGGGACGCCCGTCGAGCCCGACGTATAGATGATGTAAGCCGGACTGAACGGCGACAGCGGTTCCGTGCGATCGTCGTCCGCGGGGTCGCGGTCCGGGCAGCGGCCGAGCGCGGCCTTCGTCTCCGGCTTGTCCAGCGTCAACAGCGGCGTCGTCATGCCGGCGGGCAGCTTGGCGGCGGACTGCGCATCGGCGATCGCGAACGCCGGCTTCGCATCCTCGAGCATGAAGGCCAGCCGGTCCTGCGGATAATCCGGGTCGAGCGGCAAATATGCCGCCCCGGCCTTCAGCACGGCCAACAGTCCGACGACCAGATCCGCCTTTCTCGGCAAAGCCAGCGCGACGACCTGCTCCGGACCTACGCCCTGTCCGATCAGCCAATGGGCCAACCGGTTGGCGCTGCGATTCAGCTCGCCGTAGGTGAGAGCCTCGTCCCCGCACACGACGGCGACCGCGTCGGGACGAAGCGCCGCCTGTTTCCCGAACAGCTCCGGCAAGCACGCTTCGGGGCGGATTGCGGCGCTCCCGCTCCATTCGTCAAGCAGATGCGCGCGTTCCTCGGGCGCCAAAATGTCCAGGCCTCCGATCCGCTGATCAGGGGCGGCCGCGGCAGCCTCCAGCAGACGGACGAGCCGTTCGGCCATCGACCGGACGGATGCCGGCTCGAACAGATCGGCGCTGTACTCGACCAGGCCGTCCAGGCCGTCCGCGGAGCCGTCCGCCGCTCGCCGCTCGCAAAGCTCCACCGTCAAATCGAATTTGGCCGAGCCAACGCCGCTAATGTACAGATCGGCTTGCACGTCCGGCAGCTCCAGGACGGCATCCGGCGTATTTTGCAGCACGAGCATGATCTGGAACAGCGGGTGTCGGGAACGGGAACGGGCCGGATTCAGCACCTCTACCAGACGCTCGAACGGCACGTCCTGATGCTCGTATGCGGCCAGATCGGCTTCGCGCACTTTGGTGAGCAGTTCGCGAAAGCTCGGATCGCCGGATGTGTCCGTCCGCAGCACGAGCGTATTGACGAACAGTCCGACCAGCTCGTCCAACGCGTCGTCGCTGCGCCCGGCGACCGGGCTGCCGATCGGAATATCCGTACCGGCGCCAAGCCGGGTAAGCAGCGCGGCCAAGCCCGCTTGCAGCACCATGAACAGGCTGGCCCGCCCTTCCCGGGCAAGCCCGAGCAGACGCCCGTGCAGCTCGCGTTCGATGCGGAAAGCGACCGTCCCGCCGAGATAGCTGGCCTCGGCCGGACGCGAACGGTCGGCCGGCAGCTCCAATTGGTCCGGCAAATCGCGCAGCGCGCCTTTCCAATACGCCAGCTGCGAAGCGATCAGACTGCCGGGGTCGCTCTCGCTGCCAAGCAGCCGCTGCTGCCAGAGGGCGTAGTCGGCGTACTGGACGGGCAGCGGAAGCCATACAGGGGGCTCGCCTTGACGGCGAGCCGCATAGGCGGCCGCCAGATCGCGGGCAAGCGGGGTCAACGACCAGCCGTCTCCGACGATATGATGCACCAGCAGCAGCAGCACGTGCTCCTGCGGGGACATTGCAAACAACTCCGCGCGGAAGGCAGGCTCCCGGGACAGCTCGAAGCTGTACCGTACCGCGGCTTCAATCGACCCGACGAGCTCCTCATCACCGAGCTCCGTCACGTGAAGCGGCGGCCGCGCCTCATCGGCAGGCAGCACCAGTTGACGAGCCGTTCCGCCTGTTTGCGGAAAGATCGTGCGCAGCGGCTCATGCCGTCCGGCGACGTCGCCGAGCGCCGCTGTGAGCGCTTCGCGGTCCAGCGATCCGTTCAGACGAATGACTAGCGGAATATTGTAGGTCGGACTCGGTCCTTCCATACAATACAGAAACCACAGTCGCCGTTGAGCGAATGAAAGCGGGATTTGCTCCGGCCTGGCGGCAGGCCGTACCGCCGGACGCGCCGATTGCGCCTGGTCGAGCCGCTTCGCTACGCCGCTCACGGTCGGCGCGTCGAACAGCTGGCCGATCCCGAGCTCCACGCCGAAAGCGTCGCGAATGCGCGCCGTCAGCCGTCCGGCCAGCAGCGAATGGCCGCCGAGATCGAAAAAACCGTCGTCGATGCCGACCTTCGGCAAGCCGAGCACCTCGGCAAACAAGCCGCACAGCATCTCCTCTTGCGGCGTTCGCGGCGCCCGACCGGCGGACGCTGCGGACAGATCGGGCGCCGGCAGCGCCTTGCGGTCGATTTTGCCGTTGGGCGTCAAGGGAAGTTCGTCCATCGTCACGAATGCGGAAGGCACCATGTAGTCCGGCAGGCTTGCGGTTGCATGACGGCGCAGCTCGGCCGGATCGGCCGCCGTCCCTGCTGCGGGAACGATGTACGCGACGAGACGCTTGTCGCCAGGCTGGTCCTCGCGCGCCACGACCGTCGTCTGGGCGACCGCCGGATGCCGCGCCAGCAGCGCCTCGATCTCGCCGAGCTCGATGCGGAAGCCGCGGATTTTGACCTGATGGTCCGCCCGGCCGGCGTAATCCAACGAGCCGTCCGGCAGCCAGCGGGCCAAGTCGCCCGTCCGGTACATCCGCGAGCCCGGTGGGCCGAACGGGTCGGCCACGAACCGTTCGGCGGTCAAGTCCGGACGCCCCAGATAGCCGCGGGCCAAGCCGGAGCCGGCTATGTACAGATCGCCGACCACGCCCTGCGGAAGCGGCTGCAGCCCGACGTCGAGCACATACACTCGCGTATTGAGTATCGGGCGGCCGATCGGCGGCGTCCCCGCCCGCTCCTCATGCAGCGGAGCGGCTGTCGACCATACGGTCGTCTCGGTCGGCCCGTACAGGTTCGTCACCCGGCAATCGACCGCCTGCAGCGCCAGCTTCAGCCCGACCGGCAGCGCTTCTCCTCCGACGAGCACGCGCAGGCCGCGAACGCATTCAGGGTCGTGCGCGACGAGCGCGTGCCAAAGCGTCGGCGTCGCCTGCATGATCGTCGCTCCGCTGGCGGCGATCCGCTCCGCCAAGGCGGGCGTATCCTGGATCGTCTCCTTGCGGATTAGCACAATGCGAGCGCCGCGAACGAGCGGCAGCAGCAGCTCGAGAACGGCGATATCGAACGCGATCGTCGTTACCGCCAGCAGCCGGTCGGCGGCATCGAGATAAAACTGCCGCTGCATCGCTTCCATGAAGTTGAGCAGGTTGCCGAACGTCACGACGACTCCCTTCGGCCTGCCGGTGGAGCCCGACGTATAGATGACGTAGGCCGGGTCGTGCGGCGAAGGCGTCCGTTCCGGCAGAGCGGCCTCCAGATCGGCCGCCGGATACGTTTCCAGCTCGGCGGCCGTGACCGGGTCGTCCAGCACGATACGCACGGCCGGTGCGACGAGAGCGTCGCACGCTGCCGAAGCCGCGGCTTCGGCAAGACGCCCGCCGGTTTGCGCGGTCGTCAGGAGACAGGCCGCACGCGCGTCGGCCAGCACATAAGCGATCCGATCGGCCGGATAGTCGGGGTCGAGCGGCACATACGCCGCGCCCGTCTTCTGGACGGCCAGCAGCGCCGCGACCATATCCGCGGAACGCGGCAGCGCCAGGGCGACGATCCGCTCCGGCCCGATTCCCCGGGCGAGCAGCAGCCGGGCGAGCCGGTTAGCCCGGCCGTTCAGCTCCGCATACGTAAGCGACGATCCGTCGCATTCGAGGGCAATCGCGTGCGGCGTTTTGGCCGCCTGCGCCTCGAACAGCTGCGCCGGGTACGGGGAACGAAGCGGATGCGCCGTCGCGTTCCAAGCCGTCACGACGTCGCGTCTCTCCTCAGGCAGCAGCAAACCGAAGCTCCCTACGGGCTGGGCCGGATTGCTTGCCGCAACGGTCGTCACACTTTCGAGCAGCAGGAGCAGCCGCTTTCGGTGCGCCTCCGCTTCGTCCCGGCTGTACGCCGCCGGATTGGCATCCACGTCGATCCGCAAGCCCCCGCCGTCGCCGCGGTCGTATACGTTAATGGACAAGTCGTCGACGGGTCCGGCCGACACGTTGTGAGTCGTTCCCTTGCATTCGGCAAAGCGGAGCGCGTAGTCGAATGGCATGACGTTAATCAGCGGGCCGAACAGCCGCCGGTTGTCGCCGAGCAGCTTCAGATCGCGGCGCAGCTGCTCGTGACGGTAGCCCTGGCGAGTGCGAATCGCGCGGATTTCCCCGGCGACCTGGCGCACCAGCTCCGACAGCGCCATATCCGGACGCACCGTAAGCCGCAGCGGGAGCAGGTTGACGACCATGCCAGGAATGCGCAGCGACACCGAGCCGAGCCGCCCCATCATTGGCAGCCCCAAAATCACGTCGGGCGCCCCAGTCAGCCGGTGCACGTAAAGCGCCGTGGCGGCGATGACCAGCTCGGACCAGCTTGCCGAAATCCGCGCAGCTGCTTGGCGAAGCCGTTCCGCCGTATCCGGGGGAAGCGCCGCGGTCGACCGCAGGAAGCTTCGGGACGTGCGCGGCGCCCGATCGGCCAGGCTGACCGCTGCCGGCTCGTCGGCGAACCGGTCCAGCCAGAAGCGCCGGTCCTCCTCCAGCTTCCCGGAGTCGCGGTACGCCGCGTCCTCCTCAACGATTTGCCGGAGATGACCGAAGCTTCGCCCGCCGTCGGGCTTCACGCCGAGGAAAGCCGTGTACAGCTCGGCCACCCTGCGGGCGATCAGGGAGAAGCCGAAGCCGTCAAGCGCGATATGATGCGCGCGCTGATACCATAGATGACGGTCGGGGGCCAGCCTCAGCAGCGCCTCTGCGAACAGCGGGCCGCAGCCCAAGTCGACGGGGCGGGCCAAATCCGCCTTCATCCAAGCCTCCGCCGCTTGCAGTGGTTCGGGCTCTCCGCTAAAGTCGGCGAAATGAAGCGTCCAGTCGTCGGCGGCTTCCTCTGCGAGCGCCTGCCACGGACCGTCCTCGTTTTCCCCATAGCGGACATGCAGCGTATCCGCCTCGGCTACCGTTTGCCGCAGCGCTTCTTCGAACCGTTTCGCATCGAGCGGGCCTTCGATCTCTACGTACTCCGCGGTATTGAATATCGGGCTCTCCGGATCGAGCCGCTGGGCGAACCAGATGCCGGCTTGGGCGCCGGTTAAAGGCCAGCGGGCCTCATGACGTTCCGACACAAGCGCTACCTCCTTCCTATCGCAAAATAGTCGCCATTCGGCAAAACCGCCTGCGCCCGCGACGACAGCAGCCCCCACCAGGCGTCAAGCGTTGGCCGCTCGGCCAGCTCGACGAAGGAGATTTCCGCGCCGGCACGGCGCCAGCGCTCCACGAGACTCATCATGCGAACCGAATCGAGTCCCAAGTCGATCAGGTTATCCGCCTCTCCGATCGTCGACGGCGCCTCGCCGACAAGCTCGGCCACCTGCTCGCGGACGAGCCGGAGCGACAGCGCCTGCCCCGGCGAACCCTCGACCGCCGAAGAAAGCCCAGACTCTGCCGCAGCCTCGATGTCGGACGCCGACTCCGCGACGACGGGTACACCGCCCGATGCCGCCCGAGACGATTCGCGGCCGAACGCCGCCGCTTCGCTTATTGCCGTGACCGTACCGTGCGATGGCTTATGGGCGGCAAGTCGTTCCGCAACCCCCGCCGGAGCCGACGCTTCCGCCCTATGCGAGCCATCCCCGTCCGGCTGCAGCTCGTCCAACAGCCGCTGCGCGGACAGCACGACGGCGCAGCGCTCGGCGGCATACGTAAGCGCCATGCGATGGTGATCGGCGCTGAAGTCCGCCACGGCGTCGGCGACGAAGAAAGGCTGAACGTCCTGCATGAAGGCGTCGCACGCCGTCATCAGGCAGCCGATGTGCGCGTAGATGCCGCAGACGATCAACTGGTCGCGACCGGCCTTGTGCAGCAGCTCCAGCAAATTCGTTTTGCAGAAGGCGCTGTACCGCCATTTGGTCAGCACGGTATCTCCTTCTACCGGCGCCAGCTCCTCGACAATCCGCTTCTGGTAAGGGCCGTCGTCGATGCCCGGACCCCAAAAGTCGAGCAGCAGAGCCCGCTGCTCGGGCGTCTGCCCGCCGGGCTGCGCCGTGTAAATGACTGGAATGCCCAGGCCGGAGCATACGCTGCGCAGCCGTTTAATGTTCGCCAGCAGCTCCGAAGCCGGAGATTGGCCGGCCGTAAACGCATCTAGGAAATATTGCTGCATGTCATGGATCAGCAAAACCGAACGTCCGGCTTCCGGCTTCCAAGACACTTTATTGTTCGGCAAATCGGATGCCGTCGGCATCGTATATGGCAATATGGCAGGAAGCGCCACGATGATCCCTCATTTCTTCGTATGGTTTCCGTTCCGTATTCCGTCCGCTCACGCTTCGATTCCCGACAACGGCCGCAGCTTGGCCGTTATCGTCTCGCGCAGCGCCTTCTTGCTTACTTTGCCGACCGGCGTTTGCGGAAATGCGTCCGTAATCTCCACCCGGTCCGGCAGCTTGTAGCCGGCCAGCCCCCGCTCGCGCAAAAACGCGCGCAGCTCGCCCGCGGAAGGGGCGGCGCCGCGGGGAATGATGAACGCGCACGTCCGCTCGCCGAGAAAATCGTCGGGCATCGCCACGACAGCGGCGTCGTGAACGGCCGGATGGGCGAGCAGATGGTTCTCGACTTCTTCCGCCGCGACCTTTTCCCCGCCGCGGTTGATCTGGTCCTTGGCCCGCCCCTCGACGACCAGATTGCCTTCCGGCGTCAGCCGTACGAGATCGCCGGTCCGGTAAAACCCGTCGCTCGTAAACGCCTTGGCGTTATGCTCGGCAGCGTTATAGTAGCCCCGTATCGTATAAGGGCCCCGGGTTAGCAGCTGCCCGGTTCCGCCCGCTTCGACCTCCCGGTCCTCCTCGTCCACGATGCGGATTTCGTCGTAGGGAGACATCGGCCGGCCCTGGGTATGAACGATGACGTCCTCCGGGTCGTCGAGACGGGTGTAGTTGACCAATCCTTCGGCCATGCCATACACCTGCTGCAAGGTGCAGCCGAGCACGGAGCGCACGCGGCGCGCGGCCTCGGGGCTGAATTTGGCGCCGCCGACCTGCAGCACCCGCAGGCTGGACAAGTCGCAGCGGCGGCCCGCAGCCGCCTCGAGCCAGATCAGGGCGAGCGGCGGGACAAGCGCCGTCATGGTCACGCCCTCGCGGGCGATAAGCGGGAACGCTACGTCCGGACTCGGCGAAGAGGCGAGCACGATTTTGCCGCCGGCGTACAGCGTCCCCAGAATGCCCGGCGAGCTGAGCGGAAAGTTGTGGGCCGCCGGAAGAGCCGCCATATATACGGTAGAGTCGTCCAATCGGCATACGTCGGCGCTCGCCCGCAGGCTGTATATATAATCGTCGTGCGTGCGCGGAATCAGCTTCGGCAGCCCGGTGCTTCCCCCGGACAGCTGCATAAAGGCGACATCGGCCGAACCCGGTTCAGGCAGATCGACCGGATCGGCGTACAAGCCGGCAAGCGCCGTAAACTCCCCGGGGTCGCCGGCCACGATAATATGGCGCAGCGCTGCCGGGTTCCGGTCCCGCACCTGACGCGCCAGACTACGGTAATCGAAGCCGTCGTGAACGTCCGGGACGATGTAGGCCACGGCTTCGGCAAATTCGCAGAAATAACCGATCTCGCTGCTCCGGTGCGTCGGCAGCGCAAACACGGGCAAGGCTCCGAGCCGGAACAGCGCGAAGCAGACCTCGACAAACGCGGCGCTGTTGGGCAGCTGCAGCACGACCCTGTCGCCCGTCCGGATGCCGAGCGCGTGCAGGCCGGCGGCCAAACGGTCGGCTCTGACGTCAAGCTCCGCATACGTCAGTCGGATGTCCCCGGCGACGACAGCCGGACGGTCTCCATGCGCGCTCGCCCGTTCCCGCAGCATGGCTCCGAACGTTTCTCCTCTCCAGCAGCCCGTCTCGCGGTACAGGTCGGCAAAAGCTTTCGGCCACGCGGGGCATGTCGGCATCATTAATATCCCTCCTGAATGATCATCTCGGTTATTCCCCGGCAAAGCCCATGGCGGACAGCATCGTGCGGAACTTGGCGGATGTCTCCGCCAGCTCGGCCGCGGCGCTCGACTCGGCGACGACGCCCGCTCCCGCGAACAAGCGAAGCGAACGGTCCGCAACCTCCGCGCAGCGGATCGTGACGATCCATTCGCCGTCCCCCGCCGCATCGCACCAGCCGACCATGCCCGTATAATAACCGCGGTCGAACGGCTCGATCTCGCGGATGGCCTCCCTCGCCCGATCAGTCGGCGCGCCGCATACGGCAGGCGTCGGATGAAGCGCGATGGCCAGCGCCAACGAAGAGGTCGCGGCATCGGCGAGCTCGCCGCGTATTTCGCTCGACAAGTGCCACATCGCAGCGGTCCGGGTCAGCGAAGGCTTAGCTGGAACGTCCAGCTGCCGGCAATAGGGGCGCAGCGCCGCCGCTACGGCATCCACGACGACGGCGTGCTCGTGCAGGTCTTTGGGCGACTCGAGCAAAGCGGCGGCCCTGCGGCGATCCTCGGCCGGATCTTCGCTGCGCGGCGCGGACCCGGCCAGCGGATTGGCCGTCACCTGCAGGCCGACTCGCGAGACGAGCAGCTCCGGGCTCGCTCCGATCAGCGTACGGCTCCCCGCCAGCCGGTTCAACCGATCCGCACGGGCTTGGCCCTGCTCCGTTTCCCGGTCGGGCAAATGGACGGCGAACGTATAACCGGAAGCATTGTTCCCGGCTAGCCGGCGCAGCAGCTGTCCGATATTCACCGATGTCGGCGAAGTCAGATGCAGCGAGCGAGACAGCACGATTTTATCTAGCTCGCCGGAACGGAGCCTCTCCAGTCCCCGTTCGACCCCGCGCTCGTACAGCTCAGGTTCCGGAACCGGAAGTACCGTGTAAGCCGCTGCCGGCGGCTGCCCGGCCTGATCGGCCAAGCCCGTTCCAAGCGGTCCGGCGCGGCGCAGCGATGCCGGTACGACCAGCTGCGCGGGGGCCGTATGGTCGAACGGAATGGCGCCGACGACGACCGGCATGCCGTAACCCGGCGGGCGGATCGCGCTGAGCAGCGCGGTTACGCGGCCCGGCAGCCTTTCCAGCGCCCCCGGGCCGCTCTCTTCCGGCACGGCCGCTATCGCGCCCTCGGCCAGCAGCGTATAGCGCGAAGTAGACAAGAAGAACGGCGAGCCCGCCCGATAGTCGTCGAGCAGTCGGATGGCAAGCTCTTCTGTAGCAACAGCTTGTTCAATCATTTCCGCAATCCCCTTTCAAATCGGAATGGTATATTCAAAGGGTGGCGCCGCCGTCGACGCGCAAGTTTTGCAGCGTAATATGCTTGGCCCGATCCGAAACCAAAAATACGACGGCGTCGGCGATATCCGCAGGCGTCGCGATTTTGCCGAGCGGAATGCCCAGCTTGTACGTCTCCGGCGAGCCGGCCACGGCAGCCTGCTCCCCGGTCGCCTCGTCCTGCCAGAGCGCCCGCTGCATCGCCGTATCCGTCGAGCCGGGTGACACCACATTGCAGCGGATGCGCGATTCGGCGTATTCGAGCCCCAAGCATTTCGTAAACATCGTCGCCGCCGCCTTTGATGCCGCATAAGCGGCCATATGCATGCGCGGCACGTCGGAGGCGTTGGAGCCGACCGTGACGATCGCGCCGCTCCGGCGCGCCGCCATGCGGCGGACGACGGAACGGGACACGCAGAACACGCCGGTCGCATTGACAGCGAACGTGGCCGCCCAATCTTCGTCGCTCGTCGACGCGATCGGACCGGGACGAAGAATGCCCGCCACATTGACCAGGATGCCGATCGGTCCGAGCTCCTCCTCGATCCGCCCGACAGTCTGCTCCACGACGGCACTGTCGGCCACGTCCGCCGGATAAGCCCGCGCGGACAATCCGTCCGCACTGCCGCGCCAATCGGCAACAGCCGCCTCCAGCTTCGCCGCGTCGCGGTCCATCGCTGCCACCCGGGCGCCGTATTCGGCAAGTGCGCGCGCCACCGCTGCCCCGATGCCTTGCGCAGCCCCCGTGACGAGGGCCGTCTTGCCTTTGATTCCCCAATCGTCCATCTGCCCGGCTCCTTTCTTCGAGTTATAGCATCTTGTTGCGCGTCCAAAGGGGCTTTTAACCGAACCGGATCGCCCGACTGACGAGAACGGGCAGCACGGAGATGTGCCCCTCTCCTTCGAACTCCTTGTATTCCACGCGCAGCCCGCGGCCGTTCCAGGCCGAAAGCCGCTCAGTCAGCTCCTTGGCGTTATGGTTCATGCCGCTCTTGTGGCCTTGCTCCAGCTCGCCGACCGCAATCAACAGCGCGGCATCCGGAGACTCCCGCTCCAGACGGGAAACGAAATGCGCCTCCTGCTCCTGCAGAAGCCGATTGCCCCAATGGATGGACGGGCTTCCCGCGATATAAGTGCGGAACGCCGTGGGCTTCGTGAACAGCGTGTGGAGCACGAACAGCCCCCCGAGCGAATGGCCGAACAGCGTGCGGCGGCGGCTGTCGATCGGATATTCGCTCTCGATCGCCGGCTTCAAGTCGTCTTCGATAAACGAAAAAAACGACTCCGCCCCTCCATGCTCAGGCCAAGGACCGCCTCCGCCCGGCCGGACCGGAAGCTCGGAGGCCGGCACGGGAAGCGTAAAATCGTAATAGCGCGAAGGCGCGAACGGCGCCTCCGTGCGGTATCCGATGCCGACGATAACGGCCGGAGCGACTCCGGTTTTCTCCGGCCGCCCTCCCTGCACGCGAATCGCTTCTACCATCGTCCCGAATACCGAATTCGCATCAAGCAAATAAATGACTGGAAACCCCTCGGGCGGAGGGCCGGCAGCGGGCATCGCCACCGTTATGCGGTATTCCCGTCCGCTTGCGCTAGCGCGCATATGGCGCTGCTCCGTCCTCGGCAGAACAACCTCCCCTTCGCTTGGCGGAAGCTTGCTTGCGGTCTGCTGCATTGGATTGTCCGTCAATCTGTCCCTTCCTTTCCGCATCAAATGATTGAATGGCTTATTGTCAATCAAATGATAATGATTATCGTTAACAATTATAAAGCAGCGGTTATTTCCAGACCATGGACAATATCCGGAACTGCTGTTTCACAATTTCCGGAAATCCCCAGTTATCCTTTTTCACCCCATGCCAAATAAGCGGAAACGAAAGATCAGTAAGTCCGTTACATTCCGAAAGGGATAGCCTTGCCGCTCAGACATCTTGTTTTCAACTCCCGGATTGAAAAGGATTCAGCGGAATGGAGTCGAAAGCCAAAACTCGCTGCGCCCGTTCCATGAAGTGATCGTTCAACTCAACTATCCGTTGAATGAAGGGTTTCAACGTCCTTTAACAATAGAAAAAACCGCGCAGCATCAAGGCTTCGCGGTTCGTTCAAGGTTCGGCTATTATTTTTTATCGGAAAACCGGCTGAGCAGCATGTCGTATTGACGGATCAGTTCCCCTGGCGGACGAATGCCGAGTTCCCGGCTGAGCAGCCGCACATAATCGGTATACAGGGCGGTCAACCCTTTTTTGTCCCCGGTCATCTCGCGGATCGTCAGCAGATGGCGCAACACCGTCTCATCCAGCGGATTTCGCTCGTTCAGCTTGAGCAGCAGCTTCGACGCGGTGGCCGTATCGTTCAGCGCGATCAGCACCGCAGCCAGACGCTTGACGAACGAGGCGTACAAGTCCGCATAACGTTCCGTTTCGTAAATCGCCCATACATACGCTTTGTCCCCGAACAGATCGCCCGTATACAGCCGTTCGATATGCAGCGCCCGCTCCACATTCCCGGCGTCGATGACTTGCAGCTGCTCCGCTCGCCTTTCGAATTCCGCATAGTCGATAACGGGATCTATCAATTCGAGCGCGTAGCCGTCGTTCTCCGAGCGTACGACCTCGCGCAAGCCGAGCGGCTCCAGCGACTTGCGCAATTGATACACCGTCGTATTCAGGTAGCCCTCCGCATTGGTCTGCATGCCTCCGAAAATATCCGTGACGAGCCTGGATCGGGGAATCCGCTTGCCGAGGTGAAGAAGCAAATAAGCGAACAGCTCCGCGCACTTTCGCGAAATCCACTTGACCCGTCCTATCGCATTGCTCACCGCAACGTCGCCAAGCATCGTCAGGACCGTCGGTCCGGCAAGGGCGGGAGTCGGAGCCGACTGAGAAGGCGCGTGAACGGTCCGCTGGTTCGCTAGCGCGCGATTGACCGTACGCTGCAGCCGTTCCTGGGAAACGGGCTTCACCAAATAATCCAGCACGGAAAGCTCGTAAGCTTTCAAGGCGAACTCCTTGTGCGAGGTGACGAAGACGATCTGCACCGGAGAACCCGCGTCCTCCATTTTAGCGGCAAACTCCATCCCGCTCTCTCCCGGCATCGAGAGGTCTACGAAAGCCAGACCGATATCGGCGTTTTCCCGCAAAAAAGCGGATGCCGACCGCGTATCGGTAAAAGCGCCCGCCACGTCAATGTCGGGCAGCTTGACCAGCATTTTGCGCAGGATCAAATGCATCGTCGGCTCATCGTCCACCAAAATTACTTTCATAATCATCCTCCTTCCTACCGCCGTTGTCGAACGCATCCCGCGCGCCTGCCGAGCCCGGCAAGGTGAAGGAGAAGGTTGTTCCCACTCCCCGCTCGCTCTCGAACCACAGGCTGCCGCCATGAATGCGGACGAATTCGCGAGTCAGCGCCAGTCCGAACCGCGTATCCCCCGAATCTTCCCCTGCCGCGAACACCTTGAGAAAAGGCTCCTCCCGGCGCAGCAGCTCCGCCGTCTGGTCGTCGATGCCCGCCCCGTTGTCGCGCACAGACACGACGATCATGTCGCCGTCCAGAACGGCTCCGACCTCGATCTCCCCGCCGATTTCGGTAAATTTGATGGCATTGGACAACAAATTCCGCAGAATGAGATCCAGCATCTCTTTATCCGCACGGACCGTCAGCTTCTCGTCGATCCGCTCCGCCAACAGGATCTGCTTCATACCCGCCTTCGGCCCGGCCAGCAGCAATGCTTGCCGGACGACCTGCTGCACATTCCAGCCCAACGGGCGAAACACGACCTTCCCTTTCTGGCTGCGGTACCAGTCCAACAAATTGTCGACGAGGTGAAACGTGCTCTGCACCTGGCCCTTCAGTTCCCGCACCAGTTCGGCATGCTCGAAGTCGGCGGCGGTCAGTTCGTCGTTCAGCAGCTCGGTCAAGCTGACAAGCAGCGCGATCGGGTCGCGGATGTCATGCATGACGACCGTAAACAACTTGTCCTTGAAGGCGTTCAGCTCGGACAGCTGCCGGGCGTTCTCGCGCAGTCGGGCCTCGCTCTCCTTCAGCTCGGTAATATCGCTGAACACCAAAATTTTGCCGATCGGGATGCGGCCGGAATCGTAAATGGGCGACAAGCTGCACTTGTAGTGCATAGTCCGGTCCGCGTGAAGCCGCTGAAAGGGAAAGCGCTCGTCGCCGTCGCTTGCGGCTTGGATACGTTCAAGCAAAACCGGGCTATCTGCCAGCACCTTCCCCATCTCGGCGGGATACCGTTTGGTCCATCCGAGCTCGGGCAGCACCTCCTGGGCGGCGCTGTTGTAGCTGACGATCCGGTCCTCGTAGTCGAACAGAACGACCCCGTCGCGGATCGTTTCGAACACTTTGGCCATTGCGAGCGGCGTTAAGCGCAGCAAATTAAAGCGCAAAATTCCCCATACGTACGCGATCCCCGATACGGCAAAGCCGAACGGCGTCAAATCGACCGTCACACCGAACCAGAAAAACATATTGAAAACCATCGGCACGACTGCGCCCATCAGAAGGACGAGAATTTGCTTGCGCACGATCGGCAAAGCCCGCCAATACATCGGGATAATCAACAGAAACCCGCACAAGAGCACGGAGTAGTTATAGACGGAGTGTACTGTATACCACGGTCCTTTAACCGTCATATACAAAGGAATGAAACCATCTTCATTCGGGATATAGCGCTCATAGACCAGATGGTGCCAGTCGTTGGTCAGATGGAGGAAAAAAACCGCAAATGGGATAAGGAACAGCATCAGCGCAAGACGCTTGCGGTAACGCGCCGCCGTCCCGGTAAACTGGATGACTTGAAACAGCCAAAGCGTGGTAACGAACGGAATGCCCAAATATTCGATCTGAAGCGACAGCTTCATCTCGTTCAAGTCGCGGCTTAGCACCTCAAATGCGTAGCCGAGCGCATAAAACGCCGCGGACAGCATGATGAGAATCATCGTCTTGGCGACGGGCAGATGCCGTTTAAGGTAGGACAAGTACGCGACAAGCAGCATGAGCGCCGTTGCGAGAAAAAGCGTTACCGCCATCCATAATTTTAGGTCCACGGCCGCATCTCCCCCTGTATCCCAGTACCTGCCTAAAATAGGATATCAGCTTCTTTACCCGGTGTCCACGGCTTGTATCGTTCTGAATCCCGGAAGCGCCGGTCCGGATGAGTCATTCACCGGCAGGCGGCAGTCCGAGCTCGGCAGCTTTGTGCGAACCGCCGGTCAGCCGACAGCGGATGACGGATAGCCGGGGAAAACGAAAAAAAACGCCAAGACGGCCGGGCCCCGAACGAGGAGGAACCGGATCTTGGCGGGCTTTGCTTCACCCGCGCATTCGGCTGCGGTAAAGCAGGAAGATGAAATAAGGTACGCCGATAATCGCAATCACGATGCCGACCGGCAGCTCGGCCGGAGCGAACAGCATCCTTCCGATATAATCGGATACCATGACCATCAGCGCCCCGATCACCCCGCATACCGGCACGACGCGCCGATGCGCGCCTCCGACCAGACGTTTGGCGATGTGGGGGGCCATGAGGCCGATAAAGCCGATGCCTCCGGATACGGACACGCATGCGCTGACAATGCCGATGCCGGCGAGCAGCAGAACCGCTTTTTCTTTCTCCGACGCCACCCCCACGCTGCGCAGACTGTCCTCGTCAAGCTGGAACAGGTCGAGAATATACGTCTTGCGCATAATGACCGGAAGGAGCAGCGCCAGCCACGGCACGATGGAGAGGATATATTTCCAATTGGCGTTATAGATGCTGCCCGATGTCCATACCGCGACCATTTCGAAGTCTTTGGCGTTCATCTTTAAGGTCAGGAACAGCGAGATCGCTCCCATGCCCGAGGCGATGGCGATCCCGGTCAGGAGCAGCCGCTGCGGTTCGAGCCTGCCGTTTTTCCACGAGAAGGCATAGATGAGCAGAGCCGCTGCGAGCCCCCCGACCAGCCCGAACAGCGGCATCGCCATAATGGCGCCCAAGCCGGTCCCTTTGATTTTGCCCTGGTAAAAAAACAAAAAAAGAACGATCGCCGTTCCGGCTCCGGCGTTAATGCCCAGGATGCCGGGATCGGCAAGCCCATTGCGCGTAATGCCCTGTATGACCGCCCCGGCAATGCCGAGCCCCGTCCCGACGAGAGCGGCGATGACGATGCGCGGCAGCCGGAATTCGAAGATAACCAGATCGTAATCCGGCTTCGGATGAATGCGCAGCAACGTACTGATCACGTCTTTGACCGTAATGTCGAACGCCCCGTTGGTCAGACCGGCATACAACGTAACGAGCATAAGGCCGATACCCGCGATCAGCACGATCGGCAAGCGGCTGCGTTCCGCAAGCCCCGTCCGTCCGCGCGCGTGCGCCTGCTTATTGAGGTTACGCATGTTTGCCGTCCCCCCTCGTCCGTGTCAAATAGAGGAAGAACGGAACGCCGAGCATCGCGGTCACGACGCCGATCGGCATCTCGAACGGGTAGTTGAGAAACCGGCTCAACACGTCGCACAGCGCCAAAAATACCCCGCCCAGCACGGCGGCGCACGGAATAATCCGTTTGTAATCGAGACCGACGAGGAAACGCGCGACATGCGGAACGATCAAGCCGACGAAGCCGATTTTCCCGGCCAGCGCTACCGATATGCCGGTCAGGATAACGACGCACAGCGTCGCGGCCAGCTTGATCCAGATCGTCTTCTGTCCCAGACCGACCGCAACGTCCTCCCCGAGCGCGAGCACGGAGATCGACTTGGACAGCCAAACCGCGCCGACGATGCCGACGATTGCGAACGGAATCGCCAGCTTGATCAGCGTCGGGTCCATCTGATGCAGACGCGCGTTGTACCAGAAGCTGATGTTTTGCGACACTTGAAAATAAGTGGAGAGCGCCGCCGAGACGCTGCTCAGAAACGTGCCGATAATCGTGCCCAGTATCGCCATCCGCACCGGCGACAATCCCCCCGGCAGCAGGGAGGCGAGCCCGAAGACAAGCACGATGCTGAACGCCGAGCCGATAAACGAATAGACGATCATCTCCATCGAGCCGCTGTTCGGCATGAACACCATGCACAGCGTAATCGCAAAAGCCGAGCCGTCGGTCACGCCCATAATGGAAGGGGATGCAAGATAATTCCTTGTCATCCCCTGCATAAGCGCCCCGGATACGGCCAGGAACGCCCCGACCAGCAGCGCCCCGATGACCCGCGGCAGCCGGGAGTGCATAATAATCTGATGATTCACATTGCCCTCGTCGAAGCGGAACAGCGCGTCGCGGATCGTGCCGAGGTCGATATGCTTCGCTCCGTACAGGATCGACAGCACCATCGTCAGCGCGATCAGCACCGGAGCGCTCCACAAGATAAGGGCGGTGGCCGGAAGCTTGGGTCGCATATCGCCGGTTCTCACTTAAACAGCTTGCTCTTCTTGACCGCGTCCAGGAAAGCGATCTTGCTGTAGGCCGTGCCGCCTTGGGCGACCGGGTCGACGAGATTGACGAACACGTTCTCGTTTTTCACCGCATTGATGCTTTTCCAGATCGGATTTTTTTGCAAGTCCTCCAGCGCCTTCGGCGTATCCGAATTCTCTTCCTCGGCAAATTGCACGAATACGTAATCCGGATTCAGCTCGGATAGCTTCTCCAGCGACAGCTGCTGCTGCGCTTTCGCCTGTTTCACTTCCTCCGGGACGCTCGCCCCCAGTTCTGCGTAAATCGACGGATTGAAGAACACATCCTGCGGATAAATGAAAATATTTCCGGTCCGTATGCGAACCGCGATCACTTTCTTATCCTTGAATACCGGAGCGAGCTTCTCCTTCGCCGCCTTTACGTCGTCCTTATACGTTTGCAGCGCCTTCTTCGCCTCCGCCTGCTTGCCGGACAGCTCGGCCAGCAGATTCAGGTTCGCTTCCCAATCGGTCGAGATGTGCGATACCGGGATCGTCGTGCCCACCTTGCCCAGCTTTTCCAGCGTCTCGGCCGGGAACTTCGTGCTGGCCAAGATGACGTCGGGCTTCAGTTTGAGAATCGTCTCCAGATTCGGCTGCGTCTTTTCGCCGATGCCGGGGACGCCTTCGGTTACTTTGGCGAACAACGGCGGGTATTTGCCCCCGACCGTCAAAGAACCGATCGGCTTGACGCCCAGCACCAGCGCATCCTCGAGCGATTCTACCGCGCCGGTAATGACGATTTTGTCCGTCTTCGTCGGAACGGTGTATTCCTTGCCCCCGTAGGTCAGCTTGCGCGGCGCAGCCGGATCGGCTGCCGCGGCTGGAGCTGTCGTATTCGTGCCGGAACCGCCGCCTCCCGCATTCGTCGTCGAGGACGCCGCAGGCGGCGTCGCGCCGGCCGGTTTCGCTTCCTCTTTGGCCCCGCAAGCGGTCAAGCCCAACATCATGACGGCTAACCCCGTTATCCATACGCTCTTCTTCATGGTCTGCTGTTCTCCTCTACATCGTCTTTGTGCGCAAACATCCATCGCAGCGCTTCCGGAAACCGCTTGATAAAACAGCTCCATTCATGCCCTGCGCCGTCCTCGATCGTCAGCGGCGCCAACCGGCGACCCAGCCCTTGCTCCAGAAGCAGCCCGTGCGCTTCCTTCGTTCTTGCAATCATGTCCTTTTGCAGCGTAGTCTTGTTCGCGCCTTCCGCTCCCCCAACATACATGTAAATCCGCAAATCCTGCCGTCCCAAGGGATTATGCCGCATATAACCGACAAAGCCTTCATACCAGTAGGAGCCGGACAACGAGCCGATCCCGCCGAACAGATCCGGACGCGTGTACGCGGCGTACATCGAAACCAGTCCGCCGAGCGACGCCCCGATGATCCCCGTGTCGGCCCGGCAAGGCTTCGTACGGTAATGCTTGTCGACGAACGGCTTCAGTTCGTCCTCCAGAAAGTCGATATACCCGGCGCCTTGACCGCCAAAGTCGGCGAATTCCTCCACAAGCGCCCGGGCCGGCCAAGGCGTGTACTCATTCAGCCTCTCCTTCGGCTCCACGCCTACGAGCAGCAAAGGTTCCAGCTCCCCGCTGCCGAACATCGCTTCCAGCACAGTCAGGCTGTCGCCTTTTCCCGGAGCGAACAGTTCGTCCCCGTCCTGAACGTAGGCAACCGGGTACGTGTCGGAACCGGCATCGTAATCCGGCGGAACATAGATCGAGACAGCTCTGTCGCGAACCCTATGTACGTGAATGGTCCCGTCCATGGTGATCCCCCCTGCTGACAATTGCTTCGGACAATAACGCTGCAAACGCCTGTCTGCTATTGAGAATGTTTATCATTTTATTGAAAACAATTCTCATTCAGATTATAAACGACATTGCATACTCGGAACATGGACAATTTCCTGAATCAATCTGGACGATCTCCATATAGCAGCCTTACGGCATCGTTCAGCATCCGCTCGATCGCGGAGGCCGAATATTCCCGCCACGGATCGCTTCTGATGGTATACACGCGGTGGCGGCGGACGGCCTTCAGATCGAGCCACAACGGCGAAGATTGCAGCGATTGCCAGTGAGCCAGCGATTCCGGCTCCTGGCATACGTTGACCAGAATCCGGTCGGCGTCAAACTCCGCCAGCTGCTCCTGCGTAATCCGGCGATTGCAGTGGGCGGGGTCGAAGCCGCGTGCCGGATGGAGCTGCAAATCGCCATACAGCACGTCGCGCATCCCCCGCACCGGGCATACGTAATAGTTTTGCTTGAACACGCTTATGGCCAGCACGGTCTCGTCCTTCAGCTCGCGGTGCAGCAGCTCGCGGGCCGCCGCCGCTTTGCGCTCGTAACCGTCCAGCCAGCAGTCGGCCTCCTGCGAAGCCTCCAGCAGCTGAGCGGTCAGTTGAAGCTGCTCGCGCCAGTTGTGTTCCTGCAGCGGGATGCAGTATACCGGCGCAATCTTCTCCAACTGCTCGCGTTCGTCGGGGTGCAGGTTGTCCGAATGACTGATAATCATGTCGGGATGCGCCTGCCGGAGCGCTTCGATATTGGCTTCCCAGTCTTCGTTGAACCGGTAGGCGCTCAGATGAACGGGGATGTCTGTCCGGTACATTTTATGGTAATAAGCCGTCCACTTCGGATGAAGCGGGGCGGCGTACGGAATCATCTTGAGCGCCAGCAGCTGACCGAGAATCGGGGACGTGTAGGCGACGATTTTGCGGCGGCGCTTCTTCATGTAGGCGGTCGGGGACATGCCGACGGCTTGCTTGAATTTGCGGCTGAAATAAAACTCGTCGCTGTAGCCGACCTGGTGAGCGATATCGCGCAGCCGGGCATCGGAATGCATCATCAATTGCTTGGCGCCGTTGACCCTTGCTTCGGTTACGTAGTCGATGGCGCTTTTGCCGTACGTTTTTTTGAACAGATCGACGTAATATTTCGGACTGATCTCGGCCATGCGGGCCAATTGCTCGATGGTCAAACTTTCGTGATAATGACTTTCGATATAAGCGCGGGTTCTTTCCAGAGCGGTCTTCGAGTCGCTGTCCGGCAGCAGCCTGATCCGTTTCATCGTCCAATACAGCAGCTCCTGGAACGCAGACTGCCCGCGAAACCGCTCCAGCGCATCGTCGCTGCGGCTGCAATGATACAGAAGCTCGCTAAGGACGCCGGTTTGGGTCTCCGGGTAGACCGGGATTTCCCCTTGGAACGGAAACGGTTCGTCCGGCTCCCCTTCCCGGCGCGCATCGAATGGAAAAACGTAAAAATCAAGCCCCTCCTGAACGGCGGTCACGCCGATCGTCTGTCCGGGCCGGGCGATATATACCGTATCCGGCCTCAGCCGATGCTCATCCAGATCGACGGTCAATCGGCCTTCGCCGCTGCGGGCGATCAGCAGCACGTACGATCGGATCAGCTGCAGCTCCATTCCCCGACCATGGTGCCAGGAGACGCTGCGAAGCTTTATCCATAAACCGTCAAGTGCAGCAGGTATCGACTCGTCATGAAGAAGTGTATGCGACAACTGGGATACTCCCCTCCTTTATGAAAATGAGAATCATTATCACATACAAACGTAGCATAGGGGCGTTTCGCGGTCAAGTCGAAAAATGGACACCGGAACCGAACAAAAAAAAGGAGCGCCCCTCCTTTTGGATAGGCACTCGGATGATGATCGATCCCAATTTTTACACGTTCACCTGCTTGATCGCCTTACGCATCTCCTGCGTACGGTCGCTCATGACGGCGGACGCATGGCTCACCTGCTTCATCAGCTCGAGCTGGCTGCCGCTGAGCGTGCGGATTTGGCGGCTTTGCTCGGAGACGCGGCTGGCGATGTCGGCAATACTCCCCACTGTCGCGGCGACTTGCTCGGAACCGGCCGAAAGCTGCTCTGTCGTAGCGGAGATGTCGATAATCTGCTCGCTGACAAGTCGGAAAGCCGACACCGTATGCCCGAACGATTCCAGCGCCACGCCGGAAAGCCGGACGCCCTCGGCGATATCGCGCGCCGTCTCCTCCATCTCGAAGCTAATGGCCCCCGACTCCTTGCCGATATTGCCGAGCAGAGCCGTAATGCGCTGAACAGCCGAGGCGGACGCGTCGGCGAGCTTGCGTACTTCTTTGGCCACTACGGTGAACCCTTGCCCATGCTCGCCGGCTCGGGCCGCCTCGATCGAGGCGTTCAGCGCAAGCAGCTTCGTCTGTTCGGCGAATTCGCGGACCGAGTGGAGCACTTCGTCGATCTCGTCCGTATAAGCCTTCAGCCTTTTGGCATTGCCGAGCGTCTGCGAGGCGGTCGAGGCGATCTCGCGAATTTGGATGTTCATCGAGCCCATCGCTTGTTTGCCGTCGTGCGCAATGTCCAGCGCGCGGACAGCCGCATCCGATACGGTTGAGGACGACTCCGCTATGCGGACGATGCCTTGGGCGATCTCTTCCATCGCAAGCGCGCTGTCGTCGGCGCTTTGCTTCTGGGACGCGGCGCCCGCATCGATATGGCGCACGGACTCGTTCATCGTCTCGCCCAGCGCCAGCATCCGGTCGGCGTGGTCGGCGAACGTTTCGGAGGACGCGACGAGTTGGTCCGACGTTTGATCCATATTGACCACAAGGCCGCGTACCCGCTCGTGCAAATTGCCGGACATCGCCAGCATCGACCGGTAGGCCGTTCCGATCTCGTCCTCCGAACGGTGCGGCGTGGCGCGCAGAACCGCGCTCGCTTGGGCGAGATCGCCCCCGGCCATCAGCTCCGCGCTGGCCGTAAGCGTGTGCAGCGGCTTGAGCGCGCGCCGGACGAACCAGATCACGATCGCGATGCCTGCTAGCGTTACCGCCGCAATGAGCGCATACAACGGCAAGCTGTTCTTAATAATATTCGCGGAAAGCCGGTCGAACACGGCGGCGTCGGTATCGATGCCGAGCGCTCCGACCAGCGTGCCGTCCGCCAGCCTGACGGGAGCGTATGCCGACAAATACGTCCCGTACTCCGGGTTCGCGATGATCGGGGTGCTGGCCGATCTGCCGGCTTTTACCGCCTGAACCGCAGCCGGGGGCATGTCGGAAAGCTCGTTGATCGGAGACGCGCTGCTGTTTCCCTGTGGAAGGCCGTCTATCATAATCCGCGGCGTCTCGCTATCGTCGAGCCTGACGAAATATACGTAGAGCGCTCCGATCTGCTTGCGGAACCGGTCTAGCTCCTGGCGCAACGACCAATACAGGTCTCCCTCAACCGGATTGCGCAAAAACTCGGCGTACCGTTCCGGCTGCAGCTGGCCGGCGTAGCTCTCGGCGATTCGCATATTGTAGCTGTTGACCGCCTCTTCGACGGCGGACTTGGTTTGCGCGGTTTGCGTGACGACGTTCCCTGCAGCGATCGCGACCATAACCGCCGTGACGACGACGAGGATACGAACAACCAGATGCTTCTTTATGAACTGTACCATGACCCCATACCCCTCCATGCCGTTTCTCTATGCGTTCCCGCACGGGCCGAACCCGGATGCAATTAGTCCTATTCTTCTTTAGTTCAATGGGCCTATATTCGACTTTCTCTATTATATCAGATCAGTTTAAATATTTTTCAAAAATGTGCGAATACGATCTGGGTTTCATGCGATAAAAACAAAACCCTCCGTACGGAGGGCATGTCCATTTTCTATGTAAAAAAATATGCGGTCCCAATAGACCGGAGCGTTCCTTGCACTCTGCGCGCTCCCGCGCTACTTGCTCGACTCTCGCTTCTCCCAGCCCTGCTTGAAAAGCGGCAGCCAGTTTCCTACATGGTAAGGATGCTTCCCGACTTCTTCCAAATTCAACTCGACGCCAAGCCCCGGGCCTTCCGGCGGCTGCAAATAGCCGTTGTGCACCTTTAGGGCAGGCATCAGAACTTGCTCCTCCCAAGGCTCGTTGAACTCGTCAAAAATTTCATGCAAATAGAAATTCGGCGTCGCCATGTTCAAATGGCTGCACACGACCGAGCAGACCGGCCCTTGCGCGCTATGCGGCGCCGTTACGCCATTATGGGCGTGGACCATGCCGCAAATTTGCTTCGAGGCGGAAATACCGAGAAACTGCGGCTCCAGCTGTACGATGTGCACCGCATCATGCTTCAGCAATTCGGCGAATTGCTCGCGTGCATAATAGTCCTCTCCGCAGGCAACGGGAACCGGGCTGCGTCTCGCCACCTCGACCATGGCGGCAATCGGCTGGGGAGGAACCGGGGCTTCGAACCAGGTCGGCTGGTACGGAAGCATGGCATCGGCAAATTGCAAAGCGGTGTGGACCGAAAACCGGTTATGTCCTTCGATCAGTATATCGACATCGGGACCGACGGCTTCTCGGACTGCAGCGATATTTTCCAGCGCCAACGAAAAATCGCTCCTCTCCACCGTCCGCCAGGCGGCGCCGAACGGATCGAACTTCAAAGCCGTATACCCTTTGGCCGCGACAGCCTGCGCCTTTTCGTAGAAATGTTCCGGCGTGCGCGGACCGCGGTACCAGCCGTTTGCGTAGCATCTGAGCCGGTCATGGCATCTCCCGCCCAGCAGCTTATAGAGCGGCTGATTCGCCGCCTTCCCCATAATGTCCCAGCAAGCGGTTTCAATGGCAGCCAGCGCCGATCCTTGGATTTGTCCGCCGTTCGAGTAGACGTCGCGAAACAGCCTCAGCCCGATCGCCTCCACGTCAAACGGGCTCATGCCGACGACCAGATGCTTCAGCTCGTGAATCGCCGCCTCCACGGTTTTGGCGAAGCCGTTCAGGGTGCCTTCCCCGAGACCGGTAATCCCTTCATCCGTATCCACCTGGACGAACAACCAATTTTTCCACGGGTTGCCGAGAATATAAGTCCGTATGTTCGTAATCTGCATGCTGTTCCTTCATCCTTTCCAAATTTTTATAATTGTACCGTAGCACGCCTCTAATAGATGCACAAGATGTCTAACTTGTATACATCAAACACCATAAATTGTAAAATAGTGAGACATGGCGCGCTCCGAGTCGGATCATAGCAGAGGCCCTAACCTTTACTGAAGGTTAGGGCCTCTGAAAAACTGCGATTGAATTGGAGTGCGTGTCGATTGCCTGAATGATTCGATGGTTGAGAGATTCAATCTTTCATCTTGATAAAGGGTTGAACCACTTCCCGAACCCGCTCGATCCCCTCCCACATATCTCCCGGCCCGTCGTAGATCATGACGATAGGTCCCTCATAACCCGCTTCTTGAACAAGACGAAGACAGCGCTCCAATTCCGTCCGGTCCAGGTTCCCGTCGGCATCATACTGGGCTTTGGCATGAACGGATACGCTGAAGGGCAATATCATCGATAAAAAGTCGCTCTTATGCGGCTCCTTAAAATTCCCGAAATCGGCAATGATGTTGATGCGGCGGCCCGTCTGTTCCAGAAGCTGCAAACAGCTTGTTCCCGTGGAGGTTAACGACTTAAAGTTCTCGGTTATGAGTTCCACACCCGAATCGGCTGCAAATCTCTCTAATTCCAACAGCCGTGATGCGGATAGCCGGATCGCCTCTTCATCCGTCGGCGCCGCTTCCCCCGCAATGACCCTTATTCGTCTGGCGCCGCATGCAGACGCAATCGATATCCACTGTCGGATAAACAGCATATCCGACTCCGCTCTTGTCGCGGAGGGATTTGTGAGATCGCCGTAATCCAGAAGCAACGTATCCAAGGCGATTTTGGAGGCCGAGAAAGCCTGCTTCAGCGCAAGCAGATAGTCCGGAGCCGTCGACGGAAAATGAAAATGACAAATTTCTACCGCTTGAAACCCTCTTCTTGCCGCTTCCGCAGGCAGGTCAAGCAAGTCAAGAAGATGCGGCTGCGGCTGTTCGACGGTTTTCTGCTTCTGTTCCTCCTCGTCCCAGACCGTCCAATACATCGTTCCCAGTAAACGGTGCAGACTCCATGTACTCAAAGATAAATAAGGCATCCATCCCACGCTCCTCATCCGCCTGTTGAAAGACTGTATTTATCGTAACAGACGTCTCGCCGGGCCGATATCCGCAATGTAGCGAAAAGCTGCCGAATCTTGCTGTCTTTTCCTATTGTCCGTCAGTCCCTTCGCCCCCAAGGGGACTTGCAGCTCACGGATGGACTTCATTAAAGCATGATTGTTTTGACGAATTCGATATGTTTCGCGAGCAGCTCCTCGGTCAGCCCGCCGTCCTGCCCCGCAAGGGCATGACGAATGCGCAGATGCTCCTCGTAGCTTCCCCACAGCCTCTGCTTATTTTTGACGAACGTCGTCCGCACGGCGATCAGAAACTTGTCCTGGAGGCGCGACATCGCTTCCGTATATTCTTCATTGTCCAGGCCGGCGACGATCCTTTCATGAAACTGGCGATCCAGCTCCACGTAATCGGCGATGTTCTCTTCCTCGATGGCCCCCGCCTGCCGCTGCAAAATATCATCCAGCCGTTCGAAAAAAGCCGCATCCAGCCGTCCGGTCAGCTGCCTGGCCGCGAACGTTTCCAAAGCAAGACGCAGCTCGTAGATTTCCAATATTTTTTTCAAAGAGATTTCCTGCACGATGACGCCTTGATTCGGAGACAGCTTGACCAGTCCCATCATCTCCAGACGATCCAGCGCGGACCGGATCGGCGTCTTGCTCATATGCAGCAGATCGCTCAACGATTTCTCGGTAAGAAACGTTCCTCCCGACCAGACGCCGTTCACAATATTCGCTTTGATAACCTCGTACGCTTGTTCCTTCATCGTCTTCGATACCGGCAAATTGAGCATGCTGCCTCCTTCAAATTCGTTGTATGTAACGCAGCACCATCCTTCGGAGCAACTGTGCTATAATACACGCATGTCCATAATTAGGGAAATCGGGTGAACCGGATTGGAACACAAATCGCTGCGACAGCAAGCCTATGAAGCGATCCGCGAATGGTTGTCCACCAGCCGGCTGCCGCGGGGCTTCGTCACATCCGAACTGCAATTGTGCCGAATGCTCGATATGAGCCGAACCCCGGTACGCTCAGCCTTGCAGCAGTTGGAGACGGAAGGCTTCGTGACCATCGCGCCCAAGCACGGCGTACTTATCCTCGATTCCTCGGCGCAGCGCGTCGGCG
Source organism: Paenibacillus hodogayensis (assembly GCF_039536325.1). NCBI lineage: Bacteria > Bacillati > Bacillota > Bacilli > Caryophanales > Paenibacillaceae > Paenibacillus > Paenibacillus hodogayensis. The sequence goes on from NZ_BAAAYO010000001.1 coordinate 107,626, forward strand.
ATCTGCTGGACGTCGTCGCTTCGCTGGCGCTGTTCGCTTTCGAACGGCAAAAAAGCGCGGATGCCGGGGCACTGACTCCTTTCGCCGACGCCCATTGCACCAAACTGCAATCGCTTGTTGGAAATACGGACGACCCCCGCGATATCGACGCAGGAGCCGTATGCGAATGGGAATTCGAGCTGCTCCGTCATCTCATCCGACTGAACCGCAACGCCGAGATGGACCATTTGTTCCGCATAACGTCCGAACGATTGTACTGGCCGCTTAACGCTCGCAGATGGAGCTCTCCCTTTTACCCGGAAACGAAGGCGGTCCTGGAGAGCTTGCTTCGGGACTTACGCGCTGCCAAGGAGACGTTTCCGCAGCGGTTGTTTGCGTATGTCCAGCTTTTGAAGAAAACGTGGACTTGACAGTGAAAAAAGGCCCGCGACCTGCCGTTCCCGCATGGAACAAGCAAAGTCGCAGGCCAAGTCCCGAGTCAGACCGCCCCAAGGATTCACTATGACTTGGGACAATCTGATTTGCCGGTGTCGTCCGCTGTTCGGACTACTCCTTGATCGTCACCGTGACCGGCGACCATTCCCCGATTACCGTCTGACCGTGTACGGACACGCTGCCTTCCGGCGTCAAATCCTTCTCCGTCATGATGCCGAGCGCGATCGTGAAGCGGTTAAACTTGAGCGGCACGCCGCTTTCCCGCCGTACTTCCTCGCCGTTAACATGGAAGACGACTTCATCGTTGGCCCGGTTGTACGTAATGCGGTACGTGTTGAACTCGCGCGGCTTGAAATTCGTCTCCTCTTTGAAAATGCAAAAATAGCGCGTCTTGTCCGATTCGGGCACCTGCACGCCGGGAAACGGCAGGACGGCATACACGCTGGCGTACTTATCGTTTCCCGCGAAGAAATCGAGCGCCGCGCCGGTCGAGAAGTCCAGCAGGTTGAGCGACACGTAGCCGTCGTACAGATCGCCGGGCTCGGTATTCTGCGAACGGGCGCGAATTTGCAGCTCGAAGCTGACTTCCCCCGCCTCGGGCACTTCGACCTGCTCGGCGGAATAATACATATGCTTGGCATTGTCGAGAATTTGCACTTTATCGTGCTTCCGGCTGAGCGGCGCTCTTACGTAAAGAATACCGTTGCGAACAATGACGACGGCGTCGGGTTCGCGGTACGACCAGAATGTGCCGTCCGGCAGCGGAAAGCCGCCGATTTTCCACGGCCCCGTCTCTGCCAGTATCGTATGAAACTCTCCGAACGTTTTTTGCGTTTCCATAGTATGCACCTCTTCGGTCTGGTTGTTTAATTGAGCAAGCCTTGCACCAGCAAAGCGAGTGCGATCAGCCCGCCGGAGCGGACGGACGCTTGGAGTGACGCGCCCATTAACGGCAAGTACGCGCGAGAATCATTCTCATCCTTTAGCGTGCCGTATACGCGAAACAGCTTGGGCGCCGTAATCAAAGCCAGCAGGGCGTACCAGTGCAGCGCCTGGACGGCGATGCAGGCTATCAGCGACGCATAAGCGAGCAAGGCGAGAAAGCGCGAGAAGGCGATCGCTTTCTTCTCGCCCCATACGACGACAAGCGTCCGTTTGCCGGCTTGAAGATCCGCGCGCCAATGGAGGAAGTGGTGATTGAACAAAATCAGCGTCGTCCACAGTCCGACCGGCAGCGACAGCAGCAGCGGCTTGTAGTCGAACTGTTGAAGCTGTACATAATAAGTGCCCATAACCGGCAAAATACCGAAGGAGAGCAGTATCGCTATTTCGCTGTACCCTTTGCCCCGGTAACCGAATTTGAGCGGAGGCGCTACATAAAAATACGCGATCAGCCCGCCGAGAGCTCCGATCGCGAGCGGCCACCAGCCGCTATACAGACTGACCGTTATCCCGCAGGCGACGGCTATGGCGAACAAAGACCAGGTCGCCGCGCCGAACTTCCTCTCCGTCATGACCCCATTGGCCAAAAAGCCCGAGTTCGTCGAGATCGCGGCCGCCGTTTCCTTCGCGGCGACGTCCACCCCGTTGCGGTAGTCCCATAGATCGTTGATCATATTGGAAAACAGGTGGGTGCAAGCCGCCCCGAGCAGCGTGACGAGAAACAACACGGGATGAAACACGCCTTCCCAGGCGTAAGCGCCCAAGCCGCCCAGAATAACCGGAATGACCATAACCGGCAGCACGCGGGCTCGCGTTGCCTTCATCCATAACTTGAGCTTGTCCATATGCGCGACCCTTTCCGATTCTATGATAGATAAATGAAGCTTGAGTCCCAGACTCTATTATAAAACATATCGGCATCGGCCAGCATCTTTTTTTGCTGGCGCGGCTGCCAGCGGATCGGCGGCCCTCTTGCGCAAGCCTATCCGTCATATTTTCTGAAATTGCTAGTATAATAGATTATGGACAATATTCCCATCGGCAAAGGAGAATCCCGTGTGCGCGTAATCGTCGTTCGTCTCCGTTCCCTCCCCCGCCCGGGCAAGCCCGCGACCATCGCACTGCTGCTGTCGGGACTGCTGCTCGGCCTGCTTCTGACGTTCGCGCTCGCCTATCCGCGGAGCGCCACGGATATTTCCGGCGAATACCGCTACGATCGCCGCACCGCTCCGAACGGCATCGTGCTGCATACGATCGAGACGACCCCGGAGCATATCCGGCTGCAAGCGATCGACACGAATGTGACGGGTACTCCGTATTACGGCATCAATGGAGGCTTTTTCTGGGAAGGCTCTCTCCTCAGCATTGCGGTCGTCAACGACAAGCCGTTGAAAGGACTAGCCGGCGATTACGGGTCGGGCTGGTACAATACAGGGGTAAACGGGCATTTGAGGCGGGGAACGCTCGTCTGGGACGAAGCGGCCGGACGTTTCTCGGTCCAGATCGTTCAGGAGGCGGACGAGCTGGTCGTGACCGACAAAGCCCGCTACTGGGCGCAGGGCGGCGTCAGCATGAAACTGGACAACGAAGCGATGCGGCAGCCGACGATGATCGCCGAGGAGATGCCGGCCTATGACGAGGCGCGCATGCGCAGCGGACTCGTCTACGATCGCGCGAATCGGCTGTATATGGTCGTGACGCCGACGCGCTGCACAGTGGAGCAGTTCCGCTCGGCCATTGTCGCGCTGCTCGGCGACCGCCAACTGGTGGACGGCATTCTGCTCGACGGGGACGGCTCGTCCCAGCTGCAGACGAAGCGGGCCCATCTGGCCGGGGACAACCGGCAAGTATACCAGATGCTGACGATCCGTTGACGCCCCGATTCGGTTAAAACTCAACCTTTCGTCGATAGCTTACCGGGGTCTTTTTACCATCGCTTCTGCAATTAACCGAAACTTTCCAGCCAGCAGCTGCGTATGTACAGAATAGCCTAGTACAAAGTCAGAGCTCATTCTCTGTATTCGGAAAGGCCCTACCCCTTGCCTAGCAAGGGGATTGGGTCATTTCACGTTTACGGTTGAGGTCTGACTTTGTGCCAGATCATTCTCAACCCGCCAAGGAGGACCTGAATGTATCCGCAGCTCATGGTTATAGCGATGCTGGCCGACGTAGCGCTGACCGCGTTGATCGGGATCGGCGTCTACTTCGGCTATTCCGTCTACCCCGCGTCACTGCTGGCCGCAGGCGCGCAAATCCCGGCTCCCCCAGGCTTTCACGCTTCCATTCCGCTGTGGATGCCGTCCATTCAGGATATCAAATCCCCCTTGTCGTTTCTGCCCGCGGCGGTTAACCCTTCAGTGCCGTTGACGCTGCTCCTGTCGGTTCTGGTTTTGATCGGACAAAGCTATATGCGCGCGATTTACCTGGGAGGCTTGGGGGCCGTCGTCCGGCGCCAAAGACCCGAGCCTTTGCTCCAGTACGGACGGCGCTATTTTAAACGCATGCTCGGCTGGTCGGCAATCCATACGGCCGTCATGCTCGGGACGATGGGCTTGGGACTGCTGCTCGCGCCTATCGGGGTTCTCGCCATGCTGCTCTGGTTTTTTTACAGTCTAACGCCTTATCTGATCGTGCTTGGCGACCGGTCTTTGTCCGCTGCATTCAGTATGTCTCCTTCGACCATGCGCCGCTATTTTTGGGTATTTTTCCCTTTTTCGTTATTAGCGCTTATGACGTCCGGTTTCATCAGTTTGTTTAACCAGGCTTCCCCGCCGTACGGCTATTATGGAGCTATGCTCGTCTACGCGGTCGTCGGCACGCTGCTGATCGGCGAGTTTATGCGTCGGCTCCAGTTGGCGCTTCACCCGACTGACGGCGAGGAGCCATTCGCAGGTCTGGCGGAGCTTATCCCAGCGGTCCAGCCGGTCAAGCGCTCGCGGTCGTTGCTTGCAACGGCGTTGCTGTTTGTCGTTCCGGCTTGCGGCGCATGGCTCGCAGCCGGCTACCACGTCGAGGGAATCGGCCGGCTGTTATCCAAGCCCGCGCAGGAGAAGAGCGGCATCTCTTACTCGGCCGGCTTTTCCGAGGCGCTGTACGCCTCCAAGCAATTGTATGACACCTACGATTGGAACGACGGCCCTTACCGGCTGCAGATCTCGCTGCCCGATCTGTCCGGCGGACGCATCCACAACGAGCTGCGCGGGATCGCCACCGTCATCTGGGCGATCAAACGAGAGCATATCGACAGGACAGGAAGCGGCCGGATAGTCCGGTTCGAGGAAGAAATGACCGAGCAGAAGATCGCGTATCGTCTTGTGCGGACGGTCGCCCGGGACGGGACAGCCTATTATTCCAGCGCGGGCGGATATGTTTCCCTATTGGGGCTGGACAACGAAAGCCAGGAGCCGCAAGCGCTGCTGATGAACATAAGCGGCGACGGGAGCAGCGTGTTTATCGAACGCCATCCTTCCCGTTTCGGGCAGCCGTCATATCGCACTTCGGACGATGGCCGCTTTTTCATTCCGAAAACGAGCCGGGTCAATCCCGACGACTTCCGCACGTATTGGTTCGCCAAGGAGCTGCGTCAGGAGGATGTCCTCGACTTGCTGGCCGCCAAAAACAAACAATCCGGCATCGGACCGGACCGGCAGCCGCTGCAGCTTGCGGTCGCTCTCCAAGAGGCGGACGGTCATATGGTCAAGGCCGCGTTGGCGGCGATCGCGGCTACAGGAGCCAAGGTCACGGCTCCGGACTGGAGCGAGGGGCAATGGTCGGCCTATTTGCGGGACAGCTATAAGCAAGCCGATCTGCCGACCACCTTGTCTTATTTGGCCAAAACCGGGGTGAAGTACTCGTATGAGCAGCAGGAACTGACTGTTCCGACCGACGCCTCTCTACCGGCACCCGGCGATTCCCGCCAAGACGGAGCGCCGTCGGGTGACATCGAACAGCAGCCGAAGCGTTATAGGCTGCAAGTCCCATTTCCCGGGAAATTAGTCGCAATCGAATACACGATGAAACCGGACGGCCAAGTGACCGATTTGGAGCTGTTTCCGGAAGAAAAGTAGTAAGCGTTTTGGAAACAAGCGGGAAGTATATTTAAGCGAGCGACGATGTCTTCAATAAGGCCGGTCCGATTCATGCAGCAGCTGCAATTTACATTGGACGCGCCCGCCCTCACAATCTACTACGGTTTGCATAAGGTAGTAGACGGGGAGGTGTTTCGCTATGATGGTCCTTTACTCTACCGCTCGCAACATGTTGAACCGCCGGGTGAAGATCCACACGAAGTCGGGCAAAACGCACATCGGCAAAATCGTCAAAGTGACCAAAACCCACGTCTATCTGCAAAAAACGCGCCGCAAAACCAAAGGCAAGGCGAGCACGAAGTTTTTCTTCGCGCCGTTCATCCTGCCGCTCGTGCTGTTCGATCTGCTTGCGATCGTCCTGCTTATCTGACAGCTCTTCAAGTGATAAAAGAACCTTCAATTCCTGCTCTCACAGCGGGAGTTGAAGGTTCTTTTTTATGATTCCAGACTGAACAGTCTACTTGCAGGCACTTGCAAATCCGGAAAGACGACAGACCGGATCGTTTCCTGCTCGGCGTAGAGACTCCGTATCTGATAAGCGCCATCCTGCAGCGAGTAGACATGGACCGTCCGGTTCCCCGGATCCGGCAGACCCCGGATTACCGAGGTCGCCGAACCAACATGAGGAGACGCCGCTTACTTTTTCAGGTTGGAGAACCAGTCGTTCGCTTCCTTCGCCATTTGCTCGCCGCCGCCGCTTCTCCATTTTTTCACGAACTCGTCGAATTCGCCGATCGACTTGTCGCCGGTAATGATGGAGATAAATGTTTGATCCTGAAGCTTTTGCAGCTCGGCTTGGTATTTCGCCTGCGCCGGAAGCGCTGTCAGCAGCTGGTTGCGGATGCCGCCCTTCTCGTAGCCGTTATCCGACGCCCACTTGTTGCGCTTGGCCATCGAGATCGAGGAAAACTCCGGCAGCTCGAGCGATTCCATTACGTTATTGGCGCCCATTTTCTCTAAATCTTGGGTCGATGCATTGTTCTTGAGCAGCGGAACCTTATCCGCATCGAACGTCCAGTCCTCGCCTTGGACGCCGAACATGGCCGTCACATAGTTTTCATAGGAGGAGGCGCTGATCGTATCAATCATTTGCAGCACTTTGGCCAGCTTGTCCGGATCTTTTTGCAGCTGCTTGCCGAAGGAGATAAAATTGCCGTTCAACAAGCTTCCTTGAGGGGCGCCCATCTTCCCGGTCGGCCCTACCGGAGGGAGTCCTTGCATCAAGGCGTCCGCCGCGGCCGGATTGACTTTCTTCATCTCCACATAGTCGTGGGATGCGGTGTCGCCCTCGAACAGCAGCGGCTTCCAGTGATAGAAGGAGCCGAGGCTGGACAAGCCGATCCGTCCGTTAATGAAGGCGTGCGACAGCGCCCAATACCCGCCGGTGTTCTCGCCGGTAATGAATTCCGGATCGATGACGCCGTCCTTGTACCATTTGTTCAGCAATTGAAGCGCTTGCTTGATTTCCGGCTGGACCGCCCCGTACACGAGCTTGCCGTCTTTCTCGCTCCAACGGTCGGGCAGGTAGCCGAATGCGCCGTAGATAAGCGGAAGCGATGACGCGGACAAGCCGTACGTATCCTTTTTGCCGTTTTTATCCGGGTCTTCGTTGGCGATCTTGTAGACGGCTTTCTCGAATTCGTCCAGCGTTTCCGGCGGCTTGGACAAGCCGATGTTTTTCAGCCAGTCGCCTCTCCAGACGATCGGGGCGCGGAAGCGGTCGTACATGATCAGCTTCGGAATCCCGTATATTTTGCCGTTCACCTTGGCGTATTCGAAGGCGTTTGGCATTTCCTTCTCGGTTTTTGCGTATACGTTCGGCGCGTATTTCTTCAGCATATCGAGCGGAATTTCCGCCAGCAGATCCTGATTGACATACTGCTGCAGCGTGGCGAAGCCGTTGACGACCATCCGGTCGGGAATTTCGCCGGAGGCGAATTTGAGGTTCATCATTTCGGTAAAATTTTTCGATTCGACATTCCAAATGTCCAGCTTCACGCCGAGCTTCTCATTCCAGTATTTGATCATTTTGGCGTTGGCATCGACCGGAGTCGATTGACCGGATACCCACGATACCGTATAGATTTTGTCGGCCGGCTTCGCGGCGTCCCCGTCTGCCGCGTTTCCCTGCTCTTTGTCCTTCGCGCCGCAGCCTACCGCCACCAAGGCAAGCAGCAAGGAAGCGGACATGGTGACCGCGAACCGTTGGTTGAATGGTTTGTTCATTCGGTTGACCTCCCGTATACATAAGTTCTGGTTGAATCTATGGCTTGCTCGCGGAAGCCGGCCGGAGCCGGGCTTCGCACGCTTACGCCCGCATTTGCGGCCAAAAACGGCGCCGTGCCGCCCTCAGCCTTTCAGGGAGCCGACGAGAACGCCTTTGACGAAATACTTTTGCAGGAACGGATAGAACATGACGATCGGGATAATGGTTACCATCAGCGTTGCCGCCTTGATCGTCTCCGGATTGACAGCGAGATTCGGATCCTCATAGGAGTTCAGATCCATCATATCCTTCGTGCCGAGCAGCACGATTCTTCGCATGACGACCTGCAGCACCTGCTTGTGCGAATCGGTCATGTAGATCAGGCTGTCGAACCAGGCGTTCCAATGGGAGACGGCCGTCCACAGCGCCAGCGTGGCGATGATCGGCATCGAAATCGGCACGACGATGCGGAACAGGATGACGATGTCGTTCGCCCCGTCGATTTTGGCCGACTCCTCCAGACTTTCCGGGATCGCCATGAAGAAGTTGCGGGCGATAACGAGCGAGAAGGCGCTGACGAGCGACGGGAGCACAAGCGCCCATACGCTGTTCATCAGACCGAGGTTTTTGATCAGCAAATAGTTCGGAATGAGCCCGCCGCTGAAAAACATCGTGAACACGATGAATCCGGTCCAGAACGTCCGGTGCGGAAAAAATCGTTTCGCCAGCGGATAAGCCGCGAATATCGTAGCCGCCAGCGACAGCGCCGTGCCGAGCACCGTGCGCAGCAGCGTGTTCATAAACCCGCTCAGCACGAACTCGTTGGTGAACACTTTTTTATAGTTGGCCAGCGTCATTTCCGGCGGAATGAGATGAATCGTCGTCAGCGGCACGTTGCCGGTGCTGAGCGACAGCGACAGCAGATGCACGAACGGAAACAACGTGGTGGCGCAAAACGCGATCATAAACGCCGCATTGACGACATCGAACAGATGCCCCTTGTGCAGTTTCATCGCGGAATCCCCCTTTGCAACAGGCTACCATAGGCCGTATTCGTTATATTTTTTGGCTGCCGCATTGGCGGTCAGCACGAGCGCGAAGGCGATCAGGTTTTTGAACAAGCCGACCGCGGTGGAGAAGCTGTACTGCATATTGACGAGCCCCATCCTGTACGTGTACGTGCTGAGCACGTCGCCGACTTCCATAACGGCGCTGTTGTACAGGTTGAACACCTGATCGAAGTCGTCGTTGACGAGCCGGCCTACGGCGAAGATAAGCATGATCGTAATGACCGGAGCCATCGCGGGAAGCGTAATGTACCGCATCCGGTGAAACCGGTTCGCCCCGTCCACCGTGGCCGCCTCGTGCAGCTCCGGATTGACGCCGGCTATGGCCGCCAAATAGACGATCGTTCCCCAGCCGAGCTCCTTCCATATATCCGTGGCGACCAGTACGGAACGGAACCATTCGGTGCTCCCGAGGAAATAGATCGGCTTCATCCCGAACGCCTGCATAATGAGATTGACCGGGCCAATCGAAGGCGACAAAAACTGGATCGCCAAACCGCCGAGTACGACCCAGGACAGGAAATGCGGGAAGTAGCTGATCGTCTGCACGAATTTTTTGAACACCGACAAGCGGATTTCATTAAGCAGCAGCGCGAACGCAATCGGCGCGGGGAAGCCGAACATCAGCTTGTAGCAGCTGATCAGGATCGTATTGCGGAACACTTGCCAGAAGCTGCCGAGACCGAACAGCTCGCGGAAGTGCTCGAAGCCGACCCACGGGCTGCCCATTATGCCCAGACTGAATTTGTAATCCTTGAATGCAATCAGAACACCGTATATCGGGACGTAATGAAAGATGAAGTAATAAACCGCAGCCGGTATAAACAGCATCGTCAAATATTTGTATTTCCAGTAGTCGCGGAACGGCTTCGCGAAACGGGCGGTTCGTCCTCCAGCTTCGGCGGCTTTGCGGCCGGCGGCCGGCGCTTTTGGATCGAGGGTGTGCTGCATGTGCCGGTAGCTCCTTTCTGTCTGATGGGGTATGACTTGCCATGCCCCTACCATAGCCGAAGCGCCCAGAAAGCCTCAATACCAAATAGCGCAGATCATGGAACAGGTTCAAGATTTGCCGGTATTTGGCCCGAAACGATATGCAGAACATACAACAAGCTGCTTGCGGAGCCTGGGGACAATAGAGGCATGGCGAAAAACCCCTTCCGCCAATGCAAAAAAACGTGCCGGCAGCACGCTTCGCTGCTGGGCGATCGGCATGCCGGACACGTTATCGTTTCTCCCGCCGGAGCCTCGGCGATGTCGCTTTCGCTTCCTACGGCTGGCTGGACGTGTAATTGACCTTGTAGGTTTTCGGTGTGACCCCGTACGCTTCCTTGAACTTCTTGATAAAGTAAGCGGGCGTGTTGAAGCCAACGCTTGCGGCAATCCGCTCGACGGTCAAATCGGTCGTCTTGATCAGCTGCGCGGCCGCCTCCAGTCTCCGTTTGTTGACGTAATCGACGAAGTTGATCCCCGTCTCTTCCTTGAACAGCTGGCTGAAATAGCGCGGATGCAGATGAACCCGCTCGGAGACGATCTGAAGGCTCAGATCGTGAGCCAGATTGGCCTCCACGAACGTCTTCACCCGCTCGACCGACTCGCTGCCCCGATTCTTTCCGCGCTCCTCCACGAAAAGGAACGTCTGCTCGACCGCGTCCAGCAGCCATACGCGGAATTGCCGGATATCGGCGATGCGCTGAAACCGTTCCAACGATTCGCCCGCGATCACATCCGACGACTTGAGATTCATCTCCTTCACGTACATACGGTACGCGTTCATCCACTGCTTCCACACTTCGTGGCAATACTCGGCGGACAAGCCGTCCTTTTCCATGCGTCCGACGAGCTCGGACACCGAGGCAGCGACGGCGTCAGCGTTGCGCGCGCGCAGCGCTTCGGCGAACGATTCGGTCAGCTGCTCAGGCAGCTCCTCGCGGCTTCGTTCCCTCGCCGAGCTGAGCGAGAACGGAAAAAAACGGCGCTCCGGCATGAAATACCGGTACTTCAAGCCCGCCTGCGCTTCGGCGTACGATTCGTGAAGCCGCAGCGGATCTTCCACCCAGTCCCCCCACGCCGCCTCGAGGCTGATGCGAAAATGTCCGGCGGCATAGGCGAATAGCTTCTCCACGAGAGTGCCAAGCAAACGCTCGTCGCGGTCGTCGGCGTGCGCGATCGCAGTGATTTCCCGCGAGGAGGACGTAACGGCCGTGCATTGCAGCGGAATATTGCCGGTCTGCTCCAGCTCGCGCACCAGATTGTACAAAATAATCTGCTCGTCCTCGACGCTCAGCCCTTCCATGCCGGTCTCGTCGAGACGGACGATCACTGCGCACGCCCAGCGCTCGGGCCAGCTCATGCCGAGCAGGCGCAGTCGCTCTTCCAGCTCGCCGGCGCTGGCGATATTGCGGTTCAACAGCCCGGATACGAGATGATGGCGGATGATCGGCACGTTTTCCTGCACCGTCATCTCCAGCTCGCCCATCTTCAACGAGACGCCCGCGACGATCCGGTCCAGCAGCTTGTACTCGTTCTCGTGGCGGCTGCTCTGCTGATCGTTCGTCTCCGCCGGCTCGAACATCCCTCTCACCTTGCGGAGCAGCGTCTTGAGCGGGCTGTACATGTTGAAGGTAAGCACCTGGGACAGCAGCAGGCCAATCACGACGGCCGCCAGGCATATGAGCAGCAGCGTCCGCTGAATCGCCGTCGCATTTTTGTTGTATTCGTTGACCGGGGTCGCCTGGATCAGCCGCCAGCCGTTATCCGGCAGCGTCGTGTACGTCAGCAAATACTCCGTTCCGCCGAGCATCCGGTTCAAGCTTCCCCGGCCCGGCCCGGCTGCGCCGATCTCCTGCAGCAGAGCGACGTCCCCGCCCCCCGCTATACCGTCCGTCCGCTCGTTACCGTAGGCGATGACTTGCCCGGCGCCGTCGATAATCCACTGCCGTCCCCGGTCCGTCTCGTCGTTCGAACGGATGGTGCCGCTGAATGCCTCCGCCTTCAGATTGACGGCGAAGTATCCTTTGGCCGTATCGGCCGTCGAATTGTACGGGTAAGTCCCGACGAACGTAACGAGCCGCGTTCCCCCGTCTGTCGAACGGACGTTGACCGGGACGCTGCGCGTCTCGATCCAGAGCGCCGGAGAACCGGCCCGGTCCATTCGCTCGATCCAGTCGGTGCTGGCCGCGATTTTGTCCGGAACGCTGTTCAGAAACGCTACGCCCTGTAGCGAAGAGAGGATCGTCTTGTCGTCGCGGAAGTAGACCGCTACCGAATCGACGGTATCCGGATACATCGCCACGATGCCTTTCAGATCGTCGGCGATGGTTTTCATTTTGGCGTAATTGCCGGCGATCGGATTGTTGTAGAAATACAAAATGTCCGGTCTCGTCGCCATTTCCAAATATATTTTTTGCGCCCGCCCAAGCAGATTGCCCGATAGCTGGTCGGCCGTATGGCTCAGCATACGGGCGTGCACCTTCTCGACCTCGGCGTTCAGGCTCGACGTAAAGAAGACGTAAGAGGTCGCTCCTATAACGATCGTGGTGACAAGCAGCAGAACGGCGTAGGACAAAAACAGCCGGTAAAACACGCTATTCATCTTGGTCAACAGCTTCACAGGCTTCACTCCCCGGCCGTCGGAGCAACCGACGATAGTTATGGGCACTTCTCGAATGTAAGCGATTTCCACAACGCCGAAAGACGCGAAGGCACATGGAGCCCATGTGCCTCTGGCAAAAGCCGCTTGACGATTCGGGTGTTGCGCTTACCGGCTACAGGCGGATAAACTGCTCCTTGTACGTGCTGGAGCGGCGGAAATCCGGCACATCCATCGCCCTGCCGCCGTTCGTGACGGAAAGCTCGGACAAGAGACCGACCGCCGTCCATTCACAAGCATCATAAACGTCGATCGGCGGCTTCGTTCCGTTGCGGATGGAGTCGACGAAATCCTGCACGATAAAATAGTCTCCGCCCCAATGGCCGGCGCTGCGCTGCTCTTCGGTCACGTTGCGGTACCTTTCCGGCAGCAGGTCGTAAAAGTCCGACAAAGGACGCCACTCTGCCTTACTCGGATCTTCGCCTTCGGTTTGGAAATAAATTTTATGATCGTCGCCAAGACCCCGAGGCGCTTCGTAGCAGCCCTTCGTCCCTTGCAGCGTGTAGTAGGCGCCGTTATGCGGACGGTTGGATACGCAGTCCACGCGGATTCTAATCAGCTTGCCGCTTTCCAGCTGGCACATCGTGACCGACGTATCCTCCTGGCGGAATTGCGGAGCGGTGTGCCAGCCGGTGGCAAAGGTCGAGATCGACTTGATACGGTCGCCCTTGAACCATTGCATGACCGGACCGAGACTGTGCGTCGGATAAAACGTGCCGCGTTTGCCGAACTGCCAGTAGTTGCGCCACGACGTTTTGCCGCCGGTCGGCTGTTCTCCGGGCATGCGGCGGTTATAACCGTAAGCCAAATGTTTAATATCGTGCAAATATTCGCCCTCGCCGAAGTACACGTCGCCGAGAAGCCCCTGCCCCACCATGTTGGCGATGAGCTGATTGGTCGGAATGTAGCAGTAGTTCTCGGCAAACATATAGACTTTGTCGCTGTGCTTCTCGACCGCTTCCTTCAGCCACCACAGCTCCTCCATCGTGACGCCTGCGGTGACCTCGCTCAGCACATGCTTGCCCGCCTCGAGCGCCTGAATCGTCTGCTGCACATGCAGCTGCATCGGCGTGGAAATGACGACCGCATCGATATCCGATTCCAGCATATCTTCATATACGCGGTACGTATGCGGAATACCGTACAAAGCCGCCTGTTCCTGCAGCAGTCCTTCATGCAGGTCGCACAGGGCGGTTACTTCGACGTCGGGGACAGCCCGGAAGCCGAGCAGGTTGCTCAGCCCCCTGGCTCCGACGATCCCAATTTTCAGCGTCATCGGGTTCAGCTCCTATTTTATAAATTACACGAGTCCGAGAATATCCGGCGTATTGCGATGAATGATCTCCTCGATCAACCGGTCGGGAATTTGCGGCAGCATCGTGCCTTGTGCAAACTGATTCACATTGCGCAGCAGCTCGATCGTCTTCTGTGTCGAGAAGAAAGGAAAATCCGAGCCGAACAAAATTTTATGCGTTACGCCGTATTCCATCGCGGAGACAAGGGCATTGTAAAACTGCCACGGACGCGAGCCGAGCGCCGACATATCCATATACACATTCGGATTTTTGCGCACCACGGAGATGCACTCGTCGATCCACGGGTGGCCCATATGCGCAATAATCATTTTGAGCTGTGGAAACGCTCTCGCAATCGGGTCCAGTTCGACCGGACGGGAGGCGTCCAAATAGCCTTCGGGAATGAAGGACGTCCCCTGATGCCACAAAATCGGCAGCTTCAGTTCATTTGCCTTGGCGTACAAAGCGTAATGTCTCGAATCGTTCGGGTAAAAGTTTTGGTAGATCGGTGCGATCTTCAGACCGCTCAGCTTGTATTCGGCGATCGCCTCGTGCAGCAGCCGGGGGGCGTCCGGACGGTTCGGATCGATGCTGGCGAAGCCGAACAGCCTGCCAGGATCGGTGGCGACGTAGCGCGCGACATCCTCGTTCGGCACGATGCAGCCTGTAGCCGGCGCGTCGAAGGCAAGCACGATCGCTCCGTCGAAGCCGCGAACGTTATCCCGGTGCTCCTCCTCGGTCGCGACAATCTCGATGTCCCAAGCCCGCTTGGCCGCGGCGGCGAAAGCCCCGCCGACTTGGCCGGGAAGAAACAGATGCGTATGACAATCGAATATCATAGACATGACCCGCCTTTATTCGGCTCTGGGCGAGGCCGGCGAAAGCATGTAACGAGCTTGCGCCGGTAACCGCCGCGGGCCGTAATTTGGTACGATAGCGGCCCCGGGCTTCTATACCCTTAGTGGCCGCTCTCTTGGCGGGGCAAAGCTCCGCCTTCATTGTCCTGCTGCAAGTACCCGAGTTCGGCCGAGATCCGGTCCGCCGTAGCCTTGACCGCTTCGCCGATTTGCTGGAACTTCGTGGCAGGCAAATCCTTGTTCAGCGAAGTGAGGCTGATCGAAGCAAACACGTGGCCGGTTTCGTTGCGGATTGGAGCGCCGATGCAGCGGATGCCTTCCTCGAATTCCTCGTCCTCGATCGAATAGCCATACTTTCGCACATAGCGGACATCGTCCATCAGTTTTTCCAGCGTACGGGCTTTTTTATCCGACGATCCTTCCAGTTCGGCTTCCATCAGCTCGGCAATGTACGCGTCGGTCATGCCGGAAGCGATCGCCTTGCCGACCCCGGACATATGCAAAGGCTGAACTTGCCCGATGTTGGTAGCGAAACGGACGAACCCGCCGCCCTCGATCTTGTCGACGTAGACCGGCTTATCTTTCTCCACGACAGCCAGATGAACCGTATACGGCGTGTCGGCGACGAGCTTCTCCAGATGCGGACGGGCTACGGTTACCAGATCCATCGACTTCATATAGCCGATTCCCCAACGCAGCACGCCGTGTCCGAGCCGGTATTTGCCTTCGGCGTTTTTCTGGATCAGCGAGTATTGCTCCAGCGTGTTCAGAATGACGAAGGCGGTCGATTTGGGCACATTCAGCGAGCTATGGATTTCCTGGATTGTCAATTGTCGGTCGGACAACGCATTCAGGATAGCTACCGTTTTATCGATCGCCGGAACGGAATATTCTTTCGGCTGCTTTTTCAAGTGCGGTTCCTCCTTTCCTTCATGCGTTTCATGCCATAAACGGTGAAACGACCCATACGGCCGCGCTTTCGGTAACCAGCGGCGGGAGGGCCGGCTGGCATATTCCATGACAAACGGAGCGACACGATTCCGCGGGATAGTCCGATACGGGCAGCGTGGCTTACAGCTCGCCCGCGTTGGCCAGATGTCCCCCGTCTACCGGCAGCGTGACGCCGGTAATATAGGAAGCGTCTTCGGAAGCCAGGAACAGGAACGCATTGGCCACTTCTTCGACTGTGCCGGTACGGCCCATCGGCGTACGGGCGGTCAAATTCAACGAGCTGTCCTGCTGCTTCAGCTTCCGGTCGAGCGGCGTATCGATGAAGCCCGGAGCGACCGCATTGACGCGAATGCCGTGCGGCGCCAGCTCCACGGCCATCGATTGCGTAAGCAGTACGACCGCGCCCTTGGAGGCGTTGTAATGCGCCAGCATCGAGCTACCCGCCAGCCCATTCTTGGAGGTCATGTTGACGATCGATCCGCCCTGGCCGCGTTCCGTCATCCGGTTCACAATCGCTTGGCTGAGCACGAACATCGCATTAACATTGACATCCATCACCTTCGTCCAGCGGTCCAGCGATATGCCCGAGAACGGCTCGCGGAATGCGATGCCTGCATTGTTGATGAGCACGTCGATCGCCCCCATCGTCGACCAGGCCTGCTCGGCCGCGGCAAGAGCGGCGTCCAGATCGCTCAGGTCGCATACCGCATGCTCGACGCGCGCAGCGCCCCGGTCGAGCAGCGCTTCCGCGGTTTCCTGCAGCTCGGCGGCGCGTACGTCGAGCAGGTAAAGCTCGGCGCCCTCGGCGGCGAACTTCTCGGCGATACCTTGACCGATCCCCTGCGCGGCGCCCGTAATCAGTACCTTTTTCCCGTGAAGCTTCATCAGATATGGCTCCTTTGTAGGCGAACATCTCGAAATTGACAACTCAATATAATGAACAATAATCAATATAATAATAGTAGAATCCTTTTTTCATTGTCAATCGGTTGTTTCATCCGGTGAAAAAGTTTTTGGACCGATAAATATTCGGTTGACTTCCGGATTGTCGTCACCATATAATCAACTTATTGAATTTAATTTAATATACTGAATTTCGGAGGAACGACATGACCAACAACGCCAGACTTCGCGAGGAATCCAATAAGTACGCCCCTGGCGGCGTTCATTCGGCAACCAGAAACGTAGAGCCGTTCCACGTTTTTACGAAAGGCGAGGGCGCGTACATTTACGACGCCGACGGCAATAAATTTATCGATTATCAGGCCGCTTTCGGGCCTTACATTCTTGGGCATAATTATCCGTACGTCAACAATAAAGTCATTCAGGCGCTTTCCACCACCGATATGTTCGGGGTAGGAACAACCGATCTCGAAATCGAAGCGTCGCGCAAAATCGTCACGCACGTTCCGTCCGCCGAGCAGGTGCTGTTCTGCAACTCCGGCTCCGAGGCAACGTACCACGCCATCCGTCTTTCCCGCGGCATTACCGGCCGCTCGAAGCTGATCAAGTTCCAGGGCTGCTATCACGGCTGGCACGATTACGTCGCCCGCAACATGCTGAGCGCCTGGGACAAGATCGGCACACGCGATCCGGGTTCGGCCGGCATGCTGGACGAAGCGATCGACAATACGCTCGTCTGCACGTACAACGATCTCGACGATGTCGAGCGCACCTTTAACGAAAACAAAGGCGAGATCGCCGCGATCATCCTGGAGCCGATCCCGCACAACATCGGCATTATCATGCCGCAGCCGGGCTTCCTGGAAGGCTTGCGCGAGCTGTGTACGGCCAACGGCGCTCTGCTGATCTTCGACGAAGTCATCACCGGCTTCCGCCACGACATCGGCGGCTATCAGAAAGTTGCCGGCGTGACGCCTGACTTGACGACGATGGGCAAAGCGATGGCCAACGGCTTCCCGATCGCCGCCGTCGCCGGCAAGAAGGAATACATGCAGCGCTTCAACACCCAGCCGGGCGGGGACGTATGGTTCGCCGGCACGTACAACGGACATGCCGTCGGTACGGCCGCATGTATCGCCACGCTGGAAATGATGGAGAACGAGCCGGTGCACGAGCATATTTTCCGCCTCGGCGAGCGGATGCGTTCGGAAATCCGTGGCATCGTCGACCGTCTCGGCATCAAGGCATACGTCGCCGGCTTCGGTTCGACATGGACGACCTACTTCATGGACTTCGAGCCGAAAAACTATACCGACCTGCAGCATAACGATGCGGAGTTCTATGTCACCTACCGCAAAAAAATGATCGAAAAAGGCATCTATAAAATGCCGATGAACCTGAAGCGCAACCATCTGAGCTACAGCCATACCGACAAGGAAGTGGACATTACGCTCGAGGCGATCGAAAGCGTGCTGAAGGAAATGACCGGCAAGTAAGCGGCATAATAAAGACGGGCTATTCGACCGTGAAGGTTGAACAGCCCGTTTTTTCATGTTTCGACAACCTCATGGAAAGCCCGGTCCGCCGCACCGTCAGACGCCAAACAGGACGTAGCCAAGCGACATGTAGAGAAAGACAAAAACGATCAGCGCAAGGTGCCCCGTCAGCGCAGCCATCCGGACCCCGGACGATTTCCCCGCCCGCTTGCCGAATAAAGCCATCAGGATGCCGAACGGGCTGACGAGCAAAATCAGACCGAACCATCCCCCTTGCAGCCAGTCGCCGGCCTCGAAAGGAAATACGAAGCTGTATACCGTAAATAGCCCGATCAGCACAAACAACAGCAAAGAAAACGCGGCTATCGCTTGCTTCAACGTCAATTTCATCCCCTCTCCCGGAATCGTTGCGACGAATCGACTACTCTTTCGTGTATACCTCCCTTTTACCGACGCCATGGCTCACCCTCATTCCGTATGCTTACCGATGCCTGCTGTTCCACGATTCCTCGACTCCGGCTATACGAATGTTAGCTTACGCGGGCCACTGCGTACTAGTACTATCTTTTTGTAATCCCTTCCCGACATGCCTTCGCTTTGGGCGGAAAACGCCGGGCGGTCAGGTGATCCGGCTCGTCCGCTTGGGCTTGGGCTTGGGCTCGCGCTCTCGGCACAAACGCCGCATCGCGGACCGCGCTTGGTCACTCAGGGCCGCCGGCGAAAGCCATCCCTTTTTCGGCAAGCGCGCGGCGAAGCGCATCCATCGCCTTCGGCCCCATACCGTGAAGCCGCAAAAGGTCGGCCTCGGCGACGCCGTTCAACTGCTCGAGCAAACGATAGCCGGCACCGGCCAGCGCCCGGCGCGCCGGCTGGCTGACTCCGCGCGGGAAATCCGATTCGGTTCGATTCTCTCCCGTCATGGATCACACTCCTCTTGTCCTTTCCGTTCTTATCGTCAGTTTACCGCATGTCGCACCAAACATCCATCGGACAACAATGCCGGACAACAAAAAAAAGCGGCCGACAAAAACCGACCGCCGTTCCTTGGCAATATCCCGTCTGCACGCTACTGCAGTCTGCGCTGACGGCAAAAACAGCTCTCCACGTGATCGTCGACCATCCCGGTCGCCTGCATATAGGCGTAGCATATCGTGCTGCCGACGAATTTGAAGCCGCGCTTCAGCAAATCCTTGCTCATCGCATCCGAAATGTCGGTGCGCGCCGGCACCTCGAAGAGCTCTCGCCATGCATTGACGATCGGTTCGCCGCCCGTAAAGCTCCATATGTAACGGTCGAAGCTGCCGAATTCCTCCCGGACGCGAATGAACGCTTGGGCGTTGCCGATCGTCGAGGCGATCTTCAACCGGTTGCGGATAATGCCTTCGTTCTGGAGCAGCTCCGCCGTCTTCGCTTCGCCGTATGCCGCAATCTTCTCGAAGTCGAAGCCGTCGAACGCCTGTCTGTACGACTCGCGCTTCTTCAGCACGGTGTACCAGCTCAAGCCCGCCTGCGCCCCTTCCAGCGTCAGCATCTCGAACAGCTTCCGGTCGTCGTGAACGGGCACCCCCCATTCGCGATCGTGGTAGTCCATATATAACGGATCTTCATTGACCCAGCCGCATCGTTCCGTCATGTGCCCCGCTCCTGTCTTTCCGTGAATAGATCATAGGAACATACGTTCCGTATTTACTATATCATGAAAGGAGCTTGTTTGCCAGTCAGTACGAAGCAGGGCGGCCAGAGACTTCGGTTACAAAGACGAAACGACGGACACGCCGTCGGGAACCGTGAGCCTCGTCTCCCCGTCGCGCCGTTCGAAGACGATCGTTCCGGTCGGAACGCGGAACGATAGGCGAACCTCCCGCAGCGAATCCGGGATATGCGGGGCAAACGATACCTTTGTCCAGCCCGGCTCCGCCGGCTTCAAGCCGACGATATGCTCGATCAGCACCGGGATCGGCGAGCTGCCCCACGGATGACAAAGACTGGCGTTCGGCTTCAGCTCCTTGGACCACGTTTCGAAGCAGGCGGTCGCCCCCTCCCTCGCCATCGTCGCCCAGGAGTGCAGGTCGTCGGAGACGATCAGCTCGTAAACGAGCTCTTGCTCCCCCGCCTCGGCCAGCGCCTGCAGGACGAAATACGCCATATATACCCCGCAGCTCAGCCGTTTCACGCGCATCAAGGCAACCACCGAAGCCCGTGCCTCCTGCGGAACGAGGCCGAACAGAAGCGGCAGCGCATTGGCATGAAGGGAGGAATGCTTCGATCGTTCGGCGTCGACGAACAGCCCGGTTTCCGGGTTATAAAACGCCGAGACGTACGCCGTGCGGAAAGCGGCCAGCTCTCCCTTGCTTTCTTCCGAATCGTCTCCCCGCATAACGGCCCGCAGTTCGCCGACGGCCTGCATCGCCCCATAATAGAACGCGTTGATCACGTTGTGGCAGACGCCGCCGATCGGGTAGTCCAGGCGGCAGTCGTAGCCGTCGCGCATCGCCTCCGGCCAGTCGACCAAATTCCACTTGTCGTCGACGTTCACCAAGAGACCGTCCTCCCGGCGGTAAGACCGGAAGTGTTCCAGCAGACTTTCCGCCGCGGGAAGCATCTCCTCCACAAAACCCCGATCGCCGCTTTGCCTGTAATATTGCTGCAGCTGCAGCGGCCATTGCAGCGAGTAGTCGGCGATTTCTTGCATGAAGCTGCCCGAGGCGACGGCCATGAAACCCGGACAGACGCGGGCGGCGAGCAGCGCGAAATCGCGGAGCGATTTGCGGAACAGGCGCAGATCGCCGGACACATAAGCATGGGCATGCGCAATAATCGTATTGTCGCCCAAATACTGCCCTTTCTCGCGGGACGGACAGTCCACATACGTTTCCTGCGAGCCGTACCGGACGCTGTTCCGGCACAAGGACCAGACCGTATCTAACAGCGTGCTGGACGATTCGAATACGCAAGCCTCCTCGTCGAGCGGATAATGCCGGACGACGGCTCCGAACGAACCGGTATCGAAGACGACGCCCGGACCGGCCAGCACCTCGGCATAGCGGAACGCTTTGTAGTCGTACAGCTCCAGCTCGTCCTCGTCCCATCCCGACAAGGTCCAGAACTCCTGGTACCGGCAGTTGCATCTCATCTCGTAGCGGACCCGGCCGTTGTCGAGCAGTTCCTCTCCGCAGCGGATTTCTACGACTTGACCGGCTGCGCCCCGCGCTTTCAGCCGAAGCTGCCCGGTCAGTTCCCGGCCGAAATCGAGCCAATAGCCCTCTCCGTCGAGAACGAGCGTCTTTGCCGGCAGGACATCGTATACGGAAAGCGGAGGCGTCGGCTGCCTGACCAGGATATGGTCGTCGTTCCTGCGCTCCCTGGCCTTGCTCCAGCGGGAGTCGTCGAAGCCGTTCTCCCGCCAGCCGCGGTCTTTCAGCCGGTTATCGATATGCTCCAGAAACTGCGTATCGTAGCCGACCGTCGCACCGTTCCCGTACTCCGGCGTATTCCGGTAAGTCCACGTTTCGTCGGTAACCGCCACTGTCCGCCCGTCCACGGTCAGCTCGGCGATCAGACCTTGTCGGCTATCTCCGCTAAAGTAGGCGTGACTGACGCAGCCGTGGTAGTATACGTGCGCCGCTATCGTATTGACGCCCTGGCGCAGGAAATCGGCAATCGCAAACCGGTTATAGAAGTAGTGGAACGGGTTGCCCTGCGCCGGCCCTTGTCCGACAAAACGGCCGTTGATGTGCACTTTGTAATAGTCGTCCCCCGTAATATCCAGCCAGGCGTCGTTCCATCCGCCGTCCAGCTCGAATTCCTTGCGGACGAGCATGTGACGGTTACGCAGCCCCTCCGGATGAGCCGGACGCTCCCCGCCCGCCAGCTCCTTCCGGTACAGATCGAGCGGGGACAGCTCCGCGAAGTCGCGGTCGGCAATCCATCGCGCGGTCCATCGCTTCTTCTCCAAGCGTCGCCCTCCCTTTGCGCTCAGCGCTCTCCGGCACCCGCAGCCGGCCGATCCAGCCGGTCGAGCAGCTCGAACGCCTTCTGCTCGTAGGCTTGCTGCCATTCCGGGGCGAGCAAGCATTCGGTAACTTCATAGCCGCCTTTGTCGTAATGCTCGGCCGGCGGAGCGTAGTGCATATAGCCGTTGGAAAAAGCGGCGATAAGCGTATGCTCGAAGGGCGACGCCTGTTTGAGCTTCAGCCCCACCTCGACGAGCAGCTCCGCCGGCGCGGTAAGCAGCGCGCAGTCCCCGATGCGGATCGCCTGCACCTCGGCGGGGATGAACGGCTCGCCCGCTTCGCGGTTCAACTGCAGATGCACCTGTAGCGTCGCGATATCTTCCTGGATGCGAATCAACCGTTCCATCGTATGGATGTTGCGGACGTAGGCGTCCAGGTTGCTCCGGTTATGCGCATCCATCGTCGTCAGCTCGTTGGCGCCGATCGCCGCCTCCTGCATATAGCGGTACGAATAGTCCGCCGGGTGTTCCGGGTTAAGCGCGTATTTCAGGTACAATGGCAGGAACGACTTGAAATTGAGGCATGTGCTGCGCATCGAGGCAAGCAGTTCCTGCTGCTCGCGCAGCCTTTCCGCGATCCGTTCGGCGATATCCGTCCTGCGCGGGAGCCGGATCGTCTCCGAGCAGACGCTCAGGGCGGCGGCGCCGGTCCGGATGTTTCGCACCGCCTCCAGCGCACTCAAACCGAGCATCGTGCCGAGCGGCTCGCAGTTCCGGGAACGGTTTACATCCTTGAAGTGCAGCTCCAGCAAATCCCCGCCCGCGCCTTGCACAAACAATGCCATCGCTCCGTGGCCCAGTTGATCCTCGATTACTTTGGAAGCAAAGCCCGCAAAATTCGCCGTAACGCCTCTGTCCGGCACGCCGATCAGCAAATGACAGGCGAAATTATACACGACGGCCAGCGGCCGGCCGTCCATCCGGTCGATACGCAGCACCCCGATGTCGGGATCGATCGGCCCGATGCCGGCCACCTCCCCGTCGGGCGGGCACGGATGCGCGTAACGGACCGTCCAGTGACGGCCGTCTTGCATACGCAGGTTCCGGTTAAACGTAATCCTCGCCTCGCGGCCGAATCCGGAGCCCGCCGTTACCTCCGTCATCCGTTCCAGCGCCTGCCGCACTGCATCGAAGGTCCGCTCGACCTGCTCGTCATCCTCGCAAAGCAGCCTCCCTTGCGGATGCGTGTGGGAAGCGTTGACCATGACGTTGCCGCCGGGGATATGAAGCTCCTCCTCGATCCGGTCGCGCAGCTTCGGCAGGAAATCGTCCTTGATGTCGCCGATTCCGCCGATCGCCAGAGCGTCCATTGCAATCAGAGCTACTCGGGTATTCCCGTCGTCCAGCACGAGCGCTTTCGCATACAGACGGTCGCTGACGAAGACTCCTTCCCGGTTTGTCGTTATATCGCTTTTGCCTACGCCTGCGCGCAATTGCATATGACAGCATCCTTCCCGGTTCCGCGTTGTCGCCCCGGTCGTTCCGCCCAACCTCGGCGGCCCCCTTTCCGGGGACGCTGCCACCCATTATATAAAGGAATGCGGGTCAATTCTTTAGTAAAACTGAGATTTTTTTTGTACGCCGTTGATGTGGGCGGTATTCATGAACGCCTCTCTGCCCTTGTCCGGCACTTGTTCCGCATGCGGCAAAGGCAGCTATTCGCATGCCGCAATATCGCAGGCGAAGCTTCCCGTATTTGGCCGGAATAGGAAAAAGACCCGCATCACCGATGCGGATCACTGACGCAATTTGAGTACCTGACGATAGGTCGCCGCCTTCTACAGCAGCGACTCCACCCCGTCGATGAACAGCTCCGTGCCCGAGATGTGGCTGGATTCGCCTGAGGCCAGGAACAGCACCAGATCGGCGACCTGCTCCGGCTTGCCCGCTTTGTGCTCCAGCGGCTGGCTGCCCTCCGGATACTTCACCGGAATTTCAATCTTCTCCAGCTCCGGCGTTTTCTCCGTGTTCTCGCCGATATTCGTTTGAATCGCTCCCGGGCAAATGACGTTCACGCGGATTTTATAGCGGGCAAGCTCGAGCGCGGCCATTTTGGCGAACGCCACCTGCCCGGCCTTGGAGGCGCTGTAGGCGGAAGCTCCGAAGTTGGAAAACTTGCGGCTGCCGTTAATCGAGCTTGTGATGATGATGCTTCCGCCGTTTTGCTTCATATGCGGAATGGCGTATTTGACGGCCAGGAACGTCCCTTTCAAGTTCGTGGTCAACGTGTTGTCCCATTCTTCCTCGGCCATGTCCTCGATCGGCGTCCACGTGCCGTTAATGCCGGCATTGGCGAACACGATATCGAGCCGTCCCCAGCGGTCGAACGTTTGGCGAATGCCTTCGCTGACGCGGGCCGGATCGGATACGTCGATATCGGCGACGATCGCTTCGCCGCCCGCCTGCTCGATTATCCGCTTGACCTCGTCGGCGCGGCTGTCCTTCAGATCGGCCAGGCACACTTTGGCGCCTTGTTCGGCGAGACGAATGGCGGCGGCCCTGCCGATGCCTGAGCCCGCCCCGGTGACGAAAGCGACTTGATCCTTCACGCGCTGCGTGCCCGTTTGGGGCTTCGTTTCCGTTTGCGGCATGATTTTACACTCCTTCGCTTGACCGTTTTTTCCGTTCGCCTTTATATTACCCAAAAAGAGGAATATGCCTCACCACAGACGCCAAAACGGCGCCGTCTCCTCAAAAAAGAGCGGCGCCGCTTGCCCATTTGCCTCAACCGGTTGTAGACGGATAGACCAGAACGCTTGATTACAAGACGTTCAACACCGAAGTTTTCGTCGTAAGCCGCAGCCCTTCCGGCCCGCGGATATCCAGCTCTACGCCTTCCGGCGCGGATACTTGCAGATTCATGACGTCGCCGTCCACCCGCCACTCGACTTCAATATGGCCGCCGGCCGGCAACGGCACCCCGCCCCGCGCCCACTTCAGGCCGCATGGGTTGGGCTCGACGACGGCTCGGCTCCAGCCCGGGGCGGCGCGTTTGACGCCCAGCACGCTTTCCCCGAGAAAATAGCCGGGAGCCGCCGACCACGCATGACAATGGCTGCGCGTAAGCTGATCGGGATTGGCCCGGTTTTCCTTGAAATTCGGGTACATCTCCCAGCAGGTTGTTGCACCGTGCTCGATCATTTGACCGAAACGGGCGCGAATGTCGTCCAGCATCCGGTCGTAGCGGCCGGACAGCGCAAGCGCCTCGTAATAGAAAAACGACATGAACGGGCTGCCGATCTGCACGAAACCCGTAGGAGGTTCGATTAAATACGATTCGATTCGCTCTTTTCTGCCTTCGTGCGCTATGCCGCACAAGTAAGCAACAACCTGTGTCTGCATGCTGAATATCGCCGACCGGCGGCCGTCCGCATGGATGCAATCCAAATATGCCTGCTGCTCCTCGCTCCACAAATGGGCGTTGATCGCTTCCTCCAGCGAGGCCGCCGCCGCTGCCAGACCGGCGCTCTCTTCGGAAGACGCTCCCGCCGCCGCTGCCAGCTCGACCGCCTTGCGCAGCGCCTGGACCAGGAACATGTTCTGGTGCGTCACAATCCCTTCTCGCGGCTGGTCGATCGGGGCCCAGTCTAGCAGATTCCACCCTTTGATGTTCATCAGCCCGCTCTCGTCACGCTTGGCCAAGTAATGCTCCAGCGTGTAGCGCGCCGCCGGCCAGATGTGTTTGGCAAATGCGGCGTCGGCCGTATGCTCGGCGTACTCGGCGCAAGCGATGACCCAGAAGAACGTCCAGTTCGGAATGACGCTGTGCCAGCCGCTCGGCACCTGATTCACATAGAGCGGCGTCATCTCCTTGGAGCCCGGCACCAGATTGAGGCAGCGCTTCACGATATCCAGCGAGCCGAATACGTAATAGTTGACCAGCGCTTCGTTCCGGCTGTCGCCGACCCAGAAAACTTGCTCATAGGCAGGGCAGTCGACGAACGTATCCTCCATGCACAGCCGCGTCGTATGGCGGCTAATGTTCCATATTTCATTCAACAGCGGCTCCGAACATTCGAACCGCCCGGCATCGGTTACCGGATACGTGCTGCGGTTGATATACGTCTCGTACAGCTTGACCGGCTGCGTCGCGCCGCGCGCCGTTACGATCAAATAGCGGAAGCCGCGCCTCACCGGGGACAAGAAACGCTGCCTGCCGCCGCGGCTGACGTAGCGGATCGTGTTGTCCAGCCCGTACGTATGCTGGCGGTAGTCGCCTTTCAAATATTCGATGCCGTACAGATCGAGGACGACGCCCGCCTCCGCCTCCACTTCGAAGCCGATATACCCGGATTCCTCCTGGCCGAAATCGATGACCAGCTCACAGTCGCCGTGCTCGAACAGCGGCAGTACGGCCGGCTCCGGCGTTGCCGACAAGGCTCGCTCCAGCTGCTGCGGAATCGCGTATTTGTCCGCCTCCGGCTGCCAGACGGACGCCCCGAATGCGTCCTGCTCGGTATATAGTGCCGCCTCGAGCGGCCGGGTCCATTCAGCGAACGACGTCAATTCCCCGACCGAGGCGATTCCCCTCGCACGGACGAAATCCGGCTGCTGGCGGTCGATCGGCACGATGCCCAACTCGTCGATATTGACCGCGGAGGCGAAAGGGCCGACGACGAGGAACGGTGTAGCGGACGCTCCCGCTCCGTCAAGCGGCGAACGGAATTCGAATTTGGCGCTTCCGTCGGCGGCGAAATGCCAGGCGGCTCCGTGGTCGGTCGCGGACACGTCGATCTGCAGCACATAATCACCGCGTTCCAGCTCCACATCGTAATAGCGCTCCGGAGCGACTCCGTACGGGTCGGTCAGCGGCTTGCCGTCCAGCCATACGTTTTGCATGCGCCCGCCGGACGGGGTGCCGAGCGTCAGCTTGCCCGGCTCGCGGACGACGAGCAGCGAAACGAGATAACCGGCGTATTGCACGTGATTGGCGTGGTTGACGCTGTCCGGCAGCATCGCCGTGCGGATATCGATCGCGGCGGTCCATGCCGGGGCTTTGACCCGGCGCAGCGATTCGATCCGCTTCGGATACAGCTTCTCCTCGGTCAGAAACGGAATGTCGCGCTCCACAAGCGTCTTCCACGGTCCTTCGCCGACGGCGCCGACCCGGATCGCCGCGTCCCAGCCGTTGTCGTCGAAACCCGGGCTCGTCCACGCCTCGTCCCAGCGGCGTGCATCGTAAATTTCGGCAAATCCTTGCTGGCACGACATGCGCGGAGCGTTCGGCTGCCAAGCGCCGTGCACGATCGTACGCCAATGCGCGCCGGTGGCCGCCGCTACGGCCGTCCCGCCGGCCGTCTCCAGCTCCAGCTCGGCCAGCAGGCCGCCTTGCCCGCGGATATAATAAAAATTGGACAAACCAAAATGAAGCACGAGTACGGCGATCGTATTGTCGGCGCCTTTATGCAAGTAAGGTCCGACCTCATGCGTATCGTAAAATTGCTCCGCCGGCCACGAACGGACCGGTCCCCGACCGACTTGCCGGCCGTTGACGAACAGTACGTAGCGCGAATCGGCGCTGATATGCAGCTTGGCTGACGCCTCTCCGCCATCGCCGTTGTACGGCAACGCAAACGTATGCCGGAAGCAGCGCCACGCGTTGCGCGGGCTCGCCTCGCCGTCCCCCCATACCCACTCGGCCGACCATTTTTTCGGATTCATCGATATCCCCGCCTTTTGTTCTCGTTACGTTACACCTTCATTGTAAAGGTTCCGGCTTTGCAAAAAACGGTTGTTATTGCCATTTTATAGGTCGATTGGGACACCATTCTCCCCTCGCCCCGTTCTCCTTCAGCTTGCGGTCATTCCCGACTGTTCTATGGCGCCTCCCGATTCCGTGCTAAGATGGAGCCGACGGGTTTCAACGACCCGCTTCAAGTCCATTCCCCGAAAGGAGCGGCTCGATGGCCGGTTACTTGCGCGGACAGCTCGCCAAGCTGGCGGATGTCCATAACGAAACGCTGATTTACTACGAAAAGCAAGGATTGCTTCCGCCTCCGGAGCGTACGGATGCCGGATACCGGATGTACCCCGTGGAAACGCTGGCCCTGCTTGTGTTTATCAAAAACGCCAAAGCGTGCGGCTTTACGCTGAAGGAAATCAAGAAGTCGCTGGACAAGTCGGCACAGGGCCTGATCGGCATTGGCGATTTCGTCGCGGTCATCGAGCGGAAAATGGCCGACCTGGACGAAGAAATCGCCATACGGGAGCGGACAAAAGCAAGGCTGTCCGATTTGAAGGAAGGCCTGCTGGCCGCCGACAAGCATCCCGGCGTGCGGGAAACGCTGCGTATGCTGCAAATGGACTCTTGAAAATCGCGCTTGACCTTGTACCCGGCTACAGGCGTTATCCTCTTCGTATCCGGGTCAATGCCGTTCCGGCTTGCCTGGAAACATATCGCCTGTAGGAGGTAATCGGGATGGAATATACGAGTCGGGAACAATTGGCGGGCATCAGGGACTATTTGCGGCAGACGGCCGACCATACGGGGAAAACGGCAGAGCGAATTCGCCGGGAAATGGCGGAGGCAGCCGCAGCCGCGCCCCTTTTGCCTAGTATTGCCGTGGAGCGCGTCGCGGTAGGACCGATGAACGGAGAATGGCTAAGCCCGATCTCCGCTTTGGCGGAGGAGAACGTGAAGCAGGCGGTATTGTACGTCCATGGCGGGGGCTTTGTAGCGGGAAGCTGCGACATATACCGCGATTTGGCGGGAAGGGTGGCGGAGGCGAGCGGGGTCAAGGTACTCACGTTCGAATATCGTCTGGCCCCGGAGCATCCGTATCCCGCCGCAGAAGAGGACGTCCTGACCGCCTACCGCTGGCTGCTCGCCAACGGCTATTCGGCCCGACGCATCGTGCTCGGCGGCGATTCGGTCGGCGCCAGTCTGGCGCTTATGCTGCTGCTTGCGTTGCGCGACACCGGCGAAGAGTTCCCCGCCGGAGCATTCCTGCTGTCGCCGCATACCGACCTGGTGCATTTGGACGGCGACTCGTACCGGACCCATGCCGGGCTTGACCCGACCGGAAGTTTGGAGGGCAACCGGGCGATGTTCGAGACGTACTGGGGCGGTCGTCCCGGGGAAAAGCCCGCCCTGCTGTCTCCGCTGCGGTCGGATTTGCGCGGCTTGCCGGATTTACTGATTCAGGTCGGCGATCACGAGGTGCTGCTGAGCGATGCGACGCGGTTCGCCGAGCGCGCCGAAGCGGTCGGCGTAAACGTAAAACTGGAAATTTGGGAGCAGATGTGGTGCTCCTTTCAACTGCTCGCTCCCATGCTGCCGGAAGCCCGTCGAGCGATCGCCGGCATCGGCCGCTATGTGCAGGCGACGCTTTCCTACTCGGCGGCCGCCTCCTCAAGCTCCCCTTCCAGCTCGACGTAATGATGGCGCAGTCGCTCCAGCTCTTCCGCGCTCGGCTGCCAGTACCCCCGCTGGTGGCTTTCGAGCAGAGTTTCGATCAATGCATGATAAGCCCAGCGGTTGTTTTCCGCCATTTGCCGGCTTCGTTCGCGATCCTCCACGTAGACGTCGTGCAGGCTTTCGAATACCCATGGCTCGACCTTTCCCGTTGTGGCCGCGAGGCCGAGCACGTACTCGAAGCGGCGGGCAATCTGCTGCGCTCCGTGAAAAGGGTGGCGAAGCAGCGCATCGATCCACTTCGGATTGGTCAGCCGGGTACGTACGCCGCGCGCAATCGCATGCTCCGCCGGCTCGGTCAAAACCCGCTCGCCGGTCGTATCCGTAATGTGGATGTCCGCCGCGCGGCCTCTCGCCAGCTCGACCGACTTCGCCAGCCCGCCAAAATATTCGTAATAGTGATCGGAGTCGGTCACTTCCCGCTCGTGGCTGCTGCGGATTTGCGAGACGATATCGACCGCCCGCAAATGCATCGCGAACAGCTCCGGCTCCTCCCGGCCGCGCTCCTTCATGCTGTATACATGCTGCTGGCTGTCCGCATAAGCGCGCCCGAGCTCGGCTTCCTCCGTCCATTGCTTCGTCTCGATGAGCCGGGTAACCGTCGTCCCGTAGACGCCTTCCGGCGGACCGAACAGGCGCGCGCAAGCGAGATCGGCCGCGCGCTCCGGGGCGTAGCCGGCCTCCAGGAGCTCCGTCTCCGTTTGGCGCGTATGGGCTTTGAAGACGTTCAGTTCGTCAGACTCCTCCAGCCGGGATACTTGCCGGAACAGACGGTTCAAGTCGTCCAGCACGTTCGGGAACAGGTCGCGGAACAAGCCGGTCATGTGGACAACCACATTCAGCCGCGGCCGACCCAACTCCTCCAGCGGAACGATATCGTATTCCAGACGGAGCCCGCCGCCACGCTTGGCGCGAACCCCGAGATAGTGCAAAATTTGCCCGATCGTCTCGCCTTGGGTACGCGACGTTTCCAGCCCCCAAAGAACGACCGCCGTCGTCCTCGGGTATTCGCCGTGGGCTTCCGCATACTGCCTGATCGACTGTTCGGCAACGACCGCCCCGCGTTCGGCCGCCGTCGGACTCGGAACGGACCGGGGATCGGACTGGTACAGGTTGCGCCCGGAAGGCAGCACTTCGGGGCTGCGCAATACGTCGCCCGCGAGTTGCGCAGGCACATAACGTCCCTCCAGCGCCCTCAAAAATCCTTCCAGCTCCTCGTTGACGAGCGTGCTGTCGTAAGCCCGCCGTCCATATTCCAGCGAGCGGAGCAATGCCGCCTGCCAGGCGGGTGAATCATCCGCGTACTTCGCCGGAAGCTGCCGCATGGCCATGTAGTTGTCCACGAGCGCATCCGCTTCCGCATCGAGGTCGCGCAGTACAGCCGTTTGCCCGCTATCCGCCAGCTCGGCGGCATCCAATCCGCGCCGTTCGGCCAGCAGGCCGCGCAAGGAACGGGCCTCGCCACGCTCATGGCGCAGCACGAAGCGCATATGCGCGATCGCGGCTTCGCAGGAGTAGCCGTCCCCGAGCACGTGGAGACCGCTCGGCATGACCGACCGTTTCATCCGGTACAGCTCCTCCTCCAGCCGGTCCAGGTCCGTGGCGGTCACATGCAGTGACGCCGCGCGATCCAGCGCCATGCCAAGGATGCTTTCGCAACGGTCCGGATCGAGCTGCTCCGCTTCGCGGTATTCGTGCAGCAGCGCCTCGAGGGCCAGCCAATCCCCGTACAGCTCGGCCTCCGTCATCGGCGGCGCCTGGTAGCCGATCAGCGTCGCATGGCTGCGCCGCTTGGCGATCATCGCCTCCGAAGGATTGCCGACATAGTAATAATACAGATGCGGCAGGTCGCCGATCAGGTGATCCGGGACGCAATCGCCCGACATGCCAGCCTCCTTGCCGCGTTGAAACTCCAGCGTGCCGTGCGTGCCGATATGCACGACCGCATCCGCCGCCAGCTTTTCCCGAATCCACTGGTAGAAGGCGGTATATGGATGCGTCGGCAAAATCGAACGGTCGTGAAGCGACTTTTCCGGCTGCTCGTGAATACCGCGCGTTGGCTGCAGGCCGATAAATACATTGCCGTTTACGATGCCCGGAATGAGAAACGAGCCGTCTTCGGTCATTACTTCGCCAGGCGGCTCGCCCCAGCGGGATAGCGCTTCGCCGCCCCATGCTTGGGCTGCCAGCTTCGAGGCAAAGTCCGGATCGGCGTAACGGATCAGCGCATCGGCGGCCGTCTCTGTCGTCCATTTGCCGGAGTTGACGAGTCCCCCTTCCAGAAAACGGGCATGCAGCTCCCCCGCCGTCATCGGCTCCGTATCGTAGCCTCTGTCTCGAAGCGCCCCGAGCAGCCGGGAAACCGATTCGAACGTATCCAGAAAAGCGCCGCCGAACACGTTGGCCTCGCCGGGCGGGTAGTTGTAGCATACGAGCGCCAGCTTCTTGTCACGGTTCGGCTTGCTTTGCAGCTCCAGCCAGCGCCGGATGCGGTTCGAAAGCCGCTCCATCCGTTCGGGAATGGGGATGAGCCGACTTGCCGCCACTCCCAGCCCAGCGTCCTCCCCTTCACGCCGCAGAGCCGCGATCGGATATGTCTCGATACTGCCGTCCAGCTCTGGCAGCATCACCTGCACGAGCAGCTGCGATGCCGCGAGCCCCCGCGCCGAATCCTTCCATTCGTCGACCGTCGCGCCAGACAGCAGGAACGGGTGCAGCATCGGCACGGCCAGCTCTTCCAGCAGCTCCGTCATACGGGCGCCGACTTCGCCGGTAGGACCGGCTCCGAGACGGAAAGGCAGGGCGTTGACGATCAGCCGGACGCGGCTGTCCCCGTCGAGCAACAGCTCGCGCAGTCGCTCCGCCGGGATATGCATCACCGAAGGAAACGCGATCGGCAGCACGTCGGCGAACGTCCCGATCCGTTCCGCCAGCTGCGCCATGCAATCGGCCACGTCGGTCGGGTTGCCGTTGCCGAGGAACAACAGCGCCACCGTCGGCCGGCCGGGTGCATGACGGTCCGCTATTCTTTTGTCTCCTTTAACGCGGGCGACCGATCTGTTGCGAAAGGCGGAGACGGAATCGTACACCCGTTTCTCTACGGGATCGAACACGCAAAGCTCCCGAATATAGACCGGCTCGGACGGCTCCGGAAGCGCCAGACATCCCCCGTACTCGCGGCCGACCAGACCGAGCAGCCCCTTCATGTTGTCGGCGCCGCCGCCGCGCCAGTATTCGGTCAAACGCATATAGCGCGCATAGTCGGCCCGCGCGTCCTCCGGAAGCGCGCTTTCCGCGCGGAGGCCCGCTTGTGGTGGCGGCAAATCGCTGGCGGAAAGCTTGCCTAGCCGCAGCAGCGAGCGGATATCCGCCGAATCGCTGCCGATCGGGACAAGCTGTGCCGAATGAGCGCAAAGCAGTCCGCTCAGAGCTTGGACGGTTTCCTTGCGCACCCCGTGCGCCTCAAACAGAGCCAGCTCCACGCCCTCCAGCCTCCGGCCAATTTCACCGATCCATTCGTCGGTATATTCCCGTCCCAGATCGATCACGACGAGTCGCAGTTGTTCCCGTTCCTTGTCGCCAAACGACCGGTACGCCTCGGCTACATGCGCCAGCGCCGTTTCGCCGCTTGTCAGTATCGCCATCTTCATTGTACGTTCCTCCTTTTCTCCCGGCCGAGCCGTCCCGTGATCAGACATACCGGACGCCCGCTGAGCGGGTCCTTCTCGATGCGCGCCTCGACGCCGAACACGTCGCTGAGCGTCGCTCGGGTAATCGTCTGTTCCGGCGTTCCGCTTGCATACAAAGCGCCTGCACGCATAACGGCGATTTCGTCGGAAAAGGCGGCGGCATGGTTAATATCGTGGAGCACCATTACGACGGTAACCCCGTGCAGACGGTTAATGTCCGTGACAAGCTCCATAATTTCCAGCTGATGACTGACGTCCAAATACGTCGTCGGCTCGTCAAGCAGCAGAACGCGCGGTTTCTGCGCCAGCGCCATCGCGATCCATACCCGCTGCCGCTCCCCGCCGGACAAGGCGGACAGCTTGCGCCCGGCAAACGGCTGCGTGCCCGTCACATCCAAAGCCCAGTCGACGATCGCCTCATCCTCCCTGCGCATCGCGCCCCATACCGGCTTGTGCGGAAACCGCCCGTAGCCGATCAGCCGGCGCACGGTCATATCCGGCACTTTATCCTGGCTTTGCAGCAGCATCGCCAGCTCGCGGGCCTGCTCGCGCGGCGTAAAGCCGGCGATCTGCTTGCCCTCCAGCAGCACCGTGCCCCGTTCGGGCTTCAGCTGCCGGGCGATCGCCTTGAGCAAGGTGCTTTTGCCGCAGCCGTTGGGACCGATGATGCTGTAAACTTTTCCGGAGTCCACCTGCCAGTGCAAGCCGTCAATAACCGGTCGGCCGTTATAGCTTAACGAAAGATCGTCCAGTTGCAGAGCCTTCATTCCGTCTCCCTCCTTAGCAAATACAGAAAAAACGGCGCCCCCAGCACGCCCATAAAAATACCGACGGGAAGCTCGATCGGCGCAAACATGAGACGGGCTATCGTATCGCATAGCGTCACGACCGTAATGCCGAGCAAGGCCGAGGCGGGCAGCAAATAGCGGTAATCGCTGCCGATCAGCAGCCGCGCCGAATGCGGTACGATCAAGCCGACGAAGCCGAGCAGACCGACGACGCTGACCGCGCTCGCCGCCAGCAGAGTGGCGACTGCCGCCATGACGAGGCGGGTCGCTTCGACCCGGAGACCGAGCCCTTTCGCTTTCGTATCCCCAAGCGCCAAAATGTTCATATGCGCCGAACCGATCAGGGCGAGTGCAACCCCTCCTATGGAATACGGCAGCATCGTGCGAAGCTGGGGCCAGCTTTTCGCAGCGAGCCCTCCGACGAGAAAGACCAGCGCCCCGTTGACCCGATCGCTGTAAAAAGTCAGTAGGGCGGATATGCCGGAACCGAGAAAAGCCGACACGGCCACGCCGGCCAAAATGATCCGCACCGGATGGATGCCCTGCTTCCAGGCGAGTACGTAAATAATGACTGCCGCAAGCGAAGCGCCCAGAAAAGCGACCGGGGTCAGCAGCCCCGACATATGCGGGAACAAAATGAGGATGATGATCCCGAACAGCCCCGCCCCCGACGAAACCCCGATAATATGCGGATCGGCCAGCGGGTTGCGCATGACCCCTTGGAGCAGCGCGCCGGCGAGCGCCAGATTGACGCCGACTAGGGCGGCCACCAGCGTGCGCGGCAGCCGGATGTTCCAGATGATCTCCTTCATCGGTCCCTGGTAGCCGTGGAACACATATTGCCAAATATCCGAGAGCGGGATCGATACGGCCCCGGAGCCGATGCTGAACGCTATCGTCAGGCACGCCGCGGCCAACAGGACGACGAGTGCGGTTATTCCGCGGAAGTAGGGTGTCCGCTCCGGGTTATTGGCCGCCATTGCCGTACGTCTCCGGATAAACCAGCTTCGCCAAATAGTCTACCGATTCGTTTAGCCGAAAGCCCGGGTTGGACAGCAGCAGGTCGGAGGGCAGAATCGCCATGCGGTTTTCCTTCACCGCGCGGAGCGACGCCCAGGCCGGTTGCCCGGCCAGGTCGGATTGGATTTTTTTCTCTCCGTCCGCGCGGGCTCCGTGAATCAGAATAAAGACGTAATCCGGATTCAGCTCGACCAGCTTTTCCATGCTGTAAGGGGCCGTCGATTGACTGCTCTGCGAAGCTTGCAGCGTTTCCGCGACGTTTTTCATGTTCAGCATGCTTGCCACTTCCAAGCCGACCGTATTCGACCTTTGCACGGATACGCTGTTCGGCGTCACGTTCAGCATAATGAAGCTGGGCGACCGATCCGGCAGCTTGGCGGTCAGGGCGGCGATCCTGTCGTCCAGCTTGGCCAGTTCCTCGCTCGCTTTGCTCTCTGTACCGGCGATTTTACCGAACAGAGGCGTCTTTTCCTTCAGGTCTTTGTATGTACTCAGGCCTAACAGGGCGAACGGGATTTTGCTGGCGTCCATCATGCCGGCCAGCTCGCGGTGGAACGACGTCGAGCCGATAACGAGATCGGGCTGCAGCGCCAACAGCTTCTCCGCGTTGACCGTCGTAATGCCGCCGACGTCCGCCAGCTCCTTGGCCTTCTCCGGTACGGTTCCACCTCCCGAGGTGGTCGTCTTGGCAATGGCGGTCCCGTCCACGGCGTAGAGCAGGTCGAGCAGCTGCGGCGACAGCACGACGATTTTGCGCGGCTTCGCTGCCAGCGTTACGGCACGGCCGGCGTCGTCCTGAAACGACAAGAACGGCTTGGCTTGATCGGCGGTGGCGGCTTGTGCGGCCTGGGCCGTCTTGGCATCAGCGGACAGCTTGCTTCCCCCCTCTGCTTCGGCTTCTCCCGGTTTCTTGACTTCTGCTGGTGCTTTAGCTTCTACGGGTGATTTTCCGGGAGCTTTGGCTCCTCCGGGGGCTTTGCCTTCTCCCAGTGCTTCTCCAGGGGCTTTGGCCTCTCCAGGTGTTTGGCCTTCTCCCAGCGCTCCCCCGGGTGCCTTGGCCTCTCCAGAGGTTTTGCCTTCTCCCAGTCCCAGTGCTTCTCCGGGGGCTTTGGCGTCTCGGCTTGCGTTTGTAGCGGCCGCCTCGCCGTTCTTCCCCGACTGGGCGCAGCCCACCGTCAATACAATCAGCAAGAAGCCGATGAATGCGCGCGAATAAAGTTTGGATGCAGTCATGAATAACGTCCCTCCGGTTTATTCGTAAATTTTACTAATGTAATAATTACGAATAAATCATAATACAGTTGGTTGGTTCCGTCAAATATTTTATGCTTGATGCCGGTTCGTGCATAACGATGCCGGAAGCGAGTCATTCTTTTTTGTAAGATTGCTTTCGGTGGGGTCGAGGGGGAAAGGTTGGGAATGGGAAAAGCAGGGGATTTGTCAAAAAATTCTCACAATATATAAGGGCGATCAGTCGTATTTTGAACTACACTGATTTTGTACGGGTATCATTCCGATAACGAAGGGATGGATGGACCTTATGCGCGATTGGTTTCGTCGTACGAAATTCGGAAAGGGAACAAACGATTCTCCTTCTCCCTCTGTTGCGGGCAACCAGACTGTTGCCGGCAGCGCCACCGTTCCAGATTCGCCGCAAGTGCCTGGAGATGTATACGAGAACGCCGCCAGTACCGTCATTCAGGAGCGGCACATGCAGCACTGGCTTGA
Organism: Paenibacillus hodogayensis; assembly: GCF_039536325.1. NCBI lineage: Bacteria > Bacillati > Bacillota > Bacilli > Caryophanales > Paenibacillaceae > Paenibacillus > Paenibacillus hodogayensis. Next base: position 144,166 of record NZ_BAAAYO010000001.1, read on the forward strand.
TGAAGCGGTCCGCGATTGTGCGCGCAATGGCGGTCTGGAGCAGTTGAACGGCACAGGGAAACCGGTCGATGTACCGACCGGCGATGGACTGAACAGTATTTTAAAAAATGCCAACGTGCTTCCGCCTTGGCTCGAACTGCAGCACGAAATTCGCGACAGCATTCGGGCGCTTCTGCGCAAACATGACCCGGATCGTCTTCCCTCTTTTTCAACGGAGCTCGATGCGCTCAACCAAAAAATAGTCAAATACAATATGTCCGTGCCGACGCCCATTTTGCAAAAAATGCGGCTCCGTCCGGATTCCATCGCCCAGCAGTTGGCCCAGTGGGAGTAGCGCTTACAAAGTGCTCAGTCCTCTCATGATCCGTTCGCCGGAGTTAATGAAAGAGGGCTCGGCAGTAGTAGCGTTAGCAGCAAACACAGCAGAATTTTTAAACACTTGCACTGACGTACGCCGCGCGCACTACCGCAAAAAAGTTCGCCGGGCTCCCAGCCCCTTTTCGGTGCACACCGCCACCCTTAATGCTCGAAAGAACACTTTCTCCGCGAATCGGGCCGGTTTTTGGACAAATAAGGTTCTTTCGAGCACTACCGCAAGCGCAAACCCGGCTCCCAGCCCCTTTTCGGAGCATACCAGCCACCCTTAATGCTAGAAAGAGCACTATCTCCGCGAATCCGGCCGGGTTTGGGACAAATAAGGTTCTTTCGAGCACTACCGCAAGCGCAAACCCGGCTCCCAGCCCCCTTTCGGAGCACACCAGCCACCCTTAACGCTAGAAAGAGCACTATCTCCGCGAATCCGGCCGGTTTTGAGACAAATAAGGTTCTTTCGAGCGCTACCCGGCGCAGGACATGAGAAGCGCCAAGTGTTCGACCTCCCGCACGCAATCAATCTTGCTTCCTCCTACCAAGCGCCTCGCCGCCCTAGCCGGCAGCACGCGCCGGCCCGATCAGACGGAAGCGCCTTCTGCCGTCTGGCTCTTTTCCTGCGGCAGCAGCCTTCCCGCCAGCGTCACCGCCAGGCAGAGCAGGAAGCAAATCCCGAACAGGAGGCGGATCGGCACGCCGAACGATTGCTCCGCTGCGCCAACCGCACCGGCTGCGCCCATGGAGCCGACCAGCAGCGTAGCCAGCCCGATCCCGGCCACCTGCCCGAGATAGCGCACCAGCGCGAGCAAGCTCCCCGCGAGACTGCTCTTCGACGCCGGGGCCGCGCTCATAATTTCCGCGTTGTTGGTGGCGTGGAATAGACCGATGCCGACGCCGAACACGGCCAACTGCAGGCCAACGCTGACAGCCGTCACGGCAGGCAGCAGGGCGACGAACAGCATCGATACGGCGCAAAACAGCGAGCCGATGGCGATCGGAGCCGAGCCGCCGTATTTATCGCGGAACCAGCCTGCGAACGGGGCGATCACGCCCATGCACAACGGCTGGAGCATGAGCAGGGCGCCTGTCGCCCAAGCGGAATAGCCCAGCTGGCTTTGCAAATAAAACGTCACCGGAATGAGCGTAGCGGTCTGCGCCAAATTGATCGCGAACGAGCTCGCGTTGCCGAGCCATACTTTCCGCCGGCCGAACAGCTCGCGGTCCACAATGCCGTAATCGATGCGCCGGCCGTGCACATAAAGCGCTACCAGCAGCAGAATCCCGATCAGACCCTCGATCCAAGCTTCGCTCGAGAAGGCGGATTGCTTTTTGACCGACTCAGCCGCCATCATGAGCAGACACGCTCCGGCGGCAAGCAGCACCGAGCCGACGAAATCGATCGGCGTCTTCGCCGTATCACTCTTGCCCTGCGGAAACCAGCGAAAGCCTAAAGCGCAGGCGACCAAAGCGATCGGCACATTGATCCAGAACAACCAAGGCCATTCCGCGAATTCCAGCAAAAGCCCGCCGAGCGCCGGTCCCGACAGCGTGCCTATGGAGATGACGACGGCATTAATGCCAAGCGCCCTTCCCCGCTCGTGATCAGGAAATACCTGTCGGACCATCGCCTGGCTGTTGGCCATAATCATCGTGGCTCCGATGCCTTGCAGACAGCGTGACAGCAGAAGCGCGACAAAGCCGTGAGAGACGGCGATGCACAACGAACCGATGCCGAAAACGAGAAAGCCGTAGCTGTATACCTTCCGCCGCTCCATCCGGTCGGACAGCTTGCCGAGAAACGGCAGCAGCACGATCATCGTCAGCAAGTACACGGTCGCCACCCATTGAATTTGCGCAAGCGAGACGGAAAATTGCTTGGCCATGATCGGCAGCGATACGTTGACGATGCCCACATCCAGCGTCGAGATCAGCGTGCCCATGTTGACAATTTGCAAAATGCCCCATCTGTTTCGGGTCGCAGTCGGCATTTGCGGTTCCCCCTCTGTACTCCCCGGCTCCGCATTCGTTCCGCACCGGGGGCAGCGTATGTGTTACGTTCCTCTCGACCGATTGTACATCCGTTCGCCGCGCTTGAAAAGACAATTAAGCTCGTTTTACGAAATAAACGCCCATCGAGGTGCCGCGGAAGGGTCTACACTTCATCTTCTTTTTACCGACTGCCCCCGTTCGCCAGCGTGACCGTTTTCCGTGCCAGCTCCTCCCGCTTACCGTTGTAAGCGACAAACTCCAAAGGCAGGAGCGGATCGAGCGCCGAGAAATCCAGCTCGACCTCCCACGGCATTTCGAACGTCTCCGCCAGCTTCCGACCGCCCTGGAGCACCGCTACGGAGCGGGGCTGGGCATCCCCCGGCAGCCGCACATAAGCGAACAGCTTTCGTTTGCCTGCCAGTCCGGCGGCGGATTCCAGCGGAACGTAGCGGACATTTTCCGCCGTACGGCTTCCCTGCTCCACCTTGGACAAAAAATAATCGCTGCCGATCAAGCGGCGGTACAAATCGAACATAAGCGGGTTTTCCTTGAGGTCGTACAGATGATCGCCCTTTAACGTTTCCGTGCGCGCCTTGGTCATATTAAAATAAGTCATCGCCTTCACCTGGGGAAACAGGCGAGGCAGGAAGCCATACATATTGCCGAGCTGTCCTTCAGCCCATTTCGCGTAATTCTTCTCGGCAGGTCGGTAATAATGGGAAACGGCGCCTTCGGATATCATGATCGGCTTGTGCGCGTACCGGTTGTAGAGCGGAATGAAGTAATCGATCAAATTTTTGCTAAAATCCTCCTTGCCGTCAAACAAAGGAGTCGCATATAACGAGAAACCGACCCAATCGACATATTCGTCGCCTGGGTAATAATCGCCTACATTGTCCGGCGGCCAGAAGTTGGGGGACCATACCATCGCGACATTCGGCGCCTCTTCCTTCATAATCCGCGAGATCAGCCGGAATTTCTCCACATATTTAGCCGGCTCGTCATACCATGGCACCCAGGCCCCGTTCATTTCCGAGGCGTAGCGCAGGAAGATCGGGATGCCGGCCTCCTTCGCCTGCCGCGCGAACGAACGCACGTAATCGTCATCCTTGACGCTATCCAGGCCGTATTGCGGTTCCCAGCCGATTTGCACCGCACCCCCGCCCGCCGCCTTTACGCTGTCGACGAGCCGTGTCGGAAAATAATTGCGCGTATCGTTCTCATCCTTGCGCCAGCCGGAGTAGGTCAGACCGATCGGATGATAGCGTCCGAACGTCTTCTCCACGGACGGCCAATCGAAAATGCCGAACATGCCCAGATACACCCCAGACCGCGGCTCGAACTTGGCCAGCTCCCTGCCTTCTTCCACGGCTACGGACACGTACGGAGAGATGGCGGACGCGTTCGCCGCATTCGTCTCGGACGGCACGCCGTCGTAAAACCGCTTGTCCTTAACCTCGTCCCGCGCCCAGTAAGCGTCGCTGGCCGCATCCCACTCCGCCGCCTCCTTCTCCATCCCCTCGCTGCGGTAAAAAGCCGCTTTGCGGTAGGCATAGTCGGCGGCAACGCTCCACTGGCCGGCTCGCTCCGCATCTCGCAGCCGATCGTCCCACCATTGCAGCGGCTCCCTTCCCGACGGGCCGCCGACTTGCCCCCGGACGGCCGGCGCTTTGCCGCCGTTCCCGTCGGTCGCTTGCAGCTCCTCCGCCGGCTTCAGCTTCTCCTTGCCGCTTTCGGCCAGCAGCCAACCGGCCACGCAACCGACCGCCGCGAGGCCTGCGATCAACAAAGTCCGTTTGTACGCTTTCCGCATATCGGTCCCCCAGTCCTTATCGGAATCGTTCCTACTAGTATAAAGCCAGAGCGGATCTTGCGTATACGTGAAGGTTCCGTCCTTTGCGGCGCAAAGAAACGGTCCGCATCATCCCTATATGGCTTGTACGACATAGTTCCATTCTACTATATTATTCGGCAATAGGAAGACGGTTGTCCGTTTCCGGTTTATTCCTTCGCGCATTTACTAGAATAATAACACGGCCGAAAGACCGCAACGGGAGGGCTGACCAATGGAACAAACCGTGCACGGGACTCACGACCTGTTTCTGGTCGCCGTCTCTTTTCTCATCGCATTAATGGCTTCCTATACTGCGGTGGATTTCGCCAGAAGGACCGCACTGTCCAAAGGCTGGGAACGCCGCATCTGGCGGCTGGGGAGCGCCTCGGCAATGGGGATCGGCATGTGGGTGCTGCATTTTATCGCCATGCTCGCCTACCGGCTGCCTCTCGTTGTCGACTACGATCTACGCACCGTCTGGCTTTCCCTGCTTGTCGCCACAGTCGGCTCGCTTTGCGCCCTGCTGGTCGCCGGCACCCGCTCCGCTTCCCTGCTCCGGATGCTCTCGGGCGGCATCGTCGCCGGAACCTCCTTTCTGGCCATGCATCTGCTCGGTCTGAGCGCTATGTCGGGCGTTGCATTTACGCACGCCCCGGAAGCTTTGCAGGCGTCGGCGCTGGTCGCCATGGCCGGCTTGACGAGTTCGCTCTTGCTCACGTTCGGCAGCATCCGCCGCGTGACGCGCTTCCGCCGAGGGCTGCGCAGCTTCCTCAGCGCTTTCGTCATGACGCTCAGCGTATCCGGCATGCACTACGGAGCCATGGCCGGCTCTCATATTTCCCCGTTGGACCCGGGACTCGTCGACGAAGCGCTCGCCCGTTCCGCCGGGCTGCCGACCGGGATGGCCGTCTCGATCGCGCTCGGCACGATCGGTGTGCTCGGGATGGCCCAGCTCGGGGCGTCCCATGCCGACCGCCGTCTGGCCCGACAAGTCGCAACCAATGGCTCCATTCTGGAGTCGGCGATCGATTGCATTCTCATGTTCGACCACCGCGAAACGATTATCGAATTCAACCCGGCCGCTGAGCGAACGTTCGGCTACAAGAGACCGGATATGCTGGGTAAGCCGCTAGCCCGAGTCATCGACCTGCAAACGCTCCGAAGCCGTCAGCGCGACCCGAAGGCTGCCGGACAGCCGCCCGGGGAACCGTACGCGGATATCGTCGGCTCTCGCCTGACCGCGACCGCCCGGCACGCCGAAGGCCATCCGATTCCGGTCGAGCTTGCGATCACCCGCATCCGCACGGACGGCGCTTCCCTGTATACCGCCTACTTGCGAGATATTACGGAACGAGAGCGGGCCGAACGGCTGATCTGGCGGATGGCTTACACCGATATGCTGACCGATTTGCCGAACCGCAACGGCTTCAACGAAACGGGAGCCAAAGCGCTCGTCGAGGCAAGGACGAACGGCAAGCCGCTGGCCATCCTGTTCGTCGACCTCGACCGGTTCAAGCTCGTCAACGACACGCTCGGCCACCGGGTCGGCGACCTGCTTCTGCAAGCGGTGGCCGAACGGCTGAAGGCGCAGTTGGCGGAGGCGGACATGCTGTCCCGGCTAGGGGGCGACGAATTCGTGCTGCTGCGCGGCGCCGGACCCGACGAAGCCGCCGCGACCGCCGGGCGGATGCTTGAATTTAAAGCGCCCCGCGAACTTTTTTAATAGACAGGATTTTCTGTAAATGCTTCTCGTTCTAATAAGTATATGTTTGTCATCAGAAGTGTTTAAGGGGACGTTTGTGTCACTGGCTAGTGACACAAACGCCCCCTATCAACTAAAAAGGATCCTTGATTTTATTGAATTTCAATTATGGCATGCTTGTGTCATTAGACACTTATAGCGTGTCGTGTTCCGTATTTCGGCACTTGCGTCCGTTGACACAGCCGAAAGCCTGATGATTTGGGTTGAATTGATCAGTATCGCCGCTTAGATGAGGTTTAAAACCGTAAGCCGATTTCCTCAACCAATTCTTTCTCGGTAAAAATGGTCATGCTGCATGTACGCTCCTTCTACCAACCCGTCGAATCGTATGTCGAGGGTACGTTCAACGAAAACTTTAAATTCGCCGGCGAGCCGAGCAGCCGGATTTGCGACGTCGCGTTATCATGGATATTGTTCAGGGCAAAAGCGTGGCCGCTCCCTCCGGAGACGGAAACGCCGTAGCCTTGCGTCTTCACCGCCTGGTCATCGTATATTTCCGCTCCTATGATCTGACTGTCCCTGGAGTTCTCGAGCACGATCCCTGATACGGTCGAATTCAACTGACCATTGTTATAGATCTTAACTCCGTACCCGACGGTAAGCGATACCGGGTCTGTAACGGAAGACGGCTTCTGCACGTAAATGCCGGAATATGCGTTGCCGTAAACTTCCGCAGCGACCAAGCTGTGGCCTGTCCCGGATTTGTACACGATCCCTTGCCCGCCGGCGCTGTTCCGGGAGACGATGTTGGTAAGTTTGCTCGCGGTTGAGCCTCCGTACACTTGAATATTGTTTCTGCGGTTGCCGTAGACGACCAGATTCACGACCTGAACGCGTGCGCTGCCCGTAATTGTGAGGCCCTCGTAGTTGTTATTGTAGGAATGAACATTGGTCACGACCGTATCGTCCGCACGGCCCTCAGCGATCTCATGACCGATATTCAGACCCGAGAAAGCGGACTCATAGCTGAGCACGTTGGATACTTTCGAACGCTCCCCGTTAACCGATAAATTCGAGTACCCATTATGATGGGTAACAATATCGTGGTATTCCGCTTCATCGGCATCGTAGCTCGAAATGCCGCTCCCCAAGTTGCCGCACGTCAAAGAACCGAATATCCGAATGTTTTGGCTGCGGTCGAGCAAAATAGCGGTCCGGTCGTTGTCGTAGCCCGTCAGCTCATATGCGTCTATTCGCTTGCTGTTCTTCACGTATATGCCGGCGGCGCCGTTCCCGCCTATTTCGGCGTTGACCGTCCCGGTAACGACGATGCCTCGCAAATAGCTGTCGTCGACCTTTTCCAATCGCAAGCCCGAGAAGCGATGAGTCGGCTGGGTCGCAACGAGTTGATCCGCGCCTTTGTTGCCGTCGATAATCAGATTGGAAAGCCTGATCCGGTTGTTTCCGTTTACCGGGTCTGCATTGCGGATCATATCGAACACGCCACTGCCCGCTTTCCGGCGAATCGTCGAGAAGTTGAAGTCGATCTCCGCGCCGGTCGGGATCGTAACAGTTCCGCCGATCTCGTATACTTTGCGGCTCGGGAGCACCAGCTTCTCGCCCGCCGTCTGCGCCGCGTCGATGGCCGCATTCAAATCGTTATGGTCGCCAACGGAGGCTGAACCGCCCGGCAAGACCGGTACATCGCAAGAAGGGGGAGTGTCCGCATATACAGGCATAGAGGCAACGACACATGCAAGCAGCAGGGAAATAATCAGGCTGCGCTTTTTCATCCATTCATCCCCTATAATATGGATTTTACGAACGTGGTTATATCTTTTATTCGAGCTCGCAAATCGTGCTAGCGATGTAGCGATTCGTTTCACCCTTCTTGGAATAATAGTAGGCGATAAGCACCCGGCCATCCTTAAGCTGAACGGCGCTCGTGTATCCGATATCCCAACCGTGGCCGTCGTCGCGGATCACGATCTCTCTGGCGTCGTGCCAGTTCTCGCATTCCGGGTCCAGCATAACGGCTCTTATCCCGTATGGCTTCGACCGGTAACCGTAGGTGAGCAGCATATGGCCGCTGCGCAGACGAAGCGCATGAAACGGGTTCGGCGAAAAAAAGTTGCGTTTGACCGGCCGGCTCCATGTCACTCCCCCATCGGTCGACTCCGCCGTCACGAGCGGGTATATCTGTTCTCCGTCCCCAGGCTCTGGTTTCGTTTTGTGACAACGAATCAACAGGACGAGTTTGCCCGCCGGGGTCAGGTACAAATTCGGCTCGAATAGTCCGTATCCGGCCTCGGGTTCAAGATTGGCGATTCGTTCCCATGAACCTCCCCGATCCTTCGTTCTCGCCACGACTACATGCCACCCGCCGCTTATTTGGAAATAGAATGGAGCCAATATGGCGCCATCGTTCATCTCCACGCAGTTGCCGCGAATGTAAAGACGACCGAGATCGACGGCGATCGGCTGGTCCCACGTCTTTCCCCCGTCCGCGGAACGTAGCGTATAGGAACCGACGGGGTTGCCCGCCCATCGGCCAAACGCCTTATGCGTATAGTCTGGATGATCCGGCACGTCGGCAATTTCCGCCACTTTCCACATGAAGCATGTAGCGAACACGGTGCCGTCCCCGAGCACATTCAGGCACGGGTCTTGGACTCCGTAGAAGAAATCGTCGTACAAGATTGTCGTCCGCTCGCTCCAAATCACCCCATCTTCCGAAGTAACCGTCACGGCTTTGGACGAAGGGTCCAAATGGTCAAGACCGTACCCAGCCTGACGATCGGGAGCTTGGCGGAAGGCTGCGACCAATTTCCCTTCATCATTCCATACGACGCTCGGAAACGCATTGTAATGCGAATCCTGATAGACGATCATGTGATCGACCGGTTTAATTCCCATGTGTACCCTCCTCGTAAATAATCTCAGTCCGGTGCTTTCGCTTCATTGATTTCCGCAGTTATTTGCTCTCCCCCCGATCTCCGCCATGCGTCGACAAATGCATCGAACTCGTCGAGCGAAGCTGCACCATAAATGATTTTGGTGAACATCTCGGTTTCTAACGAGCCGAGCAGCGATCTTTTGGCCGCAAGCGTCGGCGTATTGAGCCCGGTAAAGCCGTCGTTCATGAACAAGTCTTGTTCGACATAGCTGCCGCTTATAACGCTGAAGGAGCCGGTTTCATTGAATACAGTCGCTAGGCCGAACGCCCGACGGTCGCCGTTCCGGTAAGCGATCACCTGATCGAAAGCGTTGCGTTGATCCTGATTCAAGCTCGTCATATCGCCGGTCCGCAGCACTTCCCGGACGGCCGTGTACACGTCCATGTTTTTACGGAGCGGTTCGATATTCGTAAACGAATAACTGTATTTCTGCAGTTGGCCTTCCTGAGAGTAAGCCCTCCAATCCGCGTCGGGGCCGTACAAGTTGTCCAAATGCGCGTTCATCAGATGGATCAGCGCCTCGGGATGGGCAGCGCCTTTGCGGACGGCAAATATTTCGGAAATGTAAAATTTCCGGTTGACCTTGGCCGGCTTCTCGTCGGTAGACGGAATCGGAAACGGACGCCACCTGGCCGCCGGGTCCGCGTTGACGGCATCCTGCAGCGGATATAAGGGCGCTCCCATCGTGCCGAACATGAGGCCGAGTTTTCCCGAGACGAGCAGCTCCGACTCTTTGGCGAACGTCTTCACGCCAAACTCGGGATCGAGCCTGCCCGACGCGTACAGCTCCCGAAGCTTGGCAAGAGCGGGCTTCATCTCGGGCTGGATGCTACCGTATACGAGCCGTCCCGTTCCATCGTCCACCCATAACCCCGGATAAGCATGATAACCGTTAAAAAAACCTTCCAGTCCCATAGACCCGTATAAATCTTTATGAACGGCAAGTCCGTAAGTGTCTGCCGCTCCATTGCCATCGGGATCTCTAACGGTAAACGCTTCCATAATCTCGAACATATCCTGCATCGTCTTCGGTTCGGGAAGAGCGAGCCGATCCAGCCAGTCCATGCGAACAAACAGCAGGGGAGAGCCGTCGCCCATCGAAGAGATCGGGCGGGGGATGCCGTACTGAATCTGGTTTATGCGGCCGGCCCGATACAGCTTCCCTCCATCGGAGGCGTACAGCTCCTTCAGTGCGGGGAAAGCGTATTTGTCGAAATAAGGCTGCATATTTTCCAATCGTCCTTCTCGTGCCAATTGCTCAAACTGGCTTGGAGGAAGCACCATCAGATCGGCCAAGTCATCGGACGCGATGGCGACGTTCCATTTATGGACATAGGAAACTCCGCTGCCCGTCCATTTATAGTTCAGCTTGATGCCAAGCCGGTTCTCGTAGTATCGGGACCAATCATTATGCTCCAGCGACTCTCCTTCCTTGAACAGCATATTGTTGTTCGTTTGCCGTATGGCCGTAATTTCAATAGGAGGATCGTACAAGCGATGCTTTATCGCGTTTTGCGAAGCGCTTCGCTCGCCATGAAGGTCTGGCAATCGGCCGCCCAACTTCTGGTCGGCTTCCTTATCCTGAAACATTGTGATCCCAGGCAACGCGAATACCGACAGGAGCAATACTATCCATCCTAATCGCTTGGTCATGTCATACGCTTCTCCTCTTAGGTCCGGTCCGGGCGAGGAGCCGCCTTCCAAGGACGCTACTTGTTCTTATCCTTTGCGAGCTCCTGCTTCAGCTTCTCGTCCAACTGGCTGAGCGCCGTATTCATATCCGTCTTCTCCATCGCTACATCATGGAACGTCACGGCCATATTGTTTTGTTGTAAGACGGTGGCGACGGTGGCGGCTCCGCTTATCCGTTTGGGCGAGTAAGGCGCCCATTCCTTGTAATAAAACAACGCACCGATATTTTTGTTTTTCAAATCCGGCCGTTCTTGTCCGAAGGCGTCTTTGATCTGTTTATTGATGACCGTTGGAAGGATGCCTTTCTTCGAATCGGCCAATTGGACTTCATCCGATACCATCGCCATGATGACTTGAAACGCGTCGTCCTTATGCTTGCTGAGCGCGGAGACAGACCAGTAGGCGGGGCCTCGCCAGGCCATTATTTTCGCTTCGCCCGGAAACGTCGGGTACGATACGATATCCCAGTCGATTGTTTCTGGTATTGGCGCATAGGTGCTGTATTGGTATGCATGAATAGCGACTTTCCCTTTATTGAACGCTTCGCCGTTCAGTTCTGCACCGACGACCGGATCGATTTTGTTGTTCGGAATCTTGTAGAGGCGTATGAAGTTGGAAAATATCGTTTTCCATTTCTCCGGGTTGTACAACTGGTCCGCATTCGGATCAAGAATCGGGTAGCCGTACGTGTTATCTCGCAGCATCGCCATCACGTTGCCGCTGAATCCGCGATAGGCGCTGCCGCCTTCCGTTCTGCTCATTTTCTTGGCGATCTCGTACACCTCATCCCAATTCATACCGTCCTTCGGATAAGGGACCCCGAACTGGTCGAACAAAGACTTGTTAAAGCTCAGCACCATCGGAATATAAGGCGGATACGGAATTCCGTATAAGGCCCCGTTCTGACCGGCATCAATCATTTCCTGAACGAACGGGGGGTTGAAGCGGTTCAGATCGTAGCTGTGCGATTTGACGAACGGGTTCAGATCGGTGCCGATTTTGAGATCGAGGTAATTGTTCTTCAAATTCGGAATGTCCGTCCGAATCAGATCGGGCGTTTCCCCGCGCGCCACAAGCTCCGGCAGCGAGTTGCCCGTGTCCGGTGAGATGTATTTGAAGGTGATGTACGGAAACCTCTTCGATAGCTCTCCCCTGAACCGGTCGTTGAATTCTTCCTCCTTGACCCCGAGTCCGAATACGGACAGTGTAATCGGATCTTTCTTCCTCTCCGGCGTGTTCGCCGCTCCGGGCTGCTCCTTGTCTGAGCCGCAAGCGGACAACGCCGCCATCGACAAGCCGAACAGCAGCGACAAGGCATAAGTTCTTCTCATACTGGATATCTCCCCCTCATAAATGTCTTACACCGGTGATCATATCCAATTATAAAGGGGGGTGCTTCGCCGGACTACTTACGGTTCTTTACGTTGTCCTCTTATTTATTTACTTCGCGGTATTCCTGCGGCGTCAGCCGGATCGCTTTCTTGAAGCACCGGTAAAAGGTCGCATCCGTCAAAAAGCCGGCTTCGGCCGATATTTCGTGGATTTTGAGCCGGCTGCCCGTCAGCAGACGCTTGGCCGTGCTCAATCTGGCTTCCATAATATATTCCGAAACGCCCTTTCCGGTAGTCTGTTTATAGTGGCGCGACAAGTAAGAAGGATTCAGCTTCATCGCTTCCCCGAGACGGGTAAGGGACAAATCCCCGTTAATGTGCCGATCGATATATTGGTTGATCCGGCTTACCAATTCGTCGCTATCTTTGCGGTATCCGTCCTCGCGCAGATCGAACAGGCTGCCCGACAAGCGGAACATGCGGCCGAACCGCTCTTCCCACCCTTCCGCATCGTCCCATACGCCGAGCTTACGGAAGTCTTCCGCCGTTTGCACCGTTTCGTACAAATCCCATTCATTGACGGCGGTCATAAGCAAGGCAACGAAATGGTAATAAAGCTCCATCCACCGCAAATCTTCGTTCCCGGGCTTTCCCCGCTCCGAATCCGGCCCTGGCATCATTTGTCGGATCAATTCCTGAAACTCTTCTTTCCTTCCCTGCTCCAAGTAACGCTTCAAACGGTCATAATTGCCTGAGGATGCCCCCGACGGAGTAGCCGCCTCTCTCTCCTCTGTGCGATCTTCCTGAATACAAGGACCGGCAAGCATTGTCTCCGGTCCGATACCGAGTCCGAAATGAAAATAACATTTCAGCTTGTTCAACATGTCGGACAACCGCTCCCATCGGACAAACTCATTCGCTACCGCAAAGGACAGCCGCACGTTCCAAGCGTGCTTGCTCTCCTGTTGGACATGTTCCAGCATGCCGTGAATGAAACGCTGCGTCCTAGCAGCCTTCTCGAACTCGCTTTCATGGCGCTCCTCCCGGGATAAGTCCAAGGACTGAATCAACAAGACGAACCGCGTTTTGTCGTAATCGACAAAACAGATGGCGGTCGTCGGCGACAAATAGCCCTCGATCCTATTTTGCAGCGCACATACGTACAGAGCCCGATCTTTGGGCGAACGGGGCAGATCGTCCAGCCGCCCGACAACGGGCAGCACTGGCTGGACGATCGTCAGTCCCGTCCCGAGCTCTCGAAGCAGTTCTTCTGCCTGCTCATCCGCCGCGCTGTCTCCATCGAGAAGCTCTTTCAGGCAAGTCTGTCTGAGTAAAGGCAAAGCTTTTTCCATTTGGCGTTGTGCCTGCTTGAGCCTGTGCCGGGTTTCCGTCTGCTCCCGAAGCTTCGCTTTCGCTTTTTCCACCGCCTCGATAATTTTGCCGTCTCCTTCGGTTTTCAGCACGAAATCGATACCTTCATAGCGCAGCGCGCTCTGCGCATATTCGAACCGGTTGAAGCCGGTCAGAAAAATGACTTTGCACCACGGCCATTGTCGGACTATAACCTGCTGCAGCTGCAACCCGCTCATTCCCGGCATATGAATGTCCGTCAGGACGATATCGATTTTTGTCCGCTCCAGCAGCAGGATCGCTTCGTCCGCCGAGTAGGCCCCGTATACTTCCAGCTCCAGCTCGGGCATCTCCGTGAACAGCTCCACCAAACCTTCGACGATAATCTCCTCGTTATCGATAATCAATAACCGGTACATCTATTCAACCTCCTTGGGCAGCGGGATACGCATACAAACAAGCAAACCTCCCAGTTCTCCGACTGCGAATCGAAGTCCGGCGTTCTCCCCGAACTTGATCCACAGCCGTCGATGCACATTAAATACTCCGGTCGTCAATTCCATATCGGCGCCCGATCGGCGGAGCAATCCGTTCAATCGCTCGATTTGTACAGGATCGATCTGGCTGCCGTTATCTTCCACTTCGATAAGCAGCCCGCCCGTCTCCTCCCGAAACCGGACGCTCAGCAATCCCCCCTTTTGTTTATGCTCGAGCGCATGATGGAACGAATTCTCCACCAACGGCTGCAGGATCAGCCGTGGCACCGCCACGTTCTTTGCCCGATCGGGCAATGGCATAATGTCCGTCTGGACCGAACGGGAGAAACGGGTTCTTTGAATTTCTGTATACGCTTTCATATGGTCGTATTCTTCCTCAAACGTTACCTCGTCGGCTTCGGACCGGGTAATAAACCGGAAATAGTGACCGAGATGCTCGGTAAATCGAGCGACGTTATCGTGATCGTGCCTTTGCGCCATCCGGTACAAAACAAAGAAGCTGTTATACAAAAAATGGGGATTGATTTGCGACTGCAGCTGCTTCAACTCCGACCGTTGGGACCTGATTTTCTGCTCGTACACCTCGGATATCAACGTATTCAGCCGAGCTGTAGTCGCATTAAATTGATCATACAAGTAGCGGAACTCGTCCTCGTGGCGGTGCTCCAGCCGCACTTGCAGATCTCCCTTCTCCATCTTGCGGAATGCGTGCACCAGACGGATCAACGGCTTATGAATCAAGCGGTAATTCCAGTACGAGAACAAGCCCGCGAACAGAAGCGAGACAGCCGTAACAAGCCATAAAATAAGCCGATATTTCCGTTTCCAGTCCATAAACTGCTCTTCGGGAACATATACGGCAAGAAAGGCGCCAAGAAACTCCGAATAGTCGTAAGTCAGCCAATAAGCTTCGCCCGCGATAGCAATGGTTTTCTGACCGCCTGCGCTCGCGAGCTCACGGACCCATTGTTCGTACCGGTCGTCGTCGCCGTCGGACGACAGCATCCACCGGCGCTCCCGATCGATCAGCATGGCCCCTCCTTTCGGTTCGTTCGTAATATGGACGAGCGTTTGCCGCAGCTTTTGTTCGGACAGCTTGATTTCGGCCAAATACGCCGTCGTCCCGTTCCTTTGCCGGGGGGCGCTTTGGACGATCAGCAGGTCGTGATTCCAGACGACGAACGGCGAACTTCTCGATTCGGAGTCGCGAGCGAGCGCCTCTATTTTGTTTAAGGCGACATCCTCGTCATAATACACGTTGGAAATGGTGCGGTCGATGAGCGGAATATGGACCGTCGCCTCTTCCACATACAAGCTGGAGTCTACGACGTTTTGCAGCTTCTGCTGAATTCTTAGAATGGCGCCGCGTTTGTCGTAATTGGACATTTGAAGAGCGAGCGCGCTCAATCTTTGTAAATCGTCATCTGTAATAAATTGCTGCTTCAACCGATTGACCCGGCCGATTTCTTCCTCGAGCGAGTTCAAATAAAAATGGACGCGCGATTGCATGGAGCCGAATATTTGTTCCTTCACATGCTCGGAGTTGGAATGGTTGATGAGCAGGCTGATACCGTACATCGGTACCGCAAACAACATAAACAACACGATATTTTTGACGAAAATGGAGCTGCCGCTGAACATGCGAACCATACTTCCGTTCATCGCCTCCTTCCAAGCGTCAGACGCCCTAGTGAAGAAAAAATTGGGCTGCCCCGGTCACATATGCCCGATGGACAACCTGTATAGTTCCCTTATTCCACCATCCGCCCGCGCAGCATGCTCGTGGACGTCCCGGAACAAAGCGGCAATTTCTTCCGGCAGCCGCTCGGATATCGGCGGTCCTTCGATCTGGAATTCCGCCGCTGTATTTTGCGACACGGAAATGCCAGCCCAGCCAATCAAGCCTTCATGCCGCATCTTGCGGAACGAAGCGGTGATCGGCTCCCCGAAATGCTCCATCACATCCGCGCTCGATCTGTTCGCGACCGTCGCCGGGCCCCGGTCTCAGATGAATTTTGGTTGTAATCAAAGGCTGCCGGCCACTGAAAAATTTACCCAGAAGCATTCGGAAGTGCCGTATGCCGCCGCCGTGTCGTATGACGTGATTCCGCCTGAAGATGCCTGACGTAATAGCTCGAAGCTGCTTTCTTCCGACGGCACCCCGTCGCGGTTATGGATGCCGTAAGGCATTCCGAACTGAGCCGTACTCAGTGTCAACTTGGATGGGGCCGATCCGGCGCCGTTGTGCTTCTGCATGTTCATTCTCCTTTTACCAGGCGGTCCATCCGCCGTCAACGACGATATTGGAGCCGGTCAATAACTCGACGCTCCGGATGCGAGAAAGACGACCGCGCCTGCGACCTCTTCCGCCGTGCCCTCCCGGCCGAGCATCGTCTTCTTGCCGAGCTGCTGCGGGAAGGCGACATTTTGCTGCAAGTGCGGATTCGGGAAAGGTCCCGGGGTTTCGCTGTTGACACGGACTCCTTTGCCGCCAAGTGCGCCGCGCAATAGCGGGTGAACTGGATAACAGCCGCTTTGCCCACCCCGTAGTTGGACGGATTGTTCGCGCCGCTGTCCCCATAAATCGACGGATCGGGCGTCCCTTTAAAAATTAAAATGACTATTTGTATCATAATGTGAGACAATGTATCATTTTTTGCTTTTATTATATCCCACATTCTAAGACCTGTAAATCTTCAATAATTGCCGATTTGACGGTCGCTTCTTCTTTTTTTTGTTGAAAAGAAGCGGTACGAAAACGGTGAGCGAGGCAGCCAGGTCGGATACTGCGATTAAAAAACCGCTCGCGAGCGGTGGCGCTATGCCAAACCCGGAGCGGTTCGTAATTTGCCGGTTTACATATTTACCTCTCCCACCACGAAAAACTGACCAGCGACCGCAGCTCCATCATCGCGGCGGCGGCTTCGTTCAGTTGGAACCGCGAGCGGTTCAGCACGATCTCCCCGAATCGGATCGGGCCAGCTGCAGCAGCCCTGCCCCATGGGATTTATCAGGTTTAAATACATATGTACAATTTCTAGAAGTAACGCATTAAAACATTAAAGTATAATCATATAAAAAACCAGCAAGTCGCTCTTAGTCCGAACAACATTCGCTATTTGCTCAAGAAAGCAGCAGTGGACACCAAAAACGAAAGATCTAAGCTGAGGACAGACCGCTTACCTCCTTTGTTTTTCCAAGTTCCATCCTATTTTGTTTGTTACTGAGGGTGTCCCTGAATTACCGTTAGGGACATCCTCAACTTTGGAGGAGCACGAGTCCCTACAACTCAGTTCCTCCAGTGTGCGACGTATCCTGCTGGACAAAGGATCCAGGCCAGGCCGCGACCTCGAAGCAAGGCGAAGCAGCGTAAACGGAAACCGCAGGCATGCTCCGGCAGATCGACGCGGGAGTGGCTCCCTTCGTCAAGGCAAGTGTTGCCCGATTCTGCTTCCGTTTTTTCGAGCCGCTCATGAACGAAGCGGCCATGCGCCGGATGGAGCTGGAGCAAGGGCTGCACCGGGCGATCGAGCAAGAAGAATTCGTCCTGTTTTACCAGCCGAAATACAATGTGCAAAGCGGGCGAATGATCGGAGTCGAGGCGCTGATCCGCTGGAATCATCCGTCGTTCGGCATCGTGCCCCCGTCCGAATTTATCCCGCTGGCCGAAGAAACCAGACTTATCCTGCCGCTCGGGGAATGGATTTTGCGCACAGCCTGCGCGCAAAACAAAGCGTGGCAGCAAGCCGGCTACCCGCCGATTAAGGTCGCGGTCAATCTGTCCATGCTGCAAATCCGCGAGGACTATCTGGTGCCTCTGCTGGCCCGCACTCTTGAAGAGACCGGGCTCGATTCCCGCTTTCTGGAGCTGGAGATACGAGGCGCAAGGGTTTTATTTTGACAAGCCGCTGCCTTTGGAGGAGTTCGCCCGTCTGCTGAAACGGTTATAAAGCCCTGGAAAGGGTGTTTCATTGTGTTCCGGTTTAGTGTACAATAGGGGAAGCGCTAAACCTCACATAGCGTGTGATAACTAGTGGCGGTGATATTTCCAACGTGGAACTACGGCAAATCCAATATTTTATCGAAGTCGCGAAGCTGGAGCATGTTACCGAGGCATCGTATGTGCTGCACGTGGCGCAATCTGCGGTCAGCCGGCAAATTTTCAAGCTTGAGGCCGAGCTCGGCGTTGACCTGTTCATTCGGGACGGGCGCAAGGTAAGGCTTACCCCTATCGGTAAAATGTTCCTTGGCCATATGCAGCAAGCGTTGCAGGTGATCGAGAAGGCGCAGCAGGAAATCGAGGATTTCCTCGATCCGCAGCGGGGAACCGTACGAATCGGTTTTCCAAGCAGTCTCGCCTCCCATATGCTTCCCATGGTCATTTCCGCTTTTCGGGACAAATACCCGAAAGTCCAGTTTCAACTCCAACATGGGTCGTATAGAGAACTGATCGATCTGGTTTCCAAAGGCATGCTGAATCTGTCCCTGATCGGTCCGGTGCCGAAGGGAAGCAAGCAGATTAACGGCGACACCTTATTCCTGGAACGAATCGTAGCGTTGCTGCCCGCGCATCATCCATTGGCCGGACAAACATCGCTGAAGCTGAGCCAACTGCGCAACGACAACTTCGTATTGTTCCCCGAAGGGTTTGTGCTGCGCGATCTTGTGATCGATGCCTGTGCCTCGCAGGGCTTCGAACCGATCATTTCGTTCGAGGGAGACGATA
The DNA here is from genome assembly GCF_039536325.1 of Paenibacillus hodogayensis. Taxonomy (NCBI): domain Bacteria; kingdom Bacillati; phylum Bacillota; class Bacilli; order Caryophanales; family Paenibacillaceae; genus Paenibacillus; species Paenibacillus hodogayensis. The sequence goes on from NZ_BAAAYO010000001.1 coordinate 162,613, forward strand.
TCGACGCCATCCGTGGGCTGGTCGCGGCCGGTCTTGGCATTACGCTTTTGCCGGAAATCGCGCTTAACGACAGCATTCCCCGCTCGACGGTAAAAATTCATTTCGAAGACCCGCAGGTGACGCGAAGCGTCGGTATTATTACGCCGGCCAGCCGGGAGCTGCCTCCTACCGAAAAGCTTTTTTACGACTTTATCAAAACCTTCTTTGCCAACGTCGGACGGTTCAACAACGAATAGAAAAAGGAAATGAACGCCTAGCGTCCATTTCCTTTTTTAATTGGCTTATTATACAACGCCTTGCAAAATCATCGCGTCGGCGACTTTCAGGAAGCCGGCGATGTTCGCGCCAACGACCAGGTTGCCGGAGTAGCCGTACTCTTCGGCTGCCTTGACGCTGTTGCGGTAAATGTCTTTCATGATGTGGTGCAGCTTGTCGTCCACTTCGTGGAACGTCCACGAATAACGCATGCTGTTTTGGGCCATTTCCAAAGCCGATACGGCTACGCCGCCGGCGTTGGCCGCTTTCGCCGGGCCGAATTGAACGCCGTTTTGCAGGAACACGTCGATCGCTTCAAGCGTGGAAGGCATGTTCGCGCCTTCGCCGATCGCTTTGACGCCGTTGGCCACGAGCAGCTTGGCCGACTCATCGTCGATTTCGTTTTGGGTTGCGCATGGCAGGGCGATATCGCAAGGAATCGACCAGATACCGGTACAGCCTTCAGTGTAAACCGAACCCGGATGCTCATTGACGTATTCGCTGATCCGTTTGCGCTCGATTTCTTTCAGCCGTTTGACCGTTTCGAGCTTGATGCCGTTCGGATCGTATATATATCCGTTGGAATCGCTGCATGCTACGACTTTCGCGCCGAATTGTTGAGCTTTCTCGATGGCATAGATCGATACGTTGCCGGAACCGGACACGACGACGGTGCTCTCAGCGAAGCTCCAGCCGATCGATTTGAGCATTTCGGCGACGAAGTAGACACAGCCGTAACCGGTCGCTTCCGTTCTGGTCAAGCTGCCGCCGTATACGATGCTCTTGCCGGTCAGAACGCCCGCTTCATTGCCGCTGCGAATCCGTTTGTACTGTCCGAACATATAGCCGATCTCGCGCGCGCCTACGCCGATATCCCCGGCAGGTACGTCGACGTCCGGACCGATATAACGGTACAGCTCGGTCATAAAGCTTTGGGTAAAGCGCATAACCTCGCCATCGGATTTGCCTTTCGGATCGAAGTCCGAGCCGCCCTTGCCTCCGCCGATCGGTTGGCCAGTCAGCGAGTTTTTGAAAATTTGCTCGAAGCCCAAGAACTTGATGATGCTTGCGCTAACCGACGGATGGAAACGCAGTCCGCCTTTGTAAGGTCCGATCGCGCTGTTGAATTGTACGCGGAAGCCGCGGTTCACTTGCACTTTGCCTTGGTCGTCCACCCACGGCACGCGGAATGTGATGACGCGCTCCGGCTCTACGATTCTTTCCAGAATGCCGTGCTTCATGTAGTGCGGGTGCTTGGCGAATACCGGAACAAGCGACTCGACGATTTCTTTGACCGCTTGATGAAATTCGCTTTCGTGAGGATTGCGTCTTACTACCGTTTCATATACTTCGCGAACGTATTCGCGTGCCGCTGACGTTTCCAGCTCTGATTGTACAATGGCCATTATATGTTTCCCCTTTCGTTCTATCAAAATTGCTTGTTCGCGAAAACCCATTCGCTCGGTCGAATGACGGTTTCCATCCAATACATGTATCTTATTATGCGAGGGCAGGCATAAACAATGCGCGATTTAGATCAAGTTCATGCCGTAACGAGATAACGACCCGGATTAATGAATCCAAACCGTCACGACGGATGCCAGTACTAGCGCCTGAGCCATCGAAAAAGCCACCGTCATCCTCCAGTCGTTTTTGACAAACGGCCCTCCCCGCGATAACCGCAAGCCGACAAAAGGCACGAGGAGCAAGCCGAGCACAAACAGCAGAATGAACGTGACGCAAAATACATACATGACCTAAACCCTCCGTTAGATAGTTCCCGAAAATCTTTACATTTTCAACCGACTTTCATTAGCGGCCAGCACAAAAAAGCCGCAGGGAAAGAAGACCTTTCCCGCAGCTTCCAACTCCACGGCAAACAAGCCATGGCGAAAATAGCGGCAGATGCTTCTCCCGGAACGCTTGCGAGGTTAGCTGACGGATTCGGGCGTTGGAGTCGCCCTACGCTTTCGTTCTCAGGAACAAAGCGATTCACCCCGTGAAATCGTACATCCGTAAAAGGTGACGGTTTCGGTTGGTTCCCCCGTTTCTGCCAAAGCAGAATTCAGCGATTCAAACGATACAATATGCTATGAATCATACCCCTTCCCCCGGCTGCCTGTAAAGCGCGAAGGAACGCGGAATCGACGAGCTATCCGGGAACCCTGCGGAAGGCAGCGGTTACAATAGCCGCTATCTGTCCTTTGCTGCCTGTAGCTCCGGGATGCTGGCCTAGACGCACGTTCTCCCTATCCGCGCGAAGAAAGGAGCTTCTCTACCAGCCGTTTCGTCTTCTCGTCAGGCTCTCCGCCCAGCTCCGTTCTCAGCAGGTGGGTAAAATTCTCATAGCAGCTGCGTAGAGCCCCGTAATCCTCGAGCCGGGCATAAATACTCATCATCAGACGGTACAGCTCTTCCATGTAGGGCTCCTTCTCCTGCAAGCCGCGCAGCTTGTTCAACGCTTCCCGCTCATGGCCCGCATTCATGTCGAACTCGGCCATCCCCATCACGATGGCGGCGTACCGATGCTGGAGCTCCAGCTTCTTGGGCTGAGCCCATATGTAATCGTGCTCCTCCAAATAATCGCCGCGGTACAGCGACACGGCGCTTTCGCAGCGGTTGTAATTGGAGAAGGAGATATCGTCGACGGAGGCGAGCTTGCGCTCGAATAGCTCCACATCCGTTAAGATGTACTCGCCGGACAGCCGATAACTTTCATGAGAGTATTCAATAGCCGCCGGACCTCCCCAGTCTTTTAACACCTTGCGCACCTGGTAGATCGTCGTATGCAAATGGGTGATCCCTTTACTCGCCTCCATATCGGGCCACAGCGTATGCAGCAAATGATCCTTGTCCACCCACTGACCTTTCTGATGCATCATATAGGCGAACAGCTCCTGCGCTTTGAGCGTTCTCCACTTCACCTTCCGGCCGCTATCTCCTCCGTCGGCCAGTCCCAGCCGTCTGAAGGCGAACACGTTAGGCGTATCGGGTTGTTGCGGTCGGTCTTTCCGGGGAAGGGAAGATCCGATCGGCTGGAACCGCTCGATCGTCTTGGCCAGCCGTGCCGGCTGAATGGGCTTCAGCACATAGTCGATCGCGTTCAGCTCGAACGCCTCTATCGCATATTCGGAATAGGCGGTCGTAAAGACGATACGGATTTCCCGGTTGATCTCAGCTATGTATTCCGCGGCTTGCAGCCCGTTCATGCCGGGCATATCGATATCGAGGAATACGAGGTCAACATCGGCTTCGTCCGCCCTCAGATGTTCCAGTCCAGCCCGGGCGTTCGTGTAGGCCCCGTCCACCCGTATGCGTCCGTCCGCACTCAGCAGCCGTTCCAGCTGCAGCAGCGCAGGCTTCTCGTCATCGATCAGTATCGCTTTCATCGTTCCCTCTCCCTTCCTCTTTCGTCCGTCTCGCCCGCAAGCACTTCGAAGCTGACGGTCGTTCCGCTCTGCCATTCGCTCCTGATTTGCAAGCCTTTGCCATACAGCGTCAGCAGCCTTCCGTGAATGTTGCGAAGCCCTACGCTGGCACCTTCCCTGCCGGTGAAAATTTGCTCCAGACGTTCTGGCTTCATTCCGACGCCGTCATCCGTGACGGTTACGACCGTCCGGTCTGTGTCGATTGTCACGGCTATGCGGATCGTACCGCCCTCGTCCTTGCGCATCACGCCGTGCCGCACCGCATTTTCCACGATCGGCTGGATCGTAAGCGGCGGGATCAGGCTCCTCCGGTTGCCCTGAATCGCGTATTCGACAACGAGCCGTTCCCCGAACCGGGCCTGCTCCAGCGTCAAGTATGCATGAACCAGTTCCAGCTCCTGCTCCACCGTCGTAAGCCGGTCGCGGTTGCGAAAATCGAAGCTGGCCCGCAAGTACAAGCTCAGTTCGCCGAGCAGCCGCATCGCCATAGCCGGGTCCGAAGGACACAGTGCGATAATCGTATTCAGCGCATTGTATAAAAAATGCGGCTTTATTTGCGCCTGCAGAAACGCCATCTCGCTGCGCACCGCGGCCTGCAGCGATTTGCGCAGCTCGAGCAGCGTGCGGACACGCGCTCGCAGCTCGACGGCTTCGACCGGCTTGCTCAGGAAGTCGTTGACTCCCGCCCCAAAACCGGTCTGTACGTCCTCGGGACGACTTCTTGCCGTCAGCATCAGAACGGGAAGCTCGGACAGCGAATACCGTTCGCGGATTTTCCGGCACAGCTCCAACCCCGACATGCCGGGCATCATCCAGTCGACGATCACGAGGTCGGGCCGGCGCCCCTTTTCCAGCAGGCTAAGCGCTTCTTCCCCGTTCTGGGCGGCGGTTACGGCGCACCGCTCGACGGACAGCAAATTGTGCAGCACCTGCAGATTGATCAGATCGTCGTCGACGATAAGCACCGCGTAATCGGCGCCTTCCTGACCGGCGGGAATGGCCGGAACGATACCAGCAGCGGCCGTCTTATCCACAGTCCGGCTTTCCGCCGCGTACTTCTTGGCCGGCGAGACCGCTTCCGACTGGGAAGCGTCCTCCGCGATCGGAAGCGTAAAGCTGAATACGGAACCCCGGCCCGGCTCCGACCGTACCGCAACCTCCCCGCCGTTCAGCTCGACAAGCTTCTTCGTAATGCTTAAACCGAGCCCCGTGCCGCCGTTATAATCCAGGTCCGCGGAGGCCGCCGCCTCGTCGAATGCTTGGAACAGGTGCTCGATCCGTTCCTTCGGGATGCCAATCCCGGTATCCTCTACCGATACGTTGACATATCGGCCCCGAACGTCGGCGTAAAGGCGGATTTCGCCTTTGTGGGTGAATTTGACCGCATTGCCGAGCAGGTTGAACAAAACTTGCTGCAGCCGGTTCTCGTCGGTATCGAGCAAGGGCATCGGGTCCGGCCATTTCTGCACGAAGTGGATCGGCTTGCCGCCGGTCATATGCGACATGACCTCCAGCACGGAGGAAGCGACGGCTTGCAGGTCGACCGCCTGCCGCTTCAAAGCGATATCGCCGTTTTTCAGCCTGGAGAAATCCAAAATATCGTTCAGCAGTAGCGACAGCCGCTTCCCGGTCGATACGACCATCGATAAATCGTTCTGCTGTTTGCGGTTTAACGCGCCTCCCGCCCCGGCGAGCAGCGATTCCGCTATGTTGATCATCCCGTGCAAAGGCGTGCGCAGCTCGTGCGACGTATTGGCCATGAATTCATCCTTCAGACCGTCCAGCGTCAACAGCTTCTGGGACAGTTGCTCGACCTCGCGGAACGATTCGGCGAACCGTCTGGCCAGCAGCAGCGCTTGGGCAATGACGAAAATCAGCATCTCGTAAGGGACGAGCACCTGGCTTTCGAGCAGTCCGGTTACGTTCAAAATGCTGACCAGGATAATCACGGCAATGCTCTGCACGCTCATCAGCACAAGGACCATTTCTTTCGAACGGCGCCGCAATTGACGCAGCAGCGCGTACGCCACATAGGAAACGATCAGGAACGAATATAAAAAGTAGGGCGAGTCCAGTTGCGATAAGAAGAGCGTGGGCGATCCGACAGCCAGCAGCAGCAGCAATCCGGTAGGCACGACAAAAAGTAGAATGATGGTGCGCGATACTTTATCGGCTACGAGGGCGTGCACGTAACGCAGCAGATAGTAATGGACAAGCATGGAAGATACGAGCTGAATGCGCAAAAACTTCTCAAAGTCCAAGTCCGGCACCAGGTCAGCCAACAGCTTCTCGCCATGCGTCAGCACGTAGACGAGCGCGAACAGGCAGAATAAGCTCAGGTAGCGCAAGGAAACGTCCTCTCTGCGCATCCGGTATAAAATCAGAAAAAAAATACCGGGAATTATGAAGGCGGCCGAAGTCATCAAATCGACGGAAACGTTCCACTCCCGGCTGTTCATGATCGAATGCTGATCGCCGAACAGGATCGGATAGATGATGCCGCCCGACGAATAATTGAAGTTGGACACCTGGACGATAATTTCCGCCACGGACCCCTTCACGACCGCAAAGCCGACATAGGGGGTATTCGCCGAACGGCTGGACTCGTCGGACACACCCGGAAAGCCGCTCGCGCCCACCTCCCGACCGTTTATGTAAATCCGGTTGGCCGTTCGAATATTGGTCGTTTGCAGCCCGTACAGCGCCTCGGTCTGCGCGTTCAGACGGACTTGCAGACGGAAGGTCGCATAGCCGGTCGCAGCCTCCCGGCCGTCCTCCGACATATACCGGTTCCACTTGCCCGGAACGGGGATCAAACCGGACAGTTGCGGTCGGACGCCGTCTCCGGCGCCGGAAGGCTGAAAATGCTGCGGCGTGAGCAGCTGATTGCGGTAAAACTCCCATTCTCCGGAGAGCGGGACCGACCCGTTCGCCGCGAAATCCCACCTGCTCAGATCGATGATGCCTTCCCGGGCCTTTTCGGAAAACGAGTCTGCCTTTATGGATTGGAACAGGCTGTAAAAGGGAACGATGAGTACGATAATAAAGAACAAAATAGGCAAACTACGCTGTTTGAGCATGAAAACAGGGACTCCTGATCTCAATTGTAGATTTGTATACTTTCGAGCATTAGGCCGTTGGTATCACCTCCTTATTGTATCTGTTTACACGCCATTTTTCATTTAAAAAATTTGTCCGCCCTCCCGGGGCGCTTCGTCTGCCGTCTGTACGGAACAAAAAAGCCGCGGCGATTGACTTGGCTTTCGCTTTCAACCTATACTGGTAACACGGAGCAATCATGTAACCGAATCGGTTACGATATACGGCATTTTATTTGCCAACATCATGTTCAGGAGGTCTGATCGTTATGAAGGTTGAAATATGGTCCGATTTTATTTGTCCGTTCTGCTATATCGGCAAACGGCGTTTCGAGCAAGCGCTGGAACGCTTTCCCCACCGCAGCGAGCTGCAGATCGAGTATCGCAGCTTCGAGCTGGACCCCCGCTCCAAGCGCGACCTGCAAGGCGATATTCACGACATGCTGTCGGCCAAATACGGCATGAGCCGGGAACAGGCCAAAGCCGCGAACGCCAACGTAGGCGAGCAGGCCAAGTCGGTCGGGCTTGCCTTTCATTTTGACACCATGAAGCCGACCAATACGTTCGATGCCCACCGTCTGGCTCATCTGGCGGGACGTTACGGCAAATCGGCGGAAATGACCGAGCGGCTGCTGTACGCTTACTTTACCGAATCCGCCCATCTCGGGGACCGCGAGGTGCTGACCGCACTAGCCGCCGAGGTCGGACTCGACCGGGAGGAAGCGGCCCGTTACTTGAGCACGGAGGAAGGCTCCGACGAAGTTCGCGCGGACGAACAGGAAGCGGCCGCCCTCGGCGTACGCGGCGTACCCTTCTTCGTTATTAACCGCAAATACGCCATATCCGGCGCGCAGCCGGCTGACGTTTTTGTGGATACGCTGCTTAAAGCTTGGCAGGAGGAGCATCCGCTCGTATTCGTAAACGGGGCCGAAGGCGCAGGGTCGGACGGTTTTTGCGAGGACGGGGTATGCGCCGTTCCTCCAACGCCGGAAATCGACAAAGGCAGCAGCAACTGATGCATAGTCGGTTGCACGCATAGTCATACAGGATCGCCAAAAAACCGTCGGCTCCGCAAGAGCGACGGTTTTTTTGGCGAGCTGATCCGCGTACGGATTCGGATTTCGTTCTTCTCGATGCTTGATCGATACCGCGGTCAATCGTCTGTACCCGCTGAATGGACGTCCGCCGCCACGGTTGGCGCTTCCGCAAGAAACGCTCCATCCTTCCAGCGACGGATCGTTTCCATGTAGGTCCCCTTTTGCTGATCATAGTATGTATTAATAAACCCGTCGTTCCCCGCTTTACGGTAGCGGATCGATTCGCGGCTATCGACCGAGTACACGTTTTGTTCCAGAAGGCGAAAACCTTCCTCCCGGAGCGTGATAATGGCATACAAGCTGCCGTTGCTGCCGGCCCGTTGCCCGATCGCAAAGTCGGGCGCGCCGTCGCCGTTGTAGTCGTCAAAGAGCAGCTTGAACGGCTCGCCTTTGCGGAAGCTCATGGCCTGGCCGTCAAACGCCCCGTTTAGCTCGAGGCGGGCTTTTTCTTCCCCGTTATTCCCATACGCAACCGCCTCGAACTTTCCGTCCAGAAACGTTCCCATGTAAGGTCCCGGCGATAAATCCGTCGTTTCTTGCCCTTCGGTCCACCATACGCGGATCGTTTCGTATGCTCCCCCTCCAGCCGCTTCAACCGTTCCTTCCGCCACGACAATAGGTTGAAACGAAGGCGCGGCCGCGGATTCCCGATCGGCTCCCGCGTTGCCTTGAAGGGCAAGGCTGCTTATGCCGGGCAACTGCGAAGCCGGCCCGACCGATTTCGGCTCTGCCGCCGCCGGATCGCTTTCGCCCCCGTTCCCGCAGCCGCTGCCCAGCATGAGCAGAAGCGCGGGGACCCCTGCGAGCAGCCGTCTGTTTCTTCCTTTTCCGAGCAGGCTCATCGTTCCTCCCCCTTCTCTTTCAAAATAGTAGACGGATGTTCAAAAGCAAAGGTTTCTTATACCTGTTCTCGGTTAAGACGGACGAAGCGGAAACTGGTAAACTGTAGGGAAGAAGAAAGCAGTCTGCTTTGCACAAGGAAGGAGGGAGCCGAATGAACACGAGACCGAAAACGACCGTCTATATGATCCGTCACGCCGAATCAATCTATATCGAAGGCGCCGAGCGGGAGAGAGGTTTGACGGACAAAGGCTCGGAAGACGCCCGACTTATTCGGGAGCTGCTCCTAGGGGCGCGAATCGACGCATTCGTATCCAGCCCGTACCGGAGGGCGATCGATACGATAAGTCCGCTTGCGGAAGCGGCGGGCAAGGAGATTGCGATCGAAGAGGATTTGCGCGAACGGCAGGCGTCCGCAACCGGCTTCGGCAAGGACGCTTTTATGGAGGCGAAGCGGAAGCTGTTCGACAACCCCGGTTTCGCCTATCCGGGCGGGGAATCGAGTATCGAAGCGCAGGAACGGGCTTGCCGGTCGTTAAGCCGGCTCATCGGACAATACCGCGGTCAGTCGCTGGCCGTAGGCACGCATGGAGATATTATGACGCTTATGCTGAACCGGTACGACAGCCGCTTTGACTATACGTTTTGGACCGGGACGACGATGCCGGACGTCTACAGACTTCAATTTGTCGACGCCGGGACGCTTGCCGACGTAACCCGGCTATGGCCGCAGGGGCCTTCCTGCCATCTGCCGAAACCGCTTAGGGAAGCGGATAACGCAGACGGATGACAGGCGCTCCGAACGAAACCGCTAACCGGACACGCGTTCGTTTTGACTCGCCCGCTCCGGCGTGCTAGAATTACATTGTATTCAATTTAATTTAGCACAATCGATATGGAGGCTGGCATGAACCGGGACGATTCGCTTACGCTGGACAACCAGCTCTGCTTCGCCTTGTACGCCTGTTCCCGCGAGATGACGAAGCTGTACCGGCCGTTTCTGGACGAGCTGGAGCTGACGTACACGCAGTACGTCGCGCTGCTGGCGTTATGGGAGCAGGACGACGTGACGGTCAAGCAGCTTGGCTCCCGACTGTACCTGGACTCGGGTACGCTGACTCCGCTGCTGAAGAAGATGGAGCAGGCGCAGCTGATTGTCCGGGCGCGGGATGCGGCGGACGAGCGCAATGTCCGAATACGCTTGACCGAAAGAGGCGGCACGCTTAAGCAGAAGGTATGCGACGCGCAGCAGAAGGCGTTCTCGCGGGCCAACATTCCGGCGGAAGAAACGAAAGAGCTGCGCGATCGGCTTACCCGCCTGCTGCAGCAAATCCATCAAACGACGACGGAGGAATGAGCAATGGGAGTTTACGACTACACCGCCCGCAACATTCGCGGGGAAGAAATCGGTCTCAACCAGTACGAGGGCAAAGTGCTGCTGATCGTCAATACGGCCAGCAAATGCGGATTTACGCCGCAGTACACGGAACTGCAGAAGCTGTACGAGCAGTATAAAGACCGCGACGTCGTGGTGCTCGGCTTCCCGTGCAACCAGTTCGGCGCGCAGGAACCGGGCTCGGAAGACGAAATCCATACGTTTTGCCAATTGAACTATGGCGTCACGTTCCCGCTTTTCGAGAAAGTCGACGTAAACGGATCGGACCGTCACCCGCTGTTCGGTTACTTGACCGAGCAGGCTCCCTTCGAAGGATTCGATCCGGAAAACCCGCGCGGCAAACGGCTGACGTCGATGCTGGAGCGCGAAGGATTGCTCGAAAGCAACGATGTGAAATGGAATTTCACGAAATTCCTCGTCGACCGCAGCGGCAACGTCGTCGGACGCTACGAATCTCCCGTCGAGCCGGCGGAGATCGCCCCGGCAATCGAAGCGCTGTTGTAATTCCGCAGCGGCTTCTGCATCTTCATCGATTTTTCGTTATAGCCAAAATAGCCCTCGCGGTCGTCTGACGACGTCTGCGAGGGCTATTTGCCCGATGCCGCTTATAAATAGCGGCGAATGACGGAGGTCACGCGCTCCGCCAGCTTGGCATTGCCCGTGTCGCTCATATGCAGCCGGTCGGGGCATAAGCAGCCGGCCAAGTCCTGCTTGACGATCCGGTTCAGGTCGTTCACTTCGACCCCGTGCCGGTTCATCAGTTCGACCGCAGCCGCGTTGTACATATCGATTTCGGCGTTGCTCCGGTTCGTTTCGTCATATGGCACCGCAGTCGTTGTAGCGAAGATGATCGACGCTCCGGTTCTTTGCAGCTCGTTCAGAATGCGTCCGATCGTATGCACGTATTCGTCCAGCGACGTCAACGCTTCGATCATCGGCGCTTCATGGTGCAAATCCCACAATCCGTTGTTCCAATGCACGATGTCGGGTTTGCCCAGCTCCTTGATCCACAAATTGACGCCCCACAGCGTATGCTTGGCGAACCTGCCGTTCTCCGCCGGCGCGACAACCTCGGCCTCTCCCGCAAGCTGTGCGCGAACGAGCGGCTCATAGCCCATCCGGATCGAATCCCCTAGCAGCAATACTTTTTTCATCCTCAATCTCTCCCCAATGTCATGATGTCTGTAAACCGGAACAGTTCGTTCGTTACTGCTTCGTCAAAATAAGCGGCCCTTCCGCCGTAATCGCCACCGTGTGCTCGTACTGCGCGGACAGCTTGCCGTCCACCGTCCTCGCCGTCCAGCCGTCGGCGTCGATCTTGCTATGGTACGTTCCGGCATTGATCATCGGTTCGATCGTAATGACCATGCCTTCCTTCAGCCTTACGCCCAGTCCGGGCGGTCCATAGTGCGGCACCTGGGGCTCCTCGTGCATCTCCTCGCCGATGGCATGGCCGACGAAGTCGCGAACGACCGAGAAGCCCTGCGCTTCCGCATACTTCTGGATCGCGTGAGACACATCGCCGAGCCGATTGCCCGCGATCGCTTGCTCGATCCCTTTGTACATCGAGGTCTCGGTAACCTCCAACAGCTTCTTGGCCTCCGGGCCGACCGTTCCGACCGCGTAGGACCACGCGGAGTCGGCCAGCCAGCCGTCCAGCCGTACCACCATATCGATGCATACGATATCTCCGTCGGCCAACGCCCGCTCCCCGGGAAAGCCGTGGCAAATGACATCGTTGATCGAAGCGCAGGTTGCATATGGATAGCCGTGGTACCCCTTCTGCTCCATCGTCCCGCCTCCGGCGATGACGAACGCTTCGGCAAATTCGTCGATTTCCCGAGTCGTAACGCCCGGCCGAATCCGCTTGGCGATTTCCCGGTGGCAGGCGGCCAGCAGCTGTCCGGCCCGGTGCATCTTGGCGATTTGTTCTTTGGTTTTGATCACGATCATGGCGCGCCCTCCCGACGGCGGAATAGCCGGAAATGCATCGGGCTTCCCGGCTCCCTGAAGTTGCATCCATTTGCGATTGCAGCAGGATGATGTTGCTCGTTGTTTCCTTCCCGAAAACGGCGTTTCCAGGCTTTTTGCGGCTTTCTCTTGCTTGGTCTAGCTTTGACGAATGATCGCCAGCCGATACTATCCGTCTCGTCGTTCGTTTTCTCCCAAGCAGCACCTCAGCCCGGCTGTTCAAAAGGCAGCCGGACCTCCACGCTCGTCCCTTCGCCCTCCCGGCTGCTGACGCCAAGCGTACCGCCATGGTTCTCGATAATGCGCTTGCTGACCATGAAGCCGAGACCGTTTCCCTTCTCTTTCGTCGTGTAAAACGGCTCGCCCAGTCTCGCGAGCTGCGATCCGGGAATACCGCAGCCTTCGTCGGAGATCGTCACGACGGCGAAATCGTCCCGCTGCCGGAGTTGGATGACGATCAGGCCGCCGCCCGGCATTGCTTCGATGCCGTTCTTGATTACATTGATCCACACCTGCTTTAACTGGTTCTCGTCGCAGGATATCACGACCGAGTCCGGCTCGAAATCGGTGACAAGCTGCACATTGTTCATAATCGCTTGCGAGTCGAGCAGCGTTTTGACCTGATGCAGCAGCAAGCCGATATCTTTGGGCCTGAACAGAACGCTTTGCGGCTTGGCCAGCACGAGCAGCTCGTTCAGGATCATCTCGATACGGGCGATTTCCGAGGCGATAATGTCAAAGTACTCGCGCTTCTGGGAAAAGCCGCCGCCGTTCATCAGCTGAATGAACCCTTTGATCGCCGTAATCGGATTGCGGATTTCGTGGGCGATGCCAGCGGCCAGCTGTCCGGCGATCGACAGCTTCTCTGCGTTAACCATCCGCTCCTCCGACTGCTTGCGGTCGGTCATATCCCGGAACGAAACCGAGCAGCCGGATACGTTGCCTTGTCCGTCTCGCAGAGGAAAAGCCGTCAGACTGACAGGGAGCGAACGACCGTCCTTGCGCTGCCGCTGCGTTTCGTACGTCAGCACCGGCTGTCCGCCGTTCAACTGGATCAAATTCCGCTCGAGCTCCCCGTTAAGTTCCGGCGGCACGAATGCGATATCGTAGATGGATCGCGTGAGAAGCTCATCCGCCTTCCATCCGAACGCCTGCTCGAACGCCTCATTGACCTGGATAATGCGGTTGTCTGAATCATACACCATGATCGGATCGATATTATGGGCAATGGACGACTCCAGCCGTTCCTTCGCGGCCTTCAACTCGTCCTCCGCCCGTTTGCGGTCGGAAATGTCCCGGCTGACGGCCAATATTTTGTCCGGCCGCCCGGCGGCATCGGAAATCAATTTCGCCATCGTTTCGATCCAGACGTAGTGGCCGGCCTTGTGCTTGACCCGATACGTGTACTTGTGGGAATCCGTTCCGGGAAGAAGCTGACATGAAGCCGCCTCCAGATCCACAGGGTGCCACAGCGCGGCGAACGATTTGCCCAGCATCTCCTCCGGAGCGAAGCCGAGCAGCTTGTGCGAGGCGGGAGACATATATAGAATCGTACCGTCCAAAGCGCTGTAGGAAATGATGTCCTGGGAGTTTAACGAAATCAGCTCGTACATGGACTGGCTTTGCTCCAGTCGGTCCCATAGCTTCTTCAGCTTCGTAATATCCCGGGCTACGCCATGTACCCCGATCACTCGGCCATCCACTTCAATCGGACTGTTGGCTACGTCGAATACGATCCGCCTGCCCCGAGAATCGATACCGACAAACTCATGGCGTTGGGATTCCCCCCCTTTCACTTGCCGAAACCGTTCTTCTGCGGCAGCCAGTTGGTCCGGGGCGACCAGCATCCGTAAGTGCAGGGAACCGCTCTCGATTTGCTCCGCCTCCAAAGCGAACGTATCGAGAAACGTCCGGTTTGCATACGTATACGTTCCGTCAAGGTTCAACGAATAAATCAGATCCGGGTGATTGTGGAACAGAGCCTCATACCGTTTGAGGATCAGCCTCATCTCCCGTTCGGCACCCTTATGCGCGGTCCTGTCGATCAGGTGCGCCATGAGGTACATCGGTTCCCCGCTCTCGTCACGCACCAGCGACACGCGGGTGCTTGCCCATACGGTATGCCCCTGCTTATGGATGTACCGCTTCTCGAACTCGCCCCCGTATCGATCGCCGGCCAGCATGCCGGCCAGCGCCTTCTCCAGAGCGACAGCGTCCTCCGGATGTGCAAACCGGAAACATGATGCTCCCGTCAGCTCTTCGGCCGCATACCCAAGAAACGAGCAGGCGAAATCGTTCGCGTGCAGCACCGTACCGTCCACGCCGACGATCGCCATGGCGGTCGGAGCCTGGGCAAAAGCCAGCTGAAAGAAGATACTGTCACTAGGCCCACGCTCTAAAGACATCTCTGGTCTCCTCCGCATTGTGAACTCGAATAGTGAACTCGTTCCCTAGTTTGTTCGTGATGCACGGCGGTTTTTCCTTTCTTCCTTCGACAAAGGGCCTTGAAATTTTTAAACACAAACGGGGAAAAGACCGTCCGCAAATCGCGGAACGGCCGGCAAACTATTTATTCAGGGACGCTAATGCATCATCCAGCCGCCGTCGACGTTGACGGTTTGGCCGGTCGTAAAGTCGCTGTCGGGCGAAGCCAGAAACAAAAACGCGCCGGCCATATCCGCAGGCAGCTGACGCCGCGGTATCGCCTGCTCCTCCGCGAAGTAGCGCCCGACCGATTCCCGCTCCGCCGGATCGGGCATATCGAGCAGTTCCTGCTCTGTCATGACCGCCCCGGGCGATATGGCGTTTACCGTAATGCCGTGCTGGCCGACTTCCCGGCTCAACGCGCGGGTAAAGCCGATGACGCCGCCCTTGGAGGCGACGTAATGAGCGAACCCTTTCTGCCCCCGCCAAAAGGTGACGGACGATACGTTGATGATTTTGCCGTAGCCTTTCGCCCGCATATGCGGAAATACCGCCTTGCTGGTCAAAAAGCACGCCTTCAGGTTGACGGCCTGAACGCGGTCCCATTCGTCCCCGGTAATCTCGTACCAAGCCTTGCGGGGATAAATGCCGGCGTTATTGACCAGGATATCCACTCCGCCCCAAGCCCGGCCGATCGTCTCGACCATGGCATTCACCTGCGCCTCGTCGCTCACATCGGCATGAACCGCCATCGCTTCTCCGCCGGCGGACCGGATCGCGGCTACAGCCGCTTCAGCCCGGTCCGATGGACCGATGTAGTTGACAACCACCTTGGCCCCTTGCTCCGCGAACGCCTGGCATACGGCCAAGCCGATGCCGGTCGATCCGCCAGTCACGAGAGCGACCTTATGCTGCAATCTCATGCGCGAACAGTCCTTTCCTCATGAAATGCCAAACGTTTACTCGTACCGGAAGCCGGTGTCGAACGGATACATCGGACGGGGGATTTGCCGGTACGTTAAGCTGGCCAGGTTCGCCGTGCTGGCTCCGGGCGTATCCAATATGTAAATATGGCTGCTCAGCTTCTCGTATTCGGCGCGGAATTGGGCAGCCGATTTCACTAAGACCAGGTCAGCTTCTGTCGGTTCCAGGCCGAAGGTGCGATACATCGCCGGGTCACCGGTAAAGGTCGCATGTTCCATCAGCAGCACGGAAAGACCGCCGATCCGCACCACCGCGCAGAGGCCCATGTCCGCTTCCATGTTGGATGCCGTGCCGCCGCCGAAGCGGAACTTGCCGTGACCGACACGGCCGACGACGCCTTCCACCGTGAGCGGCTGCCCGAACGCACGGCTGACGGAGTGGCCGAGACTTAGCCGGACCTTGCGGCCCTCCCCCGCTTCCGTGGCGGCCCTTACAGCTTGCGGATCGACCATCGAGAGCAGGCAGCGAATTCGCTCGCCGGCATTCAGCCGCAGCAGCTCGCCGAGCACGTAATTGCTGTCGCCGGGCGAGCCGGCGCCGGGACTGTCGGCGGAGTCGGAGACGACGACCGGGCCGGTGCGCCCGTCCAAGCCGGCATCGAGCAGAGCGACAACCTCCTCCACCGTATGCAGGCGGATGCGGAACCGCTCGCGCTTGCTCCACATGAGCGCGGCCAGCCGCGCGGCCTCCGCTTCGGCTCTGTCCGCATCCTCGTCCATCACCACGACCGAGCAGCCCATCTCGGTGATATCCAGCCAGGGCTGGACGAGAAACAAGGAAGCGACGGATGCGGAGGAAGCCCGTTCGCCGGTGAGCGCCGCTTCCCACAGCTCCTGCATCGGACCGCGATACGTTTCGTGCGCCTCCGCCGGCACGATCATTGGCACTTTGCGCAGCTGGATGTGCGGCTTCGTTTCCCCCCGGACGATACGAAACAGCAGTCGGGCCGCCCGCTCTCCGGTTTCCACGAAGTCCATATGCGGGAACGTGCGGTATCCGACCAGCCCGTCGACATGGTCGACCAGCTTGCGGGTGACGTTGGCGTGCGAATCGAGTGTGATCACGATCGGCACATCGGGCCCGACATAGCGCCGGAGCGCTTCGACGATTTCCCCGTCCGCATCGTCGTTGTCTTCCGCGGTCCAGGCGCCATGCAGGGCGAACAGCACGCCGTCGCAGGAGGAGATTCGTTCGAGCTGCCCGAACAGGATCCGCTTCAACTCGTCCAGCGTCGCCCGCGGGATTTTGCCCGACGAGACCGCGTGTGCGAACACCGTCGGAAGCAGCGTCACTTGCGCGCCTTCGCGGGCGGCGGCTTGGCGGAATCCGGCCAGCTCGTTCTCCGCTCCACCGTCCTCCAGCAATTGCTCGCCGATCTTGAAATAATACCGCTGGAAGTCGCCCAGCGCGCTGCCTCCCGAGCTGAACGTATTGCTTTCCTGAATTAGTCCGCCGATCACAATCTTCATCCCGAATCTCCCCTTATTCCTGAGTAGAAGCGCCTTCCAGCGCGGGTCTGGCCAGCCTCGTATACTGCCCGAGCGCGCCCTTGTGCCGGATCGGCGGACGTTTCCATTCCGCTTTACGTTTCTCCAGCGCAAGCGCGATCTCCTGCTCGTCGCCCGCCTTTCCGTCTATGCCGACGATATCCAGCCGGCGGGCGGGAATATCGATCCGGATCGTATCGCCGGTCCGCAGGAAAGCGATCGGGCCGCCGTCCAGCGCCTCCGGCCCCATATAGCCGATGCACGGACCGCGCGTTGCGCCGGAGAACCGGCCGTCGGTCACAAGCGCCGTCGTCTTCGACAGCACCGGATCGGAGGCGATCAACTCCGACATGTAGAACATCTCCGGCATCCCGGTTGCCCGAGGTCCCTGGTAGCGGATAACGATGACGTCGCCCGGGCTGAATTCGCCGTTCAGGAAAGCGTCCACGGCCGTCCGCTCGCTGTCGTACACCTTGGCCGGACCTTCGTGCACCCGCATATCCGCCACGACCGCGGACTGCTTGATCGTTGCCCCTTGCGGAGCGAGATTCCCTTTCAGCAGCGCCATCGATCCTTCCGTCTTGAGCGGCTTATGCAGCGGATAGATGACATCGCGCTTGTTGAGCTTGTAATTGGCCAGAAACATCTCGGCATAATTGGGCATTTCGCTGCGCCCGAACTGCTCCAGGTTGTCGCCGACCGTACGGCCGGTGACCGTCAGGCAGTCGAGGTGCAGCTTATCCTTCAGCTCCTTCATGACCGTCGGCACGCCGCCCGCATACCAAAACAGCTCGGTCGGGTATTTGCCGGCGGTTTTCGTGTCGACGAGCACAGGAACGGTACGGTGAATCTCGTCGAACCTATCCGCGCTGAGGGCGATCCCGGCTTCGCGCGCAATGGCGATCAGATGCATAACCGCATTCAGCGATCCGCCGATTGCCGAATGGATCATAATCGCATTCTCGAACGCCTCGCGGGTCAGAATGCGCGAAGGGGTTACCCCGGCGCTGTGCAGCTCCATCACCTGCTGCCCGGCCGCTCGGGCCATCCGCCGAATCTCGGCGTTCGTCGCCGGAATCAGCGCCGACCAGGGCAGCGCCAGACCGAGCGCCTCCGCCATAACCTGCATCGTTGCCGCCGTCCCCATATATTGACAGGCGCCGCAGGTCGGACAGCACGCCCGCTGGAACGCCAGAAACTGCTCCTTGGTCATGTTCTGTTCCTTCACTTCGACGCTCATATGCCACAGCTCTTCGTTCGATTTCATGCACGGGCCCGCTCCCATGGCGCCGCCCGGTATGTGAATCGCCGGAATGTCGAGCCGCGCGATGGCCATCAGGTGGGCCGGCACCGCCTTGTCCCCGGCGGAGCTGAGCACCATCGCGTCGAAGGGCGTCGCCTTGGCGTGAATCTCCACCATCGAGGCGATAAAATCCCGCGAAGCGAGCGAGTAATTCATTCCTTCGTGCGCCTGGGCAATGCCGTCGCATATATCGGTCGTCGTATAGGCCGCCGGCTTGCCTCCCTGCTGGAGAACGCCTTTCTCCGCCTCTGCGGCAAGCTCGTGCAGATGATACGAGCTGGGGTGGCTGGAGCCGGCCGTAGTCTCGACCAGCACCTGAACTTTATCCAAATCCGCAACCGTCCAATCCATCGACATGCGGAGCGCGTCGCCTTCAAAACTCATGCTTCGCACCTGTTGGCTGCGAATTCCGTTGTTCGTTGTACTCACTCTCGTTCCCCTCTCCCGTCGTGACCGAACCGTTTGACACCTTTAGTATAATTCATAATGTAACAATGTCAACAATATTTCATTCAAACTAAACGAGAGCTTCTGAACGGTGTTGCACCGCAATTGCCTCAGACGTGGCGGGGCCGTGTACACCCCTGTCCGAATGTTTACAATGCTTCTTTTTTCCTTTAAACTGGAGTAATACGAACTTATGATTGAAGGAAGTGCGCCACGCATGTCCCAGTTTCGTTTCGACGAGCAAAAAGCGACTTCCCTGCGGCATAAAATTACTGACGAGATACGCAGGGCGATTTTCCAAGGCAAACTGAATCCGGGTGACCGGCTCCGCGAGGTGGAGATTGCCAATCAGATGGGCGTCAGCCGCGGTCCGGTCCGCGAAGCGATCCGCATGCTCGAGCAGGAAGGACTGCTCGTCTCGCTTCCCTATAAAGAAACGACGGTTGCCGACATTACGGGCGAAGAGGTGCGCGACGTACTGAACCCGATCCGGCTCATTATCGAGACGTTCGCCATCCGCAAGGCGCTGCCGAATATCGGGGAGCACGAGCTGGAGCGCTTGTCCTCGTTCGTGCTGGACATGAGGAACGGAGCCGCGCAAGGCAATCTGAACCAGATCGTCGAGAGCGATCTGGCGTTTCATGAATATGTGATCGGCTTGGCGGATATGCCCGGGCTGCTCGGTACGTGGACGTCGATCTACAACCGGATTCATTTGCATTTTACGGTTCAGGGGCGAGCCTACGAAGACTTGAACGACCTGTGGAAAGAGCACGACAAACTGCTCGACGTCATCCGCGAGGGGGACCCGGAGCGAATTGCCTCCGCCTGGTCGGAGCATGTGGGAACGTACCGAAACCGGGGAGAAGGAGCCTGACTCAACTCCGGAGCCTTCCTGCACCAATATCGTTTTTAAAAGATGCTGCAGTCTCTAACCTCACATACGAACAGACGGAGGGATTCACGTGTCATTCGATTTCGACCGCCGCATCGACCGGCGGCAAACGCATTCCTACAAATGGGATCAGAGCGAGAAGCTGTTCGGAGATAAAGACCTTTTGCCTTTATGGGTAGCCGATATGGATTTCCAGGCCCCCTCCGCCGTGCGCGAAGCTATCGAGAAAAGGGCCGCTCTCGGCGTATACGGGTATTCCTTCCGCGAGGACAGCTATACGGAAGCGATCGTGCAATGGTTCCGGCAAAGACACGACTGGACGATCGATCCGAAATGGATCACGGACCTGCCGAGCGTCGTCACCTCGCTCAGTCTCGCCGTCGAGCAGTTCAGCGAGCCGGGCGGCGAAGTCGTGCTGCAATCGCCGGTCTACTATCCGTTCTACCATGTCATACGCAACAACGACCGGAAAGTCGCCGATAATCCGCTTGTCTTCCGCAACGGCAGGCTCGAAATGGACTACGAGCAATTGGAATCGCTGTTCAAGGGCGGCGCGAAGCTGCTTCTGCTGTGCAGTCCGCACAACCCCGGCGGACGGGTATGGAGCCGCGAGGAGCTGCTGCGGCTGGGCGAGCTGTGTCTGGCCTACGGCGTAACGGTCGTTTCCGACGAAATTCACGCCGATCTGGTGCTGCCCGGACACAAGCACGTGCCGTTTGCCTCGCTTTCCCCGGAGATCGCAGACATTACCGTCACATGCCTGGCCGCGACCAAGACGTTTAACTTGCCGGGGCTGCATACGTCGTTTACCGTCGTCTCCAATCCGGAGCTGAAGCGCAAGCTGGACAACCGGATTAACACGCTCAGCCTGCATATGGCGCAGCATTTTGCCCAGGATGCAGTGGAAGCGGCATACCGCGAGGGCGGAGAATGGCTCGATGCGCTGCTCGCCTACGTGTCGGCCAATATCGATTACGCCATCGACTATTTGGCCGAGCATTTGCCCGAGGCGAAGCCGCTCCGGCCGGAAGGCACGTACCTGTTGTGGGTCGACTGCCGCGGCCTGGGGCTCGACGTCGAAGGGCTGAAGGACCTGATGTACCGCAAAGCAAAGGTCGTTTTCAATGAAGGCTCGACGTTCGGCAGCGCCGGCGCCGGTTGGCTCCGCATCAATCTGGCGTGCCCGCGCTCCATCGTGGAAGAAGCGCTGGAATCGTTTTGCCGGGCGGCCCGGGAGCGTTAAGCCGGACGAAGAAAACGAATTTCACGCAAAAAAACCTCCAACACCCACTTTTGCGGCCCGTTTGGAGGTTTTTTCCTTCCCGTTTGCATGGCTTGAAGCCGGCATTGCTTTAATCGTCGCCTAAACCGTGCGGTACTTTTTGAAGTCGGTGCTCCTCCGGCGTCTTTCCGATGATCGCCTTGAAATCTTTGATGAAATGAGCCTGGTCGTAATACCCCATATCCATGGACAGCTTGACCCAGTCGGGTTGTTCGCCGCGTTCGGCTTGCTCGGCCGCCTCATGCAGGCGATAACGCTGGATGACCCATTTGGGACTTATCCCCACGTACCGGCTGAACAGACGCTGGAGCGTCCGCTTGCCGATACTGAAACGATCCGCGAGATCGTCGACTTTCGCAATATGACGGTCGTTCTCGATCGTCCGCACAATTCGGCTCGCCTCTTCGACCCCTTCGTCCCGTTCCGGCATGCGGGCGCGAAAAAACTGTTCGGCCAGCCGAATCATCCCCTCGTCGTCCGGCTGCGCGAGAACGGCCGTCTCCAGCGCATTCGCCTCCTGGCCGAACGCCTCTTCCAAGCTGACGGATTTTCCAGCGAGTCCAGCGATGTCCTGCTTCCAGAACGGATAAAAGCCGCCCGGCTGGAATTTGATCCCGAGCACCCGGCCCTCGCCCTGCACGATACGGGTTTCGCTCGTTCGGTTCACTCCGTATATCCGCGTATTGCCGCACTCGAACACCATATTGACGTTCGGGTGGGAAAGCACGATTTGTCTGTAGGGCGGTTTCCCCCGCAAGTCCCAGCGGACGACCCAGAAGCGCTTAATCAGCCAATCGAGGTCCGGCGAAGGCATGTACCGGGCAAGCGAAAATTGCCCTGCCGTCCGATCGCTGTTCAAAATGCCTTTGCCGCCCGCTCCCTCAGACGTTCTCATTATGATTCCTCCCTTGGCGCCTGTCGCATTTTCCCGATACTTCTTGCTGTTTGTCCTATTATAAGGGTAGCAATACCGCAATCCCATTGCAATGGAAAATGATTCGACAAAAGCTTTATTGAGCATTCCCCCGGATGCGACTATACTTGTGATGACAGACAAGCCATCATTAGGGAGTGATTCGATTGGATAACAATGAAAAGCTTGGAGGCGGCGGGTTTCATCATGTCGCCATTCGCGTATTCGATTTTGAAGCGACGCTTCGCTTCTATACGGAATTGCTCGGGTTTCGCGTGAAAACCCGTTGGGGCGAAGGCAACGGCCGGGCAGCGCTGCTTGACACCGGCGACGGCAACTACTTGGAGGTGTTTGCCGGCGGCCTGGAAGGACCGAAGCCGGAAGGCGCCTTTCTGCATGTGGCGCTGCGTTCCGATCGCGTCGATGAGGTGACCGAGCAGGTTCGGGCGGCTGGCTTCGAAGTGACGGTCGAGCCGAAAACCGCCCAGCTCGGCGACTACACGGTCCGGCTTTCCTTCTTCAAAGGGCCGGATGGCGAACTGATCGAATTGTTCCAGACGATCGGCGAAAACCAGCTGTAAAGCATACGCCATACAGCTTCATGCCGCTATCTGGCCGCAGCCTATTAGCAACAAGAAAAAAGCCGTCCTCGGCTTGCAAAAAGACCGTTAAAGGCCGTTTTCACCGGCCAATAACGGTCTTTTTCCTTTCGACTATCGCCAGTCGCTGGCGAAGTCCGGGCTCTTTTGTTCGTGCGCTCTACCGACACGGTACGGAGAAATGACGGCTTCCTAACACGATGATGTACTAGCGAAGCGTCGCCTTCTCCACGTCTCCTTCGACAAACTGGCCGCCGGCTTGCAGCACATAGCGGATTTGCGCGGCGGGAACGTCGCGGACGTCGTCGGCCTTCGCCCATACCGCCAAAGCCGCCGCCGTTCCGGCCGCCTCGCCGATCGCGCTGACGCCGGACATGACGCGGTACGAGCTGTGCGCTTCATGCGTCCCGCTGATACAGCGCGAGCTGAGCAGCAGGTTGCTCCAGCCTTTGGCGATCAGCGAGCGGTACGGAATATGGTAATAGCCGGATCCGCCGATCTTCACCAGCATTGCCCCGCCTCCCAGCGGATCGTGAATGTCGATGCTGTAGGCGCAGGCGGCGACCATATCGTCGAAGGCGCGGCCCGAGAGGCAATCGTCGGCGGTCAGCACGTAGTCGCCGACGATCCGCCGTCCTTCGCGCACGCCCAGCTTCGGCGCGATGTATTCGACCTCCGCCGCCGCGAAGGCCGGATGGCGCTTGATCGCCGAAGCCAGCTGCTGCGCCTGCTCGACGCCCTCTTTCATGCCGGCGGCTACCGAAGCCGCGTTCGTCGGGTCCACATCGGTCACCGCCGTAGAGTTGAACAAGATGCCTTTCCCGTCCGGGTAAGGGAAGCACAGCACGCTCGGCCGGGAATTTCGCGTTCCTCCCTCTTCCTTCAGTTGCTTGTAATAGGTCGTAAGCTCCTCGCGCAGCGAACGGATTCCGCTCCACGTCGTCACGTCCGGCTTATGCAGCAGGGCCGGATCGAAGCCGATCATTTTGAACGTCACGGTGGCCGTCTGCATTTTGCCGTCCCCTTCGCGGCCCAGCTCAAACTCCGCGCCGGCCAAAGCGCTCAGGTTGCCGTCGGCGGTCGCATCCAGAAACACGCTTCCGTCCGCCTCATACGTTTCTCCACCGTTCGTCTCCACCCGCACCGATACGATCCGCCCAGACTCGGCAGCGACACCCGTCACGCGGCTCCCGGTCCGCACCGCAATGCGCGGCTCCTTGCGGAGCAAGTCGGCATAAGCGTCCTTCAACTGCTTCTCGTCGTAAGTCGGCACCGTTTCGTCCGCCTCGAACAGCCCTTTGCTTTCCGTATAAGCTTGCGGAAACAATTCGCGGTGAATGCCGTTGTTGATCGGCCGGCCGTTCTTGTCCCGGAATGAACAAATGAGTGACACCGCCGAATGAACGCCCGTCCCGCCGATTTCCTCCATTTCCTCGAGCAGCAGCACGCTGCGTCGCAGCCGGGCCGCGGCGAGAGCGGCGCATATCCCGCCGACCCCCGCCCCGACGATGACGATATCGTACGATTGCTTATGCATAGCCACGATCCTCTCTAATTCCGCTTCTATATATTTTTACAGTTTTTCGCAAGCGCTTTCCTTCTGTATAATGACTATAATACTACAAGAAGCAAGCCAAGGGAGGCTTCGGTCGATGGAGCCGATGAAGAAAAAAGAAGATTTTGAAGGAACGCCGTTTCCTTTTAAAATGTCGATTCAGCAGCGCATACCGAACTTGGTAAACGCCCATTGGCACGAGCACCCCGAATTTATCCGGGTACTGAAAGGCCCGGTCACGGTGCAGATCGACAGCGATACGTTTATCGGCTCGGAGGGCGATCTGTTTTTTATTAACAGCAACCGGATTCATTCGGTTATGACACAAGCCGGCCCGGATGGCCGGGGCGGGGAAATTCAGGGCATGGTGTTCGACAAGTCGCTGCTGCTGCGCATCGCGGACAGCCCGAACATTCGCCATGCGCTCACGCAGCTCGCCGCATCCGACGCGGTCCGCAGCCGCTATGACGGAACGCATCCACTAACGGCCGGACTGCTCGCGGACATGGAGGCTGCCTACCGGGAATTTACGGCGCGCGACCTCGGCTTCGAGTTGGGCATTGCGGCATGCATCTACCGGATGATGACCGCGCTGCTGCGTCTGCACCGCCCGCACCCTTCCGCCGCTGCCGCCGCGGACGCGTACGCCGCCTATTCGAGCCGCCTCAAGCCAGCCGTCGATTACATGGAAAGCCGCTTCGCGGAGAAGGTGTACATGGAGGCCGTCTGCCAAACCGTCAACATGAGCCTGTACCACTTCTCCAGCATGTTTAAAAAAGCTTTCGGCATTCCGCCGATCCAATATTTGACCCGCATCCGCATCGGACAGGCCAAGCGAATGCTCGTCGACCTGGAGCTGCCGATTACGGAAATCGCCGAGCGCTGCGGCTTTTGCAACATCAATTATTTCGATAAAGTATTCAAGCGGCAAAGCGGCTTTACGCCGTTGGAGTACCGCAAGCGCTTCGCTGCGATTTCCTGAGTCCGTATTTGTCGAGCAGCAGGCAGGCGGTCAAGGCGGCGCTCCAATGGTAGTCGCGGATCGCATCGACTTTATTGCGGATGTTGTACGGCTTTCTCGGCGGCCCCTTGCGGTCGCATTCGGTCGGAGGGAGCTCGTCCTTGGCATCGTAATATTCGAAGATCACCCCATACCGTTCGTAATAGCGATTCACCATGGCGATCGTCGCATCGGCCAGCTTCGCGGCCTCGTCGGTACGGCCGTGACGCTTCAAGCCTTGCACGATCATATAGTTCAAGTTGATCCACGTCGGCCCTCTCCACATATCGGTCCCCCACGTCGGCTCGGATACGGCCAGACTCGGTACCGGACAAGCCGTGCCGAAATGGGCAGGATCGCGCAGCAGCGCCAGAAGCCGGTCGGCATAGCCCGTAGGTAGCTCCTCCAGCAGGAGCGGCAGAAACCCGCTGACCGCCTTCACTTTCGTCAACCGTCCGTCCATCCGTTTATCGTAAAAGAAGCCGTCCTCCTCGTCCCACAGCTCGGCAATCAGCTTCCCAGCCATACCGGAGGCCCGCGCGTTCCACTCCGCCGCCTTGTCTCTCTTGCCCAGCTCCGCGGCGATGCGGGCCACATACTTCATATCCTGCGCGACGAACACGGAGAAATCGACCGCATCCAGCTCGATGGCTTCGTCGAAGCGCGGGGAGTTGTCCATCCCGGATTCGCCGGAGCGGCAGTTGACGTTGCCTTCAATCGCCCATTCCGGCAAGCCGTTGCCGTTCGCGTCCCGGTTGGCCAAATCCCACTCCAGATATCGCTCCAGAATCGGCAGCGCGAAGCTCAGCTTGGCAAGGTCGGGCTCGGCCACGTAGTTTTCCCATACGCCCCAAGCCAAAATCGGCGGCTGCGTAATGACGCTGAGCTTGCCGGACACCGATATCTGATGGACGATCATGCCGTCCGGCCGCGCCGTCTCCAGCATCGTCCGCAAACATTGCCACGATATGTCGGCGTTCACTTCGTTCATCGCCAGCGAATGGAACACCGTATCCCACAGCCACATATCCTTGTGCGGCACGCGGTCCGGCGTCGACCACATGTACCGGAACGCCCCTTCCGGCGATAATGTGTTCACCTTCATGACGCTGACGCATTTATTCAGCAGGCGGGAGTGCCCGTCATCCGGAAGCTGCGCCAGCTCCCCGTATAGGAGCAGTCTCCGTTCGATCTCCCGGCCGGCATCGGCCTTCGCGCCTGCCGTCGCCCGGTCCGCGGCTTCTTCTGCAGTTTTCCCGTAGCTCAGACCGAACCGGGAGCCGGACACCGCCAAGGCGATATAATCGCCGTTGTCCTCGTCTAGGGTGGTGCTCACCCCGTCGGACTGCGGCTCAGCGGCGACGCCGTCCTCCCAGACGAGCGTCGGCTCCGTCCCGACCGGAACGGAGCCGGTCAGCGTATGCCACGATGCATAAACGAGATCGCATTCGCCGGACGCCGTGACAAGCTTGCAGACATCTCCCGTCACAACGACGGTTTCCGTTACCGGAGGCAGATTCAGATGCAAAACCCGTCTTTTTTTCGTGTGAAACAACAAGGAATACGGATCCGCTCCCCAAGTCGAAGTAAACCCCGGCAGCGTATTCGTTTCCCCATCCATACCCGAGAAAGCGAACAGCCCTCCTTCTCCAAGCCGATTCGGCCAAACCGCATTTTGTTTCAATTGTATCTCCCCATTCCGTGTGCATCTCATTTTTTCTATGCGCCTCAAGCCGTGCGCGATGGTGGCCATGCCGACCGATGTCCATTGCAGGCTTTCTTTTATGGTAAAAAAGAAGACGCTCCGGTTCTATACAGTTTTCAGGGAAGAATTTATACTTTTCGGGTATGAGCGCAAATAGAAAACAGCCATCAAAACCGCTGAAATACAACGGATTCGATGGCTGGGTTTTGCTATGCGGACTTCTTCGCCGGTTTAACCTCTTCGCTGCGCCGGTTCTTTATCGTCAGACCTCGATTTTGCCGAACCAGGCTTCTCCCTTCGCCTTCAACAGACGGACGAGCAGCAGGTCCGCCACAGCCAGCACGCCAAGCAGCGCAAAGGCGCTTCCCCACAGGCCGGCGCCCATCCGGCTCAACCCGTAGAACAGTGCGGCAGCGACGGCAACGTTAAGCAGCATGTTGAACAGCCCGTTCATGTTTTGCTTGACCGCCTTCTGCTCGTTGTCCCATACCAGCTTCGGCAGCCACAGGTCGATCATGACGCCCGTCAGACTGGCGAACAGCGTGGCCAGAACGGCGATCGCCAGCATCACGGCCAGGAACGCGGCCGGAAGCTTCAGCACGAACAGTGCGACCAGCAGAACCAAGAACGCTCCGCACATCGTAATGAGCCAGCCGGTCGCGACTTTAGCGACAATCATGCTGCCATACCGCACGGGCAAATATTTGGATACGAAAAAACCGGCCCCTTCGCGGGATATCGAAGTGGGCGCCGTCGCATTCGCTCCGGATATGAACAGCAGCAGAGCGAGCCCGATCGCGGGCACCAGCCACGTGGCCGAGCCCGTATCAAACAGCGTTCTCGCCGACCCGAGCATATCCTTGAAGCCCGGCTGCGTCAGAATCGGGATCAGCATTAGCACCGGCCATAGAAGCGACATCAGCACGCAATTGAGGAAGTAGGGCGGCGTGCGCAGCAGAACGCGAATCTCCTTCGTCATCAGCGCCTTCAGCGCCGACTGCTGCGATGTCCGCTTGTCAAGCTGGCTGCCGCTCAGCCGAATGCGGCGTGCCCCCGATTCCGAAAGCCCGATTACGCCTTTAAAGTAAAACTTCTGGGCCAGCGCCACAAACACGAGGTAGCCTAACACCGACAATCCTACGAACAGCCCCAGCCAAGCCAGCCCGGACAGCTGCGCTTCCTGCAGCAGCGCATTCGCCGCCAGCTTGACGCTTGGAAACGAGCGGGTCGCCATGTCGACGAACGAATTGTTGCCGCCCGTGAGCATCTCCTGTAATTGCTCAGGCTTCATCGCCTTGCTGAGCGTCCGTTGAATGAACATATTCAAGCCGAACGAGAGCAGCACCGCGGCGATACCGCCGAACATCCGGAACCGGTCCTTGTTGCGGGAAATCCCGGCAAAGCTCATGACCGCCATCGCGATGATCGAAGCAAGGATAAGCGGCACGATCGGCAGCGCCAGGAAAATCAAGACGGCATATACCCAGTACAGCACCCCGACGCCATCCTTGTAGCCGTATACGCCGAGCAGCGGAACGAGCAGCAGCAGCAGGGTCAAATATTCGTAGCCGAGCACGGTCAAAAACTTGGCCGTCACGATTTGCCCCGGCTTCAGAGGCAGCGGCAGCAGATGTTCTACATCCTGCGCGAAATAAAACACGGTAATCACATAAAAAATACCGAACATGAACACGACCAGACTGGCTATCGCGAGCCCGAGTCCGAGCAGAACGCCTGCTTGGCCGATCATGTTCAGCGCGTCGTAAAACATGGATACCATGCTCCCGATGGCCGAGGCCAGCGGAATCAGCACCACCACCAATAGGACGCCAAGCAGCACCTTCTGGAGCGGCTTTCCCTGCTTGGTTAGTTGACCGGACCCATTCTTCAGCAAAATGCGCGTCAGCGCTATCGTCTTATTCATCGCCGGTCAGCTCCAGGAACAGCTTCTCCAGGGAGAGATCGGACTGGAACCGCTCCTGCATCTCCTTGAACGTTCCGCAAAACAAAATGTCCCCCTTGTTAATAATCGCCACCCGGTCGCAAAGCTTCTCGGCCACCTCCAGCACGTGGGTGGAAAAAAACACCGTCTTGCCGGCGGCGGCATGCTCGCGCATCATTTCCTTCAGCGTATAGGAAGATTTCGGATCAAGCCCCGTAAGCGGTTCGTCCAAAATCCACACCTCGGGGTCGTGGATAAGCACGCCCATGATGACGATTTTTTGCCGCATGCCGTGCGAATAGCTCTGGATCGGGTCGGACAGCGCCTGCTCCATGTCGAACCGGCGGCCGAGCGTCTCGATGCGCTCCTTGCGAAGCGGCTTCGGCACCTCGTACATGTCCGCCATAAAATTCAAGTATTCGAGTCCTTTCAACCGCAGAAATAAATCCGGGCTGTCCGGCACGTAACCGAACTGTTTTTTCGCCTGAATCGGATCGGCGGCCACGTCGTACCCGTTCATGCGGATCGTGCCTTTGTCGGGTTTGGCTATGCCGGTCATCATTTTGATCGTAGTCGTCTTGCCGGCGCCGTTCGGCCCAAGAAAGCCGAATATTTCGCCGCCGTTAACGGTCAGCGTCACATTGTCGACCGCTTTCCCTTTGCCGTTGTAGCTTTTCGTGATGTAGGATAGTTCGATCATCGGGTTTGCTCCTCTCAAGCCGTATTTCAGGGCTATCGCCCTTTATTATAGCACAAATGCTTCCTTCCATTTCCAGTCGGGCTCTCCCCCGTTTGCGGACTGTCGCATCGAGGTTCAGTAAGCCCTTTGCGAGTTTTCAAGCCGGACGCCAGCACCAGTTCGATCAAATTCTCAATTTAGACCCTTCGATTGATTACAGTGAAGTCTACGATGACGTGATTAGTATGGGGACTGTCGTTCGGCTTCTTTTGGGAAGCAGCAAAACGAGAGAGATCGGAGGAATCCCCCGATCTCTCTTTTGCTTGTATCTAGTACAAAGTCAGAGCTAATCCCGTGTATTCCGGGAGCCTGGATCCCTTGAGGTACAAGGGATTCGGTCCATTCCAAGGATACCGTTTAAGGTCTGACTTTATTCCCCCATCACTCGCAAAACATCAAAGTTCACAAAATAATTGGTCGAGCTTTGCCTTTTCCTACCGGTTACGACGAACCGGATCTGATGAACCCCCTCCTGCAAGGGACCGCTATCGTATGTCGGATGCTGGTATCGAACGCTCGGATAATAAGTATCCAATTCCCCTATCCGTTGACCATCCACGTACACGTCCGCGATGCCGCGAGCCGAGCCTACAAGGCTGTAGACCGTCGCACGGCTGCCGTAAAAAGCGATTTCGACATAAGCGTCTTTGTCCCGCGCCTGCATCGAGCTGCCGCCGTAATTTTGCGCATTCACGTAGTTCATCCAGCTGCCCGAATACCGGACCAGCGGACTGCCACTATCGATGATGTCCGGCGGCGCCAACGGATCGATCACCGCTAGCGGTTCGGACCCGTCCGAAACGACGCCTTCGAAATCGATGGCATACAACGTGTACAGGCCGTCGGGCAGTCCCTCCGTGTCCATCGTTGCCGGAATACTGCCCGTGACCGGCGTGCTTCTGCCGCTCGCCGCGGCTCCGGCCACTTCGATCGCCGCCCGAGTCGCGGCCGTTCCGCTCGGAACCAGATAAAGCATTCCGTCGGCCGAGCTCGTCGCGCCGGCTGCTTCGCCCGTCCTCACCCCAATGCGCGTTGCATCTGTTAGCACGAGCGGAGAGCGATGTTTCAGGGTGATAGCCGCGGTCATCTCTTGACCTGCGGGCACATACACCGCATCGGAAACAGCAAATTCGTAACCCGGTTTGAACGCCTTGATCCAGCGCTTGCCTGCCGGCACCTGAGTCAAGACGAAGTTTCCGCCACTGTCCGTATGAGTGCCGATCGCCGGATATCCGGCCGGACTAACGATCGCCCCGGCCAGCGGACTAATCGTCGTTGCGGGATCGACCACACTTGCCGCATAACGGTTCTGGCCGAGAATCGAGTTCAAGTCTCCCGCAAACCCCCTATACGTCGTTCCCCCTTCCGTTCGGGTCATTTTCCGGGCAATTTCCAGCGTCTCCTCATAGGTCATATTGTCCTTCGGATACGGCGCACCAAATTTGTCAAACAAATCCTTGTTGTAGAACATCACCTGATGATTGGCATAATACGGCAGGCCGAACAGCTTTCCGCCGTCCGCCTCCCGAATCGATTTCAGCAGATTCGGTTCGAACCGATCGAGATTTGCGCCGTATTTTTGGAGCACAACCTCCATATCTGTCGTGATGCCAAGATCGACCAAAGTTCCGATCGTCGTAAACGAACCACCGGTGAAATCGAAGTTCGTCTTGGTCGCGATCGCGTCCTGCGGCAGCATTTCCAAAGGCTTTATCGTAAAATTCGGATATTTTTTGCGGACTTGCTGGTTGATGTTTTTTTCGAAATCCGCCTGGTTCAGCCCTCCCGGATTGACCAAATAAGTAAGTTCCACCGGCTCCTTCGTCACCTCGGTGACCGGTGATTTGCCTGCCTCCGGGCTTTCGCTGTTAAGCTGCGTTTCGGTTGCGTTTTTGCCGCACGCCCCCGCGAGCATGCCGATCGCAGGCAGTAAAACCGCTGCGGCCAGTCCCGACTTCCATCCTCTTCTCATGTTCCGATCACCTTGATCTTCGCACAAATTCCCATATTCCCCCGCCTTTCTCAGAAATGGTATACTGATAGCGAACATGCCTTATCTTGTCCCAGGCTGTTCTGGCCTCATCATAACAAGGGCGGCGACTAGGGGGAATGTACAGGATGAGAACATACTTGGACTATTCGATTGGACCGTTGCCATTTCGAATCAACAGCCTGCTGGTTTCTCCTTCCTTATTGCGATTAAGCGGCCTGCGCGTATGGCGCGTCGGGTACTTGCCGGGCAGAACAGGAAGAAGGCGCAATCATGTTTGTCAAACTTGGGCGCTTGCCTACATCGTCGGCGGACGCGGCTTTTACCAGTTGCATGGATTTTCTGCGCAGACAGTGCTTGCCGGAAGCTTGATCCTGATTCCTCCGAGCCAAATATACGACTACGGCCCCGATTCGGGGCATTACTGGGATGAATACTATGTGCGCTTCGACGGACCTCGCGTAGGCGAATGGATGAATTCGGGGTATTTCGAGGCCGGTACCGTTGTCCGAGTGGGGATTCATCATGGATGGAAATTCAAGTTCGAGGCGATCGCGGAATGCTTGGCCAGCGGATTGCCGAATAAAGCAGACCGGGCCGCACTGCTGCTGGAGTCTCTCTTGTACGAGATAACCGAGGCGCTCGAGGGCGAGAGTCCGAAGCCAGGACAGTTGAACGGGCGGACAGCCGCCATATTGGACGACATTTCCAATCGGGTGTTCCGGCGGTTCGACGCAAACGCCCTCGCCCTCAGTCATCATATGGCTGTATCCACACTGCGGGCGCTGGTAAAGCAGCAGACAGGCTTTTCGCTCGGAGAGTATGTAAATTTGGTCAAAATAACGGAGGCCAAGCGGCTGCTCCGAGGCACGGACATACCCGTGAATGAAATCGCATTCAAACTCGGCTTTGACGATCCCGCCTATTTCTCCCGATTATTCCGCAAGCAAACCGGGGTCTCCGCTACAACGTTTCGAAAATCAGTTCAAGCACTTTCTTATCTTTAAAAAAAGCGGGCCTTTTGCTTGACGCAAAAAGCCCGCTCGCCCAGAAGCACTTTTCCTCTGTCTTCGGAAAAGAATCCCTTGGCCTGTCATATTTTCTCTGGAGTCATATGAAACATTCGGGAGTATGCGCCCTTCTCGGCGATCAGCGCGTCGTGGCTGCCCTTCTCGACGATCTCGCCGCGGTCTACGACCATGATCGTATCGGCGTCGCGAATCGTGTTCAGCCTATGCGCGATAATGAAGCTGGTGCGCCCCTTCATCAGCTGGAGCAGCGCGTCCTGAATGTGAAGCTCGGTCCGGGTGTCGATGCTGCTCGTCGCCTCGTCGAGAATGAGGATCGACGGATCGGCGAGAATGACCCGGGCGATCGCCAGCAGCTGGCGCTGGCCCTGACTCAGGTTGCCGCCGTTCTCGGTCAGCGGCGTATCGTATTTGAGCGGCAGCCGCTGGATGAAGGCGTCGGCGTTAGCCATTCTGGCCGCGTTGCGCATCTCCTCGTCGGTCGCCTGCGGCTTGCCGTATTTGATATTGTCGCGAATCGTACCCGAGAACAAGTATGTGTCCTGCAGCACGATGCCGAACGCTCTCCGCAGGCTGTCTCTCGTATAGTCCCTTATATCGCGCCCGTCCAAGTAAATGCTCCCGGCCGTCACGTCGTAAAACCGGGTAACCAGATTGACGACTGTCGTCTTGCCCGATCCGGTCGGTCCGACAATCGCCGTGCTGCTTCCTTCGGGCGCTTCGAAATCGATCCGTTTCAGTATCGGAACGTCAGGACGATAGCCGAAGCTGACGCCGTCGAACATGACATGCCCCCGCGGATTTTGCAATGCGACGGTACCCGGCCGGTCCTCGGGCTCTTCCTGTTCCTCCAGCACTTCAAACGCCCGCTCCGCCCCGGCCACGCCGGATTGCAGCACGTTGTAAATATTCGCCAGATCGTTCAGCGGCCGCACAAACTGCCGGGAATAGCTGATAAAGCTGGCGATGATGCCGACGGTTATATGGCCCTTGACGGCCAGTACCCCGCCGACGATGGCCACGGCGGCAAAGCCGATATTGCTGATGACGCTGAGCAGAGGCATCATGAACCCGGACCAAATCTGCGCCTTCAGGCCGACCTCGTACAGCCGGTCGTTCACGGAATCGAATTCCTCGATCGACTTGTCCTCGCGGTTGAACGCCTTGACGACCTAGATGCCGGAGATCGTTTCCTCGATATGCCCGTTCAGTTGGCCGAGCTGCGCCTGCTGCTCCTTAAACATCACGCTCGTCTTGCGCGTAATCGTCCGGGCGAGCACGTATACGAGCGGCACGGTTATAAGACTGGCGAGCGTAAGCAGCGGGCTCAGTACGAGCATCATGACGAGCGAACCGACGATGGCGATCACGCCGGACATAAGCTGTACGGTTGACTGCGAGATCGTCGTGCTGACGTTGTCGATATCGTTGGACATCCGGCTCATCACTTCGCCGTGCGGTCGCGCGTCGAAAAACGATAAGGGCAGCTTCTGCAGCTTCTCGAACATTGCCCGGCGCAAATTCATCACAACTCGCTGCGAGACTCCGGCCATCAGCCAGCCTTGCAGCAGCGTCAGCGCGCCGTCCGCTATGTAGGCCGCAGTCAGCGCGAACAGCGTCGCTTCAAGCAGGTGGAAATCGACTTTGCCGCTGGAAGCGGTCATCGTATCGATCGCCACCCCGATCAGGTAAGGACCGGTCAGCATAATCGCCGCATCGACGAGCAGGAAGGCGAATATGAACGCCAGCAGCCTGCGCTCGTTGCCGATATAGCTCCACAGCTTCGCCATCGTGCGGCGAAAATTTTTCGGTTTGACGACCGGACCTCCCCGGCCGCGCGCACCGAAGCCTCCTCCACCCGGAGGCTTTCCCGGCCCTCCGGGGCCGATGATCGGCGGCGCTTCCGCCGCGTTCCGCGCGCTGTCCGTTTGCTCATTCGGCTTTGGCATGGCCGCTCTTCCCCTTTCCGAACTGGGACTGGTAAATTTCCTGATACACGACGCAGCTTTCCATCAGCGAGTCGTGATCGCCGATGCCGACGACCTCGCCCTGATCGAGCACGACGATCCGGTCGGCGTCCATGACCGACGTAATGCGCTGAGCGATCAGCAGGCAGGTCAGCCCGCGGGCGTACGTCTTCAACGACTGCTTGATTCTAGCCTCGGTGGCGACGTCGACGGCGCTCGTGCAGTCGTCCAATATTAAAATCTGCGGTTGGCGGACTAGCGCCCGGGCGATGGACAGCCGCTGCTTCTGGCCGCCGGACAGGTTGACCCCGCGCTGGCCTAGCCGCGTCTCGTAACGCTCCGGCAAGCCCGTTACAAATTCGTGCGCCTCGGCGAGCCGGGCCGCGTGCTCGATATCCTCCTGGGTGGCCTCTTCCTTGCCCCAGCGAATATTGCCGGCGATCGGGCCGGTGAACAGCACGGACTTCTGCGGGACGACGGCGATGATCTCGCGCAGCGCATGCGGGTCGATGCGGCGCACATCTTCCCCGTTCACTTTAACCGTACCCGAATCGGCGTCGTAGAAGCGCGGCAGCAGGCCGACGAGACTGCTCTTGCCGGAACCGGTCGAGCCGATAATGCCGACAGTCTCTCCGGGCAGGCAACTGAACGTCACGCCCTTCACGGCCGGCTCCCCCGCCGGTCCGTCGTAGGAGAACGAGACGTTCTCGAAATCGACGCGTCCTTGATCGCCGTCCCGGCCGGACAGCTTCGATTCGCTCCACGTCATCGTGCTGGACTCGTCGAACACTTCACCGATCCGTACGGTTGAAGCCCGAGCGCGCACAAGCATGTTAAACACCATCGAGATGGTCATGAGCGAGAACAAAATTTGCGTCATGTAGTTGATGAAGGCGACGATGTGACCGATCTGCATCTGTCCGCTGTCGACCCGGATGCCGCCGAGCCAGATTACCGCCACGATGCCGAAATTGACCGTCAGCATAATCGCCGGATTGAACAACGACATCAGACGCATTACGTTGACCGAGCGATGCTGGTACTCCTCGTTGGCCCGGGCGAACTTGCCCGATTCGTAATCGAACCGGTTGAACGCCTTGACGACCCGGACGCCGGACAAATATTCGCGGATCACGCCGTTCACCCGGTCGAGCGCTTTCTGTACCGACATGAACCGAGTGAAGCCGATCTTCATGTTAAGCGCCACCAGTAGCACGACGACCGGCACGACGACGGCGAGAACGACCGCCAGATGCGGATTGAGCCGGATCGCCATAATGAGGCTGCCGATGCACAGCAAGGGCGCCTTGACGAAGATGCGCATCAGGCCGTTGACGAAGTTTTGCACCTGGGTGACGTCGTTGGTCAGCCGGGTGACGAGGGAAGCCCTTTCAAACTTGTCGATATTCGCGAACGAGAGCGTCTGGATTTTGCGGAACAGATCGCTCCGCAGTTCCGTTCCGAACTTTTGCGACACGCGGCTGGAAATAATGTTGCGGGACGTGGCGCCAAGAGCGCCCACCGCCGTGATGAGCAGCATCAGGCCGCCCATGCGCAGCACGTAGTTCATGTCTTGTCCGGCAATGCCGACATCGATGATCTTCGCCATGATCGTCGGCTGCAGCAGGTCGCAAGCCGCCTCGATCGTCAGAAACGACACCGCCACGCAGAACAGCTTCCAATGCTTTCGGACATAAGGGAGTAAAAAGTGCATCGTCTCTCTCTCCTTCTACCTGTACAGCGGCAAAATGTACAGTTATTCCGTGGCGTCGTCACGGATAAACGCTTTTGGGGATATATACATACCTGTTATTATACATCCGGTCCATGGAAAACTGAATGCTTTGCGGCATGTAATCTAGAAGCCGATTCCGCGCCAATTCGCCCTGCTGAGGAAACCAAGAGAGCTGTAACAGAAAAGACCGCCTCTGGCATGTTCCGGCTGCGGCCTCTTCTGTGCTATTTTTATTTCACGCTTTTCTCGATTTCCTTGACCATTTCGGAGACGGAAATCAGGCCGCCGCCCGACAAGTACCAATAGTTTTGATCGAGGTAGACGATATGGCCGTCCTTGAACGCCTTCGTTTTCTTGACCAGCTCGTTCTCGATCGTTTTCTTCGCGCCCGCTTCTCCTCCGACAGCGGCACTGCGGTCGATGACGAACAAATAATCCGGATTTTTCTCGGCAATGTATTCGAACGTGACGCTCTGGCCGTGCGTGGATACTTCAATCTTCGGATCGACCGGTGTAAAGCCGAGCACGTCGTGGATGATGCCGAAGCGCGAGCCTGCGCCGTATGCGCTGATCGAGCCATCGTTGGCAAGAACGATAAGCGCGTTTTTACCGCTCGCCTTGACCTTTTCGGCAACCGACTTGATCGTGCCGTTCACTTGGGCAAGCTCCGTCTCCACTTGCGCTTCCTTGCCGAAAATTTGGCCTAGCGTCTTCGCGTTTTCGGTGTAGGTTGGAATATAATTCGCGTTGTCTACGCCCAGAAAGATCGTCGGAGCGATTTTGCTCAGCTCCTCGTAAGCCGTCGTCAGCCGTCCGGAAATAATGATCAGGTCCGGCTTGATCGCGTTCACTTTCTCGAAATCCGCTTCCACCAGACTGCCGACATTTTTGTATTTCGCATCCTTGTACTTGGCCAAGTAAGGCGGAATGTTCGCCTGCGGCACGCCCGTCACCTCTACGCCGAGCTTGTCCAGCGAGTCGAGCACGCCGTAGTCGAACACGACGACCTTTTGCGGATTTTTCTTCACTTTCGTCTCGCCCAGCTTGTGCTTGATCGTCAATTCCGTCGGCGGTGCAGGCGTGGAAGCGGCAGGCGTCGTGCTGCCGGTTTCCGGTGCCGAGGAACCGTTCTTTGTATCGCTCGAGCTATTGCCGCAAGCGGATGCGATCATGACGAATACGAAAAGCATGGCCAACATAATGGAATTTTTCTTCATTTTAACCATTCACCCCTGTTTAGTAATGATAAGGCGGAAGCTTAGCTCCTAAGAAAAGTAGACGGCGATCTTATTGCCGTTGATCGTCTCGATCGGAATGTGCATATCGTAAATGTCGCGAAGCACGGGCGTTTGAATCATGTCCGCGGTCGGCCCCTCCCTCACCACCTTTCCGTTTTTGAGCGCCACGATGCAGTCGGAATAGCAGGAAGCGAAGTTGATATCGTGAAGCACGAGCACGATCGTTTTGCCAAGATCGGCCACCATATTTTTCAGCACTTTCATGATTTGCACCGAATGCTTCATATCCAGGTTGTTGAGCGGCTCGTCCAGCAAAATATAATCAGTATTCTGGGCGATGACCATGGAGATGAAGGCGCGCTGCCGCTGACCTCCGCTCAACTGGTCCAAATAGCTGTCTCGCATGTCGCCAAGCTCCATATAATCGATCGCTTCGTCGATGAACCGCCTGTCTTCCTTCGTCAGCCTGCCCTGCGAGTACGGAAACCGGCCGAAGCCGACCAGGTCCTTCACCGTCAGACGGATGTTGATATGGTTCGATTGCTTCAAAATCGATATCGTTTTGGCCAGCTCGTTATTGTCCCATTTGCCGAGCTCGCGGCCTTCGATCCATATTTCCCCGCTATCCTTCTTGATCAACCGGCTGACCATGGACAGCAGCGTGCTTTTGCCCGCGCCGTTCGGACCGATGAAGGAGGTGACGGTGCCTTTGGCGATCCGCACGGACACATTCTCGACTACCGCTTTGCCCCCG
Source organism: Paenibacillus hodogayensis (assembly GCF_039536325.1). Lineage (NCBI taxonomy): Bacteria > Bacillati > Bacillota > Bacilli > Caryophanales > Paenibacillaceae > Paenibacillus > Paenibacillus hodogayensis. The sequence goes on from NZ_BAAAYO010000001.1 coordinate 200,685, forward strand.
TAAGCTTTGGATACGTTCTTGACCTCTACCACGATTTACTCTCCTTTAACAGCAAATACAAGAAGTACACGCCGCCGATAAAATTGATAATAACGCTGATCGTGGTCGAGAAAGTGAACACCCGCTCCACCACGAGCTGTCCCCCTGTCAGCGCGATGACGCCGATCAGGATCGAAGCCCACAGCAAGAAACTGTGACGGTACGTCTTCATAAATGGATAGGCGATGTTGGCGACGAGCAAGCCCAGAAACGTAATCGGTCCGACCAGCGCTGTCGAGATCGAAGTCAGGATCGCTACGACGACAAGCAGCCGTTTGACCAGCCCGTTGTACGGCAAGCCGAGGTTGAGCGCGTGCTCCCGGCCGAGCGCCAGCACGTCCAAATATTTGATCAGCCTGATGCAATAAATCGCCACGACGGCCATCGAGACAACCGCCACCGCCAGTATGCCCGTATTGATCCGGTTGAAGCTGGCAAACATGCGGCTTTGCAGCACGAGAAACTCGTTCGGATCGATCAGCACCTGCATGAACGTCGTCATGCTGCCGAACAGCGAGCCGAGCACGATTCCGACCAGCAGCAGGAAGTAAATGTTCCGTCCTTCCTTCTTGAACATGAACCGGTACAGCAGCAGCGCGAAACCGATCATCAGGCCGACCGACAGGAGAAAGTTCCAGTTCGGATTGATCAAGGCGACGTGCATCGACCCGAATACGAAAATGATGAACGTCTGCGTAAGCATGTACAGCGAGTCGAGTCCGATAATGCTCGGTGTCAAAATCCGGTTGTTCGTCACGGTCTGGAAGACGACCGTCGAGAACGCGATCGCCGCCGCCGTCAAGGCGATTGCTCCTATTTTCAATCCCCTGCGGGGAAGCACGTAGTCCCAGTTGCCTCCGGACTGGATGGTCATAAAGACGACGATGAGCGCCACGGATATAAGCGCCAATATCCCGATCTTGGTTTTAGGATTCATATGCCTTTCTCCTCAATAGCAAGTACAGAAAAATACCGCTTCCTATAACGCCGACGGTAAGACCGATCGGGATTTCGTAAGGATATATGATGACGCGGCCCAGTATGTCGCACCCGAGTACGAAGACGGCTCCAAGCAAAGCCGTATGGGACAGGTTATCCTTTAGATTGTCTCCCCTGTACATCGTTACGATGTTCGGCACAACGAGACCGAGAAATGGAATGACGCCGACGGTCAAGATGTTGGCGGCCGATACCATCGCCACGATGACGAGACCGAGATTGACCACCTGCTTGTACTTCAGCCCCAAGTTAACCGAGAACTCCTCCCCCATTCCGGCAATCGTAAAGCGGTGCGCGTACACATAGGAGACGACAACCAGCGGAAGGCTGATGTACAGCAGCTCGTACCGGCCTTTCAGCACCAACGAAAAATTACCTTGCAGCCACGAGGAAATGTTCTGGATCAAATCCTGCTTGTAGGCGAAAAAGGTCGTAATCGATCCGATAATGTTGCCGAACATCAAGCCTACGAGCGGGATGAAGATCGTATCCTTGAATTTCACTTTGTCCAATATTTTCATGAACAGCAGTGTTCCGGCCAAGGCGAACGCGAACGCGACGGCCATTTTCAATAACGGAGACGCGGCACCGAACAGCATCATGGCCACAAGCACGCCCAGTCTCGCGGAATCCATCGTCCCGGCCGTCGTCGGCGATACGAACTTATTGCGGGTCAATTGCTGCATGATGAGCCCGACGATGCTCATGCTTACACCCGCTATGACGATGCTGATCAGTCGCGGAATACGGCTGATCCACAGCACCTGAACCTGATCGTCGCTCAGTCGGAACAGATCGAGCGGCGTAATGTTCTTCGCCCCGATAAACACGGACGCGAAGGCAAGCGCGAGGAGAAGCGCAACCAAATAGCTTTTTTTCATGTCCGGCTAATCTTCCTTCATAACAAAGATAATCATTCTCAATAAGAAGCAAAAAAATAACTGATAATCATTATCAACTTCACCCTATTTTACACGATTCCCCGGCCATTTTAATGGATAATCCTTTCTCGCTGCATGGATTTTTCTAGACTATGTATCCTTTAGCAGCAAGTTGACGGTCTGGTCGATCAGGCTCTCGTTCGTCGAGGCGTTATACATGAGCGGCTCCTCGTAGCGGATTAGGAGAAAGCGCGGTCGAGCTTGGCCGGCAGCAAGCTCCCTCCACTGCCGCTCGTACCCGGCAAGCTCCTCGTCGGAGCGCGACTGCGGCATGAGCAGCAACAAGTGCTCGCCGCCCAATTCGGCGACCTCGCGCAGCGACTCGACCTCCAGCAGACCGAAGCGCTCGGCTTGCACCGGAGGCTTGACCTGCAAATCATCGTAAAACAGATCCTTGATCTTGTTCATCCGCATGCCGTATACGCGAAAGCCGCTGCCGTACGCGCTTGCCAGCAAAAAGGGCGTGTCCCCCAAATGCCGGCGGACGAGTTGGCGGGCATTGCTCACTTTCTGGTCGTAGAAGGCTAGCCAACGCTCGGCGACGCTGGCAATGCCGAGAATGCTGCTAATTTGCAGCAGCCTCTCCTTCCACGGATACCCTTTCCACTGCAAGCTGATAACCGGAGCAATCCCGGCAACCGTGCGCAGCAGCTCGCCGGGAATTGGCGACGTCAGCACGAGTTCCGGCTTTGTGTCGGCCATACGCCGCACATACGGCTCGGGGTCGTCCGACCAGCCTCGATCGAGCACCCATTCGGGCATGATGCCTAGCACCGATAAGTCGCCCTTGAATACCGGCTGCATGACGATTTTTTTGTTGGCGCACGCCGCATATTCGGTAGGCGTCATGCCCATGTGCTTCTTGAACAGCCGGCTGAAATACAATTCGTCCGTATAGCCGGCGCAATGCGCCACTTCCGTTACGGAGGCGCGCGAATGCGCCAGCATATGCAGCGAGGCGTTCAGCCGGATTGCGGTCATATATTTGTGCGGGCTTAATCCCGTATGTTTGCGGAACGCCTGATAAAATCTACCCGCACTGACGCCGGATTGACGCGCCAGCTGTTCGACGTCGATCGCATCGGCGTAATGGTCGGTCATATACCGCTTCGTTCGCTCCACGTAATCGATGAAATCGTCGTCGGCGATCTTGGGCTCGCCAATATGGCGGAGGAAGGCGGAAGCAATAGAGTAAAGGTGCGACTGCAATTGGAAATAGGCATCCGGCTTAAGCTCCCTCCCCGCCTCCACAAAGTCGGCGATCCAGCCGCGTACTTGCGGAACGCGAAAGCTGAACAGCCCGAAATCGACAATCGGCTCATCCCCGGCCGACCGGAGCTTCTCTTCTGCTTGCCCTTTCCAGACGAAGCGGATCCATATGGCTTGAAAAGAGCTTTGCTCTTCGTTTTGTATCGTACAATGCGTATTCGATGGCAAATAAAACAGCTCTCCGGAGACGATTTTGCCAGAGCGGCTGTTGCCTTCCCGAGTCAGCGTGACTTTGGCGCCGCCCTTTTCGGCAAAGCCGAAAGTCGGATAGCGGCAGTCCAGTATGGCGATGGCGCCCTGGCCCTCCAGTTTAAGCTCCTCGGTCCCCGCATAGTGAAGCGTCATTTCCCGAAACCGGTCGTAGACGGACATGATTCATTCAGCTCCCTGCTGGCTAGAAAAAGACAACCCTTCAAACATTACATGATAATCGTTCTCATTGTCAAATTGAAGAAACCTCCAATTCGCCCGGCAGGCGTCATGGAGGTTTGGTTCATGGTACGTTCCCGTTTCTTGCAGCTTCCGCGTCAGGTCCAGTCCAGCACGACACCCAGGCAGGATGCTTTGCCGCTCTGGATCACCTTCCAGGCTTCGGCGGCCTGCTCCGCGCGAAAGCGGTGCGTGATGAGAGGAGACGTTTTCAGCCAGCCTTGCGAAATGGCCGCGATCGTGGCTTCCATGCGCTCGGCCGTCCAGCCCGACGGCGTATGCAGCGTAATCTCCTGCCCCCGCAGCGTCTGAATGTCGACCGTCCCTTCCTCTCCCAGGAAGCCGGCCGAGACGAAGTGGCTGTTGTGCTTCATATACGGTTGAATGGCGCGAAACGCCCCCATATCGCCGACCGTATCGACAACGACAGCCAGCCTGCGGCCGGCGAGCGCGTCGGACAACCCCGTCGTCCGCGTATTTACCCCCCGTATCGGCGAGGGGAGGTAGGCAAGCCGGCCGTCGTGCCGGCCAAGGACGGTAACCTGCGCCCCGCGGTGCAGCAGCGTCTGCGCCGCCCATTGCCCGACGAGCCCGTCCCCGATGACGACCGCCTCGTCCCCTTCGGCCAGCGAAGGCCGCATGCCGCAGTTGTAGCCGACCTGAGTCAGCACAAGACCGCAATAATCTTCGGGTGAAGCGCCGGCAGGCAGTTTCCAAATATGATTGACTGGCGTAACCGCCGGATCGACATGTCCGCCGAACGCGTCGAACATGCCGGATACCTTGCTGATCGCCGCAAATACGCGCTCCCCGACCTCGAAGCCGCGCACGGCGGAGCCGATAGCCCGAACGATGCCCGTCTTCTGGTAACCGGCCACGATCGGGAACGGCCGGCTGTCGCCGAGCCGGTACGGCACTTCGCCGCGTATCCGCTCTCCCCTCAAGTAAGACGATTCGGTGCCGATGCTGATCCACGAATAGTCCAGCTCGATCAAGACATCGTTGTCTCCGGGCTCCGGCACTTGCACTTCCTTGTATTCGACCTCATTGTTATTCGTAAACACAACAGCGTGAGCTTTCATCGCATCCTCCGTATCGCCGGGACAGACGGCCGAACCGTCTATTGCTCCGGTATGAAACAAATTTTTATCGCTTCCTGCATCTTCAGCAATTGCACGCCCTTGCTGTATTCGGCCAGCGGCAGCTCGCAGCTGATCAGCGGCTCGAAGTCCAGCTTGCCGGCGACAACCAGCTCCAGAGCATATTCCGCCGCCTCGCGGAAATGACCCGGGTACCCGATCACGCTTAATCCCTGATGATGAATCACGTAGTCGTCGCGTTGAACTGCAAACAGGGCTACCGCTTCGTTCGTCCGGTCCATAATGTTGCGCACCGCCTGGGGATAGCCGACGCAATCGATCGCGATCTCGAGCGCGCCGGGCTTGCCGCGTTTGGCGATCTCCGCCGAATCCGGCTCGACGCACAAGGAAGCGCCAAGCCGCAACGCCAGCTCTCTGCGCTGCGGGTTCGGATCGAGACCGATTACCTCCGCCGCGCCTTCGGCCAGCAGCATCTGCACGGCGATCAATCCCGCCGGTCCGAGACCGTTCACGCCGCAACGGCGTCCGCGAATGCCTGCGGACTGCTTCAGCTTCAGGATGCTCGCGGCAACGCACATGCCGAGCTCGAGCGAAACGGCTTTGCGGAACGGCAATTCATCCGGAAGCGCCAGCAAATTGTCCTGCTTCATGACGACATATTGGGCATAGCAGCCCGCCCGATGATGGCCGGCATCGCGCCAAGCGGCCACCTTCTGTCCTTCCTGCAGCGTGCAGTCCGGCCCCGCCTTCGCCACAATGCCTGCCATTTCGTGTCCGGGCTGGCCGGGGGAGTACGGAAACGGGACGGCCTGTTCGTACGCGAACATCGGCTTGCCATAATAAATGTGCAAATCCCATTGCGGACATGTGGCGACTTCCATGACGCGTACCAGCGCCTCGCCGGGACCCGGCTCCGGAATCGGGACGTCGACCAGTTCGGCGTGCTCGGCACGGATAATTTGCAAAGTTTTCATCGTTTGATTGCTATTCATTACGTTCACCGCCGTTTTCGATAGTTATCGCGTTCCAACTAATCATAGTGAAAGACGGAGCCGAGGTCTTTAGCGGTTTTATCCCAATCCGTCGTTTGCCTCCCGCCGAAAATGCGGTCGTTCTTTGCCGTTTCCCCGGTGCGTTTGCACATTATTGACATACCGGGAAAGGAATTGACCGAGCTTGTCCACACGGCGCGCAGCTCTGGGACTGCCGGGGGCCCCCGTTCGGCCTTTCGACAGTCACCGCATGCCGGTCGGTCCGACATGACAAGGCGCGTAAGCTTTCCCTGGGAGGTTGCTTCTGCCGCTAAACCTTCGGAAACGCGCCGATGAACGCGGCTAACGTCAATTGCGCGTCGTTCGCACTCCCGGCGCGTTGGACCCTTCCTTCCCGGTAAGCCGTAATCGCGCCCATTCGGTCAATAGCGTGCAACGACACGGACTGTCTGATAGGATAAGATGACTATAGGCAATTCCATATGACGAAGGAGAGGTCGGCTTACTCTATGTACAAATTTACTAGACTCTACGACCGGCTGCAGGAAAAGGCGGATAATCCCGCCGCCCGCCCGGTTATTTATGTGGCGATCGGAGACAGCGTCACGCAAGGGTGTATGGAAGACGGCGCAGTCGAGCACGAACTGGTATACCACCAGCTGCTGAGGCTTCGCGTGGCCAAGCGGTATCCCTCCAGCATCTTCAACGTGATCAACTCGGGCGTATCCGGGGACAGCGTCGCCCGTTCCCGAGAAAGGTGGCAGCGGGACGTCCTGTGCTACAACCCCGATCTGGTGACGATCAAGTTCGGCTTGAACGATGCCCATGGCGGGGTAAACGGAGTCGAAGCGTATATCGGCGCGATCCGTGACCTCGTCCGGCTCATCAAGGAAGAGACGGACGCCGATATTCTGCTTATTACGCCAAGTATGATGATGAAGCGGGAGAACGGGCTCATTTCGCCCGGACACGCGCGCCACATTCCGACATTCAAGGCTTTGTACGAAGCCGGCCATCTGTTCCGGTATGTCGATGCGCTGCGGGCATTCGCTGCGGCGAACGACCTGCCGCTGCTGGACGTCTACGCCATGTGGGAGAAGATGGAGGCGGACGGCGTGGACATACATACCCGTCTGTCCAACGGCATCAACCATCCCGACCGGCAGTTTCACGAGCAGTTCGCCGAGGCGCTGGAGGAAGCGCTATTCGCGGGATCTGCACGATCCGACTCCTAAATGCGGGCCAAAAGAGCGACCGAGCCGGATAAACCGGTCCGGCCGCTCTTTATCGTTCGCTTGTCAAGATTCGTGCCGTTCGCCAACGCCCTCGCAAGCGTTGATATGCAGCGTAGAACGAAGCGACGTCTAGGGAACGGCCGTACACGCAAGCTGCCGGCTACAACTTCACCTTCGCGTCGCCCGCTGACGTCTTGTAAAGTCTTCCTTCGCCCAAGCCTCCCGCTGTCGCCGCAGCGTCGTCCGAATAAGCCGGTACATGAACCGTCAGGCCGTAATGGACGGACGCCCCGGAGTAATCGGAGAGCAGCGCGGCGGAGCCGATCTCGCTCGCGAACCCTTCGATTCGCGTACGATGCTGCCGGTTTTGGATGCTGCAATAGACGGTCGTCTTCGCCGCCATAGCCGGCGTCAGCACGAGACCGGAGGTAACCGTGTCCGTGGCCAGCCCCAGCTCCGTATCGCGAACCTTCAGATCGTCGGCCTTGCTCGTCGTCACCGCATTCGCGCACGTTCCTATATGCTTGATTCCTTTGAATTCACAATTCGACGTGGCGAAGACGTCGTCGGCGATCGTGTCGGCTTCGAAGAAGCGGGTAAACGAGAGCAGGCTGCCGCAATCTCCGATAAACGTCGCACCGTCGACTGTGACGTTGGACCAGTCGCCCATGAACAGGGAACCGATCGTCCCGTATGCCGGGTCATTATGCAGCGACAGGCTGCCGATCCGCACATTCGAGCCGCGATCGGAAACGAACGCGCCATGCGGACGGGCGTACGTAACCGACTTGCCGCAATTGCGGGCAGCCACTCCGCCGACCACATGCTGCATGTTCACCCCCGAATGGGGGTAGCCGGCGGAGTTGCCGAACAGCCCGATGACCGTCTCGCAGCGCTCGGCCACGAGGCTGTTTACGACGACTCCCGTATCCTCCTGATTCGTTCCTCCGGCGAGACAGAGCGCCATATAGCAATCGATGGCGACGATGCTCCCGATAACCGCTTTCCTTGCCCCGTACAGGCCCGGATTGACGCCGGCCTCGCACGTTACGGCTCTGCCCCCTTTGCGCGATTTGCTATGCGCCGCATTTTTGACCGTAATGCTGCCCGCATGCCATTCCGTATGGTTTCTGCGCAAATAGAGTCCGCCCTGCGCCGGGATGAGTCCGCCGTCCACCTTCAGCTCGGTAATATGCACGTTTTTGGCTCCCGGTACGCCGGTAACCGCGCAATCATAGGTCGTTTGCGCGATGATTTTCAGCCAATTGGGTCCTCCGAAGGTCGTATTGTTCCACAGCGTAATCGTCTCCCCGATGCCGTATGCGCCGCCGGCCCAATCCAGCACCGCCGTTCCTCCGCCCTGCTTCTTCAGTTGAAGCGCCATCGCCTGCAGTTGGGGATACGAGTCGGTCGCTCCGTCGTCGCCTTTCGCTCCATAGCGGGTAGCGAGTAGTCCCCCCGTCTTGCGAATGACAGCGATGTTGCCGTTGACCAGCGCATGATCGCCGAAACCGTCCGGCGTACCGGCAAAATCCGCCGGAGCGACGATATCATACATCGCGCCGCCTAGCGGACCGAGCGGCGAGCCCGCCCAGCCGGCATAATAGGAGACGGTGCTGGCCAGCTTTCCGGCCGGAAGGTCCGCGAGCTTCATCTCCGCCACGTGGTCGAAGCCGACGAGCGGCGAACAGCAGTCCTCCGGATTTTGGCCATATACGGCGTTCATGACGGAATGGACGAGCGGACCCGAGTCCGCAGCTGCCGCAAATCCGCTCCGTCCCCCGAGCATGACGCCCGTCGCGGCCGCAGCTCCCGCGAGCGAGAGGGCCGTCAGCAGGTCCCTCCGGCTCATCGTGCGGCTGTCCCCATCATGTCCGGCATGTTGCGGCAATAGATCGTTTTCCGAGTTTGTCTTCATGCTACGCGTCACGCTCCTTAGTATATACGGGTCGGGGGCATCCCCTCGTTCATCTTTTCTTCTGCTGCTCCAGCAGCTTGTCCGCCCTGTCGTTCGCGTCCCTCAATGCCGAATTGATGTCCTTGCCGGTCAATACTTCATTAAGCGCTTTGGCCAGCTCGGCCCTGACGATCGAATCGTAGGCATGCACCTTGTACAACGGCGCCGACTGCAGCTTGAAGATCGCTTCCGTGTTTTTGCCCTTGAGCGACTGGAGGTTCTCTCCGAACACTTTCTGGGGCTCGGGATCGACGAGGCTGGACACGTAGCCGCTGCGGCTGATGTCCATTTGGATCTCCTTGGAGGTCATGTAGGCGATGACCTGGAAAGCTGCCTCTTTATGCTTGCTGAGCGAAGAAATGCTCAAATTGTGCGAGTCGACCTGGAACGACTTGCCCGGCACTTGCTCGTAAGTCGGCATCGTCACCATGTCCCAGTTTTGATTGACGCCTTTCTTGTAATAATCCTCGAAATTGCCGAGAACATTCCAGAAAGCCGACATCGCCACCGTTCCTTTGTAGAAATCCGTCATGTTGTTGCCCCGGCTGTTGCCCGGTATACCGTAGATCGTCCTCAGGTTGTCCAGCGCCAGCGCGAATCGCTCCGCCTCCAAATTCGCTTTGCCGTCGGCTTTCACGAACGGGGTCGTCAATTGCGAGACGGCCGAGTACGAATCGCTCGCGTCCAGACCTTTGTACGAAACGCCGCCATCCGTCCGCGTTACTTTGACCGCCAGCTCCGCCGCCTGCTTCCAGGTCATGCCGTCCTTCGGGTAAGCGACGCCAAACTTGTCGAACAAGTCCTTGTTGTAATACAGAACGGCGAAGTTGCGATAGATCGGCAATGCATACAGCTCGCCCTTGTCTCCCCACATCTTGATCGCCTCGATGGCAAGCGGGTCGAGCTTCGATACGTCAAAGCCGTTTTTCTTTACAAGCTCGGTCAAGTCCTGGAGCACGTTCAGGTTGATATATTCCGCATACCACGGCGTACTGTTGTAGATCAAGTCCGGGAACGTGCCCGCCGCCACGAGATCTTCCGGCAGTTGCCCCTTCTGCCTGAGCAGCGGCTGCAGCGTAATGTGCGGATATTTTTTGCGTACCGCCTCGACGATCATATCCTGGATCGGAAACGCGTTCTGCATGTACAGCGTCAGCGTGACCGGTTCCGGAGCGGTCTGTACGTCTTTGGCGCCGTTCGCCGCTTCCTGTTCTTTCGACTTTCCCTCGCCTCCCTGGCCGCAGCCCGTCGTCGCGGCCAGCGCCGCCGCGAGCGCCGCTAACGTCCATAAACGTTTCATTGTGATTCCCCCTTGGTTAATCGCTACACCACAATCATAATGAAACGCCGCGGCGCGGTCTTTAGATGAACCGCACTTATCGCAGGCTGCGGAGATTTCTGGAAACCGCTTTCTGCATATCGTCAAGCAATCCCGTTTGTACAAAACTGACATGGGAAAAAAAGGAGCCTCCCGAACGCGACCCCGGCCAAAGCAATCAGGTCTCGTCTTTACTCGCTCCGACTAAAAAAAGCCGCCATGGCGAACTTCGCCTATGACAGCTGCTTGAGTCTTAGTTTCATTGTACCCCGCCGGCTCTACTTCCTGTTCGCGAGCCGCCATTGCTGGGGACTGCTCCCGTACTTGCGCTTGAACAGCCGGGAAAAATAGTGGATGCTGTTAAAGCCGGTCGCCTCCGCGATCTGCTGCACGCCCATATCGGTGTTGACCAAATAGCTGATCGCCGCGCTCAGCCGCAGCTTGTTCAAATATTGCATGGGCGTTACCCCGGTCTCGTGCTTGAAGGCCCGCACGAGATAGGAGGAGTTAAGATGCACCCGTTTCGACAACCGGGCCAAGTCGATCGGTTCGTAGTAGCTCGTTTCCATATGTCTCATCAGTGTCTGGATAAAATCCCGGCTCGACTTGTCGTTCGCTTCGGAAACGGCCTGAAGCCGATACCGGAGATCGTTTTGAATAAGGCGTACCGTCTTCCTGATATCAAGCATAACGATCTCCTCGTCGTAACGGTTGTCGTCCCGATGTTTGAGCTCCAGCGCCATGCTCAAGGCGTCTAGCGTCTGCTTGATCGGGCGCAGCTCGTCAGAGTCGTAATCCGCCACTTTTTGTAAACGATTCCAATGGATCGCCTGCTCGATTGTCGGAAAAGCATCCCCCTCCCCGATATCCAGCTCGATATACCAGAAGCTGAACGGCGTCTGAAACTGGACGATTTGATGGGGCGTATTCGGGGTCAAGATGCACAGGCTCGGGGACGGGATTTCGTACTGGTTTCCCATCCATTCCAATAATGCCTTTCCTTGAGTCACATACAAAATTTCGAAGTACGGGTGAATGCCCCCGCTTTTCCCTTTGTACCCGGAATGAAACGTATGGTGGTTGAACATTCTGATCTGCATGGCGGTCCCTCCGAAACGATGGTCCTTATCCATTCGCCCGGTGCTGCGGGCTTCTTACAAGCATTATAGATTCGCTGCCGCAACCGGTCAATGCGCAGCAAAAAGCAAAACGGCAAGGAGTCGTAACCCTTGCCGTTTCAACGTCTTATAGCAGTCTACAGTTTGAACACTCTGATCAAATCGTTCAGCTCGCCCATGAGCCGGTTGAGCGATTGGGCCGAGACGGCGATATTTTCCATGATGGCCGTCTGCTCCTCCGCCGAGGCGGCCACCGATTGCGAATTGTCCGCCGATTGCTTGGAGATGCCGACCATTTCGGCGAACGAAGCGGTAATCTGCTCGGTTCCGGCCGATATTTGCTCCGTCGTGGCGGACACCTCCTGAATTTGCGAAGATACGTCGCGGATCGAGGAACGGATCGTCGTAAACGATTCGCCGATCTCCCGCATTTTCCCGATGCCTCCGTTAATTTCCGCCACATTCCGGTTCATCGATTTCACGGCAGAGTCCGCCGACTGCTGAATCAGGCGCACCAGTTGGACGATGCTCGACACCGAGCTGGTCGTCTGCTCCGCCAGCTTCTTCACCTCATTGGCAACGACCGCGAAGCCTCTCCCCTGCTCGCCCGCTCGGGCCGCCTCGATGGAAGCGTTCAACGAAAGCAAAGCCGTCTGGCTGGAAATGGTCGAGATGACGTCCACGATTTGGCCGATCTCATCGGAATGCCGGTACAGCTCGGCGATAACCGTGGACGAATCGTTCGCCGTCGAGGCGATGACATTCATTTGCTCGATGGCCTCCTGAATATCCGTAAAGCCCGAATCTACCTCGTTCGAGACGACGCCGGTCTGATCGGCCACGATACCCGACGATTCGGCGATCCGCTGGACGCCCGTCGCGGTCTCCTCCATCGCCCGGGCCGACTGCTCCGCCCCCTGCAGTTGGCTGTCCGTCCCGACCGCCACTTCCCCGATCGCCTCGGCAATCTGCGACGCTGCCTGGGACGACTGCTCCGCCGATTGCAGCAGCTCCGTGGAGGCTGCGGCGACCTGGGAGACGGTATCGTTGATTTTGCCGACGATGCCCGCGATCGAATCGACCATCGTATTGATGCTCTGGCTCATTTGCCCGATCTCGTCATCGGACTTCACCGCGAGCCTTTCGTTCAACTCGTTATTCGCCACCTTTTTCATAAAATCGGATATGGCTACGATCGGACGCGCAATCGAACGGGTTGCCACAATCGCCAGAACCGATACGAGCACGATGACCGCAAGCAGGAAAACAAACGCGATCAGTTGTACCTCCCCTACTTTGGCGTACACTTCTGCGGTCGGCACGGTTACAAGCAGCCTCCATGACGTGTTCGGGATCGTATCGTAGTATGTAATCCGTTCTTGGCCGTCTGCGCCCTTATATGTCACGTTCCCGCTGCTCGTAGAAACAATCGTCTCGAACGCCGCCTTGGCGCTGGCCGACGTCTCGAATTCCGCGACAGGCTTGCCGATGCGTGACGGATCGGGGTGCGTGTAATATTCTCCTGCGCCCGACAGAATGTAGCCGTAGCCGGTATCCGACACGTGGATCGTGGAGGTTAGCTTGCCGAGCATGTCCGGCGACACGGTGGCGGACAATAGTCCGGTGAAAGCGCCGGAATCGTTCAAAATCGGCACGTCGATCGGCAGCACATACTTGCCCGTTTTTTTGCTGACGACCATGTCGGCGATGACCGTCCGCTTCGTTTCCTTCGTCTGCTTGAAATGCTCGCGGTCGGCGATGTTCAGGGCAACATTGTCCGTATCCTTGCCTTCTCCGCTGACATCGACGTAATTCAGCGCGGTTACCTGCTCGTCGCTTTCCTTGAGCACCTTGAGCACGGGCAAAATCGCGGACGGATTGCCCGAGCCAAACTCCTTGTGCTGTTTGATCAGCGATTGCAGCGCACTCGCCTTGCTTTCCATCCATTGGTCCAGCCGATCCACGTTCGAATTGAGCACCTCGTGGACGACTTTGGCGTTTTCCGTGCGGGTCACGTTTGCAAAATAGAGAACGAAAAACACGGTGGAGACGACCAAAGGAACGATGGCGATGGCAAGCATGAGGATCGAATACTTTTTGCGGATCGAGATGCTGCGGACGTTCCATTTGCGTACTGGCGATGGGGCTACTGACATTCAATTCCCTCCTTAACGGAAAGTGTGAGGCTATGAAGAATAATATCATATTTTGTCGAAATATGTAGTAAAAATCAATAAAAATTTGATTAAAAAGAACTAGTACAAAGTCAGACCTTAAACCGTATTCGTGGAATAGACGAATACACAGGATTAGCTCTGACTTTGTACTAGATAAGTTGAAAGAGTTAATTGAAGCCCCTTGCACTCCGAAAAGGATGGAGAACGGCGGATCGACCGGAACAGCAAAAAGGAGCCGCGCCTCCGCACGACTCCTCCTACTTCCGCCAACCGGTCCTTCTTCTCTACCCGAACGCTTTGATCAGCAAGCCCACGCATACGATATTGAGCAGCAGTAAGGCGGGAACGCCGAACGTGAACGACGCATGCTTCGTCTTGTGGCGGAACGACCTCATTCCGATCCAAGCGCCCGCCGCGCCGCCGAGAGCGGCCACGAGAAAGAGGCGCTTCTCGGGTATTCGCCGCTCCTTGCGCACAGCCTTCAGTTTGTCGTAACCGAAGATAAAAAAGCCCACGACGTTGACGGCAAGCCAATAGAGCAAAATAGCAGCCATGTTACGCCTTAAGCGAAACGACCATATCCACTTCGGTCGAAGCGCCGAGCGGCAGCGTGTGAATGCCTACGGCCGCACGCGCATGCTTGCCGGCATCGCCGAAAATTTCGACCAGCACCTCGCTGGCGCCGTGCATGATTTCCGGCTGCTCGGTCACGTCCTCGGTGCAGCTTAAATAGCCGGTCACCTTCAGCACCTTATCCACCTTTTCCAGACCGACTTCGCGGTCGAGCGCCGTCAGGCAGTTCAGCACCGAATGCGCGGCGGAAAGCTTGCCTTCCGCGATCGTCACGTTGGCGCCGATACGCCCCTTGTACAACAGCTCGCCCGCCGCGAACGCGACGTTGCCGGACACGTAGGCGACGTTTCCGTCCACCCTTACCGGAAGGACAAGCTTCGGGTCCTTCACGGGCGGCGTTTCCTTGAAACCGAGCGATTGCTTCACTTTATCGAATTGTTCGCGAACGTTAGACATAGTAAAATTCCTCCTTCAGTTGAATAACCAAATTATTGCACGATCCGCCCCGGGTTGCCCGGTACGACGCGGCCGTCCCGAAGCACGAAGCGGCCGTTGACCACGACATGATCGATCCCTTCCGGCTCGAGGCGCGGCTCGGCGAATGTCGCGCGGTCGCGAATGCGGAGCGGATCGAACACGACGATATCGGCGTGCCAGCCTTGCTCCAGCCGGCCGCGCCGGTCGAGGCCGAACCGTTCGGCCGGGAACGCGGTCATTTTGCGCACCGCCTGCTCGATCGTCAGCCAGCCCCGCTCGTTGACGATCGAATGGAATATTTTCGGATAAGAGCCGAAGCCGCGCGGGTGCGGGCTGACGCCGGCATAAATGCCGTCCGTGCTGACCATGTGCAGTGGATGCTTAAACGTCTCCTCCAGGTAGCGGTGCCGCTCCTCCGGCCAATGGAAAATCATCAGCGACGGGTATTCCGTATGGACGATTAGGTCGCAGACGAGATCGGTCAGACCGATGCCCAGCTCCTCGCGCACATCTCCGAGCATGCGGCCTTCCCAGCCGCGAATCTCGCCGATCCATTCGGGAGCGGCCGGCATGCCGGACTCGTATGAGCCGGCCGGCCGCTGCTGGCCGACGGAAGCGAAGCGCACGAGCTCGGGCGGGAACGCCTGTCCGATATGCGCGTCCAGCCCCCGCCGGAACGAAGGATCGGCCAGCCGCCGGCGCACCTCGAGCGGGCTTCCCTCCTGAGCGAACGGAGGCAGGTTCAGCAGCAGATGCGTGCTCCCAGCCGTATACGGGTACATATCGAAGGTGACATCGGCTCCGAGCGCTTTCCCCCGCTCCAGCTCTTCCGCAGCGTCGGGATCGACCGTAAAATGGGATATATGCACCGGAATGCCGGCTTGCACGCCGATGGCGAACGTCTCCTCACAGCCTGTCCGGACGTTGCGCGCGTAACCCCGCTGATGAGCGACATAGATACCGCCGTATTCGGCGACCGTGCGCGACAGTGCAACCAGTTCGCGCAGATCGGCCCGCCTCATCGGCTCGTATTCGAGACCGGTCGCGAACGCTTTCGCTCCGCGCTCTATCCAGTCCCGAACGATCCTGCTCATCTCGGCGATCTCCGCATCGTCCGCCGGGCGAGTCGTCCAATCGAGCACCGCCTGGCGGATCGAGCCGTGCGGTACCTGCAGCACGAGATTGGACGGAAGATTGCCTGTGAATAGATCGAGCAGCTTGTCGATCGGCATCGCCGCCGTCGGATCGATGCAGTCGTCCTCGTAAAAAGTCGCCAAATAATCTTTCATCTCGCGCAATTGTTCGGCCCCAAGCGGCGCCCACGAGAACCCGTCCGGCGACGCCAGCTGAGTCGTCACGCCCATGCGGATCGGAGCGTACTGGTCTGGGCCGCCTAGCAGCGCCAGCTCGGAATGGACGTGCACGTCGATAAAGCCCGGGCATACGATCAGCCCGTCCGCTTCGACAACATGTTCCGCCTCCGCCCCTTCCAGATTGCCGATCGCGACAATCTTGTCTCCGGCAATGCCGATATCCCCCTTGAATCGCGCCGCTCCCGTGCCATCTACGATCCAGCCCTTGCGGATGAGCAGGTCAAATGCCATATCGGTCAAGCTCCCTTCGCTCTCGTTTACCGGTTCTTTCCTCGGCCCAGCACCGGAACAATCGTCTCCAGCTCCCCGTTGCGGAAGCCGTACAGCTCGTCGGCCAGATTGATGGCCGGACAAATATGATTCGGTATGATGCGCAGCACGTCGCCGATCTGCAGGTCCGACGAGCCGGCCACCTCAATCGTGCCATGCTCCTCCGAGAGCGCCTTCAAGGTCAAGTTCGGATGCCCGATCACATGGCCGTGTCCGCCGTGTTTGAACGCGTCCGCGGCGAACGTCTTGCTGCCGGCGTCGATAATAATCCGCTCCGGCGTCGGCCGGGCGACGACGGTCGCGTACACCGTAACGGCGCAATCCCTCTCCTCTGCCCCGCCCGCCGCCATGACGAACCGGTCGTTAAACGCATACATGCCCGGGCGCATTTCCGTCGCGTGCGGGATCTCTCCGATAAACCTGGCGGTCGCGCTGGCGCCTACGCTGATCTCCGGGACGTGAAGCCCCAGACGGTCCAATTGCAGGCGCGTCTCGTTCATCAGCTCGGCGTCCTCGATCGCCACAGCCCGAATCTCCTCTTCGGTCGGTCTGGCATAAGCATGGCCGGTATGGCTCATCAAACCCCGTATTTCCAAATACGGCAGTTTGGCGATGTCCAGGATCGACTGTACGCTCGCGAGGGGATCCCGGCCCATCCGGTGCAGTCCTGTATCGACGTCCGCATAGACGGGGATGCGCTGCTTGCGCGCTTCACCGACCTCGTTGATGCCCCGGGCGACGGCGATGTCGTCCAGGCCGACGGTTAGTCTGGCCCGGTCCAGTAGGGCGTCGAAGCGCTTCAGCTTGTTCCGCCCTACGAGCGGGAACGCGATCAGGATGTCGTCGATGCCGTGATCGGCCATTACTTCGGCCTCGCCCAGCTTCGCCACCGTAATGCCGGACGCCCCGTATTCCAGCTGCTTTCTGGCGATGTATGGGCTTTTGTGCGTCTTCGTATGGGGCCGCAGCTTGACGCCGGCTTGCTTTGCCAGCGCGGCCATCGTGCGCAAATTGCGCTCCATCACCTCGAGATCGAGGGCCAGGAAGGGGGTATCGGTCAACAGTTCGAAATCGTCTTTGATCATCAAATGCCGCTCCTTCTCTATTATGTTCGAAAGCTAGACGATTGACCAGCCTGAATCGACCAGCATCGCCGTCCCCGTAACGAAGCCGGACTCGTCGCCGGCCAGGTAAACCGCCGCGGAGGCAATATCGTCGGGCGTCCCGTAACGTCCCGCCAACGTCTTCGACAACCGCAGCTTTCTTAGCTCCGCCGTTTCGTCCGCACGGGTCGACGGCGTATCGACGATGCCCGGGCATATCGCGTTGCAGCGTATGCCGTCCGCGGCGAAATCGACCGCGATCGATTTGCATAGCTGAATGACCCCGGCTTTGGCGGCCATGTACGAAGCGTTGTTGCGGAAAGCGACGACCGCCCCGACGGAGGACGTATGCACGATCGAGCCGCCGCCCGCCCGCCGCATCAGCGGCACCGCCAGCTTGCTGCACAGAAACGGAGCGGTCAGCGTGACGGCCATGCACCGGCTCCACTCGGCGAGCGACGTGTCCTCGGCGCTTTTGGCCGCAGCCCAGTAAGCGTTCGTACTGACGATATGCAGGCTTCCGTACCGCTCGCCGATATGGCCGAACAACGCCTCGATGTCGCGCTCGCTGGACATGTCGGCCACGACGGCCTCGCTGCGGCCGCCTTCCTCCGCAATCGTCCGCGCCACATCGCGCGCGGCGTCGCCATCGATGTCGGCCAGCACGACCTGAGCGCCTTCGGCGGCAAACCTTCTGGCGATGCCGGCCCCGATGCCCGAGCCGGCACCCGTGACGACAGCTATTTTATGGGCTAACCGGGTTCCTCTCATTTACCGTACCACCGCTTTCCTCTCTAGTAAGTTTTACCTCTGCCCGAATACGTCCGACGGCGCGAATACGAGCGGATCGATCCGCTCAGCCCGCTCCTCCGGCCGCTCCTGGCGCTCCCCGTCCTCGCCCGCCGGTTCGGCCGAACGGGCCGGAATCGATTTGGCGTATTCCGACGGGGTCATGCCGCCGTACTTTTTGAACGCCTTGGAGAAATGGTGAATGCTGCCATAGCCCATCAGTCTGGCGATTTCCGTAAAATTATGCCGTTCTTCCCGAACGAGCGCCTTCGCCTGCTCGATCTTCAGCCTTTTGAAATATTCCATCAGCGGGTAGCCGGTCCGCCTTTTAAACAATCGGGTGATATGCGTCTTGCCGACGTTGAACGACTCGCACACGGCGTCGAGCGATACGTCCTGATCCAGCCGGTCGCGCAGAAAAGCCGTCACGCTGCGGACCAGATCGCGGTCGCGCCTTTCCTTGGACACGAACGGCGGCTTTTCCCCCGGCTCCTGACCGCTCCTGGAACGGCGGATCAGCCGGATCAGCAAAATTTCCAGATAGCTTTGCAGCAGCTGCTCGCACCCTTCCGGGGCGTCGCTGCGGCGCTCGATCGTATGCACGGCGGGATCGTGGAACGGCGGGGCAAACGCCCGGTAGCCTTCCTTGACGATTTGCGCCAGCAGTCCCCGCTCGCTTTCGTTCAACCGGAAATGCCGGTTGGCCAGCCCGTCCAGCGCCGGAGAGCCGCAGGCAAAAGCGATTCCGAACAAATTGGAAGCGGTTACCCGATTGGCCGACAGCCGATGGTAGGCATTCGGCTTGTACAGCATCACATCCCCTTGCTTCAGCCGGTAAGGCGTTTCCTCGACATGGACGGTCACCTCGCCCATATCCACGTAGAACAGCTCCCAGAAATCGTGCTTTTCGCCGGGAAACTTATAATCCTTGGTGAACTCCAAATAATGGAACGCATACAGTTGGTCGACGGTAATGTAGCTGCGCAGCCGAATTCCCGGGTAGTCGATGTCCATGTGCGTCTCCTTTCCGGCGGCGGCCGCCGCTTGTGCGCGTATGGCACTTTGACGCTCCTTGCGCCGGACTGCCGCTGGCGGAGACCGTTTGCTGGGAGAGTGCTGCAATCAAGGCCGTTGCTAGTATTATATATCGCCGCTCCCCCTCTCTGTCTCCCTTTTGGCGAAAAAGAACCAAAAAAATGCGATTTCAGACAAAGCCGCCGCGCATCCGCTCGTCTATAATGCAAGTGAAAGCCTGACGGCCGGCATCGCGGCCCACGAACAAGGCCGCCGGCGGCTTGCCGCGAAACGGCGGGCTAGGCCAATCTGCGCGCCGGAAAGCGCGACAAGGAGCGGAAAAGTATGGATCGAAATGGACGGTTAAGGGTGGGCATCGCCGGAGCGGCGGGGCGTCCGCGCATTTTTCGGGAGGCGCTGAGTGCCCATCCCCGTGCCGAGCTGGCGGCATTGTGCGACGTAACGGAGGAGCGGCTGGACAAAGCAAGGGAGCATATGGGCGCGGTGCCCGGCTACTTGTCCTATGAAAGCATGCTGGCGGAGGCGGAGCTGGACGCGGTTATTATCGGGACCCCGATGGCCCTGCACGTCGAGCAGGCGATTTTGGCTCTCGATCAAGGGCTGCACGTGATCAGCGAAGTGCCCGCCGGCATATCGCTGGAGGAATGCCGGCGGCTTGCCGAAGCGGCGGAACGGTCGCGCGGCCGCTACATCATGGCCGAGAACTGCAATTACATGAAGCCTCATATGACGATTACCAATATGGTACGCGACGGGTTGTTCGGCGAGCTCTATTTTGCCGAGGGGGAATATTTGCACGATGCGAAAGCGTTATGCGAGGCGACGCCGTGGCGGCGCGTCTGGCAAACCGGCGTGAATGGCATCACCTACGGCACGCACAGCCTCGGACCGATTCTCGATTGGATGGAAGGCGACCGGATTGTCAAGATCAGCTGTATCGGGAGCGGACGCCATTATACGGACAGCGGGAACCGTCCGTTCGAGCAGGAGGATACGTGCATCATGACGGCCCGGACGGAAAAAGGACGATTGGTCAAAATACGCCTCGACCTGCTTTCCGAGCGCCCGACCGCCCTCAACTATACGCTGCAAGGGACGCGCGGCTGCTACGAAAGCGTCCGGCATGAGCTGCTTGGCGCCGGCAAGCTGTTCCTGCAAAGCGGCGGCGGAGACGACGACAAACGCGAATGGACCGACCTAATGAAGGTCGGCCGGGACTATGTGCCGGACGTATGGAGAACCGTTCCCGAGGCGATGCTCGGACCGAGCGGGCACGGCGGCAGCGACTACGTCATGATGACCGACTTTCTGAACGCCCTGACCGAAGGCAAGCCGTCCCCGCTCGGCATTCACCGCGCGCTCGATATGACGCTGCCCGGCCTGATCAGCCGCGAATCGGCCGAACGCGACGGGGCATGGCTGGACGTCCCCGATTCGCGCGGCTGGTTCGAATAAGCGCCCGTTATTTGAGCGCCATGCGGATAATCCGCTCGAACCATTTCCACGGCAGCAGCGCCTTGGCCCACAGCATCGGCTTGGCCCCCTGCCCGAGCGCGTAGCGCAGCCGGGGGGCGCGGACCCGGACCAGCCGCCCGACAAGGTCCGCTACCTGCTGCGGGTCGGGGGCCGTCCTGGCCGCTCTCTCGGAGTAATTCAACACGTTTTGCAAAGTGTTGGCGTACGGGGAGTCGGCGGACGTGCGGATATGGGCGAGTCCTTTGCTCCAAATCGGCGTTTTGTACGCGCCCGGCTCGACGAGCACGACGTTCACCCCGTACGGCGCCATTTCATGGCGCAGGCTTTCGCTGAACCCTTCGACGGCAAACTTGGACGCGGCGTACGGCGCGTAGCCGGGAAAGCCGGCCCGGCCGCTGACGCTGCCGATATTGACGATCGTCCCGCTGCCGCGCACGCGCATATGCGGCAGGACCGCCTTCGTCATCGCCACGAGGCCGAAAAAATTCGTCTCCATCTGCCGCCGCCAATCGTCCATGGACAGCTCCTCGATGAATCCGCCGAGCGCAAATCCGGCATTGTTCACCAGCACGTCAAGCTCCCCGTAGCGGGTCAGCGCGTCCGCAACGACGCGCTCTACCGTCTCTTCGTCGGTCACGTCGAGCCTGACGACCTCGATCGACGCTTCGACTCCGACCCGTCTGGCTCTCTCCAGCAGCATTCCTTTATCGTTAATATTGCGCATCCCCGCGACAACCCGGTATCCGAGCTGCGCAAGCTTCACCGCCGTCAGCATGCCAAAGCCGCTGGACGTGCCGGTAATGAGCGCTACAGGTTCCCTGTCCATCTTTCTCTTTCCTCCGGCTTTATTCAGAGTTCAAACTCGCTGCAAGGCCATTGCCTTTCTAACGGAAAAACGCGCTCTTCGCCGACCGCGAAATCTGGGCTTCGGGATCTTTGGCACCGGAAAGGCCGCTCGTCTGCTCCGCTGCGTCTCAACTGTAGCCAAGCCGTTTTTTCCGGTAAACGGCCGGGGACAACCCCGTTTCCTTGCGGAACATCCGGGCAAAATAGTTGGCGTCCGGGATGCCGACCCGCTCGGCTACCTGCTTCACGGTCAGTTCCTCCGGCTGCTCGAGCAGCCGCTTGGCGCTTTCGATCCGCATATGGCGCACATATTCCATCGGACTCATGCCCGTATGCTGCTTCAAACAGCGGGAGATATAATCGAGATTGTAATGAAACTCCTTCTCCAACTGCGCCGTCGAGAAAGGCTGCCGCTCCTGCTTCCGCAAATAAGCGGATACCGCCGCCGCCAGCCGCCCGGAGCGGGTCTCCGACCTGGACGTGCGCAGAAGCTCCTGCAGCTTAGCCAATAGCAATACGTATTGCGCTTGCAGCTTCAACACGTTTTCCACGGTCAGCCCATTATGCAGCCGCACCATTTCCTCCAGTATTCCCCATAAGGCGGACAGCTCCAGGCTGCCGAACTTGGGCATGTACATCGGCCGGACGAGCGGTCCCTTATCGGTGTCGCTGCCCTTGCGCAGCACGAGCGACCACGGAATCTGCTCCGACGGCACTACCGTTCGGACGGAATCGTGCTTCATATGAATCCAGAACAGCTCGGTCGCTTCTTCCGTATCGCGATACCCGACGTGCTTCATTCCGGGCTCGAGCGTCAGCATCTGCCCGGCGCGCACTTCGAACTCCCGTCCGTTCTCGGCCATATAGATGCACCCCGTCTTGACGAACAGAACGTCGTATAACCCGAATTTGCGGGAAAAATGCCGCATGCCCGGCTTCCAGACGGCGTGTCCGACCGTGACGAGCTGCGGAAGCGACGAGACGGGCCATTCCAGGCATTCCATTCGCTTGTTCTCCTTTATCCCCGGCTTGCTCGGCCCTTGCTTGGCGGTGCGCTTTACGTTCTCGCAAGGTCTCGTTTTCCTTTCTATCGTAACCGATTTTGCATATTTGCGGTAGTCGGAATTGTGCTAGCTTGTGTCGGGAACGGTACTAGTCCGGGTTTCTTGAAAAGGCTACACTGGGGGTAACCACATACAAGGAGGGCATTCCATGAGGTTCCGTCAGGTCCATCTGGATTTCCATACGTCCGAAGCCATCTCCGGCATCGGCTCGAATTTTTCCAAGAAGCAGTTCCAAGATATGCTCAAGCTCGGGCACGTCGATTCGATCACCGTCTTCTCCAAATGCCATCACGGTTGGGCGTACCATCCGTCGGAGGCGAACGACATTCATCCGCATCTGTCCTTCGACCTGCTGCAAGCGCAGATTGAAGCCGCGCATGAAATCGGCGTCAAAACGCCGGTCTATTTGTCCGCCGGCCTCGACGAGAAGCTGGCCTGGAAGCATCCGGAATGGCTCATGCGCCGGAGCAACCAGCAGACGACATGGGTGGCGGATTTCCAGACGGCGGGCTACCACCAGTTTTGCATGAACACCCCGTACTTGGATATTCTGGTCAGCCAGATCGAGGAGGTCGTCACCCGCTACGACGCGGACGGCATCTTCCTGGACATTGTCGGCATTCGCGAATGCTACTGTCACCACTGTCTCCGCTCGGCCAAAGAGCGTGGCATCGATCCGAATGACAAAGCGGCGATGCGGCCGTTGTGGGAAGACACGTACGCCATCTATACGAGCCGGACGAACGAAGCGGTGCATAAGCATAAGCCGGGACTTCCGGTATTCCATAACGGCGGCCACATCCCTCAGGGCCGACGCGACCTGGCCGCCCGCAATACGCATCTGGAGCTGGAATCGCTGCCGACCGGCGGCTGGGGCTACGATCATTTTCCGTTGTCCGCCCGCTACGCGCAAGGTTTGGGAATGCCGCTTTTGGGTATGACCGGCAAATTTCACACCTCGTGGGGAGAATTCGGCGGGTTCAAGCATCCGAACGCGCTCCGCTACGAAACGGCGCTCAGCTTGGCCAACGGCGCGCGCTGCTCGATCGGCGATCAGCTTCATCCCGACGGCATCGCCGACGAAACGACTTACCGGCTGATCGGCGAGGCGTACCGCGAGGTGGAAGCCAAGGAGAGCTGGTGCAAAGATACGGACAATATCGCCGATGTTGCCTTGCTTACCGTGGAAGCTGCCGGTTTCGTCAAAGAAGGCGAGACCCGTTGTCCGAAGCCGGACCAGGGAGCGGTCCGCATGCTGCTGGAAGGGCATTTTCTGTTCGACGTGGTCGATCTGGAATCGGATTGGAGCGGCTACAAGGTGCTGATCCTGCCGGACCGTATTCGCATCGGCGGCGCGCTGGAGAGCAAACTAACGGCTTTCCTCGGCCAAGGCGGGCGGCTGCTTGCGACGGGAACGTCCGGCCTGCGGACGGACGGCGACGGTTTCGCGCTCGATTTCGGAGCACGCTGGATCGGCACGAATCCGTTCCGCCCCGATTACTGGGTGCCGGACCACGCTTCGTCGGGAAGCTCGTTGTCGCCGGGTACCGCTTATGTCATGTATGAGGAGGGGCAGCAGATCGAGGCGGAAGGAGGAACCGTGCTCGGCCGGCGGGAAAACTCGTATTTTAACCGCGACGTGCTGCATTTCTGTTCGCATAAGCATGCGCCGAACGCCAAGCAGCCCGGAGGACCGGGCATGATCGAAGGTCCGGACGGAATTTACATCGCTTGGGACGTCTTCGAGGATTATGCTGAAAAAGGCAGCTTATTCCTGCGTGAAACGGTCGCCTACGCGCTCGACCGGCTGCTTGAGGGACGCAAATCGCTGTCCACGTCGCTGCCCGCCCAGGGCATCACGACGATCCAGGCGCAGCCGGACGATAATCGCTGGGTGAATCACCTGCTCTATGCCTCGCCGGTTCGCCGCGGCCAGTCGGTCGAGATTATCGAGGATATCGTGCCGCTGTACGACGTAAACGTGTCGGTGCGAACCGCCGGGGACGTGCGCCGCGTCTATCTCGCTCCGCAGATGACCGAGCTAGATTTTACGGTCAGGGAAGGCGTCGTCCGCTATACGGTGCCGAAGCTGGAGTGCCACCAGATGATCGTGCTGGAATATTAATCGAATTCGGCATGTCCTAAAAAACGGGACCGCGCCTATGAGGCGGGTCCCGTTTTTGGTATTGGATTAAAATTTATAATCGTCGAGATTCATTCTTTCAGACCGGCTACGATCATGTCGGTGTCATTTTGCCAAAACCCCTGCTGGAAGGGGCCACAATTAAAAGCGGCAGCCCCGGACCCTTTTCTCGTCCAAGACTGCCGCCGTTGTTTGGGTCAAGCTCCGCTGCGCCGTACCGGATCAGTCCGGCTTGCGGCCCTTCAGCATTTCGCCGAGCGCGCCGATACTGCCAAGCGTCTCGACCGCCTTCGTCGGGATGAATATCTTGTTGGCCGGCCCGTTCGAAATATCGGTCAGCGCCTCCAGCGACTTGTACGTCAGCACGTTCTCGTCCAGGCCGGCTTCGCGAATCAGCTCGATCCGCCGTTTCTCCGCCTCGGCGACCGCTTGGATCGCCTTCGCCTGTCCAAGCGCTTCCAGCTCCTGCGCCTGGCGCAAGCCTTCGGCCTCGCGAATACGCGCTTCCTTGTCGCCCTCGGCTTTCAGGATCTTGCTTTGCTTGTCGCCCTCGGCCCGCAGAATCATATCCTGTTTGGCCGCTTCGGCTTCCAGTACGATAGCGCGCTTGCTCCGCTCCGCCTTCATCTGCTTATCCATCGACTCCTGGATATCGAGCGGCGGCTGAATGTCGATGACTTCGACGCGCTCGATCCGCACGCCCCATTTTTCCGTCGCTTCGTCCAGCGCGACGCGAATGTCGGTCGATATTTTCTCGCGGCCGGACAGCGTTTCGTCCAGCTCCATTTTACCGATAATTTGCCGCATGGTCGCCGTCGAGATGTTGCGCACCCCGTAGACGTAATCGGAAATGCCGTAAGTGGCCTGCTCCGGACCCGTCACCTGGTAGAAAATGATCGTGTCGATCTGCACCTGCACGTTGTCCTTCGTAATAACGGTCTGCGGCGGCACGTTCGCCTGCTGGATGCGCAAATCGTGGTACGTCCGTACGTGATCGATGATCGGGACGAGAATGTTCACGCCCGGCGTCAGCAGCCGGTGGAATTTGCCAAGCCGTTCCACGACGCCGACTCGCTGCTGAGGTACGATTTTGATCGATAATGCAGCGGCAACAATAACAAGTATTAAAATAATGATGGCAACGTAACCCATCTAAACATCCCCTCTCCATTTGGTTACTTTCAGCAAAGCGCTTCCCCTCTCCAACACTTCCACCGTCTCGCCTTTGCCGAGCGACTCTTCGGCTACCGCGCTCCACGTTTCGCTGCCGACCTTCACGATGCCGGGCTTGCCGTCGATAATCGGCTCGACGACGATGCCCTGCTTGCCCTGCAGCTCGTCGACCGCATCCTTAAAGCCCTTGGACGTCTTGAAGTAGCGGGTGATCCGTTTCGTGAACAGCGTCAGCACGAGAACGACCACGCTGCCTGCCAGCACCTGCCATATGAACGATTCCGAGACGAACAAGGCAACGGCCGAGGCAACGACCGCCCCGATGGCGACCCACAACAAGTAGAACGTCAGAGTCAACATCTCGACGACCAGCAAAACCCCGGCGATAATGAGCCATATCGCCCAAAGCTCCATGCCCATCACACCCCTTCCTCTTTTTTCGGTCAAACCCTGATACGGCCAAGCATGTTTTCCGCCGTCATGCCCCGGCCGAATTGCAATTTCGAATACCGGAAGCCCATGGTGCGCTATCCTTGTCTACTATATTCGGCGGTTCCGTATCCTTTTCCTCCTTTTTTTCGCGCCCGTTCGACATCGTTCCGACAATGCTTCCCCGTTCGGCCCCATGCTGCCCGACAGTCCCGAATGCTCGCCGCGTCCCATATAAAAATAAAATTCGTTGTACAAAAAATAACGAATCGATTGCGGTTTGTCCATTGAGTTGTACCGCAGCATCGCTTATGATGGGGCTTGTCGATAATGAGAATCATTATCTTTGATGAAGAAAACCGAAATCGGGAGGCACGTCCAGATGAACCAAGCGGGAAAATGGTATAAAACGATTGGCATTGTGGCAGCGATCGGGGCGGTCTTAACGGCATGCGGCACTTCAAACGGCACATCGGGCGGAACTCCCCAGCAAACCGCTCAGACGGGCAAGGCGGCGACAGGCGCGGGCATAGAGAATAAAGAAGCGGCCGCCCCGAAGACGCGCATGTTCGAGGACTGGAAAAAACGCCAGGTGGAGATTCCCGCCGATCCGAAGCGCATCGTGTTCAGCGGAGAAACGTACGGGGACTTGCTGGCCTTGGGCGTCAATGCGGTCGGCACCTATTTGCAGCCGCTGAAGGGGACCATACTGGAGAGCCGGGTGAACCAAGTTGCGGATATCGGGTTCCCGATTAATTTGGAGAAGACGCTCGAGCTGAAGCCCGACCTGATCATTATCGCCACATCGGACGAGAAAACGGTGGATGCGCTGAACAAAATCGCCCCGACCGTTACGTTCGACACGTTCGCCACCATCGAGCAGCGGATGACCACACTCGGCCAAATGCTCGGCAAGCAGCAGGAAGCCGCCAAGTGGCTTGATGCGTACAAGCTCAAGTCCGATGCTATGTGGAAAAAGCTGCGCGACGCCGGCATGAAGCAAGACGAGACGGCGTCCGTGTTCACGTACTATCCCGGCAATAAGCTGTATGTAATGGCCGGCGCCGGATTGCCGCAATTTTTGTACCAGCAGAACGGCTTTAAGCCGATGGACAAAACCCGTGAGCTGATCAGCCAAAACAAAGGATTTTCGCTCATTTCCCAGGAAGTGCTTCAGGAATACGCCGGCGACCGTATCTTTATTCTGACCCCGGCCACCGAGGAAGCGCGCAAGTCCACCGACGATCTGATGAAAACCCGGATTTGGAACGAATTGCCGGCCGTCAAAAACGGACACGTCTATGTCATCCCGATCGAACGCAGCTCGAGCGACGCTACGACTCGGGAATGGATGATCGACGAGCTTCCGAAGTTGCTGGCGAAGTAAGAACAGCTTCTGACCGGCGAAACGCAGCCCGGGCCTATACACGTCCAAACGTTCGCTCCCCCTTGCGGCTCAGCCTGCATCAGGGGGAGTTTGCCGTTTTCGGCTTCGCCTGTTGAAAAATGACGGGTTTTTGCGTACAATAATATGAAATGATAATCATTCTCAACAATTGCAAGGAGGGCTTGCGAATGCATTCGCACCATCCGGGCTTGGTCGTTCCCTTTCGATCCCTGCTATTCACGCTCACGGACATCAAGCGTTTAGATTGCCCCGTCGGCTGGAGCTCCGGCAGCGACACATCTTCGACGCACGCCCTGATCGCCTGCGCGACAGGCGAAGGTACGGCCACCGTGAACGGCAGCAGCTCGCGACTAGCACCCGGCAAATGCATGCTCGTCTCTCCCGGCGCGACGTTCGCCATCGACAACGGGCATAGCGGACCGCTGCAGCTGCACGTCTTGTTCTACAACGTCTTCAACAACTCCGATGGGCCTGCCGTTCCGTACGACGGCGCCTTGCTGGCCGACAACGTCGCCATTACGGTATATCCCGCAGCCAAGCTGCTGCGTCTGCTGGACGAGCTGCGGGAAGACGGGCCGACTGCCGACGATCTTGTCTGGTTCCGCCGGCAGCTGCGGTTCCAGGAAGTGCTCTACTTGCTGCTGGAGCATCTCTTGCAGGCCGATCCGTGGTACGACTCCACGCGGGCGGTCGAACGGACGATCGACTATATGCGCAGCCATTATGACGACAATGTCACGGTCAAGCAATTGGCCGAAGCCGCCAGCATTGCCCAATGGCAGTACAGCTCGATTTTTCATACGCTCACCGGGCAGAAGCCGCTCGATTATTTGACGGAGCTGCGCATCAACCGCGCCAAGGAACTGCTGCTGCAAGACGGAGGACCGCTGCGGGAGATCGCCCGCAAGGTCGGCTTCCGCGACGAGTATTACTTCAACCGCCGCTTTCGGCAAACGACGGGAACGACGCCGAAGCAGTTCGCGAAGACGGCCCGCCGGTTCGTGCGGATTACCGACTGTACCGGTCACGAGGTGGATATCCCGCTTCAGCCGAAGCGGATCGTCTACCTCGGAGAAACGTTCGGCGATATGCTCGCTCTCGACGTGGAGCCGGTCGGCGGCGGCAGACGTTTCGCGCAAGGGTCCGTATACGAGCGAAGGCTGCGCAACGTCGAAGATGTGGGCTGGCCGCTCGATGCGGACAAGCTGCGGGCGCTGGAGCCCGATCTCGTCATATTCGCCACGTCCAACGAGAAGCGGTATCGCGAAATAGCCGCTATCGCGCCGACGGTATCCTTCAATACGTTCGCCCCGCTCGAACAACGGCTGCGCAAGGCCGGGGAGCTGCTCGGCCGGCGCGAGCTGGCCGAGCTCTGGCTGAGCCGGTATGAGACGCGCGCCGAGACGATGTGGCGACGGCTCGCCTCCTTGATCCGGCCTGGCGAAACCGCTACGGCGCTCATCTTCGATCACGGCGACCGGTTATTCGTGATGGGCACGGCCGGCTTTTCCTCGGGCATTTATCATCCGCACGGCTTTCGGCCCGTCGAACGGGTACGGGAAATGCTCGAGGCCGGCCATGGATTCGCGGAAATCGACTTGGCTTGTTTGCCGGAATACGCCGGCGACCGCATCTTCATGCTCCAGCCGTGCCGGGAAGACTCGCGGAAAGCGGCCGAAGCACTTATGGCAAGTCCGCTCTGGAACAGCCTGGAAGCCGTCCGCAGCGGTCGCGTCCATCTCGTCGATGCGCTAAAATGGAACAACGGGGACGCGATTACCCGCGAGAAGCTGCTTCGCGTCTTACCCGGACTGCTCGGCCGCCGAACTTCTTGATTGAAGGTTTGGGCGAATTCACGACTAAAGAAGCCTCCAACTCCCGCCGGTCAAGGCGGAGCTGGAGGCTTCCGTTATAGGTTCTCGTTTGCTCCGGCGGCCGCAAGCGGTGCCGCGCTTCCGGACCGAATCGTTCCGCCATCGGCAAAGGCCGAAGCCTTATGGGCGGCTCGGCCGTCACGCCCCGAACTGCGCCTGGTGCAGGCGGCTGTAGATGCCGCCGGCGGCGATCAGCTCCTCGTGCGCGCCCTGCTCGGAAATGCCCTGCCCCGCAACGACGATAATGCGGTCGGCGTTTTTGATCGTCGCCAGCCGGTGCGCGATCACAAGCGTCGTCCGTCCCTGCGACAATTCGCCCAGCGCCTGCTGGATAGCCGCCTCGGTCTCGGTATCGAGCGCCGACGTCGCTTCGTCGAGGATCAGAATCGGCGGATTTTTCAAAAACATCCGGGCGATGGACAGACGCTGCTTTTGCCCGCCCGACAGCTTGACGCCACGTTCTCCGATCAGCGTGTCCAACCCTTCCGGCTGGGACAAAATAATGCTTTCCAGTTGAGCCCGCCGGGCTGCGTCCCATATCTCCTCTTCCGTCGCGCCAAGCTTGCCGTAAGCGATATTTTCCCGGATCGTCCCGTCGAACAGGAAGACGTCCTGCTGGACGATGCCGATCTGGCTGCGCAGCGACTCGAGCGTCATCTTGCGAATATCGATGCCGTCTATCGTTATCGAGCCTTCGTCGGAGTCGTAAAATCTCGGCAGCATGCTGCACACCGTCGTCTTCCCCGCGCCAGACGGGCCGACGAGCGCTACGGTTTCCCCCGCGCGAATTGACAAATCGATATTGCGGAGCACCTTTTCCTTGTTCTCGTAGCCGAACGACACGTTGTTGAAGCGAATATCTCCGCGAAGCTGCTTGACCGGAACCGCATTCGGCGCGTCGGCCACATCGGGAGCCGTCTCCAGCAAATCGAGGTAACGGCGGAAGCCGGCAATTCCTTTCGGATACGTCTCAATGACCGAATTGATTTGCTTGATCGGCCCGAGGAAGACGTTGGACAGCATAACGAAGGCGATAAATTCGCCGTAGGTCATCCGGTTCTGGATGACGAACCACGTTCCGCACATCAGCACGAATAGCGAAATCAGGCGCATCAGAATAAAGCTGATCGAGGAGTTCCAGGCCATGATCCGGTAGGCGATCAGCTTTGTTTGGCGGAAGCGTCCGTTATTGACGGCAAATTGGGCGATTTCATGATTTTCGTTGGAGAACGCCTGAACGACGCGGATGCCGCTTACGTTGTTTTCCACGCGGGCGTTGAAATCGGCGATGTCAGCGAACATCCGCTTGAACGCCTTCGACATT
Source organism: Paenibacillus hodogayensis (assembly GCF_039536325.1). NCBI lineage: Bacteria > Bacillati > Bacillota > Bacilli > Caryophanales > Paenibacillaceae > Paenibacillus > Paenibacillus hodogayensis. The sequence goes on from NZ_BAAAYO010000001.1 coordinate 231,616, forward strand.
TTGCGGCTGAAATAAAGCGACAAATAGATCATCACCGGGATGATGATAAATGTCAGAACGGCCAGATGCCAGTTGATGCCAAGCATAATCGCAAACGCCCCGACCAGCGTCATGATCGCAATAAACAAATCTTCCGGACCGTGGTGGGCAATTTCCCCGATGTCCATCAAATCGTTTGTCATGCGGGAGACGAGATGTCCTGTTTTGGTATTGTCGAAAAAACGGAATGACAGCTTCTGCACATGATCGAACAGCTTCTTGCGCATATCCGTCTCGATATTGATCCCGAGCTTGTGACCCCAATACGTAACGACATAGTTCAGCCCGGCGCTGATCAGATATATGCCGAGCAAGCCAAGACACGCCCAGACGATCCAGATCCAGTTGCCGCTCGGCAGCAAATCGTCCACCACCCGATTGACGGCGAGCGGGAAGGCCAGCTCGAGCAGAGCGGCAATGACCGCACAGGAGAAGTCCAGTACGAACAGCCTCTTGTACGGCTTATAATAAGAAAAAAAACGACGAAGCATTCGAAACCTCCCCAATGATGTTCATTCAGGGCCATACCATGAATGATGATAGTGATTCTCATTTTCATATTAGGCCAGTCGCCGCTTTTTTTCAATGGACAAAAACGATTGTTTTTTTGCACAAATGCCACTATCGTCCATTATCCTGCAAAAGCGCACAAGAAACAACTCCGGCTTGGATACCAAACCGGAGAACGTCCGCAGCGGATTCCTATAAAGTTCCGTACCTTTTCCGGACAAGGAAACTATCCATTCCTTTCTTCAGGACGGCATTCCGCTCTTGCGGTCGGTCGCAGGCAAAGGCGATGTCGAACCGTCCTGCTCCAGCGTTTTTTTCGCCCGATGCTCGAAATAAGGCACGGCTAGCAGACAGGCCAGCGAAATACCTATCAGCGCGTTAAACAAGCCTCCCCGAATATCGTCGAGAGACAGTACGATCAGGAGCATGCCGATCCGCGTGACGCAGATCAGCGTCTCCCTCCAGATCAGCAGCTTTGCCTGGTCGGGTATCGCATAAGGCTTCACCCATTTGATCTGCATCGTGTTCCATGCCGCCGCAAAGCAAAACAAACCTACGGCGGTCAGCACGTTGGAGACGATCAGCAGCGGTTTGGCGGGAACGAGCACGATCAAAAAGCCGGCGGCCACCAGCGTGCAGCCGATCATCAAGAGCGTACTGTCCTTCCAGCTGTATTTGCGATACAGGAACAGCCCGGCCAGCGTCGCGATCGTGTACAAGGCGTTAAGTCCGGCTATCCAAAATTTATTTTCGGTTACGCTAAACGTAAAGACGAGCAGAAACAGCTGCTGAAATTGCAAAAATACGCCCGCGGCCAAGTTGGACGCGCTGAACCAGCGCAGCCCCGGCTTGCGCCGCAACTGTGTCCACAGCCAGGCGAACAGGGGCGTCCTGTCTCCGGCCGCGTGCTGATCCCGGCTGGATATTTTCGGCATGGCGAACGAGTATACGAGCATACAGACGAGAAAGACGAACATCAGCGCGAACGAGCCGAGATAACCGGTATAAAAAATCAAAACAGCGGACAGCAGCGGTATGGCGAGGTTGAGGATTTGCTGAATGCTTCCCGTCACCGAGAAAAAACGGCCGAGCTCGGCGTTCGTGCCGCTCATCGAGACGCTCAGATTTTGCGCTGCGGCATAAAATCCGTACATGATGCCTACCGGTACCGCGATCATGGCGATCCACAGCAGCCGGTTGTCCACTTCGACGAACGACAACACGATAAAGGCGCTCGCTCCCGCGAAAGCGGATACGGCCAGCAGCGGCCGGACCGTCGTCCGGGCAAGCCAGCGCGCCGCGGCGGCGAAAGCGAACGCCCAAGTCAGGTAGACGAGCAGGTTGTACCAAGCCACTTCCGGAATGAGCCGGTTTTTCTCCCAAATAAACAGGTTAATAAAAATGCCGACATACACAAAAATCGTATTGCTCATCAAGTTCATCATCAGCCATCTTCTCAGCGCTTCCGACATGCCGCTTCCTCTTTCCGCCTGTTCTACAGCTTGCCCCGGTAACCCTTCCGCCGGAGCCCCAACTAAGTATACTACCGTTTCGGCGGATTGACTCGGCGCGGCATCGAAAAAAAGCAAGTAAGCGCAAAAAAGATCAACTCGAAACGAAGCCCCGTGCCCATGCCAAAAAAGGGCTGTCCGGCGGCCGTATTTTCGGCCAGCGGAACAACCCTTCGTCGCAGCGTCTATTGGCTTGCCGCCGACATGGGCGGCGTCACCGCGCAGGCGACGTATTCTCGATCACAACCGCCACGCCCTGCCCGCCTCCGACGCATAAGGCGGCCAGTCCGTAGCGCTTGCTCCGCCTGCGCAGCTCGTAAGCCAAGGTCAGCAAAATACGCGCCCCGCTTGCGCCGACGGGGTGGCCGATGGCAATAGCTCCGCCATTGACGTTCATTCGTTCTCTATCCAGCCCCAGCTCCCGCTCGACGGCCAAAACCTGCACCGCGAACGCCTCATTGATCTCCGTCAGGTCCATATCCGCCACGGACAAGCCGCTGCGCGCAAGCGCGATGCGGGCGGCGGGAACCGGACCGAGCCCCATCACGTCCGGCTCCACGCCCGCAATTCCCCACGAGACGATGCGCGCAAGCGGCGTTCGTCCGTCCAGCTGGCTTTCGCCGGCCAGAACGAGAGAAGCGGCGCCGTCGTTAATGCCGCTTGCGTTGCCCGCGGTCACCGTGCCGCCTTCGCGGAGGAAAGCCGGACGCAGCTTGGCCAACTGGTCCGTCGACGTATCGCGCCGGATCAGCTCATCGTGCCGCACCTCGGTCGTCGACCCTCCGCGTCCGGCAACGTTCACGGCGACGATCTCCTCCGGCAGAGCCCCCGAATCAGTCGCTTCCACGGCACGCCGGTGACTGATGACAGTGTATTCGTCCTGAACTTCGCGGCCGATCGCGTAACGGGAAGCGATATTCTCCGCCGTCATCCCCATGCCGCAGCCGATGTAGGAATCGGTCAGCGTATTCAGCAGCATATCCTCGAGCTGCACATGGCCCAGCTTCATGCCGAACCGGCTGGCAAAGTCGGCATGTGGCGCCTGCGACATATTCTCTGCACCGCCGGCCAGACAAAGGCCCGCCTCCCCGAGCATGATGCTCTGGGCTGCGGAGATGACCGCCTGCATGCCGGAGCCGCACAGCCGGTTGACCGTCATTGCCGGCGTCTGCACCGGAATGCCGGCTCGCAAAGCGATATGCCGCGCCAAATACGAGGCGTCCTTGCTGGAATGAATGACATTGCCGTAGAAGACCTGCTCGATCCGCTCCGGCTCGACCGCCGCGCGACGCAACGCTTCCTTGGCGCTGATCAGCCCTAGTTCGGCGGCTCCCGTCTGCTTGAACGACTGGCCGAATGCCCCGAACGGGGTCCGCGCCCCTTCCAATATATAAACTTGCTCCGTCATGGACGACTCATCTCCTTTTTGTTGGCGATCAACGTCCGCAGCGTCCGCTCGCGTCCCGCAGCAGCCTGCTCCCGTGCCTCCGTATCGCCATAGTTGTAAAATCCGGCGCCGCTCTTCGTCCCGACACGTCCTTCGCGCACCCGGCCGCTCAGCTCCTGCGGGACGTCCGGCGCCGCGGAAAGCTGCGGGAACAAATTGTCCGCCACGCGCTCCCATATGTCGAGACCGCCCAGATCGGATATGGCGAACGGCCCGTTCAAAGCCCAGCGCAAGCCGGGTCCTTCCGTCATGGCCCGGTCGATCTGTTCCGCGTCCGCTATTCCTTCTGCGAGCAGATGGCACGCTTCGCGCAGCACGGCGGCCTGCAGCCGGTTGGCGATAAAGCCGGGGCAATCTTTGCGCAGCACGACCGGCGACTTGCCGCATTGCGCCAGCCATTCCGCGACTTGCCCGACAACGCCCGGGCGGGTATCCGGCAGTCCGACGATCTCGACCAGCGGGATAATGGCCGCGGGATGAAAAAAATGCGCGATAACGAACCGGTCGGCATACGGCAGTCCGTCCGCAAGCGACCGGAGCGGCAGCGATGACGTATTGGAAGCGACAATAGCGTCCGCTCCCAATGCCGGAATTAAAGCAGCGTACAGCTCTCGTTTGATCGGCAAAAGCTCCGGTCCTGCCTCCAGCACAAAATCCGCCGGACGCACCGCCGCCTCCAAATGGCCGGTCGTTCGCAGGGTCCCCCGGTGCCTGGGGGACGGATCGGAGACGTTTCGCTCTTCCGCATGGCAAACTGCGCTATTCGAATCGCCGCTTCCGTCGGGCTCCGCGAAATGCCCAGTCGTTCGCAGCGTGTCCGAGCTGCGGGGCGAGGTCCGATTCATCTCGCCGCCTTCGTCAGGCTCCGCTTGATCGCCGGACACGCTTTGTCCGAGTAGGGCGCTGGGACCGCTCCTCTCACCGCAATTCAAGTCTGCCGCAGACAGCCTCGTCCGCACCTTGGCCAGCGCGGCCGGATCGGGGTCGTACAGCGAGACGTCGAAGCCGTGCTTCACGAACAGCTCCGCCAAGCCGCCGCCCATCGTACCCGCGCCGAGAACGGCAATATACGGTTTCCTTGCAGCGCCAATACGCGTTTTCATGGTAACACTCCTTTCGCGGGGCGCCAGTCGCGGACACCGCCGCGTCATTGGGCCGTGTAGCCGCCGTCGATCACGATCGCCTGCCCGGTCACGCCTCCGGCCTTGCCGCTCGCCAAGTACACCGCATAGTCGGCGACTTCGTCCACGGAGAGCAGTCTGCGCTGCGGCACGAGCGGGTAAATGATCTCCTGGAGCACGCTATCCGGATCGGTTCCCCGGCTGCGAGCCAAGTCGGCAAGCTGGTTGCGCACCAGCGGCGTATCCACATAACCTGGACATAGCGCATTGACCGTAATGCCATGCTGCGCCCCCTCCAGGGCGGCCACCTTCGTCAGGCCGATCAAGCCGTGTTTCGCGCTGTTGTAGGCCGCCTTGCCGGCAAAGCCGACCAGTCCGTTTATGGAAGCGATATTGATGATCCGCCCGTACCCGCGCCGTTTCATCTCCGGGAAGACGTGCCGGATCGCAATAAACGGCGCAGTCAGCATAATCCGCAGCATCCGCTCGAACTTGTCGACCGGAAACTGCTCCAGCATGGCGACATGCTGCATCCCGGCGTTGTTGATCAGCACGTCCACCCGGCCATAAAGAGCGGCAGCTTCATCCAAAGCCTCGGTTAGCTGCCGCTCGTCGGCTACGTCGCAGCGGATGCCGGCACAACGGTAGCCGGCCTCGCTCAAGCGTGCAGCCGCAGCCAGCGCCTGCTCCCCATCCAGGTCGCTCAGCACGACCGACGCGCCTTGCTCCGCGCACGCTTCGCCGATCCGGTAGCCGATTCCCCCGGCAGCGCCGGTAATAAACACCACTTTCTCGTTCAGCATGTGCGCCGCCCCTCCTTGTTCTCGGTATCCGCCTGTTCAGTAAGCATCTCTTATCAGTACCGCCTCGTCCACAAGCAGCTCCGGCTCGACCGTATCGCGCACCTGGTCGACCGTGCAGCCGACCGCCAGCTCGCGCAGCAGGAGCCCGTTTGCCGTCACGTCCAGCACCGCTTTTTCGGTAATGATCCGATGAACGACACCTTTGCCCGTGAGCGGCAAGCCGCAGCGGCTGACGATTTTGGGCGAGCCGTTTTTGGCCGTATGCTCCATGATCACGACAACCCGCTTCGCGCCATGCACCAGATCCATCGCGCCGCCCATCCCTTTCACCATCTTGCCGGGCACCATCCAATTCGCCAGATCCCCTTCGCCCGATACCTCCATCGCCCCCAAAATAGCCAGGTCGATATGACCGCCGCGAATCATCGCGAACGACTCGCTGCTGTCGAAGAAAGCCGCCCCGGTCTGCGCGGTCACCGTTTCCTTGCCGGCATTGATCAGGTCGGGATCGACCTCTGCTTCGCCCGGGTAAGGCCCGATGCCGAGCAGTCCGTTCTCGGACTGGAGCATCACCTGCACGCCGCCCGGTATATAATTGGCGACAAGCGTAGGCATGCCGATGCCCAAATTGACATAATCACCGTCGCTCAGCTCGCGGGAAGCCCGTCTGGCGATCTTCTCCCGCAGCGCTTGCATCGCGTCCGCGCCGTTTGCCGTCATTGCGCCGTCGCCTCCCTTGTCGTCCGTTTCTCGATCCGCTTCTGCTGCTCGCCGACGACGAGCCTCTGGACGTAGACGCCGGGCGTATGGATCGAATCCGGCTCCAGCGCCCCGACCGGCACCAAGTGCTCGACTTCGGCGATAGTAACGGCGGCAGCGGCAGCCATGACCGGGTTAAAATTGCGAGCCGTTTTGCGGTAAACGATATTCCCCGCGCCGTCGCCCTTCCAGCCGCGGATCAGACTGAAATCCGCCTTCAGCGCCGTTTCCAGCAAATAATCGCGCTCCCCGAATCGCCGCACCTCGCGTCCTTCGCCAACCGGCGTGCCGACTCCGGCCGGGGTATAAAAAGCCGGGATGCCGGCGCCCCCGGCGCGAATCCGCTCCGCCAGCGTTCCTTGCGGCACCAACTCGACTTCCAGTTCGCCGGACAGCATCTGCCGCTCGAACTCTTTGTTCTCCCCGACATACGAGCCGACGATTTTCCGAATCTGCTTTCGTCTCAGCAGCAGTCCCAGTCCCCAGTCGTCAACGCCGCAATTGTTGGAAATGACCGTCAGCTCCTTAACCTCCGACTCCGCCAACGCGACAATCAGGTTTTCCGGAATGCCGACCAGCCCGAAGCCTCCCACCATCACCGTCGCCCCGTCGCGGATGTCCGATACCGCGTCGCGAAAGACGGTATATACCGGCTTGCCCATACGAATCGCTCCTTTTCCTGTACATTTTCGCCAAATCGTTCCCTTTGCTTCATCCGCTTGGATGCAGCCTGAAGCGGAGCGCCGGGTCCATCGGACCGGCTTTGATTACGCACCACTCTTATATGTAGCAATAATCGTGCCAATCAAGCTCGGCTAACCTTGATATATTGATTTTCAGCCAGGAGCTTTACGGGCCGGTTAGCGGAAGACAGCGTAGTTGAGCATTGAGGGCAGATCCAGCCAGCGGCCCGGGCAGCGGACTTGGCGAAGGGCGGCATCCAGTAAGCGGGTTAAGCAGCGCAATTGGGCAATGAAGCCAGATCCAGTCAGCGGGTCAAGCGGCGCAATTGGGCAATGGGCCAGATCCGTTCAGCGGGTGGACATCGCTTTGGCACCGGTTTGGCATGCACCACGCATCGAGGAAATTCCTGAATTCCGGAAAATGACCAAGACCATTCCGTTATATCGGAAACAAAAAAAGCAAGCTCTCATGACCGCGTTTCCCGTCATGGCTTGCCCTTCCTGGCTTGCCCTTCCTTGCATCCTTCGCTTACTCCAGAAGCGACTTCACAGTTTCCGGCGTTAGCCCCTCGCCGTCACCGGAGACGAGCGGCGGTATTTCGATATCGCGCTCCGCCAGAAGCTGCGGGTCCGCGCCCGCTCTCAGCAACCAGGCGCGATGCTGGTCGAGCAATAGTCGGCGGGCCGTGGCCGGACTGTCCGTCCCCTCCTTGTTTTTGACCGGAGCGAACTCCTCCTCCCGGCGTATGCTCCATACGGTCATCCGTTCCGCCAACGGAAACAAATCGAAAATAAACCGTTCGAATTTGTAACCGTTCGGTTGTTCCGGCACAATTGCGTTTCCCCGCTCGTCGACCGTGCGGATTTTTTTGTGTGCGGCATGGTAAGCGAGCCCGGCATCCGCATGCGCTTCGATAAAATCCAGCCGGAACAGGTGGATCGACAAATTGCCCAGACCGTACTTCAGCCGCCCGCTGTCGTCGGTCTCGTACTGAAGAGACTGCGGCACCTCCGTGTATTCGACCACGGCCGGACGCCCGTCCCGCAGGCATAATATGCCTACCTTCTCTTCCGGGTACGCCTTCTGCGCCACCTTCGTCGCAATCGGGTTGCCGAAATGAGCGGCAGCCCCGACGAACAGCGGTTCGGCGATCCGGATCAGCGCGTTATCGACGTTGTAATAAAAGACCCACTCGATGCCTCTTCGCCGCATGTCGGCCAAACCGCCGGACTGCTTCAGCGAGGCGAAGGCGTCGCCGTTACCGCTGGCCGCGAGTCCGATCTCGCCGGGGGCCGACAGCATGATGCGGCCCGCTTCGTCCAGCGAGGGCATCGAATGCTGGCGGAAAAAGAACAGTTGGTCCGGCTCATAGCCGAAATTGCCGTTGACCGCAAAAAAACGTACCGTTTCGTCGTGGTTATCCCCGCTCGTCATGATATACCACGGTATGGTCTTTCCCACCGATTGCGACAAGCGCAGAAGCCGCTCGGCCTGCAATTGAAACAAGGTTTTGCCCGACGGCAGCCCGATGTCGTACGTGCCCTTCGGTCCCTCGTGCCCAAGCCGGCTGCCCTGCCCTCCCGCCACGACGAATGCCGCCACCTTGCCGGCGCCAAGCAGTTCCAGCCCTCTTTGCGTCAGCCGTTCGCGTTCCCGTTCCTCCAACGCCTCCGCCTCGCAAGACTCGATCGGGGTAATCGTGCCAGCATCGCTTGCTCCGGCATGCGCTTGTTGCGCCAGTCCGGCAATAGCCGGCAAATCCAGCCGCTCGATCTGCTCGAGCAGCCTGCTCCGGTCCGGAGCGGACAACGTATCGTAAAATTGCAGCAAATGCTCCTGCCCGCAGGCGGATAGTTTATGTGCCAATTGCTCGTACCGGTGATTCACGCAAGCCTCCCTCCGGCGCAGCCAAAATGTCCTGGCACCTGGTTGCCCAATGACCCGCTGCGCCTCATTTTACGGTTTATGCGTCATTCCATAGATTTGTCTCATGACTCGGTTTCGTCTCGCCGCCTCAGGGTCCGGCTTCCGACCGTTAATCGGAAATGCCGTACTGCTCCACCTTCTGATAAAGGCTGGACTTGCTCATACCGAGCAGAGCCGCCGCCTTCTGCTTGTCGCCTGCCGTCTGCGCAATCGCTTCGCGAAGCAAGCGCTCCTCATAGTCAGCCATACGCGCTTTCCATGTTCGGCCGAGACTGCCGGCCTGCTCCCGTTTCCCATCGTCTTCGTCCAGAACCGTGCCGCCGGCCTCCTCTACCCGTTCCCTATCCGGGTCCTCTTGGACAAACAGACCGGCCAAAAACTCCTCCGGCAAAGCCGCGCGGTCGAGCCAATCGCCTTCCATCCGGTATAGCGCATGCTCCGCCACGTTGCGCAGCTCCCGCACATTGCCCGGCCAATCGTAACGGATGAGCAGCCGCTCGCATTCGGAATCAACTCCCTTGACGGCAATTCCCGTTTCTTCGGCCAACTGCTCCAGAAGCGACTTCACGATAACGGGGATATCTTCCCTGCGTTCGCGCAGCGGCGGCATATGCAGCGGCACGACGTGCAGCCGGTAATACAGGTCAGAGCGGAAGCGGCCTTCGCGCACGAGCTGTCGCAAATCCCGGTTCGTGGCCGCGATGACGCGGGCGTCGATCGGCTCCGGCTTGTCCGAGCCGACCGGCTCGATCTCCTTCTCCTGCAGCACGCGCAGCAGCTTCACCTGGCCGGACAGCGACAGCTCGCCGATCTCGTCGAGAAAAATCGTGCCTCTGTTCGCCTGCGCGAACTTGCCGTTCCTTCCCGTGCGTCTCGCTCCGGTGAACGATCCTTCCTTGTAGCCGAACAGCTCGGATTCGAGCAGCGTCTCCGGTATGGCCGCGCAGTTGACCGCGACGAACGGACCGTAACGGCGCCGGCTTTCGCGGTGAATGCCGTGGGCGAGCAGCTCCTTGCCCGTGCCGCTTTCTCCGGTAATGAGCACGGCGCTGTCGGCTTTGGCCACCTTGACGGCCATCGTCTTCACCTTTCTCATCGGCTCGCTGCCGCCGAGAAGATGCTCCAGCCCGTATTTCGCTCCGGTCGCATCTCTGGCCTTCGCTTCGCCGTAATGCAGATGCGCCTTGATTTCGCGGTATTTGGCATTCATTTCGAACAATCGGTCGATATCCTTGAACATGATTTTGCCGACGACCGCGATCAGCTCGCCGCGGCTTTTGATCGGAATCCGGCTGGCGATCATCCAATGACCGCGGATTTGCTGCAGATCGGCGATTTCCGCCTTGCCGGTTTCCGCTACGATATGCAGCCGCGTATTCGGAATGACCTCCGTCACGTGCTTGCCGATCATATCCGCAAGCTCCACCTGTATAAATGACGCATACGTCTGGCTCGCCGTCAGCACGATGCCCTTCGCATCGGCGATCACGATGCCTTCGTACGCGTTTTCCAAGGCAAATTTGTAAAGCGCCAAATCCTGTCCGACTTGTCTCTCCCGGGCCGCGCCCTCCCGGATCAGCCGGTGCACCCAGCCGTTGCTGCCAAATCGCATCGCCGCTCCCCCCACTCAGACGGTTCGTGCTTTATGGATTCGCCAACCGCTGCGCAATACCCTCTTCGCCGCAAGCGGCGGCTGCCCTGAAAGCTTCTCCTGTCGGCTGCGGAACTGCGCGGGCACACAAAGAAGCCCGGGACCGTATGTCGGTCCCGGACTTTTTGCATCGGCAGTGGCCAGTCTTAATGAAGCTTCCCGCCGCTTTCCGTTACGATTTTGTCGGCAAAGCTCTTAATCGTCGAGCAGCCGAGCAGCGGCGGCTTGGATACGCAGTTCAACACGAGCAGTCCGGTTTTGCCGTCCCACGCGTATTGAAAGCCGACCTGCCAGCCGACCACTTGAATCGAGAAGCCCCCCGACGGAGTTCCCGGTATGTCGATCCCTTTCTTCTTAGCCAACGTCTGCAGCGCGCGAAAGACGTTGGGCGTTACGTTCTTGTACTTCAACGCCGGACATACGGCCATCCTGCATCGTCCCTTCTTCATGGTGTCTTCTTGTATGTATATGAGGGGCCGCTTGGCCAACGTGCCGGAATTCGTTTGCGGACCGGACCGCATGCCGATTGCAGACCAAAAGGCGGCACGGCTTGCCGCCGTCCGCTCTTTCGGTACTTGCTCTTTCGGTACTTGTTGTTCGTTCTGTCGCTTATGCGTCCGGTTCGGCAGGCGCCAAAGGCTCGTAACCGGCGGCGTTGTAGATCATCTCCGTCAGCCGAACGACTTTCAGCGCATAGTCGCCGGGGACGAGCACTTCATGCCGGCCGCGGATGGCGTCGATGAAGCTTTTGTCCTGATTGGTCGCGCGGGCCGGAAGCTCGGGGACGAACGGCTCCTGACGGTGGCGGCGGACGGTGACGCGACCGTTGTCGAAGCGGATGGCGCCGTGTTCCCCGCAAAACATATACGACTCCTGCCAGCCCTGGGCAAAGCCGACGATGCTCAAACTGGCGATCGGTCCCTCGGCGAAACGGATGGCCGTGAACGAGTCGATCTCGACGGGAGAGCCGTGCCGGTGCAGCAGCGGCTTCACCTCGACGGGGGTAAGCCCTGTCGTCCAGAGCAGGGCGTCGACCACATGACTCCCTGAATCCATCAGCATTCCGCCCCCGGACAGCTCGGGCTGCACCCGCCACGTCCCCTCCGTCAGCTGCTTCCAATCCTGATACAGAGCGGCCGTCACCGAAGTGAGCGGACCGATCACTCCGTCCTGAATCGCCTGCCGTATGTACTGGAAATCCGGCTGGCAATGACGCTGGTACGACACCTGGAGCAGCTTGCCCGTCTCCGACGCCGTATCGAGCAGCCGCTCGGCCTCTGCGGAGGAACAAGTCATCGGCTTCTCCACCAGCACATGACAGCCTGCCTGCAGCGAATCGGTCACATGCTGGAAATGCAGCGTATGCGGGGAACAGACGACGACGGCGTCAAGCCGATCGGTATCAAGCATGGTTCGGTGATCGTCGTGGACGGCAATCCCGTCCAGACCGAACTTGTTGATAAACCGTTCCCGGCTATCCGCACTCGGATCGGCAAGAGCCGCCAATTCGGCCTCATCGGCCAGCTCCAGCAGTTGGGATGCGTGCCAATGCGAGATGCCGCCGGTGCCGATTATCCCGAAACGCAACTTTTTCATCATCGCTCACTCCTTCGACCTGTCTTGTCCGGCAAGTCAAGCCATCGTCTCTCTACTATCCATATTGCGGACAGGACAAGGATATGCGCACGGGAACATACGACTGCGGCTGGCCTGACCTCTACATCGCACTGTAGCGGGGCTGGAAATGCAGCTCGCCGTTCATATGCCCGTCACCCGTCCCCGCAACCCGGATCGAGTTGAAGCCGACTACCGTGAAAGCGATCGTATCTCCAGGATGTAACGAAAGCGACTGAACGACGGATTGGTTGAATAAAAATCGCAGCTCTGCCTTCCCCGAGGAGCCGGGATTCGACGTCACGCTCCCCGACCCGTATACGATCTCGCTGGAAACGTACAGCAGCCCCCCTTCCTCTCCGTTCTTCCCTTCTACAAACCACGAGCAATCCACGCAATCGACGTTCGGCGGGTCCGTCGGAAATAGGCACGATTCTTGCGGGCCACTTGGCATGGCGTCAGACTCCTTCCCGTTCGTAAGCCGGCTCGGGCTGCATGTGCGGCCGGTTGATGTCGTACAGCAGTGTATTGAAAAAAAGGGCGATGCTCCACCCGGCAAATACCCATTTTGCCTAAAAATGAGCAAATGTCTAGGGCGTTTATCCCCTACCGCCATATGCTTTCTACAAGACATTCCGCACAGGAACGGGGGGAGTTCAGGTGAAGTCAAACAGCGTGTGCCGCAAGCGTAAAACGACGCGTTCGAATTACGTGCCGGCGAAGCGCGCGCTTAAGCCCGTACGCAAAGCTCGCGGTTGCGCGATCCGGGCCCGCCGCGCGCCAAAACGCGCCTTTGCGCGCCGATGCTGCCGCGCGCGGCGCCGTTTCCGCTGCGGCAAGCATCGGCGGTCGGCCCGGCTGCGGCGCTTGCTCCGGCTGCGGCGCCGACAATGTCGGCTTTCCCGGCATTGCCCGAGACGCCGCAAGCGGAGCGGCTGCCGCCCGCGTAAACGGGGCGGATGGCGGCTTCATGCGGGGCCGCTGACGATGCCGTTTCCGCCTGCCTGGACTCCTCCCCCGTCAGCGCCCACACCTCCGGCCGTACTTCCTGTCGAGCCGGGGCGGTGCTGCAAGGAAGATCCTTCTCCGCCTTCGGCATGGTCAAGCGTGTGCGACCAAGTAACCGGACGGATTTTCCAGACGGCCGACGGCGGGCCGAAAACGTATTTCACCACATCGGTCGACTACGCGTCGGCAATCGTTCGCGTAGATAACGATACGGCGACGCCGATGAGCGTCACGATCGGTCTTCGCGACGGCCAGATGGCCGGGGGCCTGGTGGAGCAAGGGCAGCAAGTCTCGTTCGACGTCCCGGGCATCCGTACGCTATCCGTCGGTGGCACAGGCGGGAACGGCATTTGCAAAGGGTTTTATCATATTCGCCTGCGGACCAATATCGCAGAATAGAGGGGATCGCATGAATACGCAACAGACGCGCGAAGCCCGGGAACGGCTGATCGTCCAGTTGGAGCGATGGTATGCGTGGCTATGCGCAAGCCCGGCGATACTCGCCGGCGCCTCCGACCGCGATCGGATGATCGATCCTGTCGTCAGGCTGCGGCGGACGCACGAATGGCTGAGCTCCAGCTCCATCGCCAAGACGGAGTGGTTTCTGGACGAAGGCTTTCAGCTATGTATGGCCCGCCTAGAGAAAGGGGACTACGACGCATATGAATGAGCCGCTTCGCGACTTCGTGGCCTGCATCGGGCAAGGCTGCGACGCCTGGAGACGGGGGGATGACGACAAGGGGCTGGAGCTTTTTCAGCAAGCCTGCCTGATCTGGCTCGACGAGCTCACTTACGAAACGGATGACGAGACGGAACGCCGGGCCATTCTGTACGGGCGGCTGGCCGGCTGGCTGCCGCGCATGCTCGAGCTGCTCGAAGGCGGAGATATTATCGCGGCGACGGATGCGCTGGAATACGGGCTGCTGCCCGAGCTGGCCGAGCTGCGGGCCGCGATGACGGCGGAGAGGGGCTGAGACCAGATGGCCGAGTCGATCTACGCAAACAACTGGGCCTCCTTGCCCGATCATTTGAAGGAGCTCGTCCCTCCGCCGGAGGACGGCGCCGCGTTCGCTCATCCGGGTGTAAGGATCGTTTCCGGGCCGAACGGCCATTCCGTCGCCGTTATCGGGGACGGGGCGGAACAGCGGCATACGAATAGTCCCGTCGATCCTTGGAGCGAAGCGGCGCGGTGGGCCGATTCCCTCGCTTATAAGGATATGCGGGTCGCTTTCCTATACGGCTGCGGGTTCGGCTACCCTTTGTTGGAATACGCCAAACGCAAAAAAACTTACACGGAAACAGTCGTATTCGAGCAAAGCATTCCGCTCTTTACCGCCATGTTGGCCGGCATAGACGTCCGAACTCTGCTGAACGATCCGACCGTCCGCTTTGTCGTCGGCGACCGGGCGCAGATGACGGCCCAGTTGAGCTTGTTCCTCAGCGGGGAATTTTTGCTGCGCTGCACGATGCTGTCGTTCGCCTTTACGTGGATGGCCCACCGGCACGACAAGCAGATTTATTTGGAGCTGCACGAATGGATCTGGGGTTTGCTCGATCTATGCGCCATGAGCATCGGCAACACGGTGCACGATTCGTTGACCGGCCTGTACAATACGCTGGACAACGCCGAACGAATCGCGAACGGCGCCCCTCTCAGCGCTTTGCGCAACCTATACGCCGGCAAGCCGGCATTTATAATCGCCAACGGGCCGTCGCTCGATAAAAATGCCGATTGTTTGCGCGACGCGGTCGGCAAATCGCTGATCCTGGCCGCGGAGTCCGCGCTCCGTCCATGCCTGGAGCGGAACATCGTGCCGGATGCGATCTGCGTGACCGAGCGCAATCCGATCGTCTACCACGTCCATTTTGCCGGACAGGCGCTGCCGGAGCATCTGGTGATGGCCGGTCTCACGGTCGTCGACCCGCGTATTCCCGCCGAGTTCGCCGGCCCTTGGTTGCCGATCTTCCGCAAGCACGAGCACTCCGCCCATTGGGTACGGGACGCGATCGCCGATGACGACGCCGCTTTGCTCGGCGGTACGTCTTCGGCGCATCTGGCCTTCGAGCTCGCTCTGTGGGCAGGAGCCGATCCGATCGTATTCGTCGGCCAGGATCTTGCCTTCGGCCCGGACAAAATGACCCACAGCCGGCTGTCGGCATATTCCGGCGAACGCCTTGCGGGACATGTCCGAACGCTGCAGGAGCAGGAAGCGTTCGCCGTTCCGGGCGTCGACGGGAAGCCGGTGCTGACGACGAAAAGCTGGAATGACTTCCGGCTGTGGTTCGAGCATCAGATCGGCCTGTTTCCGGACCGCACGTTCGTGGATGCGACCGAAGGCGGCGCCGCCATACGCGGAACCGCGATCATGAAGCTGCGGGACGTGATAAACGCCTATTGCCGCGCCCCGGTCGGACGCCACCTGTACGACCATGTACGAACCGTCGAGCGCGCCAGAGAAGGCCGAAGCCAGCCGGGCGAAAAGCTCGCGGCCGTCCTCGTCCGGTGCGAAGAGCTGCGTGATCGGCTGCGGCAGTGGGAGGCTTCGGCAGCCGAGGATTTGCTCGACTGTCGGCTCGTGGACACGATGTGCAGGCTGCACGCCCGGCAGCCGGACGCGCCTCTGCCCGCTTTTGCCGAATCGCTGCTCGACCGCACCAGCCGCGCTTACTGGAAATATACGAGGGATGCCGACCTGTCGGTCTATATCCAGCACATCGTCTTCGCTTTTCATCAACAAATCAACGAGTTGGGCGAAATCGACACGCTTGCTCGGATCAGCGAGCTGAACGGGCTGAACGGAAGGCTGCTGCATACGCTCCGGCGGCTGTTCGCGACGATTGGGGAGCAGTTTGAAGCCGCAGCGAATCGGTTGCGGCCACGGGCAGCTGTCCCGCAATCGGAGGACGATGGATAAGCGCCGACAGGCGCGCGAAAGAAAGCGGTGACGCCTATTTGTGCCGACAGGGGGCAGTCGTACCGCGCATCATTACTCCCGACTCATACTCTGTACTATCCCGCTTAAGGAGGAATCCGCTTCATGAGTTGTTCCGACTCGACAGCATCATGCTGTCAAAAACCGATATTGAGCGTTTGCCTGCCGCAACAAAATTTTACCGTCACGACAGGCGCGACGCTGTTCGGTCCGAACCCTAGCCCGGTAGCCGCGTCCGGCGTTATCAGCAACGATTCCGCGGCAACCGCGTCCCTCACGGTCACGTTCCGCCGCGGCAACTCGGTAGTCGCCACATTCGGTCCGATTGCGGCCGGGCAAGCGAGAGCTTTTGCCGTCGGCAGCTTTACGAGCATCAGCGCCACCAGCACCTCGGCAGGCGTGGCCACACTGTGCATGACCGAATTTTTCCGCCCGAATTTCTGAGACGAGGACGCCCTTGCCCGGATTTCCGATCCGGGCAAGAATCGTCTGCGGGCGGGATGCGGACGGACTTTCGACAAGGAGCGTGCCGCTTGAAACTTTATTCGGACGTAAATGCGCTTGTCGTCGGATACGGCTCGGCGGGCAGACGACACTGTCGGCTTCTGCGCGAGCTCGGCTGCCGGGTATCGGCGGTAACCCGTCAGCACGTTCCGGACGCGGACATCCGCCCGTTCCGGACGATAGCCGAAGCCTGCCTTACCGACACATTCGATTACGCTGTCATTGCCAACCGGACCGACGAGCACCATGCCACGCTGCTTGCATTGCGCGAAGCGGGCTACACCGGAGACATTCTCGTGGAGAAGCCGCTGTTCGCCGATGCCGATGCCTCCCTTCCGTCGTCCGAATATGCTGACCGGGTTTATACCGCCTACAACCTCAGGTACCATCCTGTGCTGCAACGGCTAAAGGAGATCGTGCGCGGCGAGCAGACATTTTCCGTGATGGTGTATACCGGACAGTATCTTCCCTCCTGGCGCAACCGGGATTACCGCCAGTGCTATTCCGCCAGACGACACGAAGGCGGCGGCGTGCTGCGGGACTTGAGCCATGAGCTGGACTACGTCCAGTGGCTGTTCGGGCCCTGGAGGCGCGCGGCGGCAATCGGCGGGCGGTTCAGCCCGCTCGAGATCGATAGCGACGATACGTTCGCGCTGCTGCTCGCGACCGAGCGCTGCCCGGTTGTGACGATCCAGATTAACTATGTCGACCGGATCGGTCAGCGGAAGCTGATCGTCAACGGCACCAACCATACTTATTCGGCCGAGCTGTTCGGCCGGACGCTGCAAACCGACGGACGGACGGAAGCGTTCGAGTGCGACGCCGATTACACGTACCACAAGCAGCACCTCGATATGCTGAGCGGAACCAAGGATACCGTCTGCACGCTCGGGCAAGCACTCGATACGATGCGGCTGATCGGTGAAGCCGAGCGGGCCGCCCTACTGGAAAGGTGGATGCATCATGAGAAGGCTGTGCACGATTTGCGCGCGCGGGGGCTCGACGGGGGTGGTCAATAAAAATATCCGGCTGCTGCACGGTTTGCCGCTGATCGCCCATTCGATTAGGCAAGCGCAGCAATCCGGGCTGTTCGACCATATTGCGGTAAGCAGCGATTCCAGCGATATTTTGGCTGCCGCCAAAGCCTACGGCGTCCGCTATCTGGTCGAACGACCGGCGCCTATGGCGACGAACGAAGCCCCCAAGCTTCCGGCCATTCGGCATTGCGCGCTGGAAGCGGAGCGGATGACCGGAATCGAGTTCGATACGGTGGTCGACCTGGACGCCACAGCGCCGCTGCGCACGTCCGGCGATATTGCCGGAGCGGTTGCACTGCTGGAGCAGTCCGGCGCCCCCAACGTCATTACCGGCACTCCTTCTCGCCGGTCGCCCTACTTCAACATGGTCGAGCTGACCGCGCGTGGAACGGCGGTTCTCGCCAAGCCTCCCTCCTCCCCGATCGCTAGGCGACAGGATGCTCCGGCCACCTACGATCTGAACGCCGCGGTATACGTCTGGCAGCGGGATTGGCTCGTTACGTGCACGGAGCTTTTCAACGAGCGGACGCGGTTGTTTGTCATGGCCGAGGACCGGGCGACGGATATCGATACGGAAGCCGATTTCGCTTACGTCGATTACTTGCTCGCCCGCAAAAAGGAGCACCTATGACCAACGCACTCACCTATGGACGGCAATTTCGTCTCGACGGAAAAAACGCGCTCGTCACCGGCGCGCTCGGCATTCTCGGACGGCGGTTTTGCTCCGGTCTGGCGGAGTTCGGAGCCAATGTGGCGGTTATCGATCTGGACGAAGCGGAAGCCGGACGCTTCGCCGAGCAGTTGTCCGCACAGTACGGGACCCGTTGTATCGGGATCGCCTGCGACGTCTCCGACCCGGATTCCGTCATGCATATGACGGACGTTTTCGCGGAACAGCTCGGGGATATCCACATCTCCCTGAACAACGCTGCGAGCAAATCGGGCGACCTGAGCGCGTTTTTTGCCCCGTTCGAACAGTATTCGCTAGCCGAGTGGAGAAGCGTCATGTCGGTCAACATCGACGGCATGTTTCTGGTCGCTCAAGCCGTCGGACGCCGTATGATCGAGCAGAAGACCGGCGGAGCCATCGTACAGACTTCTTCGATTTACGGGCTGCTGGGTCCCGACGAGCGTATTTATGAAGGGTCACGTTACCTCGATATGGCGATCAATACTCCTGCGGTATACGCAGCCTCCAAAGCGGCCGTCATCGGCTTGACCCAATACCTCGCCACCCGTTGGGCCAAGCACGGAATTCGCGTGAACACGCTGACGCCGGGCGGTGTTCAGAGCGGGCAGAACGAAACGTTTATCGGCAAGTATGCGAACCGGGTCCCTATGGGACGGATGGGAGAGCCGGATGAATTGGTCGGCGCGGTGCTTTATTTGGTCTCCGACGCCTCGCGATACGTTACCGGACATAATCTGGTGGTGGACGGAGGGCTGCACGCCTGGTAACTGGGGCGCGGGCCTCCGGCTTGCGCCTTTTGTATGTCCAAGCAGGCGAAAGTACGGTCCAAAGCGGCTACCGTTTCATTACATAATCATAACGGCTGCCAAAACGGCGGAATGCAGCGTACGGGGCGCGGCGGTCCGCGACACCAGCCGTGTGAGCGTTTTGCCGATCTCGTTCAAAAAGACCGTTTGCCCGCCTTGCCGGTCTTTTGGAACGTTCGTTTTTTGCGCCCGCGCGGTTTGGCGATAGTCAGCCTGCATACCAGCGGTCAGGCAGGTGAGCGACAATGACCATCATCTATGGAAACTGCAATTGCGGCGTTAACCAGGGCGTGATCCACGGTTGCTGCCCCTGTCCGAAAGGAGCCACCGGGCCAACAGGACCGACTGGGGAGACAGGCGCTACCGGAGAAACGGGGGCTACAGGAGCAACAGGACCGACAGGACCAACCGGGGCTACGGGGACCACCGGTGCTACAGGCGCTACAGGGCCGACGGGACCAACTGGGGCTACAGGCTTTACCGGAGCTACGGGGCTGACGGGGCCGACTGGTGCTACGGGCACCACCGGAGTCACTGGCACCACGGGTGCAACAGGTACTACGGGGAGCACCGGACCCACAGGACCGACCGGACCAACTGGCGCTACAGGCACCACTGGCACTACGGGGACCACCGGATTTACGGGAAGCACCGGACCCACAGGGCCGACTGGAGCTACAGGCACTACAGGCACTACAGGCACTACAGGCACTACAGGCACTACAGGCACTACAGGCACTACAGGCACTACAGGCACCACAGGTACTACGGGGACCACCGGATTTACGGGGAGCACCGGACCCACAGGGCCGACCGGACCGACTGGTGCTACGGGCACCAACGGAGTCACTGGCACCACGGGTACAACAGGTGCAACAGGTACTACAGGCATCACAGGCATCACAGGCATCACAGGCATCACAGGCACAACCGGCACCACGGGTACTACTGGTACCACCGGAACTACGGGGAATATCGGACCCACAGGGCCGACCGGACCGACTGGCGCTACGGGTACCAGCGGAGTCACTGGCACCACGGGGGAAACAGGCAGAACAGGCACCACAGGCACCACTGGCACCACAGGCACCACTGGCGCAACGGGCGCTACAGGTGCAACGGGCACGGTCATCACGTCGGGATCAGCCGCTAACACGGGGGGAGCGACCCTGCTGTTGACCCTTTTGAATCCAACAGCCAATATTCCTTTTCCTAATGCCCAAAACTTGTCGGCCGATATTACGGTAAACAATCCGACCGCAGACACGTTTACGTTGAATACGGCAGGTAGGTATTTGATTACTTACTCCGTCTATCCGACGCTGACGCTGCTGACCACTTTTCAATTAACCCGCAACGGAACCGGGGTACCCGGCACCAACATCAATGCGGCGATCGGCATAGGGATTGTCTATAACCAGGTCATTATCAATATTAACGCGGGCGATCTGATTCGCGTGCAAATCAGCGCCACCCTCGCCGCTACCATCACGCTCGCGTCCGGCACCACCGCCGCCACCATTTCCCTCGTGCGGGTCGGATAATGAATAACCGCCCCTTCTTTTCCTTGTCTGCCATCCGGGGGCAACCGAAGGCCGTCTGACAGTCAACGGATACAAACTCTTCTCCACAGTAGCGGAATAGGAAAAACGGCAGTCCGAGCCCCATGCAGGGTTCGGACTGCCGTCGCGTTGTCGGGCTCCACTCAAGAGACACCCGTCTCCTCGAACAACCGGCTATGCATTTTGATGACCATCCGACGCACGGCTGCATCCTCGGCGACGCTGCAGCAAGGTCGGTGAATGTCGGTCGGGAAAAATACGGCATACATGCCAGGCTTTTGATGAAGCTCGATTTCACCGTGAACGGGCTCATAAAAAGCGACGTCCCTGGCATCTAGGTCATCTCGGACTACAGTTTGGACAGGAGACCACGGAGCGACGCCGATCTTCTCTTCGCCCCTGATCACGTATTGAATATCCACATAGGTCCGATGCGTCTCCGCTTTCTGCAGCCACCTCTCGCGGGTCGTCGTTTCTTTGATGGAGACGGTTACGAGACCGCCCTCCAGTTCGTACTTCCCGTCCGGAATCCGGTCGAAATCGAGCGACCGTATATGATCCATCGCGTTTTGAATCGCTATCGGGTAATAGCACTTCTCCTGTTCCCAATTATCGATATGTCCCCAAAACAAAGTCTTCCCCTCCTCGCCGCTGCCGATGGACCGGTACAACACCATCGCTTGTGCCTGTATGGTTGAAGGTCCGGTCCGGGAATGCGTTATTGCCGACTTACGAATCCAACCGCACTTCCTTGCCTTGCTTGGCGGACTCGTAAATGGCGCTCAAAATGCGGATCATATCGACGCCCTGGTCCGGTTTGAAGATCGGCTCCGCCCGTCCGAGCACGACGTCGACGAAATGGTGAATGTTGTCTCCATGCCCGTTGCCTTTTTTGGCGATCTGCGGCTGCACATTGCACAGCATCCCTTCAATTTCCGTAAACAGCTTCAAGTCCTCGTTGGTCAAGCTAAAGCCCGACTTCGTACCGCGCAGCTCGACGAACCGGGTCTCTTGCTCGATGTTGGATGCCCAACTGCACTCGATTTGCAGCGTGGCCCCATTATCAAAGCGGATAAAGCCTGCGGCCAAATCTTCCACGTCGAACACGCCCGCTGCGCTCTTCGATCCGAATGCGCTGTGCTCGGAATCGCTCAATTCCGTTTCGGCAAACTTCGTATACGTCGAGCCGCTTACAGCGACAGGCTTGGGATTGCCCATGATCCACAGCGCCAGATCGATCATATGGACGCCGAGATCGATGAGCGGGCCGCCGCCGGAAAGCTCCTTGGTCGTGAACCAGCCGCCCTTGCCCGGGATACCCCGCCGGCGAATCCAGCCGCAACGTCCCGTATAGATGTCGCCCATATGGCCGTTTTGCGCATACGCCTTCAAAAATTGCGATACCGAACGAAACCGGTTGTTGCGCATTACCATAAGCACTTTGCCGCTCTCCTTGGCCGCTTCGGCCATACGGAACGCTTCCTGCGGGCTGACGGCGTCCGGCTTCTCGCAGAAGACGTGCTTGCCGGCCTTTAAAGCAGCCACCGATACTTCCGAGTGGAACACATTCGGCGTGCACACGTTCACGATATCCAAATCCTCGCGGGCCAGCATCTCTTTGTAATCCGAATAGACGGACGCGATGCCGTGCTCGTCGGCGATCGCTTGCGCCGCCTCTTTATTCGAGTCGCACAAGGCGACCAATTCCGTATCCGGATTTGCCAGCCACGCGGTCAAATGCGCTCCGCGGAACATGCCGCCCGTTCCAACCGCTCCTACTTTCAATGCCGCCATTTGGGTTCACTGTCCTCTCGTTAATGGAGTTACGCCTACTTACGCCTTCTTCTCGTTCGGCACCGGCTCCAGCGCGGGGGCGGGACTCGGCCATTCGCCGAAAGACCGGAGCTCCGGCTCGGGAGCCGCCCACCGAACTCCGTTTGCAATAACGCGCAGCACATTGGCGTCGTGAAAAGTCGGATACGTCTCGTGGCCGGGTCGGAAATAAAAGATTTTGCCGCGTCCCCGCCGGAACGTACAGCCGCTGCGGAACACTTCGCCGCCCTGAAACCAGCTCAGAAAGATCAGCTCCTCCGGCTCCGGAATATCGAAAAACTCGCCGTACATTTCTTCCTGCTCCAGCTCGAAGAAGCGGCCGACTCCCTGAACGATAGGATGGGACGGATTGACGACCCATAGCCTTTCCTTCTCGTCCGCTACCCGCCAGATCAGCGAGCATGACGTGCCCATCAACTTGCGGAACACTTTGGAATAGTGACTGGAATGAAGCGCGATGAAGCCCATGCCGTCCAGTACTCGGGTGCAAACTTTATCCACGATCGCATCGTCCACTTCCTCGTGCGCCCGATGCCCCCACCAGATCAGCACGTCGGTATCGTTCAGCACTTCGTCCGACAGCCCATGCTCCGGCTCGTTCAAGGTTGCCGTGCGGATGTAGAAAGCTCCGTTCGCAATGCCTTCGGCGATAGCGCCGTGTATCCCGTTCGGGTAAATGGCCGCTACCTTTTCCTTGCGCCGCTCGTGGCTGTATTCGTTCCAGATCGTTACGCGTATCATCGAAATCGCACATCCTTTCTTCGCGGCTTCTTCCGTTACTGGACAGTCAGCTTCCAGTACGCGATCCGCTCTCTTCGCCATGTGTACGTAAGATGAAGATCTTTGCCGTCGTTAATGATCGCCGGATACGAGTATTCGCCCGGCCCGTCTTCGAGCACGAATTTGTCGCCCCAGCTATGGCCGTTATCCGTCGAAAACAAGACGACAAGCGGCGTTCGTTCTGTCGGGACCGGATTGCACACGAGCGCCAGCCGTCCGTCCGGCAGTTTCGTTAAATCGATGCCACTGTTGTTGTTCCACAGTTCCGTGGCGTACGCTTCGCACCAGGTCCGGCCTCCGTCCACGGAATCGCTGCGAAATATATACCGTTCGGTGCTGCGCAGCAGCATGTGCACGTGCCCGGGTGCGGACTCCCATAAAGTCGGCTGGATGACGCCTTTCCCTGCGACGGTGCCGGGATCGGGCACCGAACCGTCCGCCGGCGCTTCAATACGGCGCAGCGGCACGAGATCGGTCCGGCTCCAGCTAGCTCCCTTATCGGACGACAAGTCGACAAAAGCGTCCCAGCGCGTTTTAGTTTCGACCGACGCCGGTGCCGCCAGGATGCCGTCAACGAGGCGGATCGGCTTGTTTTTGACGGGGCCTCTCCCGCCCTCGTCTCCCTCCACCAGCTCTTTGGCCTGCGACCAGACCATACCATCGGGGGAGGAAGCGACGAGCGTCCGCCAGCTCCGGATTTTATGGCCGGCTTTGTAGTACAGATCGATGAGGTCGTCTTCGCGCCGGTAGAGCACCGGATTCCAGAGCGGCTCCTCCGCATGGGAAGCGGCGTGCCGTGGCGCGCTCCAGACGCCGCGGACGCGGGTGGACGTCCATATATCGACATCCCGCTCGCCTTCGGCCGTCCCGCCGAACCAAGCGGCGAGCACATCCCCGTTGTCCAGCCCGATCAATGTGGAAGCATGACAAGAAAGAAAAGGGCGGTCTTCCTCAAAAACAAACTCCTTGCAAGCCGATACGACGGTCACGGCGATCCCATCCTTTGCTTCTGATTGGTAAGGCTCTCCGACTCCGGAATGAGCCAGATTTCCGCGACGTTCAACCGTTTGAAGCCGCGAAGCCGGACGATTGTCAATGTCAGCTTGCCGTCCCGGACGGCCTCGGACGGAACCTCGCATTCCCGGATCGTTACCGTCCCGGCCCGGATCGGCACTTCCTCGTCCAGCGTCAGACCTTCGTTCGCCGTCAGACGGGCCCAGCAATCTCTCGGCGTATTGCCCTTCGTCTCTCCGATGTATACCGCTTTAAAGGTGTAGCGGGCGTCCGGGTCCAGATTGTCGTAACGAATGACGATCGGCGTGTCCAACATCGCGTTCGCATGCGCGATCCACGCGAGCGGAATGCCGCCCAGTTCGATCTGACGCTCTTCCGGCAGCGATAGCACATGCATCGCATGCCCGATCCGGGGCGATGCCAAGTAGCCCGGGTCGGCTTCCCACCCTGCCCCCGGATCGACGCGGCGAAAACCGGAGGACGAGCCGAGATGATCGTAAAATCCTCCCGGTCCGGGGTTCGTGCGGTCCAGCACTTGCTCGATCCGGGCGAGCCGCACGCTCTCTTCCTCCGCTTGCCGGATTCGGGCGAACTGCACCCGCAACCAGCGCACGTCGTTAAGCGGCGCGTCGATCGCGTCGATGAAGGCGCCCCTTCCTTGCGATCGGGCGAAATGCCGGGCAACCGTAAGCTGGTAACCGATACGAGCGAACAGCTCGTCGGCGAGCTCGTTGCAGCGCTGCCGGAAGTCGGCCGAGACCGGTACCGTCCGCGCTTGCTCCAGCATACGCTCGGCCGCATCGACTGCCGCGAGGCTGCCGGTTTGCGGAGCCGCCCGCAGCGCCTCTTTGGCCGCATATTCGAGCTCCTTCTCGTAATGCAGTCTCCTTTTCGTATAGGCATCGAAATAAGCCCGCAGCACGTGCATCTGAAATCGGTAGTTGTTCAGCACGCCGAGGGGCGCTTCCTGCTCCATCCGCTGCCATTGGCGCAAAGTTACTTCGACGTCCGCATTGGCGGCCAGCGGGCCGACCCAGTTCCGTTCCAGGGCGAGCAGTCCTTGGGCAAAAGCATCCGCACGCTCCGGGTCGACGAACAGGCGGGCATAGTCGCGGAGCGTATCGATAACCGGCGTGCGGGGGTCCCAATCCTGATCGGACCATATAAACTTGTTTACATCGTCGTTGATGCCTTCCGAGTAACAAATCGTGCCGACCGCGTGTTGTGCCAGCACGTTGTGAATATGCTTCTGCGCAAGGGGGCGCGGATTGCAGCTTTCCCGTCCCAAGGTAAGCGCATAGGCGACATCCCAGTCGACCACCGGATATTGACAGTGGAAGTTGTGGGTAATGTCCTCGTAGCGGCGGATCGGATACCGTTCCGGAATGAGCCGTCTCAGCTCCGGCAGCGGCACATCGACGTGCGGGCCGAACACGACGCCGCCCAGCCAGTCCGGCTCCCGTCTCACCTGCCGGCAGAAAGCTTCCGTCCATTCGGCCGAATGGTAGGTCATGATTTGCGGCGACAGCCATATTTTCGCTTGCGGGTGATATCGCTCGAGCAGCTGCGCGATTTGCTCCGTCCAGGCGAACAGCGGATCGGGCTCCATTTTGCCCGGATCGCTGCCTGGAATGAACAGAGCGGTGATGCGCGGCAGCTTGCTGAAAATCTCTTCGCGTTCTGCAAGCTCCGCTTGGATCGTGTCCGGATCGGAATAATCTTCACCCATATTCGGATACCAAATCCATGTGTCGAGGCCATAGCTTTCGATAACCTCCGCCAGACGGACCATCATGGCCAATGGCTCCATCTTCATCAGCGGCCCGCTCGGCCGGTCATCGGTCCGTGGAGGCAACAGCTCGATGCTGTTCGCGCCGAACAAAGCAAGCTCGCGAATATATTGATCGAACTGCTCTACGGTCCAAGCGTCGAAGGCGTTGTTCTTCGGCCGGTAGCCGAGCTGGTGTCCGCGCAGCTTCGAATAAGGAGACGTCGTTATCCGGAGCGGCTTGGTCAGCTCTACGAATCCTTCGCCCCAGCGCAAGGCGCGCAGCAGCTTGCCGACTCCGTACAACACGCCGCGCGCATCGGCTCCCGCTACCCAGACGACGGGCCGCTCCCGCTCGCCGTCCGACCGCAGCATATAGCCCTCGGACTGCAGCTCCGGCATATCCTCCGGCCATTCCGATCCGAATCCTTCGGGCAGCCGCTCCACTATTCCCACGACGATGATTGGGGCGGTGCCCGCACCGGCAGTCTCGTGAAACCGTTTCCAGACAATGCCCGTCCTTTTGGCGATTTCTTCGATCAGCACGTCTACAGCTTTCGCTTCCACCCCGGACGCCGTCGAAGAATGAACGATGACGGCCTGCGTCAAATCGATGCTGACCTTCAATTTTGGTCCAATCCCAGCCATTCCCGCCACTCCTCCCGGTTCGAGAAGTCTCCCGCAATATGCTGCGCCCCCGCCGCAAGCAGCCGGTCGCGCTTCACCGGATTGACTCCCTCGCGCCGGTTCTCGTCGCTTGCGATGCCGAGCGCGAGCGCGCCCCTTTCGCGCGCCAGCCGGATTTCCACCTTGCCGTCGCCGATAACCGCCAGTTCCTCGCCGCGAAACCCTCTTTGCTCCAGCAGATCGCCGATCACCTTCTCCTTCGAGCAGTCGGCTCGCCCGACCGGCGCTCCGGCGATCTCTTCGAAATAGCGGTGCACGCCAAGCACCTCCGCCTCGTTCACCACATCGGGATGATCGGTGCCGCTTGCGACAAACATCTCGATGCCGTTCTCGCGAAGAAGTTCGAGGAAAGATATCGATCCTTTCATCAGAAAGTCCGACGGATCTAGACGTCCCCCGCGCAAATCGGCGATGCGGGCGTTCACGCTTTGCAGCAGACGCCGATTGTATTCCGCCTTGTACTCCCATTCTCCGAGTACGCGGGGGTTCCAGCCTTTCCCAGCCACTTGTTCGGCCAGCCACTTCATTTGAAATATCGTTTGGATTCCGGTGGACTGGTCGATATAAGCGGCAATTTCCCGATCGAGCTCCGCCGCTTGCTCTGCCGACAACTCGCGGCTCCCGGCTATCGCTTCTTTCATCATCGGTGTCATCGTTTCTTCCCATCCCGCTCGGAGCGTCGACAGCGTACCGTCAAAGTCGAACAGCACCGCCTTGATCTTCGTGTTTGTCTGCGATTTGCTGGATGTCATCCCCATGAAGCCTCCTTGGCCATTATGCGTTACGGTTATTGTACAGACAGCGGGATGCCGAGCTTCTCTCCGATCGCCCGCCATCGCTCCACCTGGTTTTCATGGACCAGATACGGTTTGTAGCCCAGCTTCCAATACGATTTGATCGCCGGTATGCGGAAGTCGTCGGTGCGCAGCACCGCCCGGGTCCGCCCTTCCCGCTTCATCTGGTGCATAGCGGCCAGGCTGACGATCGAGCCTATCCCTTTGCCCGCGTGGGACGATAAGATTCCTACCATATGGAGGCAGCCCGTATCGGCGCCCCACTCCCCGCTATACCAGGCGGAGGCGGTTGCGACCGGTTCCCCGTGGCAGCAAATGAACCGGACTCGCTCCGGACGATACTCCGGGTCCCGCCTCATATGGCTGTCGAACTTGCGCTCGCCGCCAAACGAATCTTGAATGATGCGCTCCCAAGCGGCCTCGTCCCCGTCCTGAAAACCGCGGACCGAGTAGCCTTCCGGAAGGTTCAGCTCCGGCAATGATTCGAGCTCCTCTCGCAGCATCGCGAGCTGCGGTTTGAACGTGTCCATTCGGTCAACACCTCTCCTCTGACGAAATGAGTGATACGGCGTTTCAAGGCTCTGTAGGGCTGCTCTGTTTGGTGCTCTGTTGGGTTGCTCTGCTGGATTGCTTTGTTGGGTTGCTTTGTTGGGTTGCTTTGTTGGGTTGCTCTGTTGGTTTTTTCTGTCTGAGCTTGCAAGGGCTCTGTCCGAGCTTTGTCCGGTCATACCCATTATACAAGTCCTCTGTGCCCTCGGAAGCGTATCCACAGAAAGTCGCTAAAACCAGTAGAGCGCTCCACCTATCGTTAACAACGCTCGGCCGTTCCTCACATCCACATAACTGTCAGGCTCTACTTAACCCTTGCCCGGGAGAACCCTCAGAGCAGCATTTTTCTGCAGGGTGAGAGGTGGAGACGCTTAGGTCGTTTTCCCGCGGGATGGTTCGTGCTTATGCTCGAAAGAGCACTATTTCCAAAAACAGGGCCATTCAGCCGAGGGTAAGTGCTCGAAAGAGCATTTCCCCGGGCAGAAGGCGCTGAGCAGCCGTTTTTCCCACACGATAGCCCACGCTTATGCCCAAAAGAACACTATTTCCGCGGCCGGGCCCCTTCTGGCGAGGGTTAGTGCTCGAAAGAGCATTATCCTCGGGCAAAAGGTGCTGAGCAGCCGTTTTTTCTGAAGGATAGCCCGCGCTTATGCTCAAAAGAGCACTATTTCCGCAGCCGAGGCCCTTCTGGCGAGGTTTAGTGCTCGTAAGAGCACTATCCCCGGGCGAAGTCGCTCTGAGCGGCCGTTGTTCCGCAGGCTGGCTCGCGTTTATGCTCGAAAGAGCACTATTTCCGCAGCCGAGGCCCTTCTGGCGAGGTTTAGTGCTCGTAAGAGCACTATCCCCGGGCACAGTCGCTCTGAGCGGCCGTTTTCCCGCAGGCTGGCTCGCGCTAATGCTCTAAAGAGCACTACTTCCGCGGCGGGAGCCTTTCTGGGGAGGCTTAGTGTTCGAAAGAGCACTATCCCCGGGCGAAGTCGAGCGCCGAGCAGCCTTTGACTCGGCATCGGCGCTACAGCCGCAGCCGCGCCATATCCTTTCCACACAAGCTGGGTCTACGACATGCCGGACTTGGCGTTTCCGAGCAAAGCCTGCCAGATGGCCGGTATCGTTTCCTCATGAAGACCTTCGAAATGATATCCTTTCCCTCCGAGACTCGTCGGTCGGTGCACGATGTTTTTGCGCGGACGGTAGTAATAGTCCCAGTCTTCATAGCCGACTTTTTTATGATAGTCGCCCAGTCGTACGATATCGAAATTGGCAGTCGTAATATGGTGCACCGGATACTGGAGATTGCGCGAAATCGACAATGCCTTCAAGAACACCTCCGGCCCGGTAACGGTAGAGCCGAAGTTTAGAAACATTCCGCCTTCCAAATTCGCTACCGTATGGCAATACGATTGAAAATCCAAGCCGCTCGCGCCGCCCTGAATGCCGAAATCCGCTTGCGGATGCAGCTGAATATCGTCCGTGCCGATCGTAATATGGCACGTGTACGGGATACTCGCGCGCATGCAAGCGCCGAGCAGGCTATCCGCGAGATGCGGAAATCGCTTGGGATGTCTGCGGGCGTAATCCGCCAAACTTTCGCCGTACCCGAAGTCGTTCACGCAGCCGTCCGCCAGAGCCTGATGCACGATATCACCGGTTTCCTGCCACATCGCCAATGTCCCCGACGCTAACGTTCCTTCCTCCAGCGCTTCCGTGTAGCCAAACGCCGCCAGCTCGATGTCTTGAAAAGCCGTGGCACCGGTCATCGCAAGATGGGAAACATAACCTTCGCGAATCCATTCGATCAAGTAGCGGTGCGCCCCGGAACCGATCACGTGGCTCCCCAGCGATACGAGTATCCGGCTACCGTTTTGTTTCGCCTCGCGCATTCTCTTGATGAAATCATCGAACTGCGGCGCGCTCCACCCGGCCGGACTTTCCCCCGAGCCCGGAACGGCTGCCACACGGAAGGCGTCGGCGGCCACAGTAACGACGTTCCCCAAACTAACAGCATCCTCCAAAACAGAGCTGTCCCCCGGAACGGCAGTGTTCCCCAAACCAGCGGCCTCTTCCAAACCAGAGCTGTCCTCTGGAACGGCGGTGTTCCCTAAACCAGCGGCCTCTTCCAAACCAGAGTAGTCCCCCGGAACAGAAGTGTTCTCCAAACCGGCCGCATCCTCCAAGCCAAGGGTGTTCCCCGGAGCGGAGCTGCTCTGCGAACCAACGGCTCTTTTTGGAGCGGAAGCGCTAGTTAATCCAATGGGATTAATCGAACCGGAGAAGGTTCCGGTGCTCAACGTGCCCCCCGACCCGGATAGAGCCGGCTGCGTCAAATAAAGCCCGTTCCGCCTCGAGCCAACCGGATACAGCTTCGCCGGATAAAGAGGGAAAGACGCGGCTCCGGTCATGCCGGGTACCTGATCGTTGGCGACTGCCCCGGTCATGCCGGGCTCCCGATCGTTCGCAACTGCCCCGGTCATGCCGGGCTCCCGATCGTTCGCGACTGCCCCGGTCATGCCGAGCTCTCGATCGTTCGCAACTGCCCCGGTCATGCCGGGCTCTCGATCGTTCGCGACTGCCCCACCCATGCCGGGCTCTCGATCGTTCGCAACTGCCCCGGTCATGCCGGGCTCTCGATCGTTCGCGACTGCCCCACCCATGCCGGGCTCCCGATCGTTCGCAACTGCCCCGGTCATGCCGGGCTCCCGATCATTCCTGCCAGCCCCAACCATGCCGGGCTCCCGATCATTCCTGCCAGCCCCGGCCATGCCGGGTTCCGTATTATTCGCGGCGGCTGCGCCCTGAAACTGCGCGCCGAGCTCTTCTTTCCGCTGCAGCAGACGGTGGAAGAGAGCGGGAATCGTCTGCTGGTGCAGACCGTGGAACAAATGCGCCTCGCCCCCAATCTCGCTCAGCCGGTCCACGAGCACCCGGCGCGGCCGGTAATGGTAGTCGGGATCGGTTGCCGGCGGCTTGAAGGCGGCTTGCGTAGGCACGATGTCGAAGTTGGCGGCGACGATGCCTTCCATCGGCAATCCCCGGTTGCGCGAGAGAGCCAGCGACCGCAGAAACAGCTCGGGCCCCGATATCGCGGAACCAAAATTCAGAAACACGCCTCCGTCCCGCATGGCGGCCACGGACCGGCACATCGTCCGGAAATCTTCGCCGGACGCCGCCCCTAGCGCTTCGAAATCGACGATCGGATGCTGATGGATAATATCGGTGCCGATCGAGATATGGCACGTGTAAGGCACCCCGTAGCGCTGACATTGCACGAACACGCAGTCGTCGTAATGCGGAAACTTCTCCGGATGCGCCGACAAATACCGGTACAAGCTCGGTCCGTAGCCCAAGCCGAGCGCCGCCCCCTGCTGAATGGCCTCGTTCATGTAGCGTCCCGTCTCTTCCCACATGCCAAACGAGCCGTCCTCGATCGACCGGGCCACATCCTCCGACGTTTCGCCGAGAAAAGCGAGCTCGAAATCGTGGATGCTGGTCGCCCCGTTGCCGGACACGTGGGTAAGAAAGCCGTGTCTCACCATCTCGATGACATAGCGGGACATCCCGTTTTTGATGACATGCGCCCCCATCGACCAAATCACCGGCTTGCCTTCTAGCCGCGCCGCGACGATCGAATCGATCAGCCGGCCGAACGGCTCGCTGTCCGCCCCGCACCACGCTTCGGCTCCCGCTTCATACGGACGGGCCATATTGCGGATAGTGACCAGATTCGTCCGTTCGTAGACGGTATTCGTTTTGATTCCGGCAAAAGACAACCGTTCCCCGTTCACCACAGCATTAGCCCTCCTCCAGTAAAATGCCTGCTCTGCATGACCCGTCGCCGGCTCTCCGCCCGCCCCGGCGACTCAATCCGCCTGCGGCCGGCACGCTTCGAATTCCAGCCAGGACGAAACGGTTCCGTTCGGCGGAACGACGAGAGCGAGCCCCCGCTCCGCCGCTTCCCCTAGCGTCAGCTTGGGAGGAACATTGAACATTTCCAGCCCGATGTTGTAATCGCAGCCGAAGAACGGAGCGTTCATCTCGGCCCGGAAGTTTTGCCAATACCACAAGTAAGGCCACACGGAGCCGTCCCAGCGGACTTCCAGCGACACGTCCCGGGCCGGACTCGTTAGTCGGTACTTGCAGTCGGTCGTGGCGATATACAATAAATCGCGCTCCGTCCCGTCCGCCGGCATGACGGACAAATCCGTCTCCGTCCCGCCCTTTCGCATGACGGGCCAATCCCAGCTCTCTCCCGTGACCGGATGGCAAATCTTCGCCCCTTCCGTAAACGAAATGTACGAATCCTCGCCGAGGAAAGGCGGCCCGTAAGCCAGATGATGACCCCAGTTGGCCTCAAGCGCCGTGGACGGCGACAGGTTGCGCACCGTCTCCTCGATTCGCACCGTTTCGCTGCCGGAGGTTAGAATAAACAGCTTCTCGATCCGGAATGGCAGCGAGCGAATCTGGTTGATGAGCAAAACGCGGATTTCTTCGGGATCGTCGCGAATAATGCGGTAATCCCACGGCGTAATCGCCGCCTCCCCGCGGTGTACCGCCCCCCCTCGGTATTCGGACGTATAGCTGACCTCCGGAAACATCTCCTGCCAGCCGCCGATATAGCTGACCTGATAATCGTCGTATAATGAATGCGGAACCCCCAGACCGTTATGCCAAATCCAGATAAAATCGGTATCCGTCGGCTTGTGCAGCCAGCGAATCGGCTCGCTCCCTTTGTCGAGCAGCAGATGGATCAGCAGCTTTTCGTTTTCCAGCACCAGCGAACGGTAGCCTTTGAACGTCAGATCGTCCCAGATGCGGCAGCCCGAATGGCGCAGCGGACGATACATTTCCCCCATAATCCGGCTCTCCTTCCATTTTGCAAACTCGACCATTTACTTAATCTTTAAGTTTATTTGACGCAAAAAGGCAGCACTTGCACCGCCTCGCAATGACTCCTCGGTTCGGCCCGGCGAACCGAACCGGACCAGTCTTCTCTTTATTTCCGTCGCACTCTACGCTTCGGTCAACGCCAGTAGCCTTACCGGCTCCGACAACAAAAATCCGAGCACCAAAGCGGCTGCCCCGACGGCGCTCTGGGATGTGCCGAACGTCGACGGCTCGATGCGCAATCGATCCTTCGCAAAGGCATACAGCCGCGAACGCAGATGGTTTTGCACCGGGAGCAAGTAATCCGCCAAATACGGATACAACCGCCCGCCGAGCACGACCAGCTCCGGATCGTACATGTTATAGACGTTGATCAGCGCCGTTTCCAAATAGTTGAGCGTATCCTCCATGCATTGCAGCGCCTCGGAATCTCCGGTCCGGATCGCCTCGGTCAACTGCTCCATCGTATTCCCGCCGGACCACCGGCTCAAAATCCCCGGAATCGATCCTACGGTTTCCCAGCAGCCCCGGTTGCCGCAATCGCATATTTTGCCGTCGAGCACGATCGTCATATGTCCGACCTGGCCGCATAAGCCGTTCGTGCCGCGCACGATTTTGCCTTCGTTGACCACACCGCCGCCGATACCGATCCCCATCGTAATGAACACGAGATCCTGAATGCTGCGGCCCAGCCCGTACCAGCGCTCGGCCATGGCGGATGTGCGGGCGTCGTCCTCGATCAGGGTCGTCAGGCCGAACTTTTGCTCCAATACGCTTTGCAGCGGATAGTTTCTCCATCCCGGGAAATTGGGGGGATCAAGCAGCGTTCCCGCTCCGTAATCCATCGGCCCCGGCACGCCTACGCCCAAGCCTAGAATCGTAAGCCCGGAAGCTTCTATTTCTTGTTTAACTTCGGTCAGAAGCGGGTCGATGACGCCAAAATATTCGTCGGGTCCCTTGCGGTCGCTCATATCGCGCTCGATCGTCCGGATGATTTTACCGTTCAAATCGACGACGACGATTTCCGCCGTGGCCCGTCCGATGTCGAGTCCGATAATCCGGTATTGGCTCGTGTCGAAGCCGAGCATGACTCGTCTGCGGCCGACGTTTCCGGAAACGGCCTCGAACTCGCGTATTACTTTCAGCTCGATAAGCTCGTGAGTCAAATTGGTAATCGTTCCGGAGGTCAGCCCCGTATGCTCGACCAGCTCTACCCGGGATATTTGCTGATGCTGCCAAATTTTCTCCAGCACTTCCGACATGTTGCTTTGCTTCACCTGCTTCAGGTAGGCAATCTTGTTCGGTTGGATGACGTTTTCCCTCCTCCGCTCCTTTTTCTGCTGAATGTCATTTCCCATTCCCGAAAAACGCATCCTCGAGCATGATGCAAAGCGCGTGATAGATCGGCAAATGCCGTTCCTGAATGTCCGGCGTCACGTCGTACGGAACCCGGATCGTCACGTCGCACAGCTCCTTCATCGCCCCGCCGCCGCGGCCGGTCAAGCCGATCGTGCGCAAGTCCTGCGCCCGCGCCACCTGCAGCGCACGCACGACGTTGGCGGAGTTGCCCGATGTGGAGAGGCCGATCAGCACGTCCCCGGGCTTGCCGTAGCCAAACACCTGCTGGGCGAATACCATATCCGCCGCCACGTCGTTGGCGTACGCGGTCGCGAGCGCCGTATGGCTCACAAGAGAGATCGCCGGCAGCGCCCCCTGCAGCCGGTCGGCCAAATAGTCGCCTTCGGCGTCGCCGAATTGGCGCAGCTTCCGTCTCATCGAGTCGTGCACCGGTCTTCTGGACATAAAGCCCTTCATCAGCTCGCCGACGATATGCTCGCAATCCGAGGCGCTTCCTCCGTTGCCGGCGAGCAGCACCTTGCCGCCTGCGCTGTAGCTGTCCCTCATCGTTTCAAAAGCGCGTTCGATATCCGGTACGCATTCGGATAGCTCCGGGTATTTCGCGATACAAGTTTCCAAAGCCGCATGCATAGTTATAATCCTCCGTCTGCCTAAGCGTTCGTTTGGTAAAAAGAAGGCTAATCGCAGCTGCCCGACGTCATGTCTCCATCGACGCCAAATCGACTACCGCCTTCACGGCAATGCCGGTAAAATCGAGACCGGGCACCTGCTCCATCGTCAGCCGATCGGTAAGCAGGGCGGTTAGCATGCCGGGGAACTGCGCCTCGATCGTTTGCAGCCGGCCGATGCCGGTTTCGAAATCGGCTCGTGAAGCGTTTACCGAGCCGACGATGCATTTATTGTTCAATACGATCTCCTGATTGAGCGCATCGCTGGGAATGTTCAGCCGGGTATCGCCCGAGGCGACCCCGAGAATGGCCAGCACGCCGTTCGGAGCGAGCAGCTTCATCGATTCGAAAGCGAGCGGCGTATGCCCGCTGCATTCCCAGATCATATCGGGGCGAATCCCCTGTTCCACGGCAAAGGCGTTCAGCCCGCCGGCAAACGGTTCAACCTCTCCGGGCTGCGCGCTCTCCCTCGCTTCATGATAAAATGCGCCGCATCGACGAATCAACCTGGCATTCGCGCTGTCCCGTCCAGATTTGGACCAAACGTGCGTCTCGAGCCCCATGCTTCGGCACGTCAGCGCGGTCAATATACCGAGCGGGCCCGAGCCGGTGATGAGCACCGTCCCCGGCTCCCAGGCGACCCGGCGCTGGATGCAGGCGATCTGGCTCCACGCCTTCTCGACGATGCTTTGCGGTTCGACGAGAACGCCGTAGGACGCGCACGCTTGCGGGATCGGCACGACGTATTGGGCGAGTTCGGAGACGTATTCGCATAAAAAGCCGTCAGCGGCCCGGATTCCCCGCTCGGTGTACAGCCCTGTCCGGCAATAATCCTGCTGTCCGTGCCTGCACGGAAGACAAGCAGAGCTGCCGCACGGCCTTCGGACCAGTACCGTGACAAACTGTCCGGCCTCAAAGCCCGAAGCCGCCCCTGCCTGCTCAACTGTGCCGAGCAGCTCGTGTCCGATGACCATCTGCTCCGCCTTTTCCGGCAAAACGCCGTAACGGTCCATCACGATTTCCCGGTCCGTACCGTCCAGCCCGACGCTAAGCACGCGGATCATCACCTCTTCGGGGCCAATCGGACCGGGCTTCGGGATATCGGTTACCGTCACGTATTGCCGGTCTGTGCCATTTCTTATAACGACCGCTTTCATGAAAGTCTCCTTTCCCGACACGTCCCTTTCGGCCCCGATGCGGGTCGCGCTTCGTGTCCGGAAGACGTCTTTCCCAATCGAATGACGTCGATAATCGGTTTTCTTAATTTGTTCCGGGTAATTTACTTAATCATTAATTAAAGCTATTATAAGGGGAGAACGGGACGATTGTAAACAACCCGGAGCGCATTTTTTTCATCCGTAAACGAAGCTTTCGCGCATGCGGCCGTCGGTACAAGCCCCGGTCCACGGATGCCTGACAAGCTTTCTAGGAGGATCATCCGAATGAACTCGAACCATGCAAGCAAACGAGAGCGTTTCGTCCCGGTGCCGCTTACGACGGCTTATAACCGGACCATTGCCGAGCTGAAGCCGGAAGACTGCTCGGACGCCGTCATCGCTGGCAAGCGATTTCTGCTTACCGGACCGCAGGAGCTGTGGGGCGTGCCGTTCGAGCTTGGCCCGGACGGTGCGGACAACGTCATTCTGCTCAAGGACCGCGAAGTCGAGCTGGCTTTTGCACAGCCGCTTCACGACCGGCAGCTGCTTTTTTTGCATGCCGCCGATTTTAAAGAAAGCGATACGGCACCCGACGGCATCGTCAGCCCGATGATGGGCAGTCCCCGGCTCGGCGAAACCGTGTGCGAATACGTGCTGCATTACGCGGACGGCACCCGGTGCGCGTTCCCGATGCGGCGACGTTACCAAATCAGCGAATTTCAAGTCAAGTGGGGCGAAAACAGCTTCGAGGCGGTCAAGCACGTGAAGCCCCGAACGATGGCGACGAATACCGATCTGCTGCACAAGGAAGCGCCAACCATCCCGTGGGGCCAAAGCCAGCTGCGCACGACGTTCCCGGGCTTCGGCAGCGCGATGCACCACTGGCTGTACGCCTTGCCCAACCCGCATCCGGACAAGGAGCTGATCCGGCTGACGATGATTCCGGCGGACGGAACCTCCTTTGTGTTCGGCATAACCCGCACCGATGCGGAAACGAATCCGTTTCGCTGGGAAGCCCGCCGCAGCGTGCGTTATGTCAGCGCGCCCGGCTTCGTGCCGCAGCCGTTCGGGGATCGTGCCAACATCCGCATCGATCTGGGCGAAGTGATCGCCGTCCGGCCGGTGCTGGAATACGACCATGCCTCTTGGCTGGATAACGCCAATCCGCGTCTGCCGTCTCCGAAGCCGGACGAATGGATCGTGGAATATACCGCCCATCCCGACGCCCATTTGACGATTGACGGCCAGCCCGGGCTGACGATCCCGCTGCGCGAGCTGGAGGAGCACACCGCCTGGACGCTGACGGAGAACGTCCTTCGCAAAGTGAAGGTCCGGATAACCGAAGGGACGAGCGGACGCCGAATCGCCGCCAAAATCCACGTGCACGGCAAGCTCGGCGACTACATCGCCCCCGTCAACGGACACCGGTTTCCGAATGCGCATTGGTTCGAGGACTACGGAGCGGAGTATGTGCAGGACTTTCATTACAGCGCTTACATCGACGGCGAAGCGGAATACAAGCTGCCTCTCGGCGACGTGTACATCGAGGTGACGAAAGGGTTCGAAATCCGTCCTGTGCGCAAGCGGTTTCTCGTCACAGAGCAAACCGATGCGATCGCGATCGAGCTGGATCACGTTCTTCCGTGGAGGCAGAAAGGCTGGGTTACGGCCGATACGCACGTTCATTTCCTCTCTCCGCAAACCGCCCTTCTCGAAGGGGACGCCGAAGGGGTGAACGTCGTCAACCTGCTGACCAGCCAATGGGGCGAAATGTTCAGCAACCTGGGCGATTTCGACGGCAAAACGACGATCGGCAGCAAAGAAAACGGCGGTTCCGGCGAATATTTGGTCCGGGTCGGGACGGAGAACCGTCAGCACATTCTCGGTCATATCTCGTTGCTCGGCTACGAAGGGAGCATGATTTTGCCGTTGTGCACAGGGGGGCCGGACGAGTCCGGGCTCGGCGATCCACTGGAAGCGACGATCACCGAATGGGCCAAGCGGTGCAGGGAGCAGAACGGCATCGTCGTTATGCCCCATCTGCCCAACCCGCGCGCGGAGGGCGCCGCGGCGCTCGTGCTCGGCGAAGTCGACGCGGTGGAAATGTGCTCTTTCGAAAATGTCGGCATCAATCCGTATTCGCTGTCCGATTGGTACCGCTACTTGAATTGCGGCTACAAGGCTCCCGCCGTCGGCGGCACCGATAAAATGTCGCAATCGACTGCCGTCGGCACCATACGCACGTATTCGCTCATACGCGGCGAGCCGTTCACGTACGACGCCTGGATGAACGCCGTGCGCCGGGGGCATACGTTCGCCACGCTCGGACCGCTGCTCGACCTGCGCGTCGGCGACTGCGAGATGGGACAGTCAATGCAGCTTCCGTCTTCCGGCGGAACGCTCGATATCGACTGGCAGGTCAGCTCGGTTACGGTTCCGGTCACCCAAATCGAGCTGGTCGTAAACGGCGAGCTGCGCGAGATGAAAGCCGTCGATCCCGAGATCGGGCACTATGCGGGACATTGGTCGGTTTCGGTCAAGGAGAGCGGCTGGATCGCCCTGCGCGTCCGCGGCAAGTATCATGACCAGTCGGAAATGATCGCGGCCCATTCCAGCGCGGTATCCGTCGTCGTGGACGGCAAGCCGTGCTTCCGCGCCGAGGACGCGGTCACGATTCTCGAGCAGATCGAAGGCTCGACCGCCTACATCAAATCGCTAGCCACCAAAAGCGACGAGCAGACGTTCAAACGACTGCTCATGACGCTTACGAGTGCGCACCGGGCGCTGCATAACCGGATGCATCAGAACGGCGTCATGCACCAGCATGCGGCTCCGGATCGGCACGACCATCGTCATCACGACCATGAACACGGTTCTTCCACGCACCGCCATGACGGCCACCACGGTCATAATGGCGGTTCGCACGGCCATCATCATTAACGGTATGCTCGGCAAGGACGAGAACGGGAGGCAGCTCCCCTTCTCGTCCTTTCTTTTCCATAACGCGGCCGCTTGACACGAAACCTTAAGGTGTCGTAACATAATAATGCGAAACCAAATGGTTTCATAAAAGCTTGCACGGAGGTACACGGATGGACCACGAGGCGCTATTGAAAAAGTTGCGTTACAAATCCGGGCCGGCGTCCGTTCTGAACGCGCCCGTTGGGTATTCGCTCGGCATCGGCACCGAAGCGGATAGCCCGCTTGTTTTTTTGCTTCTGTACGTTCATAACGCGGAGGAAGCGAACGAATGGCTGCCTCGCACGGTTCCGGCGCTCGCCGAGGATGCGGTGTTCTGGATCGCCTATCCGAAGCAAAGCTCGAAGGTGAAGACGGACTTGAACCGGGATAGTTTGTGGCTTTTGGTACAAAATAGAACATCATACCGGGCTGTCAGCAACGTAGCGATCGACGAGACATGGTCGGCCGTCCGCTTCCGCCACGCGGATAAAGTTCAGTCCAAGTAGGCTGCGGCCGCACCGACCCGACAATTCGCCATTATAGGAGGACTATGTATGAATCATTCGAATGAAGCATTGCCCGATATTCGCCAAACGCTGGTCTTGAACGCCCCGATCCGCAAAGTATGGGACGCCGTCGCCACCGCGGAAGGCATCGCCGCCTGGTTTATGCCCAATACGTTCGAGCCCCGGCTCGGCTATGAATTTATTTTGAAGGCCGGACCGTTCGGCGACTCGCCTTGCCAAGTAACCGAGCTCGACCCGCCGCGACGGCTTTCGTTCACTTGGGGCAAAGACTGGACGCTTACGTTCGAGCTGGCCGAACTGGACGGCAAAACGGAATTTACGCTCATCCACGGCGGTTGGGACCCGGACAAAGTAACGGAGTTCGGCGAAACGCACGCGCTTGTGCGCGACCGCATGGCTCAAGGCTGGGGCGGGCTGCAAAAATCGCTCGCCGCTTATGTCGAGGGCTGACATGGCTGACGGCGGCGCTTTGCCGAAGCATGACGTCTTCCAGGCTATCGCAGATCCTACCCGCCGCAAGCTGCTGCTTCTGCTCGACGAGCGGGAGATGCCGGTCACTGCG
Source organism: Paenibacillus hodogayensis (assembly GCF_039536325.1). NCBI lineage: Bacteria > Bacillati > Bacillota > Bacilli > Caryophanales > Paenibacillaceae > Paenibacillus > Paenibacillus hodogayensis. The sequence goes on from NZ_BAAAYO010000001.1 coordinate 271,762, forward strand.
ATCAGCAGCCATTTTCCGATGAGTCGAACGGCCGTGTCCAAACATTTGCGCATTCTGTCCGACGCCGGGCTCGTGAAAGAACGGAAGGTCGGCCGCGAAACGCGCTACCGGATGGAACCCGAACCGCTCCTCGAGCTAAAGCGGTGGCTCGCTTACTTCGAGAGGTATTGGGAGAACAAGATGGCCGCGCTCAAACGGTTCGTCGAAGCTGACGATGCGGACGGGAGCGACGGAGCTCCAGACTTGACGGTCATCAACCAAGACCGGGACAAGCCTCGCTCGGAGCCATAGCGCCCAAGCTTGCCTAATCGTATATCTCCGGAACTTGCGCAAAAAGGACCGGCGGACGAAAATCGTCTGCCCGGTCCTTTCCGTTTGGCCGCTGGAAGTCGCCGCTTGTTAAGGCACGATATGATCGAACATCCGCGGAACGGCCGGCCCTACATAGCGGATCGATACGCGGCTTGCGTTGAATCCGAGCCACCAAATGCTGCAATTGTCGCCGTACGGACGCAGGCTGCTGGAATAATCCAGCCCAAGCGCGTTCAGCATCAGCCTGCGGTTTAAAGCGCCATGGGCGACGAGCGCCACGCGCTCGTCCCCGGGAAACTCGCCGCGCAGCCTCTCAAGCAAGCGCCGGGCCCGCAAGTAGCCGGTCTCGGACGTTTCCCCTCCGGGACAATGCCAGCCGAGCGGATCGCATGCGGTGTCTTCGGCGAACCGAACCTCCGGATACATCTCGGCAAGCTTCTCCGTCGTCGGTCCCCGGTATCCTTCCCCCGTCCACACTTCATGCGCATCCAGCCATACTTCGATCGGAAGCCCTGCGAGGCGCGCGAGCGGCTGAGCCGTCTCCACGGCCCGCATGAGCGGGCTGGAAAACAGACGGGTCACCCCGGCCGCCGCCATGCATGCCGCCATCGCGGCCGCTTGCGCTTGACCGCGCTCCGTCAGCCCCCCATCGGCCAGCAGCGTCTTGGACGTATTCGTGACCGATTCGCCGTGGCGGATAATAAACAATTCCATGCATATCATCTCCTGCTGCGCTCTTGTATAGCAAGGCAAGGCGTAATCTTCTTTATTTGTTCGCGAATAAGGCCGGTTTCAAAGTCCAGGTTTGCAGCTTGGACATGCGAACGACGTTCGGCGCCCGAAAATCTTCGGGAAATATTCGCCATCTACGTCCCCACAAGTCGTCGTCGCCCGCACACTGCCGAGTGACAAGCACGCCCCGGACAAGCTCGACGCTATCTTCGCCCCGCAATCCGAGGGTAATCACGCGGGCCAGCGTGCACGTCAAATCGAGCGCACTTATTTTCCGCCCGGCGACCTCGTAGAAATCCGGCAGTTGGCGGAAGCCGAGCACTTCAGGCTCGACGGCCGCGCCAAGGACTTCCATTAGATCCGCCACGCGCAGCGGTCCGCCGTCGTCGCTCCGGAACTCCCGCTCCGGACCGTAGGCGAAGTCCGCCTTCAGCTCGCGCCCGAGCAGCAAACTGCCGAACAAAGCATGGAGCTCCGATGCCGAATAGGCTTTACCGTCCAGCACCCGGAAGCCGAGCTCTTCCCCGACCGTTGCCGCCAGCGCGCGCACATCGCCCTCCGTCACCGCCTCCGCACGCGAGCATTCCAGCTCCAGCGCTTGCCCGGCCGTGATATATTCGATCGACTTTGATAGCGTATGGTCGAGGAACTCGCCGAACTTGCCGAGCCAGTGCTCCATTTCCCCGGCAGGCTTGAGCGGCGCCGGCCGCCATTCCGCGCGCGGCGTCTCCTTGCCTCGGGCGAAATTGCCCACATCCCAGTAGCCGTCGCATACAAAATCGCATTCGTGGCAGTACATGCTGATAAAACCGACTTCGTCTCCGCTCAGCCGTTCGGAAAATTCCTCGTACAGCCGGTCGAATTCGAGCCGCGCCTGCTCCAGCCGGTCTCCCTTGAACGACAGTTTCAGTATCCCGGCCATATTCGTGAAGTTCAGCAAGCCTCCGTACCAGAAAGGCTGCCCGTTTAGCGAAATTTGGTCGTGGTCGTCCAGATAGACGGGAATTCCCCATTTATGCAAAGCGGCGAACGTCTGAGGAGCCCACGAATAGCCGGCTTGGCCGTAGGAAACGACCGGGGAGCCGGTAATCCGGAGCAAGTCCTCGAATCCCTTTCGCTCCTTCGCTACGAACAGGTCCGCGCCTTCCCGGAAGCCGAGATGCTCCAAATATTCGGTGCTGACCGGATGCTGACTGTGCAGATCGCTATGGTAGCCGATTTCGTGGCGCGCCAGCCCCGATAAAATGTCTGTCCGGTTTTGCTCCTGCGTCAGCCGGGCCTTTTCCCCGACGATCTTGAAAATGCCGGTTACGTTCCGCTTGTTCAGCTCTTGCAGCAACCCGGCCCACGCATCCTGGCTCTCCGGGGTTATATAATCCTCCACATCGAACCACAACAGCACTTTGACGTTGGCCATAACTATCTCCTTCCCGACCCGGCCCGGTGCGGAACGCGGGTCATTCACTGACGGATTACAACACCGCCTGCGCGAGTACCGGGTAATGGTCGGAAGGGTACAGTCCGTTCACCCGGTCGCGGATGATCCTAACGCCGGTCCACGCCACATCCGGACTCGCAAACACGTAATCGATCGGCCGCCCTTCCTCGCCGCCCCGGAAGCAATGGAACGAAAGCCCGGGCTCGCCGGGGAGGGTCAAGTAAGCGTCCGTCAGCGTACTGCGCGCCCCGTCGGCCTCCAACTGCCCGCGCAAAAACGCGATCGCCGGATTGTCCGGCTCGGCGTTCATATCCCCGGTCAGCAGCACCGGCAGCCGCACACGGCTGCGATGCGCCTCAAGTCTTTCCCATAGCAGCCGGCTCCCCTTCTCCCGGGCCAACTGGCTGCTGTGGTCGAGGTGCGTATTATAATGAAGAAACTGCCGTTCCGGGTCCGCCTTAAACCGAAACTGCGCCCATGTGCTGATGCGGTAATGCGTCGCGCCCCAGCTTTTCTCGAGCGGTCCGGCCGGCTGCTCGGACAGCCAGAATTGTCCCCAGTCGACAAGCTGGACCTCGTCCTTGCGGTAAAAGATCGCGTTATGCTCGCATTCGCTGCCGCCTTTGCGCCCTTCGCCGACCCAGGCGTACTCGGGCAGACGCTGCTGCAAATCGTCCAGCATGCCGGACAAACCTTCCTGAGTGCCTGCGACGGTCGGCCGGTAGCGGGCGAAAATGTCCGCGACGCCGTCCTTGCGGTACGTCCAGCAATTTCCTTCGTCCGTCTCCGTATGGAACCGGAGGTTGAACGTCATGATGCTGACTTCCATCGATGTGCTCCTTTCTGCCTTCATGTTTCGCCAACCGGCAGGTCGTCCGGCCTCTCTTGTCGTCTGACGCTGAACGGCGGGTCCGGTACGACGACCTTGAACGGCGGAGGAACTCGACCGGTCGGCTCGTGCTCGGGCTGATCGATGACGGCGGAGCCATCCGCCAAACGCAGCCACGTTTCGAATCCCCGCTCGCCTTCCTTCAGCCGGATGACCCGGGCCCCGCGCTCGAACGGCTCTTCCCCGACCGTGTTGGGGCCGCCGGTCCGGCCGTAGCATAGCCAGATGCCGTACAGATCGCCGCAATAATCGTTCGTATGGTCATGACCGGCGAACGTCCCCATCACATCGCCCCGCTGCTTCATCGCCGCGAACATGCCGGTATTCAGCCGGGAACAGCCTACGGTTTCGTTTTTCACGCCATAGCTGACGTGCATATCCCACACGTCGTTGTATTCCGGCAGCGGGATATGGAAAAAGGCGAGCGCCGGGAGCGGTGCGCCTCCGTTATTCGCCTGGAAAGCCTCCGATTGCCGGATATACCAGTCGATCTGATCCCGTTCCAGCCAAGCATACGTTTTAATAATCGATTTCGGCGCGCTGCAGCCGGTGTCGAAAAAATACAGGACCGCTTTCGGCCCTTCGCCTCCGTCAGCGCCGGCTACCGTCAAGACGTAGTTGCCGACGCCCGTCACGTCCGCAGGCCCGGCCTCGGCAAGGCATCGCTCTCGCCGCTCCATCGCCGCCATCATCTCTTCCCGAGTGCAGCAGTCGTGCTCGGAATCGTGATTGCCAAAGACGAACGCGTACGGAATGCCGAGCCTTTCCGGGATATTCAGCACCTCCATCAGCCGCTCCAGCTGATGGTCGCAGCTGTTGCCTTTCACCGCATCTCCGGTAAACACGACCAGATCCGGCCGTTCTTCAACCAGTACCGCTTCCATAACGGCCAATGTCGTTTCGTCTTCCGGGGCTCCTCCCGCATAGTGCAGATCGGCGATCTGGACGATCGTGAAGGTGCCGTCGCTCCGGAAGCTAAGATTGATGTTGGATGCCATTGCGGCTTTCCCTCCTATGTCACCTTTTCGCAAATCGTTGCGCAAGTCCGTATAAGTTCCACGGTTGTCCATGTCCGCGTCCGATTATAAGGTTACCGCTGCGAAGCATGCTCCGGCAGACTTGCCGCGACCGATCCGTCGGCTTGGCGAATCCACGTATCGAAACCGCGCCGTCCTTCGCGCAGCCGGATAATCCGGACGCCTCTTTGCATGTCTCCGCCAACATCTCCGTTGAACCCGGTCACCCTCCCGTAGCATAGGCGGATGCCGCCCAGCTCGCCGCAATAATCGTTGGAATGGTCATGCCCGACGAACGTCCCCATCACGTCGCCCCTCTCGATCATCGCGGCGAACAGGCCGACGTTCAGCTCCGGGCAGCGTACTTTGGCGAAGCGGTTGCCGCTGCAAGCGCCGGTGCGCCATACATCCTCATACTCCGGCAGCGGGATGTGGAAGAAGGCGAGCGACGGCAGCGGGCTGCCGTTCCTAAGCGTAAAGGCGGCAGACTCGCCGACGTACCAGACCACTTTATCCCGGTCGATCCATTCGCCTTTTCCGCCGCTGTCCGGGGAGACGGCCCACTGCGGGGCATTGCACTCGCTGTCGAACAAATAAAGCATGGCCGCCGTTCGCCCGTCGTGCGACCCGCCTATCTCGAGCGTGTAATTGCCGACGCCGCTGACATCCCCGGGTCCGGCCCGCGACAAGCAGTACGGCTTGCCCGCCTCCAGCTCCATCAGCTCGCTCCGGGTTGCGTCCCGGCGCGAATCGTGGTTGCCGAAGACGAAAGCATACGGAATCCCCGCCTCCGCCGCCGTGGAGGTCACCCGGGCGAACTGGGCCCGGGCGTCGGGCCCTCTGCGGATCAAGTCTCCCGTAAATACGGCCAGATCGGGCCGGTCGGCGGCAAACGCCGATTCGATCAGAGTGAGGGACAGCTCATCTTCGCGAATGCCGCCGCCGTAATGGACGTCGGTCAATTGCGCGATCGTAAACGTGCCGTCCCCGCGGAATTTCAAGCATCCGGCGGCGTTCGCCGGTTCAAGGTTTTGTCCGTTCGATCCGGCTGCCACCGGCGTATCCTCCTTTGCTTAGACCCCGAAGGCAATCAATTTGCCCTCCCCCGGGTCCAAATGCAGCGCAAACTCGCCTTGGTCCAGGCGGAGAGCGGTTTTTTGCCCATCCTCCCAGACGGCTGCCGCCTGCGCGGAATCGTCCAGGCCGATGCGCACCGAGCCGGGCTGCGTGAAGCTTTCGTTCACGACAAGCGCATAAGGCTGGCCTTCGCGGTCGCGGAAGCAGCCGATTACGGCCGCATCCCCTTCGATTCGCCCGATCGGGGCAAAGGACTTCAATGCGCCCTCGAGCGGCGGGGAAATGCTTCCGTGGGCCAGCACTCCGAACGGCTCCAACTGGGCGAGAACGCCGCCGATAAGAGAAATGTCCCGGTTGATTCGCTGTACCTCACCGTAATGCCGCGTCTTGCCGCCGGCCCGGTCGATCATCGCGTCGCCGAACGTTTCCCCTCCGTCGTCCGGCGTCCAATACGTGAAATATTGAATGCCCTTCGCGCCGTAAGCCAGGCTCGTATACACTTGCCAGCGGATCTCCGCTTCGAGCGGATCGCGGTTCGACCGGTTGAACGCCAGCGTCTGGATAAACAGCCAGAAGGGGATGTTCCGCGCCCTGGCGGCTTCACTGACAATCCGCAGATTCGTATAGTAATCTTGCGTAATCGTATGCGTACGGCCGGGCTTCGGCGTGAGAAACGGATAATGGTCGTACGATAAAACGGCGGGCTCGAACTGCTCGAGAAACCCGGATACGTACTGCTCGTGATCACCGCCCCGCTGCCGGTCGGACGCGTAAGTCGGAAATAAATTGACGTAGGCTAGCCCGTGCGGGGCCGCTTTGCCGTAAGCCGCTTTAAGCGCCCGGAGCTTGGGAAATAGGGACATATCCGGCTCGTCGATAAACAGGTGACCGGCATAAGCGGGATGACCGGCAAATTCCGCGACATAAGGCTCGACAAGGCTTAATTCGTCATCGGCCAGCTCGGTCAACCGGGGATCGCGGACCAGGTACAGCAGCCCGTTGGCATGAGCCGCATCCAACGCTTTGCGAATAAAAGCGGTAGTGCCGTCGTATTCGCTCAGGCCGAGAACGAACGTAAACCCGGCCTCTTTGACTTCCTTGTACCTGTCCTCCGTCAGCTCCCGATTCGGTGGGGGAACCCACAGTCCGATCGGAATACCGCTCCCTTGTTCCCGTAACAGCTTGTTTGCCGGATCGATCATAACCAGCACCTCCGTGTGCTCTTCGTCGCCCATGCGGGCGTTTTGCCAAACCAAACCGATGACCGCATTCGGAAACGCCCCGTCAATCGCCCTACGTCCGGCTTTTTCCGGTAGATGCGGTGCGGCGCAAAGCCGCTTCTCGTCTTTACGGCCACGGGTCCTGGCCGAGCAGCTTCCGTCCCAGCTCGGTAAGCCGGGCCGGCTCCGTTCCCGGACCGCGCTCCCAGCCGCGCGGATCTTCCGGCGCGAACGATGGTCCGGTGCGGTTCCGCCAGCCTTCCACCATATCGTCGCGGCAAACGCCCGGCACCGCAGGGAACATGGAAATATATTGGGCGAACCGCGGCTTCGACGTATAATTTTGTCCATTGCCGTGCGCCAGCAAAACGTCCCAAATGAGCAAATCCCCGGCCTCGCCCGGAATCGGGACGATGTCGTGGCCGGTAATGTCGGGCAGCGTCGGATGGCGGTCGTCCGGCTGCGCGGCGATCCAGCTTTCGAAGTCGCGGTACAGGCTCGGCACGCATTGAAACCCGCCTTGGTCGGCTGCCGTATCGGCCAAATACAAAACCCCCTGCACGCGGGGCGGCCGCGGCAGCGGAAAGGTCAGCTTCGAGGTGTCCGTATCCCAATGAATGAAGCCCGTGTTAAACTGGGTGAAGTCTTCGCGGCGGGGAGGCTTCATATTGACCCGGTCGATGCTGACCCACAGCCTCTCCTCCTCCAGCAGTTCGGCGAACGCCCGATACAGCCGCGGATGCTGCCGATTGTCCCACATCGTCTGATGGTGGAACAGAGGCAGCATCCCTTCCCGCTGATGCTTCCAGAACGTATCCATCCCGGAAGCGGGCTGATACCAGCTCTCCGGGTCGTCCGGACGCTGGCCGGTAAAAGCCCATATCGTCTCGATCACGCTGTCGCAATTTTGCTTGGGCACAACGCCTTTCACCAGTATGTAACCGTTCGCATGGAAAAAATCGCGCATCTCCGCGCTGATCACCTGTTCCATCGTCCCACATCCTTTACCGGATTCGGCAAACCTCTCCGTGCTTATTGCGCGCCGACCGATCGTCCCGTTTGCGGTGAGACGGCCGGTCCGCCGTCACCTGTCGACGTTTATGTCCCGCTTGCCCGCTCGTCGATCAACCGCCAATACCGGGCGAGCCAATACGGGTGCAAATAAACGGTTCCGTCCTCCAGCAGATGCCCGTCTCCGCTGTCGCATAAATACGGCGTTTTGTCCCAGCGGTGCATCGGTCTTTCCTCGTAGGGCAGCGGCTCGGCGAGCAGCCGGTACCCGTGCTTCGCCAGCTCGGGATGAAAGCGGATATCCGCGCGGTGGCTGTTCTCGACTTTCCAATGGATCATGTCGAGCGGCATCTCGGCCAGCGTCTGAATGGCGGCCTCCACGTCGCACGCTCTTCCTGTCAGCGCCCCGTAGACGGCGTTCCATAACGGCGAGCGTTCCCGCCGCTCGAATTGCCAGTGATGCTCCAGGCTCATCATGTACAACGCGCGCAAATCCGGGTCCGTTTCGTACAGCAGCAGCGGAACGTACGCATGGAATGCAAGGTTGTCGTCGATGCTGCTGGCCTCTCCGAGAAACGTCCTTTTCTGCTCCAGCGTATTCATGGCGTAATGAAACTGCGTGACGAGCTCCCGGTACGCGCGCTCGTACTTCTCCTCGCCGGTAAGTTGCGCCGCGGTTTTCAGAAACGATAGCAGCTGCAGCGAATTGATGCCGCGCTGATCGAGCCATTTGGCCTCCCCGTTCAGCTTCGCGGGCGTCCATACCGCCCAAGTGGTCGGCAAGCCATCCACGTCCGTAAGGCAATAATCGTGACGGAGGATGTGATCCATAATGGCACGTACGCATTCCTGCATCAGCGTCTTGTCTTCCTCGTCGGCAGCCAGATCGTAGTAGACGGAATAGGCATAAAAATGACCAGTCAGCTCATCGCTGGACGTATCGCCCTTCCATTCCCATTCCCCGTCCGGAGATAGCCGCCATTCGGGATTGACTTCGTTTTTGCCAAACTGCGGCTCGCTGTTATGACAGATCGAGCGGGCGAAAAATCCCGGCCGGCCGGTCACCTCGAGCAGCCGCATGACCGCATGCATCGAGCGCTTCGCCTTCTCCTTCGCCCGCTCGTCGCCGGTCACCGCGTACCGGTAGCTTTGCGCGGCCACATAATCGGACGTCCACAGCCCGTCGTTGTCGGAGATGCGCACGCTTCCGCTGTCGATATTGCCTTCCTCGGTCAAGCCGCGCCGCGTGACGTAATGGAAGCGGGTTTCGTACTGTTCTACCCTATGATCGATACGGTCCGCTTTTTCCTCCAGCGTCATCGGCACCGCGCAGATCCGGCTGACGCCGCCGTCCGTGCCGATCCATACGCTGCCGTCCGGCGCGACCGCAATCGCCCTGACGCTGTCGTGCGGCAGCCAGCGCTTGGAGGCGAAATATCTCGTCTGGCCGTCCCGCAGACGAATCGCCCCGCGCGAGGTGCCGAACCAGCGGCTGCCGTCCGCTCCGAAAGCGACGGTCCGCACGTCCTCGCAGGCGATGCCGCGCTCCCCGTTCAGCAGGAAAGAGCTGTTCGTATGGTCATGAAGAAACACGCCTTTATCGGTGCCGATCCATAGATGCCCCCAGCGGTCCGCCGCCATGCCGCGCAGGTCGTCGCTCGGAAGGCCGTGCCCGTTCGAGCGCATCTGGAACCAGTGCGGACGTTTGCCCGACAAGGCGAGCAGCCCCGAATTCGTCGATGCATACACTTGGCCCGAGCCAAAGGCGGCGATATCGCGCACCTCGGCTTTCCCGAACGAAGCGACGCGCTCCCAGCTCTCGCCGCCCGCCTTGCGGCGATGCAGCGCGTCGGCGGAGGCGGCCCAGAGCGTTCCGTCGCCGTCCTCCGCAAGCGCGATGGCCGCGGCTCCGAACGGGTCCTTGCGCCATTCGCCGCGCTCGCGGACGTATAGCCCGCCGCCTGCGGACACCCACAGGCAGCCGCGCCGGTCCGCGTACAGCAGCTCGATTGCGGCAGCCGGAGGCGGAGAATTCGGGGCTTCCCCATCCGGGTCGGCTTCCCAGCGTTCCCTGTTCATTCGCGCCAGCCCTGCCGCCGTGCCCGCCCATACCGTGCCGTCCGCTACGGCCAGCTTGACCGCTTCGTCCGACGGCAATCCGTGCGCCTTCGTATAGAAGGTTCTTTCCAGCTGCGGGAAGGTCCCCAGCAGCAGCGTCGATCCGGTCGTTTTCAAAACCGCTTTCGCCTCCCTCTGGCCACGATCGATGTCCGCTTTAGAAAATGGGCCGAAAATCGCCGATGTAGCGCACATCGACGCCCTCTTCGCCGAAACGGAGCCAAAACATCGTGCCGTTGCTCTGCAAAAACCGCACGCCGCTCCGGTGATCCAGACCGAGCGCCGCCAGCAGCAGCCGGCGGTTAAAGCCGCTGTGCGAGAACAGCGCCACGCGCTCGTCGCCCGGGAATTCCCGGCGCAGCCGTTCGATCGTGCGCTGCGCGCGGCCGTGCGCCTTCTCCTCATCCTCGTCCCCCGAGCAGTACCAGCCTTCCGCCTCCACCTCGTCCTCGAAGCGGATCTCCGGATACGTAAGCGTCATCGCTTCGACGGAAGGACCGCGATAAGCGCCTTTATTGCGCACCTCGAACGTTTCGACCCAGACGCGGATCGGCAGGCCGGTCGCGCGTGCGAGCGGCTGTGCCGTCTCGATCGCCCGCATAAGCGGACTGGAGACGATATGCGTCACGTTCGCTCCCTTCATCCCTTCCAGCACTTGCTCCGCCTGACTGCGCCCGAGCTCGGTCAATTCTCCGTCGGCCATATCGTACGATACCGTATTGCCGATCGATTGCCCATGGCGAATGATGAATAAATCCATGACAGCCTCCTTCATAAGATGGAAATACCGCAGCTTCCCGTAACGGGAAAGCATAGGGAAGCCGCGGTTCAACGGGACGATGCGGCTTCTACCCGAACAGCGGGCGCGGAGCTCCGGCATACTCCACGACGGTCTTCTCTTCCCCGAACTTGACCCAATAGATGCTGCCGTTTACTTCCGAGAAACGGACCGGGCTGCGGTGATCCAGACCGATCGCGGCGCGCAGCAGGCACGTGTTGAAGCCGCCGTGGGCGAACAGCGCCACGCGCTCGCCGCCGGGAAATTCGCGGCGCAGCCGCTCCAGCACGCGCAGCGCCCGGGCATGCCCGGTCTCCGGCGTTTCGTCGCCTGCGTACAGCCAGCCCTCCGGCTCCATGTCGTCCTCGAGCCGGATGCCGGCGAAGTTCCGCTCCAAAGCTTCGCGGGTCAGTCCGCGGTGCGGCCCGCGATCGCGCACCTCGTGCGCCTCCATCCAGACGCGGACCGGCAATCCGGTCTGCCGCGCCAACGGCCGGGCCGTCTCGATCGCCCGGATAAGCGGGCTGGACACGATATGCGTCAACCCGGCTCCCTCCATGCATCGGGCGACGTATTCGGCCTGGCTGCGGCCCAGCGCGGTCAGCTCGCAATCCGGCATATCCTCCTTGACGGTGTTGCCGACCGACTGCCCGTGGCGGATGATGAACAGCTCCATTACCGCTTCACCGCTTCCTCGCGTCGGCGATCGATGAGCTCCAAGCGATCCGCCCGCTCTTGGTAATGGTGAATCCGTTTGGCCAAGTAGACCCGCTCCTCTCCCGTTCTATTTGCCGATCGCCTTCTTCAGCTTTTCCTTGTCCGGGGCTACCGCCTTCTCCGTCTCGTCCGCCATGTCCTTGAGCACGGCGCGGGAGTCCTGATTTTTGGTGAGCGCTTCGGCAAGCTTCTTGCTCCAGATTTCCTTCGCCTTCGCATCCAGCGGGATATTCGACTGATACGGAATCCGGTCTTGAATCGAAAAGCCGAGCTGCAGCAGCTTCTGCCCGCCGATTGCCGGCTCCCCGTAGTCTTTGACCGCAGGCAGGTTCCGGTGCGGAAGGTAAGGCGACAGCTCCGCATAGTTCATATACACTTTCTGCGCTTCCGGAGACATCGTCGCAAACTTGATATACTCCCAGGCGATGTCCTTGTTCTTGCTCTGCGACGGGATGATGAACGTGCCGTACACCAGACCCGGCGCTTGGCCGAACGGCAGCGTCGTCACGCGCCACTTGCCCTGATTTTGCGACAGCGTTCCTCCCGGCAGGAAGCTGCTGATCCGGGAAGTGCCTCCGAAATAGGTGACGAGTCCGCCGTTATTGACGGCTCGGTCCGTCTCTTCCTTGCTCTTCTCGTAGATCAGATCGAGCTGGGCGGCGCGCTTGGCGTAATCGATCGCCTTGGCGAAAGCGTCCGTATTCCGCGAGAAGTTCAGTTCCTTGTCGAAATAACCGAGATTCGGCGAGGCGATATCGGTCACCTCGGCCGTTTTGCGGAAGAAGTAATGCCCGCGGCTGCGCAGCTTCTGGGCCATTTCAAAAAATCGGTCGGGATCGGCGACCAACTTGCCAACCTCGGCGGGGTCGGTCGGAAACCCGTTCTCCTCGAAAATATCCGCCCGGTAAAACATCACGTAGGGCGTCAGCTGAAACGGCAAGCCATACAGCCGCTTGCCGTCCAGCGACAAAGACATGTCCCAGGCCGCCTTCAGAAAATCGTTTTGCAGCAGTCCGGCGTTGTAGGGGGCGTCCAGCAGATTTTCCAGACCGTCAGTCGCCTTCACTTTCCAGTAATGCGCCTCGTGAAGATGCACGACGTCGGGAGCTCCGGTTCCGGCCGCCAGGGCGGTAACGAATTTGTCTTCGGCGTCCGAAGGGGTCGTGTTGTTCACTTTCACGTTCGGGTATTTTTTCATGAACAGCTCGTCGACTTCCTTGTAGCCTCTCCAGACCGTAATCTCGCCTTTGAAATCTTCCGGATTTTTCGTTGCCGTCACGGCAGCGGCCCCCGGTTTGGCCGGTTCTTTCCCATCGGCTTCGGGCTTGACGCCCGATTCGCCGCAGCCGCTTAGGACGGAGGCGAGCAAGCCCGTCGCGGTTATCCAGGAGAGTGAATGCATTTTGATCATGATCAAGCTCCTTCACTTTTCTTGGTTAGCCGAAAATCTGCAGTCCCGTTTTCCTCTGCACCGGCGCAAGCCCCCGAAAGGGCGGCCTTTGCTTCTTACTTGCCCAACGTTTTCTTCAGCGCTTCTTTTTCCACCGATACCGCCTTTTCCGTCTCGTCCATAATCGTCTTGAGCACGGCTCGGGAATCCTGGTTTTTCGTCAGACCTTCCGACAGCTTCGTTTTCCAGATGCCCGACGCTTTCTCGTCGAGCGGATTGCCGCTCTGGTACAACATTTTGTCCATCAGGCTGAAGCCGAATTGCAGCACCTTCTGACCGCCCATCGCCGGCTCCGCTTTTTCCTTGACCGTCTTCAAATCCCGGACCGGTTTGTAAGGGCTCAAGTCGGCGGTTTTCAGGAAAATTTCTTGGGCTTCCGGATTCGTGATCGCAAACTTGATATATTCCCACGCCAGCTCTTTGTTCTTGCTTTGCGACGGAATGACGTACATGCCGTAGCCGAGCCCCGGCGTCTGGCCGAACGGCAGAGAAGCGACGCGCCATTTGCCCTGATTTTCCGAGAGGGAGCCTTTGTTGCCTTTCTCGTCGATCTGGAACGTGCTCAGACGGTAAATGCCACCGTAATACGTGATGAGCTTGCCGCTGTTGAGCGCGCGGTCCTGCTCCTCCTTGGAGCCGGGGAAGACAAGATCGAGCTGGGTGGCGCGCTTCGCGTAGTCGATCGCATTCGCGAACACGTCCGTATTGCGCAAGTAGTTGAGATTGTTATCGTAGTAGCCCACGCCGGGTGAAGCCATATCGGTCACTTCCTCGATCATGCGGAAGAAATAATGGCCTTTGGCCCGCAGCTTCTGAGCCATATCGAAAAACTTGTTCGGATCGGCGATGAGCTTGCTTACTTCGGCCGGGTCGGATGGAAAGCCGTTTTCTTCAAATATGTCGGCGCGGTAAAACATGACCTCCGGGGTTATACGCCAAGGCAGGCCGTACAGCCTTTTGCCGTCCAGCGTCGTCGACATTTCCCAGGCGAGCGGAAGGAAGTCTTTCTTTAAATCTCCCGCATTGTAAGGGGCGGCGAGCAAGTTTTCGAGACCTTCCATCGCTTTGAATTTGTGAAAATGCGCCTGGGACAAGTCGATAACATCCGGCGCTCCGGTGCCGGTAGCGAGAGCGGTCGTGAATTTGTCCTCCGGCTTTTCCGGCGTATCCATGTTGACCTTGACGTTCGGGTATTTTTTCATAAATAGCTGGGATACGTCGTTGTAGCCTTTCCAGACGGTAATCTCGCCTTTGAAGTCTTCCGGTTTTTTGGCGGCGGCCGAGCCCGGAGTCGAAGGCGCATCCTTGCCTCCGTTTTCCGAGCCGGCGCTTCCGCCGCTGCCGCTACATCCGCCGAGCGCGAGACCGAGTACGACGGTCATGGCTGCCAACGAGAATGACATTTTCTTCATGTTTCTTCTCTCCCCGCAATGGTTTATCGTTTTGCTTGCCTGTTCAGACCCTTTTTGCCGATTGGTCGGATTGACACGAGATTGGCCCCATCGTCCGCGCCAGACGGTCCGGCGGACAGCGGCATCCCCCCTTTCCATGATCCGGTTACTCTCCGGCGATCCCCGTTCGCTCGACGCTCTCGACGAAATAACGCTGGGTAAACAAGTACAGCAGTAAAATCGGCAAGATCGCGAGGAACGATCCGGCCATCAGCTTCTCGAAGTTGGTCGGTAGCTGCCCGATCGCATCCCCGGGCGCGGTAATGCCGGTATTGTCGTTTTCTTTCGTAACGACCATCATCCCGAGCTTTTGATTCAGCGTGTAGCTGTCGCCCTTGTTCAGATACAAGTTGGGGAAGAAAGAATCGTTCCAATTCCACACGATCGAGAACAGGAACACGACCAGAATCGCCGGTTTGGCCATCGGCACCATAATTGAAACGAAAGTCCGCACCGGCCCCGCTCCGTCTATCTTCGCCGCTTCTTCCATCTGGTGCGGCAATCCGCGGAAAAACTGCATGTAGACGAGCACGAACAGCGATCCGCGCAGCCCGTGGCCGAACAAGTTCGGCAGCAGCATCGGCAAGTACGTATTCGTCATCTTCAAATCGCTGAACAGCAGAAACAGCGGCACCACGATCGATTGCGGCGGCACCAGAAAGGTGAACAGCAGCATGACCATCAGCAGCGTATAGCCGGGAAAGCGGAACCGGGCGAAGCCGTAGCCGGCGATGGCGCATCCGACCAGTTGGAGCATAGCGCCGCCCAGCGAAATGATGACGCTGTTCGTGAAATGTCTCATGTAATTCAGATTCGTGAAAGCATACGCGAAGTTCTCGAAGCTTAGCGATTTCGGAATCCATTGCACGAGTGCGTCGGCCACGTCCTGTCCGGTCATGAACGAACGGCTGACCATGTACAGCATCGGATACAGGAAGACGAACGACAGGCTTAAGATCGTGACGTAGTGAAGCAGTTCCCCTGCGGCGACCTTCAGTTTCCGGACAAAAGTCGACCTCATGAAACCCGAAGCGGACTGCGGAAGGCGGGACGGGCTGCGTTTGTAACGAAGCGTCAGATGATGTTCCTTCATGAAACGTTACCTCCTGTCCCGGGCCATGGCGGTCGTATTGCGAAACAAGAAGAAGACGACGCCGATGACGAGAAAGATGAAGACGAAATAGATCCAGCCGATGGCCGAAGCGTAACCGTAATTGAATTTGTTGAAGACTAGCGTATAAATAAATTTCATCATCTTGTTCATGACGGATGTGAACGAGTCGACGATGCAGAACAGCGTGCTGACGAGCAGCATCGGCATAATCATCGGAAACGTGATTTTCCAGAAGTTTTCCCATGGCGTCGCCCCGTCGCACTTCGCCGCCTCGTAGAGCGAAGGCGATATCGTCTGCAAGCCGGCGAGCAGAATCAGGATCGGCACCCCCGCGCCCCACATGACGAGCGTGAGCGAATCCATCATGGCGAGCAGCGGGGCGAGCAACTCCAGCGGAATGTAGTCCTGAAGCACGCTTTTCAGATCGTACTGCTGGAAGATCGGCAGCGTGGCCGCCCCTTGCGCCGTCAGCTTCTGCAGCGTTTCCCCCGCCGCGATAATAACGGGGAGGAAGAAGACGCCGCGGAAGAAAATCCGGCCTTTCATCGGCCTGTTCAGCAATATCGCGCTAAACATCGCGAAGATCAAAATGAGCGGCACGGTGAACACCGTCTGCAGCATCGTGCTCGTCAGGATCGGCATGAATTCCACATCGACGGTGAACGCCTGACGGTAATTTTGCAAGCCGATCCAGGTTGCCTGCAGGCGTCCGGAATTCACCTTGAGATCCTGGAACGAGTACAGCAGCGAGCGGACGAGCGGAACGGCCATGAAGACGAGAAAGCCGAACGTCCAGAGCGCGACGAACGAATAACCTTCCATGATATGGCGGCCGCGCAGCGTCAGGCGGAGCTTTCTTTTCATTTGGCGTTCCCTCCCTTCCGGACTGCGAAGCTGCCCGGTTCGATTCTTACTTGGTCCGCCGTTTTGGCTGCGCTGCCGTAATTGACGTAGATGTCGGTGCCGCCGGCGTATCGCGTCCGGTACAACTCTTTGTCGATCCGCTCGTGCGCCACGATCGGCTGGCCCGCCACCTGCTTCAGCGCTTCGGCCGCGCGGCGGTATTCGTCTGCCGCCGGCCCGATCCAGTCGCGGTAATCGGAGCTGACCAGATCGTCCAGCGGAGTGCGCTTCAGCTCGGAGGAATTCGCATACGACAACCGGTATTTCGGCATCGCTCCGTATTCGATCATCCGCAGAAACTCGCTGCGTCCGTCGTCGCGGACGTTGCTCGCCGCTCCGGAATACGGGATAAGCCCGTGTACGACCGCTTGGTAAAACGGCACCGTTTCATCCTCGAAGATGAAATGGCTCGAATCGAGCGGAGCGTCGTCGATCCGGTCGATATGCCCGATCGTGTAGGCGAAGCCGTAGCCGACGGCCGCGGCGCCGACCTGCCGACGCACCGAATCGAGCGCGGAGGTCCAGCTTTCCATCGTCTGCTTGCGGCTGAACGGAGCCGACACGTTCTGATCCGAATAAAGCATGTCGCCCATATGATCCAAGCGCAGCCCGCTGATGGAAAGACCGGCGTACCGGTCCAGCTCGCCGTTCAATTTGGCCAGCGCGGTGAGCGGCTTGAGCAAGTAATGCTTCATCCCTTTTTGCTGCTGCAGCGTGGCCAGGTTGGGCTCCCGAACGAGCATGGGCTCGCGGTTCAAGTTGCGGATGACGTCCTTCGATTCCTTGAAAGCGCCGCTGTTCGCGTAAGGCTTCACATAATTCGCATCGAGATATAGCCGAATTCCTTTGGACTCGGCGTATTTCGCCAACTCCTCGAGGCCTGTCGTCCCGCCGAGCTTGCCGGCTACCGGAAAATGCTGCGGCTGCCTGCCGAACGCCCCGCCGTCGGACCACCCCTCGAGTGTAAGCTCAATCGAATCGACGCCTTTGGCCGATAAGCTCTCCAGAATCTCCTTGGCCTGCTCGAACGTCGTCATCGCCATATAGGTGCTGCCGATAATTTCGTCTCTCACGACGCCCCCGATCAGCTGCAGCTGCAGCGATGGGCCGTTCGAAGCGACCGGCTTCACGCCGCGCTCGCCGGTCAAGTAGTTCCGGTAAGCTTGGGCCATCCCGACATACCCGCTGTTCTCGCCTTGCAGCGGCACGTAGCGGACCGCCCGGTCCCCTGCGATCATGCCGCCCTGGTACATCGGGATTTCCCCGGAATCGCCGATGAAGATGATGTCGTCGTTGCGGTACGTAAATTCGACCGAGGAGCGGTACAGATTCACGTTCTGGTAGCCCGACGGCGAGGCGATAATCTTCGCGTCGTGGTCGCCCTGCGTGACGATGGCGGCGAAGCCCTGTGCGCCGCGATGGATGCCGAATACCGGCATCGCGATCGTTTCCCGGGGAGAAGGGAAAATATCTTCCTTCGCATTTTTCAGGACGGTTTCTTTCGTCTTCGTGTTGAAGGCGTAATCTCCGCCGTAGACGCTCTGGTAATACCGGTCGAAATATTCCAGATGCTTCTCCTTGAAGCGGATAATCGCTCCCGACCCGTCCGGCACGAAGACGTAGCCGTTCTCGACGGCATTGCCCGCTTCAAAGTACGGGACCGGCTCCAGGCTCACCAGACGGCAGCCGGGCGCTTCGCGGATCGAGTCGTACGGCACTTTCACGTCCAGCCCGTCGTCCGCCAGCCGGTATTCCATCGTAAAGTGCAGACCGATCGACGTCAGCGCGTAATCGACCTTAACGCCTCCGTCGATCAAAACCGGTGTCGCGGTGCCCGCTTCCTTGCCGGGAAACGTCTGCGTCGGCTTGGCTCCTTGGGTATAGCGAATCACCATCGGGTTTTGCACCGTCGCCGACTGACTGTCCGAGATACCGGTGCGGTTTTGCGGAAAGCTGTACCATTTGGCGCCGGTCGCCATGTCCTCGAGATGCACGAGCCCTTTCGAGCTGTCGTACAGGAGACGAAGCTTGCCGTTCTGCGCCACCTGCTGGACGTTGTCCGCGGGAGAGCCGGCGAGCGCGGCGATCTTCAGAGGCGCCTTGTCATCATTCTCGGCGCAGCTTGCTCCCGTCCCGGCGGTCTTCGCCTCACCGCCTCCCGTTCCGTTCAGAAGGAGGGCCGCTGCGATAGCCGCCGTACCGATGACTGCGATGGATAATTTGATAATGCCGCGTTTGTTCATGCGTTCCCTCCTTCTACAAGCGGAAGCGGATTTCCGTAACAAGGCCGATCACGAAATGGAAAGCTTGGTTGACGAGTCCGTAAAACAGAATAAGAACGAACCAGATGATCAGCATGCCGATGATCGTCAGCAGCAAAATGAACAGTAATTTGTACAAATTGAAATCGTGCAAAATTTTCACCTTCATGATGAGCAGAAACCCCACCCACAGAAAGACGAAGGAGGTAAGGAACGCGTAAACGGACCATTCCTTCATGGAGAGCACGTTCGACAGCAGCGAAATCGGCAAGGTCAACAGCACATAAGGGGTGAGCGCAAACGCGCTGCCGACCAAAATTTCCTTGAACTTTCCTTCGCCCTCCTGAATCGTGCTGATCCCCCAGTTGGCGACCGACCAGGTTATCCATAAAATGAGGATCGTGACCGCTTCCGTCACGAACGAAATCTCGAACGCCTCCCGGCGCTGGAACAGGAAGCCGGACAACGACAGCGACAAGATCCGCACCGCCATCGCCAGCACGATCAGGATGGCCGCATCGCGGTACCGGGCTTTGCCGGGCTCCTGCAGATCGTTAAAAAAATCGATCGGATGCGCCAATACCTGGCCCGCCAATTTCCATGTGATCATGCGGCACCTCCCCCTTCCGCCGCCAGCGATCTTCGCAGCGCTTCCTTCCGTTTGCGGCGCCTCCATCCGAGCAGAACCCTCAGCAGGACGAACGCCGCGATCAGGATGCCCGCCGATTCGGCGAAATGCTCGCGCAGAAACAGCTTCCGCTGCTCCAGAAATGCGTTCGAATATTCGGTATACGCCCGCGCTTGCTTGAAATACACAAGCGCCTCCTTGTATTTCTCCTGCTTATAGAGCGCTTTGCCGATAGCCACGTACGCCAGGTTGTAATTGCTGTTGAGCTTCGCCACTTCCGCCCAGGGCTGCTGGGCTTCCTCGTACCGGCCGTCGGAATACAGCACGGACGCCTTGTGCACCAGTTCCCCGAAGGCGGTAATCTTGAACCGGTCGATCCGATTCCTCGATTCGTCGGCGATGTAGATCGTGCCGTCCGACGTTTGCGCGATGCTCGACGGAGTAATAAACAGCCCGTTCTGTACGCCGATGCCGCCGAACTGAAACAGCAGGTTGCCGAGGCTGTCGTATTGAAACGCCCTTCCCGAAATCAGGTCGAGCGCCGTAATAAACCCTTGGCCGCTTACCGACACGTCAACGAACGAATTCACCTTGCGCTTCTCGTTCACTACCCTCATCCGGTAATCGCCGTACCGGCCGAGCGCCGATTGCTGCCCGTTCAGCGTATCGACCCCGACCGCGCTCAACCGCTTGATCTGCAGCGACTCGATGCCGAGCGTCGTCGTATAGATGAAGCCTTCCTGATCCTGGAACAGGTTGGAAAACTCCGGCGGCTTCTGGCCGGCGATCTGCGCCTTCTGCTCCTTGGTGGCAATCAGGTTGGTCAGGATGCGGGTGACGCTGAACGGCACATGATTGGCGCCGAAAAACCCGGCAAATTGCCCGTCCGGATCGAGCTGCAGCAGCCCTTGGTACAAACCGTCGCAGACGATAAACAAGTAGCCGCGCTTGTCGACGATGACCTTCGAGGGCAAATACAGAAAATCTTTGCCGAGCAGCGGGCTTTCCGGATTGCGGAATTCTTTGCGATACGTTCCGTCTTTCTCGAACACCGCGATGCGGCTGTTTTTCGTATCGGCGACATACACGGTTCCGTCCGCGTCGGCGAAGACGCCCTTGGGTCCGTTCAACTTGCCGCTGCCTTCGGCGGCCCCGTACGTGCCCAGCAGCCGCTTATCCGCATCGAGGCGCACGATCCGGTTGTTGCCCGTATCGGCGATATATAGCGTATCGTCGCCCGCCACGAACATATCCTGCGGCTTGTTCAGCGGCCCTCCCGCATTGTCGAACCCGTCGATCGAATCCGCGTACGCATAGCCGTTCAGCGAGGAGACCGCTTCGAATTTATGATTGTACGCATACCCGCTGTATGGCGTGCCGGCCAGAGCGGAGGGCGCTCCCGCCGGCAGCGTCGCCAGCACGACGGCGAGCGCCAGCGCGAGGCGTTTGTAAGCTCTCAAGTGGACTCCCCCTAAGCCTTGATTCCCGAATGGGCCATCGTTTCGAGCACCCGGCGCTGCGTGATGATAAACATGATCAACGTAGGCACGATCATCAGAAAGCTGGCGGCCGCAAGCGCGCCGGTACGGGCGACGACGCCGTAGCCCCCGCTGATCGTATTGATGGCGAACGGCAATGTCTTCATCTGATCGGTCGTCGTGTACACGGTAGACGCCCAAGGATCGTTCCAGGCGGCGATAAAGTTCAGCAGCATCAGCGTGGCGATCGCCGGCTGCAGCATGGGCAGGACGATTGTCGTATAGGTGCGCCATTCGCTTGCGCCGTCCATCCGGGCCGCCTCCAGCAGCGCGTCGGGGATCTGGTCGAGAAACTGCTTCATCAGGAACAGCCCCATCGGCGAAGCGAGCATCGGCAGGACGAGGGCAAAGTACGAATCCATGAGCCCCAGCTTCGACATGACGATATATTGCGGGATTTGCGTTACTTGCGGCGCAAACATGAGCGCGAGCACGATCAGGCTGAACAATCCTTTGCGGAACGGAAGCTCCTTGTGCTTGCTGAGCGGATAAGCCGCCATCGTGCTGATGACGATCCCGACCGTGACGACCAGGAACGAAACGACGACGCTGTTGAAAATATACCGGGAAAACGGCACGACCGAGCTCGTCGCCGCGAACAGCAGTTCCTTGAAATTTTGCAGCGTCGGGTTGATAACGAAAAATCTCGGCGGGAACAGAAACAGCTCCGATACCGGCTTGAAGGCGGTCGCCGCCAAATAGATTAGCGGGGCGAGCATGAGCAGACCGAAGACGGTCAGCAGGAAATACAGGACCATCCCGCTCCAATCGAACCGGCCCCCGTTGATGAGCGAAGATCGACTAACCACTGCCTCAATCCCTTTCCCCGAGTATATTGAAGATGAGCCGGTTCAGCCCGACCATGAGCAGGAACAGCACGACGGCGATCGCAGCCGCATATCCCATTTCGAAGCGGACGAAGGCGTAATCGTACAGATGGGTCATAATCGTATGGCCCGCGTACAGCGTGCTCGGAAAACCGGCCAGCGTCATGCTGATGTCGTACACCTGCAGCGACGATACGATCGTCAGCACCGCGCCGAACAGCAGCTGCGGTTTGACCGAGGGCAGCGTGATGTACCACAGCTCCTGCCAGCGGTAGCGGACGCCGTCGATGACGCCTGCCTCGTACAATTCCGGCGAAACGTTGGTCAGGCCCGCCAAGAAAGCGAGAAAGCCGGTTCCCATGCTGGTCCACAGGGCGACGAGAATAATGACCGGCATAATCGTGCTGACGTCTTGCAGCCACAGCCACGGCTCGTCAAGCGCGCCGATTTTCATCAGCCAATGGTTGACGAGGCCATACCGGTCGCCGGAGAACAAATACAGCCAGACGACGGACATCGCGACCGAGCTTGTAATGGCCGGGGTGTAGAAGCAAAGCGTAAAGAAAAAACGGTATTTTTGCGGAATGTTGCTGATCAGCCAAGCCAGGATGAACGACATGCAGTAGCCGAGCGGACCGGTAAATACGGCGAACGTCAGCGTATTGCCGATCGCTTTCAGGAAAATATCGTCGTCCAGAAACAGCTGCTTGTAATTTTCCAGCCCGACCCACCGGGGGGGCTCAAGGATGTTGTAATACGTAAGGCTCATGCCCGCCGCCGTAAAGACCGGAATGACCGTAAAGATCAGGAACAGCAGGAAGAACGGCGCGAGAAACAGAATGGAGGTGCGGTGCTTCAGCAGACGGGCCCACAAGCCCGGCTGCTTATCCGCCTTGATTGCTTTCGCCGGACGCGGGTTTAAAGTCGCATCGTTCATCGTCTGTCGCCTCCCCCATTCGCCGCCGACGCTTCCAGCGGTTCGTCCAGCTGGAATTCCTTGCGTTTTTTGCGGATTTCTTTGTTGATTTCCTTCACGCCGTCCTCCAGCGCTTCGCGGGTGTTTTTCCCGTTCAGCACGATTTCGTTCCAGATGTTGTTGATGTACCGGGTCGTGTAATAGTCCCCGGGAACGATCTCCCGTTCCTTGAACCAATCCCACTGCCGCAAAATGGCGCTAATATCGGCTTGCGGCCAAGGCAGGTTGCGCAGCGCCTCGACATTGGCCGTGTTCCACCGCGCCTCGGTGCCCATAATGGCCTCCAGCTCGCTGCCGAACCGCTCCTGCACGGCGGCGCTGGTCCACCATTTCAGAAACTCCCAGGACTCCTGCTCCTTCTTCGTCGTGCTGAACATGACCCCGGTCTGCGAGGCGCCGCCCATGGAACGGTCGATTACGCCGTCAGCGCGGCGAATGCCCGGAATCGGCCTCATTTCCCACCAGCCGGTCAGCTCGGGCGCCGCTGTCGAAAGCTGCATGTACGTCTGGTAATCGGCCACGCCGATCGGCATTTCTCCCGTGCGGAACCGGTTGTAGAAGCTGGCTTCCTTGCTGATCTTGTAATTCGTATAAAACCCGCTCCACATCTTCATCGCCGCCAGCGCCTGCGGCGTGTCGAGCGCGGAAGCTTTGCCGCCTGTGCCGTAGAAGTCGCCCCCGAGCTGGAACAGGAACGGAGCGAACTGGGCCGCCGCGCCCGTTGTATCGTGCGGGTAGTAGAAATCCATGCCGTTCTGCTGGAGCTTGGGGATGATGTCCATGACTTCCTGCCACGTTTCCGGAATCTTCGTGATGCCGAGCTCCTCCATAATGTCTTTGCGATAAAACATCATGTAAAAGTTTTGATTTTCCGGCAGCGCATAGTTGCCGTTCTGGAACCGGTACGGCACGAGAGCGCCCGGCCGGTACCGCGCGGCGACGTCCTTGTAATCGGCGAACTTGCCCAGATCGACCAGCCCGTCGCGCAGAGCGAAATCGATCGGAATGCCGGCGTCCACGCCGAGCGCGACGTCGGGCGCTTTGCCCGATGTCATGGCCAGCATGAACAGGTTCATCGAGCCGGTCGGAATGATGTTGACTTCCACGTTAATGCCGGTTTTGGCCGTAAAATCGTCGTCGGCCATCTGCTTGATCAGCTGCACCCAATCGCGTCCGCGCGCGACCCATACTTTGAGCGTATTGCCGTTGTCGTCGCGCGTCGATCCGATTTTCCGGTAATCTTTCGTAAAGGAGGTGAAGAAGTCGTACACGCCGAGGGCGAACTGCTTGATTGCGCCTGCGCCGGCTTCCGGCCACTGGCGGTCCGGCGATTTCAGCACCACATAATCGAGCTGCAGCTTCTGCTTGTTCATCGAGGTGATCCAGGAGCTGAGCGACGTCTGGGTCGTGGAGAAGCTGTCGATCCGCTTCGGGATCGTATCCGGCTTCGCAGCCAGATCGATCATCAGGTCGCGCGCCATCAGGATGGAGGCAAGCTCCGTGCTGCCCTTCTCGACGCCGAGCCCGTACATGGTCTGGATCGCCCGGTCGAGGTCCCGCGCCATCAGATGCAGCCGGGGCACCAGGTTCGGGACGCTTTTCTCCAACTCCCATTCGCGGTTCGGATCGGGATTGGTGCCGGTGATCAGGATGACTTCCCGGTTCAAATAGGACATTTTGGTCGACACGTCCTGCATGATCTCGAACACCGGTCCGAGCTGGCCGACTTGCACTTCCAGGCGCAGCCGGTGCTTGCCCTTCTCCAAGTAAAACAAGTAAGGGGTTTCCTTGTCCCCGAAGCCCTGCACCTGCCAGGAGCTTCCGTAAGGAAAGTCGACGCTGTTCATTTCCCGGAACGGAACCGCCCCGTCGATATACAGCGTCCGCTGGACCGGCACCTGATTCAGCCACTTTGCCGCAAAGCGGGAGCCGAGGTTGTACAGCGCCGACTCGGGCGCTTCGACCTCCCATTCCAGCCATTGGCTGCCGTCCCGCCAGGAACCGCCGCCGATCGTATTGAGCCGGATGACGCTTCGCTCGAACGGCTC
Source organism: Paenibacillus hodogayensis (assembly GCF_039536325.1). Lineage (NCBI taxonomy): Bacteria > Bacillati > Bacillota > Bacilli > Caryophanales > Paenibacillaceae > Paenibacillus > Paenibacillus hodogayensis. The sequence continues at coordinate 296,266 of NZ_BAAAYO010000001.1, forward strand.
GGTGGCCGGCTCGCGGTCGTCCACGCGGCGCAAGGTCGGATCGGATTTGAGGGCGGCCGCTTCTGCCTGCACCTTGATCAGCGTATCGGACGCCGTCTGGTAGCCCTTCTGCTTGTAGACTGCGGATACTTCCTCGTAAGTCGGCAGGACGACGGGCGAGAATACCCGCAACTCGCCGATCGCCGCCGGCTCGCGAATGTAGCCGATGCGCACCGTATGCGCGCCTTTCGTCAAATAGTAACGGAACGGCTCGGCTACACGCGCTTCCGGATCGCGGAAATCGCGGTACTGCCAGCCGGACACCTCCGCCTGCTTCGGATTGAATTCATTGCCCATCTTATCAAACCAAGGCTCGGCGGCTTCCTTCCACATTCTCGGGAAGACGATCCGTTTCGTCTGGGAGAACGGGAAGCTTCCGTCGATTTGCACGCTCCTCTGGACCGAGGAGCCTTTGCCTTCGAGTGCATAGTAGGTGATCCCCATCTGGTAAAATCCGGCCTCGGCGATCTGCACCTCGTACTCCACCCAGCCTCCTTCGTCCGCCAAGGCGAGCACGTCGCCGATCCGTCCTTCGGGATCGCTGCGCTTGGCCGCTCCGGCCGGGCTGATCGCCTTGTAATCCGCTCCGCGGATGACGGTGCGGATGCCCTTGGTATCCGCAGCCCCGTTCTTGCCCGCTTGACTGGCGTAAGCCGTGTAGGAGGGCTCCAGCTTGGAACCGGCTCCGGTCCCGCCCAAGATCGAGCTTTGATCCACATCGCTGTACTCGGGGATACCGGCCATCGCCGTATCGCTGAATCCCCTGGACTTGCTCCACCCGATGAACGCCGCCAGAAGCACGACGGCGACCAGGATGGAAACCGTATATTTGCGCAACACCTTAAGCAAAAAACATTCCCCCTAAGCAGACCGGTAAAATGGACCCGAGTCGTCGGCCACTGCAAAATCGCGAACGTCCATCGGCGAAAACGTCAAGCAGCACGTTTCCTTAATGATTAAAATTATAGTTCAACGGATGCGGAGATGCATGTTAAACCCTTGTAAATTTTTGCGCGCGCTTCGTTCAGCCGCGCTTCAGCATACGCTCGGCAGCTCTCCACCAGACTTCCACGCCTTTTGCCGCCGACTCGTTCATGCCTTTGCTTTTGCGCGTGACCGTCTCCATCCGAACGCCGCGGAGGTCGACCAAATGTTTCGCCGTTGCCGGGTAGCCCCTGCCGAATACGCCGTCCAAAAAGACGAGCAGCTCGTGCCACATTTCGGCGGCAAGCGCGTCCCCCTCTTGCTCCGCACGCCAGTATTCGAGCAGCGCATCGACCGCGGCCGAGCCCGTCGTCGCCATAATGCCTTGGGCTCCGTCGCGTACCGATTCCCGCAAATACGACATATTCGCCTGGAATACCAGGCTTTGGGGAGCGCTTACAATTTTGGCGTGAATGGTTTCCGGCGTACAGGTCGTATCTTTGATGCCGGCAATGCCGTGATTGGCAACCAGCCTTCCGTATACGGAAGGCTCGATATGCCTTGGCGCGGCTAGAGGGCATTCGTACAGAAACACCGGCAGCGGCGAAAGTCCGGCCAGTCGGGCGAAGTAGTCCTCCAGACGGCTCTGGTCTTCGCCCATGCTGCCCGGCGGAATCAGCACAATCCCGGATACGCCCGTCTCCGCCATCCGCCGCAGCTCCTCCTCGTGCTCCGCCGGATCTCCCTGCACGTTTCCGGTCGCGAGCACGGGCGTACCGCCCGCTCTCGCCGCGGCGCGCTTGGCCAGCTCGAGCCGCTCCTGCAGCGTGAGCAAATCCATTTCGCTGCTGCCGCATACCGCGAACAGGCCGTTCGGCCGTTTGGACAGCTGCCAATCGACATAACGGTCGTAGGCGTCCCAATCGATTTCTTTATTGTGCAAAAACGGGGTCAACAGCAGCGCATGCACGCCCCGAAATGTCGATTCTCTGCCCGTCACAATTTCATCTCCCGTTCCTGGTGGTTTGGTTGCAGCTTCGCGGTTTCGTCGAACCGCTGTAAAATTTCTTGCGGCGACGCCGACCCGACGCCCCCCAATTTGCGTACGGAAACCGCGGCGGCCAAATGGGCGAAAGCGGTCGCTTCCGGTCCTTGGCATCCGGCTCCGAGCGCGGAAAGCAGCGCTGCGGTGAACGTATCGCCCGCTCCGACGATATCGATGGGCGGTTTGACGGCCGCCGTCGGCACGTACGTCACCTGATCGTCCTCGATCCAGAGCGCCCCTTTGTCGCCCATCGTCACGCAGCAGGGCGCGTCGGCCACGCGGGCCAGCCGCTTGCCGGCTTTGATGATCTCGCTCTCCGACGACGGATGCACCTTCAAGCTTCCGTAACACCAGCGAAGCGCTTCGATTTCGTTCGGCTTGACGGTAACGCCCTTGTATTTGCCGATATTTTCCCGGCTGTCGATGATGATCCGCTTGCCCCGGGAAGCCCAATATTTGAGCCGTTCACGCAGCAGGCCGCCGATTACTCCGGATTTCAGCTGATCCGTCACGCCGATAACGTCCACTTTCTCCGCCATCCGGTCCAGCTCTACCACCAGCTTGCGCTGCATCGCCTCGAACGGCGCGTCGAGATTGATGAAGTCGATGCGCGGCGCCTCCTGCTCCGCCTCCTGCAAGCCGCGCAATATCGTTTTGCAGTAAGCCGGCGTAACCCGGCCTTTCTCGGCCAGCATATACGAATCGTTAATGCCGAGCTTGCGGAACGAATCCTTCAGCAGCGTTCCTCTCCAATCGTCCCCGGCGATGGAGCAGATGCTTACTTCCGAGCAGCCCAGCTCGCGAAAATTGTTCGCCACGTTTCCCGCAGCCCCCGGCCCGAACGTCTCCCGTATAACCGGCAAATTGTAATGCGGAGTCTCGCGGGACAGCTCGCTGATCGTCATGTCCACGTGCCAGTAAACGTCGAGGCACGCGTCCCCGATGACGCCCGCTTTCAGCGTGGATATGCGCTTCAAGATGTCAACGACTCTTTCCCGCGTCAATCCGCTATATGGTGGAACGGAAGATAAACCGAGAATTTCCTCTTCCATCACTTGAAGTCTCCCTTCCCACTCTTGCATGCGTACCTCTGTATATGAAAGTTCCGGTTAAACCCGGGACTCTCCGTCGCCGGAAGAGCCCCGCGGAGCCGGTTTGTTTGCCGCAGCCGAGCAATGCCTTCGTTTAAGTGAGCGTAATGCGGAACGTCTTCAATTCGAAAGGCTTGAAGAACGCCCGGAAGCCGTGGTCCTCATGCGGCATCGCGACCGGCTCGCGCTCGACCAGGTTCACTTCCTCCACCCCGGTCACGCCGTAGTGGAGCCGGAAGGCCGCTTCTCCGCGCTTACCGGCGTATTCGTAGCAGCGCACGATCCAGGCGTCCGAATCTTCCGCTTTCTTCACCGTATCGATCATGACGTGATCGCTGTCGATGCCGATCAGGCTGAGCCGGGCCGGAAGGTCCCCGCCGGCCGGAGCGGCAGCTCCCCCGACTCCTGCCTCCGGCAAGGACGCCGGCATGACCGGCGAATTGAGCCGGTGCGCCTGTTGGACCGTTCCGGCCGCGAACCAGTCACCGTCATGCGGCAGCAGCGCATAGGTGAACACATGCTCGCCCTTGTCGCACTCCGGGTCTGGCTTGTTCGACGATTTCAGCAGCGTCATACGCATGACGTTATCGCGGATGTCGTGCCCGTACTTGCAGTCGTTCATCAAGCTGACGCCGAAGCCCCGCTCGGACAAGTCGACCCACTTATGCGCACACGTCTCGAAGCGGGCGAAGTCCCAGCTCGTGTTCCAGTGAGTCGGCCGCTGCACGTGGCCGAACTGGATCTCGTACGTGGCGGCCGTTGCCCGCACGCCTACCGGGAACGCGACCTTGAGCAGCGTCTCCCGCTCCTGCCAGTCGACCCACGTGGAGAAATCGATGCGCGGGTCGTTCACGTACAGGATCATATCCTGACGGATCGTCGTCTTGCCGTACTGCCAAGCAAAATGGACGACGGCGCGCAGCGGGCCGTTCTCCACCACTTCGATCGAGCGTATATCGGTAACGTGCCGCACTTTATCATAATAGAAAATATCGATTTCCCAGTTATCGTGGTTGACCGGTTTGTCCTCGTGCACATCGAAGCGGTTGGCGGTTTCGCCTTCGGCGATGACCTCGCGCTTCGTGCGCTTGTCGTAAATCCGCGTCAGCTGACCGGCTTCGTTCCATTCGATCTCGTAGAACGGCGTGGAGGCGCTCCGCCCCCCGAAGGCGATGACGGCGCCGGCAGCGGCTGCCGGTTCGTGCGCTTCCTCCATGAAGACCGTCGTATAGCCCATCGGCGGAATATCCGCCACGTACAGCTGGAGCCGGTCGTCGCCGCCCTCCAGGCCGCTGATCCGCTCCGCCGTCAGTTCGTTCCCCGCCGCATCCGCGAACCGCTTGCCCGCGAACCGGTCTTCCCACGGCAGCTGAACGAGCTCGCTGCGCGCCCACGGCAGCGTGTTGAAGACGATCCAACCCGGACGTCCGTCCGTTTCGACGTACGAGACGAAGCGGGCGGCGCTGCCTGCAAGCGCCGTTTGCGCGAGCTGCTCCGCCTCCGCATATTCGACGCGGCAATCCTCATACACGGCCGTAATCGAGGAGCCGGGCAAAATGTCATGGAACTGGTTGCGAAGCACGATTTTCCAGCTGTCGTATAGCTTCTCCGCCGGATAGGAGGAGTAGCCTGCCAGCGGGCTGCCGAAGATCGAGACGATCTCCGCGTCCCGCAGCAAAAATTCCATCCGCCGGTTCATCCGCTTCACGTAGCCTTGCGACGTGTAGGTGCCCCGGTGAAGCTCCAGGTACAGCTCGCCGTCCCAACGGTGCACGTAGCGGTCCGTATTCGATACCGTCTGCTCCAGCTTGCGGAAAAACTCGTCGGCGCGGCCGGTCGTCGCCTTGGGCAGTCCCGGCATATGCTCGAGTCGTCTGCGCAGCTCCAGCATCGTCCGGGTCGGGCCGCCGCCGCCGTCGCCCCAGCCGTAGGAAAGCAGCAGCTCGGAATCGTTGATTTCTTTATCCCGGTAATTGTTCCAGATGCCCGCAAGCGTCGCCGGCACCACTTGGCCGTTGTACGTATAGAACCGGGTGAACGGACTGTCCGCCAGGTCCGGATCGGGCGTCGTGATGTAATGGGTCATAATCTCGGTGCCGTCGATGCCGCGCCAGTAAAACGTATCGTGCGGGAACCGGTTGTATACGTTCCAGCTGATTTTCGTCGTCATGAAATACCGCAAGCCGCTCTTCTGCAAAATTTGCGGCAGCGCCCAACTGTAGCCGAACACGTCAGGCAGCCACAAATATTCGCACGGGGCGCCGAACTTGCTCTCGAAATAGCGCATGCCGTACAGCAGCTGGCGGACGAGCGATTCGCCCGACGGAATGTTGCAATCGGATTCGAGCCACATCGCGCCGCCGGCCTCCCAGCGCCCTTCTTGGACGCGCTCCTTGATGCCGGCGAAGATGTCCGGGTAATCGTGCTCGATATATTCATACAATTGCGGCATCGTCTGCAGGAAGACGTAATCCGGGAACTGCTCCATCAGACGAAGGACGGTCGAGAACGAGCGGGCCGCCTTTTCCCGCGTATGCTTGAGCCTCCACAGCCAGGCCACGTCGATATGCGTATGGCCGATGCACCGCACCGTGAGCGGCTGGAACTTCGGCAATGCTTCCAGCTCCGCCTTCAGCTTCGCGTTCGCCTCGCGCACGCTCGCATAAAACGCTTCGTCTCCCGGCACCCGCCAGTCGAGCAGCATAATCGCCCGATCAAGCGCTTTCAGAAGAGCTTGCTTCTCCCAGGCGTTGTCGCCGAGCACCTTGATCGTGTGCCATACCGCGAATGCCGTATAGTACAAGTCGTCCGTTTCGATTTCCAGCAGAGCCAGCCCCGACATGGAGATTTGATGCTCCAGCTCGGTTGTCGCGCCGCTTTCCCCATTCAGTCCCGTCCATATTTTAAAGAGCAGCTCCACAGGCTGGCCGACGAACGATTCGGGAAAAAATACTTCCTTGTGATTGCTGCCGACGCCTTGATAAGGCGATCCGTTTACGTAAAGCAGCGATTCGAAGCCGGAATTGTGACCTGCTCCGGTTTTGCCGAAGTCGAACAAGCCGACGACTTTGCGGCCCGACCACTCCGGCGGAATAACCGCGTATGCGCTTAGCCAGGCGATCAGGTCGTAGCCCTTCCACCGGTCGCCGACGGAGATCGTCCCCCACTCGGCTCCTTCGGGAGGCATCGCTCCGATCTCGGCATCCCGGTCGATCCAGAACCGGTAGGAAGGCAGCTCGCGATAATCGATATAACGGTATTGTTCCAGTTGTACGATTCGTTTCCACAGCTTTTCGAATGTTAAGAGCATAAGACCCTCCTGCTTGTGCGCATTTGGCGGCATGGCGCGCTTGTCGCTTGCGGAAGCGAGAACAGTGCCGCTTCGGACTTCCATTCAATTAATTTAATCATAAAGATAACTAAGGTTTTTGTAAAGAATTATTTTGCCGGCCAGCCAAAAATCCTCAGGCGGACCGCCGTCTTTTCGTATTCCGCACGTTCTTAGCGCCGCCGTTTGACCATATCGGGACGTAAAAAGGCTGCCGACGCTTTGTCGACAGCCCGAGCGGAATCTTCTCCGCTTATTTTGCTTGGATTGCCCGGTCCGCTGGCCGGCTTTCGGAACAACCGCGCCGGAACCAGCCGACTACCGCCAAGCTACCCTTTCACCGCGCCGAGCGTGGCCCCTTCCATGATGCTCCGCTGAAACAAAATGTACAGCAAGATCGAAGGCACCATCGCGATCGTCACTCCGGCGAACATCGTCACCCAATCCGCCGAATATTGCATCATCTGGTTCGCCGCGTACATCGTTACGCCGATCGTATATTTCGACTGATCGCTCAAATAAATGAACGGCCCGAGGAAGTTGTTGTACAAGCCGAGAAACTTGAAGATCGCCACCGTGACGATGCCGGGTACGGAAAGCGGCAGCATGATGCGCGCGAACACTTGAAACAGCGACGCGCCGTCCATAAACGCGCTTTCCTCCAGTTCCTTCGGCAAAGACCTCATAAAGCCGCCCAGCAGCATCAGGAAAAACACGTTTTCGCCCAAGCTGTCCAGCAGGACGAGACCGGTCAGACTGTTCGTCAGATGCAGCTCGCGCATCAGCACATATTGGGGAATAAGCGCGTTGATGCCCGGCAAAAACAGCGAAAGCATAATCGTCCCCCACAGCAGCTTCCGGCCCTTGAATTCCATTCTCGTCAAGGCATAGGCGTTCAACGTTGTCAGAAACGTGCCGATAAGCAGGCTCGCGCCGACATAGTACAGTGTGTTCAGCATCGCGTCGCCGATACCGTATTTCAGCCAGGCGTTTTTGTAATTGACCCATTTCAGCGTGTCGGGAAACGACCAGACGTTCTGAAAAAACTCCTGGTTCGTTTTCAAAGACTCGTACAAAATCCAGACGATCGGAAACAGGATGGCGAGCGACCAGGCGATCAGCACGATCCACCACGCCAGATCGGCCGCCGTACGTTTTTCACTCAATGCGCGTCATCCTCTCAATATTCGACGGACCGGTCGGGTAAAAACTTGTCCATCAGTAATTTCGCGGTTACCAAAATAACGAACAGGAACATGCCGATCGCCGAAGCGTACCCGTAATTGTGATATTCCGCCCCGAACGCCAGATTGAATATGTACAGACCGATGACGTCGGTGCTACCCGCCGGACCGCCGTTGGTCAGAATCATCTGCTTCTCGAAGCCCTTCAGCGAGCCGAGAACGAGGAACAGCGCGCTGACGCGGATAAGCGGCATAATAAGCGGCATCGTAATCCGGAACAGCCGCGTCATATGCCCCGCTCCCTCCAGAACCGCCGATTCGTACAACGACTTCGGGATCGTCGTCATCGCGTTCATGAAGATGATGACATACAGCCCGACGCCCCCCCACACGTAAGGCGGGACGATTGCGGCCAGGGCGGTCTTTTTCTCGCCCAGCCAGTAGTACGTACCGATCGGAATGCCGACAAGCCGCAGCAAGCCGTTCAACAGGCCGAACGAGCCGTCATAAATGAACGCCCACAGCAAAGCGATGACCACGGTGGACAATACGTTCGGAAAGAAAAACAACACCTTGAAAAACGGCGTGCCCCGGTATCTTTTGTTGGCGAGCACATAACCGAGCAGCAGCGAAACAAAGATGACCGAGATGGGGACAATGGCCATGAAAAATAAATTGTGCAGCAAAGCCCGCCAAACGTATTTATCCTGAAACAAAGCGATGTAATTATCGAGACCGACGAATTTCGGCGCGGAAATACCGTCCCAGCTCAACAGGGAATAATAGACCGACAGCAGGTTCGGGTACAGCGTGAACAGCAAATATCCTCCGTACGAAGGCGCTATGGCGATCAGCAAAAACAATATTTTCTGCTTCGCTGCCCGCCCTTGCCGCGCCTTCGGCTTGACGGAGCGGACCGCCGCGTCCGCAGGCAAAGATGAATTCAAAAAGGCCGCTCCTTTCCGTTGCAAAATGAGGGGGGAAGATGCGACCCGAAAACCGGCTCATCCGCCCCCGCCCTCGACGCCGTCAGCCGACGCAAGCTCCAATTGCTTGATTTTCGTTATTTTTTCGCTTCGATCGCCTTTCCGACGAGCTTCTCCGCTTCCTGCAAAATCGGCAGCGGTTCTTTATTGCCGGATGTAATCTCGATCGTGCCCTCATTAATGACCTTCATGGCCTGCGTAAAGCTCGGGTCGGTCAGCGTCTGGTCGCGGTTGGCGCTCTCCATCCGCGTTTTGTTCGCGTTCATGAACTCGTACATCGCCTTCGGCGCTTTTTGGAGCTTGTCGGCGCGCGCCTTGTTATCGGAAAAATCTTTGCGCACCGGCAGTTGGCCGCCTTTCTCCGCGATGACCTCCTGAACGTCGAGATTCCACATCCAAACGTTGAATTCCTTAACCCACTTCTTGTTCAGATCCGACTTGCCGGCCCAAATGTAATGACCGTTCGCGGCCGTCGAACGAATCCAGCGCGTGCTGTCCGGCTTGTCGCTCATCGGCACGGACATATAGCCCCATTCGAAGTCCGGCGGTATAGCCGCCTTCATCTCGTTCTCCACGTACACGCCTGTGGACACCATCGCCGCCTGCCCTTGAATCATCTGCATTTGCGATTGAGTATGCGTCAAGGCCGCCACGCCGCTCGGGAAAAATCCTCTCTTGCCCAGATCGTAAATGCGGTTCCACAGCTCTACGCTCTCCGGAGCGAGGTGCATCGGCAGCCGGCTGTTGCGGAAATTGTCCATGAAGGAGGACAGGTTCCCGCGCATCTCGGCCAGCTCGAACATTTTGACCGGACCGAAGGCGTGCTCGATATAGTTCGGATAAATGCCGGGATACGTAATCGGAATGACGCCCTTCGCCTTGATATCCTCCAGCAGCTTGACGAACTCGTTCCACGTCTTCGGATTTTGGTTCCAGCCGTTTTTCTCGAACACCTTCTTGTTGAAAAACAGCCCGGAGCCGCTGCCGGAAACGGGAAGCGCATACAGCTTGCCCGCCACGCGGGCCGTCGACGCTTCGATCGTGCCGGCAAGCGCCATTTCCTTTAACGTTTTCCCGTTGTTGTCGTACAGCTTGCGGTCCCACAGATCATCCTGCGGCTCCAGCTTGCCGGCCGTTACAAGCGGAGCGATCCCGCCGGGAATCGAACCGTTGAACAAATCGAACATGTCGTCATTGTTGTTGGCCGATATTTTCGCGTTAATGATGTCGCCGATCTTCGGCGAATAGACGACCTCGAAGCTGACGTTCGGAAATTTTTTCTTGAACGTATCCATCGCGTAGTCGATATATTCCCGGCCCATGCCGCCCTCGAAGAAGCCGAATTTCAAGGTCACCTTCTGGTCGGTCGGAAGACCGTTTTCCGGATAGACGCTCGACTTAGCGGCAGTGCCCGCAGGCGCGCCCGTATCACTGCTAGTACCGCCTGAGGCGCCGCTTCCGCTTTCGCTGCTGCCCCCGCATGCGGCCGCCGACAAAGCCAGCGCCGAACAGGCCAGCAGGGCGACCAGCGGTTTTATTGCGTTCGTTGTACCCATTCTCACGGAAAGTCCCCCTTGTCTGTAGGTAAGCGTTAAAGAACCGCGTTGTAAAATTCCACGTCGTCGATATAAACTTCAACCGGAGCCACGCTGTCTACAAGCAGCAGAAGCCGCACCTTTTTCACTTGCACGCCGCGCACCGTTTGCGGAATTTCCCCGGACAGTTCCGCTGTCAGCCACACTCCTTCAGCGTCGGCGAGCCGGGTAACCGGTGAACGGACCGTGCTGTTGCCGATCCAATTGCCCTGGGCGTCCAGCAGGTCGAATCCCCATTGCATCGAAACCGCCGTATTGCCGCCTGTCGGAATATGGTAACGGAATTTCATATTGGCGAACCCGGGCTGCACGTCGACGACTTGCGTCGGTCCTCCCCAGCCTTTCCCGTACACCTGCATGCTTACGGTGCCGCTGTAGGCGGCTGCCGACGAGCGAGCGATAGCCCGGGTCGAGGTCGAACGGTCCAGCAGTTCCCACGGAGGAGCCGTGCCGCCGCCTTGCTCGAAAGACGGATTTTGCGTCAGCGTCGTTCCCTCCACCGTATGCAGCAGCAGTGCTGCGTAGCCGCGGGCTTCCGCCGACGGCGCGCTTTGCGACAGCGACTCTTCATGCCCGTATGCCTTCCGCGCCTTGCTTATATCGTTCAAGTCGACTGTCTGTCCCACCCACCCTCCCTCCGATGCGTTGTCGCCTTGCGGATTCACCATATCACCGCCCGTTTCGGCTGGTAAATATATCGTTTTTGACCGAAGCGACGAAAATTAAAAACGGCCCCGCACAAGGGGCCTTCGCTTATTGCTTGTTTGGCGTTCTTGCAGGGATAAGGGAAGCGGTCCCTTTCCGCCGGCATCCCGTCCCGATTCGGGAAATCGGCTCGTTCCCCGCCGCAATGCCGCATGCGACGTTTTTCGTCCGCGTCGACTTTTATTGAAAACGGTCGCTTTTTGTCCGTCAGTTCAAATTTTTGCGGAAAATGCCCGGCGTGCTGCCGGTGCTTTTCTTGAATGCCCGAATGAAGGTGATGCCGTGCATATAGCCCACCTGCTCGGCGATCGCCTGAATCGTCTTGTCCGGATGCTGCTTGAGGAGGACCGTCGCCTGCTCCATGCGGGTTTGCGTCAAATAGTCGATAAACTTAACCCCGAACTCCTCCTTGAACAGCCGGCTCAAGTAGCTGGCGCTTAGGCCGAATTCGCTTTCCAGATGGGCATGGGACAAGTCCGGGTTGGCGTAATGCTCGCTGATATATTGCTTCACTTTGCGGATGAGCTGATGATTGGGCTTGCTTTCCCTCAAGCGGCGCATCCGGTCCGACGCTTCACGAAGCACGCGGGCGCCCGACTCCCGGATCGTCTCCAACGACTCTTGCCTGCCGACGATATCGCTTAGTCCGGTATGCGCCCCGCCGTTCCAGACCGCCTGGAATTCTTCGGGCAGCTCGGACATTTCCTTATGGAGCTGGTACAGGAAGTAATGGAGCAGCCCGGTCAGGTCGTCCCGGGAAAACAATTGCTGGCGCAGTTCTCCGAACATCTCGTCCCAGTGCCGCTCCCACTCGCCGTCCCCGGTCCGGAACGATTGGCCGATCGCGCGCACCCGGACTACCTGGCGAAGCATCTCGAACGGGGGCTTGGCGGCAAAATCGGCGGAGCGGATCGCGCGATTCGCTCCAAGCGACGTTTTGAAGTCCAACGCCTCCCGCGCCCCTTCGTACGACTCCGGAATATCGGCAGCCGCACGTCCGCTCGGGCCGATGCCGATCGTAACGGTATAGGGGAGATGTTTCCGAACCCAGTCGATCAGCTTGTCCAGCATGACATAGGCATCGCTATCCGCACCTGTTTCCTCGTCCAGCAGCAGCAGCAGGCCGAACCGATCGCGGTCCACCCATTCCGGCCATATGCGAAGATTCTCCGCTTCCGCTATTTCCTGAACGGCTTTGTCGAGCGCGAGCTTGAGCAAATATTGATCCCGCTTGGTATACTTTCCGGCAAAATCGCCATAGCCATCGATCTCCGCCACGGCGACGAGCAGGCGGCAGCGCTCCAACGATCCGCTGAATCGCTCGATCTCCTCTTTCCAGCCGTCGGCCGACCCTGCAACGGCCCCTTCGAGCAGCTGCTTGAACATATAGCGCTTGCGGTATGCCAGGTTCTCCTTGTTCTGCTCCAGCAGCACGCTGGATTGATCGAACAGCTCTTCGATCGCCGTTTCGATATATTTGAGATCGTCTTCCTGCGGTTTCTGGCGGAAATGCTCGGCGATGCGCCGCGAGATCGACTGAATCGGCCGGTAATTGCGCCGGGTCACCACGATCAGCCAGACGAGGCCCGCCGCAATGACCAGAAAACCCAAGGCGATCCACACATAGAACAGGGAAGTGATCCATTGCACGAGACTGCCCTGGTACACGCCGCTGCGGACCGTCCAGCCCGTATACGCCAGACGGACATTGGACCATTCCTTGCCGCCCTCGGGCCCGGCCGGCAGCAAGGCCGGCTTGTCCGTTCCGTCCCGGGAGGCGATAAGCTTGCCGTTTGAATCGAGTAGTTCGATATAATTCAGCCCGGACTGCGTCATATCGCGGATCAGCCGGTTGAGCCGATCGATACTGACATTGACCACGACGAGACTGCGGTTGGACAGATTGGCGTATTTCGCCAGACTGATCACGCCTGTCGCGCGATCGTCGGGCCGTTCGCGAAACAGCCTTCCCTCTGTCCAGCGAAACGGCTTCAGCGAAGACAGCTGCTTGCCCACGAATTCCTTGTCGCCGAAATCGTCCAGAACGGCAAACATCGACGTGCCGAGCACTTTATTGTCGCTCGTGCGGTACAAATAAACCGAATCGATCAGCTCATGAGCGGCGAGCATTTCATTCAAAGCAGCGACCGTCCGGTAATCCCAATACGATCTGTCCGGCAGAGGATCGGGCTGGAAAAAACGTTTCACCATTTCATGATCCAATAGCTGCCGATTGATGGCGTCATCGATCGCTTTTAACGAATCGTCCACGCTCAGGGCGATATTACGGGACAAAATCTCGTTCGCCTTGTAAGCCGACTGTTTGGTCACCTCGGTCAACGTCAAATAAGCGATAAACAGCAGACTGATCCCAATCACGAAAAAGACCGGCAAATAGGAAAGCTGAATCCGGTTTAGCCGATTGATATGCATCGTTGCCTCCGTACGATCGTTGTAAATAATATTATGTAATCGTTTGCATCGTAGTGTGCGAAACCGCAAAAAGCATGCCGCCTCCCGACCGTCGTCATGCAGCGCAACCCCGCCCGCCTGTAGCTGCACACGGCGAAGAGCCGCGGGGGGCGAAGGCGGACGGGGGCGCAGAGGCGCTACCCGTTCGAGGTTTCCTCGATTGTCTTCGCTTCGCGATCGCGTCCCCTCTCGATCATGGCAAGCCCCCACTCCTCCAAATGCGATAACAGCGGAATCAGGCTTTGGCCCATATCCGATATCGTATACTCCACCTTGGGCGGAATCTCCGAATAGATTTTGCGCGTAATCAGTCCGTCCTGCTCCAGCTCCCGCAGCTGCCGCGTCAAGGTGCGCTGGGTCGCATCGGGAAAGATGCGGCGCAGCTCGTTGAAGCGCTTCGTCCCGTTCACGGCCAAATGATGCAGGATGACGATCTTCCACTTTCCTCCGATCAGCTGAACGGCCAGTTCGACCGGACACGTCCCAGCTTGCTTCTGGGCCGGCCGCTGCTCATGCTGTTCCACTTTGCGCGCTCCTTTCCCAGTATCCAAATGGATACTATATGCCATAAATGTGCGTACTTACGCAAAATAACGACGAGATTTATTATGTATACAGTATCACAAAGTTGAACCGCATAAAACCCATACGGAGAGGAAGTTGGACATGAGCGCAGAGCATACTACGCACGTTCTCGTTTTCGGCGCAGGCGGCCTTCAGGGCGGAGCCGTGGCCGCCAAATTGCTGGAGGCCGGTAATACGGTAAAGACGGTCGTTCGAAGCGAAGAGAAGGCCGAGCGATTGAGAAAGGCAGGGCTCGAGGCCATCGCCGCCGATCTCGCCGACCTGGATGGAATCCGCAAAGCCTACGAAGGCGTCGACCGCGTATTCGTCACGCTGCCCGTCGAATTCAATGCCGCCAAGCTCGCTGACTATACCCGCAATATTGTCGAAGCGGCGAAGGAAGCGAAGGTGAAGCTGCTGGTGGCGAATACCAGCGTGAGGGTTCCGGATGACGCCGGAGGCGTGACTGCCCTGCAGGTCAAGCGGGAGTTGATCGATACGATCCGGGCGAGCGGCATTCCTTCCATCATTCTCGAGCCTACGCTGTATTACGAAAATTTCCACCTGCCCGGCGTGCTGAGCGGCAACGTGTTGGCTTATCCGGTTCCGGCCGACTCGCCCATTGCCTGGATCGGCATCGACGAAGCGGCGGCCTATGCCGTCGAAGCGCTGGGGCGGCCGGAGCTGGCGGGACGTACGATCCCGATCGGAGGACCCGAGGCGTTGACGGGACAAGAGCTGGCCGAGCGCTTTACCGCCGCTTTGGGGAGGGATATTCAATTTTATTCGCTGCCCGTACCGGTCTTCGAGCAGGCGGTGGGCTCATTGCTCGGCGCCGAGAGCGGAGCGGGTCTGGCCGGGCTGTACGCCTGGATCGGCGATAACGCGTCCCGGCTTGCCGAGCCGGGGGCAGGCAGCGAGCTGTCTTCCGGCGGCCTGACGCTATCGTCCTGGATCAAGACGCAAGCCGATAACGGCGCATTCGCCCAAGCGAATGATTCGGCTTCGGAGTAAAGTCCTATAATGCACCCGAACCCCCGACGCGCAACAACGCGCAGCCGGGGGTTCGGGGTATTGGAGCCTCTTACGACAACCGCTTCACTTCTTGAGTCGTACCGCTGTCCGCCGGCTCGGCATCGTCGACGATGCCGCGGGTGGAATTGCGGAACTCGCGCAGCGTATCGCCGAAGGCGCGGCCAAGCTGCGGCAGCTTCGCCGGTCCGAATACGACGAGCGCGATGGCCAGAATAATGATCAGGCCGGAAACGCCGATATTGTTGAACATGGACTTCACTCTCCTTTCTGCAACGATTGCTTAGCGGTTTTAAGCCTGCAAGCGACGTGCCGCCTTCCCGGCAGCCCAAGCTGCGTTACTCCTGCGGAACGAGACGCTCCATCGTCCGCCATTGGCGGGAAGAAACAATAACGCTGATTTCAAACAGCACGATCAGCGGGATCGTCACCGACAGATGGGAGACGAAATCGGGAGGCGAGATGCAGGAGCCGACAATCGCCAGGCCGAGGTAAGCGAATTTGCGCGATTTTCTCAGCCGCTCCGGCGTCAGCAGACCGAGGCGGGTCAGAAACAGCATCACGACCGGCAGCTCGAAGGCGACCGCCATCGGGAACACGACGCTGAACAGAAACGAGAAGTACCGGTCGATTCCGTACGTCTCGACGGCGCCGATCGTCCGGTTCATTTTCTCCATAAACCGCACCATCATCGGGAAGACGACGAAATAGCTGAACGATGCCCCGGCCAGAAACAGTGCGAACGATACCGGCACGTAAACGAGCGTGCCCTTCGCCTCCGCCTCGGTCAAGCCCGGCCTTACGAACGCCCACACCTGATACAGCAGCACGGGCAATGTGAACAGAACGGCAACCAGCAAGGCGCATTTCATGTAAATGAACAGCCCGTCAGTGAACGAGAACACGTTCCATTCGATGCTTGCCGCCGCGGGCTGCGACTTCAATGCCAGCAGCAGACGGGGGGATACGTAGAGACCGGCGCACAGCGTGGCAAAAAACCAGCCGAACACGACCAGCAGCCGCTTGCGCACCTCGGTCAGATGATAGATCAGCTCTTCCTGCTCCATGCTTGCCTCCCACTCGCTTTCCTCGAAGGAGCTAGACGGCGGGGACGGTTCAGACGACCATCCCGCTGCCTTGCTTCAAATATTTGGCGATCCCTTCCGCCGCCCTGTAAGACAGAGCGCCGACTGTCGCCGTCGGATTATAGCCGCTGTTGTGGGCAAAGGCCGAGGCTCCAACGACAAACACGTTTTCGGCATCCCACATCTGCAAGTACGAATTGACGGCGGACGTCGAAGGATCGGCACCCATAACGGCCCCGCCGGTGTTGTGGGTCGACTGGTAAGGCACAATGTTGTAAGGGTTAAGCTGGTCGCTCGATCCCACTTTGGTCGGGTTCATCTCTTTCATGATTTCGGAGGTTTTGCCCGACATGAATTTGACCAGCTGCCGATCCTGCTCCTCGAAGTCGAACGTAATGCGGACCAGCGGGAGCCCGTAAGCGTCTTTATACGTTGGATCCAGATCGACATAATGATGCCTCCAGGGCATGTTGGAGCCTTGCGAGCCCACGGTCAGCGTTCGGTATGCATATTGGAGCGACGCCTGTTTGAATTCTTTGCCCCATGCCGGCGTCCCTGCCGGCACCGTATTGCTGGCAATCGGCCGCTGGCCCGTCTGGAACAGACGAATCCCCGCGCCGTGTATGAACTGGAAATTGCTGTGGTCGAAGTTGTCTCCGTTAAAATCCGGTATCTCCATGCCGAGCGACCCCGCTCCGGCATATGTATTGAATTGCTTCTCGTCGAAAAACCCGGTCGTCCCGCCGCCCCCTACCTGGTAGGCGTAATTGCGGCCGACGACCCCTTTGCCCGTTGCCGGATTATAAGGAGTCCCCAGCTTGGACGTCAGCATCAGGCGCACGTTGCTGAACAGATAGCCGGCCAGAACGACGAGATCGGCCGGCTGCTCGAACTCCTCGCCGGTGACGGTATTGATGTACACGACGCCGTTCGCCTTCTTGCCGTCGTTGAGCACCTGAGTAACGTTCGAATAGCTGCGGAGCTCGAATTTGCCCGTCTTCTGGGCAACGGGAAGCACCGTTACGACCGCATCGGCCTTGGCTCCGTATTCGCAGCCGAACCGTTCGCAGTACCCGCAATATTGGCAAGCAGCCCGCTCGATGCCGTCCGGGTTTGTGTACGGCTCCGACAAATTGGCCGAAGGAGTCATGTACGGATGGTAGCCTAGCTTCTTCGTCGCCGCTTCAAACATCTTGATAGCCGGCGTCTTCAGCATCTCCTTGGTCGGGAAAGGGCTCGAGCGTTTGCCTACCAGGCCTTCGGGCGCTTCCCCGCCGGAAATGCCGGCCATCTTTTCAAACTTGTCAAAATAAGGCTCTAGCTCGTCGTAGGTAATTCCCCAGTCCTGAATCGACATGCCCTCGGGAATTTTGTCCTTCCCGTAACGCTCTACGGTCTTGCTGTAAATCTCGAAATCGTACGGCAGGAAGCGAAGCGTCTGTCCGTTCCAATGGATGCTTGCCCCTCCGAGCCCTTCGCCGAGCAGAAACGAGCCGTGCTCACGCATCGGAAGCGCGGTCATCTTTTCCGTATTGCGGAACGTGATCGTTTCCTTGGATAAATCCTGCATCAGATCGAGCCGCTGAGCGTACCGCAGCTCGTCATGCACCATGTAGTAATCTTTCGTGCTGCGCGGCTTTCCCCGCTCCAGCCCTACGACCTGAATGCCCTGCTTCGTAAGCTCAGCGGCGATGATGCCGCCAACCCACCCCATCCCGACGATGACTACCGGTACCTTCGGCAATTTCGTGGCCATTCTCTACCCCTGCTTCCTGTGTCGATATAGTAAGTCGGTGCGGTTTAATGCGCGAAATGGTCGTGTAGGCTCCGCGGCTCCATGACGATGAACTCGTCCTTCTCGATCATATTCGTATAGCTCATCTGGTTGCCCGGATATTTCTTCATTTTCCACCCGGCCATATTTTTGTTGCCGCCGTAGACGGGGTCGCAGTAGACGCCCTCCATCGTCATGCTGCGCAGCAGGTTGAAAAATGTCCGGCCCGTTACGCCGGTGACGACCTGAATCTCGCCCTTCTGCATGGCGGTCAGAATCGCGTCCTTCTCGGTATCGCCGACGTCGATAAAGCCTTTGTTGTACTTCTTGTTCGCCTCGTCGTCCAGCGCCTGCAGCCCCATCGTGAACAGCTCGTGCCGCTGGATGCTCGCGTAGTCCCCTTGCGTCGCTTCGGCGTGCCCGAATGGTCCGATTCGGTATTCGCGGACGTTGCTGCCGAACTGGCCGGCCAGTTGATGGTCAATGTAGAACGCCACTGCCAGCTCCGCCGCCCCCGGACCGTTGTCGTCCTTCGGAAAAATGCGTTCGACCGCCGCTTCCGTAATCTGCAGCTGGGACTGGTTGAAAAACATCGGCGCTTCGTTGTAATCGGCGGCAGGCTTCGTCTCGGCGGGGGCGGGCGTCGTTCCTTTGTTGCTGTCCTTCGTGCACCCCGCGATCACGCCGGTGACGACCGCTCCGCCGATGGCGGCTCCGGAATATTTCAGGAACCGGCGTCTGGAGTTTCTTTGCCGCTGCTCGTCATGCTGCTGTTCTGTCATAATCGCTGCTCCTCGGTTTCTTTTTTGATCGCCTTGCTTGGTTCGGTGCGCGGACTTGGCGCGGTTCCATATAGGAGAATAATAGGGTCTGGCTTCCATTAGGTTGAACGCAACCGTTTTAAATTATGCATTCGCGGAAAAGGCTGCCATACGGCCGGGCGAGAGTGATGCGGCGGGCGTTTCAAAGCCGTCCAGACAGAAAGAGAAAGCGATCTTTATGGCCTCCCGGCACACGTTGCCCAACAGCGGAAAGCACAGGAGCTGCGGCAACAGAGCGCGTTGTTGCGTGAATGCCGCATGCATGCATGAAGGCGCGAACGCCAGGAAATGCTATGTTCCATCCGCAAGGATCGCTTGACGTTCAGAAGCTATTCTCACAAGGGAGTGTAGATCATGCGTAAAATAGGAATCGCATGCTGCCTGCTGCTTGCCCTGACGCTTACCGCCTGCGGCAAGAAGGAAACGCCGGAAGCGAATAACGGCGGAGGCACGACTGGGGGCGGGACGACGACCGCGAATGCGGAGGCGATCGTCAAGCAGAACTGTACGAGCTGCCACGGGGTGAACCTGGAAGGCGGCGGCGGTCCGAAGCTGACGGCCGTCGGGGCGAAATATTCGAAGGATCAGATCGCCGGCATCATTACAAACGGCAAAGGCGCCATGCCGAGCTTTAAAGGCAAGCTGTCGGATACGGATGTCAACACGGTAGCCGACTGGTTGGCCGCCAAAAAATAAGCTTGCCGGAGGAATCTGTTTCCGGCTTGCGGGGAGAAGGGCTCTCCGTTCCCCAACATGCAAAGACGCTTCCGAACCCACGGTAGTTTTGGGGATGGAAGCGTCTTTTTTTATGCATGTTTTTACACTTGCGCAGGCTCAAGATTGGGGAATCGCCCATCCGTATCGAAGCGTATTGGAAATCATATACATTCGCTTTCATAAAAAGAAAAACAGCGTGCAAGTTTACCTTAATTTTCATCAAATGGAATATGTTAAATTAAAAGAGCAAGTACGACTAATGCAAAAATAGACAGGGGGAAGCGCAATGACCCGAAAGTGGACCACGGCCCTGCTGCTTGGCACAATAGCCGCAGTGGCCGCAGGATGCGGATCGAACAGTAACGTTCCGGCAGCCGGCAGCGACAAGCCTGCCGAACAGAAGAAGGAGCCGGTGGAGCTTACCGTTTTTTTCCCGTATGCGGCAGATTGGCCGGAAAAAGACTTTATGGAGACGTTCGGACAGCCAATCATGAACAAATTCTCCAACGTGACCATCCGTTTTCTCGCAGGGGGTAAAGTCGAGGAGCTGATCGCCGCGGGGCAAACGATCGATATCATCTACGCCTCGACCGGAGCGACGCCTCCGTTCCTGATCGAGCCGAAGCTGCAATACGATATCACGCCGCAAATTCAAAAATTTAAATACGATTTGACCCGCATCGAGCCGACCATGCTCGACACGGCCCGCCAAATGGCAGGAGGACAAGGCCTGTACGGCTTGCCGGTGTACACCCCTCCCTCGGCCATCTACTACAACAAGGACATCTTCAACAAGTTCGGCGTCGCTTACCCGAAGGACGGCATCACTTGGGATGAGCTGTTCGAGCTGACCAAAAGCTTGACCCGCAGTGAGGGCGGGGTAAATTATACCGGTCTTGGGTCTTCCTATGCGCATTTGGGGCTGCTGAACCAGTTCTCGGTTCCTTTCGTGAAAACCGATACGAAAACGTCCGCCTTTGATACCGATCCGAGGTGGAAGTCGATCACAGAGAACCTGCTCCGTTTTTATACGCTTCCGGGCTACGCCCATATTAAGTCGACTCAGATTTCCGAGCCCCATGAACGAAACCGGTTTTTCAAAGATCGCACTGAAGGTATGTTCCTGGCCTTGACAGCTCTGCATTCGTCCCAGGAAGTCGGCGATATGAACTGGGATTTGGCGTCATTCCCCGTGTTTAAGGAGCTGCCGGACACAGGCCCGCAAGCGTATCCGACGTACTTCTATGTAACATCCATGAGCAAGCACAAGGACCAGGCGTTCGAAGCCATCGCCTACCTCACCTCCGACGAATATCAGCTCAAGAAAGCGAAGGAGGGCAAGTTCCTGCCTACGCTGAGCGACAAATCGATTCGGGCGAAGTTCGGGCAGGACAACCCAATGTATGCGGGAAAAAACGTGAAAGCTCTGCAGCCGGACAAATATGCGAAGGCCGGTTCGGTCAACAAGTACAACGGCTCCAACCTGGGCGAGTATAACACGGTGATGCGCGATATTTTATTCAACAACAAGGACGTGAACACGTCATTGCGCGAATCCGCTGAACGGATCAATAAGAAAATCATTGAGGCCGATACCGCCGCAGGAGCCAAATAATCGCCTAACCATCCGGGGATGCCCTCATCCCCGGGCATCCGGAATCGCTCTAAAGGCCGTAACAGCAAAAGCAAGCAAGGCGCTCGTCCTTGCTTGCTTTCGTGCGTAAAGGCCCGGGTGCAGACTTCCCTCAGCGGGATTCCGGAAACCGCTCGAGACTTTGCCGGTATTGGGTCGGGGTATACCCGGTCTGCCTCAAGAACAGCCGACCGAAAAAGGTAGGGTCCTCATAGCCGACAAGCGCGGCTACGGACGCTACCTTCTCGTCGGATTCCGCAAGCCGCCGCTTGGCACGCTCAATCCGAATGTCGTGCAGCACGTCGACCATACTTTTGCCGAACTCCTGCCGCATCAGACGGTTCAATTGGCGGACGCCCACATGGAACAAGGCTGCCAGCGACTCCTGCGTGATTTTGCGATCGCAGTTCCGCTCCAGATAACCGTAGATGCGCCCTGCCGTCAAGTCGCGAACGGCAGAGCGGGGCGAGCAGTCCGTTCCGCTTCCGTCCGCGATCGTATGACTTCGGGAAAGGAGAACGAGCAGTTGGAGCATTTGCAGCCGAATGATCGTCAAGTGGCCGGGAGCCCGCTTGCCGGCCTCGCGACTCATATTGTTCAGAAGCCCCAGGACGTGGACGGCCTCCTGCCCGTTCAGGCTCAGGTGCCGGTTGAAGCCCGCTTCCACGTCCAGAAGCGGTCGGACGTAGCTGTAATCCATAGGGGACATCAAGGGAAACTCCTTCAGAAGGGCATCAGGGATCAGAGAGGGCATAAACAGACAATTTACGATTTCGACCTGCATCCCTTCGGGTACCGCATAGGCATGGGTTTCGCCTGGATTGATGACATAGACGTCTCCGGCGCTGATGCGATATTCCGCTTCCTCCAAAATGTGAACCCCTTCGCCGTGAACGACATAGACCAGCTCCACAAACTCGTGGCCGTGTTTGTGAAACGCGCCTTGATTTTGACGCTTAACCGAGAACGGGCATTCGTCGCTCATCACTCCGCTGCATCGGTACAAACGCTCCATCGGGCTCCCTCCCGTAACGCGCTATTTTTACATCAGCTTCCGCTGCACGGGGGAGCCTACAACCGCTCGATCATCGGGTCGTCGAGAGTGACACGTCGCCCCTGCCGTGCAGAAGCATAGCAGGCAAGCACCATGCGCAGCGACGTTCGCCCTTCCTCCGCTGTTGCGATCGGCTCCCGCTCGCCGCGGATAAAGGCGGCAAGAGGCGCGGCCAAGTCCCGAATACGCTGCCCGTGATTCGCCGGGCTCTCGAACCCGCTCTCCGTCCAGATGCCGGTCTCCGCGTCGTACCGCTTCAGTCCGCGTCCCGCTCCGGGCGGACGCGGGACGTTGCAGCTGGGCGCGTCGCCGTAATTTTGCACGACCGTTCCCCGCTCTGCCACGATTTCCGTCGTATTCTCGGCCGCGTGGCACGTGAACGAGCAATTCACCTCAGCAAGCGTGCCTCCCGGGTAGCGGAATACCGCGATCCCGTTGTTCATCGGGATGCGCGGATTGTGCAGCGTCTCGATTTCGGCGGTTACGCTCTCCGGGACGCCGAGCCAATCGTGCAGCAAATCGATCGGATGGGCGGCGTCGTCGGCCCAAATGTCGCGGTTGTAAGCCGGATTCACATGCCACGTATCCGCAAACGATGGCTGCAGCCCCATAGCCAGTCCGTGTCTGCGGCGCACCGAGAAGATTCCGCCGAGCTCGCCGCTTTTGATCCATTGTTTCATTTGCAGATTTTGCGGATCGACGCGCATTTGCCAAGCAAGCGTGAACCGAATCCCGCTTCTGCCAACCGCCTCCACGATCCGGTCCGCCTCCTCTATCGTCAGTGCCAGCGGCTTTTGCAAGACAACCGTCTTTCCGGCCCTCGCCGCCTGTTCCACTAGCTCAGCATGAAAAGACGTTTCGGCGCCGATGACGACCGCCTGAATATCGTCGCGCTCCAGAAGCTCGGCGGCGGTGCCGTACGGCTGCAAGCCGTAGGATTGCCGAGCTTTCTCCAATCTGTCGGCATCGTGATCCCAACCTGCCGCCACTCGAAGACCGTGCTCGCCGCCGCTCCATTCGGAACAATACGTATGTATATGCCCATGGGCAAATCCGAGCACGCCAACGTTGATGCGTTCCTTCATCTTCCTACCCCTTCCTGGTTCTGCGATTACCTTCATCATATCCTTCCGGCCGGACAAATTCATGGCCGATCCGGACCATCCTCCTACCGTTTGCGACTTTCGGTTTGCCAGAAGCCTTCACCCAGCTTCGACGAGCGGAGGCCGTTCCTTTTGGCAACGCTTGCAAACTAGCCATTGACAGGAACTTCCCCGATTCGTACAATGAGGCCATCAACATATGGAAAGAGGTCAACAGCATGGAACTCGCCCGCCTCGTTCATTTCCCTTCCGAGGTGTACTTAAATATGAATTTTGTGCAGCGGTTCGAGAATTGGCAGATGGAAGCCCACACCCATTCGTTTCATCAGCTGATCTGGGTAACCGAGGGTACCCTGCTGATCGAGTGTCAGCATCAACACTATACGCTCGGCAAAGGCAAGCTGTGCGTCATCCCCCCCGGCCATGTCCATTCCCTAGCAACGGTTTCGGGTTATTCCCAATTCGGTCTGAACATGAACAGCGACGATCCGACGGGGATGAAGGAGCTGATGCATGCCCATATTACAGAATTCGTGCTGGTCGATTACAGTCATATGTTGGGGCAGCTCGCCGAAGTTGAAGACGACATGGTGAAGGGAACCCGCTTGTCCCGCCTGAAGCTGGTCAACCAATTGGACGCGATTCTGCTCTCCGCCGTCGAGAGCGCTATCCGCAAGAGCGATGCCGATTTCCGCGACCGGCTGCTGCGCCATTTGAAGCAGCATCTGTCCAGTAAACTGACCTTGAAACAGCTGTGCGACCTGTTTAACCTCAGCCAATCGCATCTCGAGCGGCTTGTGTTCAAAGAGTTTGGCTGCGGCGCGATCGAATTGCACAATCAGCTGCGGCTCGACCGGGCTTGCTCGCTGCTGATGAACACCGAACGAAGCATCGACGCCATCGCAAACGAGCTCGGCTTTTATGATTCGGCCCATTTCTCCCGCTTGTTCAAGCGCAAAATGTACCAAACCCCTTCCCAATATCGCAAATCGTCCGATTTACTGTAAAACGCCCGACGGTCTGCCGTCGTTCCTCCGCCCCGCCGGACGGCTATGCCCGCCCGCTTTTTGTCATGCCCATTTAACGCCCTATACCTTGGCGTCTCCCTTTTAACTATAGCAGACCCATAACCCCTCACCAAGTGACAATCGCATCGCAAAATTGTACATTCTTCCCTTCTTTTTCCCCTTCCTTCAGGATGATAGGATTATACAAAATTGTTGAGCAGCTTATCTATGGAGGCGCTTTTCATCCAGGGCTATACTTGACTACATTGGTTCCGGAGCCAACATGATTGTATCGAGAAAGCGATACTGCGGGAATGCGTCGCGCAAAAGTGTAAGCGTTTTATAAAAGATCATTTGTGCATTCCGTTCCCGTCGAAAAATGGGTATCAGAAAGCGAGGATATGCTATGACAAAGGCTCGAAAAGGCAAAAAAGCGATTGTCGTTCTCACCACCTTGGCCGTGCTTGCGGGAGGTGCGGGCGCGATCGGCGCCGTCGCTCCCGCTTCCGCTGCATCGGTGCAAACGATCTCCGGACTGCTTCAGGGTCAGCTCCTGTCCAATCTGGGAGACATTCGTCTGCCGCTTCGTTCGCTGTTCGAGGCAATGGGGGCAGACGTATCATGGAATTCCGATACGAAAAAGGTTACCATCCAGAAAGGGGCGTTCTCCATCATCATGACCGCCGGAGAATCTGTAGTAATGATCAATGGGATACCGAGAACGCTGGACCGTCCAGTACTGATTACCGACGACAAAACCCCGGTTCCCTTGCGGTTCGTGGGCGATCTGCTTAGCGCCCTGTTTCAGCCGAATCCGGGGCAGCCAGCGAGCTGCGTCAATGAACCGACCTTCGAGCAAGCTATGGCGGAGTTGAAATCGAACTTTGACGAACGGGTTGCTGACTATTTGGCCAGCTTGTGGGATCCGGTGGTCGGGGGCTTCTACTTCTCAAAAAGCGCACGCGATCATACGGGCTTCCTGCCAGATTTGGAGAGCACAGGACAAATCATCAACTTTATGAGAGAATCGGGCATGCTGCAATCGGATGCGGAGTTTCTCACGAAGCTGTCCGCTCCCGTCCGTCAGAAGCTGGTGACGTTCACCCAGACGATGCAGGACCCGGGCGACGGCTACTTTTACCACCCCCAATGGGGGAAAAACATCCCGGATGCCCGTCGCGGCCGTGACTTGACCTGGGCGTCAGATGTCATCCTTCGCAAGATGAATGTAAGCCCGCTGTACCTCCTTCCGTCACAGCGCTCCCAGACAGCCGCCAAGCCCGTGCAAATTGCGGCAGCTGGGCCCGTGCAAATTGCGGCAGCTGGGCCCGCCTATTTACAGAGCGAGCAGGCGCTCAAGGACTGGATGGCCGCGCTGCCTTGGCAAGCGAATCCGTACAGCGCCGGTAACTCGGTGAACGCGGTGGCTCGCCAAATTCAAGCCGCCGGGCTCGGCCCTGCCGCCGTTGCGTACTTAAGCTCCATCCAGAACGTTGAAACCGGCTTATGGGGGAATGGGGAAACCTACGAAACCGTCAGTGCTGCAATGAAAGTCGCTCTCATGTATCAGTTGGCCAATCATCCGTATCCGTACGCCATGAAGGCGCTGGAAAGCACCATCCGGGTAGCCCAGATTGATATACCGGTGTCGCAAATCACGTTCATCTATAACCCTTGGTCCGCCATCGCTGCGATTCGTAAAACGTACGCCTCTGTGGGGCTCCCGGTAGGTTTTGTGGAAACGTTAGCCGCCGCCGCTCCCAAGATGATTCTGAAAAGCAGCCAGAAGCTGCAGCCGCTTCGTCTGCCGGACGGCAGCTTCAAGTACAGCCCGGGCAACTCCAATAACTACTCCGCCGGCGTCCTTGTCTCGCTGGGCGGTAACGAAGGGGATGTCAACGCCACGACGATCGCGTTCGGCAGCATGTTGTCTTCGATCTATGCGGCAATGGGCCTGAACAACGTGCCTATATACGACAGCTCTGTAATGACCCGGTTTGCGAATACCGTCAGCAACGCTGCGCCTATTGTGAAGGTACAGCCATAGGACGTCTCGCATTCTTCTGACCGGCGGCTCCAGCGGGCGGACGCAGCCCGAGCCCGCCCCGGCGCATGCCGGGCCGCCGGCACAATCGGGCAACGGGGAGATGAGAGGATGATCCGGAAGGTGACGCAGGCGCAGCCGCAGTTCGATGACGACCTCTATTCGCTCCTGTACAAACAGTGGGAGCAAAAAAGCCCGGACGAACTGTATCACGCCCATGATGGGATTGAATTTTTGTACGTGCACGAAGGGCGGGGGCGCCTGATCTTGAACGACCGGCTGTATATGCTTCAGCCGCGGACGCTGGTCTACTTCAAGCCCTACCAGGTTCATCTGGTCTGGTACGAGACCCCCAGGCTGCGCTCGCTTATTCAAGTGAATACGTCTGTACATAAACCGTTTCTGCACGTGTTTCCGCATCTCGCGGCATTTGTGGCGGACCTGGAGGGATCGGAAGGCGAGCCGCAGATGGTCCGGTTGAATGCGAGACAGGACGAGGACCTGACCCTGCTGCTCGGTCAGCTGCGGCAAACGCTGGACCATGTGGCGGATGTCGAGCGCAAGGAGCAGTTTCTGTTGTTCTGGATGCAATTTCTGTCGTACTTGAAGGTCCATGTGTTCACGGAGAAGAAACCCGGGTCTTCCCTTCCTTCCCGGTGCCGCTCGCCGCATGTCGAGGCTGTCATTGCCTGGATTGACCGCCATTTCCGCGAACCATTTTGTCTGGAAGCCCTCGCTGCCGAAGTCCATCTGTCCGCCACGTATTTGTCCGGGTTGTTTCGGAGCGCCACCGGCACGACGATCACCGGGTTTTTGATGAACCGCAGGCTCGAACAAGCGCGTTTCCTGCTCACGACAACCGTTCTGCCGATCGACCGGGTGGGCAAGCAGTCCGGCTTCCCGAATTCGGCGCACTTCAGCCGCTGCTTCAAGAAGCGGTTCTCGGTCACGCCCCAGCGGTACCGGGCGGAAGCGGCCCTGCTCGCCTCGTCGATTGACGCGCATGCGCCGACGAAGCCTTAAGGCGCCGGCAGCAGGGACGAGCTTTTACATCCGCAGCCCAATCGTTCATGATTGTGCAACCCTTCCCTTCGTTGAGCTCAAAAGTTTGCAAACCAAAAAAAGACCCTTGAGCGGAAGATGCAACCATTCTTCCGTTCAAAGGCTGTCGGGCGAAGCCCACATCAGTTAAGCGCTTACCAAAGTGCTTATTTCTTTTTAGCTAGCTCTTCTTCGATCTTTTTGTTCGTATCTTGCTCGAAATCTCGCAGAGCGGTATTTAAATCTTTGTTGCCGGCCACGAAATCTTTAAATGCGGCGCCAGCGGCATTATTGGCTATTGTGCCGTATGGCGAGAACGGCGGCTTCGCGGCGAGTTTTTCCGGGAAAAAGGCGGCGACGTTTTTACCGGCGTAATTTTTATTGTTTTTGCCGAACGCTTCTTGAACCGCCTTATCTCGAATAACCGGAGTAAATCCTTCCTTGGCAATCTCGATTTGCGCTTCGACTGTCGTTAGGAAAGCGCTCACATCAAACGCTTGCTTCTTGTACTTGCTGTTTGCGAGCACATAAAGGAAGTAAGGATCGGCCGCCGGAGCCGTGCCCTTCATATCCGAATAGTAAGGCAGCGATACCGCGTCCCAGTTGATATGATCCGGTATTCTTCGCGTCACATTCGTGAAATGCAACCACATTGCCAAATTTTGATCTTTGATAAACGCATTTTCGGCATTGGGGAACTGGCTCGCTTCGTACCCGGGAATCATGCTGAATCTGGCAAAGTTGTTCATCATCCGCTTCAAATTATCGTCGGTCCGGGCTTTATTCGTAGACGAATCGACCAAGTTGATCGGCACCTGGCTCGTTTGAATATGGAAGTCGAAATTGACGCCAAGTCCAAAGTACTTCTTCCCGGAGTCTGTCCGGCTCATCTTCACAGCCAAATCGTATGCTTCATCCCAGGTCAAGCCCATCTTCGGATAAGCGACGCCGAACTTGTCGAATAGATCGCGGTTATACAGCATAAAAGGAATTTGCACGAACACAGGCAGCGCATAGATGCCTCCTTTGGCAATATCCCGCTGGATGTTGACAATTGATGGATCGAATTTGTTCAAATCGAACTTGCTTTCTTTGATAAGGCCGGATATGTCGTACTGCAATCCATTATTCATGATCCAATCCATGGTGCCGTTTTGCGTAATCAGCATAAGGTCGATTTGTTCGCCGGCTGCAATCAGGTCGGCCGGTGTAACTTTAGAGCCGATCTGCTGAATAAATTTCGGCGTAATATGCGGAAACTTCTTCTTGATCAAATTTCCGTACAAGGCCCAGAACATTTCTTCCGTCCAGTTGCTCTGCCCGCCATGAAAGACGAGCTCGATCGGCTTCTCCGCTTCTTTCGAATCTGCGGCACTGTCGTTTTGATTGCCGCAGGCAGCCAATACCGAACCGGACATTGCAAGCAATGAAAGTAAAGCTCCATATTTTAAAACTTTCATATTTGTTCCCCCATTAGGTCGTATTATGATGTTTTGAATGCGCTTACGGGTTTATCGGCATCTATTCGTTCGGTATTAAACGATATCGGGTCAATCAAATGGTCATTTCATTGCAGTCTCCGCATACAGCTGCGCCATTAAGCCCATCCCCATCTGCGACAAGACGCGGTATCCGCACGTTTGAAGCTCCATGCCGCCGGCATTGTGCTGGGATACTCCCGATAGAATGCCGTCAGGGGTCAAGTAAGCTTCCAGCGCTTGCAGGCTTACGCTAGCAGCAACCGCGCAGCTCGAGGGCAGCAAACGGTGCCTCGCTCCAAGAGCCAAGGCGGCTGCGATGCCGGCGGAGCCCGACGTATCGATTCCGGTTGCCGAGTCATCGAGGAAATTCGACCACAATCCTCCTTGCTGCCGCCACGAAAGGGCCGATTCCGCGACTCGAACAAGCTCCCGCTCCATCTCGGGCACACCCGGCAATCCGGCATAGGCGGACTGCTTCAGCTCGATCCACGTTCGCGTCATGCCGAGCATATACCAGGCGTAAGCGCGCGCCCAGTTGCGGAATGTACGGGAATTCGTATTTTTGTGGTACCTTAAGTATACATTGCGGTTATCCGCCAGCCAATCGCGGCGGAGCAATACTTGACGGACCGCCTGCTCGGCCAAATCTTTCCGCCCTAACCGCGATGCAATGACCGCAAGCGGGTACGCTACCGTATACATCCCTTCGGCCGTAATCATTTCCCCGTCGATGACAATTCCTTCGCCGTTTGTCTCGCGGGAATCCCAAAATGCGAGAGCTTGCTTCACGACCGGATGATCCGACCGGTGCTTGACGATGACGGCGAGCGGGAGCGTCGCTTCGATCGTCGTAAACGTTCCGTCCGCCGCGCGGCCATACAAGTCTTCATAAAGCAATCGGCCGTCCGCGTCAAAATATTGTCCGAGATGAGCGTCGATGACCGGGTCGATCCGCTGCTCGCCGAATACCGGCTTGAGCGCATAAAGCCCGTCGAGCACACAGCCTTCGAGCCAGCCGAAAGGCTGAAGCGACGAAAGCGAAATGAAGCTTTCCAGATAACGATCCATTCGCGATTCGCCTTCGCCGATTAGCAGGTGCGGCGCAAAGAACCGACGCGCTTCGTCTCCGCCCGAATCGTCGAAAATCCATAACGGCTCCTTTCCATCGCACACCTGCAAGCGGATCCCTTCGCGGAGCACCGCTTCCGTCTGTTCAGCCGTCAGCGCAAGCTCGAACGGCTGGAACACGTAGGCGAATCGGATGTCGAAGCGGCCGAGCACAGCGCCTGTCCCCGCCAAAACGGCTTCTACGAACTTCGTCTCATGGACACCCAAAGCTACCGTCATGCGCAGCCGGCCGTGGGACCGCACCGGACGTTCGATCGAATGCTCGGCATGAGGTGGCGCTAGACGCAAAGCGTCTTCGGCCCGGGCGCCTATAGGAACGGCCGTCCACCCGTGGGCGGTACGTTGTCCTTCTGGCAACGATTTTACCGGCACATTCGCGATCGGTAAAGAATAATAGGTTGGTGAAGCGATAATAGTCTCCTCCGTTCAATGAAAGTATCCATCCGTTGGTTTACGGCGCTATAGGAGTTCAAAACAAGATGTTTGAAACGGCGAGGCCATCCTTTTCGGCATGCAACGGGCTTCAATCATTCGTTCAACTTCTATAGTTTCATTGTAAAAAATTTCGTGCAAAGCGCCATGAATGATAGTGATAGACCTTAACGATATTTGACTCATATTTGTTTGAGATTTTGGCGTGTCTGGTGTATCCTCGAGGTGTGGGAAGGGGAACGGAGGAATCGGGATGATTCGCATGGAGAATTTTTATTTTGACGATTTTATACCGAATTGGCGCAAACCGATCACGAAGACAACCCAGTATGTCGTAATATGGGTTGTTCAAGGAAAGTTTGCGTTTGTGCTCGATAGAGACGAGCACGAGCTGTCCAGAGGAGACGTCCTGATCGTGCGGCCGGGGACGGTACGTTCCGGATCGAACGGCGTTCATCCGCCGCATCAGAAATATATCGCTCATTTCCAAATGGAGCCGTCGACCCTCGATAAAGTGCCGCTGCTTGCCGCCTCCAAAGGATACGAGCTGTTTAAAACGAATAAGCCGGAATATTTACGGCAGCGATTCAGTATGCTTTTTCAGTCGTGGATGGATAAAAGAGACCATTATGAGTTTATATGCCACGGCATCATGACCGAAATTTTCGGAGCGATGTTGCAGGAGCTTAGCCAGCAGCGCATACCCTCCCATAAGCTGCGGGTTGCGAAACAAATCGAAACCTACATGTTGGAACATTACCGAGAAGAAATTACGATCGGTCGGCTATGCGAACTCGTCCAATTATCGCCTTCGTATGTGATTGGAATTTTTAAAGAGGTGTATCTCCAAACTCCAATTGAATTTATCCATCAAATTCGGATATCGATCGCCAGCGACCTGCTGCTGCAATCGGCGATGAATATATCGGAAGTTTCCGATTATCTCGGCTTTTGCGATCCGACCTACTTCAACCGTGTATTCAAAAAAGTGACCGGACGTCCGCCGTCGTCGCTGCTGAAGGAACGAAAAGCGTATGCTTTGCGAGCAGATATACAAGTCGGAAAAGGGGACGTTTTGAAATGAGGCTCCCTTCTAAATGTTGACGCTTGCATAGGGAATGGAAATCAAACTGCCGGATCGCCAAAAAGTCTTGGCCCGCTCTCTGCCTCCCTTCATTCAAAGGAGACAAGAGCAAGCCAAGACTTTAAGACTTCAAACGTTCAAACCTCTTCGCCGCTTTACCGCAAGGCGGCCAGATCCACCGCCGGTACAAGCCCTTCCCTGGCGGCCCTGCCCAGCAGCGCCTCCACGGCGGCGTAACCGGCTTCGCCTAAATCGGCGGTAAATTCGTTGACGTACAAGTCGATATGCGCCTGCGCGACGGTCGGGTCCAGCTCCTGCGCATGATGCAGCACATAATCGCGCGACGCCTCCGGATGCGCCCAGGCGTATTCCACCGAATCGCGAATCCAGCGGGCGATCGCTTCCCCGTCCAACGTCCGCCGGGCGATAATCGCTCCGAGCGGGATCGGCAGCCCCGTGTCGCTCTCCCACCAGCTGCCCATGTCGGCCAGCAACGTCAGCCCGTAGTTCTGATACGTAAAACGCGCTTCATGAATGACAAGCCCGGCGTCGATAACTCCGTCTCGCACCGCAGGCATGATTTCGTGGAACGGCATGACGACGATTTCTCCCACGCCTCCCGGCACCTGCTGGGCCGCCCATAGCCGGAACAGCAGATAAGCCGTCGAGCGCTCGCTCGGCACGGCTACGCGTTTGCCGGACAGAGACGAAGCCCCTTGCAGCGCCGCTTCCGGGCGATTCGTCAGCACGAGCGGGCCGCAGCCTCTGCCGAGCGCCCCCCCACACGGGATGAGCGCATACTCGGACAGCAGCCAAGGCAAAGCAGCGTACGAAACCTTCAAAATATCCGGCCCGTTGCCGCTAGCCGCCCAATTGTTCGTAATGTCGATATCCGCATAGGTCACTTCCAGCTCCGGCGCATCGGGGATCAGCCCGTGCACGCAGGCATGGAAGACGAACGTGTCGTTCGGACACGGAGAGAACGCGATTTTCATCCAAGCACCTCCACTAAAATAGGTCCGGCCGCCTCCAGCAGCTCCAGCGCCTCGCGAATTTTCCACGAGGACCGGTCGCGGGGGCCGACTGCATTGGAAACGGCGCGAATTTCCAGCGCCGGCAAGCCGTGCAGCGCAGCGGCGGTCGCCACTCCGAACCCTTCCATCGCTTCCGCCGCTGCGTTCGGCACCCGTGCGGCAAGCCGGGCCGCGGATTCGGCCGTGCCCGTGACCGTAGACACGGTCAGTACCGACCCGCTGCGCACGGGCAGCCCCGCTTGGGACAGCGCGTCGGCTAACCGCCGGGCAAGCGGCCCGTCGACCGTCACGCGCGCCGAGCCGAAGCCAAGCTCGTCCACGCTGCTGAACCCCTCCGCCGTCTCGGCGCCCAGATCGGCGGCGACGATATCGCTCGCCACTACCAGCTCCCCTACGGCGGCTTGTCCAGCGAAGCCGCCGGCAATCCCTGCGCTGACGACGAGGTCGTATGGCGCCGCGGCAAGCAAAGCCGCCGTGTTGGCCGCAGCCGCAGCCGGCCCAACGCCGGCCAGCGCCACCTCGAAGCGGCTGTCGCCGCGCAAGCCGCGCAGCAGCGCGTCCCTTTCGGCCGCGACGGCCGTCATGACCAGCACGCGTTTGATCGCATTCATGCCGGATCGTCCCCTTCGCTTGTGAATTTTCTCACTTGAATCGTGCTACTTTTCATTGTAAACGATTCTTTTCTCCAGCGAAAGCTTCCTTCGCTCCCTTTCAGGGCAATCGCATGAGACGCAGTCCGGCTAAGCAGAGAAGGCGGAGGAGAGCCTTTGGGTCCGCAAAAGCGAAGCAGTCGCCTTTGAAAGCGGATTCCGCCTGCTATGACCCAAACAGGGAATCCGATTTCAAGTGCGATTGGAGGAGCAAAGGGTCGCCGCAGCCTCGCTTTGCCGCCGATTTTTCTTATGCGATTCCCCTCCCCTTTTGACTGCAAAAGAACTTCTCGGCCCCTCTACCAAACCGGTGCGAATACAATTGCATTGCCTTAACACTACGCTAACAATCGTCTAGTATGCTGGGTGCAGCGGACGAAAGTCCGGATCGGTGCGGTATAGCCGACAGAAGGAGGACAAGCAGTGGCTCAAGGACTTTACGATTATTGGGGACCGGACAGGAGAGTGGCCGCCGTGCGCAAATCGGAAGATTTGCCGGCAGCGCTGCGGAATAGCTGGCCTGTCGTGTTTTTGCTGATCGGAGATTTGTTTACCGCCGAGCGTTATGTGGCCGAAACGCTGCGGGCCGGCAAAAAAGT
This sequence comes from Paenibacillus hodogayensis, assembly GCF_039536325.1. NCBI lineage: Bacteria > Bacillati > Bacillota > Bacilli > Caryophanales > Paenibacillaceae > Paenibacillus > Paenibacillus hodogayensis. The sequence goes on from NZ_BAAAYO010000001.1 coordinate 329,918, forward strand.
GTTTTTGCACGTCGATTTCATTGCCGGGCTCGGAGGCGATCCGATCGTTATCAAATATATCGCGGAGAGGATCAAGCCGACCGGAATCATTTCCACGAAAAGCCATTTCGTCAAAAATGCCAAAAAGCACGGGCTGCTCGCCATCCAGCGCTTATTTATTATCGATACCTCCGCCCTTGAGCAGGGCATTCACAATATCCGGCAAAGCGAGCCGGACGCCATAGAGATTATGCCCGGCCTGCTGACGCGCGTCATCTCCGAACTGCGCGACAATGTGCCGATACCGGTCATCGCGGGCGGGCTGATCAAAGAGCAGGCGGAGATCGACATCGCTCTGGAAGCGGGAGCATCGGCCGTATCCATGGGCAACCGGCTGCTGTGGACCTGACGGTCACTACATACGGCTCGCGACCTCTGTCCATGCAGCTTTCAGCTTTTCGCCGCACTCCGTAACCCGACATCGGCTCGTCCCTTTACAAAATGTCCACATCCCGTTGATATTCGCCTAACAAAAGGCTGATAAAGTGGAGCTAGTGATGGACAATCGAATAGTCGAGGGTACGAGACGAGGAGAATACCCTTTTATGTGTCGCGGACGGAACAGCTCTGTTAGAGAAGCCGTTTCCTTTGCCGATGCGTAAAAGGGTTTTTTGTCGTCCTTTTCCGCTTGACCGACCCATCCACCAAAAGGAAGGGTGTATCCATGAAAAAGCCATCGAAGCTGCTGTCCATCGTATTGAGCGCCACGATGCTCGTCGGACTGCTTCCGGTTGATCCCTTTACCCAGAAGGCGAGCGCGGCGGAAGGCCGGAAAACGCTGGAGGTGCGGAAAACGCTGCATGCGCCGATTATTGACGGCACACTGGACGACTCCGTATGGAGCATCGATCAGTCGCTGGACGTCTTGGTCGGGGAAGGTCCGGCTCGGGCGTCCAAATTCGGTCTGCTCTGGGACAATCAGTATTTGTACGTCGGCGTGAAAGCCGAAGACCCGGCACCCATGCAGGATAAGTCGGGAAATTGGTTCGATCAGGACAACATCAATCTGTTTTTCGATCCGACGCTCCACCGGTCGACGCCTTACGCCAAGGACGATATGCAGGCCGGCTTCGTTTTCCGGCAAGACTCGGCCACGCCGGAGTTCCATTTCGGAGCGGCTCTGAACACTCATGCGGGCAAGGACGAGAAGGACATTTTACGCTCGATTCGCAAAACGGACACGGGCTGGAATCTGGAAGTCGCGATTCCATGGGACATGCTGAACTTTAACCCGGTGCTGACCAAGCAGCTCGGCTTCGAGATCGGGGTAACGGACCGTTTCGGCGATCAAGAGGCCAATCAACGGACCAGCTTCTGGAGCGCCTTCCAGACGAAGTCGTTCTGGAACGATACAAGCGGCTTTGGAACTCTCGTGCTGAACGACGACAATCCGGTAACTAACCAGACGAACAACGTGCTGCTGTTAGAAAACTTCGACGGCATTCCTAACGGCGCGCTGCCGCAGAACTGGATCTCCGACGTCAACGCGGGAAGCAATCCGTTCACCGTGCAGCGAGATACATACGGCAACGCCCGGCTCGTCTTCGACGGCAAAGCGTCGGGCAAGCAAGCCCGGGTTGCGGCTCCGGTCCAGTGGGACAACTATACGGTCGAAGCGGACGTCCGTTTCGAGAGCGTACTGGATGACGGCAGATGGGCATCCTTGATGTTCCGTGGATCCTCGAACGGCAAAGCGCCGTACAACCAGATGGCTCTCCGCCAGAATGGCAAATATGAAGTGGCCATGCGCAAGCCGGACAACAGCTGGTCGGTTATCGCAAGCGGCGCATCCAACCCGCTCGCCCTGAACGCCGACTATACGATGAAGGTACGCGTCTTCGACAACAATGTGAAGGAATACATCAAAGCAAAGGACGACCCCAATTATACGCTTCTGCTTGACCAAAGCTTTACGAAAGACTTGCTCCAACGCGGCAAAATCGGCTTCCAGGTCGACCAAAGCAAAGTTTCCTTCGACAATCTGAAGGTGACGCGGATTACGGCGGACCGGTTCGACCTGACGCTGCCCGCAACCGTCGAAGCGTTGAGCGGACCGCTTAGCGTCACCGGCAGCGTCTACTTCTCGGACGGCTTGACCGAGACGGTCGCCTCCGATCGTCTCAAGCTGTACTCGACCGACGAAAGCGTCTTGAAGGTAATCAACAACCAGGTGTATCCGCTCCGCGCAGGCAGCGCGACGATCAAGAGCGTGTTCGGCAATGCGGAAGCATCCCGCACGATTACGGTTACTCCTTCGGCCACTGGAGCGAAGGTCGTCAAGCTTAACCATACACAAGGCTACGAACTGGCCACGACAGGCGTGCCGGTCGCGCTCGACACTTGGACGTTCCAGACGGAACTTAGCGACTTTACATCCGGCACGATCCGCGGCAACCAACTGACGTGGAGCACGGACAGCAGCGCCGTCACCATCGCGGGCAACGGCATCACCGTCCGGCAGAAGGGCGTTCACCAATTGTCCGCCCAGATTGACGGTGTTACCGTTCCACTGCTCGTCGTAGCGAAAGACGCCGGCGACGCCGAATACGTCCTGTACGAAGAAAATTTCGATAATGTCAGCGACGGAACTATGCCACAGGGCTGGACGCGCAAGGAAGGTACGACTGTGGCGGCAGCGGCCGTACGCTCGGGAGCGTTCGAGATCAATGCCTCCGCTTCGCCGGACAATCCGTCCCGCGTGCTGCTGCCCGACTATTTGGGCGCCTTCGGAGACTACAAGATCGAAGCCGACGTTACCCATTTGGCTGCCAACGACAATGCCAGGTGGCACTCGATCATGTTCCGGATCCAGAACAACGACTTCCCTTATTACCAGATGGCCGTCCGCAAAGACGCAACCGTCACGAACGGCGTCGAATTCGCGGAAAGAACGCCGGCCAACGGCTGGAGCGTAATGGACACCGGCTCTTACAGCGAGGCGATCGACCCTGCCAAGATGTACCGCTATACGGTAAAAGCCCGCGGCAACCGCGTGCAGGAATGGATCGGCGACAAACTGCTCGTCGATACGGACAATGCGTCCGCTTACGCGAAGGGCCGCATCGGTCTGCAAGCCAACGGCAGCAAAATGAAAGTGGACAACATCCGCGTCACGCTGCAGCAAGAAGCGCTGCCGCCGATGCCGGTAGACCGGTTCGTAAAAGTGTATGAACCGGAGACGAAAATCGCCATGGCGCCGACGGTCGTGGCCGAGCTTGCCAACGCCGACCAAGCTGCGGCATGGAATAACTCGCCTTCCCCGGCAACCGTTATGCTTCATCTGAACGACGACTTGAGCATTTCCGACGCTTCGGGAAGCAAAACGATCGGCGATGTGGAGACGATCTTGAATTCGCTCGGCTCCCGGGTCATTCCCGCTTTCCATATCCGGACCGAGCAAGCGGCGGACAAACTGATTCAGCTTATCGAGGCCAAAAGGATCGAAGACGCGTTCGTCGTCTCCGACAACGGCAGCCTGATCAAACGCGTCCGTACCGCCGCCCCTCTGATCCGCGGCATTCTGGATTTAAGCGGCAAAAGCGGCAAAGCGTTAACAAAGGATAATCTGCTCGACATTCTCCGGGAAACGACATTGAGCGGCTCCAAAATCGCTATTCTTCCGCAGGAAGCGGCGACGTTGGACAACATGGCTTATTTGCAGCAGCGGACGATCGTCGTCTGGGCCAAGGAAACGGCCGATTCCAAAGGGAAAAACGTCGCCCTGCACACGCTGATCACGGCTGGCGCAAACGGCATCGTAACCGATTCGCCGGATGCGGCCATTCAAGCTCTTGCCGTGTACAACAACGCAACGACGCTTGTACGCAAGCCTTACATTATCGGACACCGGGGCATGCCCTCGACATCGCCGGAGAACACGATCGAGAGCAACCGACTCGCCCTCGAAGCCGGTGCGGACTTTATCGAGAACGACATGTTCGTAACGAAGGACGATCATCTGGTCATTATCCACGATACCGTGCTTCAGAACACGACGAACGGCACCGGCAACGTCGAGGACTTCACGCTGGAGGAGCTCAAGCGGCTCAACGCCAACAAGCCTTATCCGAAAGGCTTCCCGGATGTGAAAATTCCGACTCTCGACGAACAAATCGACCTCGCCCGCGAAAAGGGCGGGATGGTGTATGCCGAAATCAAGACGAGCACCCCGCGTGCGGTTGATGTGCTGGTCAAACTGATCAAGGAAAAGAAAGCCGAAGATATCGTGAATATTATGTCGTTCGATTCGAACCAGTTGAAGCGGTTCGCCCAGCAGATGCCGGAAGTTCCGCTCGGACTGTTGGTCGGCAGCCCCGGCTCGGATACGGACGCCAATATCAACAAGACGCTGCGCGATACGCTCCGGACAGTGCAAAACCAGAACGTGACGTTCAACGCCGGTTACTACAATTTGGGTCAAAAGTTTATGGAAGCGGCCAAACACCGCGGCGTCATCATCTCGCCGTGGACGATCAACGACAAGGTCGACTTTACTTCCTTCTTCCTGCGCGGTCCGTTCGGGATCACGACCGACTACGCCTACTACGCGTCGGACTGGAACGCTTCGCTTCGCGCGGACAAGGAAATTTACGTTCTCTCTGTTGGCGAGAACGCCACGCTGACAGCCAACGCGGAATCGTTCAAACGGGTTAAAGAACCGGTCAAGCCGGAGCTCGTCTGGCTCGATGGCAAGGAGCTGTTTGAAACAGACGGCAGTACGGTCAAGGCCAAAAAGCCAGGTACGGCTCATGTGCTGCTGCGCTATACGACCGTTATCGGCGAAACCAACAAATACGACCTGTATACCCAGCCCGTTACGCTCGAAATCAAGAGCCCGGATGGCGGTAATACCGGCGGCGACAATGGCAGCGACAACGGTAGTGAAAACGGCGGCAACAACAGCGGTAACAATGGCAGCACCGGAAGTGGTGCTCCAGGCGGAAGCACGCCAAGCAAACCGGACGATAAAGCCGGCGTCGTGAGCGCCGCCGACGGCAAAGTCGGCAGCGAGGCGCTGAAGAAAGCGTTCGAGGTTTCGTCCAACGTGGAAGTACACTTTACCGGCAGCACGCTCGCCGTTCCAGCCGACGCCTGGACGGACGAAGCGCGCGCCAAAGGCGGAACGCTTATCGTTGCAAGCGACAGCGCGGCCTACCATTTCCCGGCCTCCGCTTGGCAGCCCGAGCAGTGGGCGGCTCAACTCGGCAGTCCGGCAAGCCCTGTAACGCTTCGCTTCACGATGAAGGTGCTGGACGGCAGCGAAGCCGCATCGGCTGCCTCGGCCGTTAAAGCGGCGGGCGGTCAGCAAATCGCCGACGCCGTGCATTTCGAAGTAGAAGCGGTAAACGCCGACGGCAAATCGGTGCCGGTCACATTCGGCTCGGCTTACATTACACGCGATATGACAGTGAAGGGCGCTGTCGATCCGGCCAAAGCGACCGGAGTCCAGCTGTTCCCGGAAACGCAGCAGGTCCGGTTCGTCCCTACCGTCTTCACAACGGCAAACGGCAATACGACGGCAGCCATGAAACGGAACGGCAACAGCGTCTACACGATCGTCCAGAACGACAAGAGCTTCTCCGACATGTCCGGCCACTGGGCCAAAGCGGATGTGGAGCTGCTCGCCAACAAGTTTGTAGTCGACGGCGTTAGCGATAGCCGTTTCGATCCGGAACGCGGCATTACCCGCGCCGAATTCGCCGCGCTGCTCGTGCGCGCCCTGGCACTGAACCCGGCATCCGGCTCTTCCGAATTCCGCGATGTGAATGCCGGCTCCTGGTATGCGAAAGACGTCGCAGCAGCATCCGCTGCCGGCTTGATCGGCGGTTTCGAGGACGGCACGTTCCGTCCGGACCAGCCTGTCAAGCGCGAGGAACAAGCGGCCATGCTCGTACGCGCGCTGTCTTATGCGGGCATCGACATTAGCGTAACGAAATCCAAGCAGGACGACATCCTCGGCCGCTACCGCGACCGTGACGGTATCGCCTGGGCGCAAGCGGAGCTGTCCGCCGCCGTAAACGCCGGACTGATGAACGGCATGACTGCGGACACGCTCGACGCGCAGAGCCACGCTACCCGCGCCCAGTCGGCCACAATGCTGAAACGGTTTCTGAGCAAGGCAGCTTTTATCAACTGACCGGTTACGCATCAATTTTTCGAGAAGGGAGCTGCTCGCAACTTGCCGGATGTGGTCGATTATGAAGGTTATTTCTTTGACTTGGACGGAACCGTATTTATCGGGGAGCGGCTGCTGCCTGGGGTACTGGACACGATCGCTTTATTGCGGGAGAAAGGTAAAAAAGTGCTGTTTCTGAGCAATACGACGATTCGCACCCGTCGGGAATGCCAGGAACGTTTGAAGAAGCTCGGCCTAGATGCCGAGCTGGACGAGATCGTGACGGCCGCCTTCGCGGCGGCCGTCTATATGCGGGAGCAGTCGCCGCAGCCCTCGGTGCTCGTCGTCGGGGAACCGGCGCTTGCAAGCGAGCTGAACGAGCAGGGCGTGCGTATGACGAGCCGCCCGGAGGAAGCGACGCATGTGCTCGTCGGGATGGACATGCAGTTCGACTACGGCACTCTGCATACGGCCATGAAGGCCGTACGCGGCGGGGCCGAGCTGATTGCGGCCAATCCGGACCCTAATTGTCCGGTCGTCGGGGATGTCATCCCCGACACGTGGTCGATGGTGAAAGCGATCGAGGCGGCCAGCTGCGTCGAGCCGACAGCCATCGTCGGCAAGCCGTCCGGCTACTATGCCGCCAAGGTGCTGGAATGGAGCGGACTGCGGGGCGACCGGTGTCTGATGATCGGCGACCGGCTGGAGACGGATATTTTGTTCGGCTCCGACAACGGGCTGTATACCGCCCTGGTGCTTACCGGCGTCACGTCGGCCCGCGACGCCGAGCTTTCGCCGATTCGGCCCGATTACGTGTGGCATACGCTGGAGCAATTCATGGAACTGGCGCAAAGCCGGAGCTAGTGCAGTAAGCGAAACGAGTCAAGTGAGTCTTATGAGTCTAGTGATTCAAACCGCTCGAGCCGATCCGAGCCAGTCCGGTCCATCCAAGCCGGACTGCGCCGGACGAGCCGGGAAGCAATCCAATCCACGATCCGAAAGGGAGAATCCGAATGCGTTCCTTAAAGACCACCCTAATCTGTCTCGCGTTGAGTTCCGCCATGCTGACAGCCTGCGCCAAACCCGCGGCCAACGGTACCGCAAACGCGCCGACGCCCGCGCCAGCCGGCTCGGCCACGACAGAACCGGCCAAAAAAGACGAGAAGGTCGAGCTGACCTTCTACTATCCGATCGCCGTAGGCGGACCTCTTACCGCGACGATCGAAGGCATGGCCCAAGAATTTACGAAGCTCCATCCGAACATTACCGTCAAGCCCGTCTACACCGGCAGCTATGCCGATACGACCGTCAAGACGCAGGCCGGAGTGCAGAGCAAAACGCCGCCGGATGTCGCCGTGCTGCTCTCCACGGAGCTGTTCAGCCTGCTCGATATGAACGCGATTGTCCCGCTTGACGATTTTATCGCCAAAGAGGGCAACAATTATTTGTCCGACTTCTACCCGTCCTTCATGGCCAACTCTCAAACCGGCGGCAAAACGTACAGCATCCCGTTCCAACGCAGCACGATCGTCCTGTACTACAACAAAGCTATGTTTAAAGCGGCCGGACTGGATCCGGAGAAGGCGCCGCAAACGTGGACCGAGATGCGCGACTACGCCAAGAAGCTGACCAAAGACGGCGTATGGGGACTGGAAATACCGGTGTCCGGCTTCGCCTACTGGATGCTGCAGACGTTCGCCCTGCAAAACGGCAAAAACCTGATGACCGAGGACGGCAAAAAGGTCATGTTCAACACCCCGGAAAATATCGAAGGCCTGCAATACTGGTCCGATCTGGCAATGAAGGACAAAGTCATGCCTCAAGGCGTAACCGAGTGGGGTACGGTCCCTTCCGACTTCCTCGAAGGCAAGACGGCGATGATGTATCACACGACCGGCAATTTGTCCAACGTCAAGAAAAATGCCAAGTTCGATTTCGGCGTCGGCTACCTGCCCAAAAACAAAAGCTTCGGCAGCCCGACAGGCGGCGGCAACTTCTATATTTTCAAGGATATCGACAAGAAAAAGCAGGAAGCGGCTTGGGAATTCGTCAAGTTCATGACCGAAACGGAGCGCGCCGCGCAATGGAGCATCGACACCGGCTACGTCGCCGTCAAGAAGTCGGCCTACGAGACCGAGCGGATGAAAAAGTACGTCGCCGAATTCCCGCAAGCGCTCGTCGCCCGCGACCAGCTCCAGTACGCTTCGGCCGAGCTGTCGACGCATAACAACGGCAAAGTAACCAAAGCGATCAGCGATCAGGTGCAAGCGGTGCTGACGGACGGCGCAACGCCGGCGGAAGCGCTCAAGAAAGCGCAGGAAGAAGCGGATAAGGCGCTCGCGCCTTTCAACAAGTAACACTACGCGGAAAGCCGGGGGCCGGGGCAGCCGCTGCGATCGTTTGCAGCCTGGCGCGCCTCCGCCCCCTCCTGCTTCCGCATCACGATAGCCAAGGGGGTTTCCCAGTGAACGTCAGAACGTTCGGGCGCTGGAAGTCGGGCTTGTTTGCCTGGCTGCTGCTGCTGCCCTCCCTGATCTTCCTGTTTCTGTTCACCTTTTATCCGATCTTCAAAACGGTCCGGCTCAGCTTCTATCAGGCGGATCTGGCTTCGCCCGAGCCTTTCTTTATCGGTCTCGACAATTATAGGGCGCTGCTCGCGGACGAAGTGTTCGCCAAAGTGATGATCAACAACCTGCTCTTTGCGCTCGGCACGGTGCCGACCTCGCTTGCTCTCGCCCTGCTGATGGCCGTCTTTGCCAACAAGGCGCTGCGCGGCACGGGCTTCATGCGTACGGCGTTTTTCTACCCGTCCATGGTGCCGATGATCGCGGTCGCCAACATCTGGCTGTTCATGTACACGCCCAAATACGGCCTGCTGAGCCGGGCGATGACCGCGCTCGGTATGAACGAGATCAACTGGCTGGGCTCCCCGACTTACGTCATGTGGGCCATGATCGCCATGATGATCTGGAAGGAAGCCGGTTATTTTATGATTTTTTATTTGGCCGGGCTGCAAAATATTTCGCCCGATCTGTACGAATCCGCTCAGGTCGACGGGGTTGGCCGGTGGACGGTGTTCCGCAAAATTACTTTCCCGCTATTGATGCCGACGACGCTGTTTGTCTCGATCGTGGCGCTGACGAATTCGTTCAAGCTGGTCGATCATCTGCTCGTCATGACGAAGGGCGGACCGAACAATGCCAGCAACCTGCTCTTGTATTATATCTACGAATCGGCCTTCAGCTTCTGGGACCAAGGGATGGCGTCCACGCTCACCGTCGTGATGATCGCGGTGCTGCTGCTGTTCGCGGCGCTCAATTTCTTCGGGCTCGACAAGAAGATTCATTACAATTAACTCTCCCTACGGGAAGAAAGGCGTGCTTATGCGGTTGAAATCGTGGAATATCGGCCGATGGCTGCTGCTTGCGCTTGCCGCGCTCTGGTTCGTCCCGCTGCTGTGGGTGGTGTTGACCGCCTTCCGGCCGAAGCAGCTTGCGCTGTCCCCTTCGTTCTCGCTTGATTTTACGTTCGACAACTTCGCGGTAGTGTGGGCGGCGGCTCCGTTCGCGCAATATTACGTCAACACCGTGCTGATCGTCGCGTGCGTGTTCGCCGTGCAGATGGTCACGGCCACGATGGCGGCGTTCGCGTTCGCCCGGGTCGAGTTCCGCTGGAAAAACATCGTGTTCCTGCTGTTTCTCGTACAGATCATGATCCCGGCAGACGTGCTCATCTTTCCCAACTACAACGTGCTCAAGGAGCTGTCGCTGCTGGATACGAAGCTCGGCATCATGATGCCCTACTTCGCTTCGGCTTTCGGCATATTCCTCCTGCGTCAAATGTTCAAGACGATTCCGCCGGAGCTTGACGAAGCGGCCCGCGTAGAAGGTTTTTCGAAATGGCAGATTATGTGGAAAATATATTTCCCCCTCGCCCGTCCGTCCTACATCGCCTTCGGACTCGTCTCCGTCAGCTACCACTGGAACAACTTCCTGTGGCCGCTTATCGTGACCAACTCCGTACAGAACCGTCCTCTGACCGTCGGACTCGCCATCTTCGCGCAGTCGTTCGAGATCGGGGCGCAGTGGACCGAGGTCAGCGCGGCGACGCTGCTCGTCATTACGCCGCTACTGGTCACCTTCCTGCTTTTCCAAAGGCAGTTTATGAACAGCTTCATCCATTCCGGCATCAAATAAACGTACGTACGGCCCCTCCCGCTTGCGCCCTCCCGGACGAAGCGCGGAGGAAACCGCGCGGCGGACCAACGGCTGGCGATCCCGTTTTTTTACATTTCCCCTTGACTTCCGTACCGTCGTTATATACAATTTCAGTACGCTTAATTTCCGATTATCGTAATCGGAAAGCGGGGGAACCACTCTTCAGGGGCGAATCAACGGTTTGCGTCAGGCAGACCGTCGTAGGGAACCATCTTTCCCGAGTCCGACAGCTAACCTCGTCAGCAGCAGATGGGTCAATGCATATATCGCGATTTTGACCCGCTACCAGGGTCTTTTTCTGTCTTTAAAAGGCCCTAGCCTACAGGGGATATGCGCCCCTGGATGCTTGCGGGCTTTTTTTCGTCTTCATTAAATCCTTAAAATTCAAAATCATCCATTATTTATATTTTTAAATAGAGCGCTTTACCCTTCGAGTCGTCTGTCCGGTCCGCTTGAAACCGGAGACGGAACGGCGATTCGGCGGATCACATAGATCAAACCAGAGGAAATGGGAGGTATGCGCATTGGCACAGCCGAAGTACATGACCGATATCGACAAATTGACGGAGATTCCGGAGACGGAACGGAAAAGGCTCAAGGCAATTACGGAGAAATTCGTATTTCGCGTCAACGACTATTACCTGAATTTGATCGACTGGACCGACCCGAACGATCCGATCCGCAAGCTGGTCATTCCGAACGAAGGGGAGTTGCAGGAGTACGGCCGCTGGGACGCTTCCGACGAGGATACGAACTACGTCGTGCCCGGGTGCCAGCACAAATACCGCACGACCGCTCTCTTGATCGTCTCCGAAGTGTGCGGCGCCTATTGCCGGTACTGCTTCCGCAAGCGTCTGTTTCGCAACGACGTCAAAGAGGCGCTGTCCGACGTGGAGCCCGGGCTGGAGTACATCTCCCGACATCCGGAGATCAACAACGTGCTGCTTACCGGCGGCGACAGTCTCATTCTGGCTACTCCGAAGCTGCGTTCGATCTTCGAAAGACTGCGGGCGATGGAGCATGTGAAAATTATCCGGCTCGGCTCGAAGCTCCCGGTATTCAATCCGATGCGCATTTATGAGGATAAGGAGCTGCTTGCTACGATACGTGAATTTTCCAGCGCGGAAAGGCGCATCTATGTCATGGCGCATATTAACCATCCGCGGGAAATTACGCCGGAGGCGAAGCGGGGCTTCGAGGCGCTGCACGAGGCCGGCGCCATCGTCGTCAATCAGACGCCGGTGCTGCGCGGCATCAACGACGATCCGGCCGTGCTGGGCGAGCTGCTGGACCAGCTGTCGTGGGCCGGCGTCACCCCGTATTATTTTTTCATCAACCGCCCGGTGGCCGGCAACCGCGATTTCGTCCTCACGCTGGAGGAAGCTTACCGGATCGTCGAGGAAGCGAAGGCCCGCACGTCCGGTCTCGGCAAGCGCGTCCGGCTGTCGATGAGCCACACCTCGGGCAAGATCGAGATATTGGCGATCGAGGACGGCAAAGCTTACTTGAAATATCATCAGTCGCGCGATAACCGGTATGGCACCTTCATGGCGCTCGACTGCCCGAAGGATGCTTCCTGGTTCGACGACCTGCCCGGCAACGAGCGGTACTGGGCGAAGCCGAAGAAAAAAACGGCCGACGTCGTTTCGGTCAACGAGCTGCCGGATATGCCCCAGCAGAGGGCACGCCGTCTTACCGCCCGCGGTTGAAGCCTCGCTCCGCAGAGTCTCCTCGCCCTGTCGCTCCGTGGCCTGTCGCATCGGCCCGAAACCGGGATATTGCACTACGCACCAAACGAAGCAGGCCATCGGACACCGCCGACGGCCTGCTTTTCTTTGATTCGTATTCTTCCCGTCACTCCGCGGCGTCCGTTTGCGGCGGAGCAGCCGACTTCGGGCGGCGCACGAACACATTTTCCGCCACGACAGCCACTAGCACCCCCATCAACAGCCCGTTGCCGATCAGCGGCCGGATGAACGGCGGCAGCTCCAGGAACGCCTCCGCCGGCACGTTCATCAAGGATACGCCGAGCACGACCGGACCGGCCAGACGGGTTACCACCCCATTCGTCAGCGTCAGCTTCGACGCTGCTCGCAGAGCGGAGCCGAACAGCGGCCAATAGGCGACGAACAACACCGCCTGCGCCACGGTCATCGGCATCGCCGACAAATGCTCCCCGAGCGGGGGCACGAGTCCGATTACGATAAACATTGCCGCTCCGAGCAGGAACGGACCCCGTTTGAGCAGGCCCGTCGTTTGCAAGAAGCCGAGCGTCGAGGAGTATGGGGCATACGGCACAAGACCGAGCGCCCCGCCTGCGATCGTAAAGCCGCCGGTTACCATAAATCCGCTGCGGTACCGCTTCGCCTCCGAACGCCGTCCGTACAGCTCGTCGGCACCGCTCAAAGCGGCCAGATGATTCGAGCAATTCAGCAGGCCAGTCACGAGGGCAGTCAGGAAAATGCCCCATTCCATATGCGGCATGCCCCACGGGAACCAGCTTACAAATGACGCTCCCGCCCCTCCTGCCGCGGCATTACTTCCACCCGGCTCGCCAAGCCATGCCGCGTACGCGATCCAGCCTGCGGCTATGCCGACGAGGACGGCATAGTTGCGCAGCGACCCTTTGCCCGCCTGCACGAGCAGTACGACCAACGCCGCCAGCATGGACAGGAGGAGCACCGGAACGGAGACGGGATGGCCGGGCGTATAGCCGAGCATGCCCTTGAAGAAGATGAGCGTCAACTGCAGCGCCAGCAAAAACAAATACACGCATGTCACGACCGGGCCAAACAAGCGGGCAAGCTTATGACCGAATCCGGCCGCCCCGATGACAAACGTAAGCACGCCGGAGGCGATGAGGCCCAGCGCCAACGCCCCGCCCATCTCGCCAAGCGACAGTCCAAGCGACGGCGCGGAGCCGGCCATGCCGAGCAGCATCCCCCACCACATGCCCGAATGCCCTTCCATCAGCGGATAGCGATGGCCGATTAGTGCCTGCAGGGCGCTGGCCGCTCCCGTCAGCACGAACGCCCTCTGCATCGCCGCTGCCACCTCCGCATCCGGCAATTGGAATGCCGCTCCGATCGACAATGGAATAACAACGGTGTTGGCAAACATAAAAAACAACCACTGCAAGCCTCCAAGAAAGGTTGCAAGCGAAGCTGCGCGTTCCATAATGTCAAACCCTTCCTTTGCGCTGCGATTCGGGCCGATTTCCCTTTGCCCTTGAGAGTCTTACGCCATTATCGCACGAATCCGGTTGTTGTCCAAGCGGAACCGCGGTTGTCCAAGTGGAGCACGGTCCTCCAAGCGGAGCCGCGGTTGTCCACGCGGAGCCCGGTTGTCCACGCGGAGCCCGGTTGTCCACGCGGAGCCCGGTTGTCCACGCGGAGCCCGGTTGTCCACGCGGAGCCCGGTTGTCCACGCGGAGCCGTCTAGACCGTCTCCAGCGACCCGCCGTTCCGGCAGGAGTGCAGTTGTGTCACCCGAGCGCCCTGGTTCACCCCGCCTCTGCCGGACTTGCAGCTACCGGCTTCTCGCCAAATAGTGGAAGAGCACGAACGCCGGAACGGGCCGCAAACCTCTCATAAGCCCGCTTCGCTCGCTCTGGACTGCCCGTTAATGCCAGAAGGAGCACTATTCCTGCAAAACGAGACTCTCTCGGAACAATTAAGGTTCTTTCGAACACTACCACACCACTCAAGCCCCCAAAAACCCGCCTCGCTCGCTCTGGACCGCTCGGTAATGCCAGAAGGAACACTATTCCTTTTAAACGAGACTCTCTCGGAACAATTAAGGTTCTTTCGAACACTACCAACCGCCGCAAGCCCCCAAAAACCTGCCTCGCTGGCTCTGGACCGCTCGGTAATGCCAGAAGGAACACTATTCCTGCTAAACGAGACTCTCTCGGAACAATTAAGGTTCTTTCGAACACTACCAACCGCCGCAAGCCCCCAAAAACCCGCCTCGCTGGCTCTGGACCGCTCGGTAATGCCAGAAGGAACACTATTCCTGCTAAACGAGACTCTTTCGGAACAGATAAGGTTCTTTCGAACACTACCAACTGCCGCAGACCCCCAAAAACCCGCCTCGCTGGCTCTGGACCGCTCGGTAATGCCAGAAGGAACACTATTCCTGTAAAACGAGACTCTTTCGAAACAAATAAGGTTCTTTCGAACACTACCAACCGCCGCAAGCCACTAAAAACCCGCCTCGCTGGCTCTGAACCGCTCGGTAATACCAGAAGGAACACTATTCCTGCAAAACGAGACTCTTTCGGAACAAATAACGTTCTTTCGAACACTACCAACCGCCGCAAACCTCTCAAAAACCCGCCTCGCCGGCTTCGAGCAGCTCTTTATGCCAAAAAGAAAACTTCTCTGTAGCGTAAAAAAAATGACACTCAAACCAGAACGGTTTGAATGTCATCTTCGAGTTGAAAGACCCGTCTCAAGCCCCAAGGAAGTCTACACGTTGATTTCATCCTGAGGAAGCGCGAAGCAAAGCCCGATTCGCTCAAATCGCCTTATCGCCCAGCCAGCGTTCCATCTCCTCGGCATCGAAAGGAGGATAGACGTCCGGATGGAGCATATGACCCAGCTTGCTCAAGCCCGCTACAAGCAGCGGCGAAGGCCGGCAATACAGCGACTCCTCCATAACGCGAATCCTACCATCCGCGACGGCCCTCATCTTGTCTGCCCCGGGACGGCTGCGGACGTTCTCCGGCTTCACCTGCTGCTCCCGCACGCCGACCCAGGCGAGCAAGATGTAGTCCGGATCGCGGCGAAGCACGTCGTCCCAATCCGTCTTGACCTTCGCAGCCGGTTCATCGGCGAATACGTTGACGGCGCCGGCCAGCTCGCTGATGCCGGTCAGCCAGTTGCCGCCGGCCGGCGTGAACACCGGCTTGGGCCACCATTCCCAGTACAGGGAGGGCTTGTCTGCGCACCGCCGGCTTAACTCGGCGTAATAAGCGAGTCTGTCCTCATACTTGCTGCGGGCCGCCCGGGCCCGCTCCGATTCGTCGAGCGCCTCGCCGAGGGTGGTCAGGCAGTTCGCGATATCGGTGAGCGTTTTCGGATTGAGCGTGATATACGGCAAGCCACGTTCCTCCAGGGCGGCAATGTTCTTCTCCATGCCGGGAACCGTCAGGGACGCCAGTACCAGATCCGGTCGCAGCGCCTCCAAGGCGTCCATATCAATGTTCAAATCCGAGCCGAGCTTCGGCAGCTTGTTCGTCCTGGACGGCCAGTCGGTATATTTATCGACCCCGACGATGTGGTGGTCGAGCCCCATAAAGCCGAGCAGTTCCGTATTGCTCGGGCTGATCGAAACGATTCTCATGGCAAGACACTCCCTTCGGCTTCCCCTTACTCGAATGACGGTCTCTTACTTAATCAGATCTGGATAAATGCCTTTGGCAATCGTCCGCAAGCCATCCACAATACGCGGTCCCGGACGGTTCAGCGTATCCTGATCGACGCCGACGAGCTGGTTGTTTTTGATCGCATCGATTTTGTCCCAGCCGTTGCGTCCTTTAATGATTTGGTCGAGCGTTTGGCCCGCTTTGTCTTTGGCGCCGGTGGTGAAGAAAATGACGGCCGGGTTGTCCTGAATAATTTTCTCTTCGTTGATCTTGTTGTAGCCCTTCGTATCCGAAGCGATGTTAATGCCGCCGGCCAGCGTCAGCACTTCGTCCATAAACTCGCCCTTGCCGACCGTCCAGCCCGGCGAAAACTCGATGTAGACTTTCTTCTTCTGGTCCGGCTTGACTGTACCGACGGCGGTTTTGATGCTGTCAATGTCCTTCTTCATCTTGTCGGCCAGCTCTTTGGCTTCCTTCTGCTTGTCGGTCAATTGTCCGATGATCAAGACGTTGGCGATAATGTCGTCAATCGACTTGGGCTCGAACTTGTACAACGGCAGGTTCAGCGAGCGCAGCTTGCCGAGCGCATCGTCCTTGATGGAAATGCCGGTAATGACCAAATCGGCGTTGGCGGCCAGCACCGCTTCCACGTTCGGAGCGGAGACGCCGCCCAGCTTCGTCTTCGACTTCGCGGCTTCCGGGTAGTTGTCGAAATCCGATACGCCGACGATCCGGTCGCCCAGTCCGAGCGCGAACAAAATCTCCGTCTCGGCCGTAGAGGTGGAAGCGATCCGTTGAGGCGCTTTTTGCAGCGTAATTTCGGCGCCGGTCGTATCTTTTAAGGTAAGCGGGTATTTGGTGGCGGTGGCAGCGGCTTCTGTTTGTTTTCCAGCGGTCTGCTCTCCCGTCGGGGACGCCCCGTTTTTCGCGGTAGGTTCTTCCTTGTTCTTCGCTCCGCAAGCGGCGAGAGAGAAGCTAAGAAGGATAACTAGCAGTAGTGCGGCAATCTTGTTCATGAAGCGGTTCGTTCCTCTCCGGTTTGGAATAATGGAGAACGGCTTGCCGGTATTGAAAGCCCGTGTGTCTTCGCCCGGCGCAACGTCAAAAGCCCCGTTCCGTAGGAAGGGGCAGCGCATCAAGGATTTGCCAAGCACGGCACAATGGCGACGTAAGGCCATGACGCCAAAAAAACGGCGCTGCAGCGCGAAGCGCCCGTCTCCGGTCCGCTTTCGCGCATGGCCGCAACCATGCTGGGAATGATCAAATCGCTGAATAGCCGATCCTTTTCCGCGAAGGATGTCGTTGGCTGAAGCACAGTAGGCAGGTTTCCTGGCTTTCGGGCTTGCGAGTTCCCCGCCTTCCCATCCCGCATGCGGAACAGTGGCCTATGGAGTTCTCCCCGGTACACAGTGGCGGGACCGCGCCGGATTCGCACCGGCTTCCCTTTTAACCC
Source organism: Paenibacillus hodogayensis (assembly GCF_039536325.1). Classification (NCBI taxonomy): domain Bacteria; kingdom Bacillati; phylum Bacillota; class Bacilli; order Caryophanales; family Paenibacillaceae; genus Paenibacillus; species Paenibacillus hodogayensis. Next base: position 347,110 of record NZ_BAAAYO010000001.1, read on the forward strand.
GGCATTCGGTCTTCTTGCACCGAACGCGAGGCACCTACTGGCTGTTACAGTTCTTTCAATAGAGTCAAGCTCGTTTCACTCTGGCGATTATACCACAGCCTCGGTTCGGACGCTACGCTTGTTTCATTAACTGACAACCTGATAAGCGAACTGCACCTCCAGCCCTTCGGCCGAGGAGGCTCCGAGCACCCGGACCTGCAGCCTGCGCGGGCCGGCGGTTCCGTCTACGGTATACGGACTGACCAACGTCGTCGATTGCAGCGCCGAAGCGGCCGCCACCGCACTGCCGCCCGCGCTCGCCCCGTCGGCGTCCAGCCGCACGCTGCACGAACCGGCCGACAGCTTGCGGGTCACCTTGACGATCCGGATGCGCTGCCCGTCTACGTAGAACATATTGCTCAGGTCGTATACGCCGTCGGCAACCGGTCCGGCTATGCGCGCGAGCAGCAGTCCGTCGATCTGATCGACCCCTTTGTTGCCGGTGAACCGCGTCTGCGACGTTTGCGTCCCGCTCAGCAGGTAAGGTCCGGCCGCATTCCCCTTCAGATCGTTGTCGCTGACGAGCACGTCGGCCGCCTCGCTGACGATTCCGTAATCTTGCCTCGACACGCCGTCAGGCAGCGAGCCGATCGCATTGCCGACGATGACGACCCGCGATGCGGACGAGCGGAGGTTGATGCCCGCCCCGTTGCGCCAGGCGGATCCCCCGCCCAAGTACCCGTTGACGTAAGCGACGCCCTGCAGGTCGAACTCGGTCGGGCTGACGACGGTTATTTTCCATTTGCCGTTAGCCTCGGTCGTTCCCGCCACATTCTGGACCGTAATCCGGTCGTCCGTCTCCCAGCCATGCTCCCCGGCGGTCGTTACCCGGACCCCGCCCGCCCCGTTGCCGCCAATGCCTGCGATGACGCGCGAGAAGGCGGTATGCGCCGTTCTGCCGTTATTGCCGATCAGACAGCCGGTGACGGTGACGCGGGAAGAGGCGATATCGATGCCGTTGCGGCCGCAGCCGCGGATGACGCAGCCCGTGAACGTAACAATGCCGATGAAGCCGGCCGCGATGCGCACATTGTCCTGTTCGCCGTCGCACGAGATATATGTATTGGAAAACTGCGCCTGCGCTCCGGCCTCCAGCAATACCGGCACGCCATGGGAATTCTCAAAGCCCCCGCCCTCGAAATACAGAAACTTCGGCCCCGACTGTCCCGTCGTATTGCGCAGCCACAAACCGTGCCGCCCGAACAGGATCGCAACGGCGATGAATTTGATCGAGCCCCCCAAACCGTCGATGACAAGATTGTCGGTATTCGGATTGCCGGTCCCCGCCGCTATGGCGCATTGGACGAATTCCACCGGATCTGCCCTGCCGGTATTGTTCACGCCGTTGAGCAGTATTGCCTGTTCACCGGTAAAACCGGACCAGATGCAGTTCTGGAAACGAACCGTGTTGCAAGCCCGGAGCGTAATGCCGTTATACCCGTTCTTAAATCTGGCGTTATAAAAGGAAAGCATATAATTGCCGGCGTCGCCGAGCCGTTCGGTGCGAATGAAGCTGCCTCCGGTCAAGCCTTCCCCGCGCATTTGCAAATGCCGGAACCCGCCGCCGCGTACGCCAGAAAGCAGGAAGCCGTCGGCAGCGCCGGTGGCGACGATCAATTGGGTAGCCATCTCGTCGTTATCGGTGCTGCCCGTCCCTTCGAATACAATTGGAACCGTTTGCACATTGACGGTGGATTCGATCCGGTATTTGCCCGGACCGATGGAAAGAACGCCCCCGGCCGTCATCGCGTCGACCGCCGCCTGAATCCGCGGCGAGTCGTTGTCCGTTCCGGTCCCCCGGCAGCCGAACCAAGCGAGGCTAATTCCGTTGTCTCGCGGCCGCTTCCACCGTCCGACGGCCGTACCGGCCACAGCAAACACCATTCCCCCGTCGTCCGTCTCCGTGCTGTCCGCGTCCCAGTATAAGGCGCCTCCGCCTTGACCGGGAGCGTCCGCATAGTAGCCGAGCAGGCTGATCTGCGCACCGTCCGCCAAGCCGGGCGTGCTCCGCAGGTCATTCACGCTCGCCGAAGTGCAGCCGCACGCCGGAGACGCTTCCACGCCCTGGCCATACGTCGCCGTCAGCACGCTCCCCTGCACGGCACCCGCGCCAAGCAGACTGCTCCCGGCCAATGCGGCGCCCGCTATGCCCAAAGACGATAACAGCTTGCGCCGGCTGATCGCCCCGCTCGCCCCTTCGGCCGGCAGGCCGCTCTGTCCCGTACCTGCGCCTCGTTCGTTCACCATGCGTTCCGTCATCGTGTCCGTTCCCTCGTCTTTGTACATAACCAAAACCTCCTATGATTGAGTTGCGCGAATTGTTGCGCTCGCCCCGGATACGGAGCGGCCCGCCGCCGCTGTTGCGGGGCGGCTCCTTTGCTAGCGGGATCGCATACATGCTGCTTTTCATTTCTTTTTAACGGCGCAGTTCCTGCTCGATCTGCTTGTTGACCGTCTCCTCCAGCTCGCGCAGAGCCGTATTGGTATCCTTTCCGCCGCCGAGCATCGAGACGATCATCGCATTAAACGCCGACTTGGCCGCGCCGTCGAATTTCGTTTGCGGTGCCGGTTTAGCGATGGTGTCCTTGAAGAAGGCAGCCAGGTTTTTATGCTCCAGCCCGGCGATGCCCTTCCCGAACTCCTTGCGCACCGCTTCGCTCTTGACGATCGGGATGCGTCCTTGACGGGCCAGCTCGGTCGCCACCTCGTCGGACATCAGGTAGGAGATGACCTGGAACGCGGCATCCTTGTTTTTGCTTGCCGGCGGAATCGCGTAATAAGGCGCGTTCATCTGCGTGCCGGTAAGCGACGAGCCGGAGAAGGACGGGAACGAAACGAGATCCCAGTTCAAATTCGACGCCGCCAGCTCTGTAATATAGTTCGGGCCGGTGCGCATGGCCAGCGTCTGGTTTTTCAGAAACGCCGTTTTCTCGTCCACCGGCGGCTGATTGCCCGGGATCGTGTAAAAGGCGGTCATCACTTTGACCCATTGCGCCCAAGCGTCGTTGTTCACCGCGGCTTTATTCGTCTTCGCATCGACGAACGGCAGAGCAAGCTGGTTTTTGTAAATGACGTTCAGGAAATTGTAGTGAAAGCCGTTCACCTGCACGTTGCCGTCCATGCGGACCAGCTTCTTGGCCAGATCGTACACCTGGTCCCACGTCATGCCGTCCTGCGGGTAGCCGACGCCGGCTTTATCGAAGATGTCCTTGTTGTAGAAAAGCGCATTGTTGTTCAACTCGAATGGCATCACGAGAAACGCCCCGTTGTCCGAATACGATCTGACCGTATCGACGACCCCGTCCACAAACCGGTTCAGGTCGAACTTGTGCGTTTGAATGAGCGGCGTCAGGTCGGACAGCAGCTGCAAATCCTTCAGCTTCCACAGACCGCCGAGCGAATAGGAAATGATATCCGGCGTTTCCCCGCTGGCCACGACCTCGTCGATCATCGTGCCTTTGCCGCTCTTGATCACCTTCAGCGTCACCTGCGGAAACTTGTTGCGAATCAGCTGCTCGACCGTCTCGGCAGACACGCCGTTGTCTTCTTTAAATAAGGTCAAGGAGACCGGCGCCAGCTGCTCCGGCTGACTCGGCTTGCCGGTTTCGGGCGGAGCCTCGGAAGATTTGGTACCGCAGCCAGCCCCAACAAGCAGCAGCGCCGCCATGCCGAGCGATGCCCAGCCTCTTTTTCTCATCATAGTCATGTTTGCTTCAACCCCCGCTAAGCTCATAGTCGTAAAAAGTCTTTGCCATCATGCAGTCAATCTGCTTTCTCGCCCAGGTAATCGCTTTCCTCCGCAACGTTAACGTGCGGCCGCCGAAATAAGCGCTTTCACAAAACCCTTTTCATCCCGGAACGTCACGTTCCTTCGGAACTGAACGGCGCCAAACTCGGACTGATCAACAAATCATTTAACAGCTTCAAGCCTATAATAGCAGTTTTTTGACGACTTGCAATCACCACCTCTCCCGCATAAAACGAGATTTATGTTTACCTTTTGTTCATCTTCTTTTTCAAAATTATATCCACATAGTTTAACTTTTTCAATACCACAAACAAAAAAACCTTCATTATTTTTTATTCGAGCTCATTTCCATCCTTATTGGATTACCATCGCCCATTGGTCGAAAAACGGTAAAAAACGCTCTAAAACGCAGATAAAAGCATGTTAATCATCCTGTTTTAACCAAATTCCATTTGAAAACACCGAATATTGATGATAGTCAATCCGATCATCTTCATGTATACTTCTGTTTATCATGTTGGTAAACAAAATGTTAACATGAATTCAAAACAAACCAGCGTACGAGAGGAGCAGTTCGATGCTAGTTCAACAAGCTGATGTAGTCGTTCTCGGAGGAACACCCGGCGGAATCGGGGCGGCGCTCGCCGCGGCAAGACGCGGCCGAACAACCGTCATGATCGAGCATTCCCCTTATATCGGAGGGCTGATGACAAGCGGCCTCGGCATGACCGACATCCATTCGCTCGATGCGGCCGGATCCATATTCCGGGAGTACGCCTCCCATGTGCTGAAGCATTACCGCGACACGTTCGGCGAGGAGTCCGAACAGGCAGCCCAATGTCGTCAGGGTTTGCGCTTCGAGCCATCGGTCGGCAAAACCATATTCGCCCGCCTGCTGCAAGCGGAGCCCAAGCTTACGACCCTTGTCTCCCATGATCTCGTATCCGTGGAGAAAGAAGGCAGCGCTATCGCTTCCATTACGGTGCGGCCTTCGGGCGGCGGCGAGGAAACGGTGTACCGGGCGGACGTCTTTATCGACGCAACGTACGAAGGCGATCTGGCCGCGATGGCCGGTGTCCCCTATTCGCTCGGACGGGAATCGCGCGACGACTGGAACGAGGAATACGCCGGCACGCTGTACCAGAACTTCCGGACGAAGGAAGTGCTGCCCGGCAGCACCGGCGAAGGCGACGACCGCATCCAGGCTTACAACTTCCGTCTCTGCCTGACCAAAAATCGCGATAACCAGGCGCCTTTCCGCCAGCCCGCAAGCTACGAACGGAACGATTACGCCAGCCTGGTCGAAGACGTGCGCGCAGGACGGGTAAAAGGCTTTAGCGAAGTGTGCAATACCGTCATGATCCCGAACGGCAAGACGGACACGAACAACTACCATTACTGCCTCTGCTCGACCGATCTGCCGGAGGAAAACCAGGACTACCCCGAAGGCGACTGGACGGTGCGGGACCACATCGTGAAACGTCACCGCGAATACATCCAGGGACTGCTCTGGTTTTTGCAAAACGACGCCGAGCTGCCGGACTGGTTCCGCGAAGACGCCGGGCAATGGGGCCACGCGGCCGACGAGTTTGCGGATACGGACCATTTCCCACCGCAAATCTACGTACGGGAGGCAAGACGCATGCACGGCGAATACGTGTTTACCGAGAACGATGCACGCCGCGCGCCGGGTCTTGGACGATCGGCGGTTCATTACGACAGCATCGCCTGCGGCGACTACGGCATCGACTCCCACGCCACGCGCAAACGCGAGCCGCTCGGCCAAAACATCGCCCTGGAAGGCTTTATGGCCATCGGCTTCCTGACGGAAATTTATCAAATTCCTTACGGCTGTATCGTGCCGCAGCAGGTCGATCGGCTGCTTGTTCCGGTCGCCGTCTCGGCCACCCATATGGGCCTCGGCACGATCCGCATGGAGCCGTGCTGGATGCAGATCGGTTATGCCGCCGGCGTGGCCGCCGACGTGAGCCTCGCTTCCCGGCTGGACGTACGGAATATCTCCGTCGACCGGCTTCAGGACGAGCTGCTGGCCGACAAGCAGGTCATTACGTACATCCAGGATGAGCCATGGGGCACCCCGACGAGCCGAGCGGTGCAATATTTCGGCGCGCGCTCGTTCTTCCCCGGGTACGAGGCGAAGCCAGACGAAGCGGTCACCGTGGAGCTGGCGTCGCAGTGGATCGCCATATGCCGCTCATATCCCGGCGGCAACAGGCTGCCTTGCCTGCCCGCTTCGGCGGATATTTTGCCGGCCGGCGTCGATATGGGGCCGAAGGCTCCCAAGGAAGAGCCTACGCCAGAGCAATATTGGACGTCGCATCCGTATTTGACAGCGGACATGGCCCGCAAATGGAGCCGGACCGCAGCCAAGGCGATGCATGCGGACGAAGGCGACTGGTTCGCCGGCGATCGGAACACGGTTACGCGCGGCCAACTGCTGAGTGCGCTCTATGCGTTTTTGCGCGCAGCTCGGCAAGCGTGATCGCAACAACAACATCGAATCCAAGGAGCGATACCTATGAGCAAAACGACCCGGATCGGCATTATCGGCAGCGGCAGCAACGCGACGAGACATGCCGCCGCCTATATGAAAATGAGCGACGTGGAGCTGGTCGCCGTCGCCGATCTCGTGCCCGGCAAAGCCGCGGAGTTTATCGAGAAGAACGGCTTGACGCAGGCAGCGCCGTATGAGAGCCACGAGAAGCTGCTGGAGCTCGACCTGGACGGCGTCAGCATCTGCACGCCCAACATCGCCCATCACCGCACGAGCGTGGACGCCCTGAACGCGGGCAAGCACGTGCTGACCGAGAAGCCGATGGCCGTTACGCTGGAGCAGTCGATCGAGATGGTCGAAGCGGCCCGGCGCTCCGGCAAAATACTGACCGTCGGCTTCCAGCCGCGCTACGACCCGAACCATAAAGAAATCAAGCGGATCGTGCAGTCCGGTACGCTCGGCAAAGTGTACCACGTGCAAACCGGCGGCGGCCGAAGACGCGGCATGCCCGGGCGCGGCTTTATCCGCAAGGACATTTCCGGTTCCGGGGCGATCGCCGACATCGGCTGCTACTCACTCGATCTGGCGATGGACGCCATCGGCTATCCGAAGCCTTTGACCGTATCGGCCTATTGCTCCAACTATTTCGGCACGAATCCGAAGTACCACAAAGATTACGACAAATTCGACGTAGAGGATTTCGGGGAAGCGCTGATCCGCTTCGAAGGAGACGTCGTGCTCAATTTCAAAATCTCCTGGGCGATGCATATGGACACGCTGGGGCCGACTTTGTTTCTCGGCACGGAAGGCGGCTTGAAGATCGAGCCGGAGCAAGGCTTGAGCAAGCTGTCTTCGGGCGCGTGGGACAAAGGCCCGGGCTCGATAACGCTGTACCACGACGTGCTCGGTCATCCGACGGAAAGCCCGATTCAGGTCAAGCCCCACACACTGGACATTTTCTTCGAAAAGGTGCGCGACTTCGTCGTCGCGATTCAGGAAGGCAGGCCCGCCCCGATACCGGGCGAGCAAATTTTGTTGAACCAAGCCGTCATCGACGGCATGCTCCGTTCGGCCGAGCTGAAGCGCGAGGTCGTCATCGAGCTGCCGACATTTTCCTAATACCGGAGGGATTCGCTTTGCCGCATGCAATTGGCGTTAGACTGACCAGAGGCATTTCGCTTGGAAACGAACGGGAAACGTGGCAGGACTGGTTTGCCTGGATGGCTCAAACCGGCTTCCGGGTCGTGGACGTGCCGGAGCTGACGGCCGAGATGAAGCAGGATGCGGACGCAGCCGGTCTGTCCGTAGGCACGTTCGACGTCGGCCACCTGCAGGTCGCGCGGCTGTTCAGCCGGGACGAGCAGAAACGGCGGGACGCGCTCGCCACGGTTCGCGACGGAATCGGCCAAGCCGCCGCCAACGGAGGCAAGCTGTGCTTCATGTGCCTGAAGCCGGAAGACCCGGCGACGACCCGGCAGGAATCGTTCGAGCTGTTCAAGGAGGTATTTCCCGGCCTGCTCGCCTTCGCGGAGCAAGCGGGCGTCGCCATCGTGCTGGAAGGCTGGCCGGGCAACGCGCCATATTATCCGACGATCGGCTGCACGCCGGAGATGCTGCGCGCCATGTTCGAGGCGGTCCCGTCGCCGGCGCTGCAATTGAACTACGATCCGTCGCACCTGGTCCGGCTCGGCATCGACCCGATCCGGTTTTTGCGGGAATTCGCCGGACGCATCGGCCATGTCCACGCGAAGGATTGCGCCATTTTGCCGGAGCAGGTGTATATGTACGGCCGTCATCAGCCTCCCGCATTCGGGCATGGCATCAAATCGAGCGAAGGCCCGTGGCGGTACACCATCCCCGGCGAAGGCGAAGCCGATTGGGGCCGCATCGCTTTCGAGCTGGAGCTGTCCGGCTACGAAGGCGCGGTCACGATCGAGCTGGAGGATCACCGCTACAAGGGCAGCGTCTCCGAGCACCGGCGCGGCCTGGTCAAATCGCTGGACCATCTGTCCCGCTTCTTTTCCTGACAATGGCTTGAGGCTGTTCGAGGCGTATCAAGGCACCCAAGGCATCGAAGGCATCCAAGGCGTCCCATCCGTTCCTGCGGTCGGGGCGTCTTTGCTTTCTATGGGGCAATTTCCCGTTCACAGGCGCGCGCTCCGGCACTTAACGCTTCTTGTTGACTTTTCCAGGAACCTGCCTTATTCTAAAATAGTTAAACATTTAACTATATCCAACAGGAGGCCGCTACTATGACCGACGATCTACAGCGAATGCTCCTGCATCCTCCCGTTCAAACGCAAGCTTTTTTCGCTCTGGTCGAGACGACCGCCGGTCTGGTCGGCATTTCCGAGAAATATTGGCATTCCAAAGGCTTGAACGGTGCCCGAATCCGGCTGCTGGCGGAAATCGCCAAAGCGGGAGGAACGCTGCTCCCTTCCGTGCTGGCGAGAAGAATCGGCGTAACGAAACCGAATATTACTGTTTTGCTCGCTCCTTTGGAGAAGGACGGACTGGTTGCACGCGCCGCTCATCCGCAGGATGGGCGCAAGACGGTCGTATCGATTACGGAAGCGGGCGAAGCCTTGCTGCTGGACCATTTGCCCGGCAACCGCCAGACGATAGCCGACGCCATGCAAGGACTTGAGGAGGACGAGCAGCGCCAATTGATTCGCCTGCTGGACAAGCTGAACCGCACCAAATCGCATAGCCTATAAGCAAAGAAAATTCGGTAATCCGCTCTCCGGAATACCGTTTTGACCATCCATATGGTTAAACATTTAACTATTTGTCCAAAGAGAGGTCGAGATACGATGTCCATTTGTATAACCGGAGCTGCGGGAAAGCTGGGCAGCCTCGTCTGCTCCTATTTGCTGGAGCGGGTCCACCCTTCGAACATCATTGCCTGCGCCCGCGAACCGGAGCAGGCGGTTGCCCTTGCCGGGCAAGGAATCGAGGTGCGGCACGCCGACTACGATCAACCGGAAACGTTAAACGCCGCTTTTGCCGGCGTTTCCAAGCTTATCTTCATCTCCAGCTCCCATCGCGACGATACGGTCCGGCTGCGTCAGCATGCCCATGTAGTCGAAGCCGCCAAGCAGGCCGGGGTAAAGCACATTCTGTATACGGGCTTTGCTTTCCCGGGAGACGGCACGACCCCTCCGCATCCTCTCCATCTGGCTACGGAACGGGCGATTGCCGCGACCGGGCTCCCATACACCTTTTTGCGCAATGCGCTGTATCTCGATTTCCTCGCCTCATTTGATCTTGAGGGCGCCGTGGTTTCCGGGGAATGGACTACCGCGCCAGGGGAGTGGACGTTCAACGCCGTGTCCCGCAACGATCTTGCGCAAGCGATCGCAGCCGTGGCAGCCGAGCCCGGTCCGCGGCATCTTCACCGGACGTACGAGCTGACGGCGAACCGGGCATGGACTTTCCAAGACGCCGCCGACGCTTTGTCCCGCTTGGCAGGCAAGCCTGTCCTTCATCGCGAAAGCGCCGAGGCTAGGCATTGGCTGTACGGCTATTTGCAGAAAATCGACGTTCGCTCCACCTCTCCCGATCTGGCCGCGATCCTCGGTCGGCCGTTGTCCTCCCTTGAGGATGGCATGGCGCCCCTGTTAGAGCATGTCCGTTTCATCCAAGAGCGCAGCCGTCCGAGCCGGAAAACATAGATTGACGATCTCGGCTATCTTTGCGTTTTGTTCATGGAGCGAAGCCGCGACCATCAAACCGACTCGATTGAATGGACAAAGCCAAACAGTCCTTCATGGATTGCTTGCAAGCAATCTAATGAAGGACTGTTGTTTTTTTAGAAAAGCTGGATGCCGTACTACTTCCGCTTTTCGGCAAGATGATCGAGCTCCGCCTCTGACAAGCCGGTCATTTTCCGAATGACCTTCCGATCCATACCTTCCTCCAGCATCATGAGCGCCACTTCAGCTTTTCCCTCGGCTTTTCCCTCGGCTTTTCCTTCTGCTCTTCCTTCTGCTCTTCCTTCGGACAACAAACTGTTCAACTCAATCAAGGCATGCTCCCGAGCCTCGTATAGCCGGATTGTCTCTTCGTCGCCGCTCAACCACTCCAGCCGTTCTTCCGTCTTCCGGATTTCCGGGTCCATCTGCATCAACTCCTTCAGTTGAGGTTCCGGCAGCTTTTCATCCAAAAACAAAAGCCAGCGATGCAACGGATCTTCCAAGTTTTTGGAGACGGAGGCGAACTTCGGATATTCAATAAAATGCAGTTCCATTGCATCCGTCAACAAGTAGTCTGGTTCCTGATCTTCATAGAGACGAAACGAGCTGTGAAAACGCTCAAAATCGAAAAGCCTGAAATCCACGATATTAATGGTAACCGTTTTTTTAAGCTCCTCGTATTTGCCGCCCGCTTTAATCGAGCTGGTATAGAGCTTGCTGGCGTAAAACAAGGTGCGTCGAGGCATGTTTTTCTGATTCGTAAGCTGCACTTCAATATCGATCTGAATCCCGTTAGAAGTTTCCGCCCTGACATCAAGACGTCCGGTCTTATCGTCTATCCATAGTTTGTCGAGCTGTTTGTTCTCGATTACCGCCAAATCGACGATAGGGTCCGAGCCCTCTCCCCCAAGAATAGCGTTTAGCAGCGCAATCAGACTGCTTTTGGTTTCCTGCTCTCCAAACAATCTTTGAAAAATAAAATCGTTTTTAGGCTTCAGCCTTCTGATTGCCGCCACTCTCCCTTAACCAACGTTTTTCTTCTAGTATACCATATCGGGTAATACGCTACATAAAGCTCGCCGATCCGCATTCCGCAAGGGGCGCAGCGCCTCGTCACTCCGCAGCCGCGGCTGCCTCGGATGCAGCGGCGGAAGAGCCGTATTTGACCCATACGGAGCCTTTGTCCGAGCTTTCCAGACATTTGTCGACGAAACGGACTCCGTCGGCGCCCTCGCGGATGCGCGGATAGTCGGCCGGCTCCGCCCCGTCCAGCGTCCTGTCCCGCAGCAGCCTGGACAATTCGCCGCCAAACGCGGCGTAGATGTTGGCGAACGCCTCGTACAGCCCTTCTGGATGACCGCCGGGCAGCCGGTTGAACGCCGCAGCGGCGGGATGCATCGGGTCTCTGCCGCGGGAAAGCAATTGAAAAGGCTTACCTTTTACACAAAGCTGCAGCTCCTCGGAACGCTCATGCTGCCACTCCAGCGATCCTTTGGTGCCGAACAGCCGGATGCGCAAGCCGTTTTTGCTGCCGACCGCCACCTGCGAGCACCAGTACATGCCGGTCGCGCCTCCCGTATATTTGAGCAAAATATTCGCGTGGTTGTCGAGCTCCGTCAATGTGCCGTGGGTTTGCAGATCCGCGCACAGCGAATCGATCTCGAGCCCAGTGATGTACGATACCGTATGCGCGACATGAACGCCGATATCGGCCACGCAGCACGATTTGCCCTGCCGCGCATCCATTCTCCACGACGGCTCGGTCGCATGCAGCACCCACTCCTGGGGATACTCCGCAATAACGGAAATAATCTCGCCGATCTCCCCTTGCCGGATCAGCTCCCTCGCCTGCTTGACCATCGGATAACCGGAATACGTGTAGGTGACGCCGAACAGCAAACCGCGTTCTTCGGCCAGCCGCTCCAGCTCTCTCGCTTCGCTCTCCTCGATCGTGACCGGCTTGTCGCAGACAACGTGAAAGCCTTGGAGCAGAAAAGCTTTGGCAATCTCATAATGCGAACGATTGGGCGTGACGATGACGACATAATGAATGCGGTCCTCACGAGCGGCCTCCTTCTCGGCCATTTCCTGGTAAGTCGCATAAATCCGGTCCGGCGCGATGCCGAGCCTTTCGCCGGTAATCGCCGATTTGGCGGCATCCCGGGAGAAGCATCCCGCCGCAATGACGCTGAGACGATCGAACATCGCTCCCCGGCAATGAATATCGCCGATCAAAGAGCCTTCCCCTCCGCCGACCATGCCGAACTTCAGAATGGATTGTTGCATCCCATCTTCTCCCCCTCTTTTCATTTATGGTTGCGCAGCCGCGCAAGAATTCCGTTCGATCAGCTCCGTGGAGATGAGCATCTGTCTCGGAGGAATTTTCGATTTGTCCAGCAAATCGATCAGCAGCTTGACCGCCAAGCTTCCGAGCGCCTCCTTGTTTTGTTTGATCACGGTGATCGGCGGATTCTCGTAAGGAAACGAGGCAAAATCGTCGAATACGATAACGGATACGTCTTCTGGGATGCGTTTGCCGACGGATCGCAAATAATGGAGCACGGACATGCCGATGCTCGCATTGAGAGCGAATATGGCGGTCGGACCGATCTCGCCCAGTTTTCCCCAGCCTTCGTCCTCAGGCTTGTAGCGTTCGGAAATCAGCACCTTGCCGTTCTCGATATCCGCCAAACCCGAATTGCGCAGGTGCGAGAAAAAGCCGTTGGCCCGGTCCAGCTCCCAATGCGGCATTTGAACCCGACCCACCAGCGAGATGCGCGTATGGCCGAGATCGTCCAGCAAATATTCGGCCGCCATCTTGCCGCCGTTGTAATGGTCCGAGCATACGTTGAAAATATGCCGCCCGGAGCCGTCCACCTTGCGGTTGCCGATGAACACCATCGGGAAATGCATATCCTGCAGCTTCCCGAACCCTTTCAGATTCGGAATCGACGAGATGACGACGACGCCCTCGACGCCGGATTGAACGACCTTGTCGGCCAGATCGTCAGGCTTGTCCTCGGCGCTTTTCGGCATATGGCTGCCGAGAAACACCACATCGTAGCCGGTGTTGGCCGCATCCTCGGTAACGCCGATTAGCGTATCCCGGAAAAAATCCTTCTCGAAATCCGGAACGTGGCTCACATACAAAATACCGATCGATTTGTTGCGCAGCCACTTGCCTCCTTCCATCCCGCTTAAATTATAACCGATGCTCTTGGCAATATTGCGAATTTTTATTTTCGTTTCCAGAGAAATTTTCGTACTGTCCGAGAGCGCAAGGGAAACGGTCGCCTTGGACACGTTCGCGATCTTGGCTATATCTTCGAAAGTCGGCATACGTCCGGATAGCTCCTCTTCGTGATAAGTGTCCCCATTATTTTACATGATCGTTGTTTACTTATCAACTAAACAAAACGCTCCTGTATAAGCCGATTGAAAAAGGATAATTTCCGTTATCCGTGCGAATTCAGTGAAAAGTCAACAAAAAAATAACGAACCGAGTTCACTTGATTCATTAACAAAAAGTGAACGAAATCACTTGTGCCGGCAGCCGACAGTAACCATTTACGCTATGGCCGGCTTCTCCCGCCAAAGCGGGTCCTCCGCTCTATGATGCTTCCCCTTATGCTATAATGAAGCCTATTGGCAAGGCAACGCAAAGGAGAGGATGCGCATGGACGGGGTTAGTCTGTTGGAAACGATCGATCCGCTGTTTCGTCAAGCGGTGGAGGCTATCGACGCCGGGGATGAGGAGGCGCTGAAGCGGCTGTTGACCGTGTACCCCCGGCTCGTGCGGGAGCGGGCGGACTGCGGCGAAGGGTACTTCCGGCAGCCATACCTGCTATGGTTCGTGGCCGAAAACCCGATCCGCAACGGTAAGCTGCCGGGGAATATCGCAAGCGTTGCGCAACTCCTCATTGGCATGGCGCAGAGCGAGAGTCCAGACAGTCTGCAAAGTCAGCTGGACTATACGCTGATGCTCGTCAGCTCCGGGCGGGTCGCGCGGGAATGCGGCGTGCAACTTCGGCTGATCGACCTGCTCGTCGAAGCGGGCGCCGTTCCCGACGGCGCTGTAATTCCCGCACTCGCCCATCGCGAGACGGCGGCAGTAGGGCGGCTGCTGAAGCGGGGAGCGACTCTGACGCTTCCGGTCGCCGTAGGCTTGGACCGGACGGAGGACGTCGCGAGGCTAGCGCCGACGGCGGGTCCGGAGGAGCGCAGGCTGGCGTTGGCCGCAGCGGCCTTTTACGGTCATGCGCGCATCCTCGGGCTGCTGCTCGGTTTCGGCGGCGTCGACCTGGACGCCTACTGCCCGGCCGGCTTTCATGCGCATTCCACGCCGCTGCATCAGGCGGTCCAGTCCGGCTCCTTCGATGCGGTCCGGACGCTCGTCGAGGCGGGGGCCCGACTCGATGTGACGGATCTGGTGTTCCAGGGTACTCCGCTCGGCTGGGCCAAGCATATGGAGCAGACTGCTATAGCCGCCTACCTGAACAAGCAAAATGGGCAATCTCAACAGGAAGTCTATTAACCGTTCCAATAGGGAAACCTCCAAGACCGCTATCGATCGCGGTTTTGGAGGTTTTCATTGCTTCCCGGTTGTTCGGTGACCTGACCTTGTTAAAGAAGACAGACGATACGGAGCAAGCGGATTTACGCTTCTTCCAAGTAGCCGGACCCTTCGACAATGTCCTGCCAGGGCAAATAAGTCGCTTCTGCCGCGGTTTTGCCGCTCCGCCGCAAATAAGACGTAACGATCCGGTAGCCGACGGCGTAACCCGCGTAAGGCGGCAGACCCTTTTTGGCAAAACCGTAAGCATCCCCTTCCAGATCGCCGAACATGTATCCGCGAATGTCATTGAAGCCGGATACGTGCAGCGCTTCCCGGTAGCGCGGCTTGACTTCCTCGTGCCCCGCCTCGTCCAGGACGGATACCCACGGTCCTAGCCGTTCCTCGCCGTACAGCTCGGCGGCGAACGCTTCGGCCAGCCCCTCCATGACCAGGTATTGACCTACGGTCGTATCCCGGGTCCACGGCTCGTACGACAGCCGCACGTTATGGTGAAGCTCGTGCGCCACGATGGCCGGCAGGCGCGGTATGTTGTACGCGCTCGGCCATACAATCACGATCGCCTGTCCCGGCGTACCGCCGGAACCGGTATAGCCGGGCGGCTCGGCGAATTTGTGCGAATCCGCCAGCGCCAACGTGAACAGCACGTCTTGCGGTACGATCCCGTGCGCCTCCGGCCGCAGCCTGTCAATCGTCTGCCTGGCCGCTTCCACACAGCCTTCCCAGGTCCCGGCCCGCTCCAGCAGCGTCAGCGCGCGCAGCCCCTCCTCTTCGGACGGCGCTCCGGTCGGGTCGTACAATCCCATCAGCCTGACAGGGTCCGGTCTATCCCCGCCGGCGGCGGGGATTCTAGCCAGTATCGTTTCCCAGATCGGCTGCAGCGGTTCCACGACCAGCTCCCGGTACAGCTCCGCGCGCCGCTCCGGCTCCGCCTCCAGTACCGTACGTTGGCTGCGGAGCGTGTCAATTGCGTTAATGTTCATGGTTGTGCCCTCCTCTTTCGGGCTTCAATGGCCCGTTGGAGAGAATACTACCGGTTGACGCAGCGTAAATGTCAATCTTTTTTATCGTCCGAGCCTCAGCCGATACGTCTGGATTTTCCAGGGACCGAGCCGGATATCGAACGCATCGGCTTCATGGGGGACGGCGGCGCCGGACCGTTCATCCAACGCCGCCTCGTTCACCTCCGCCAGCGTGCGGAAGCAAGTAAACCTGGCGGAGGATTCCCGATCCGAGACGTTGTAGCAGCGCACGATCAATTCGTCGTCGTCCCCGATGTCCGGCCGCTTGATGACGCTTATGCAAATATCGGAACGCGACAGTTCGAAATAACAGACCGGCGCGGCTGGAGCGCTATCGTCTCCGACCTTGCCGGTTGCGGCATACAGATCGGTCTGCAAACATTCCTGCAGCCGGATCAGCTCCGCCGGCGTGACGGCATCGTCCAGTACGGCGAGCGCATACTTAAACCTCAATACCCCTTCCAGCTGACCGTCTTCCTCTCCGTCCGTCTGACGGGTTTTGGCAAACGAGCGGAACAGCGTCACATCAATCGTCCCTTGATCGTCGTCGCGCCCGGCGCATTCGTGCAGGCCGAAAGCCGATACGAACGCCAGCCCCGTTCCGTCTTGTCTGCGCTTGCCGACAATGCCGCCCATTTGCTTTTCGGGAACATCGCATTCCTTCCAGTCCTGCGTTTCCGCACGGATACCGGTCTTCCGCTCGACGAAGGCAAACGGCTGGTTGACAAAATAATGCGAGTCCGGCACGCCCGTAGGAACGGCCAGCCGCAGCCGGTGGTTCCGCGCCCGATTGTCGATCTCGGTCTCCACGTCTACGTGCGCCGCTCCTTTGGACAATCCGATCCGGGAACGAACGGTCAGGACGACCGTGTCGTCAGAGCGCCGCAGCCCGTGCGTCCCCTGCTCCATGAATCGCGGCACCCGCAGCTCGTGAGTGATGCGGAAGACGGTGCGCACCGGACCGTTCTCCACCGTTTCAATCGTGCAAGGCGCGCCATAGCTTGCGACCAGACGGTCTTCGACCGGATTGACGTGATACCAGCCATCGCCGATTTCCCCGTCGTCCTGGTAGCTCAGCAGATGGTCGTATCCGATCCCGGCTTGCTTGTCGTACAGGGCGATTGTGCCGTTGTCGCGGACCGTCAGCCGGACCCGCTCGTTCTCCGCCGCCCGCTCCTGTCCCGACATCCGCTCCAAGTAACGCGAAGGCTTCGCACCGGGAACGATCTTATATTGGGCTTTCCCCATCGCGGGGACGTCCACCTCCAGGGAGACGGTATGACGGTCCGCAATCTTCGCCTCGCCCCCGACTCCCTTCACCGTCGTTCGCTTCCTCATCCGGCACAAGCCGTACGGAATTTCTTCGCCGCGATGATCGTACACCGTAAAGCTGTTTTTCTCCTCATAGCCGAAAGGCTCCTGATAGCGGGCAGGGTAGTCCGGCTCGAAATCGATGTCCACTGTCGCGACGCCCCGTCGGGGAAACGGCAGCGGGTTCCACAGCGTGACCATCCTCGCAGCCCCGGGATGACTCGTTGCCGGGACAGCCGTCTCCCGGCTCATAACGGTCCGGATGACTTGCCGGGACAGCTCCCGCGTCTGATCGAACCGGTACAGCATATCCCGGTGCACCTGATCGATCGAACAGCCGCAAATCGAATCGTGCGGATGGTTTTGCAGCAAGTAGCGGTAAGCGAGATCGACAAAAGCTCGCTGCACGGGAAACCCGCGCAGCGCGGACAAGGCGGCCAGCGGCTCGACCCATTTTTCCAGCAGCGTCTGGCATTCGTCGTTCGCCTGCTTCAACGGATACCGGCTGGACAGCGTATGGGTGATCAAATAATTGGACCCCGGCGCTTTTCCGGGCTCGTTCAGCTCTCCCGACCGGACAGGAAGCTCCTGCCGGTATGCTTCCAACTGCTCGCCCATCCGTTCCAGATTGACATGGAGCACGTCGGCTTCCGGGTACAGCTCGCGAATCATGTTCAAATAATCCGGCGTATTCGGACGAATCCGGGCGTGGTCCTGACTATCCATGAGTAGACATACGGGAACCGGACTCCGTCCCAGCTCCCGGTCCACGGCGGTCCGGATGAGCTGCTTCGTATCGTCAGGGCTCAAGCCCCGGCGCTCCGCTTCCATCAGGACGACCAGAAACGCTCCGTAGGAGCTCGCATCCTGCAGCTTGAAGGTGATGCACTCGCTCCCGTCCGGGGAGCGCCAACGAAAGTGAGCCGGCACATCGTGCTCGTTGACCCCTCTGCCAAGGATTGCGTACGGGATGCCGAAGCCGTTAAAAATTTGCGGCATTTGGGCGATATGGCCGAAAATATCGCAAACGTACCCGTATTTCCACGGCTCGGTTCCCCATTCTTGGCATATGCGCCGTCCTGTCAGCAAATTGCGGATCAGGCTTTCGCCGGACAATACATATTCATCGGGCATGACGTACCACGGGCCGATGACGATCCGGCCGTCTTGAATAAGCCGGGCCAACCGTTCCCGTTGAGCAGGCTCGATCGCCAGGTAATCGTCCAGCACGATCGTCTGGCCATCCAGATGAAAAGTCGTAAACTCCGGACGCCGCTCCAGCTCTTCGATCATTTCGTTCATGACCGCCACAAGCCGGAAGCGAAAACCCTGGAACGATTCGTACCACTCCCGGTCCCAATGGGTGCTGGAAAAGTAATAGATGGATGGCTGCTTCATGCTGTTCCCCTCCCTTCTTTGGATTATAATAGAAGTACCCGTATGAAGGAGACGATCCTCCCATGGCGTATAAGCGCGTACCGCTCCATCAGGAAATTGTCATCGATGCGATCATTACGTTCCATTATTACGAGCTGTCAGGTTCGTACTACACGCGAGGCGAACGCCACGATTTCTGGGAGTTCGTCTATGTCGATAAGGGTGAGCTGCTCGTTCGCACGGACAGCGGCAAGTTCACGCTTCGGCAAGGCGAGATTGTCTTCTACAAGCCGAACGAGTTTCACGGAGGCGGGTCCGCGGAGCATGCGCCGCCGAATCTGATCATCGTCACCTTCGACTGCTCCTCCGCGGCCATGCAGCTTTTCGAGAACAAGCGGTTCCGGATCGACGAACAAGAACGTCTGCTGCTGACGATGCTTGTGGAGGAAGGCTACAATGCGCTCACTCCGCGTCTTGACAAGCCGTTCAAACGGGTACTGCGCAAAAACAAACATGCGCCGTTCGGCAGCGAGCAGATGATCAAAACGTATCTGGAGCAGCTGCTGATCCGTTTCGCCCGCCGTCTGACGCAAACGGAAAACCCGCCGAAGCTGGCGTCGACGACGAATGAAAATATGGAGAACGAGTTGACCCGGCAAATTATCGGGTACATGTCGGAGCATGTGGAAAGCCATATGACGCTTCAGCACATTTGCCGCCAGTTCTCCGTCGGCCGCTCCCAATTGTCGCGCGCCTTCAAACTGAAAACCGGCTCCGGCGTCATCGAATATTTCCACCGTCTCAAGATCGAAAAAGCCAAGACGCTCATTCGCCAGGAAGCTTTCAATTACACGGAAATCGCCGAACGGCTCGGGTACAGCAGCATTCATTACTTCTCCCGCCAGTTCAAGCGGACCACGAATATGACGCCGACCGAATATGCCCGATCCGTCCGGGCCAGAATCGCCCGCGGCAAGCAGCCTTGATGCGCGATGATCAGGTGATGGTCGAGTAGATGGGAATAAATCCGATGGAGTTCCCGTCTTTATCGAAAATTGGAAATTTGCGCGCGACCACCCCAAGAGTGGAAGCGGTTACAGTCCCGTTCGTGCTGATGCCCGCATTCAAAGTGGAGAATACGTTCGGCGTCGTTCCCGGGTCGTAGCCGATTTTGCGGAGCGCGACGTTCTCGATCGTATTCATGATGCAGTTGATGTTCGTTTCGGTCCCGAAGCAATAAATGCCGTAATTGGTCTGGCCCGTCACGCCGATCATCACATTGCCGACGATATGACAGCCCGAGATGCCGGTATTCAGCGCGATGCCGAACGAACCGCCGTATATGTAGCAGCCTTCGATGACCACCCGCTCGCATACCCCCTGCGACTGAATGCCGGCATTCGTCGTATTGTAAATGTGACAGTTGGCGATCATGATATCGCTTGCGTTGAACAAAATGCCTTGCGTTCCGGCTCCGTTGATCCGGATATTTTCCAGCGTCAGCCCGATAATTTTGCCGCCCTGCTGTCTCGCATATACCGAGGGTCCGGAACCGGCCACCCGTTCCATCGTCACATTGGACACTCTGGTGTTCAGCAAAGCGCCCGGCGACGCGTTCGGGGTGCCGATCTGGATGCCTCCCGTATTCGAGGCGCTCCAGTCGTAAATCGTCAGCCCGTCGATGAAGTTTCCGGTAACGTCTTGCGTCGAAGCATTCGTAATCGCCGCCCCCGCGCCGCATTGCTTGGCCGTGCAGCCGATAATCCCCGACAGGCTGGACTTCTCGATAACAAACCCAGTATCCGTGCAGTTCAGGGCGATGCAGTTCATAATCAAATTTTGCAAGCCGCTCGTGTACACGCCGTCCGACGCTTTCCCGGCGACGCCGCAATCCTTCAGGATACAGCCGGTCACCTTGCAGCGCGTCGAATTGCCGCCAAGCGCGATCCCGACTCCCGGTATGCCTCCTCCGCCCACCGTATTTTGCACGACGCAACGGTCTACGGACGAATCGGTGCAGCTTGCAAGCAGAATGGCCACCGTCCGCACCGTCAATCCGGGCCGGTTCGCCTGATTGGCATCCACGACCATATCGGCAATCTCGATCCCGCCGAGCCCGCTGGCCGCAATCATCGTCTCGTAGTTGGAGCTGTCAGCCGCCTTGACAATCGTCGAGCTTCCGCTCCCCATCAGCTTGACCTTCGAATAGGGGATGCTGAGCGCCGAGCTGACGATGTAGGTCCCCGACGGCAAATGTACCGCCCCCCCGCCCGCGAGGCTGTTGAGGGCGGCCTGGATCGCCGCCGTATCGTCGGTGCTCCCGTCCCCTTTCGCCCCGAACCATCCCGCATGGACCGGACCGTCATAGAGGCGTTTAAATCGGCTCCCGGCTGTGCCGACCAGCACTAAGCCCGTATTGTCCGGAGAGACGGTATCGCCGGGATCGTACGCATAATGCCCCTCCTGACCGGGATTGGTTACGTAAAAGACCGATCCGGCCGCCGGGGCGGTCATGGCCCTCAGCTCCGCTACCGTCGCCGGGACGACGCAGCTGTCGCAGCCCGCCGCCAAGCCGTATACCGTTCCCGTCACCGAGCCCGCGGGAGCGGCCAAGCCGACGGCCCCATTCATGAGCGCTCCGGCGGTCATGCCTGCGCCGGCCATCCCGATAGCGGCAAGGAGCTTCCTTCTGCTGAGCGGGGCAGTCGCTCCTTCCCTGTTACGCTCTCCCCGATCCTGCCTATCCGCAGCTGATTCCTCTGGTGTATGCATAGCAGCGTTCCTCCCATTCGTTTCTGATACTGGAAGCGTTCGCAAGATGCGGCAACCGGTGCGCGATCCAACCTGCCGGTCTTCCCTTGCACCTTGGTTATTATGATAGGCGGAATCGGGGCATCCATCTTTATCCATCCATCCGGTTTATTTGCACATTCGTCTCAAATTGATTTCTTCAAACGTCCACTTTCGTCCAATCGAATAGCACGCCCATGGCCGAGCTCCGGTTGTTGGCCAATAATTCGTACGCCTCGACAGCCTTTACCGGGGAATAGCGATGGGTGATCAGAGAGGATACGTCCATCCGGCCTTGGGCGATGTAACGCAAGAATAGTGCGGTCATAGCCGGGTGGTCCCACGATTTGTAATCCATCGTCCCGTGAATGCCGAGAATCGATACGGAATTCGACACGACATTGCGGCCCATTTCTTGCCGGGAAGGGGTAGCCGTATCGCCCAGCAGCACGACGCGCCCCAGCGGCTTGACCAGTCTGGTTGCCTGAGAGAGGGCCGCCGGATGGCCGGTCACATCGAACACGACGTCGAGCAGGCTGCCGCCCGTGCCGCTTCGGATCGTTTCCTGCGCGGCGTCCGCCCCCATCGCCAGCCGGCGAATGCCCGGACGTTCCCGGAGCTGCTGCAGACGGCTTTCCGCCGGATCGATGGCATAAATCTCTTTGACCCCGGACAGGTAGGCATATTGCGCAACCAGCTGCCCCAGAATGCCGAGTCCGACCACGCCGACCGTTTCCCCGAGCTGCAGCTCCGCCCGTCTTACGCCAAGCTGCGTCGTTTTCGCCAAATTGACCCACACGCCCTGCTCAGCTTCGATTCCTGCGGGAAGCAAACTTACCCGCTTCGAGTCCGTTTTGAAATATTGCGAATGCGAATGCTCGACGAACACGAGGTCGCCTTTGCGCAAGCCTTGAACGTCCGATCCGGCGTCGAGCACTTCGGCTACCATTGAATAGCCGGGGCGAAACGGGTACTTTACCCAAGCGGACCAGTTCGTATCCGGATCGAATACCCCCTTCAAACATTGCAGCTCCGTTCCCGTGCTGATCAGGGAGCAGCGTGCGGCACACAGCACTTCGGCCGGACCGAGCGCGGGGTCGAATGTTTCCTTGCGAACCTCCACCTTTTCTTTTTCCGTGAACACAACCGTAATAGCCTCCACCGTAAAACCTCCTCCAAGGAATGATTTATGCGTCCTTATGAGCATTGTAGCGGTTTCGGCCAGCGAACAAGTAGAGCATGGCTTTGTTGATATTTAACACTTTTACAGGTCGAACAAGCTCCTGTACTGGCCCGGGGAAATGCCCGTATAGGTCTTGAACAGGCGAGTAAACGTCTGGATATCGTTAAACCCGAGCATGCGGCTGATTTCGGTAATATTCCATTCCCGCATTTCCAATAGCGATTTCGCCTTGGCTATTTTGATTTCCCGATGCAGCATAATCGGCGATTTGCCGAACAGCTCCTTGAAATGGTTGCTGACATAGGTCGGATTCATGTGCAGCTCTGCGGCCATTTCCTTTAACGTAAGCGGCATTTCCGGATGCGTAACCATCCTCAGCAGGATGGACAAAAAGCTGTGCGGCGGCTGCGTGCTCCGTTCGGCGTCGGTGTGCTCGAAAGCGTTGTCCAGCAGCAAATAAAGCAGCTCGAGCGACTTCGCCTTTTGCAAAATGACGTTCGGCAAAGGGCTGCCTTCCCGTGAGGTGGAGCGCATGAATTCGTCGAACACCGCCTCGAATTTTTCGTGATTTTTCAACGGATAAATGTAAGGGATTTGCAGCAACGGCAGCACGTCGACCAGATTATGAATCTTGTACGTAAAATGCCACCAGAGAAACTCGGTTTCCTCGTCGCTGTCTTTATACTGGTCATGCTCCAGGAAAGTCGGAATAAAAATGACGCTTCCCGGATGAATGTCGTAGATGCGGTCACGAATTTTCAGCTTGGCCGAGCCGTTTTTCACATAGGTCATCATATAAAAGAGCGGAAACACGCGGTTCCGGTAGTTCATCTCGCGGCGTCGATGCACGTTGAATTGAAGCACTTTCAGCTCCGCGGCTTCCAGCAAGGCGGAAATAACGTCATCTTTCATGGAGCTCCGTCCTTCCGGGGTATGGCTTCTTGTGCCATCTTACACCCGAACCCGGTACGGCTGCTACATGCAATTCCGGATATTCTCCCTGCTCGCCGCGCTTTGTCCGGACAGCGCAAAAATAACCATGCCCGGAAGGCATGGTTGGCAAGGTTCCCGCTTCGCTCAAGAGGAGCCGCGGGCTTTGCGGGCGATCAAGGCGACCAGCTCTACGGTCAGCACCGGCAGCGGCACGGTGGCCGGATAGGCAAGGAACCGGGGCTCCCAATGCGGATCGAACTTGTCCTTGTAGCGGCGCAGCCCCTCGAAGCCGTACCAATGTCCGCCGTAATGGTAAACGAACCGGGCCGCCTTCTCTTCGCGCAGGGCGCTTTCGCTTTGGCCGACGCTGGACAGCGGCGCCATTCCCATATTAAACCGCCCGTAGCCGTGCTCCTTCGACCATTCGAGCAGGGAGACGAATAGGAAATCCATCGT
Source organism: Paenibacillus hodogayensis (assembly GCF_039536325.1). Classification (NCBI taxonomy): domain Bacteria; kingdom Bacillati; phylum Bacillota; class Bacilli; order Caryophanales; family Paenibacillaceae; genus Paenibacillus; species Paenibacillus hodogayensis. Next base: position 370,752 of record NZ_BAAAYO010000001.1, read on the forward strand.
GCCGTTCGGCGTGTCGGGCAGATGGCGCATCAGGTCGATCGAGTTCGTGTTTCCGCCGTCATAGCAAGGCATCAGCGAGACGAAGGCGATCGTATCGCCTTGCGGATCGATCAGCAGGGCGATCGGAGCCAGCTGCAAATACCGCGGCTCGAACCAGCCGAGCGAGAAGCCTTTCTCCTTGCGACCGTCCAGCCATCGGTCGGAGATCTCCTTGAGTTGGGCCATTAGAGCCTCGCCGTGCGGGGGCTCGACCACCTCGAACCGGAAGCCGTCGCGCACGAAGCGGTTTTTGACGCTGCGCAGCGCCGCGTTGCTTTTGCCCGTCAGCGTGAATGTGTTCAGCGGGACCAACGCTTCCTCGCCGAGCTTGAAAAAACGGTAACCGTGCTCGTGGTATACCGACAGCAGCTTCGGCGAAGCCTGGTAAAACACCACATGAAGCGCGTACCGGTCGGCAAACTGCTTGAATTCGCGGATCGCCTCCCCTGCGCGCTCCGGCGGTCCGATCGGATCGCCGAGCACGACCAGCTTGTTGCGGGCCCGCGCATAAGGGATCAGCAGCTCACCGCCGGCCGCCCAATACAAGCTTTTATCGCCCAGAAACAACGTATGCGTCAGCAAATTGCCCTGTGCGCCTGCTCTTTGCAGGAACCGCTTCAGCCGCTCCAGCTCCTCTGCGTCAGGCAGCGGAGCGACACCGCGGTCTTTGCGCAGCGCGGCCAGCGCCAGTAGGACAACCCACGATCCGAGCAGGCCGGCCGCTGCCGTAACGGCAAATTCGTGCGGCTCGGCGAACAGCCGCTGCCGGATCGGCTCGGGGAGATGCCGCAGCCCTCCGCTATGCGCGTGAACGCCAAGCGCGTAATAGCCGGCTGCTGCCGCCGCAGTAATCGCCATCACGTACAGCGCGGTTCGCAGGGAGAACGGAGCGCTGATCCGGTAAAACCGAGCGCTGGATATCCAAAGCAGAAGCGTGACGACAATGACGAAGATTGCCTCTTCGACGTCGAAGCCTTTGGCGAACGTAAACGCAGCACCGGCCGGCAATAGCACGAGCGCCAGTCGGTACGCCCTGCGGATGCGCAGCGAGATACCGCGCGAGAGCACGAGCAGCATAATGCCGACGATGGCCGAAAGCTCGTGCGACAGTCTCATCACCGGCAGCGACAGCACGTGCTCCATAAAGCGCATCCGGTGCAGAAGCCCAGGCGTCGCCGCAGAAAGCAGCAGCAGCAGGCCGCTCAGCATCACGAGCTTGCCGAGCGCCCACGCGCCGATGTCCCCCAGAAAGCCGAGCTGGCCGGGATACCGCCATATTTTTTGCCATCCGGTCCATACGTTGTCCCAGGCCGGGACCGCCCACTGCTGCACGCGCTTGCGGTTCAGCCCGATCTCAAAGGCAGCCAGGGCAAGACCGACGGCCCACGGCAGCAAATAATAAAACAGCCTGTACAGCACGAGTACGGCCAGCGCCTCGTCCGGCTGGACGCCAAGCAGTTGCAGCCCTAGCAGCGCGGTCAGGTCGAAAGCGCCGATCCCGCCGGGCGCCATGCTGATCAAGCCGGCTATTGCCGCGACGGTAAAAATACCGAGCGCTTCCGCAAAGGGAACGTTATGGACCAGCCGGCCGCAGATCAGCCAGAATGTGACGCCGGCCAGAAACCATTCGAGGAAGGAGGCGCCGATCAGGGCGCCGGCCGTCGTCCAAGGCGTTCTTTCCCCGTTGCGGTTGAATCGCTTCGCCACCCAGGAGGAGCGCTGCAGAGCGACAAAGAAGGGCAGGTACAACGCCAGCCCCCATACGGCCAGCAGCAGCGTGCGATGTCCCTCCTCGAACGCCGACACCGGGAGGAGCCCGAAAATGCCAGACCAAGCGAGCAGCGACAGCCCGGTAATCATCGCCGGGGACAAAAACACGATGGCCGCTGCCGCCGTAGATGCCGAAACCTCGCCGCTGCGGTACAGAAATACGCGCAGCCCCGCGCCGGTCACCCCGGCAAAACCCATGACATTGTTAAACGTATTGGCGATCCAGCCGAACCGGAACGCCTGCGACGCCGTAAGTCCGAGACGGAAATGACGGCGAAGCACGAAATCGTAAGCGCTCATCGCCGCCACCGATAACAAGGCGAACCCGGCCAGCTCCGTGATGACGCCGCCGTGCAAATGCCGCAAATAGCGGAATGTTTCTCCGAGATTCATATTCTTCAGCTCGTGCTTGGCTTCCCAATATACAATTCCCAGCACCGCGACGGGAATAAGCAGCTTCAGGGCGCGTTTGCGGTAAAATGACATGACGAGTTTCATCAAAACTGCCCGGGACATTGACTCCCTCGCCTCCTGTTATTGGAAATTCGTGTATGGATTCCATCATAACACAAATGCCCGTCAGGCTTAAAACCGTCCGCGGCAAGGCACCCGGCCCCGCACCCCCGTCCGAGCCGACGAACAAGCGGTTTCACGCATTCATGGAACCCGTGTCGCGCTTTTATGCCGCCATCTGTCGGCAACGAAGATCGGGGCTCCTGTTTCCTATAACCAAATTGTATCTGTGCGGCAAACACGAGCGAATATACAATGGGAATATGTAAGCACAGTCGGCACTTTGCGGAAAAGAGGAGATGTATGGGGTTGGAGATGACGGGTGCAGCCAGAAACGGCATCATCGTCACCAAGCTGCGGAACGCCGGGTGCGTATTCGCCGAGGAGGAAGCAGAACTGCTCATCGCCGCGGCGGAGACGCCCGAGGAGCTTTATGCGATGGCAGATCGCCGGGCGTCCGGACTGCCGTTGGAGCATGTCATCGGCTGGACGGTATTTTGCGGTCTGCGGATAGCGGTGGACCCGGGCGTCTTCGTCCCCCGCCGACGCACCGAGTTTCTCGCCCGGCAGGCAGCCGCCTTCGCCCGGCCGAGCGCCGTAGTGGTGGACCTGTGCTGCGGCTCAGGCGCGTTGGGCGCCGTAGTCGCCGCCGCGCTGAAACCGGTCGAGCTGTACGGCGTAGACATCGATCCAGCGGCGGTTCGGTGCGCCAGCCGCAACGTCGCGGCGGCGGACGGGCGCGTGTACGAAGGCGATCTATACGAGCCGCTTCCCGCAGCGCTGCGGGGGCGCATCGATATCCTGATCGCCAATACCCCCTACGTGCCTACGGGAGCGATCTCCCTGCTCCCCCCTGAGGCCCGCCTCCATGAAGCGCAGGTGGCGCTCGACGGAGGCGCGGACGGTTTGGACGTCCAGCGCCGGGTAGCGGAGGAAGCTCCGTTCTGGCTAGCTCCGGGCGGCCGCCTGCTCGTCGAAACAAGCGAGCGGCAGGCTTCGCGAACCGCCGACATTTTCGCCCGCAGTGGGCTTATTCCGCATGAAGTCCGCTGCGACGAGTTGGACGCTGTCGTCGTCATCGGCACGCTCACAGGCTGACGGGAACCGTTAAAGCGGAAACCGGGCAGATTTACTTCAGATCGAATCCCCACGGACCTTTCAGGAGCACATGCGCTCTGCCTGGAGACAGAAGAATTTCTTGATCTCCTGGATATACCGGGATGTCCAAGTATTCCATGGCTCCCGTCAACGAGTTATGCCCGAACGCCCAGGCTCCGCCATTTCCATTCATGTTCAGGTCAAAATCCAATATCGATTGCGAAGCTCCCGCCTCATCGCGCGGTTGGAGATAAATGCGCAGCGCATCCCCTTCGCCCCCGAAACCGGGAAAATGGTTCATGCGTTCCACCTTGACCAAATCGACCGCGAAGCCCGATATGGAAATCGGTTTGTTCAGTTCCTGAACGCCTTCCGCCGGCACCGGAATGCGATACGGGTCTGAGGATTGTGCCGGATCCCTGGCAACCACTAGGGACGGAATAATGACCTTATACCCTTTCTCCTCCTGCGCTCCTTGAATCGTCATTTCATTTGAATTGGCAAAGGCGGCATCCGTCGAGACGGCCACTTCCTTCCCGGAGTGCGTCGTCGCCTTCGGCTTGTCCAGACTGTACCTCTCGCGATAAAACGGAACCGCACCGTTCCCCTCGTATTGCACCCCGGGCGGAAGCTGAGGAATCAAGGTCAGCTTCATGCCGCCGATTCCGTCAACTGGAGAGACAACCGCCGTCAAGGGGACTCCGCCGCTTACGATCGTCTGTCCAAGATCCTCGACCTTCTCCGCCTGAGCGGCTTCTGCAAGACGGACCGGTATGCGCTTGCCGGAGCCGTTGAACAGCACCTCCATTCCATCGGTTATCGTCACCCGGCCGTCGTAAGAAAAGGTCGCCGTCCAATGATGGTCGGTTTGCGCCATGCTGTCGATTTCGAACGGATAACGACCTTTAGCGTTATTAATCAGCTCAACGGACGACCAGTCGATACCCCCGATCCCGGCTGCTACGAGGCTCGATCGCTTGTCGCCGATCGAAATTCCCCTAACTTCTATGCTTAGCCCGTCTGCCGATTGCACGACCGATCCGGGAAGAACGTAGCGCACGGGATCGTCGCCCGTCTCTTGCACGACTGCGAAGCCGGGCACGAATTGCAGCGCCTTCCGAAGCTGGGCCCGCACTTCGGGCGAAGCGGCGGCAGACAGCGTCAGCAGTACGGCGGACAGCAGGGGAATCGCCAGTGCAGCTACCCGTTTGGCGGAAGCTCTGTTTCTAACGGGGAGCCCAAGCAAGGATCGCCACCGTTTACGAACCGGACCCGCTGCGCTGTCGGTCTGCGGCGCCACGAGGCCGAGACGGGAAAACGTATTTGCTTTTATGCGAGCAATCGCTTCAGGCTCCGCGGAAGCCGCTGCGGAAAAATCCACCTGCAGCGCCGCTTGCTCGGCCTGCCGCCAATCCAGCTGGTCGAGCCGGGCGTACATGCTCATTTCTTCTTCTCGCTTTTTCAAGATAGCCCCTCCCGAATGTCGCAATACAACCGCTGTTTTAGTAATTTTCTTGCCCGGCTCAGTCTGCATTCCACCGCCTTAGGGGTTAACCCGACACTGTTCGCAATGGTTTGGAACGACTCGTAATAAAAATACCTTTTGTAGAAAATAACTCTGTCCAGCGGGGAAAACGCATTGACGATCCGCATCATTTCTTCCCGTTCTTCTTTCGCCAGCACCGTTCGTTCCGTCAATTCCGCGCCGGGAGAATCGTCCGGGAACGCATCAAACTCCGTTTTGCCGGACATTTTCCGCCGGTAATCGAGCGCCTTGAATTTGGCTATAAGAAGCAGCCATGTTCTTAACGTTCCTCGGCCGGGATCATAGTCGCCGATTTTGTTCCAGCAGGCCATAAACACGTCGCTGACGCATTCTTCTATGTCTTCCTTCAGCCAAACCGAACGCAATATTCTGGAAACAAGCCCGTATACGGCATCGGCATGAAGGTCCATGACCGACTCCAGGGCAGCTGCCTCATGTTTCCGCAACCGTTTAACCAATTCCAATTCAGCTTCTTCCGTGTCCATAAGCGCCTCCCGCACTTCGCATGCCGTCTTTTCACCCTATACTACGCGGCTATTTCATTCTTCCCCTCAAAGCTTTCGAAAGGATCGAAATCGGCTTCCCAGCCTGAACCGCTTTAACAAGCGAATGCGAACTGCAAGCGATCAAAAAACGGCGCACAATGTCAAAAGGACAGCTCATTTGCTGTCCTTGCGTCCATATCTATTTAAATTCACCGGCGCCGTCCCAGAAAAGCCGCCGTCCATGCCGCTAGAGCCGTCATTTCAAGCTGAACCCGCCACCCGCTTGCATCCACTCATTCCGGGACGGTGCGGCCTGCTATCCGCTCATCGAGCTTGGCGAGCAAATGAGCCAGCAAGGCGCTGCGTACGGGCATCTGAGAGAGGATCAGGTGCTCGTGCTTCGCATGCGCCCCATCGCCGACCGCCCCAAGCCCGTCCAGCGTCGGAGCCAGCGGAGCCGTAAAGTTCCCGTCGCTGCCGCCTCCCGTCCCGGCTTCGGACAAATCCAGGCCAAGCTCTTCCTTTGCGATGCTGCGAGCGATTTCGAACATTTCCGCCACGCGGGCGGTTCGTTCCAGCGGATAACGGTTAATGCCGCCCTCAACCTTCACCGTAGTCCCTTCGGTCTGCGGCACGAGCGCCTTGATCAGCGGAACGACCTGATCCGCCTCGCTCCGGGAGGCAATGCGCAGATCGATCTCCGCCTCCGCCTTGTCAGCCACGACATTGGACGCCGTCCCGCCGGAGATGATGCCGACGTTCACGGTCGTGCCCTGTTCGTAATCCGTCATGCTGTGCAGGGCGATAATCTGGTGGGCAAGCTCCTCGATGGCGCTTCTCCCGTTCCGATGATCGACGCCGGCATGGGAAGAGACGCCCTGCACTTCCAGATGGAAGAGCCCCATCCCTTTGCGCGAGGTTTTCAGCGCGCCCTGCGGTCCCATAGCGGGCTCCAAAACCAGGACATACCGGCTTTTCCTCGCTTCCTCTTCAATCAGCGGCCTCGACGACAAGCTCCCGATCTCCTCATCGGACGTGCACAGGAAGACGACTTTAGCTGCAAGCGGCTTGTCCAGCTCCCGCAGAGCGCGGAGCGCGTAAAGCCCTTGTACGATTCCGCCTTTCATATCGAACACGCCCGGACCGTATACGCGATCCTCCTCGATCCGGAATGGCATATCGGCCAGGTCTCCTTCCTGCCATATCGTATCCAGATGAGCGAGCAGGAGAATTTGCTCCGGCCCCTCTCCCCATTCGCCTCGTATATGGTTGCCGAACGGCTCATTATCGATCACCAATGCGGTGCCGCCCGTCAGCTTCTCGAAAAGCTCCGCCAGATGCGCCCCCAGCCGATCGGTCAGCCGCTTGTCTCGGCTCGGCGATTCCAGCTCGACCAGCTCGCGCAGCGTGTTCAGCATTTCCTGCAATTGACCGTCGAGATAACGTCTTATGTCGCTCATGAATGTACCGCCTCCTAAAGCTTTCGAACTCTTACAGCGTAACATTCAACAAATCGTTATAAAATTCCTTTGTATATAATATCGAATACGAAAAGACCTCCCATTCCGTGGTGAACGGAAAAGGAGGTCCTGTCATGCGAAATTGAATTCCAAGCGAAGCCCACGCGTCGCCAATGGACGGATAAGCCCCGCCGCGACTATCGCCCGTTACGGAACAAAGCGAACCAGCTTGAACAGAGCCGGATTTTTGCCGGAGCCGATGCCCGAGCCCCACTCCAGCCATCCGCGGCGGCCGCCTCCGTCGTTATCGTTCACGAGCACGGATAAGCCGTACAGCCCTTGGTCGGGCCGGATGTCCGGAATATTGCTCCATGGAAGCGCCAATTCGTATATCGTCGTTTTTTTCGTCTCATCGCGGACGATTTGCAGCTGAGCATTGTCGATCCGGGTCGGCGGCGAGCCCAGCGGATTACTCATGCGATACGTCTGCTTGCCAGAGGGGGTAAGGGAAATCATCAGCTCGTAGAATTTGATGGCTTCACCGGGAGCTCCGCCGACAAGACCGAACTGCAGACTGTCCCCCTTCCAAGCGTTGACCCCCTCCTCGTTCTGGAAAAACACATCGTCCGTCATTTGTGCGGATACGTACAGATTTTGCGAATCCCAAGCGATCTTGACATCGCCGCTCAGGTCCTCGGGACCGCCATACCCGGTAATCTTGATCGTGCCGTCCTGAGGCAGCCGGATCGGCGCTACACCCGCCCAGTCGGTCAGATCGCCGTCGATCGCCGGACTAAGGAAAGGAATAGCTCGCGCCGCATTGCCGTCTACCATCATGACCTTACCGTTATACTGCAGCGGGGGCAGCTGCTGCACAGAAGCGGTTAAGTTTACGGGCAGCTCCGCCAAGCCTTGAGGGTTTGAGAGCGGAATGTCCGCCGTGTAGCGGCCTCCCCCCGCGATCGGAGAGGACGGGACGATCGTCTGGCCTTGATCGCCGACCTTCCACTGAAGACCGGATACGGTTACGGCCCTGCTCGACAAATTGGAGGCGGTCACGCCCAATGTATGAATACCGTCCGCCCACTTGTGCTGCACCCCCAGCGTAAGCGGATAACGAATGTTCAGAAGCGCCGACAACTGGCCGGCCAGCTGACCGTTGACCCGTACCCGGATATCCAGCGTCTTCTTGCCCGCCTCGTTGAGGGCCGGCAGCAGAACCTGCCGGGTCGCCGCCTGGCCGGCAGGCGCGTTTAGCGTAAACGTCTGCCCCATGATCTCGAATTCGGTGGAAACGGCTTCGGTTTGGGTCGTATTGTCGTGGCGAAGTGTAACCTCAATCGGGTCCCCCGCAAATACGGAGCCGACTTCCGCCGAATACGCCGAGCCGTACGTAATAGCCGTGACAGTCCCGTCTACATATTGCGGAGATTCCGTCGCGGTCAGAACGACCCGGCCCTGAACCGGAGAGTAGGTTTGGGCGTTGCCCATCAAATCGTGCACGACAAGCGGCTCATACGTCTGGATCGTCACCGTGGTTTCACCGCTGGACCAGAGTACGCGGCGATCTTGCTGCCCTTTGGAAAATTTCACGCTGTACACCGACGAGCTGACCGTATCGGTATCCGCATACGTATACCCGTTCAGCAGGCGGGTCATGGCGCCGTAAGCCGCATAGATCGGTTTCGGGGTGTAGGCGCCGAGCGGATCGTTCACGTTGCGGATCAAACCGAACCGGTGCTCGTGATACGTTTCATCCATGCCGTCGTCCATCAGATCGTACCACCAGAACTTCTCGACACCGTTAGCGAGGCTGAGCGCAATCAGTCGTACCAAATATTCGGCCTGCCTGTCCTCAGGAGTCCCTTTATCTCCGACATGGGTCGGCCAGCCCGCCTCGGTCGTCCAGATCGGCTTCGTCTGCCCGTTGTTGTACTGGCGAATCAGGTTGTGGAGAGCAAATAGCTGCTGATTGGTAACCTCGGGCGAATCCGGGTACCGGTAAGGATGGATCGAGAATTTATCCATGTAGGGGAGCCCGCCCAACTGAAACACTTGCTCCAGCCATCGGAGGTTCACCTCGGACGGGGTCGGCCCCATCACCGTCACAGTCGGATCGACCGACTTGACGGTCTCGTACACTTTCTTCAGAAGCGGATAATAATACTCCGGCTTGGATTGGGCAGGCCCATTGCCCCGGTTGCCGAAGCCGATATTGAATTCATTGTAGACTTCCACCCAACGGATGATGTGCGGATACCGTTCCATATACGCTTTCACGTAGTTGGCAAATCCTTGCCGGCCCTCATCGGAGTAGGGCGTCGCATTGTTATCGTAAAACGGATTGTTGTAACCGGTTACAAGAAGCATGTTGATATGGGCGTCATGAATCACGTTGATCAGTCGATCGTAGTTGGAGGAGAAGCTGTACACACCCTTCTGCTTCTCGACCGAAGCCCACTCGAGGCCGTCCCGGATATATTTGGTGCCCAGAAGAGTGAGCGTGTCCATCAGATGGGTACCCCAACCTTCGTGCGATCTGGTCATATGCGTCACGATGCCGAAGGGCGACTCGTCTCCGACCTGAGACAGATCGAAGGGCTCCAATACCGCGAACGGCGTTAAGAGTGGAACGGGTGTCTTACCCGGCTGCTCGGCCTGGGCTTTCAGCGTAAAGTAACCGTAGCCGGTATAGGGTACAGTTATCGTAGCTTGCCCTCCGGAGATCGGCTCGCTGCCCTGGGACACCGCATTGCCCCGGTAGTCGTACACGGCCCAGGAGACGCTGCTTTTCGGCGTCGTTACCCCGAAGGAGATCGGCTCGCCCGCGACGAAAATATTGCCCAGCTTCGTCTGACGGAGCGCCGTCCCGACGAAACCGAACGTCCGGAACGGACCGTCCGTGCTCCACTGGCCGTTAGAGCCGGCCACCTCCACGCGGAACGTATACGTTTTCCCAGGCTGGAGCGAAGTCGCCACATACGTAGGCCCGGCGCTGGCATCGATGTCGGCGATCGCCGTACCGTCGCGGTAAATGCGGTATTTCGCTACGTCCTGGTTCGGCTGAGCGGAAGGCCAACTCAGCCGCATGGTGCTTTCATCCGGCTCGGACACGGTAATGTCCGCTCCGGCCGGCCAAAAGGGAGAAGCCGGTACCGAGCGGGTGCCGGACAAGACGAGGACAGGCTTGTTGATTGCGTTTTCCTTGCTGTTGAATTCGAGCGTCGTTCCTTTCGCCCCCGGCTGGATCAGGGCGATGCCGGCCTTGCCGTCGGCGGCGGCGCGAGCCTTGACGAAGCTCGTAATATCGATCTCATGCCACCGCCACGCGCTATCCACCTGAATGTCCGCCAGGACGTGCACCGCAGCCGGCTTAGTAGCCCATGTCACCGCGCTTTCATTCCAGCTGTTGTCCTCCAAGCCGTAAATCCACAACGCTTCGGCTCCGGTGCCGACGAGGTGTCCGAAAATCCTCAGCTTGGCCGAGGCGATGTCCCCCGAATACGAGCCGAGGTCAAACTTCAGGAACGACTGGCGCGTCAGTTCGGGCTCGTTGTTTTTGACGACAAGCTGGGTGCTGGAGCCGTAATTTTGAGTCGAAAACGAGCCGTAGCGGACGAAAGCATCGTCCGTAGGCAGCAGCTGCGCCGGAGCGGAGCCGTTCGCTGAGGCGCGGCCCGGTCCGAGCGGTACGGCCAGCAGCAGAGCGGCTGTCAGCAAGTGCACTGCCGAAATCCATGATTTCCTCTTCCTTATCATGCTTATTCTCCCTTCGTCATTGAGCTATTGCTTGCGACGAGCACTAGCCCTGCGACGGCTGCCTTCCTCGAGGGAGAGGCGCAACCTCCGTCAAGGCCGAGGACCTTTCTGCGCGATAAAGCCGGCATCCCCCCTTTCAAGCGGACCGCTCGATGCTTATCCGAAAGCAAGCCGGTACACGCCTTGCTGCGGAAACCTGAGGATGAGTCCTTCCGGAATGGGCCGGACCCGCTCGTTCGGACAAGGGGATCCGTCCATATACAGACGGCGCGTACAAAATATGGAAGGATCCGACGGCGGGAAGCGAAGCTCGAGCTCCCGGGCGCCGTCGGTGCGGCAAACCGCCTGCCAAGCGCCGTCCGCCTCCAAGGTAAGCTCTACGGCGCTGTCCCCTCCCTCCGGCCAGCGAAGCTGCAGCTCGCCGCAGCGAATCTCGCTGCCGCGGATCAAGGCTACCCTGATCCGCTCCTCTTCCTTGCGAATCCAGCCTGCCGTCCCCGCAAACCCGGCTCCCTCGCCCTCCCAGCGAAACGGATGCTGTCTGCGGAACACCAAATCGGTCCAGCCCGGAGCGGACAGCCGGCAGCCATAATCCGTCGGCTCGGGCGCCAGTGCCTCCCTTGGCGCGACCAGCACGATGAAATCGCCCGCCCCATCGAGCCAGATGCCGCGCGTCGCCTCCGTGACAAGCTCCGTCCGCTTCGCCACGCCGCCAAGGATGCGGTGAATGTGAGGGAACGGTTCGTCCCGGTGAACAAACCAGGAGAACCGGCGATAGACCGACTCGTTGAATACGAAGTCGCTCAGCACGATGTAATCCGTGCCGACCATCATCACGCTGCGGCTGACATAGTCCGGCCAAGGGCTCACCGCAGCTCCTCCTGCCGTCGTCCCAGTATGCGGCTCCGGGGTCAGCTCGCCGAATTGAACCGTGCCCAAAGCGAGCAGCGGCCGATGAAGGGCATGGGGACCGATGGACCGGTACGCCCCCTGCTTAAACACGCCGAAGCTGGTGCACAGGTCGGTATCGGCCAGCCGGTCGTCGCCGACATCTTCATGCCCGTTATGGCTGTAGGCACGGCCTGCGGCATAGTAGTAAAGCACGCCGCAGCCGCCTTGTCCGCTGACGCCCCAGCGGTAATTGTGGCCGCGATCCAATTGCTGCAGCATAACGAAAGCCTCCTCCGGAAGGCCGACGCCGCTTCTCAACGCCAGCCCGTATCCCGTATGCTTGACGCTGTGCAAGCTCGGCGGCTTGCCCCGGCTGTCGGGATAACGTCCGCGCATGATGTCCCAAGCGGAGAAGGAGACGGCTTCGAAATCGGGATCGTCCGGCTCCGTTACCGACAGGATCGCCTCGGAGGTCTCGCGATCGTAATCGATCAGTTCGTGGGCCAATTGCCGGAAGCTCCATGGCGGCAGCTTGCGTCTGGCATGAGCGCCTTGGGGAAGCAGCATCCGGCGTCTGCGCGTCGGCGAGACCGCTTGCCCGCTCCCATCGGGAGACCAGGGGCTCGTCAGGCTATTCAGAATCCAGCGTGCGAGGCGAGCCAGCTCCGGACGATGAAGGCGGGCACCTCCGTCATAATGGTACCGGAGCAGATAGGCGGTTCTAAGCACCGGCTTTAGAAAGGCCCACAAGTAACAGCCGATGTTTTCGGTCCATCGCCCGCCGACCGCCTCTACTTCCGGCCGATCCGCTCTCACGTGATAGCGCAAGTTCAGCTCCAGCGACCGTTCGAACAGCTCCGTCCAGGCCGAAGCGCACGGATGCTCGGGGAACAGCACCGCCATGAGCGCCGGTACCCCTTTGACATCCGCGAGAAAGTTCGGATGTCCGGCAAGCATATGGCGCATGGGCATGTAATCCTCGGAAGCGTGCAAATAGCCCATCAACAAGTACATGCCGGTAATTCGCCGCCGCTGCTTCGGGGAAAAGGTCGCGCGAAGGCGATCGTAGGCGTCTATCCATTCCCCGTAAATCGCCCGGCTGGGCACCGGGGAGAAGCCCGCATCCTGACAAGGGCCGTACAAGGCCAGCCCGTTGACCAGTTCGCTAGCGGCCAGCATCTTCTCCAACGCCTCAACATTGGCCAGCTTGCCCGCAGTAAAGACGGGACCGGGATGTCCGGCGTTCTCCGGATAGTCGAGCGTCCAGTCCTTGACCTTGTCCAGGCTGAGCAGATCGTACCACTGCTGCAGCCATAGCGTATAAGAGGCCGGTCCTCGCGGGCAGCTGCGTCCCTGACTGGCAGCCTCCCGCCAGAGCCGCTCGAGCCGCTCGACTTCCCCGATGTCCAGACGATGATCATAGCAGCAGACGGCGATGCTTCTCGTTCCTTGGCGAAGCGGATGCTTCCACGTCAATCGTCCGTCCTGCCAATGGTAGCTTACGGCAAGGCGGCGGCTTGAGCTCCAAATGCTGTAGGCGCCATCATCCCAGTTTTCCGGCCTGCGAATGAAAATGCCGATGCTGTCCATGCCTTGCTCGTCCCAGAATGAAGCCATGTTCTGCCGCTGGAATGCCGGCCACGGCTCGTAAGGCAGCAGGCAGAACGGCAGCTCGGTCCCCCCTTCCGGCTGTACCTTCAGCTCCATATGCGTATCCGTTACCCTTCTGCCGATCTCCTCGAAGGGATAGCGGCCGAAGCCGGCTTCTTCTTCCCGCGCGTGAAATGGACGGTTGGGCGCATAGCGATGGGTAGGATGAAAGCCGCTCCATACCGTCTCCAGCCAAGCATCCGTCGCCTCATCGAAGCCGCTCATCCGCTCGTCCAGCTCCAGGAAAACCATGCCTTGAATGAGACGGAGACGAACCTGGTAGCATCCCTCTTCCCCTCGGCAAGTCATATGCAGCTCGACGGCCAGAGGACCTTCCTCTATTACCTCCGCACACACCCGCGGGGCGCGGAAGCCATGAGGGCGCACCTCCCCCAGCCAGCCTCCGCTGCGTCCCAGCCGGTATAAGTACCCTGGACCTTCCTCCGCCTCCGCGCCGCCCGGCGCGAACCAGCGCTCCGGAATCCCCACCTGCATACAGCCGTTGTCGAATATCCGCTCTCCTTGCTGACGTTTGACCCGAATCCGTCCTTCTCCGGTTTCTCCCGCTGCCCGAGCGTCGCCGGGAGGCTCCGCGGAGGCGGACAGCGTATACACACGGCAGCCGCCAGAAGGGAGATCGGTGAAGAAGCGCAGCCAATAGTCTGGGACGCTCTCCCTTTCTCCCGCCGGGACAAGCTGGAAGTCTACCTTCACGACTCCTGCTTCAGTAGCTTCCAATAGCGTCATACTGCCGGGGGCAAGCTCGACATCGCTGCTCAAGCGATAGCTGATCAGCGTGCGGGGCCATAGGAAGAAGGGATGCTCCAGTACATCCTCCAGTATGATCGTCAACGGTTCTCCCCGATAATGAAGCGCTTTCTCCATCTTGCGCCACTCCTTTCCCGAAGCCGAAGGCGTCTCACCTACTGCAAGCAGCGCCCTCGGCCGGTTTCTCGCTGTTACTTCATGGAATACCAGTCCGTCACCTTGACCAGCAGCTTCTTGTTATCCTTGAACCAATCCGCATAATACTGGTCCACTTTGTCTCCGCCGGATTTCTTCCACATGCTTTGCGTATCGGCCAACGCCTGGTCCGGCGAATAGCCCGGAGTTACGATCGACTTGACCCAAATATCCTTCATGCTCGTCTCCGTATTTTGCTTGATGACGAACAGATCCTGCGGCAGCGTCGGCACCACGTTTTTGTCCACGGTATAAGGTGCGGGCGATTTCGGGTCCAAGTACAGCTTGCGCGCCTCCTCGGTGATCCGGTCGAACTCCTTCTCGATGTCGGTCATGTTTGCTTTTTTCTGCTTCTGGCATTTGTCGAAATATTTGGAGGTCAGCATGAAGTAGTCGCGGTTCCACGTCACCTCCTGCTTGTATTTGGCCTCGTCGATAATTTGCGGGCAGCCGTTCTCCCCGTTCTTCCAGTGCACCCCTTCGATGCCGTAGTACATCGTCTTGCCGGTTTCCGGCGAACCGATAAAATCGATAAACTTCATCACTGCGTCGGGATGCTTGGCCGAACGGTTGATCAGGCCGATCGGGGACATCGGACTGCCAAGCTCCGGCGCATATTGACCGAACTTCGTCTTGGGCAGCGCCATCGGAACAAGCTCCGCTCCCGGGGAGGATGTTTTCAGGCTTTCCAGCTTCTTGGCGTCGAAGTTGCCGCCCCACATCCCCAGCTTGCCGGAGAGGAAGTCCTGCTCCGCCTTCTTGCCTGTCGTATCGGTAAGGAAATCTTTGTCGACCGCACCCGCTTCGTAGAGCTTCTTTTTCAGCTCGTAGGAGGCTTTAGTCTGCTCCCACGGGTTGACATAATCGAGATTGGAGTCCAATACGGGATAGATCGTCTGGAACATATAGGTCAAAATATTGTCGCTGGTGCCGGAGAGAGCGATCCCGTACGTGTCCTTCTTTCCGTTGCCGTCCGGGTCCTGCTCGGCGAACGCCTTGGCTACGTTCAGCAGCTCCTCCGGCGTCGTCGGCACCTGCAGATTCAGCTTCTTGAGCCAGTCCTGGCGGATCAGTACGTAATGATTGATATCGAGTCCGTCGATCCTCCCGATCATATAGTTTTTGCCGTCTTCCTTCATGCTGAGCTTGGCCAAAGCCGGCTGCTTCCGCAGCAGTTCCTTGTAGTAAACGCTATGCTTCTCGATCAGCTCGTCGAGAGGCATCACCAGCTTCTGGATCACCAGGTCGTTGCGCAGCGCGGCGTCGTAATCCAGAATCAAGTCCGGCGCGCTGCCCGAAGCGAACATCGTATTCAGCTTGTCGCGCACGGCACCCCGGGGAACGGGAACGAAGGTCACCTCGACATCTTTCGGCCCGTTCTGATTGATCCATTCGGTCCAGCGGTTTTTCTCGTACGTGCCTTCTCCCTGGGGAAGACTGTTGCGGTCGTAGACCATGACGGAAATTTTCTTTTTCTCTCCTTGCCTGGCTTGATCTCCGCCCGAATCCCCGACGCCCGTCTTCCCGCCCGTCTGGTTGCAAGCAGCGAGCGAGCCGGCCAGAGCCAACAGCATAGCGGCATATTTGATTTTGATCATCGTACAGCCTCCCTTTTCATGTTTCATCCACTTGCAAGTTCGATCATGCGTATTCTTTTGTTGCTTTGGTGCGCCCTCATCCTTTGATGGAGCCGATCATGACCCCCTTCACGAAATACTTCTGAATAAACGGATACACCGCCAGCATCGGCAAGATTAAGATCATGATAGCTGCGGCCTTGAGCCCCTCCGGCGTCGTCAGCCGCTCCACCTCATCCTTGCGCAGCGCGGCCGCATCTTCCAGCATCTGGCTGCTGATCATCTGCTGCACCATCACCGTCAGATTCGTCTTATGACTGTCATGGATATAGATCAAGACGTTCATGAAGGAATTCCAGAAGCCGACGGCATAAAATAACGTCAACGTCGCCAGAACCGGACCGGACAGCGGCAGCACGATCCGAGTCAGCAGCCTCCATTCGCTGCAGCCGTCGATCCGCGAAGACTCGATCAGCTCCTCCGGCAGACCCTCGAAGAAGGTTTTGAGGATCAGCATATTGTAGGCGCTGACGAGGGCCGGCAGCCAGAGCGCGCCATAGCCGTTCACAAGGCCAAGCGACTTGACGATCAGATACGTCGGAATGAGACCGCCGCTGAAGATCATCGTGAACACGATGGCCAGCGTCAGCGTTCGGCGTCCGACGAAATAGCTTCGGGACAGCGGATACGCGGCCAATATCGTAAAGAGCATGCATAGCAGCGTCCCGACCGTCGTGATCGTCAAGCTGTTCCCGAACGACCTCATGACGCTCGTCCCCTCGATTAACTGCACGTATGCGTCCCAGCGAGGACGAATGGGAACGATGTTCACCTTGCCCGCCAGCACGGCGGTCGGGTCGCTCAGACTGAGCGCCAGCACATGCAGCAGCGGGAAGAGGCAGGTTAAAGCCGCCAGCGTCAACAGCGTGTAGTTGGCTGCGTAGAACAGCCGATCTCCGTAAGATTCTCGCATTTGCTTCCATCCCCCGTCGTTGCTCCCGTATTTACCAGAGAGACTGATTAAACCTCTTGGCAATCTGGTTCGATATCGTGATCATCACAAGCCCGACCAGCGAGGAGAATAGCCCCATCGCCGTCGTCAAGCTGAACTGTCCGCCCTGAATTCCCATCCGGTACATATAGGTAGGGATGACGTCGGCGATATTGTTGACTACGCGGTTTTGCAGCATGTAGATCTGATCGAAGCCCAGATCCATGACACCCTCCGTCGAGAGAATCAGCAGGATGACGATCGTCGGACGGATGCCGGGCAGCGTAATATGCCACATCTGCTTCCACTTGTTCGCGCCGTCCAAGCTGGCCGATTCGTAAAGCCCGGGGTCGATCGCCGTGATGGCCGCCAAATATATGATGGCGCTGAAGCCCGCCTCCTTCCAGATGCCCGAGCCGAGATAGACGGCGATCCAAGACAGCTCGTTGTACAGAAAGGCGTATCGGTATCCGAGCAGCAGCTCCAGCCCCTTATTGACCAGCCCGGATTCCAGCGAGAACAAAGTGATGACCATGCCGCCGACAATGACCCAGTTCAGAAAATGCGGCAGGTAGACAAGCGTCTGGGCCACCTTCTTGAACCATGCCCGACGTACTTCATTCAGCAATATCGCCAGCACGATCGGAAACGGGAAGCCGACAATCAGCTTCAGCAGAGACAGCACCAGCGTGTTGCGGATAATGTTCAGCATCTGGGGGTTGGAAAACAGCAGCTCGAAATTTTGCAGTCCGACCCAGGGACTCGCCCAAATGCCGTCCGCCAGGCTGTACTGCTTAAAGGCCATCACCAGGCCGACCATCGGCGCGTATTTGAATATCGCAAAATACAAAGCGACCGGAATGAACATCATCATAAGCGGTACATTCATCAGCAGCAGCCTCTTGTGCCGGTATCTCCTCCTTTCGGCTCCTGCAGCCGCACCGTTCCAACGTGTGTCCATGCCTTCTTTAACCGTCTGCCTCATCCTTCTTTCACTCCCTGACAGCTTGCTTTATCCAAGAGGCCTGACGATCCCGAGCAGGGATTCGACCGTCTGTGCTCCTAATCATACAAACCTGATCCCAACGCTGTAAATAAACACTATATCGGCCATGCACATTCTGAAAAACAATGAAGAAACCCTTGCTGCGCAAGGGTTTTGGGGAAAGCGATGCACCGATTAAAGAAAGCGTATACCCTTCAGAACCGGGCCGCGGATTGCTCCTTCCGGTAATCGCCGGGAGTGGTGCCCACGATCCGCTTGAACATGCGAATGAAGGAGAACGAATGGGCGTAACCGACCCGGGCCGCCACCTGCTGGACGGAGTCCTGCGTTTCCTGCAGCAGAGCCTGCGCCTTCTCGATCCGTACGCGGGTCAAATAATCGGAAAACTTCTCCCCGATCTCGTCCTTGAAAAACTGGCTGACGTATTTAATGCCGAAGCGGTCCGCGATATGGACCAGCGAAATATCCGGATCGTGGTAATGCTGCTCGATATAAGCTTTCACCTGACGGATCAATTCCTTGTTCGGCTGATGCTCCCGATGTTGCGCCACCTGCTCCGCCAGCATCTCCAGAAGGTACAGCGCCCCGCGCTGCAAATCGTCCAATACGTCGCACGTATCCAGAAGCCGCACCAGCCTCCCGTTCCAGTCCTCGTACGATTCGCGCCAAATGTCGCCCGGCAAATGTGCAAGCTCCCGGCTCAGCTGGTAGGACAGGTAGGCAAGCAAGCTGGAGATGTCGTCGCGGTTCAGCCGGCAGCGTCTCATCTCGTCAAACAGCAGAATCAGCTCTTCCCTCCACTCCTCTTGGCTGTTCTTGATGGCCAAGACGACGTTGCGGATCAGGCGGGTATTCTGAAACAAGTCCGACACGGGCTGCCGCTCCAGCTCTTCCGCCTGAATGACGCGGTTGCTGCCGAGCGTCGTTTTGTATTTCAGCGCTTCCGCTGCCGCTTCGTACGCCTCCGGCAGCCGCTCGTATCCTTCAACCGGGAAGCTGATCGCCAGCGTTACCGTCATCTGCATATGCTTATCTACCCATCGGCGGATTTCTTCGCCGAAATCCAGCACTCCGCCTCCCTCTTTCGGGTTCTCGGCCGCCGGCGCTTGGATGAGAATGGCGAGCTGCTCGGGAGACATCCATTCCTTCAGGACGCAGAACCGGTACTGCGCCGCCATTTCCTTGACCATGCTGGTCAAGACGAACTTCAGCAAATTTTGATCCCCGCGGGAATAGCGAGTATCGAATTCATGATAGCGGTCGATCTCCATCGCCGCTACGAGCAGCGGACGGTAAGGAGGAGAGAGCTCCATCGCTTCGGCCAGTTGCACCCACTCGTCGGGTCCGACCGCTGCGCTCCCGTACATCAGATCGAAAAACCGCTGGCGATGCTGATACACCAATCCTTCGGCATACTGCTGGCGGAAATCGTTGGACTGCTTGACCAAGTCGTCGAGCGCGGACTGAATAAACCGGAATTCGTCCTGCCGCCCCGCCACGAGCTGCTGGGTTCTGCTCAGCGAGTAGGCGCCGATGCTATCCACGATTTTCTCGAGCGGCCGATAATGCCTCCTGCTCAATACGATGATCCAGACGATTCCGGGCACAACCACGACGAGCAGCGTCAACCAGCCGACATAGGAGAAGACCGATGCCGCGGCCAGCGCCGTTCCTCCCTTTATCCCACTCTCGAAATGCCAGCCCGTCAACGTCGAGTCCGGCTGGGCGAGCGGAACGCGCACCCAGTCTCCAAAGCCGTCTCCGCCGGCTGGCTCGTTGTCGGCGATGCGAACGTTGTAACGGTCGGCAATCGTGAAGTAGCTTCGATTGTCCCCAAACAGCCGGGTTACAAACGTCCGGACGGACTCGGTATTCACATTGACGACCAGCAAACCGTGAGTTCCGGTCAATAACGGCACTTGGCGGACGAGCGAAACGACCTCGACCTCCTCTCTTCTGCCGGAGAGCGGGCGGTAAGAGCGGACATCCGACCAATAGTAGTTCGTAAACGGGGTTTGGCGCATTACATCTATAAATTCGCGATCGCCGAATTCAGACCGCGGTTTCAGCATATCGTAGCTAAGCACGACATCGTCTTCTCCCCGATACAAATACATCGAGTCGATCAAGTCGGAGCGCAACACCATCCGGTACATCTCGGTCGAGAGCTGGTAGGCAAGCATCTGCTCGTTTTGCTTGTCCGGATTGTAGTAAAAGTCGGAGACATGGGCTTTGGTCACAAAGTCGACGGCCAGCTCGTCCATGTTCATTAAGGAAACGTCCAGACTTTGCTTCATGAACATCATGAACGCTTCGTTCGCTTTGACTGTTTCCTGCTTGGAGTACCGGCTGAGCTGAGCGAAGGCAATCAGCAGTACCGCCGCGATCATCACCAGAAACACGGGCAAATAAGACAGCAGCAGCCGGTAAAACCAATTTTTCTTCATCGCTTGGGCCCCTTTCCCGACTTTCACGACTGCTCTATGTACATCGGCGTTCATGTCTAGCCGTTTGGTCGCCGCTTCCGCTGGAAATCAACCTAAATTATACCATGCCAGCTTTTCCCTACAATCTTCAATTTTTAAAACGTACACCTTTCTTCAAAGTAGCTCCTAATTGCATTCTCCCCCGCCTGTATCCAAGCGGACTATGCTGTTTTTAACCCGATTCATGCGAAAACGGAGCCCGCAAACCTGCGTGGCTCCGTTTTTGCCGCTTCCCCGAATGTGTATACTCCTTCACCATAATCGCAGCTCTTTCGCCTTGGTCACCGCTTGCACCCGGTTTTTGACCTGCAGCTTTTGATATAAATTGTGGGTGTATCGTTTCACTGTTCCATGCGAAATATGCAAGCTTCGAGCGATCTCTTCAATCGATTCCCCGTCCGCAATATGCTGCAATATTTCTCTCTCTCGTTTGGTCAAAATAATGTGCGTTTCGTTCGTCTCTTCGACCATGTCGGTCTGAACAGAACCAGCGTCAATATGATGGAATAATGGCAGTAGCTGTTTGATATAGGTCATAGCCGTCGATCGTTGCGACCGGCTTTCCCTGAGCGATCGGGAGATCAGATCGGCGAGCGGCTTCCCTTCATCCAGAAAAATCCTTACATACCGTTCCGGCTCTGCCAGCTTGCACGCTTCTTCCAAGGACACCGCGGCGCTGACCCGCTTTCCTTGAGTGTCATAAGCAAGCGCCAGCAGGAGAAGGGCTTCTATTTGGCTGCCTAATCGGCCCACCCGCTTGGCATCCTGTACCAATTGTCTCAGCAGCCAGACGGCCTGCTCCGTATGCCCCTGATGGATTAGGAATCGCGCCAGCGTCACATTCACATATTCCCTGTCGATACTCGTTTTCTCCGCACGAATGTGTCGCTCCGCGATCCAACGCTCTCCCGCATCCGAACGGCCTTGAGACAGTTGAATGCGAACAAGCCTGGCCTCCAGGAGCAGCTGCCAGTGCGGTGAAGGAAGAGCTTGTACATCGCTAATTGCTTTTTGGAGCAGCCATTCCGCATAGGCCGGCTCCCCGCGGGCTTCGTAAATTTTGGATAACAAAATAATACCGGGCGTGGTGACTCCGAGATGTAGTGTCGCATTTTGATCGGCAAGCGCCTGCTCCACGACGTTTTGAGCTTGGTCCAGCTGGTCCCATTCGTAATACAAGTCGGCGAGCAATACGTATCCGTGCCCTTGCAGCGTTTGATGAAGGGCTTGCTTCCTGACCGGCGATTCCGATGCCTTCGCCGATAAATACGCCATCTTCTGCAATCTGCCGCCAAATCCGATCGGACCGCGATACAGCAGCGCTTCCCCCAAGTTAACAACCCTGGCAATTGTACCGAAATTCACAATCGATTCTCTATTCTCGTCAAACCGTTCGATAAATGCATCGATATCCCCTTGATAATACGCGATGGTTGCGCGGTAAATCTCGATACGCATTTCGATTTCCTTGCGCACATCGACCGGAAACCACTCTTTTTCCGTCGTTATCAGATGAATCGCGCGATCCAGCAGCTCCCGAGCTTCTTCGCTGCGACCCGATGCCGCCCATATTCCCGCTTGGTAATAAAATAAATCCGGACGGCGCACGACGCTCCGGAGCGGCAATACTTGAAGCCATCTCAGCAGCGTTGCCTCTTCTCCATTTTTAATGAGGTCCGACAAATGGCTGTCCATAGCTGTTGCCGCCTCATCATAACGGTGAGCCGTCAGTGCATGGCTGATCGCTTCCATGAGAAGTCCCTGTTCATTGAACCAATGATAGGCCCGATGGTGCAGTTCGGCAATCTCCTTGCTGCTCATGCTATGGTCCAGCCGTTTCCTGAGCATCTCCCCAAACAGATGATGGAACCGGAACCATGACCGCGTATCGTCAAGCGGTACGAAAAACAACCGGGAACGCTCCAAAAAAGCGAGTACATGGGACGAATCGCTTCGACCCGTTACCGCTTCCGCCAGCGATGAAGTGATCCGGTTCAGGATCGAGGTTTGCAATAAAAAAGCTTGAAGCTCTTCGGACTGGCACAACAGCACCTCATCCAGCAAATAGTCGGTAACGTAGCGATGGTTTCCGGAAAAAGATTCGATGAAATCCGAAACATCGCTGCGTCCTTCTATAGAAAGGAGCGCAAGGATCAAACCGGCCGCCCATCCTTCTGTTTTTTGTTCCAACAAAGTCAGATCACTGGAAGAAAGCGGCTGCTCCTGCGCCAAAATCCGCAGCTCATTGATTTCAATTTGCGTGAACCGAAGTTCTTCCACTCCCATATGCTTGATCTGCTTCGACGCCCGGAGACGCGGCAGCGGCAGCGGCGGAACCGATCGGCTAATCATGAAGAGACGAAACCGCGCCGGCATATGATCAATGAAAAAAGCAACGCTATCGTGGACGTCGGCGTTCGTAATCAGATGGTAGTCATCCAATACAAGCACGCATTCCTCCGGATATCGGCTGATTTCTTGGATGAAAAACGACATCGCGGTTTCCACGGAATAACCGCGGCTAGATCGCCATATCGTTTCTGTTTGCCGAACAAAGCCGGGATACCGCTGTTCGAGCGCTGCTGACACATAACTCCAGAAACGAATAAGATCGCTATCTGCCGAATCGAGAGAAACCCAGGCTGCCTGAATCGAGCATTGGTGAATCCAACTGCTCGCCAACGTCGTTTTCCCGAATCCCGCCGGAGCGGTTACAAGCAATAGCTTATATGGATCGCAAACGCTTTCATTCACTTGGTCTATTAATCTCGGGCGAACGACATGGCTTGCCGACAAGGGCGGTATATGTACTTTTGATGAAAGTATGATGGTTTGCTTATGGACTGACAATCGTTCATCCGGTTGAATCCCCATGTTCTCGATATTCCTCATTTCACCTTGGTATGAAACGCGGATGGCTGCGAATGGACTTCTTCATTTTCATTGCTGACTGTTAACTATATTACCATAGTTGGCAGAGCATGGGGAGCGGCCGCCCGAATATTGCCAATCCCGTTAAGGGTGTCCGGGAACGCCAAGTTCAGGTCAAATCAACCATCCGGCACGCAGCCCTCCATCCAACCGAACGTTGCTTCAATTATTGCACGGTCACGGTTGCCCTGCGCTCCAAGCGGACGATCCGATCGCAGATCGCATCCGCATCTGCCTGGTCGTGGGTGACGAGAATCGAGGTGATACGGGCTGCGCGCAGCAGTTGCTTCAATTCGTCGCGGATTTTGCCTTTCAGCTCGCTATCCAGGTTGCTGAATGGCTCGTCCATCAGCAGGATCGACGGTCTTGGAGCGAGCGCCCGGGCGAACGCGACGCGCTGCTGCTGTCCCCCGCTAAGCTCGTGGGGATACCGTTTGGCATATTCGCGCAGCTGCACGAGCTCAAGCATCTCGTCCAGTCTGGCCGCCCGCTCTTTCTTCGATAACCGGTGCAGTCCGAACAGGATGTTGTTCTCGACGGTCAGATGCGGGAATAACGCGTAATCCTGAAACACCATCCCGACGCCGCGCGACTCGGGATCGACGAATACGTTCGCATCGACCATCGTCGATCCGCCGATAACGATACGACCCGAATGCGGCGCCTCTAGCCCGGCGATTAGACGCAGCAGCGTACTTTTCCCGCAACCGCTTTGTCCGAGCACGCCTACCACGTCGCCCTGCTCCAGCTGCATCGCGAACCCGCTCAGCACGCTTTCGTTTCCTTTATCGTATTGAAAAGTAATGCCGGACATCTCGAAAAAGGTCATAGGGACCGCCTCTCTCCTAACCAGTGATAGAAAAATACGGACAGCATGCCGACGGCAATAATGAGCAGCGAAGGCACCGAAGCTTGGTGGATCTGCTCGTCGCTCGCGTACTGGTACGCTTTTGTCGCCAGCGTATCGAAGTTAAACGGCCGCAGCAGCAAAGTCAGCGGCAGCTCTTTGACAATTTCCATAAACGTCAGGATACACCCGGTCCATACGGCGCCTTTGACCATCGGCAGATCGACCTTGAAAAACGTCCGGGTCATTCCCAAGCCGAGCAGGCGCGACGCTTCCGAATACCGATTGCCGATCTTCTCGAACCCGGCCTCTACCGAGTTAAACCCGACCGCCAAAAAACGGATCATATAAGCGAATACGAGCATCGCCAGCGACATGCTGAGCACGAGCTTGCCGGTCCCCCAGCCGAGACCGGCATACAGGCCGCTAAGCTTGTTGTCTAGCGAAATGAACACGGCCAGCACCCCGATAGAGAGGACGGCTCCGGGAATCGAATACCCCGTCGAGATCAGTTTGGACAACGCCAGCGTAAACCCGTTCCGGTGCAGGCGGCAGACGTTGGCGACAATGACGGCGACCAGCATCAGCAGCACGATCGATACGACGGAGACGAACAGGGTGTTCCATAGCAGTCCGGCAAATTTGGCGTTCAGCACGTCCCGGTACGTCCATGTCGCCCACACGATCAGTTGTGCGACCGGAATCACAAAGGAAAGCGAAACGATAACCGCGCTGAACAACAATGCCGCCACTGCCTTAATCCCTCTCAGCCTTCTTCTCGCCAGCGGCCTCGTCTTGCCGGTCGAGGAGCTGTATCTTCTGCGCCTGCGCAGCAGTCGTTCGATCAGGAACACGCCGATGATGAAGCACATGAGCAGTGCGGCGAGCCGGAGAGCCGAGTCGACGTCGGACATCCCGAACCATGTCTTGAATATCGCGGTCGTAAACGACTGAATGCCGTAATGCTTCGTAACCCCGTAGTCGTTTAACACTTCGAAGGCGACCAGGCTGGCGCCCCCGACGATCGCCGCCTGCGACAACGGCAGCACGATCCGGAAAAAAATATGAACCGGATTTTTGCCGAGCAGTCTCGCATTTTCGATAAAGGCGGCGCTCTGCTTCTCCAGAAACGTCTTCGTAATCAAATATACGTACGGAAATAAAAACAAAGTAAAAATAAAAATAGCGCCCTTCATGGACATGATGTCGAAATAGCTCTGGTTCGGCGACCGGCCCAGCACGTTTCGGAAAAAGATTTGCACGCTCCCGGTATAGCTGAGCATGTCCCCGTACGTGTAAGCGGCGATATAAGGCGGTATCGCCAAAGGCAGCACGAAAGCCCAGGCAAAAAAACGCCTGAGCGGGAATTCGTATGCGGCCACGAGCCATGCCAGCGTAACGCCGATCAGCACGGTGAAGCCGACCGTTCCGAGCACGAGCAGTAGCGACTCGAACGCGTAATCTAGCAGCAAGTATTGCTGGATATGCTGCCAGTTTTCATTCGGCTTCCGGAAGAGGCCGATCAGAATATAAAGAGACGGAAGAAGGGCCGCGAGGGCCCCCGCAACGCTTATGAGAACCCAAGCGTTGCCGTTCCGTTTTATCGTGCGCCATGCCGTGTTGACTTTCATGTAAGTTCCAACCTACTTCCAGCCTACCTTGTTCAACAGTTCGGTAGCTTTTTTGTTATGGTCGCCGAGCTTGCCGAAGTCGATCTGCTGGGTTTTGAACGTTCCCCACGTTTTCAGCAGCTCCGGCCGATCGGCCGTCTCGTTTACCGGGAACTCGAAGCTGCCTTGAGTGAGCATCGATTGCCCTTCCTTGCCAGTAAAAAACTCGACCAGCTTGATTGCATTATCTTTGTTTTTGGCATGCTTGGTCAATCCGATGCCGCTGATGTTCAGATGCGTTCCGGTCGTGCTTTGGTTCGGGAAAAACACCCCGATGTTTTGCGCAACCTTGACTTCCTCTGCGTCCTTCGAATTCAGCATTTGGCCGACGTAATACGTATTCATAATCGCGACGTCGCCGACTTTGGCCGCAATCGCCTTCGCCTGGTCGCGGTCTCCGCCCTCCGGCTTGCGGGCCAGGTTTGTTACGATGCCCTTCGCCCATTCTTCCGCCTTCGCTTCGCCGTTCAACTCGATAAAGGAAGCGAGCAACGACTGGTTGTACAAACTCGACGAGGAGCGGACGAGCACCTTGCCCTTCCATTTGTCGCTAGCCAAGTCTTCATAAGTGGACAACTGCTCCGGCTTGACGCGGTCTTTCGCATATACAATAACGCGGGCGCGCGTAGCGACTCCGACCCATTGATTGTCTTTGTCGCGGAACTGCTTGGGAACATTTTTGTCGATCGCTTGCGATGTTATCGGCTGCAGGACGTCGTTTTGCTTCGCGTAGTTGAGCACGCCGCCGTCCACGGTGACGAACAGGTCCGCCTCCGTGCTGGTGCCTTCCCGCTTCAGCCGCTCGACAAGCTCCTCTGCCGTACCTTTGACTTCATTGACCTTAATACCCGTCTGTTTCGTAAAAGCATCGTAAAGCGTACTGTCCACATCATAGTGCCGGGCGGTAAATACGTTGACGACCTGCTCCTTCCCTTTGGCGGCATTATCCGCCTGTTTGCTTGCATTCGAATTGGCCGCCCCGCCCGTCTGGGCTCCGCCGCAGCCGGCTATCGCGATCATCGCCATTGTCGTCAGCAGCGCAAGGCCGCCGGTAAGTTTTTTGTTTCTCATCGCTATTACCCCTATTCCGAGATTTGTTTTTGAATAAATGTTTAAGACTGCTCCGATGAAACGATCCATCGATAGTATTTGTGTTGACGATAATACTCATTCTCAATAGGTGCCCAAAAAAAAGACTCATCCTGCATTATCTTTTAGCAGCCGCCGCTTTCTTCACCTTGATCGGAGCGACCCTCGCCTATCGGCGCTATATGTACCATGACTCCCCTCCAGCCATATTTCATCCTCACTGATAATGAATATCATTTCCACTGAAACGAACAATTTACATTGTAATCGATGAAAATGAGAAAACGATGTGAAAATGAAAAAAAAGTAGATAAGCTTCCGCATAGAAACTTACCTACTCTTGCCTACCCGCGTTACGTGCCGTTTCATTCAAGTACAGCCGGCAGCACTACAGTTACTGTCGTGCCTTCATGCTCCACGCTCTCGATCTTGATGGCGCCGTCGTACCGCTCGACCAGCCGTTTGGCGATTGCCAGGCCAAGGCCGTAGCCGCCCTGCTCCCCGCTTCTTGCCTTGTCCACCCTATAAAACCGGTCAAGGACGCGATGCAGTTCGCTTGCAGGAATACCTGCGCCCTGGTCGGACACTTGAATGATCACTTGATCGCCTCGGACCGTCCCCGTCACTCGAACCGTTTTGCGATCCGGCGAATATTTGACCGAGTTGTCAATCAGAATATGCAAAATCTGCTCGAGCTGCTGCTGCGGAATGCCCGCCGCCACGTCCGCAAGCGCCTCCGTATCGGCTTCGAAACGGAACGCAGGATGAACGATGGCGCTATTGCGAACGATTTGCCGAATCGTCTCGGCCGCTACGGACACCCGCCGCTCGTCCTCGTGAGGCGACGCTTCCGCACGCGACAAAGCCAGCAGCTCCTGAACGAGCCCCTTGAGCCGGGCCAGCTCATGAATGGAAGTGTCCAGCGATTCTTCGAGAATGGAAGGATCGTTCTTTCCCCATCGCCTTAACATGGCCAGATGGCCTTCAATAATCGCTACCGGCGTCCTCAGCTCGTGCGAAGCGTCCTCGACAAACTGCTTCTGCTGAAGAAACGATCTCTCCACCTGATCCATCATATTATTAAACAAGCTCATCAGCGTATAAATCTCGTCTTGATTGCCGCTGAGCGGCACCCGTTCGTGCAGCCCTTTCCGCTTAATGTTGCGGATGGTATCAGTCATCGATTGCAGCGGTTTAAGCAGTTGACGGGCCAGCATCCAGCCGCCGAGCCCGCTTAAAACGAGTGCGCCGAGCCCGCACAGCAGCATGACGCGGGAGAAAGCCGCAATTAATTCGGCGAAGTCCTCCGTATTTCTTACAATCTCGATCGTACCGTTAAATTCAAAAATCGTTAGCGGACTTCTCATCATGAGCTGATGATTGCTGTGCCGCCACGTCCCTGCGATCTCGTCGTCCTTTCTCCGTTCCGGCGTCTCGCCCCAGCCGTCTCTTAATCCGTTCGAGATCGAAACGATCACGTTGCCGTTCCCGTCGAGTACGCGAATCCCTTGATTTTGACCGTTGATGCGTTCGAGAAAGCTGCGAATGGGAGCCAGATCTCCCCCCTTGAAGGCAACTTCATTTTCCAGGAAATAATTAAGCGCCGCTCTCATCGCCTGCTGAACGCCGGTCTTCTCCCGCTTAATCATCCATTGCTCCACGTATGTATACTGAACCGCGTTATAAGCCGCGAAGAGCATAAACAACAACAGGGACGACCATAAGGTCAGCTTCCACTTGATCGGAAGCTGAAGCCAGGAAAACGCCAATCTGCTCATCGTCGCATCACATAGCCGGTCCCGCGCAGCGTCTGAATGTAGCTCGTCTCTCCCGGAGCATCGATTTTATTGCGCAAATAACGGACATAGACGTCCACGACATTCGTGTCGACGGCCGCTTCAAATCCCCACACGATATCGAGCAGCGTTTCGCGCGTCAGCACTCGGCCCGCGTTTCTCAGAAACGCAACGAGCAAGTCGTATTCTCTCTTCGTCAGCTCGACCTGCTCGGAGCCCTTGCGTACCTCGCGGGAATCGAGATTGACGCTCAGCTCCTGAAACGACAGCATCGTCTTATTGTCCTCGGAGCTTTCCTCCTGCCTGCGGAAAACGACCCGGATGCGCGCCAGCAGCTCCTCGATCGCAAAGGGCTTCGGAATATAGTCGTCCGCCCCATTGTCGAGTCCCGATACCCGGTCCATGACGCTGTCTCTGGCCGTCAATATAAGGATCGGCGTTTTCTTGACCGCGCGGATTTGCCGGCATATTTCCAGACCGTCAATTCCGGGCAGCATCAGGTCGAGCAGGATGACGTTCCAGTCTTCTCTCAGGGCGAGGCTCAATCCCGACGGTCCGTCGGAAGCTGTTGTTACCGCGAACGAAGCGTGACGCAGCTCCAGCTCGATAAACCTCGATAAATGTTTCTCGTCCTCGATCAGCAAAATGGTTTTCATTCCTCAGCTCCGCCTTTGGTTCATCATCAAGTGAAATGAGAATAATTATCATCCATCTGCTGTTATTGTATAAGAAAACCGCAGAAGCGGCAACCTTTGGCGGAAGCTCTCACGCTCTCCGGCTCGATCATTCGCCGAACCGACAGCTACTACCCTTCCTCGCTCCGGAGTGTCTCCCGGATCTCAAGCCTAGTTGTTCCCTAGCCATAATTCATTTCTTATCCTCGACCAAATTACTTGTTCGTGTTGCCATATTGAATAGATATAGGAATTGATTTTTGTTAAAAAACCTGCCCCCAAATTTTGTCTTGATGTCTGAGCAACCCGATATCCCTTGAAGTACTGTCGCCAATTATTGTACATATACAACTTCAGACTCAGCGGATTCGTAAGCTCCCCTTCTTAACCCCCTTTAATCTTTGGCCGCAGATAACGAATCACTGTTTTTACAAGGGTTTAACGGAAATAAAAAAGAACCACAACGCGAGGATTATCCGCATTGTGATTGGTAATACCATTATAGATGGTGATGATATCTATCAGGTTCTTGGATATAATCGTCTAGAGGAATTATCTTTACTTCTCCAATTTCTAGTTCAAATTTATTCGTTCCCTCTAACATGATCTCACAAAATCCAAATGGCCATTTCATAATACAAGAGATGTAATACTTTGTGTAATCTAATTTATTTTCTGAATTTTTATAACGTATGTTTTTCTCTAATTTTAAGTCTTTCTTGTCCTGCTTTAGAAAACGTGCTCCTTTCTCGTCCTCGTATAAAGTTACCCGAAGCTCAAGAGTTGATAACTCATAAAATTTGAAAGTAGTCCATCCCTGTAGATAATATTCGTAGTTTGGGTCGACAATAAGCCCCAGTTCTTTCAGCACTTTGCCAGAAGTGTCAACGCCCCAAACCGAAATAGTAAACGTATTTTCGTTCGGATGAGGGAACTGAGGCCATGCCTCAGCCTCAGCGAAACCAAATTTTTTAAATTCAATAGCACTAAGCTCTTGATGCACCATTAATTCCCACCAGCCCTTCTTAATAATATTTCTTTTAAAGTACATGGTTCTATTTCTTTGCCACTTGTCGTAAAGCTAGTTTTAAATGCATCCGATGCATCGCCCCGACGAATTAGAGCGTGTCTTCAAACCTAATTTAACCATAGCAAAATAGAGACCAGTGATAAAAAGGATGCAAATGTACACGTAAGCTTATCGTAACGAAGTGTCAATGTTTTCGCTGACGGCAACAAAGCGTACCTGATGCTCCGGGAAAAACACTTGAATGCACAGGCTCGTTTCGATCTGATTGCGGCCCAAACGGCTCAAATCCTTCACCAGCACAATATCAATGCCGCCGCTTTCAAGGTCTCGCTTCATTCGTTGGAAGTCGGGGCGATCAAAGTTGGTGCCGCTCCAGCCATCGTCCGTATACACCTCAACCACTTCAAAGCTATGCTCCTTCGCGTAGCGCCGGAGTAAAATTCGTTGATTTTCAATGCTCATGCTTTCGCCACTCTGCTCATCATCCCGGCTCAAACGACAGTAAATCGCGGTTCGGGTTTGCTGTGTTTCTTCATTCTCCGCCATTTCCCAGCAACAAATCGGCTGATTTCAGTATACCGGATTTCTAAAGCGGCAAGTAGTGTGCCAAGGTCTATGAGAAAAGGGAATCGCGAGGATTCCCTTTCAGGTTCATCGGTTCCTGAACTTTTCATCCTCCCACGTTCGCAAAACAAGCCGTTCGATTTTATCACCTAGCGTTGCATTGCCGATATAGTGATATTGCACGATATACAAGCTTTTCCCCTTCTGCATCTCGCGTATGGGGCGATCTTCTGTTGGGTTAATGCTGCTATCCCGTTTCTGTTCGATCCCCTCCACCGGAACAGACGGCAGAGGCTGCTGTTCTTCCTCCATAATCCGCTCCCCCCAATCATGGCAATCCATTTCTTTCATATATCCCGCTGATTTCAATTACCGGATACGCTCGGTATGTGGCTTGATGACTAGAGCATGATGGCGAGTATATTCCGGATAGCGCAAACATATCGCTTCAAAAAAGTAAGGAGCAGCATCGCAATCAAAAAGTTCATACGGGTTGAAAAGCGTTCCTCTCCGGTCTGGCTCCAACCATTCCAGAGATTGAACGCCAATCGACATATGCAGGTGGAACCTCCAGTTTGCCAGGGAGCAGACAGCCCTTCCGGCTTGATGCCGCCATCGGAAAAGTCAAACAATTCCTGATTATGGGCGCGGGTCTCTTTCGACAAGCCCAGTGTGTAAAACAATGCGCGATGGTAGCTGTCGGTACAGCGACGCTCCGCTAACATTCGGTAGTGGAAGGCTTCATGCTCGGAGTCGTGAAAAACGGGCGGCTCCATGTTATCGCTCTCCTCTCAAAATAAAACGGTTAGTCGAGGGCATCCTGATTGGAGCCTTCTACTAACCGTTTCATTTTTGAACCCGAATCGGGCACCTCTGAAACAACCACTCTAATATTTATAGCAATCTCTGGCTTGAATCCATGTTCGCCCCCGATTCTGTGGATTGATAAGCATTCAGTAGCTGATCCAATTCTCTTGATTTTTCAAGCACCGCATGACTTTGAAGACCAAAACACAGCGCTTGCTCATTCAGTTCTCTACGGACGCGTTCAATATGTTTTAGAAGTTCGTTTGCTCCTTTCATGATGCTATGAGTGTCCTCCTTCGGATTACAGGTCATGCCGCCTCGTTCCGTAGCCTCTTTTTCAGATCCATAGCTGGTCGAGCGAACAAGGAGCCGCACTTGGCTATTTACAGGCTTACCTGCTATTTGCCCTGTTCTTGCGTTAGCTTGCGTCGCAGCTCCTTGTATAGCTCATCCACAAAAGGCTCGTCTACGCTCGCATGCTGAGCGGCCTCCATAATGTCCAGCAATTGCTGCAGCGATAATTGGCCGAGCGCTCTGTGTCCGCTCTTGTTCCATAGTGTTGTATTGGCTTCCAGAATGACCTCCGCTTCGATTCGCCGAAAATTCGAAATGTACCGCGCAATTTCGTCCGCCAAGTCAAGCGTATCTTCATAGCTCAGCCCTAACCGTTCCCGCTTCAGATAAAAGACAGTCAGGACTGCCATTTTCGTAGAATGCGTTGCAATCATCTCCTTTGTCCTTTTCCGAAAAACCGTCGCTTTGGAAGATCCCTTAAACCCACCGAACGGAGCAGCAGATGCCCTCAGATTCTCGCAAGCGGGCGTTTCGCCCCAGTTTACTCTTACTCCAAAAGGATTTTCCTGTATAAAAAGGGCGCATACAAGAAATTCTAGTGTATAACACACTGAAAGTAAATAGTGGATTATCCACTGAACTATACTCATCTTGAGGTGAGTACCTGTGGTCTATGAACGAATACGGAACATGCGTGAAGACAAAGATTTATCACAAGAGAAACTGTGCGAATATCTGAACATCAAGCAGCGAACCTACAGCGATTACGAACGAGGGAAGTTGGATATTCCAACAGCGCTCTTAATTGCATTGGCCGATTTCCATCAAACGAGCATCGATTATTTGCTTGGCCGCACGGATCAAAAAATGCCTTATCCTCCCCGCGCCAAAAAACGCTCTTGAACACCACCAGCCAACTTCCTTTGAATGGCTCCAATGCTTGACATTACTACACCTGTAAAATCTATTGACAAAAATTCAGGAAGGGCAAGACCGGGATGTCTCGCTCCTTCCGTTTAACGACGCTCGGCAGAGCGGTCTACTGCTCAATCCTTCGCTCCGTTCTGTTACGGCCTTCTGAATCTGCAACACAGCGCGGCGCAATTGATCCGCCTCTTGTTGAAAGACTTCTCTCTCCAGATGCCCGGTTGTATGAGCCTTCGCCGCCAACTGGTTCAGGTTATTTCCGATGGCATGAAGCTCGCGGATCAGCGCGTGATAGTCAAGGGGAGGTAATGGTTTCGGAATATAGCCGTTAATTAGGGCGCGGATAAGAGCCTCTTGAGAAAGGCCAGATTTATTCACCTGTCGAACCAAGTGATTTCGTTCCTTTTCATTATACCGGACACGCAAGTAGTAGAAGCCCGTTTCCGGATCGTACGGCTTCCCCGCATACTTGAAGACATTCGGCACGCCTTCTGCCTGCTGGAGAAGGTTCCCCCACTCGTCGTACCGGTAGCTGTTCACCACAGCACCCGCCGTGTTAATCAGTTGGACGACATCCCCGTGGCCGTTATGCACGTAGTAGTAAGAAGTAAGACTGCCCGCTCGCCATACCTTCTTCAAAACGTTGTCGCGCAATATGTATGGGGACCGGATCGGCTGCTGGTCCTCATTTTTGCTTTCCAACTTGTTGTAGACGATCCAATCTGTGTTTTTAGCATTCAGCGGCAGAAAAAGACCCTTGCGAGGATTGGTCGCAAGGGGGAGCGAAATTCATACATTATTTGTGTTCTTCAACGAGGAGTAGATTAAACAGCTTCTACGATCACTATTTCTCGAAACACAACAGCAAGCAACGGAGTAAAATGGTCATAGGTGAAAATTTGAATACTTTTAAAATCAAGCAAGTTTTCTTCTTTAATAAATACATTATTGGTTTCTTCAGATAAGCGAACAATTGTATACCAGCTATCGGGATGTATCTCGCTTTTAGGTAAATTAGCTAACATCTTATTTGTTTGAAAATCTGCCTTCATTACGTCCTTAAAAAGTAACTTTAGCAACCTAGTAGTCTCTTTCCCCTCTTGAATATCCCAATAATAATCCATTGTTATAGCCAAATCAAAAAAGTTATTTTCCCATTTAATTTCTGAAATGATGCTATCCGTAAAATCAAATTCATTAAAAATAGCTGATAATCCTTCAGCTAAAATCATTGTTGTTCACCTCTTATTGTCCAAAATAAAAGTGCGTCAAATCTCTTAATTCTTGTTTGGTAGCGTTGCTTGGAAATATCCCAGATGCATCAAGATAGCCACCACCACTGTTTTGAACTCTAAAATAAGGGCTTCCTTCACCAGGTGAAGCATGGATTCTTACTTTTGTTCCTGAACTAGGATCAAGGAAAATAGTTGCATCTCCACTCTTTCTCCCACCCGATTCAATTGTCTTAGTCCAGCCTGAATCCTCTAATCCCTTAATAAAATCATCAGGTGTGAGTCCCTTAGCTAGATTATCGAAGCCTTTGCCAGTCCATGTAAAACAACTGTTGTGTGTCCATATTCCTAGATTTGAAACAAAATATGTGTGGAAATCTTCTACCTTAAAATTATAAACAGTGACATGTTCTTTCTTTACTTCTATTTTATCTATTGTTATTGTTTTACCGTTGCTGGTTGTCAGAATATCCCCCACCAGCAAATATTTGGATTTTACCCATCCAACCCCAACAATCCAGAATGGATGCTCCGATGTTGTAGTTATCAGTTCATTTCCCACAGTGATGTTATATGTTTCCTCTTCTTCACGTTGGAAGAGCTGCTGGACATCCTTATAAGCAACCTCGCCAGTAATATCATCTTTGGCAAGTACTTGATCACCGACTTTGACATCTTCAATCGGCTTCTCTCCATCTTTCGTCTGAACCTTTGTTCCAGCTATAAAGCAATTGCAAGCTATATTTTTGACGGCGCGAAAAGCATCCTCCGAAGCTTTAACCTCTCGTGAAATGGTTTTATACTTATTAGCTAGGCTAACGAGAATTTTCCCACCTTTATACACTTTACCGACAGGTATAAAGCCTAAGCCAGCAAGGCCCTTATCAGTTAAAGAAGCGTTTGAATCCAGTAATGTATTTACATCATCAAGTACCGCAAAATCTGCAATAGCTTGTGTCCCCTTAAAAACCGTAGAGTCGGTAATGCTGTAATAAATACTCTGCATTTTATTCTGTATACCACTAAAGTAGTTGTAACACCAAGCTGCTCCTTCTCCTCCTATCCCACACATGCTGTGACCTGAGGGGTCAACATTGATCAAAGGATTATTCTGAACATACGTATACAGGTTGAGACTCAGCGGATTTGAAATATCCCCTTCATACGTATCCTCATTTATAAACCTGCCCATGCTCGGATCATACCAGCGAGCCCGCAGATACTGCAGTTGGGTGCTCTTATCCCAAAACTCCCCGCTATACCGGAACGGATTCGGGACACTCTCTTGCTCCGTTAACGGATTGCCCCACATATCATACGTATATTGGTTCAGCACGTTGCCCGTACCGTCGGTCAGCGCAACGACATCCCCATGTCCGTTATGTACATAGTACGCTTTACCACCGTTCCCGTCCACACGGGCCACCAGACCGTTGCCGCGTATGTAGCTCGCCTTGTGCGTGACCGCTCCGCCGGACACCGTTCCTTCCGCGATCATGTCGGCTCCATCGTAGTAGTAGCGCGTGGTTACTCCGTTTTCGCTGCGCTCCACCAGCAGGCCATCGCCGTTGTACCGGTACCCTACAACCGCCCCGGTACCGGTGTTGACACCCGTCAACCGGTTCCGGTTGTCATACTGGTAGCTCGCCCCGAACAGGTTCAGCGGTTTGTCGCTTTGCAGCGATGCCCGATTCCCCCGCTTGTCGTACTGGTACTGCTCGTTGAACTGGCTTGATGTGGCGATCCGGTTCAACGCATCATACCCGAAGTTATGCCCCGCTCCGTTCTCCGTCCGACTCGTCTGGTTGCGGTGCAAGTCGTAGCCATAGCTGTAGGTGCGGAACGTCCCCCCCGCATTCGTATGCGTCAGCCCGTTCAAGTTGTACTCGGTATAGGTAGAAGTCGACTTCACGCCGTTCCGGTACTCCTGCTCTTTCGGTAAGTTGTTTCCTTGGTAGCTGTACCTAGCGTACCAATCGTTTTCAGCAGGACCTACCTCTTTCAGACGGCTGCGTGTATCGTACTTATACTGGGTCGCCACCCCGAACGGATCGATCATGCGGATTCGCTTGCCTTCGTCATTGTACTGATACTGGACCTTGTACTGATCCGGAGACTGTACAGTCGTTAGCCATCCCGTCGCGGAATCGTACGTGTAGTTCGTTCTGCCCGTGTTATCCTGCATCCACTGCCGACGGCCCGCCGCGTCGTATTGGAACGCGATGACTTCGTCCGACATGGCACTGGACAACTGCCGGTTCCGGCTATCGTAGCCGAACGTTCGCGTCTGCCCTTTGCGGTCGATGCTCGTCAGAAGGTTGCTATTCGCGTCGTAGGCGTACGTTTCAATCTGGTTCGACGCGTCGATGCTGCGGATCAGACGACCCACCTGGTCGTACTGCTTCTGCACCTGATTGTGGTCCGGGTACTCGACCCGGGTCAAGTTGTTGGCCATGCTGTACGTATACCGCGTCGTGTTGGCTAACGCATCGGTGACGGCTACCAGACGGTTCAGAATATCGTAGCCGTATTGGGTCGTTTGCACGCCTCCCGCCCCGTCCGCCCGGCCATCCTGCAACGTGGTCAGGTTCCCGGCGTAATCGTAGGCGTATTCGTTCCAGCCCATCCGTTCGTTGGACCCGCTGTTCCGTTCCTTCCGAATCATCCGGCCCAACACATCGGATGCCGTGACCGTTTTATTTCCTTCCGCATCCGTCTCCGTCACGATCCGGTTCACGTCATCGTACGCGACCGTAGCGGTGGCCCCTCCCGGGTACACGGTTGTTTTCAACCGGTTACGGTTGTCGTAAGTATAGTCGGTTTGGTTGCCTGCTCCGTCCTTGCTCCAGCTTACCCGACCATATGCATCGTACCCAAACGTTTGCTGCGCTTTCCCTACGATCCCCGCGGCTACTTTCCAGCCCAGCGGATTCCATTGCGTCCGCGTCTCGATCTGGGTTTCGTCCTTCACCACCAGTTCGTTGGCGGCATCGTCATACGTCAGCTTCATCTCGCTCGCATCCGGGTGCTTCACCTTGGTCAGACGCCCCAGCTTGTCGAACTCGTAGTCGGTAGCATATCCTTTGCCGTCTACCGCTCTCGTCCGCTCGCCCGTCGATTTTGTATACGCAAACGACTGACTGATCGTGGTCGTTTGGTTGTTGGCATCGGTCACCTGGATCGACTGGCTGGTCGGGAAACCCGCACTGTACAGGCCATCGTAGGCGGTCGAGACGACGATATCCCGGTTATCGTCCTTCAGCGTTACCGCCGTCGCATTGCCGTATCCGTCGTACCCATAGCTGATCTGGGACTTGAGCGGGCCTCCGGCGCCGCCTTCCTTCACGCGAACCTGCTGCACGGCGTTCGTTCCTGGATACCGGTCGATCTCGGTATAGGCGGTTAATCCGCTGTTGTTGATCGGTTGGGTTACCGAACGTAGCAAATGGGTCGCGTTATCGTACCCGTACGAGGTAACCACGTTGTTCGGATCCGTCTCACTCGTCACATTGCCGTAAGGATCGTAGGAGGTCTGGGTGATGACTTCGACCGATTGCTCGGTCCCCCGGATCGTCTTCGACGTTCTCTTGATCGGCGTCGGCCAACGGTTCGTTCGGTTGTATTCCATCGCCGAGGTTGTCGTTTGAACCCCGTCGTGCTGCGTGATGCCGGTGTTGTAATACACATATGGCAGATCGTCGTTAATACGGATTTTGTCGTACGTATAGGTCGATTGCACCCGGCCGTCATTCACGGTTGTCATGAAGACATCCGAAGGACCCGGCATCACGCCCGCCCCATCGCCGTTGTAGCTGTAGGTGACCCGGTTCGCGGTCATAGACGGGACGCCGATCGGCGTCATGACCTCTTCCCGTGCCGTAACCCGATACGCCTGTTCGATGGCGAAGGTGCCGATTCTCCGCTCGTACGGCGTGTAGGTGTACTCTGTCCGGGCTTGCGTCGGGTGATGCACTTTGGTCAGCAGTGCTGCAAAGTTGTCTTCGCGTGTGCCCGAAGCGACCAAATCGAACGCCGTGGATGCGACGCTGTACTCGTACAGCGTTTGTCTGCCTTTCGGGTCGGTCACCCGCGAAAGCAATTCTTTGTTGCCTTGCGGATCTAACATCTTATCGTATTCGACGGTGCGGTCCCCCGAGGTGAGCGTCACCTTGGTCGTCGAATAGGTAATATTGATTTCGTTATCGAGCGCATCTCTGACTTTGGTTAAGACCGACCCGTAGGGGCTGATATAGCTGTATTCGAACTGAACCGTGTTCCCAAACAAGTCCGCCATTTGAATCAATTGACCGTAGGACGTAAAATACTGTTTTTGACCTTGGATGGAGGTCAATACGTAATACGAGGTCTTGTCATTCACCGTCACCGACGAATCGTACGTGATGGATAGGTCGTTCCAAGGATAACCTACCAACGAATTCCCGCTGATTTGATAGGCCGAGCCCCCGGGCAGATGCAAGTAATTCTTGTTGTCTTTAAGCTCAATATACGGAATATCCCAGCTCCAGCCTTTCCCGATCGGAAACCGGTTTTCATTCGGGAAAGCTTTCGTTTTATTGCTGTAGCCGATTCCGAGAAACTCCGGCTGGTAGTACGGCACTCGGTACACCCCGCCTGTCGTGTACGCTTTGGCTTCCAAATACGTGCCGTTGATCAGGTACATTTTACTGAACAGAGAAGGACTATTGATATTGTTCGGATCGACGTACGGGTAGCTGGCTTGCAGTTGCTTGCGGACTGTCTCGTCAAACTCTTGCGTTTCGACGTAGTAATTAAACGGATATGGCCATTTATCGTACCACCCCATATACTGCACAAAGGAGAAGTGCCCGAACACCGGATCGATGGAGAACGCCGAGGCGCTTCCGTATGGAGTCAATTGATACGGGTTGGTCGTATACAATCGGGCACTTAGGTCCAGATAGTACTTCTCCCGTGTAATGGAGCCCTGATACACGTATTTATCGTAATACGTCGCATCAGCACTATTGAATTGGCGGGTGAGCGCAAAGGAAAGGCCGTTACGCCCAGGCAAAACCAGGTCGGTCACCCTCAAGTTCAAAGCCCCGTTGATCGGGGAAATGTTTTCGCTGCCGGCCGATAACGCAAACGGGGCCACATCCGTTTGGACCTGAAGCCGCCTCACGGCGAGCTCGTCATAGCTTCTCGGGAACGATGTCGAGGATAGCGCGTTCATCGTTCTCTGGTAGGTGCTATTCGACACCGACGGGCCATTCGGATTCGGATCAGTAATGATTGTATCCGTGACGGCTGGCAGTTGCTTATATGTACTCCAATCCACACTGTTGAAATCTATAAAAGGCCCGGGGTAAACCTGAGCTGAGACTGTATTTTGTTCCGGTTTGACTGGCGAGTAGTTTAACTGCCTTAAACGAGTCTTGACTTCCGGATGGACCTGATCCAGAAGAACCTCAAGCGTTTGTTCCCTTGTAGAGTTCTGGATTAACACACGCTCTAGATCCTCCAACGTATACCCTTGATTCAAGTACTGTAGGAGAGTCAACTCTGGTATATTGGACCGACGACTCAGCGATGGGAGAGATAATAATTCTTCGCTTTCGACGGATCTTGGCTCGAACGTCTCTGCTCTAACATCAACAGCTAGTAATGGGAAGATTATTTGTAGAAATATGCTTAATAAGATCAGGAGCTTTCCAATTTTTCTCATAATAGCTCTCCTAAATTAGGTTTTTAAAGGAAATACCCACTTATGCAAAAAGAAGTAGAATTCGTGAGAAGTAGAATTCGTGAGAACTGGTTCGTACTATTCGATTCATAGCTAAACGAAGGCCTTCCGAAAGATTGCAATAAATTTTCTGGTCGACTCCCATTTCACCCTTGAACCTATTCCGAACTCGGTTGATTCAAAAAAATATCAGATTGTCTATTATCGAGCTGGCATAGGGATTCCCGTTTTTATCATAATGATAGTAGATTCGTATTGAGTTTGAGATATCGACATAGGAGAGCCGGCCATTTGTTTCATAACCGTACTCATAACTTTTTCTATATGTAGATGATTCAGCTTTTTTGAATTCGACTTCATTAGTAAAGTCAGAGTAAGCTCCATCTATTGTTCTTACAGATCTGATCTTAAATTTATAGTTTCTTCCAGGAAAAAAATTTCTCACAAAAATTCTATCGGACTGTGTATGTTTCATTTCCACTCCGTTTACAAATACTTGATAAGATGAGACCAAGCTAGGCTCGTCGGCCGGAGTCCAATAAAGACCAATAGATCCATCAGGAATAGGATACCAATCTAAATTACTAGGTGCAGATGCATCATTAAGCTCAATATGGACTTCATTCGAAGTAGGAGATGTAGTCCCATCTACTAATCGTGATTGCACACTAAATCTATAATTATTCTTATTCTTCGGTAATCCATATATATATACTTGCGTTGAGGAGGTATTTTGTATTACCGAGTTATTCATTAGAACCTCATATTTATTTACCAAACTAGGGTTTGGTGCAGGATCCCATGTAAGTTTAACACTGAATTCGGGGGTAATTTCAGCACGTAAATTACTTGGTGATGTTTGGTCGACTGTATACGTTATTTCGACTGCCAAATAACTATAATAAGAAACAAAAAAATAGTTGTAGAACACTACTCCATAAAATTTACCAGTACCACCATACAATCTAATTACATCATTTTTATCAAGTATGGAATAATTTCCAAAGCCATCAAATGATGAAGTTTCAGAAATCCAAGTAACATTTCTTCCATCACTTCCAGGATAATCGTAACCATTCAGATCTCCATACTCTTCGCGAGTTAGAAAAATCTGTGCAGGCATATTCTGTGGAATATAGTTCCCACTATGAGTTGAATTCGAAATTTTTAATTCTATTATTTTACTAACATCGATATCTGATGTATCTACATAGAATGTATTCCCGCTGTCATAAGATATGTCAATCGTTCTTGTAGTAGTTGGATCAATTAATAACGGATATTGTAATCCCTGGCTATCTACTATAATTTCTAATATTTGCTCATTATCAATACTATTAGTAATAAGATTTGTTGTAACATTATCATACCTCTTATCATTATTAGAAGAATCCATGACCCACATTTCTGGAATGATATAAACAACCTTACCGTCTTCATTACTATAGGAGAGTGAACCATCAGTATTCTTTTGTAACAAAAGACCTTTAGTTTCTACTTTAAAACGCATGTTCTTGGGAGCCAAACTTGTCTTCAATACCATCTCCATTTTCAATGAGTCATTCATTGTACGATATCTAATATCAACATCTTGCCAGACATCTGGATAGATTAAAACATCGTCTTGAACACTAGCGCTTGCAGTTCTCTCAGTAATGGCTTCATATTTTATAAAGTAGTCTTCGTAAACTACTTTCGTGACGGCTCTTTCTTTCTCAAAAAAAAACGAATTTCCATTTTCTTTAGTATTACCAAAATGACTTTCAGATAGATCCTTTATGTTGTTGTCTATGTCCAACCACTTTCCTTCTGATTGGTAGTGTTGTGAATGCGTTGTCTTAACAACAGTAACTGTGTTGTCATTATTAATAAATGTTTTACTATACTCGGTTCTCTTACTTTCCAATTCTTGTGTTTTTTCTCTTTTTTTCTTTTTGCCGTCCTCTTTCGATTTATTTAAGAACTCTACTTGTTTGTTAAATTGTTCCCCCACTACCTCCAAACCAATCTCGGGGGATGCGTGAATTATACTTTTTGTGCTCAAACACAATTCCAATAGAACTGTGAACAATGTAAACAACCAGATAAACTTCCTTAACATCAAAACTCCTCCAGTTCATTTTGGAATACTTATAAAAAAATTGAATAACATAAGGGTATTGTAATATTTTTCATGTTTCATATCTAATGAAGAATTTGTAATAGCCTTTTTACTTATTTTGTAAAAATGCAACCATATCAGAGCCGCCGATTTACTATAAGAGTTAGAGCTTGGTATACCCAAAAAGACGCAAGATACATGTTCGAAACGCCTAGATTTTAAAACGCGTAACGGTTGATGAATATGTGCACCAGCTTTTTCATTGTTTTCATATGCACTTGTCAAGAAAGACTACAGCTACGTCTTCCCCAAACAATTCTCTATTGGCGCAGTACAACCAAACCAAACAACCCGGATGACAATGATGCTTCGTTATATATCTGTCAAACTAAATAAGAGGTCAGGCACATTGATATATGCCTGACCTCTCTACATTCACCGAAATGCATAATCATCATTTTCCAACGAATTCTGCAACGCCCCATCTAACGAATTATGAAATTGATTCCGAAACAGATTTTGTGATTTTTGATATCGTTTCAATTTTTTTGAGAAAAGCTAAATAGTGCTCCTTGTTCTTCAATCGGCTTCAAAATGTGGGGTTTGTATTATTGTGACACGGTTTTGTCTTAAGAAAGAGAACTCCTTCGGAGAAAGCGCTACGCTTGTACCTGCCGGATATGCTGAAAGATGGATTCAATCGTCTGGATAACGAAGAAGAACTACCGAAATACACTTCATCATCCCCCACAGGGATGTAAAATAGTTTGTGTACCAAGAATTGGGCCTAGCCAGGCACCAAAAAAGTAGGGTATCCTCGGGACTGCGACACCACCAAGGAGGAACCCTACTCGATGACTACTATACCCGAAAACCTGCTTTCAGATCTATTTGAAAATCTTGTCACTCGGTTCGTGAAAGAAAACCTGGAGTCGATCATGAAGGCGGAAATGAAGCACTTCATGGAAGACGAGCAGGAAGGGCAGCGTAACAGCCGTAACGGCTACTACAAACGCAGCCTACATACCAAGTACGGACACATTGAAGACCTCGAAGTGCCGCGGGATCGCAATGGCCAGTTCCAGACTCATGTGTTCGAGCCGTACCAGCGACGAGACGGATGGCTGGAAGAAGCCGTCATTCAGATGTACAAAGGCGGCATGGGGACCCGGGACGTTGCACGCTTTATCGAGGGAATGTTCGGCAGTCACTATTCACCTACGACCGTCAGCAACATCACCGCCACCGTACTCGAAGACATTCAAATGTGGCAGCAACGCCCTCTGCAAAAGCGGTACGCTGTCATTTACTTGGACGGTCTCTACGTCAAACTCAAACGCAGCACCGTGAGCGGTGAGGTCATTCTACTTCGCCATGGGCGTTGATGAAGAAGGACGGCGTCAGATCCTCGGGTTCTACGTCGGCGGCCAAGAGAGCGCAAACGGCTGGCGCGAGGTACTCAAGGATCTGTACAACCGAGGCGCCACCGAGGTCCTGCTCGGCGTATTTGACGGCTTGTCGGGGCTCGAGGAAGCTTTCCGCGAGACCTATCCCAAATCCGACGTGCAGCACTGCGTCGTGCATAAGGTTCGCGCAACGTTCCCCAAAATCCGTGTCCAACACCGAGCGGATGTGATTGCGGATCTGAAAAAGGTCTACATGGCGGAGGATTACGATTTGGCGCTCGCCGCCTTCGACACCGCCTCTGCCAAGTGGGGAAAGCTGTACCCGAAAGAAATGAAGACATGGAAGGATCAGTTGCCGACACTGCTTACCTTCTACAAGTATCCTCCCTTGATCAAGGATGCCATCTATACCTCCAATCCGATCGAGCGGATGAACAAAGAAATTCGAAAGCGGCTTAAACCGATGAACAGTTTAACTAACATGGACGCTGCCGAAAAGATTGTCTATCTCGAGGCCATAGACTACAACGAACGCTTCGAAAGTCGCGTCATCCGTGGCTTTGGCGATCCTGCCGTAAAGAAAAAACTCGCTGAGATGTTTGAGCAAAGGTACCCTACTGGAACGAAGGTGACAGCGCAATAGGACTCCCGCGCCTTCGCTTGGGCTAAGCACCCAAGCTTCACGACGTCTACACGCACATAACGATGAGATACCTTACTTACACAAACTTCTTGACGCTACCCCCACAGGCCTTCGGCCAGGATAAATTAAATCAGTAATACCGAAAGAGTATTCTTTATTCCGAGAATGTCCCTTTTTTAGTGGCTATTCCGAGGAAACCGACTGTAAAAGGAGTCGCCCCTTTAAAGTTTTAAGAGGGGGCTTTTTTTGTGATAGTATCATTCGCATACAAACATGCATGAAAGTTTTTTTGCCAGGCAGCCGCCCATCCATCTAGAACTGATTGTAATGACGAAAAGCGGAGGGCGACACGCCGAGCTTGGAGCGGAACACGCGGCTCAAATAAGTGCCGCTTTCGTAACCGCAACGGCAGGCGATCG
Organism: Paenibacillus hodogayensis; assembly: GCF_039536325.1. NCBI lineage: Bacteria > Bacillati > Bacillota > Bacilli > Caryophanales > Paenibacillaceae > Paenibacillus > Paenibacillus hodogayensis. The sequence goes on from NZ_BAAAYO010000001.1 coordinate 415,141, forward strand.
CATCAAGCGTTTCGTTTGTCTCTCGAAGTAAGCGCTTTACTTCCTCAAGCCGCAAACGGGTCGCGTATTCGACGGGAGTAACCCCGTAAGACAGGCGGAACCGGCGGGACAACTCGGACGGCTTGATGCCGAGCTCCGCCGCGATCGCCCGCATATTCAACTCGCCGAACAGCTGCCGATGGATGCGGCCGGCGGCCCGCTGCATCAGCGGATCGGTTCCTTTTTGGGTACGGGTCGAGACGTATTCCCTTTCCAATTCGCACATGTACAGCAAATCCATCAGCAGATGGCCTGTCAAATCCGAATGCCGGATGCTTGCGCCGAACGCGCGCCATGCCTTGCGCAAGCTGGCGTATGTCGAGGATAGGCGGCTCACGTCCGCGACGGATACTTTCCCGACCGGAAGCTTATCAAGCAAGCTCGTTTCCGGCGGAGGAGAGAAGTAAAATACGTGAAAGGCGATCTCCCCATGCGACTTGCGTCTAAAGAGCGCTTCGGGAGGGGCCAAGACGAGATCGCCGAAGGAAGCCCGGCCCGTTTGCTGTCCGATGCCGAAGTCGAACGAACCGGATTCCACTCCGATCAGAACAAACAGCGGCAGCGTTTCCTCCGCTTTCATGAATCCGGGCTGCGGTCCGGCACACGTATACGTCTGCAATTTCATCGCGCAATTGCACATGCGGTTCACCTCGTCGTCCATCTTCTTGCGTTACCTCGACAAACGCTTGCAGGCACAATGCCTCGGTCTGCCTCTGCTTTGAGCGTATCATATTCGATACGGTTGTAAAGCAGAACCCGACCAAAAAAAGTGTCAATATTATCTGAATTTCGTGCATTACGTTCCTTGGCGCACGCGTGTATGCTAAACCTGAAAGCGATTGCGGCAAGCTAAAACTAGCTTTTTTCCGCTAGATCGGGATCGTGTCGGTGTTACCCGATAAACTGCTGCCTGACTCTCGCGCAACAAAAAAAGGGGGAATGAGTTTGCCGCCAATACAAAGATACCGGCTCGCCAGTCTGGGCTTCGCAGTTGTTCTGCTGGCATCGTGCGGCAACAGCCGCGATTCGGCAGGGGAAGGAAACGGCAGCGCACAGGCGCAGACACAGACGGATATAACCGCAATTCCGGCGGAGCTGACGTTTTACAACTCGACGGCGCCCAGCGAATCGGAAGAGCTGTTCATGGCCAAGTATGGGAGCGTGATTGCCAAAAAATTTCCGAACTACAAAATCAAATACCATCAAAATACGGGCAAAGGAGCGTCGCTCGCCGATCTGATTGCATCCGGACAGCTGAATATCGACATCGACATTTCGGCCGCCGACATTACGTATAACAGTCTCCTCCAATTCGGGTTGCAGGACGACATCAGCGATCTGATCAAGACGTACAAGTTTGACCTGAACCGGTTGGAGCCGAATGCGGTAGAGGTGCAGCGGAAATTCGCCAACGGCGGCATTTACGGCATTCCGTTCTCGGTCTCGACGCCGATCTTGTTTTACAACAAGCAAATATTCGATCTATTCGCCCAGCCGTACCCGAAGGACGGGATGACGTGGGACGACGTGTATACGCTCGCGAAGGGACTGACCCGGACGCAAGGCGGCATCCAGTATCGGGGGCTTGCTTCCTCGTTCATCCATGTGCTGCGCTTCAACCAATCGTCGGCGCCGCTTGTCGACCTGAAGACGAACAAATCGCTGATTACGGCCGACAAGTTCAAACGGGAATTTGACAATATGCTTCGGATGTACCAGATCGCCGGCAATGAACTGCCCGACATCTCCTTGTCGACGCAAGTCGGCCTGTTCGAGAAAGAACGGACCGCGGCGATGCTGCTGCATATTACGCGCTACGCACCCGCGTTGTGGACCAAGGTGCAGGACTTTAAGGACTGGGACATGGCGCAAATGCCGCAGTGGAAAGATATGCCGGGAGTCGGCTCGCAAGTGTCCCCGTACTACTTTTACCAGTTTAAGACGAGCAAATCTCGCGACGCCGCGTTCCAGGTGCTTATGTTCGTTGCTTCCGACGAGTTCCAGCAGCATATGATGCGGCAAGGCTACATGTCGTCGCTGAAGGACCCGAGCCATTTGATGAGCTATTTGGCGGAGGGCGAGCCGCTGGCCAAAACGCAAAATCTGAAGGCGCTGCTGCCGGCGAAATATGCTCCGTCCGCCGACATGTATCGGTATGCGAACCTCGTGGAAAAAGAAGTGTCCAGCGCGGCGACCGATGTATTGAAAAATGGCACAGACACCAATACGGCGCTAAGGGCCGCATCCGAGCGGGCGGATAAAGCGATCGCCGACGAACTGGCCAAGCAAGGAAAATGAGCGATTCAACGTAACGGTATAGATGAATAGAAAGATCATTCGGATAGGAGTGAAACCAATGAGTATTATGCAGCAGGATCAGCAACAGACGACGGAAGCGGCTACGAGCAGAAAACGTTCGATTATCGATTGCGATCTTCACCTCGTTCCGCTACGGGGCGGATTTCAAGCGCTCAAGCCGTATTTGCCGCGATTTTACCGGGAGCAGGTGGAAACGTGGGGCCCGCGCGTGCCGGGACAAAACGCGATGTACAACAACGGCGGCATCAACGGCTCGATACAGGGGCGCAAAGTGCCGCAGGGCGACGAAACGGTCATGCTCGATTTTTTGCGGGCCGACCTTCTCGACAAGTACAATATCGAGCACGGGATTATTACCGGGATGGATTACGGGATCAATACGTCCCCGGATACGGATTACGCCGCGGCGATCTGCTCGGCCTGCAACGACTATACGATCGAGCATGTGCTCGACAAAGAGCCGCGCTTCAAGGCGTCGATCATGATTCCGAAGCAGGACCCGGTCAAATCGGCGCGGGAAATCGACCGCGTCGGCTCGCATCCCGGCTTCGTGCAGGTGATCGTCTCGAACGGAGCGGAGAAGCCTTACGGGCACCGACACTATTATCCCATTTACGAAGCGTGCGTAAGGCATAATTTGCCCTTCGGCATTCACGTCAGCATGGAGGGAATCGGCATCAACCCGCCGCCGACCGGGGCCGGCTACGTATCGCACTATGCGGAGTATCGGCTCGCCCGCGCGGGCATTATGATGACGCATCTGGCCAGCTTTATTTTCGAAGGGGTATTCGAGCTTTTCCCGACGTTAAAGGTCGTTATGATCGAAGCCGGCACGCTGTGGATCGCCCCTGCGATCTGGCGAATGGACGAGGACTGGAAGGCGCTGCGCCACCATACGCCATGGGTGAAGAAGCGCCCGAGCGAATACTACCGCGAGCATGTACGCGTCACATCGCAGCCGATCGAAATGCCGCATAACAAGGACATGTTTTTGCCGATGCTTGAAGCGATCCATGCCGACGAGTGCCTGATGTTTTCCAGCGATTACCCGCATTGGGACTTTGATTCCCCTGTTCAAGCTTTCCCGAAGATGCCCGATGAGCTGCGCGAGCGCATCTTTTACCAAAACGCAGCGGAGCTGTACGGACTGCCGCAGAGGGCGGGCACGGACGGAGGGCAAGGCTGATGGCTCGTTATGCGGTTGGTCACGTTACGGAAATACCGCCGGGCTCGATGAAGGTCATCGAGGCGAACAGACGGAGCATCGGCGTATTTAACATCGGGGGCCAGTATTACGCGCTGCGCAATCTGTGTCCGCATCAAGGCGCCGCTTTATGCGACGGGATCGTGTCGTCGTACGTCACCTCCGACCGGCCGGGGGAATTCGCCTATGAGAAGGAAGGCGAAATTATTCGTTGCCCGTGGCATTTCTGGGAATTTGATATCAAGACTGGCTGCATGATCGTCGATCCGAAGACGAGAACGAAGACATACGATGTAACCGTGGAGCGATACGATGTGACGGTCGACGAGGAGACCGTGATCGTTCACGTCTAGCCGGACGGGCTGCACTTGATGGATGCAGCGATACCGGCAGGACTTGTCTTCAATGCCCGGCAACAACTTGTGATACCCCGAATGAATTGGAAAACGGAGCCCGCAAACTTGCGCGACTCCGTTTTTGCTGTTCCCGGATCGATTAAAATAAAATGTATCCAAGAGAACCGAACCTAATTTGGATAAAGAGACAATATAGGGTGTAAGCCGCTTACACGGGAGGGCCCTCTGCATGCAAAGTGAATATATGTTCCAATTACTCGCAAAAATGAAAGATGGTGATGAGCAGGCGTTTCATACGATGTATGACGCCACCTATCAGGACGTTTACCGAACAGTCTCCTTTCTGGTGGATCATCGGCAGGATCGGGAAGATGTCATGAATGAGATCTATACGCAAATGTGGACCTCGCTTGCCAACTACGATTCGAACCGGCCTTTCCGTTTTTGGCTGCACGGCTTGGTAATCCGTCAAGTGCAGAGATATCGGGTCAAGAGCTGGCGGAGATTTCGTATTTTTGAACGCATCCTTGCCTTCTCCCGGGAAGAGTCTCATTGGGATCAGCCTGCCGTGTTGATGGATGGGACGAACCAAATGATTTCGCAGGCGATCCAAAAACTGACCGACAAACAGCGAACGGTGATCATCCTGCGTTTTTTTCACGACTATGCTCTTGAAGAAATCGCGACATTGCTCGAAATTCCGCTCGGCACGGTCAAGTCCAGATATCATGCGGGGCTCCAGGCGCTTCGAAAACACATATGGAATCTCCCCCCAGAAAGGTTGGAAAAAATCAATGAGTTTAACACGCAAAATCCGTGAACATCTGCACCATGAAGCAGAAACGATGGAGTGCCCTCCGGCCCTTTCAAAACGAATAGAGCAATCCTATTATCACGATATGCATCGAAAAAGGAGCGGAAAATCGATGAAAAAACGATTGATCGGCGGAATAGTTGCTGCCGCGATTTTGATTCCCACCGCAGCATTTGCGGCACCTACCCTGTTTGAAATGCTGGCCAGAACACCGATGACCGCTGAACAAGTCAAGGTGGATGAGATTGGCAAAGCTGCGCTTGAAACGTTGTATAGCGCACTTCCTGAAACTAAATCGTTTGAGATTATTGAGGCAAGCAGCGTTCAAGGCGTACAAACAAGCATCGTCCTTCAGGAAAAAGGAGGAGTCGGCAAAACGATTACCCTTCATACAAACGGTACTACGGGTGTGATCGAACACGTCATTCAAGAGAATTGGGAGTCCAAGGAGAAGCCGCTCACGGCGTTAACCGAACAGGAAATCAAGTCGAAGGCAGATTTTCTAATTGATAAAGTATATGGCGATGCCGGAGAGTACGAGTTTGCCATGGAGCAAATGGAGAATCCGGATCAAAAAACGTTTATGCTGAATTACATGAAAAAGGGATCAACGACGCCGTTCTACCAAGGTTTTATTCACGGCCATACCATCAGCGTTTCTCTGATCGGAGGCAAGACTTCTCCTTCAAACCTTAAAGTAGAAGGTTTTTTCTCGACAAATGGAAAACCCGATTATTTTGCCGACGCCTATTTAAATAACGTAAACCTGTTTTCTTTATTAAACATGAGCCCAACAGAATTAAAGGAAGCATTGGCAGAAGGCAAATCTGTTGTGGAAATTGCAGCATCTAAAAATATCTCTAAACAACAAGTGGTCGATATCCTTGCAAAAGCGCAGGTTGATTTACAAATTCAAGGCGAAAATAGAGGCGATGTTCCAAAAAGCACGCTTTCCAATGAACAGCTGCTAAAAGCTGTTGAACCAAAAGTATTGCAAATTATTGAACACAAAACGGAATCGAAGAAATAACAAGTCACGGGGAATAGGTTACCTGGAAAGAAAAAAAGGGCTGAGCACGTATATCACGCTGCTCAGCCCTTTGGTTCATCAGTCCGCATGCTCTTCTCTGGCTGCATTCCGATTATGGTTCCCCGACGATCTCACTCCGGAGACATTGTTTCCGGTACTGCCCCGGAGACAGTCCGGTCTTCTTCTTAAACTGCTTGTTGAAAAAGCTTAAATCGTCAAATCCGGCATCTTGAGCGATAGCCGCGATCAAATCATTCGTGTCCGCCAATGCGCGTTCGGCGGCCTCGATACGCAGCTCGTTGCGGTATTCGATCAGCGACTTGCCGGTATGCTGCCTGAATTTGACCGAGAAAGCGGAAGCGCTCATCCCGCATATGCGGCTGATCTGCTCCAAGCTCAACGGCTGCGCATAATGACGTCCGACAAATTCGACGGCACTGTGCATCGATGTCTCGTCCCGGGCAGTGCGCTTGACGGGGACGACCGACTGCTGGTAGCAGCGGCTCAAGAACACGAACAATTGAATCATCGTCGTCTTGATGATGATTTCGTAGCCGGGGCTTCGCTCCGCATGCTCCTCCGCCAGCGAGTCGAGCAGCTTCTTCATCGCCAACTGCTTAGCCGGGGGCAGCGTCAGCCGGCTCTGGAAATGAACGTCGTTACGCAGCAGCGGCTCCACATAGAAGAAGTCGACGAACGAGCTGACCGAAGACATCGTATCGAGCTCCGCCTTCAGCAAAGCCGGCAGAAACAACACGTTGCAGATGACGAGACGTTGCCGCTCGCTTACCCGGTAGGCATGCTCGATGTCCGGTTCGATGACGAATACGTCGCCGGGCCTGATTTCATAGTAAGCGCCTCCATTGTACCGATGCTCGCCCGCCCCTTCGACGACATAGGCCAATTCGATAAAGTCGTGGGAATGATCCCCGATGCTCGAACCCGGCTCAATGGGGTATACGTGAGTAAAGAACGGGAAGCGGCTTTGCTTGAAATAGCGCTCATTGTTCAACCTGGACATCTGCACACCTCGTATGCCGGATCATTCGTGTCACCGTGTTCACACGGTATTCAACTACTATTATTTCGCCAGCAAAGGGAAGGTTCCTCCCCGAATCGGCTCGTTTACCGTCAGACCGGCATTTTCGGTTACAATATGCTTCTTCCCGGTATACGTCGTTCCGTCCGGCATGTAGATGACGGCCAATACTCTGCGCGGCTTGTCGGTTAGATTCGCATGCGCATAATGAAACGTCAGGCCGTGATGGAACGTGCAGCTTCCTTTCTTCAGCGGCACGACGACCGGCTGACGCTCCTCGATACCTGTGCCCTGCGCGAATTCGAACAAGTTTTGCGGATTCGTCAGGCTGATTCCGGTCAGCTTGCCTACCTTATGGGAGCCCGGCACGAACATCATACAGCCGTTGCGTTCGTCTACATCGTCGACCGGTATCCATACGGACAACGCTCCGGGCTCGTTCATCGGCCAATAAGGCATATCCTGGTGCCAAGGCGTCGGCTTCGAATCGTTCGGCATTTTCCAAAGCGCATGGTCATGGAACAGCCGAATGCCGCTTGCTCCGCTTAATTGTCTCGCGATGTCCGCCGTCCTCGCATGAAGCGAATATTTGGACATGATGCCGTGATCGCGCCATACGTTCACTTTCTGGTTCAGCACCTTGGAATAGCTGCTGTTATTGGCGCCGTTAGCAATGGAGTTGACGCCCTCGGACACCATCGCTTCCTCCATCGCTCCCGCCAGCTCGTCGATTTCCTCGGCCGTGAATACGTCGTCTACCTGCACGAATCCGTTTTCCCGGTAAAATTCAAGTTGTTCCTCGGTCATCATCCGTTGCATAACAGATCATCCTCCCGCACTTGTGATAGCAACAATGTATCATGGCGAGCGAGTTCCCTTCTTGGGTAATTCGTTTGAAAACATGGACGATTCGTTGCGCCGTTGACGAAAAAAACTCCGGCTCCGACAGCACTTGAGCTGCGGAATCGGAGGTTGTTCGTTACTCATTCGACTATCCGATTGGACGGAACCGGCTGATCGGTCAGCGTACCCTGGTCTGAGCATACCTGGATCGATGACTTCCCCGGCAAGTTGGCTTTGCCTTAATTTTTTACAGGGCCGCCGAATATGTTCTTGATTTGCTCCAATGGCGCCTTCGGCACCCGATCGTAGGTCAGCAAGCCGTTAATCTCTTGCTCCACATCCGTCAACTGCGTATAACAAATGCCTTGAACATGCGGAGATTGCAGGAAAGGCTCCACAACATCCGCCAGTTTCTTAAGGAAATCTTCTTCGTTCTCAGCGCCGGAATACCCCCAGCCTTCCCACTCGCTTTTCTTAAAGGCGATACCGCCAAACTCGGTCACCAGAATCGGCTGTCCTTCGTATACCGTCCCCCCTACGAGAACCTCGCGCCGGTGAGACTTCGGCCCCAAGACTTTCTCCAGAGTGGCATAACGTTCCTCCAGCTCGCCCCGTTTCCACGCATAATCGTGAATGGTTACGAGATCGGTGCTCATACTCTCCCATCCGTCGTTGGAGACGACGAGACGGGTATCGTCAATCGACTTCGTCATATGGTACATCGCCAAGGCGTGCTGCTGCTGCCGCTTGTCGACGAGGATATTCGGCACGCCCCAGCTTTCATTGATCGGTACCCAAACCACGATGCTCGGATGATTGTAATCCCTTTCGATCGCTTCCTGCCATTCCTGCGTTACCTTGCGGACATAGTCTTCCGAATAGTTGTAAGCGTTGGCCATTTCTCCCCAGACAAGATACCCCAGCTTATCAGCCCAATACAGAAAGCGGGGATCCTCGATTTTCTGATGTTTGCGGGCACCGTTAAAGCCCATGGATTTGGCCAGCTCGATGTCTTGCTTCAACGCTTCGTCGCTCGGAGCCGTCAGGATTCCGTCCGGGAAGTAACCTTGATCGAGAACCAAGCGCATGAAATAGACCCGATTGTTAAGCATCACTTTACCCGCTTCGACGGAAATTTTGCGCATGCCGAAGTAGCTGTCCAACGTGTCCGCCGCCTGTCCGTCGACGAGCAGAGTTATGGTCACGTCGTAGAGGTTCGGCTTGTGCGGCGTCCACCAGCGACCGAGTCCGTGGTCATTAAAATCGTGAAGCTTGATGGCTATCGCTTCCTCAGCGTGTCGAGCACTGATGGTCGTACTGGTGAAATATTCGTCCTTGAAGCGAATATCGATCCGAACCTCTGCCTTGCAGCCTGCGGGCGCTTGGTTCAGGAACGTGCGAATATGAATCTCATTCCTGTCGATATCCGGCTTGAATTTCAACTTCCGAATGTGCAGCTTATGGACCGGCTCGATCCATACCGTCTGCCAAATGCCGGTAGTCCGCGTATAGAAAATCGAAGCCGAATCTTCCTTCCAATACTGCTTCCCGCGAGGGAGCGTCACATCGCGGCTGAAATCCTCCGCGCGAACGACCAGTACGTTGTCCCCTTGCTTGAGAGCCGATGTAATGTCCGCTTGGAACGGCGTGTGTCCGCCCTCGTGGAACGCGACCTGCCGCCCATTCACCCATACGGTTGCCGCATAGTCTACCGCCCCGAAGTGCAGTAGAATGTTGGGATTCGACCAATCCGCCAGGATGGTGAAGCTGCGTCTATACCATACCAGATCGTGAAAACCGGTCTCGCCAATTCCGCTTAATTTGCTTTGGTACGCGAACGGGACTTGAATTTGTTTGGAAAAGGCTTTGTCGCCAACCCACCACTGTTCTTTATCCCCAATGAGTTCATCGTCGAATTCAAACTCCCATGTTCCGTTTAAATTGAGCCAATGCTCCCTTACTAGCTGCGGACGCGGATATTCCGGCCGCAATATTTCTTGAGGCATGTCAGCACTTCCCTTTCATTAATTAACTTATAAATTAACATAATGACTATATAGTTAAATGATAAATTACCGCTCTTTTCCTGTCAACTATAATGTTTAATAGATAATCTGAATGGAGCACTAGCCATTAAAAGAAGCTAACGCATAATTCAATTCCACGTCCTGCCCTTCGATAACCTTCATCCTAAACGTTTGTTCGTTCATGGGGACCGTAATGTCGGGAGTCGCTCCGCCCTTTTGGCGTTCATCGCTATCGCCCTGAATCGTTTTGTCTCGATTGAGGGATCTGCCATCCGGGAACCGCACGACATATCCTCCCGGCATTTTCATTTCTATAGGAGCGGAGACGACGCCGAACGAACCGTTCGTGGACGTAAAGCCGATCATTTTGACATTGGGCATTCCTTTTAAGAACAAAGGCAAGCCTTCCCCCGAGCTTGCGGTGTTATGATTAATGAGCACAGCGATTTTCCCTGGAAAGTAAACCTGCGAAGGATAAACTATTCTGGTTTCGGCACGGTTGATTTCGAAACGTCCCGTATTCCGATTGTAGTAACTGACATATTCCAAGAGCTTTTTTTCGTTCACGAAATGCCCTGCCATTTGGGCAACAAGGTCATCTTCTCCCCCCGGATTATCCCGTAGATCGATGATGATTCCCTTTACATGCTTCTCTTGAAACTCTTTTATTTTATCTTCCAGCGCTTGCGCGGGATCGGATTGCGTTGTTCCGGGAAGGAAATATCTGATTTTAACGTATCCGTATTCCTTCTGAAGGATCTCGCCTTCCACGGGAGGATCTTCTTTCTTCAGCTTTACCTTCGTTTTCTTCAAGGTCTCGTATTGATCGTCGTAGGCTGTAAGCATCGCAGTCATAATCGCTTGATCGCCCCGATTCCGATATTCGACTTGAATTTCTTTGCCGATCGGAGCTCTTGCCAAGAACCGTCCTTGATTTTGGATCCGATCACCTTCGGTTGCCGACGGGTTCTCGCTCCAGAAAGTTTGGTCCAATGCTTTCTGAACGTCTTTCCCATCCCATGAAATGATTTCCGCTCCGAGTTTGATTCCGCTTTTGTCGGCCGGACTGCCCGCTAACAGCAAGCTAACCAAAACTTTGCCGTTATCCAATCGAACTGCGCTAATACCGACTCCGCCACCGACCTCTTTCTTAAACGTGTTATTATCATCGTACAGATGTTCGTTCGTTATTTTGATATGACCGTCACGGAAAGAAAAGAGATACTCCCTTAAAGTTTTATAGTAAAGGTTCGGATCTTGGTTGATTTCCGCTTGGAGGAATAGAGGCTCGTATTTATTTCTCTGTCCTTCCCAATCGATTTGTTTCCAGTCTCCGAAAGGATATTCGTTGGACAACCTTTCGTTCATCGCGATGAAAGCTTTGGAATAGCTCTGATGGCTTAAATCGCTCACCGGATTGTATCGAATTTCACCCGCAATGGATAATGCAAATAGCGTAGGCAGGGAACCAAGGACGCAAACGATAACCATGACGATCCGAATCTTCAGGGACATCGGCTTAATGGCCGGTTTGAAGATTCTTCCAACGGTGCATACGAAAAGGATGGCCGTAGAGGAGTAAATCAGCAGAGCCAATATAGAGGTATCGCCGTTGAAGAGGCTTATAACCGCAATGATTACACCGACGCTTGGTATAAAATCAAACCACCGGTTATTTTTGAGGAGGGGCAAAACATACCGTAACAAGACGAACAAGTTTAGCGCACATAAAATCACTTCCCAGACAGTCAACCATTTCAATGAATCGAAAACATCTTGAATAAAGCTCATCGTTCCTATTCCTCCGATCGGTTCAATGTGTTTCGCATAGAACTTAACGGAGAAATATGAACGGAGCGTGAACTCATTTTTTAAAGAACGGAATTGGTGGGAGGGACAGCGGGAAGCGTCACGGTGAACGTTGTGCCGAGGCCGACCGTACTATTCACCTCTATGCTTCCGCGATGGAGAGCAACGATTTTTTGGGAGATGGCAAGACCAAGTCCATTGCCGCTCCGGTCTTCGGCCCGCGATTTGTCCGCTTTGTAAAAGCGCTCGAAAATAGGGCTTAAATGCTCCGGCGCGATGCCGATCCCGGAATCGCTTATCGCCACGGCAATCTCATGAGGATGGGGTCGTTTGATCGCGATGAGGATTTGTCCGTCGCGGGATGTAAACTTGATGGCATTCCCGAGCAAATTCATCCAAACTTGATTGAGTTGATCCCGGTCTGCCGTTATTCTGACGCCGTTACCCGAAGCGGACTCTATGTCAACGTGAATACTTTTGGCCGACCACTGCGGCTCACACGCGACGATAACTCGCCGAATTTGCTCATCGAGGTTAAACGATTCCGTCTCGAACGGATGATGATCCGATTCGAGGGAAGTAAGCTTCAGCAGATTATCGCTGAGTCTGGACAACCTGTCACTTTCGGTAACGATAATATCCAAGTATTGGACGCGATCCTCCTCCGCAATAACCAGATTGCCATCTTTCAACGCCTTCGCGAATCCAGAGATGGAAGTTAACGGCGATTGGATTTCATGAGACACGTTCGATACGAAGTCCTGTCGCATCCGCTCCATCTGCTTGATTTCCCGAGCCATGTCGTTAATGCTCCGCGAGAGCGTTCCCAACTCGTCTCGGCGATTGATTTTCAACTGAACCTCGAAGTCGCCTTTGGCCAGCCGCTTGGTCGCGTCCGTCATCGCTTGAAGAGGCTTCACCAGGTATCGGGCAGCAACGAGAATGCACAAGCTTCCGATTGCGAGCATGAGGAACAGAATGGTGAAAAACAAACGGATGAGCGTGATTTCGTTCTTGGAAGAGCTCTGCAAAAATAAGGCATAACGTTTTCCTTCGGATGAAAACGGTAGGCCGACAAACGTTCCTTTATCTTCTCCTTGCGAACGGTACAGCTCACCGCTCAGCACCTTGCGAACGGCTTCCGGGCTTATCCCTTCAGTCTTCTTGCCATTGGTCGGTACATAGGAGCTCACCCCGCCATTGCCGTCGTAAAGCTGCAAAGTATAGGAGACCATTTCGGCCATATTATCCATGAAAGCAACCAAATCCGGAGGATTCGTTTGCTCGTACACGCGTTTTATACGATCGCCGACCGCAATCATATCGTTTTTCCCCGTATCGTTTAGATCATTCTGGAATAGAGCAAGGGCGAGGAGAAGGGATGAGATCAAGCTGATGACGATAACGGCCAGAAAAGTCAGCACGTAGCGAACGTATAACGTTTTCATCAAGGATTCACCGCCAGACGATAGCCGACGCTTCGTGCCGTTTCAATTCGAAAATGGCGGTCATCCCCAGCAAAGCGTTCCCGCAGCCTCTTGATATGTACGTCGACGGTCCTGTCGTCGCCTTCATAATCCATGCCCCAAATCTGCGTGATCAGCTGTTCTCTCGTAAAAATCTGCCCCGGGTGGCTGGCAAGCATGAACAGCAGTTCGAATTCTTTCAGAGGCAAAGCCAATTCCTCTTCTCCCCGCATGACCTTATACGTTTTCCGGTTCAGCACGATGTTGCCCAACGGGATGACCTGGGACGAGGCAATACGGTATCGCCTCAGTAACGCTTTCACCCTCATCACAAGCTCGACCGGATCGAACGGCTTCGTCATATAATCGTCGGTTCCGAGCTGGAAGCCTTTTATCTTTTGACCTGATTCGCCCTTGGCCGTTACCATCAGGAGCGGAATGTCGGGGTCGCTTTTCCGAATCTCATTGCACAAATCCCATCCGTCCATCTGCGGCATCATAATGTCAAGGATAACCAGATCGATTCCCGAACCTTTGACGATGGCATGCGCATCGATGCCGTTGTCCGCCTCGGTCAGATCGAACCCTTCCTTCTTCAAGTAAAGGCGCATCAGGGCGCGAATGTGCGGATCGTCGTCCACGATAAGAATTTTGACCATATTCATAATCCTCCAATAGGAAGCTATATAAGCTGAACGAAAGAACTTCATGGAAAGGCGGAGTGAAATGGAGAAAAGGGATGAGCCTTGCAAGCGAGTTTTGGCTTTGAACTCCTGCCGCTACAAGGTTTATTCCATAAAAAGGAGTTCAAAACAACATGTTTGAAGCGGCAAGGCAATTCTTTTCGGAATGCAACGGACTTCAATCATTCGTTCAACTTATATATAACCTAACTGGGTCATCTCGCGAAACGGAAAATCAAAGAATATTAACAGACATTACTATGATATCAATAATTGTGTCAAGGCTTGCTTCGAAACCCCATTTTGAAACCAGCGACAACGATATCTATCTTCCGAGCCAAATCTGATAATCGATGCCCATCATCCGCCGGATACCCAGTATGAAACGGCAAAGCCGCTTCTCCTCCCCGTCTAGGGAAGAGAAGCGGCTCTGTGCTGCCAACGCCAGTGGTACAATTGAACCGGCTTACCACTTATAAGACTTGCAGCCCTTGGCCTTCAAGGCCAGCTCGGTGGTACTCGGCTTGAAGAGATCGAGGATATTCTTGCCAAGATTCTCCTCTTTTCCTTTCACCGACGCCTTCTCCAGCGGGCTGAACAGATCTGTCTTGAACGGCCCCATCTCCAATTTACCGATAGGGTCAACGTCCAGGCAACCGCCTTCCCATTGATCCTTCAGCTTGACTCCGAGCGTTAGGGCCAGCGCTCCTTTTGTAATTTTGGCGGTTGCTTCGACCGACAAACCATCCGCGGTCAAGCCCTCGAACGGTGCGATATCCAGGCCGCCCCCTACACCAAAGCCCGCCTCCAGGCAGGAGGAAAAGCCTTCTTTGTTAATGCAGACGCGCCCGCCTCCGCCTATTCCGTCATAAGCGGTTGCCCCGATACACATCGTCCCGCACGGATCGCGGTACTGCACCGGATTATTGTTGACATAGGCATACAGATTCGCCTGACCGCTCTCGAACAGAATCGGATCGCGCGCCGTCCACCTGCCCGACAGTGTATCCAGATCGCGCGCGCCGAACCTCACCAGTCCCGTTCCCCGGTCCTCCAGTCCGCCCGCATACCCGATCGGCAGCGCAAATCCCGGATTCGAATCCGACAGCACGCCTCCGTAGCTGTCATACTTTAGCTGCTTGATGACCTTCCCCTGACCGTCCAGCACCTGCTGCGGCGTCCCCACGCCGTCTGTGATCACATAATAACGGACATTGTTTCGCTCCAGCCCGATCAGCAGACCGTCATAGTCGTACAAGTAATTCGTCAGCTCCCCGTTTTCGTTCACCGTGCTCGTCACCAGCTGCAGCGATGTCGGGTCTCCGTACAAATACTGGATAAAACGCCCGGCTCCGTCCTCGCGGTACGTTTGTCTTCCCAGCGCGTCGTACGCATACCTGTAAGTGGCTCCGGACACGGTAGCCGTCAGCAGCTCCCCTCGCACTCCATACTTGAACGTATCCGCGCCGCGCTGACGAAGATAGCCGTCTTCATCGAAGCTGTACGCCGTTCCGCCTACAGCCGTCAGTACATCATGCGGTCCGTAGCTGCTCGTCATCCGCTCCGACCCCGTTACCTCCCGGGCAATCCGGTTTTTGTTCGCATCGTATTCATACGCTTCCGTCGTCACGCCTCCCGGACCGCTGCGCTGCGCATTCGTCAGCTGCCCGTCAAGATCGAAGGTATACACGGTCGTCTCCGTTCCTTCCGGCGTCGTCACCGTCAAGCTCGCGACGCTGCCGCTCAGGTCGTATTCAGGCCGGGTGCGGTATACTTCACGCCCGCCCAGCGTATAGACCCGCTCCTTCTGACGGCCCAGCTCGTCGTAGGTCTGCGTCACCTGCAGCTTGCCGTCATTCATCCCCGCTACGCTTCCGTTCGGGCCGCTGCGGTCGAACGTGAACGGTCCGTACTTGACTAGCCGGTTGGCGGCATCCCTGCCCAGATCGGTCGTCACGTAAGCGGTCTGCGACACGCCATAGACCATTCTTGTGACAGAAGTCTGGATTCTTGTCAGATTGGCCAATATGTCGTATGAATAATCATAAACACCTTTGGCCTTGCCCGTGATCGTCTGCTTGCTCACCTGATCGCCGACATAGGAATATTCGTTGATTTGCGGCAGCGATCCGGGGGTCAGACCGACGCTTTCCAGCTTCTTCGCCCGGTCCGTATGATCGGCATATTCGAACGTGCGGCGGATATCCGCATCGTTCATGCCGGTGATCCGCTTGCCGCCCGCCGCATCGTAAACATAGTCGATCTGACGGCCGCTGCGCAGCGTCGACCGCTCCAATATGCCTCCGGCTCCATGCTCCAGACTGATCCAGTCGGGCACCTCTGCGGACGCAAATCCCGCAAACTGGCCCAGCTCATTGTAGCTTTGCCGGTAAGACGTTCCGTCCGGCATAGTCAGACCGGTCAGTTGCCCCAGCTCGTCAAACGAACTGCCGTACACTTTGCCGCCCGACGTTGTGGAGGAGATCAACCGGTCGGCTTCGTCATAAGCGAACGACCTTGTCCGGCCGGCTGCATCCGTCAAAGCCGTGAGCCGATTCCGCTCGTCATACGTGTACTTGGCCAGCTGCTCTCCGCGCGTTGCCTGGGAGAGCCGTCCCTTCCCGTCGTACGAATACACAAGTGGAACAAGCTGCTGTCCCGGCCATTCCACCTGGACAACCCGGCCGGCTTCGTCGTAAGAGAACACCTGCTTCAACCCGTCAGGCCCCGTCTCGGTCAATCGCCGAGTCGCCGCTTCGTACTTCACCTCGGTTACGGACGTCCCCGTTTTGTAAATATGAGTCAACGATTTCAAGCTCCCGTCTTCATGCATCTCCACAGCGCGCGTTTCGTTAAAGGTCGCCTTCTTTCCGTCAGGCTGTGTCAGCGTCGACTCCTTCATGACCGGCACATCCATATCCCAGCGCGGATCGCCTGTCATCGTCTTCGTCATGACGCTTCCGTCCGGAAGCTCGATCCGCTCGCTGCCCGGCCGCACCGTGGCCACCAGACGCACACCGTCCGGGTCGGTGGTCGTGCGCTGCACGCCGCCTTCGATTCGTTTCGTCTCATATACAGTCGAGCGGCCCGCCGCATCGGTGAAGGTGACTGTCGTCCCATCGGCCGTATCTGTGTGGCTCAGCGTCTGCACGCCTCCGGCCCCGTTCTCGGCACGGATCAGCAATCCGTCCTCGTCGTAAGCGTAGCGGCTGGTCTGCTCCAGCGGATTGACGAAGGTTTGCAGCAGTCCCCCGGCATCATATGTCATCCGGTACGTTTCGCCAGCCGGACTTGTGACCGCAACCAGACGGCCCTGTTCATCCGTCGTCAGTTGAGTCCGCTGGCCGCCGGCCCCGACAATCGCCACCGGCTTGCCGGCACCATCCCGCTCGATCTTTATAAAGTTTTCGCTCCGGTCAGTAATCCGCACCAGACGGCCTTCCTCGTCATAATCCAGCTTGGTCAATACAGCCTCTGTCAAGGCGTCCGTTGTCTGGAGATGCGTTCCGTCCTCACCTTTGAACCGGTAAACAACCTGGCCGCCTTCGTCGGGAGTCGCAATCAGGCTCTGAGATTCGCTCACCAGAAAATAGCGGACTTGATAACGATCATTCATTGTTGCAACAATATGTCCGCCGTCAGCGGTAACGGCTGTCAAGTCAAAATTCTGCGTCGCCTGTTCCAAGACCCACGACGGACTCTCCAGCTTCTCCAATAGTCCGTCCTGTTCAACACGGTAAACATTCCCGCCTCCGGTTCTGAAATAGACCCGGTCCCGCGCGTCCAGAAAAAATTTGCTAAATCCGCTTGACATCGTATTGTTAACGAAATAAAACTCGGCTTCCGTCGCTTTCATACCGTGAGCGGCTGGCCTGCTGCCAGGCTCATCGAGCAGCACACCCACCACCCGTGACAAGGTGCCGTCGGGACTTAGCTTGCGCACCCTTGTGAATGTGCGGTAGTCGTACCACAGCGTACCACCAGTCGTATCGGACATATACAGAGAGCCGTCGCTTCCCATCCGGATCTGCTCCACTGCGCCGACTCCCGCCTTGTCGCCGGGACCGCTATCCTTGCCTTTGGCCATATGATCTCCAAGCGTTTGGAGGATGCCGTCCGGACCGATTTTGTACAGGGTGGTCCGATACGGAACCAGATTGCGGTCACCCGGACGAATCGGGTAAGACGTGAAGTAGACAGAGCCGTCCGTACTTGCCGCCAGCTCGAAGATGTTTGCCAGTGCTACGTTTTTGGCCTCCGCTCCATCCGGCAGAGGGGTCGTAGGGCCCCCTCTGCCCGTGCCTGCAATAACCTCCCAGTTGGTCTGCCCCTTCGTTTTGCGAAGCAGCTGGTATTTGCCGGAATCGTAGCTATAGATCGTCCCCTGGGCGTCAACCGCGATTACGCTCCCGTTGGATACCGGAACATCCGCCACCTTGACTACTCTTCCTCTCGGATCGAGTCCCGCAATCACTCTGCTCTGCTTGGTGAAGTTGACGGCAGAATAGTAGATCCACCCGTCCATGCCTGTTGTCATCGTACCGTAGTCGATGGTATACCCTTCAAGCGAGAAGCCTCCGCCCATCTTGCCGGTGAAGTCCACTTCGCCCCGCAACGACATGGTTTTAGTCTGCGTCGTGCCGTCTCCCAGCAGCAGTCTCTTCGTGCCGTCATAGTAAACATGATGCGGGTCAAGGCTCCACCCTGCAACGCCGGCGGCTGCGTATGGGTTTCGGGGGCTCTCCAAAGCTCCGCTCCAAACTTGGCCCAAACTAATCTCAGATGTGTTTCGACTCGCTGTGAGAACGGAGGATGGAGCCGCCGAAATACGGCCGAAGCTGCGCTCGAATTCAGCGGTTGACGGATAATACTGGATCTTATACACATAATCGACTTGGACCGTGTATGGATAGGAGCCCGTCAGCTCGCGGTCATAAGCATCCTTCCCGTCCCACTCGAACGTGTACGTCTTGTTCGGGGCCGGGGCGAAGCTTGCCCGGTGCAGCTTGCCTCCGATCTGGATGCTCACGTTCATCCTCAGCAGCGAAGCCGGCAGCGGTCTGCCGTCGCTCACCGGAATCTCCAGCGTCGACTTCGCCTTGTAGCCTTCCTCCCGCTCGCTCATGTAATTCAGCATATACGGCGTTCCTGCGATCGGGATCTGCTGCCCCAGCGTCTGGTTCTGGCAGCCGATGATCGAGCCCTTCTTCTTGCACGGATCGTTTTCCTTCTTCCGCTTCTCCCTCGGCTCCCGATCCGGCGGCGATTCGGCGTCTCCCGGAGGTCCGTACGGCCAGTTGTGGTCATACGGCGTGAAGTGCGTGATTGGCACCCGCCACAGCGTCTTCCCCGGCTCATACAGCTCCGCCAGCTTCCGCTGCTCCTCCTCCGTAACACCCAGCTTCGCCAGCTGCTCCGCGCTGTCCGCCGCTCCGTCTCCGTCCGCATCGATCCCGGCCAGGCCGTTCGTCTCCGAGACGATCCCGATCACCTTGCCGTTCGGCGACGCGATCCATCGCCCTTTCTCCCGGTCATAGTACGCATTCGGTACCGTTTCCCCAACCGGGAAGCCGATGAAGTTATCCAGGTAATGGTACACCTCCCGGTCGAAGATTACCTCCGTCGCTCCCGCCTGCACTGCTTCGTCCGCCGATAGCTCCACCGCATACGTATACGCCACATACGGCGGCAGCTCGCCCGGCATCGCCTTCGGTCCCTTCGGCCCTGCCGTATACTCCGTCGAGCGGAAGCTGATGCTCGGCAGCGGCTGCTCCGTCCCGTCCGGCAGCTTCATCGTCGCCGTCGTCCCCGCCGGGAACAGCACTGTCGACTGGCGGCTTCCGTCCTCATCCGTTACCGGCGTACCCCGCGCTGCCTGGATTTCCGTGCTGTTCTCCAGCTGCACCTGCGTCACCTTGCTGTCGTACGCCGTCAGCACCACATCCTCCAGATGCTCGTAATCCCCCGGCGTCGCCTGCTTTTTCCGCTGCACGGTCATATACCCGTCCTTCTCATATTGCAGCGTCCAAATCCCGTCTCCGTTCACCGCAAGGTCGAACATCCCGTCCGCCCGGCTCAGCGTCTGACCCCACTCCGGATGATCCAGCACCGTGATGCGCGCGCCGCCTATCGGCGCCTGGGCAGTGTCCAGCACGCGCCCTCTCAGCACGCCTGCACGCTCCGCTTCGATCGCGCCCGGCTGCACGCCCGTCTGGATCGGATTCGCTCCCGTGTACAGGAAGTCCGTCATCGCCTGGAAGCTCGCTTGGCCCGAGGCCGGCAGCTCCGTCGCTACGCTGCCCGGATCGGGCGGCAGATTGCCTCCGCCACCGCCGGTCGGCGTCGCTTGCACCGCGCCGGACTTCGTTGACTCGTTGCCGCTCTCGTCATAGGCCGCTACGGCCAGCTCATAGGCTATGCCATTGGACAGGCCGGTCGCGGTGTAAGAGGCGGTCTTTCCGGCCTCTTGCGCCGCTCCCCACGAACTTGCCCCTGCCGCCCGGACATAAACCCGGTAGCCGGCCAGATCGGCCTCTGCGTTCGCCGTCCAGTTCAGTGCGACCCGGCCGTCTCCCGCGACGGCAGCCAGCCCGGCGGGCACGGCCGGCGGCGTCGTGTCCGGCTGTTCTTCGCTCAGCGGCGTCGCACTGACGGTCGCCGACTTCGCGGAAATATTGCCGCTCGTGTCGCACGCTGCAATGGCAAACTCATACGTCCGGTCATGCCAGACGTCGAGCACCGTATACGTCGTCTCACGGCCAACGTCAACGCCCCCGCTCCAGATCGGACTTCCCATCACGCGGCTGTAGATCCGGTAACTGTCCAGATCCGCTTCCGTGTTCGCCGTCCAGCTCAGTTGAATTTTCCGCACGCCCGGCTCTGCCCTCAGCCCGCTTGGCACGGCCGGGGGCTCCCGGTCAGGAGTCTGGCCGTTCCGCGGCGTCTCACGCCTCATCTCGGATTTGGCTGACTCGTTGCCGCTCGTATCGTAAGCGCTCACGGCAAATTCATACGTGGTTCCGTTCGTCAGTCCGGTAACCGTATACCCGTTCTCGCGTCCGGGCTTGTCGGATTCGCTCCAGGCCGTTCCTTCAGACACGCGCCAGTAGATCCGGTAACCGGCCAGATCGTCCTCTCTGCTCGGCTCCCAGGTGAGGATTACCTTCCCGTCCCCCGAATCTGCTCTCAATTCGCTCGGCACAGCCGGAGGCGTTACATCCGGCGGCGGATTGCCTGCTTTCGGCGTTGCCCGTACGAGCTCCGACTTCGCGGACTCATTGCCGCTCTTGTCGTAAGCCGCTACCGCGAACTCGTAAGCCCGGCCGTTCGTCAGCTCGCTCGCCGTATGCGATACGGACAAGCCAGCATCGGTTCGGATGCTCCACTCCTGAGCGCCTTCCTCGCGCCCATAGATCCGGTAGCCGGCCAAGTCGCTCTCGGCGTTCGCCGTCCAGGCCAGCGCGATCAGCCCGTCTCCGGACTCCGCTCTCAGTCCGTCCGGTACCGCCGGCGGCGTCCGATCCGGCGTATGCGAGCCGCCGTCCTCTGAGCCTCCGCCCACCGAGCCACCGCCGTCCCCACTTCCACTTCCGCCGCCGGAGCTTGTTGGCGCCACTCCGTCCAGGCGAAGCACGCCCAGATCCAGCTTGGCTCCTGCTTTGGGGGCCGTGTATGTCCCTGGCGCGTCCGTACGGACGCATTCGCAGCTCTCCGACTTCGCCTCCTCGCTGTCCAGCAAAGCCAGCGCCTTCTTCGCCTGCTCCGTCTGCAGCAGCTCCGGCTCAGCCTTCCCTGCCTTCGCAGCAGCCGCACGAATGCTTTCATCCGCGATATACGACAGCCGGTATGTACGCTCCGGCTCGACAAACGCGGTGAAAGAACCATCGGCTTTCGTTATCGCATAATAAGTCGGATTCGTCGTAAACGCCAGAACTACTCCGCCCGCCGACTTGCCGTCGTCTCCCGTCAGCTTGCCCTCCAGCACGGCTGCCTTGCTTGCAATCATGTCATAGGCCGACGTACCAGGGGCCCAATCCACGCTCCGGAAGCCCACGACGCCGTCGCCTGTCGCATAAATATCGTACGCCCCGCCTTTCCACTCTCCGGGCAAGGTATAGCTGCCTCGATCGTCTGTCCGCCCCGCAGCGAGTTGGGCCCGCTTGCCCTTCAAGTGAACACGAACGAGCGTATTGGCCAGCGGCTGCCCATCTGCAGACTTGACCGCAACGGTCAGCGAAGCCGCCTTCTCCGGACCTATCAGCAGCTTCCATGTGCGATGGATCGCCACCGCCGCTTCCGCGCGGGTCAGACTCTTCTCGCCGCGGAACGCTCCATCCTCATAGCCTTGGAGAATGCCAGCCTCATGAAGAGCCGAGATAGACGGAGCCGCCCAGAACGGAATCCGGCCGCTGTCGGTGAATGCAGCCTCTCGGTCAGCCTTCCGGCCTGTCAGCCGGCCCAGCATGACAGCCGTTTCCTGGCGGTTCAAGAGAGCCTGCGGCCGGAATGCTCCAGCCGCATCCCCTTCCACCAGCCCCAGCCGAGCCGCCTTCTTCACTTCCTCCGCATACCACTCATCCTTGACATCCGTGAAGACCGCTTCCCGCGTTTGACCGTTTCCGAACTGCGGCAGCTTGGCCGCCAGCCGGTTCAGCATCGCAGTGAACTCCGCCCGGGTTACAGCCCGGTCCGGCTGGAACGTTCCGTCTTCATAGCCGCTCAGGACGCCCGCGTCCGCCAGCTCCGTAACTTCGCCCAAAGCCCATGAGGGCAATCTGTCGTTCCATCCCGCAGCGCCGCTGCCTTCGCTTTCCCTGTTCCCCGGCCAAGCCGCAGGGTCCGCAGCACCCGCCACAGCCAGCGGCTGCACGGCAAGCAATGCTGCCAGCAGCAGCGGCATATTCCGTTTGATCAGCTTTCTATACATATTGTGCCTCCTCATCCCAACTACATATTTTTGCGGCCGCCCCGACCCGCGCGTAACCATCTATCCGACTAGACGCGTCACTCAATTCTCGGCTCATGCAGGTAGTTCAGATCGTTATAACACGTGACGAACGGCATTGACTGAAAACAAAATCGTGCCTACTACCACGAACACGCCTCCGACCGAAACGGCGGCTAGGAAAGCGGCGCTTCCCGTCAGCAGCATACACGCGAGCCCTGCCATCATGAGCGGAATACCGAGCATATGAAGCCAAAAATGCCATTTGCCGAGTTTGGAATTGGCGGCATCGGGAAACAGATGATACAGCAAGCCCCCGAGCGCCAGCGACACCCACCCAAGCAAATTAATGTGAGCGTGAACCGGGGACAGCGCGTAGTTTTCCGTCATGGACATCGCCATGCCCATGACAACCCCTATGACAAAATAGAAAGTGGAACCGACGATCATTTTCTTGGCCAAAGTAAGTCTCCTCCTCCATACGATTACATCGTTCATCTCCTTGTATTTCCTTGCGCCGAGCACGAAAGCATGCACTGGCGAGGAACCCAAGCGCTCCGTTCGATATCCGGTCAATCTTGCGAATTTACCTGCACCTCCCAATTCCGCAACGTTCCGAGGACTGAGGCAGCCTCGACCCGTGCATGCTCCATCGTTGAAGATACGCTCCCGTTCGAACATGCACACCCTTCCCGGCGACCGCCCTCCGGATACAATCGGCGGCTCACATGCCATTCAATGTATCACGGCCGGCTTCATCCCGGTATTATACGATCGTATAATCATGGTTGCGGATGGAACCTTGTACACTGTGCGCTTCCGCCTTTCACCAGACGGCATCTCCTCGCTGTTGCGCTGCCAAACGCACAAAAAGCCCGCATCCCGAATGGGACGCGAGCGTATAGCGGCACCGCCTTGTCAGCCGATGCGCGGCTTTCCGGAAAACAGCTTGATCAATTGGCCGCGTCCTTTCACCGACAGCTTGCCGTAGATCGAGCTGACATGCTTCTTTACCGTAATTTCGCTGACAAACAGCGCTTTGGCGATCTCCCCGTTCGTCAAGCCGTCCAGAACGAGGGCAACGACTTCCCGCTCCCGTTCCGTAAGCTGGCTGCCCGGGCCATCGAACAAATCCGGCTCGTCCGGAAGGCCGCCGCGTCTCAGCAAAAAGCGGAGAAACGTCTCCAGTTTGTCTCCCCGCGTATCGAGCACGAACGACGGGGTCGGCGTTTTGCCATCGTAATGCCGGTGAACGACTCCCGCCGCCGGCTGAAAGCCGAGATTCAGGTGCGACATGCGGAAAAACTCCATCGGCGGCGGAGAGGCGAAGAAAAGCCCGCCTGAACACATGTACGAAAACATCAAATACATCGTCTCGAGCACCATGTCCTGGTTTTGCCAGTCGGCATAGTCGATCGTCCGGATAAACCATCCCGCTCGCCCGGGAGGCTCGGCCTCGAGAAGCCGGCGCTCCGACGGCGTCAGCGAGCTCAAATACGGACTTGCGAACGGATCCCGGCTTAAGGAAGGCAAGGTACCCCTGTGGATCGGAACGATAACGGCCAGTCCGATCGCTTCTCCGTTCGCGGAACGAAGCAGCATGGCCGACTGCTGGTCAAGCTCGACCCAAGTACGCAAATCCAGATGTTTGATCGTCATCGTCATGTCTTCTTTGCCCACGAATTCTTCGTAGCGCTCTTCCGTTTCCGGGTCCATGCCGGATAACATCAAAGGCGTCGCCGCTTCGAGCCGTCTGCGCAAATACGTTTCCCCTTCGCCCAAATTCGCAGGCGTCACCAGCTCCCATGTATACCGGCCGCGGGAGTAGGATTGAAGCAGGGAGCGTATGAGCGGAATCCCCGTGTAATAAAACAGCTCGCCGACTTCCCACTCCGTGTTCCGGTAGGAAGCGGCTTCGCGGATTCGCGCTGCGTAATAAAGCGCCGCTCTGGCGCGCATCCGCTCGAAATAAGCCGGCATCCGCTCCTCGAGCTGCTTGCGCGTAGCCATTCGCATCAAATCGTGGAGCATCCAGCCACGCTCCGTCTTCCGGACGAAGGACAGGGAGGCGAGCTGCCCGAACGTTTCGTCGTCGATGTCCCGGTCCATGACCGCCTGAAGCACTTCCCTGTTGACGTGCAGCAATACGGCCGCCGTCTCCACTACTTTCCTCAGCAAATCGTCAGGCACTTCCCTCAGCCATGCCTTGGCCAAATGCTCAAACCATTCCGTCCAGTCCCCCGAGCGGCCGGCCCAATCCTCATCCGGCCGGACGACGGACGCCAGCGACAGCGCGAGCGGATGGCCGCCAGTCTTGTGCCAGACGGCTTCGATCCGCTCCTCGTCGGCCAAGCCGCATTGCCGCAAATAGGCCGCGCTTTCCGGCCCGGTCAATTGCTCCAGCGGCATGAACAGGATGCGTTCGCGCAGCGCCGGGGAAAGAATCCATTTATCTTTCAGCCGATAGCGGCCCGCCGCGATCAACAGGATCCCGTCCGGCAGCCACTTCATAAACCGCTCCCGTATCCAGCTGTCGAGGTCGCCCATTTCCTCGTACGTGTCCAGCGCGATAATGACCTTCGTTTGCGTGGCCAATTGATCCAAACGGGCGAAGCAAGCATCCGTCGGATCGGAAAGCGGTGGATATCCGCCCGGCATTTGCCGCAGCAGCTGCCGGCACAGCAAATCTCCTTTATGGTTGAAATCGCGGCTGTCCACCTGCAGCATAATCGCGCCTGCTCGTGCGGCCTGACGGCGGAATGCGTCCAACAGGAAGCTTTTGCCGATGCCGGCCGTTCCGTACAGGCTCCATATCGTTTTGCCATCTACCTCGCCGGACAAATAACGGCTAAAGACCGCAAGCTGCTCGCCGCGGCCCGCGATATACTGATCCTCTCGCAGATCGATCCTATTCATTGATTCCCGCCCGTCCCATGCGGCGGATTTGTCCATGTCGTTCGGCACCTTTACCATTCCCCTTGATCGTTTCAAAGCTTAGTCCCGGACACCGGACTGATCCGGACGTGAAACGGGCCGCTCCAACTTATCTACTACGGAATTCAGGGGGAACATGGTCTAATGTTCTTGCCTTTGCACGGATGCAGTCCAAGGTTGTTTCAGCTTGTATGAAATCGGTTCTCCCTGAATAAGCGATTCGCCGCACCCTCTCCAAAATCCTTTTTCTAACAGAACGAACCCTTAACATGGAAAAAGCCGCACGGGCTGCGACTTTGAACGGGCATAGAACATTTCTGCCCCGTGCGGGGGATCGACAAACCAAAAAATGGAATCGCCCTTGCCTGGCTGCCTTAGCCAGATGAAGGGCGATTCTGAGCCTGGAGACGCGCGCCTTGCCCGTCGCTTATTCGGCAGCGCAGATTCTAATCCATATTGATGCCACCGTTCACTTTCATACAGGTTCCGGTGACGAACCTGCTTTCCTCGCTGGCGAAAAAGGCAATCGCACCCGAAATATCATCCGGCACGGCTACTCGCTGCATCGGAGTCATAGCAGCGACCTGCCGCTTGATCACTTCCGGCGTTTCGCTTGATGCTTCCGTCTCGACCAGTCCGGGTGAAACGATGTTGGCTGTCACTCCATAAGGGGCGTTCTCCAGCGCCACATATTTGACAAATGCATCGAGCGCTGCTTTGGCCGAGCCGTGTGCAGCCATATAAGGCAATGGAGCTTCGGCCGCATTGCTGGAGATGTAAATCAATCTTCCGTATTTCCGTTCGATCATGGCGGGTAACACGATTTTCGTCAAAGTAAAAGCGGCTTTCATCTCATCATTCAACTTCTGAGCAAGCTCCTCCCACTGCATCTCCATTACCGGCTTCATGACGAAGGACATATGCGCATTGTTCACCAGGATGTCGATGTCGCCCCATGTCGCCCGAATGGGGGCCAGCGCTTCCCTCACTTGTTCGGGATCGCGCACGTCCGCTTTGGCAAGCGCAGCTTCCCCTCCGGCTTGTCGAATCCGGTCCACGACAGCCTGCGCCGATTCCGACTGGCGAACATAATTCACAACAACTTTGGCCCCTTGCAGAGCCAGCGTTAGTGCGGCAGCCGCCCCGATTCCACGGCCCCCTCCCGATACGAAAGCGACTTTTCCATTTAAATGTTTCATCCCGTTCTCCTCCAATTTTTATTAGGTTCTTCCTTGACCATGTCAAAACTCACATCGGTTTTACAATCATGATAATGATCAGTGCAGTACCCAGAATGGAAGCCGTATTGTATAGCCGGTTTGATTTTGCGAGAAGAGCTTGGCTGCTATCTGGCGCGATTGGATTGTTTTCCCTATCGTCCGCAGTGTTCAGCACCTGAACGAGTTGATTCAATACCGGGCTAAGCATGCCTACCGCAACTACCTGAATGAGCACATACAAGACCAAGGAAATGAGAATCCATAAATCTGAAAAGTTCCACCCTGAAAAGGCAACGAGCAGGATACCCGAGACTACGGCAATCGAACCGCCGATTTTCGGAAAATAGTTCAGCAGCTTGAACAGGGACAACGATTGAAGAAGCTGCTCGCGGCGTTGTTTCTTCCGCAGTAAAATATGACCGAAATACGTCGGTCCGATTCCAAGCACTGCTGACAGTACATGAATCGTTACAAGCCAATTCATAGTTCCATTCCTCCACTTTTTCCTTTCTTTCAAAGACGGTTTTGTTACCCGACAAAACTCCATCAAGAGAACATCGGATACCTGCGATTCAATTTACCACGGAGACTTCAATTCCGGTATTATACGATGGTATAGTTTTGGGAACTGTTAAGCACGGACTATAAAAAAACAACGGCAGTCCAGGGCACAAAAGAATGTCCTAAACTGCCGCTGCTTTATTGAATAACGTTCTCCCTAGATTAGTAGAAACTTCCTTTCGTATAAGGCTGGGTGGTACCCCCATTGTCAAAAGACGGTTTCACTAGAGTTCTATCCGTATCGCCTTTGAAAATCAACCAGAAATGCGCCTAGCTCCACGCACGCCTGGACCGGAACTGCATTATACGCCGATGCGCGCAGCCCCCCGACGCTGCGATGGCCAGCCAATCCCTCAAATCCGTTACGTTCGGATGCCTGGACAAATAACTTCTCCAGTCCGTCATCCAGCATACGCCAAGTCACATTCATCTTTGAACGGTCCGACTCCGCAATCATCCCTTTGTAGAATCCTCCGCTGCGATCTATGGCGTCGTAGAGCAGACTGGCTTTTTCAGAATTGCGCTCTTCCATTTCCTTGATTCCCCCCTGACGCTTCGTCCATTCAAGCATCAACTTCATCATGAAAACGCTATGGACGGGCGGCGTATTGTAGAGCGAACCGTGTTGCGCGTACGTGCTGTATTTAAAAATCGCTGGGATCTGTTCTGCGCATCGCTCCAACAAATCCTCCCGAATCACCGCAACGGTCACGCCGGCGGGACCGAGATTTTTTTGCGCCGCTGCGTAGAACATCGAAAACTTCGTAAAGTCAATAGAGCGACCAAGCAGGTCGCTTGTCATATCGCCAATGAGTGGTATGTGACCGGCATCTGGAAGGACATGAAATTGTGAGCCTTCGATTGTATTGTTGGTCGTAATATGGAGGTAGGCACTGTTCGCCCCCGGCCGAATTTCGTCGATGCCGGGAAGACTGCTCCAGTTTTTCTCTTTTGTGCTTGCCGCAACATTTGCATCACCAATCGTTCGTGCCTCAAGAAAAGCTTTCTCGGCGAAGCTTCCCGACAAAATATAGTGTCCCGCCTTGTCATGCGTCATGAAATTCATTGGGATCAACGCGAATTGCATACTCGCGCCGCCACCCATAAACAAGACTTTATACCCCGAACGAAGGCCCAGAAGCTCTAACAGCAATTGACTTGTTTCCACAAACAGTCGCTCCACTTCGCCGCTACGATGGGACATCTCCATGACAGACATACCGGAACTCCCGTATTCGATGAACGTCTCTTGCGCTTGCTGCAATACTTCCAGCGGCAGCGCCGCCGGCCCCGGACTAAAATTGTGAATACGATACATGTTCCTCAACCTCCCCGAATAAATAAACAACAAAAAACGCCCTCCGTCCAATTGGGACGAGGAGCGTTCGCTCGCGGTGCCACCCAACTTGACCGAACATGACGCGCATCATTCGATCCTCTTGGTTCCGCGATAACGGGCGAGCCCGGCTGACTTAGGAAACATCCCAAGCAGGATGCTCTTGACGAAAACGCCTCCGAGTTGGATACTCTTCATAGGCATGATCCGATTTGCTGATTGTACTTAAGATAAACCCGCTAACCAGATTTGTCAATATCAGATCTACCGGCACTTTCGCACGAAGATATTCGAGTCATCTGGAACCAGCAGACCGTTCCCCGCGAACAAGGTCGGCCACTTTATTCCATATGTTTGCGTGTGGTGTCGGCTGCGCTGGTACTCCCCCCATCAGGAGTGTCAATAAGATGCCCGGGGCTCATTGGCATATTTCTTCCGATTTGCCCGTGTCGGGAGTCGGGGCCTTCGTACAGCTTTATCATCAACTGCGCCCGGTTTTTAACACCGTATTTGCCGAACATATGGGCCAAGTTTTTCTTGACTGTAATTTCGCTCAAATGCAAGTGAGAGGCGATTTCCATGTTGGTTTTACCCCCCAGCAGCAGCACAGCGATTTCTTTCTCTCGGACGGTTAATCCGGCCAGCCGTTCGGAATCTGTTTTGATTCCGATGCTCGAAGCCATGCGATCCAGATAAGCTTGCAGCCTAACGCCGCGAAGGTCGATCAGGAAGGTCGGCGATGGCGTGTCCTTGCCATAATCATGGTGCAGCGCTTTCGGCACCTCTTCGAATCCGAGCCGCCGGAGCAGCGTCTGATAAAAGGGCAGCGGTGTCGAAGCCAGCAATATGCCTCCGGTCAAAATGTGAGAGAAAACGAAGCTCAACAAGTCTCTTCTGGCCGAAGCGTCTTCCGGGTCGAGCGCGTCGACCATACGTATGTACCAGCCGCTCTGCGTTTGCCGAGGTACGGCAAACTCTCTTTTCCGGCTTGGCGTCAACCCTTTGAAGTAGGCGCGGCTTACCGGTTGTGTCGTCAAATAATCGAGCGTGTGCTCGTTAATGGGAATCATGACGACAAGCCCGATTAGCCGGCCTGCCTCGTTTCTGAGGAGACGCACGGCGTCAGGGCACAGTGCAAGCAGGCTGCGCGGGTCGAGCAAATCCGATTCTTTACGATCCTGGCTGGCAGGTACGATCAAGTCGTACTGCCGGTCCGTTTCGTGGTCGACGAAGGAAACTTTTTTGTCCCGGGATTCCGCTGTCCTTTGCTGAAAATAATGGACAACCTCGTTCACATTGTGCCCGTCCATCGTCTCCAAGTGATGGGAGGATACAGAGAGTGGCGGAAAAAATACGGCTCGAATCAACGAGTCACCCAGATGAAAGAAAAACTCGCCACGTTCCCACGAAATATCTTGGTTGGTTGAGTTTTGCCGCAATTTCCGATCGTAATAATGGACACAGCGCCGGGATAAACGTTGGTAAGTCTCGGGCATTCGGGCACGAAGATCTTGGCGGATGGATTCCCGCATCAAATCGTGCAGCACCCATCCCCGTTCAGTGAACCGGACAAACGAAAGTTGGGTCAACCGTCGGAAATCGACAGCCTGGACTTCTTGTTCGATGACGTGGCCGAGCAAATCCTGATGGAAATGCCGAAGCATCGATGCGGCCTCCAGAAGCTTCTGCAAGTTCTCATCCGTCACCTCTCTCAACCAAAGGTGGACGAGTCCGTTCAGCACCTCCGTTCGATCCGCTCCCTCCATGCGTTTTGTAGAACCGGCGTGGATTGTAGAGGCTGCCAAAGAAAGTGTGAAAGGGTGTCCTCGAGTGAACCTCCACAGCTCCTGCATCATTCCCTCTTCCAGAATGCCAATCTTCCCCAAGTATTCGCACAGCGTCTCATAAGGGAACTCCGACAGCGGCAAGGGGCGGATCATCCGGCGCCATCCTGGCGAGACCGCCCATTCACCTCGTAAGGGAAATCTGCCGGCTATTATGACCAGTACGTTGCCGGGTAGCCGTGCGATGAACTCCTGCCTCAACCACAAGTCCAACCCGCTCAATTCCTCATAAGTATCGATCGCAAGCACAATTCGGTTGTCCGCCGCGAGCGCATTCAGTTTCTTTAGACAAGCGTCCGTCCAGTTGGCGATCGGCATCTGTTCGAGTTCGTCTGCGACATCGAAATCGGAACGGATAGAGCCTAGAACAGACAGGAACCGCCTTGCAAACGCTTCAGGGGAATGGATAAAATCCCGGCTGCCCAACAGAATGAACGAGGAGCCGTTCTTCTCCAAAACGCGGTGAAGCGCGTCGAGAAGAAAGCTTTTGCCGATGCCTCCCGGACCATAAATATTCACAATGCGCTCCGTTTGCCCACTACGGTCAGCAAACTGACGCAGCAGTTCAAGCTCGGCTTCTCTGCCGATAAAAAAATGATCTTTCCATTGCCGCAATGATTGCACAGTACCCCAACCTCACTTCAAGCCGAATTCCATCACATACTATCCCAATATACCTTGATTATACCAAAGTTTAGTATCCAATTCATATCCGCATGGTAGCATTTACCTGATTAGGGAGAGAACTCGCTGTCGCCTCCGAAGGCGGCTTTCCCGGATTAGCCGAGCTTCAATTTCCGCGCACGGACACAAACCGTTTTTTTAGGTATTTGGGGCTCAATAACTAAAAAAAATAGGCAGACGAAATCTACTCTTGTCTGCCTAGGTGTATTTTTATGCATACTTACATATTCTTCTATGATTGATGCTATTGAACCTTACCGTATTGGTTGAGTATGTGGATGGATGGTCGGGAGTTTCAGAAAATCGTGAAGGAGACGCCATTGTCTTACAAAAAAAGGTTATCCAGTTCCAAACTCGATTCCGTTCCTCTATGATCATTCCATAGTCTCATCACTTCCGCTACCTGTCGTCCTTGAGGATATAGATCATCGTTTTGGGTTCGCTCTATGAAAACGTGAAAAGGGCCCCAAATCTTTGGTTGAATGGTGTTTGTCCGAACAACATCACCCAAAGAGAGGGGCACCTTATTTGATGAAAATCTACCACATCCGTCCACAAGCAGCAAACAATTCGCCCGTCCCTTAACCAAAGAGAAGAAGCGTGTGTTGACCAGTCTCGGCTTGGATGAATCGGTAGGCTTAAAATATTACTTGCTCTTTTTATTCAGTTCATCCTGAATTGCTTTATCTGAGGCTTCCTGTACTTCTCTGAGAATCGTATTGATATCCTTTGTACGAAGCGCCAAGTCCTTCGCTACTCCGTTGAATTTGCTAACAACAATTGCTGTGTAAGGGTTCGACGGTGCCATTTTGGCCTGTTTCACTTTGAGCGCTGCTTGAACGTTTTTTCCTTTCAGGATAGGCAGATCAGATGCGAAATCTTTACGGATATTTTCATCCGCAAGAGCAGTCAAGCGGCCTTTCCGGTTGATCACAGACTGTACTTCCGGCGACACAAGAAGCTGAAGCACTTTGAATGCGTCATCCTTATGCTTGCTTGTTTTGGAAATACCTATCATTTTCGGGCCGCCGTCAATTGTTGTGTTCGGCAAGTCCTTAAACGCTGGGGCGCCGACAAGATCGAAATTCATATTGGGATTATTTTTCCCGATGCTCGTCGCCAAGTCCGTAATCCAATTTAACGTCATGGCGACCGTTCCATCTTTTACAAAATCGGCTGTCTTCATCGGGAATTCGTTGTTCACAATCATCCCCGGTACTTGATAAAACCCTTGAATAAGTTCTAAGACGGCCTTGTTCGCAGGATTATCTATCAACGCCTTGTTTGTTTGCGGGTCGACGAAAGCGATGGATCGTATCCGGGCGAGTTGTTCCGGAGTGTTTACGACTAATCCCCGGTATTGTACGCTGCCATCTTGGTACGTCAACTTTTTGGATAGCTCAAGCAACTCATCCCACGTCAATCCGTCCTTCGGGTAAGGAACTCCACGCTTGTCAAAAAGATCCTTATTGTAAAACAAAGCGTATTGGTTAATATCGAACGGAAGGCCATACACCTCCCCCTTCGAACCTAATTCCTTGACCCAGTCGATATTCGGCTTTGCGAATTTATTCATATCCAGTTTACTCGCCTTGATCTCTTCCTTCATATCATAAGGGATATCCATATCCACGAATGTGGAGTAACGAGAATTCGCCGTATAGAACAAATCCGGAACGATATTCGCGGCAGCCAGTTTCTCTGGTTCGGTCCGATCCAGCTTCATCGTGATGTGCGGATATTTTGCTCGTACGGGTTTTACGATGAATTCATCGAAGTCTTCATCGCTCAAGGAGAGATAGTACGGAACCATCGTAAGCTCGACGGGCGCCTTCGCTTTTTCAGGCTCTTGTGAAGCAGATGTGGGTTTTGTCTTTTCCCCAGAATTACAACCTGTGGCCATTAGTAAGCCAGCAATAAAAAGTACTGGCAATGTTAAACGATTTTTCATGAAAGCGCCTCCTAAATAATGTGATCGCCGTTAAGCCTCCATAGCGAATACGGACAGCAGCTATCGTACGCTTCTGCCAGGCTTATCTTTTTAATGGAACGATTGCCTGATGCTTCGCCAAAACCGACCTCAGCTCGTCTAAATCAATTTGGCGAACGGAACTATTATTTTGTACGGCGATAGCCGCTGCGGCTCCAGCTGCCTGACCGGTCGCCATGCAGCTTGCTTGAACGCGATAAGCAGAGTTGGCCTCGCGATCGCCAGAGATGCAACGTCCAGAAACGAGTAAGTGCTCGCTCCCTTGGGGTACTAACGCGCCATAAGGAATTGTAGGCACGATGCCTTCCGCAAGCGGACGAATGTCGATCGTATTCCCCGAATCGCTGTGTACATCAATCGGATAGAAGCTGTAACATACGGCATCTGGCCAAACGTACCCGCTGGTATACGCTTCACAGGTCACTCTAGCTTCTCCAACAATTCTTGAAGTTTCGCGGATTCCACATTCGTTAGCAAAATAGTTAACCTGAAGCTGCTCACATCCCGGCACCTTTCGTAGTAACCTATAAATCCGCGATAAAGATTGACGTGCTTTTAATTCTGCTTCACTGCGCAGCTGGGAAGTAGAACCGTCAATCCCTGGGATGTGCATATTATTTCCACCAGCCGTTATTAATTCCCTCCAAAAAGGGACCCCGCCTGGAACATGATCCGTCTCGAAGATCTCTCCAGCAGCAAGCGATTGCTTATAGATTCCGTGCAATTGAACCTGATCGACCTGCTCCAAAGAATAGCCGCTGAGATTGTAGATCAACGTTCCTGGCTGCAAGCTTTTGCTTTTTTCACGCTCATACCCCATAAGACCCGCTACGTTAGCATCCCCAGTGGCATCGATAATTTTTTTCGCACGCAGACAGCTTAAGCCTGATTTTCCGGCGACCAGTACATATCGCCAATGCTCATCGGAGTCAATGTGAACCGGCATTTCGTGAAATCTCAGAACAACCTTTGCATCCAAACATAAATCGTCCAGCACACTACTATATACAAACCGATTTACACTGATCTGATGTCGCGGATGCTGGTTGTTCTTGTATGGAACTGTAAAATCGGGGAGCACTGCGCCTCCGCGGCGCTCCGTTTCCCTAATGACTTCCCAACCGATGCCTGCGATAACCTGGTTCCCCCAAGCATGGAATAGTCCAGGAAAATTAACCGACGCAACAACAGCTGTCCCTCCGAGAACCCCATTTTTCTCCACCAGCGCCGTTTTTATGCCTATTCTCCCAGCCTGTATTGCCGCTATACAGCCGGCGGAGCCTCCTCCGAACACGATTAGATCATATTCATCTGTAATCGGTACTTTGGAATTAAATAAATATTGTTCCATTTACGAACACCTTCACTCTTTAATTTGCATAATATACCATCTCGAGTGGTTATCCATATCTTAGTACAATCAAGTTACTTTAAACACTCACTTTTTTGAGTTATACTATATACTAATTTTCCAGTGAAAAGGAGCTATCGTGAACCCGACACCTTTAAGCGGACAAGTCCCATATTTACTATATTTCATGCATTGGAAACGGTTAGATAAGTTTGTTAATTACGAGGACAGTCATCCTAGCTGGCTTATATTTGCCGTGGAAAACGGTTCATTCTATTATAAGATTGGAACGCATGAAGGCAACGCTTCCTTCGGCGATATCATTGTCTGTCCGCCTGGAGAAACTTTTCGCCGGGTTGTGAACAGTCCTGTTTCATTGTTTGTGATGTTCGTTGAATGGAGAGATTGTGCGGGAAATCCAATTAAGCTAACAGAAGCAGAATCGCCGCCGACGGGCAAAATCAATATTCGCGACGTCTCACGTCTAGCTTCCAATTTTCGATCGATGAGCCTGATGGGTAACCGTCATGACCCGTGGACGAGATGGCAGTTGAATCATTATGCGGCTAACATTTGGCTTTTATTATGTGAAGAACTGCAAGAGAACCCCTTGCATGCTGCCGATTTGACCAATTCGCCATTAGACCCCATAGCGGAGGAGGCCTCCATGTTAATTCAAAAACAGGCATTCCAGGACCTTAGACTTCTGGATATCGCGGAAGCGTTACAAACCAGCCTTTCTCAGCTAAGTAAGCGATTCAAGAAAACATTCCGAATAACACCTATTCAATATCTCACGCAACTCCGCCTAGAGAAAGCCAAATCCTTACTGCTGGAAACCGACCTAACCTTAGATCAAATTTCCGAATGCTGCGGTTATCAAAATGGATTTTATCTCAACCGTGTTTTCAAAAAACACGAACACGTCACACCGATGCAGTTTCGAAGAAACCGGGTGTAATGTATTCCGATCTATTACAGACAAGTTGGGGATCAGCGTGGGGGCATTTCGGATCTGAAACCATGTTTCCCCGATTATGCTTTGCTGCTACGTTTTTCGAGCGATTGATGAAATTCAAGAGCAGAAGCAGATCAATTTGATAATTGAACGGAAGTGACTAATGAACATTCGTCTGTTGAATGACTCTGATGCCCCAGTGTACAAGGAAGTAAGGTTGCGTGCATTGAAAAATGATCCTGATGCATTTGGATCAACGTATGAGCAAGAAGAAACTTAACCTCTGGGGCACTTTATAGAAAGGATACACCATCACAAGCGTTGCATAAACGTCGAATGAATAATTGGTAGAAGATTCAGAATACATTTTTCGGCCCAGTTATCCAAAAGGTTGAGCATCCGTTAAAGGTAGCCCTGCCCACTGTAATGCTCCCCATTGTCAAGACACGATTTTCTGAGGAATAAGTTATGTCCTTCTTCTCGTGGGCCTAGTGTTTTAGGATGCGATTTTTTCAATAGGGTGGGCGTAAAATTGGTCGGGCTTCGCTTCATTAAGAGATTGGTGAGGGCGTTCCTGATTATAAAATTGGACATAACGAGCTATCCCTTTGCGCAGCGCGCGAGGGTCTTCGAATTCATTCAAATAGATGCACTCGTATTTGAGCGAGCGGAAATAGCGTTCTGTGCGGCTGTTATCCGTCGCTCGGCCCTTACCATCCATCGATACCTTGACGCCTTCCTTCTCCAGCAGCTCGAGGTAATCCCCATTGGTGAAGTGAGATCCCTGATCACTGTTCATCATCTCCGGCTTACGGTGGCCAAATGCGCGCCTCAGACACCTGAGAACAAAGCCCTTCTCAAGCGTACTGGAAAGCTCATAGTCAATCACTTTACGGCTGTACCAATCGATGATGTTGAACAAATACATCCGCCTTGTGGTTTTCGCTCCGGTGGCAATATATATTTAATGATTTCCCATTGGTCGTCTCGTATCTCGTATCGTCTTTTCATAGGTTAAGTTTACCAGTTCTTAAGCTATTTCGATAGTTTGCATACACGCCCTAGGAGAATGCTTAAACTTTGGAATTTCCAAAAGTAGGTATGAGACTATCGCAAAATGTGACGATGACGACTACTATGCTCCCAACTATCTTGCACAGCAAGTTAATACTCTGGAGCGTAAAAACGCCGATCTGGTCTGTAAGAGAACGGTTTTCATGTACTTCGAAAAAAGCAAAACACTCGCTAATTCAAAAGCGAAGCGGAGTAAAAGGCGCAACATTAGTATTTCGAAAAAAACTGTGGGAACATATAAAGTTTCATCCAATTAGTATCGGCGGAGACTCTACGTTTTTGCAACAATGTGTATCTTCAAAATAAGGAGTAAGGGTTCGAAGCTATGGCGGAAAACTCCATGAGGGACGTCTCATCGCTTTGAGTGAGCAGTTCCACGGCTAGCCCATGATAGGCCGTGGCATCCGCTTCCCTGTTCATAAGCAGTAGAAGCGCGACCATCTTGGCATGAAGCCGCTCATTTAGCGGCATGAGCTGCGACCATTTTTTCATCGGGTTCAGGGCAATATCATAGCGATGCTGCCGGGCATAGGTATTCGCTACAGCTTCCAGCAGCTCCACATAGCTCAGTTCGAGTTCAGCCTGACGCGAAGCTGCCCACACATAGCCGCTGCCTGTCAAATACCCGTCCCCGTATAGTCGGATTGCTCGCAAAGCGTGTGCAAGCGATAACGTTTGCTTGTAAAGGCAATACTCCTCCTCATAAGCGCTAACATCATGATAAGCAACGGCCCATTCAAGCCGGTAGCTGCCGCCCGCCGTTTTCGTCTGATTGATGATATTATGTAGGCCACAAATTTCGAGGTCTTTCCGAAGCTGGTAAATCGTCGAATAAAGCGTAGCTTGCGCTTGCTCCACATCGCGGCCGTTCCAGATATCATCCAGAATTTGTGCTTTGCTGACCGGCTTCCCGTCATGATGATGCAAATAAGCCAGCAGCTCTCTCCCCTTTGAATTGCGGAATTGGACTTGCTCGCCCTTCTCCGTCGTCACAACAAAAATGCCGAAGCTTTGGACGGATTTCCCCGGCTCTATATCTCCTACATCGGCTTTATAGGGTACGATCCGTTTCATACAGCGTTTCAGGGTCCTGACCAGATCTTCCTTAGTAATCGGTTTGAGCAAGTAATCCACCGCTTCTACATCAAAGGCTTCGCGGGCGAATTCCTCATAGGCGGTCAGAAAAGCAATCTGGATATCCGGTCGGAACGTTCTCAGTCGTCGCGCCAACTCCAACCCATGAATGCCCGGAATTTCCATATCGAGCAGCACCAGATCAATTCGCTCTTCCGCCACCAGCACATATTCCAAAAAACTTTTGGCACTAACAAACAGTCCGTGAACCTGGACTTCGTTCGCCTCTTGCAGCAGCTTGCCAATTCGATTAAGGGCAGGCTGCTCATCGTCAACGGCAACGACTCCGATCATGCTAACTTTTCACCACCTTCGGATCTAATGGCACGCGGAACGCACAGGGTGACCTTGGTGCCGTATCCGTCCCGGCTTTCGATTGCGAGTCCTTGACCATACAGCCGGAGCAAGCGCTGATGAATATTTTTCAGTCCGACCCCACCGCTTCCTTCTCCTTCTTTCGTGAGGATGGACTGTGCCGCAGCCGGCATTCCTTCGCCGTCGTCTTCGACGGAAATGACGATTTCTTCCCCCTGCATGCGAACCGTGACCGTCACGGTCCCGCCATTTTCCTTTTTGGTGACACCGTGTCTTACGGCATTTTCCACTAACGGCTGCAGAGTTAATGGAGGCAGCCAACAACCGGCCTCTTCATCTACCACATAGCGAACGCGCAGTCGCTTTCCGAATCGGGCACGCTCAATATACAAGTAAGCCTCCGCCAGCTCCAGCTCTTTCCGAAGCGAAACCTCTCTCTCTTTGTTTTTGAAATCAAAGCTGCCTCGCAAATACCGGCTTAAGTGCAGCAGCAAATCATGCGCGTTTTGCGGTTCGTCCAATGACAGAGAGAGAATTGTATTCAGCGTGTTATACAGAAAATGAGGCTTGATCTGCGCCTGAAGGAATGCCGTCTCCGAACGGACGACCTCTTCCGCCGAGCGCTTCGTCTCCAGCAAAGAACGTGTTCTCGCTCTAAGCTCATGAGGATGAAAAGGCTTCGTCAGGAAATCGTTCGCCCCCGCCTCGAAGCCGCAAATCAAATCCTCCATCTCGCTTCGCACCGTCGTCAGCAGAACGGGAAGCTCGGAGAGTGCATACTTTTGACGGATAAGGCGGCACGTTTCATAGCCCGAAAGCCCGGGCATCATCACATCCAAGATGACCAATCCGATCCGCCAGCCGTCGCTGTCCAGAAGACGCAAGGCTTCCTGACCGCTTGCCGCCGTCAAGATCCGGTAAGATTCGCCTGCCAATGCCGCCGTTAACACCTTCAAATTAACGGGATCATCATCGACGGCCAAAATGGCTTGTCCGTGCTTGTCTTGGCCGTCCAAATCAAAGATTTCATCTGTTACCGGCTGAGCGGAAGGGAGATGAGACACCGACCATCTGTCTTCAGCCAGCTGGAATTCGGAAGTCTTGATGTCCCTCCCCTCGCAGACGGGAAGGGTAAAGGAAAACACGGAGCCTTTGCCGGCCTCGGAAGTGACCGAGATTCGACCTCCATGCAGCTCGATCAATTGTTTCGCGATGCCGAGTCCGAGCCCTACTCCCCCGTATGGCTGGGCAACAGAAGTTTTGGCTTGCTCGTACGCTTGAAAGATTATCTCCAGCCGGTCAGCCGGAATCCCGATGCCCGTATCGGCAACGCTAATTTGCAGCATGCTTCCGACCGTATTGGCGCGGACTGTGACTTCCCCCTCAGACGTAAATTTGATGGCATTGCCGATCAGATTGTACATGATCTGGAGCAGCCGGCTTTCATCGGCAAACGCTAAAGGTAACTCGCCCGGCCACTCCATACGAAGCGTGACATCCTTTTCCCCAATATAGTGTCGGAACACTTCCTGTTGTGCCGACACGATGGCACGGATATCGATCGGACGTTGCTGCAATCGAATGCCGCCATTCTTCAATAAGGATAAGTCTAGAATATCGTTGATCAAATTGGACAGCCTGCGGCTCACCGAGATGATGAGCGCAAGCTTCTCCCGCTCAGATTCGCCCAGAGAACCGGCCTTTCCGTCGAACAAAGCCATTGATAAATTCATGATTCCGTGAACCGGCGTCTTCAGTTCATGTGAGGTGTTGGCCAGAAACTCGTCCTTCATACGGTCCATCGCCATCAATTCATCCGTCATGCTTTCAATCGTACGATAGGCGTTTGTGAACCGCCTGGCCAGTTCCAGCGCTTCAATAATAACCAGAAGAAGAAAACCATAGGTTCCTAGCTGTACATCGGTTCCAATCATCATGTCATTGCTGTATAAAATATCATGAACGGCCGTGGCGACGAAAAGGAGCCACCCGGACAGCTGTAGCAACGCTCCTTTGCGGCCGCGCCACAAAGCGAGTGTGAAGCCACAGAGGATGTAAGCAAAGCCGAATAGCGAGACTAACTGAAAATAACCGATCGTACTCGTGAACCATTCGGTAGGAAGCAGCACGACCGTCCCGACAAAACCGCATCCGATCCATGCGAGCACTTTGATCGCGGTACCGTTAAATTCCTTCGGATACAATTCGCGAACGAACAGCATGGCGATTGCGACTCCGCCGTAAAAAGTCAAATACTCCATAGCGATAACAAGGCGGATGTCCACATACGGAATGATATGGACCAAATAAATGTCGCCTACCACCAATTGACGGACAGCTCCAAGCAAACAACAGATGGCGAAGTATAAAGACGATCTTTCCGCCCTGCGCAGCAAAAATATAGCAATTTGGTACAAACCGAGCATCGCGCATCCGCCGAATACCGCCATGTCGACAATCGTGCTGCGTTCCTTCATAGCCATCATCTGACGTTCATCACCCAGCGTCAGGCTAAACCAGATGCCTCCCTGTGGGTAAAGATGATTAGCCACCTGAATGAGCAGAACAAACTCGCCTGCCGGCGGATCAAAAGCGACCGTTTGCGGTAAATAGGCAAACTGCATGTCTGAGAGATCCGCTGCAACCGTTCCAGCTTCCGCAAGAACCCGATCGTTGATCATCATCTTGTACGCAGGAGCAATTGCCGGAATTTGGAGACCGAGCGAGCCCGTATGTCCGTTCGTCAGCACCTTCAAGCGGTACGTTGCATAGCCGTGACCCGGCAATCCGTTTTTCGTCCAAACACCTGGGACTTTCGCGAACCTATCGCGAGTAACGGCTTGTTCGTTCCCATCGAAACGGTCGTCATTCGTCAACAACCGCTCCCACTGGAAAGACCAACTTCCGTTCAGTCGTATGGGGCCATCTTGTTCCAAACTCCATTGCCGCAAGTCCAGCACGCCGTCCTGAACACGAGGCTGGACTTTAGAGGAAGTCAGCCCATTCGGCGGCCATCCCAAAGCGGTCAGCAAAACGAGCACAACTATCCCAAGCGCCGCAAATCGGCTTCTCCTGCTATGAGCCTTTTTCACCCTAATCACCTTAGTCTCTGTTTCGACAATCTCTCTTTAAAAAACAATCCCTTTGCATTCGA
Organism: Paenibacillus hodogayensis; assembly: GCF_039536325.1. Lineage (NCBI taxonomy): Bacteria > Bacillati > Bacillota > Bacilli > Caryophanales > Paenibacillaceae > Paenibacillus > Paenibacillus hodogayensis. The sequence goes on from NZ_BAAAYO010000001.1 coordinate 456,269, forward strand.
TTCGACAACGTACGGCAATATCCTCCCTCCGGACAGCATCAAACCGGCCCCAGCCTAAAGGAAAATGTAGATCATAGTTTAATCCAGTACAGTTTATTCGACAAAATACTTAATAGACGTTCAAACCTTACATGAAACGCTTTCTTTTCAGTTTACACAGTAGTTCTTTGCGCTAGAATGATGTTACGGTTATGCAGAATCCCTTGCAGGAATCGCTACAATGGCTAAGGAGACTTGATTGGGATGTTATGGAAGAGTATTTTCACTTTGGTTAGGTCGTCCCCGTTTCTCATATTTCTTATTTTGATTGGTGCCGTCATCGACCTTATCTTCCGTTACCTCTCCTCCCTCAGCTATAAATACTTGATTGACCTTGCCATTCTCCCACGTGACGGTAAGGCTTTGGCAATCATTATCGTCGCTTTGCTGATCCTTGGATTTACTAATGTGCTGACCGGTATATCCTCCGATTATGCCAAAGCCCGGTTAGGTTCGAATTTATTATTCGAATATCGGATACGGCTATACCAGCACATGCAGATGCAATCGCAGCGCTTCTACAAGAGATTCGGGGTAGGAGACCTGCTTGCCCGATATACCGATGACATTCCTGCCATTCAATCAGCCTTAATCTATATCATGACCGGAGGCCTCCTTTCCATCACCAGCGTTATCGTTGGGCTTGCGATTCTCTTTTCGCTGGAATGGAAGCTGACGCTGGTAACCCTAGCCGGTTCCGCTCTCTTGTTTGCACCCTATCGCATGCTCAAGTCACGTTCTCTAGCATTGGGTGAAGCTTATTACAAGCAACTGGATCATTTTAATGGTTCGGTTGACGAACATATTAAGGCATATCGCGTCATTCGGGCGTTCGATTTGCGCAGCGCCATGTTGAACAAGGTCGAAGCAAATCTTCGTACCATGCTCTCGATCGGCGTTCAGCGGAATTTCGTCAGCTCAAATCTAAACCGGCTGCCAATGCTCGTCATCTCGATTCTGACCGCAGTGATACTCGCTTACGGCGGTTACTTGACCTTCAACGGAAGTCTTACCATCGGCGAGTTCATCGCCTACAACTCTATCTTTTTCACAGTTGGCACGTCCTTGTTCGGTGTTACATCTATTCTGCCTTTTATATTATCGGCTCGTACGAGCCTAGATCGCTTGCAGCAAGTGTTGGACTGGGAACCTGACGTTATCGAGCAAGGCGGGCAGGAACTCTCTCCCCTCCGTTCGGACATAGTGTTCCGTGACGTCAACTTCGCCTATGTTTCTGGTGAACCGGTGCTGCGGAACCTGAATCTGACCATACCGGACTGGGGCTTTACTTCTATAGTCGGTCCCAGCGGGGCCGGGAAAAGCACGGTGCTGCAACTGATGCTAAGGTTTTCCGATCCCCAAACCGGAGTCGTGCTCTACGACGGTCAAGATATTAAGAATGTTCAATATGCCTCCCTACTTAGGCAGGTAGGGGTTGTTTTCCAAGATTCTGTCTTGTTCCATACTTCTATTCGGGATAACATTCGCATCGGCAGCCCCGAAGCGACCCAAGAACAAATCGAGGAGGCGGCGCGAGCGGCCGAAATTCATGATACGATCATTGGATTTAGAGAGGGTTATGACACTCTCGTCAGTCATTACGGGGACAGTCTGTCCGGAGGACAACGGCAACGGATCGCCCTGGCTCGGGCACTCGTGCGAAAACCGCGCATTCTATTCCTGGACGAGGCCACTTCAGCCCTGGATCCCGATACCGAGCGATCCGTAAATGAGACGATCCGTACATTAGGGCGGCGCATGTCAATAGTATCGGTCACACACCGATTGGCTTATGCCGCCTTATCCGACCGAATCGTCGTGCTTCGCCAAGGGAGCGTGGCCGAAACCGGGACCCATGAGGAACTGCTGGAACGCAATGGCGAATACCGTCAAATGTGGGATAAGCAGCAAGGGTTCATGCTTGCCCACGGCAGCGGTAACGCCTGTGTCCGGTCAGATCGTTTACGCAAGCTCCCTTTCTTTAGCAGTCTCGATTCCGAAGCCTTGGATGAGATCTCCCAACTATTCGTCATGGAGAAGTTTGAAGCTGGCGCAACGGTCGTCGAGCAAGGAGATCAGGGGGACAAATTTTACTTGATTGCAAGAGGCAAAGTCGAAGTTCTTATCTCCGCAGGCTTAGGCGAACGACGAAAAGTAGCATCGTTGGAAGACGGGGATCATTTCGGTGAAATCGCGCTCATGCAGCATATTCCAAGGACGGCTACCATCGTTACCGTTACGGCTTGTTGGTTCTTATCCTTGTCCTACGACCACTTTCATCCGCTTGTGATGCGTTATCCCGCCATCCGGGAAGGACTGGAAGCAACGTTAAGATCGCGAATGCAAAGGAGAGATGATTGATGCTTCAATGGATATCCGCTAGCTCGGAGCAAATGAAGGAAGATGGGCTCCTATTCATTTGCCGACATGCAGAGTCGCTGGGGCTCCCGTATCAGTGGAGTACGACTGTGAACTTGCTGTATACCTCCCTCTACGACTCCGGTTTCATGCTTGCTCTGGATGAGCAAAGGCTGGTCAGAGGGGTAATAGCATATACGTATGGGACCGCAAAAGACAAAAGTGCGGATCAGACCCGGATTGAAGTCGTCCTACTCTATCTTGAGGCTCCATACGGCACAGGAATAAGATTTGTAGAAGCAATGAAAGCCCTAATTGAACGGGAGCTAGAATTCCCCCATCCGATTCGCGAGATCGATTTTTTTTGCACGCCGACGGATATACGTCGAAGGCTTTTTGGCAAAATCGCTTCACTCCGTAATACGAAATTGCATTCCTGTGGAATGCTCGACTCTTACTTCACGACTATCGAGCGAATTCGGCAATATGTCGATCGGATCAATAGACCCAAACCTTTGAAGTTGTGAGCGGGCGTCTACGCAAATTATTTCTTATCAGCGCATAAAGAAGGACCAGCATTGCTGCTGGCCTCCCTTCTATCCGCTTATTAGCAACCAATTTTACGACCGGTCGATGGATCCGTCGTCGCGTCTAGGAAGTACTTCCCACAAAGCTGGCACATTGCACCCGGATTGGCCCATTTCCGATCACCTCCTTCGATTGAAATTGTTTTTAATATATAATCTTTTTAAGTAAAAAACAAGTATTATATGAAAATTTTTCTATAAATAATATTAAAGAGGTGTCTAGGTTGATTCGATTCGAAGTTTGCACGACTACTTTTCACTGGAGCCAATTCACGGAATTTTATATCCGGCATCGAACACACATTATCCCCTACTACCGGGTTAGCCTAACGTTGAAGGATGTGAGGGACTACATGCAACAGGGCCGGGCCGCCCTTATACGGAATGAAGCCGATTTGGTTGTCGGGATTGGCTGTTTCGTTCTTGGTCTGCAGGAGGACGATTTCAAGGACAAAGCTATTGCGGTACTGGGCAATAGCTGCTTCATCGAGAAATATCGAAACAACAGAACGTTCCTTCGCGGCTTGCAGAAATTAGCCATGGAAATCGAAGATGCCAATCCTCATGTGAGGGAAGTCAGAATCCCGACATCCGCGGATAATGACTATACGAACCGCCTCTACCGAAAGCTCACCAATAGAATGCATACGTATGATTCCAATTACGGAAAGGTGAATGTATACTCGATGCCCTTCGAGGAATATAAAGACTTCTGCTCTCGGTTTCGCTGAGTATCCATTTTAACAGATAGTAACAGGTTCGTACGGACAAAATAGATTTAGGCATCGTATTCTTATAATCTAAAAAAGCTGCCGGGCTGCTCCAGTAGCTTTCAAAATGAACTCCAGCATGCGCGTCATCTTATACGATGGAAGGGCGAAAAGGGGGCCGGCCAGCGCCGCTCATTAGTCAAATAGAGGCACCTTTGGGGACTTGTATTCAAAGGTTTCACTGCTTCTTCTAAAGGAATTTCCATCCCTAAGGACGTCCTGAAGGCTGGAGAGGCTAAGCTTGCCGAACGGATAGCATGCCTCTGCCCTAGCCGCTCTGAGAGCTGGGCTCGTGAGCGAGCTAAGCGTATAGGAAAGGCAGAAAAATGTTGACAAACTATTAGCTGGTTTTAGTTCAACAAACGAAAGGAAGTACCATTTACAATCTCCATCAGTCAAAGCTTTCTTTCATAAAAGAGACAATAAAAAAAGACAATCGATTTCACTCTAATTGTCCCTTTTTATTAACTCTTCCATATGGGTGATGAAATTGAAATCCTTATCAATACTCGATAGCCAATCATCAGTTATAAAATTGACGCTATTCATCTCAGTATCTAACAGCGCAATACTACCAGGTCGGACTCTCCTGAGTTCACCATCATCTCTAAGATCGACCAATACATTAAGTCCTAGATATGTCGTGCTCCCGAAAGTTCTAGGACCATTCATATGATGGTAGTGACCCGCAATAACATATTTGGGCTGTATTGCTCCAATTAAATCTGAAATTAAAGTCGAGCCTTGTGTTTGACCATGATAGTTTGTACCGATTCCAAATGGTGCATCGTGTGTAATCAAAATATCAATTTCACGAGGAGGCATTTGAATAAGTTTTCCGTAAGCAACAGGATCAATTGATTTTGGTTGTTGCGTTAATGTTTGTATCCCACCTAGAAAAGCAATTTTTAAATTATCTTCATTCATAATGGTGCCGTCGGTTACGTAATAGTACAAATCAAACGGATCAATGTTAACAATGCCCTGCTCTGCTTGTAGACTTTTGGAATTAAGCCAGTCGAAGTCTTCATGATTGCCACGGATAAAATAAATACGATTAAGATACTTCTCCCGTATGTAACGAATGTTCTTTTCCAATCTTCCTTCTGCTGTTAAAAAACGACTAAAATCTAATTCAGCTGGATCCTGTCGTACATACTTCTCGCTCCTAACTTCTTCACTCGGTTCAGGATATGCCCCTAAGTCGCCAACCTGGATAATCAAATCAAGCTTCTTTTTTGTACGAATTTGCCATTCACTTAGAACTGCTAAGGTATGTAACACTCTACCATGAGTATCACCGACAAACGCAATTAACAAGTGTATTCCTCCTTCATAAGTAATAGATTAGTTATTAGATACGAGTCAAACGATTCCTCTTTCAACCAATTTATCGGCGTAATAAAATGACTTAACCATTACGCTATGCTGCCCGTTAGCACAGCGAGGCCACCGAATCGTCCCGGCAGCCCCGCCATATCAATTATTTCGTTAGCTCAAAAGTGCTGAAATTCAGCCTTTGTAATTTCTTTTCGATGTGTATTTCACGAAGTAATAAAAATAAAGGAAGGCCTAATGAAACACCTGCTACAAGAGTACCTATAATCGGCAACCATAACGACCTCATACCCTTTCTTTTGCCTTCGAAGAGAATGAACCCAATAAGTACAATTGCTGATACTAAAACATCCATCCATGCAAATGATCCAATGCGCGTCTGAGTTATTTCTTCAACTAATTGAGACATATCCAGGCCATTCTGAATGATCCATGGAAGAAATTGCGAATACGGTAACACAACTCCCAAAACCGCTAATATTCCATAAAAGTATTTCAACGAAAAGCCCTCCGCAACTACTTTAAATATAAAATATATCCCTTTAGTATTTCTCATATCTTATCTATTTTCCTTTATTTTCAACTAAATTAACCTGCCAGTTAGTTGTACGAAAAACAAAAAGGCCGCATCAGCAGCCCCCATTGCACCAAACTTGTATTAGCTTCCATTCCTTTCGAACTTTATTTGTAGTACGACGTCGTCAAAGGAATGACAAATCCGCCGCCGGACCCTTTGATCTCAATATACACATCGGAGATGCCTCCGATATTGGCTTCAATCGTTTTCATCTTGTCTTCGACAGTTACCGTATCCTGCTTGAGCAGTTTGAGCGTGCCGCTTTCATAAATGCTGATCTCGAACTCTTTGTTTATAGCGGCTGCCTGCAGGTACAACTTCTGATATTTTTTATCCGGGGTAAGCATAAAAGAACCGCTGCCATTGCTGCTGTTATCCTCTACATTGTTATAAAGCACTTCTTTATAGTCTTTGTTCTGATAGATCGTGCGCTTCGGATCGGACGTAAGGTAGCTGCCGCCGTCATACTCTTCGCCTGTAATGGAGATACCGTCGACTTTCTCGCCCAGAAGCACGGTTGTTGTAGCCACGTCGTAATCAACAGCAACTCCTAACGCATTTGCAATTGCTCTCACAGGCAAGTATGTACTGCCTTGATATGTAATTGGTACAATGGCGTTCCCTTGTTCGTCGTTCAATTGTGCCGGCACTCCGTTCACCTTAACGGTCAAAGTATGATTCAAATAAGCTTGAATCGTCTCAAGATTGGCGCCTGCATAAACGCCAGCGCTAGCTCCCAGCAGCAAAGATATCCCTGCGACTGAAGCGATTAGTTTCTTTCTCATGAATGCTCTCCTCCCGATATCAAATGATGAAACTATAATTATATACGTCTCTGAAATAAACAAGGTTGCAAAACTAAAATTTTTTACGGAGTTTGCAACACAATATTAATTGTGTTGTGCTAGACTCTATCGAATGGTACGCGACTTCATGAAGATGCCATGAACAAGGCGCAAGCTATTCTTGTCAATTACCACCATAAGCTGTCGCTGCCTTCTTATTGGGGCGATGGCACTACGTCCTCATCAGACGGGATGCGCGTTCAGATCGGAATGCCTCGCGAAGCAACTTGCCTATTTGAAGAGAATGGAACACGGAAGAAAAACGAGACTGGTCAGATAGAAAGATGGTGTACCATTGAGATTACACACCTTTCTTTGTTTGCATGGTTGCTCGACACTTCCATGATATCAAACAAAGAGGGTGTTTTTTTGTCAATCAATAGAAAAAGAGGTCTTGGCTCTTAGAACTACAAGGGATTCGACCTATTTTGTTACTGCGAAAGTTGAGTTAGTTATGCTAGATAGTTTAGTGGTATCTATGTTCATATTTTGATTTTTATTTATAACTCGTTCAGCTTGCCAAGATATTTCATGATGATTTGCAAGTGAAAATCTATATAGGTAACTAACTAAACTTTCATCCTCAATGACCTCTGGAACAAAGGGCGTTTTTAGTTCTCCTTTCAGTAGTATCATTAAATATTGCTCGATAATATAGAAAGGCAGACGATTAGATTTCACCGTCTGCCTCGTTGTATAATATTTATGCACTTTGTTGAATAACACCACGATCTAATCAAATCTGCAACAAAATTTCTAACGAATTATGAAACAATTCTAATTAATTATGGAATTTCACAGTTATAGTATGACAAAACAAAAGGATCATCCCCCGCTCAACACTTGCTATACCCGCAATTGGCGCATGTTTTGCAGCCCTCGGTGTTGATCAGCGAGGCGCTGCCGCAAGACGGGCATAGATCGGTGGAGACGTGGCTGCCGGGGTATACCGGCGGCTTCGCTGCGCCTGCGCCGGAGCCGATCGTTTCCACAGTTGCCGTGACTTCCTGCGTAGCGGTGACGTACGGCTCCGACTCGTCGCCGCTGTGCATCTCGAGCGCCTTGGCGACCGCGTCGGCGATCGATTCGACCCGATTGGCGCCAAACCCGATCGCCCCGGAGCCGCCGATGCCTTTCAAATGCTTGATAAGCAGCTGCACCTTGTCGCCATGGTCGCCATAACGCAGGAATAACGAGCACACGCGGCCAAGCGCCTCGGACATCGCGAATACGTCGGAGCCGGCTTTGCCGACGTTCAGGAAGATTTCGCTCGGCGTGTCGTTCATGTCGTTGATCGTAATGTAGGCCATGCCGAACGGCGTATTGAATTTGTAAGTGGCGCCGCGCAGCGTCTGCGGCCGCTTCTTGTACTGCTTGTCGAACACCTGCTTCGTTTGCGGATCGATGCCGACGGTCAGCGTGTCGGACAGCTTCGTCAACGACGGGTCATCCCCGGACTGTGCGGCAGGCTGCTCGGTCGCCGGCTGCGGAGCCGGTTCGACAGACGCCGTCTGCGCTCCGCTCGCTTCCTTCTTGTCTTCCTTCTTCTCGGTCGACAGCACCTGCACGTCGCGGCTGCCGTCGCGGTAGATGGTCACGCCTTTGCAGCCGAGATCGAAAGCCAGCTCGTACAGCTTCTTCGTCTCCTCGACCGTAAAGTCCGACGGACAGTTGGCCGTCTTCGAGATCGAGCTGTCCACCCACGTCTGGATCGCCGCCTGCACGCGAATATGGTCCTCAGCGGACAAGCTCATCGCCGTAACGAAGTAGTCCGGCAGCTCCTCGTCCGGATGACGGTCCTTGTATTCCTGCGCGATCGGCACGTATTGCTTGTCGAAGCCGAGACGGCTTTGGCGGTAATATTCGAAGGCAAAGTAAGGCTCGATGCCGGTCGACGTGCCGACCATCGTTCCCGTGCTCCCCGTCGGCGCCTGCGTAATGACGGTGACGTTGCGCATGCCATTGTCGCGAATCGCCGCGCCCACCTCCGGAAACGTGTCCGTCATTCGTTTCATAAACCCGCTTTGCAAAAACTTCTCGGTATCGAAATGAACGAACGATCCTTTCTCGCCGGCGATATCCGCAGAAGCCAGATACGCCTCTCTGGCCATAAAGCCGTACAGCTTGTCGAGAAACTCGAGCGATTCCGGGCTGCCGTAACGCACCTTCAGCTTGATCATCAGCTCGGCCAGCCCCATGGTGCCCATGCCGATCCGGCGCTCGCCCTTCTGGTTGATTTCGTTCTCCTCGAAATGATAGGGCGTCCGGTCGATGACGTTGTCCAGAAAACGGACGGAATAGCGGACGGTCGTACCGAGCTCGTCCCAAGCCACATCCTGTTTGTCCTCATCGTAAAACTTGGACAAATTGATGGCCGACAAGTTGCACACGCCCCAAGCGGGAAGTCCTTGTTCTCCGCAGTTATGAGCAACGAATCCGTTCGCTACGAGCGAGTGCGTGACCGGCTCGGTCACATCGTATACCGTGACGATCTCCCCCGCCTCGACGCTTTCCACGGCCGACTGGAATTTCTCCGCTTTGCGGGAAGGACGCGCAATACGTTCGAGCGCCTGCTGCTTGCGTGCGATTAACCCAAAACCGATATTTTCCTTAAAAGCAACGATATTGTTGCCGCTCAGGATCAGCTCGTAGAACATGCTGCCGGCATACTCCCGCTCTTCTCCCGCTATGGTCGTATAGGTAAATGCGCGTTGGTTCGCTTTCGGACGGGCATATATATGACCATGTACGCCAAAGTTCAGAAGCAGCAGCTGCACGTCCTGAAGCAGCTTGCGGGATGCGGATGTCAAACGAACGCTTCGGTGCATGTCGTCGTTCTCGTATACGCATCCGTCCGCGCTGAACAAGGCGCGCAAATAAGCCACAACGGTCGTTCGCGATGCCGTAAACAAGGCGGAAGGAACGGCCTTTTCCGGCGCCTTTACCCGTTTCACGCCCAGCTCTTCCAGACGATCGACCAGTTCCTTTCTCCACCAAAATACTTGCGAGGTTCCATTCGCTCGCGTGTACACCTTCGCATCAACTCCCGAGACGGATTGCCCCGCAGCCAACAGCGTCTCAAGCGCTTCCCGGTCATCCCGCCCGAACACCATGCCAATGTCGCCGCGCGCTGCCAGCCAGCCATCGCCCGTCAGCCAGCCAAGGAACGTCCCCCATGCTTCGCCAAGTTCATCGCGTTCGGCAAACGATCCTTCGCCGGATTGGATGTACACCCTGTCATGCGCCGTCAAATGCTGCGCTTCCTTCCAGCCCTTGTCCGTATACAGGCGATGCTCCGGCGTCACCTTCAGCTCCATCCCGTTGCGCAGCTTGACGATCAGGGTTTGTTTGGTCCCCGTCGGAAAGACAGTGGCGCTCCGCATCGTGACGCCATTCCGCTCGTAGGAACGCCCGTTCACCACTGCTGCCATATGGACAAGACGATCATCCGTAGCGGTCATGAACGACGCGCTGCCCGCTTTGCGGTACAACTCCTCAATGGTGATCAGTCCGAACTCGGTCGAAATGCGCGTTTCCGGATGAAAGCATGGATTCGTACAAATAATCGGGTTGAAATACCAGCTGTTGGACATCTGGTTGTAATATTCCATAAACACGACGCCCGGCTCGGCCGAACGCCAGGCGGATTCGATGATGGTATGCCACACTTCGCGCGCCTTGACGGTGCGGTACGGCTTAACCGCCTTGCCAAGCGCTTTCCATTTGGCCAGGTCTCCGTCCCACTTCTCGTTGTACTCGGGATCGGTCGTATCCGGGAACGCGAGCTCCCAGTCGAGATCCTCCTTGACAGCCTGCATGAAGCCGTTGCTGACGCATACGGACAAGTTGGCGTTCGTAATCTGCCCCATGGTGGATTTGACGGTAATGAAATCGACGAGATCGGGATGCCAGTCGTTGATCATGAGCATTAACGCCCCACGGCGGCTGCCTCCCTGCTCGATCAAACCGGTCGTATAGCTAAACAGCCCGCCCCACGATACGGCGCCGCTCGACGAGCCGTTGACGCCTCTCACCACCGAGCGGCGCGGACGCAGCGAAGACAGGTTGATCCCGACGCCGCCCCCGCGGGACATAATCTCGGTCATCTCCGATAGCGTGGCCATGATCCCTCCCCGGCTGTCGTGCGGAGACGGAATGACGTAACAGTTGAACAGCGTCAGCTCATCGCTCGCTCCCGCTCCGGCGGCAATCCGCCCGCCTGGAACCAGCTTCCAGTCGTCGAGAATGGTCCGGAACTTGTCCTGCCATTCGCGCTGCTTCTCCTCGGTGCGCTCCACCGAAGCCATCGCCGCCGCCAGACGGTCCCAAAGCTGCTCCGGCGTCTTCTCCTTCGTGAGCGTCAGCCGGTCCACGGTCGATTCGAACAGCTCGCCGCTGCGCAGCCGAATGGTCACCTGACGTCCGTTGCGGGCGACCACCTCGCCGACTTCCTTGGACGGAAATTTCGGATCGTCCTTGGTCAGGACGAGCACGACGTCGCCGACGACGGTATGATCCGTATCCGCATCCTTCCACGCGTAACGATCGAGAAATATTTTTTCGCTGAGCCCTTCCAGCCGCTTGGTTTGTACCGTTTCCAATGGATAGCCCTCCCGGAATAAAAATAGATCCGCCGGGCATGCAAAGCCTCTCCTTTGCAGAAGCCCAAACTCGGATCAAGCACAATATATTGGTTAGAATTCCATTATACAATACTACATATTGTGTATCCATCGCATAAACTGCGGAAATGGGCGGGAATATCGCCCCTGCTTGACCCAAGCTGCGATTTCCTCCGTCCACCTCGCTTTTTCGCCCCTAAACATGTTGCCGAACCGTCGACAAATTCCGCTATTTCGGCGAATTCCTGCGCTGTTTCGTCCTGAAAAAACCGTCCTTCCGACAGATGCGGAAAACGTTTTCAGCATATTATACAACGCTGCATTTTTATACTGCCTTCCGCCATTTGAATTTTGGCTCATTTTGACTTCCGTCCCATTGGTTTGCTAGTATATTTCGTAGCATGCCTGAATGCAACCGATGTTATTCCGTGAGGCGAGGTGCTTGCCCTTGATATGGATCGACGATCGTTTGGTGCCCGAATCCGAAGCCTCCGTGTCTTATCTGGATCGCGGCTACTATTTCGGAGATGGCATTTATGAAGTGTTTCGCGTCTATGGCGGTCAACTGTACGAAGCCGAAGCGCATTACGACCGTCTGGAACGGAGCGCCGGGGCCATCGGCCTGAGGCTCCCCTATACGCGGAAGGAGCTTGGCGGTATCCTGCGTTCGCTGCTGGACAGCGAGCAGGTGCAGGACGGCTCCGTGTACATGCAGATCACGCGCGGCGTCGCCCCGCGGGCGCACGATTTCCCGGCCGGCGTTCGGCCCGTTCTGCTCGCTTACTGCACCGCGTCCGCCCGTCCGCTCGCCATGATGCGCACAGGCGTGTCCGTCATCACCCGGCCGGATATACGCTGGCTGCGGTGCGATCTCAAGACGCTGAACCTGCTCGGCAGCGTCCTCGCCAAGCAGGAGGCGAAGGAACAGGGCGCCGACGACGTTATTTGGCACCGGGACGGCACCGTGACCGAATGCAGCGCCTCCAACCTGATGATCGTCAAGGACGGCGCCGTGCTGACGCATCCGGCCAACCATCTGATTCTGCATGGCGTAACGCGAGCCGTCGTGCTGCGTTTGACCCGGGAGCAGGGCATTGCCGCGGAGGAACGGGCTTTTTCCTTGGAGACGCTGGCGCAAGCCGAAGAAGCGTTCCTGACCGGGACGACGATGGAGATCGTACCGATCGTACGCATCGACGGCATGCCGGTCGGCGGCGGAGTACCCGGCCCGGTAACGCGCCGGCTGCAGCAGGCGTTCGAAGCGACGCTCCCTTCCTGAATTCGGCGCAGCCAATTATCCGACAAAAGGAGGCCAAGACGGACCGATGGACTACAAGGAACTTACGGCCTACTGTTTGAGCAAAACCGGCGCTTACGAGGATTACCCGTTCGGACCGGACCCTTTGGTAATGAAGGTCGCATCCAAAATATTCGCGTTTTTTTCCGTTGTGGACGGTTGGATCCATATCGCCCTCAAGTGCGAGCCGGAGGCGGCGGAATTGCTCCGCTTGGAATACGCCGCGGTCAAGCCCGGTTACCACTTGAACAAGAGGCATTGGAACACCGTCGTGATCGACGGCACGATTCCCGCCGAGGAGCTGCGCGGCATGATCGACCACTCGTATACGCTCGTCGTCCGCAAGCTGACCCGGGCGGAGAAGGAGCGCATCGGCTGAGGCAAGCTCCAAATGCATGACCCGACGCCGAAGTTCGCGTCCGTGGGGCTTCTTCCGCTCCATACACGATGAATGGGGCCCGGACGGCCTGCAGTGCCCTATGCCTCTAATGCCAAAAACCCCCTTTCGTTCGGACGATTCTCCGAAAAAAGGGGGTTTTCCTGTTGAAGGCTAGCGGCGCAGATTCCAGTCGTCGCTGCCGTATTTGTCCGCTGCGAGCGAAACGGCCAGCTCTTTCTCGTAGGCAGTCAGCTCGCCTTCCACGAGGCGTACGTTCAAGCCTTCGCCGATGCCGGCATGGAACGCCGCTTCCGCCTCCGCATAGGTGACCGGCCCTTTGCCCATTCCCCGGCAAATGTCGCCGATCGATACCGCTTTGGTGTGGAACGATTGCTTAAGCCGCTCCTTAACCCGTTCGTTGGAAAACCGCAACAGCGAGAACAGCTGCTCGACGTCCATCTCCAGCAAAATCGAGCCGTGCTGCAAAATGACTCCCCGCGATCTCGTCTGCGCGCTTCCGGCGATTTTCCGCCCTTCCACGACAAGCTCGTACCACGACGGAGAGTCGAAGCACGCCGCCGAGCCGGCCGTCGACGTATATTTCGCCTTCTCCTCCGAAGACCCGAGATTGACCATCTCCGCGCGCAAGCCGAGATGGCGGAAGCCGTGCACGAGCCCTTCGCTTAGTACGCGGTACGCCTCGTTGACCGTCGACGGCATGTCCGGGTACTCCTCCGAGACGATCATGCTATATGTCAGCTCGCGGTCGTGCAGCACCGCGCGCCCGCCTGTCGGACGCCGCACGAAGCCGACTCCCTGGCGCTCCAGCTCGTCCAAAGCGATCTCGTCCTCGGCCTTCTGAAAGTAGCCGATCGACAGCGTGGCCGGGTTCCAGCCGTAAAAACGGACCGTCGGCGGCGTCTTGCCCTCGCTATGCGCGATCAGCATCGCTTCGTCTATCGCCATATTGTCAGCGGGCGTCCCTGCGCCCGATCGGATAAATCTCCATACTTGCTCTGTCATGCTTCCCCGTCTCCCTTCCCGTGCCCCGATGCGGAACGAAAGCTTTGCTGGGCTGTCGCGCCCTTCATCTTCGCCGCTTCGGCACACTTTGCCGCTCATGCTGTCATTCTTCCTTATGGTACTACGTTTCCGACGGCTTTTCAAAAACGGCTCGACGCAATTCGCTTTTTTCGATAGATCGTATTCGATATTTCCATTTTACTTCTGCGCCCGCCGACTCTATAATCTGAGTAATCCAAGCGATATACAATGAATTAAACGGAACGCAAAAAGGGAGGAACACAACATGAAACGCAAATGGAATACAGCCGCTTTAGGTTTATCGGTCCTATTGATGACCGTCGTCAGCGCCTGCGGGCAAACCGCCTCTAGCACGGCGAATACGCCTGCAAGCAAAACCCCGGCAACGACGGGCGCAAGCGCCGCTCCGACGCCCGGCAGCGATTACCCGACCAAGGCCATCCAAATTCTCGTCCCCTTCTCCGCCGGCGGGGCAACGGACTTATCCGTGCGGGCGCTCGCTCCCAAGCTCGAGAAGGTGCTCGGGCAAAAGGTTGAGGTGGTGGACAAGCCGGGGGGCGCGGGCGCTCTCTCGATGAACGAAGTGATCAAAGCGAAACCGGACGGCTATACGATCGGCTTCACCTCGGTCGGCCCCGGAATCATTACGCCGCTGACGACGGAAGTCGGCTATACGGCCAAAGATTTTGACGCGGTTGGCGGCTATATGGACAACCCTTACGCTTTGGCCGTATCGTCCGGCAGCAAATACGGCAAGCTTCAGGATCTTGTCGACGATATAAAAGCAAACCCGAACAAGGTCAAGATCGGGACAACCGGCCCTTCCTCCCCTTCTTTTATCGGCTTGCAGAAATTCGCCGAAACCCAGGGGCTGAAGTTCCAGCTGATCCCTTACAACGGCGGGGTCGATGCGGTCAACGCCTTGCTCGGCAACAACGTCGACGCGATCGTCAACGTCGATTCGGAAATTTTATCCTACGTCAAGGACAACAAGTTCAAAGCGCTCGCGATTGTCACGAAGAAGCGTTCGGCCATCCTTCCCGGCGTGCAGACGTCGGACGAGCAAAATCTGAAAGGTCTTACGTTCGCCCCGCCTCCAGGGGGTCTAATCGTGCCGAAAGGAACGCCGGCCGCCGTCATCGCCAAGCTGGAAGCCGCCTTGAAGCAGGCCACCGAAGATCCGGACGTCAAGAAAAGCTTCGATAACATCTTTATCGAGCCGATCTTCTCCACCGCGGCGGATTTCCGCAAAGCTTACGACGATGCAAACGCCCAATACGCGCAAAGCCTGAAAAAGCAATAATCGCTTGAAAGGGTGCCTGACCGTGAAAGCTTCCCGCTTCTTCCTTTCCATCGTCAGCGGCTTCGTTCCGCTGGCGGTGGGACTGTTTTTTTTCATCCTGTCCCGAAAGTTGTCGTTCGGCACCTGGAGCAATCCGGGACCGGGGCTGTGGCCGACGTGCCTGAGCGCGCTGATCCTGCTCGCCTCGCTGGCGCTGATCGCCTCGAAGCGCGTACGCGAGGACAAGGAAGCGTACACGCGCGAATCCCGCTTCCCGCTGTACGGGGTGTTGAGCCTTGCGGCATTCATCCTGTTGTTCGAGCGTCTCGGGGCAACGCTGCCCTGCTTCGCTTTGTTTTTGTTCTGGATCCGCTTCCTCGGCAAAGAGCGCTGGATCGGCGCGGTTGCCTGCTCGGCCGGGATTACGGCGGTTCTTTATCTCATTTTCGCCTGGGGACTGCACATTCCTTTTCCCGAGGATAAGCTGCTGCTTCTGTTCCGGTAGGAGGACAAGATGGATACTTTAGACGCGATGCTGTCCGGCTTTCAAGTCGCATTGTCATGGCACAATTTGTTGTATTGCCTCATCGGCGTATTGGTCGGCAACATGATCGGCGTGCTTCCCGGCCTCGGTCCGACCGCAACCATCTCGCTGCTGCTGCCCTTTTCCTTTACCCTGCCGCCGGAAAGCTCGATCATCATGATGGCCGGCATTTATTACGGAGCGATGTACGGGGGCTCGATCACCTCGACCCTGCTCGACCTGCCGGGCGAAGCCGCTTCGGTGGTGACGACGTTCGACGGCTACCAGATGACGAAGCAGGGCCGCGCCGGAATCGCTCTCGGCATCGCGGCCATCGGCTCGTTTATCGCCGGCACGTTCTCGGTGCTGGGCTTGAGCTTCCTCGCGCCGGGGCTGGCCAACTTCGCCGTAAGGTTCGGCGCGCCGGAGTATACGGTGCTCACCTCGCTCGGCATTCTGCTCGTTGCCTATCTGGGAACGAAATCGTTCGTCAAAAGCGCCGTCTGCGCCGCGTTCGGTCTGCTGATCGCCACGATCGGCCAGGACCCGATCACCGGATCGATTCGCCTTACCTTCGGCTCCAACGACTTGCTCGGGGGGATCGATTTCGCCGCGATGGCGATGGGCGTGTTCGGGGTAGGAGAAATTTTGCACAACCTGGAGAAGCTGTCGCAGGGCAACGCGGTGATGACCAAGGTCGGACGGATTTGGCCGACGGTAAAAGATTTTTCCCAGGCGAAATGGGCGATCGTGCGGGGGTCGATTATCGGCTTTACGGTCGGTATCCTTCCGGGGGGCGGTTCCATTATCGCCACGGTGGCGTCCTACGGTGCGGAGAAACGGCTGTCCAAGACGCCGGAGCGATTCGGCAAAGGCGCTATCGAAGGCGTGGCGGGACCGGAGTCCGCCAACAACGCCGCCGCCGGGGCGGCCTTCATTCCTCTTCTGACGCTGGGTATCCCGTCCGACGCGGTGATGGCTCTGCTGTTCGGCACGCTGCTGCTCAACGGGATTACGCCCGGGCCGCAGCTCATTACCGAGCACGGGGATTTGTTCTGGGGCGTCGTCGCCTCGATGTACATCGGCAACGCCTTGCTGCTGCTGCTGAATTTGCCGTTCGTCGGCCTGTTCATCCAACTGCTGAGAGTGCGCACGAGCATCCTTATGGCGTTCGCCGTCGTGCTGACGATGATCGGCGTGTACAGCCTGAGCAACGACAGCTTCAATATGTGGGTCGTGCTGTTCTTCGGAGCGCTCGGCTATATCATGCGTAAAGCCGGCTTCGATCCGGCGCCGATGGTGCTCGCGTTCGTGCTCGGCAAAATACTGGAAAGCTCGTTCCGGCAATCGATGATCATGTCCAACGGCGAGTTCGGCATCTTCGTCTCGCGTCCGCTGTCCGGCGGGCTGCTCGCCATCTTCTTCGCTCTCGCGCTGATCTCGGCAGCGCGCTTCGTTTGGAAAAAAGCAAAGCTGAAAGGAGCTTGACCGCGATTCGTCAAGCTCCTCGAAGTTCCTGCCGGACGAAGGAGACGAGCCGGCGAGCCGCCGCTCCGAGCAGCTCCGTATCTTTTTTGATCAGCAGGCCGGTCACGAGTCCCGTATTCAGATCCTCGATGCGCCGGACGACCGTTCCCTCGGGCGGGGGCACAACCGTTATGGACGGCACCGCGGCAATGCCGAACTGCACCTGGACGTAATATTTCAGCGCCGCCATATTGCCGATCTCGATCTTGCGGTAAGGCGTCCCTCCGTTGTCGTGCAGGGCGATCTCCAGCTTGCGGCGGAACGGGCACGTGGCGTTGGTCAGCAAAATATGCTCGTCGCGCAAATCGTTCAGGCTGATGCGCTTCTTGCCTACCAGCGGATGGGACTCTGGCAGCAGCAGCACGATCTCCTCCATGAACAGCGGTTCGAATGTCGTGCCCAGCCCGCTCTCCGGGGTGGCGCATATCGCGAAATCGACGGAGCCGTCGCTCACCATCTGATTGAACATATGGCTGTTATGGATTTTGATGCTAATGTCCACATGCGGGTATTGGGCGGCGAACTTCTTCAGCAAAGCGGGGATGCGATAGCTGGCCGCCGGCTCCATGATGCCGATGCTGACGGTCCCTTTCTCGCCGTCGTTCAGATCGGTCATCGTCTGGTGCAGGTCGTGAAAATTGCGGATCAGCTGATCCGCTTTCTCCATAAACACTTCGCCGGCATGCGTCAACCGTATTTTTTTCCCCCGTTCCAGCAGCTTGACGCCCAAGGAGCTTTCGAGGTTTTGGATTTGCTTCGTGACGGTCGATTGGGCGTATTTCAGCTCCTCGGCCGCCTTCTGAAAGCTGCCCGTTCTGACGATAATCTGGAAAGTCTCGATATTGCGGATGTCCATGGCCGGGTATCCTTTCTGCCGTCGGATTCGATAAAAGGAAACGAACGCATTCCGTATTTCAATTATACAAAATCGTGATCCGATGCTATTATAGCATTAAATTTCATATTAAGCACATTGTTTTACTAGGATATATTCCCATAACCGATGCGGAGGAATGACCATGACAACCCCTAACGACAGCCTGTACGCCCGATCCTATTATACGAAATACGCCGCCAAATTCGTTCCGTTCGCGCCGGATACGTTCAAAGCGTTCTCCGAGTTCAACAAGCTGGCTTTGCAGGACGGCTCGCTGTCGGGCAAATTCAAGGAGCTGATCGCGATCGCCGCCGGACACGCTACCGGCTGCCCGTATTGCATCGACATCCACGTGACGACCGGCCGCAAGCTGCAGCTTCGCCAAGAGGAAATTTTCGAGGCCATCGCCGTAAGCGCGCTGGTGAAGGGCTTCTCCGCATTCTTTCACGGCCTCAACACGCTCAACGCTCTGGCGGAAAACCCGGACGACGAGCTGTATCGCCGCTCCTCCCTCTCCCGGCTCGATCAGTTCGAGGAGATCAATGAACCGCTGTATACGGCCATTCAGGAGTTCCGCCGGCAGGTGCTGACCGGCTCCTCCCTTGTCACCCGCAAGGAGAAAGCCGTCATCGCCGTCGCCATCGCGCACATTACGGGGGACGCCTACAGCATCGAGCATTTTACCGGCCTCGCCAAAGAGGAAGGCGCCACGCTCGCGGAGCTGGCCGAGACGATCCTCGTCGCCGCCGCTCTCAAAGCCGGTTCGGCGCTTGCCCATCGGGTCAACGCCTACCATGCCTACACTCGAGACGAAGAAGCGCAAGGCTAATCCCGCCAAACGGAGGTAACCGATATGACCGACAACCGCATGAGGCTCGGCACGGCGTTTCTCGCCACCGGGGAGCAGATGGCTTCCTGGCGGTATCCGGGCACGCCTGCGGACGGTGCCGTCAATCTCGACCATTACGTGCAGATGATCCGCAAATCCGAGGAAGGCAAATTGGACTTTGCGTTTATCGCCGACGGATTGTATATTAACGAAGTAACGATGCCGCAGTATGTAAGCCGGTTCGAGCCGGTTACGGCCATCTCCGTGCTGGCGGCGCACAGCACCCGGATCGGCCTCGTCGCCACCGTGTCGGCCACGTACAGCGAGCCGTTCACCGTCGCGCGCCAGTTCGCCTCGCTGGACGTGCTGAGCGGCGGACGCGCCGGCTGGAACCTGGTCACGTCGGCGCTGGACGGAGCGGCTCTCAACCATAGCCGCGACGGGCATCCGGCGCATGCCGACCGCTACGAGCGGGCCGCCGAGCACTTAAGCGTCGTGCGCGGACTGTGGGACTCGTGGGAGAGCAACGCCTTCATCCATAACAAGGAGACCGGCGTATTCTTCGATCCGGACAAGATGCATCGTCTCGATCATCGCGGCAAACATTTTTCCGTACAAGGGCCGCTCAACATCGGCCGGACGCCGCAAGGGCACCCCGTCGTCTTCCAGGCCGGTTCGTCCGAAGCGGGCAAGGAGCTGGCGGCGCAAGGCGCGGAAGCCGTGTTCACCGGCATGGGCGGCGTATCGACGATCGCGGAGTCGAAGCGGTTCTACGAGGACGTCAAAGGCCGGCTCGCCAAGTACGGCCGCACCCGGGACGAGCTGAAAATTTTGCCGGGCATCTCCCCGGTAATCGGCTCCACGGCCAAGGAGGCGCAAGCCAAATACGAGCGGATCGCCGGGCTGATCGACATCGAGACCGCCTTGCGCTACTTGGGCCGGTGGTTTAATCACCACGATTTTACCCAATATCCGCTGGACGAGCCGTTTCCCGAGCTGGGCGACACGGGCAGCGAGAACTACAAGAGCGTCACCGACCGGATCAAGCGAAACGCCAAGGAGCAAGGCTTGACGCTGCGCCAGGCGGCGATCGGCAACGCTACCCCGAGGGGACCGCTTGTCGGGACGCCCGAGCATGTGGCCGATGTGCTGGAGCAGTTTTTCCGAGCTGGGGCGGCGGACGGCTTTATTTTGCTCGGTCACGTGCTGCCGGAAGGATTGAACGACTTCGTCGATCATGTCGTCCCCCTGCTGCAGGCGCGCGGGCTGTTCCGCACCGAATACGAGCATGCGACGTTGAGAGGGAACCTCGGATTGCCCGAGCCGATCAACCGTTATGCGCAAGCGTGGACCGATTCGGCAGCCTCACGCCCAAGCTATACAACCGGAAAGGAATGAGATCATCGTGAAACATACCGTATCCCAACAATGGCTCTCCGACCGTCTCGGAGAAGCCGGTCTGGCTGTCGTCGACGCCCGCTTCGTAATGGGCCAGCCGGACGCCGGACGCCAAGCTTATGAACAATCCCATATCCCCGGAGCGGTCTATTTCGACCTGGAGCGGGACTTGTCCGCGCCGGTCGGCGTGCACGGAGGCCGTCACCCGCTGCCCGATCCGGATGAGCTTGCCGCGAAGCTGGCGAAGGCGGGAATCGGCAACGACACCCGCGTTGTCGCCTATGACGATCAAGGTGGGGCGATGGCGTCGCGCTTCTGGTGGCTGCTGCGTTATTTGGGCCACGAGCAGGTGTATGTGCTCGATCAAGGCTTCGCCGCCTGGAATAACGACGGACTCCCGACCGAGTCCTCCCTTCCCCAGCCGACTCCGGCTTCGTTCGCGGTCCGTCTGCAGGAAGAGCTGCTTGCCGGCGTAGCGGATGTGCAGGCCAAGCTCGGACAAAGCGATACCGTGCTGCTGGACTCCCGCGAGGCTCCGCGATACCGCGGCGAAACCGAGCCTTTGGATAAAGCGGCCGGACATATTCCGGGAGCGGTCAACAAGTTCTGGAAAGGGATTTTGAACGATAACGGCCGGGTCAAGGACGAGGCCGCTTTGCGCGAAGCTTTCGCCGACCTGCCGCGCGACCGCGACATTATCGTCTACTGCGGCTCCGGCGTAACGGCTACGCCGAACGTGCTCGCCCTGAGCGAAGCAGGCTTCGAGCGCGTCAAGCTGTATGCGGGCAGCTGGAGCGATTGGATCTCGTATGAGGGGAATCCGATAGCGACAGGTGAGGAAGAAAAGGCGTAAGGCCGCGTCGGACACGGATTTGGGGGCTGTGACAGGTTGCCGGTGGGCAGGCTGTTGCAGTCCTCTTTGCGCTTTTCTGTCAACAACTTGCAAACAGGAAGCCGACGAAAGAAGTTGCAAGAGGTACGGAGCCAGTCACAGTCTGGCAGTCGGGTCAGGTGATTGTTGAATGGCTTCAACATGCCAAAATGGTTACCGCAAAAATAATAATAAAAATTCCTTTACAGGAATATTCCCTATATGGTATATTCGGTTTGTGGAAAAAACAACCAGTTGAATGAAAAGGAGTTGATAAGGAAGTGATGAACGAAGAGGTTACTGCCTACATCGAGAAC
The DNA here is from genome assembly GCF_039536325.1 of Paenibacillus hodogayensis. Classification (NCBI taxonomy): domain Bacteria; kingdom Bacillati; phylum Bacillota; class Bacilli; order Caryophanales; family Paenibacillaceae; genus Paenibacillus; species Paenibacillus hodogayensis. The sequence continues at coordinate 477,749 of NZ_BAAAYO010000001.1, forward strand.
TTGGGAACATGGCAAATTGAACTTGCTAAGCGGCTGAGAGAGATCGTTCACCAAACCATCCCAGCGGTTGAAGAGCGGATTCAATACAAGAAGCCTCATTTTCTGAAAAACGGTCACTATGCTGCGGTGATTTCGCCTTCAAAGGATGCGATTGCCTTCATGATCATGAACACCGCTGGCATGGAGTTTCCGAAGGGCTTCGAAGGCCCGCCGGAACGGAAATGGATCAAAATGAAAGAGGGAGCTTCTCCGGACTATACCTTGCTTTCCTCTTTACTTGCTCAAGCCTCCCAAGCGCTCTGATGAAGAGACGGCTTTTTGGGGGGATGAGATGGATCCGGATACACTTGGTGCTTTAGCTGAACCCACTCGTTTACGGATAGTGGAGCTGTTGCGCAATGGCCCTCTTACCGTAGGGGATATTGTGGAGAAACTTCAAATCCGGCAACCGCAAGCATCCAAACATTTAAAAGTGCTTAACGAGGCACAACTCGTAGAAGTTCATCCTGTTGCCAATCGCCGGTATTATAAGCTAAGATCTCAGCCCCTTCAGGAGCTGGATTCCTGGCTGAACACGTTCCGCAGTCTGTGGGAAAACCGGTTTGACCAGTTGGAAGAATATCTATTACAGCTTCAAAACCAAAGGCCGGGAGGAATAGAAATGGAAAACCATGAAGTAATGTTGACTCGTGAATTTAACGCGCCGCGCGAACTCGTATTCAAGGTGTGGACGGAGGCGGAGCATTTTGGCAAATGGTGGGGACCAAAGGGATTCTCGCTCGAAATAAGTGAGATGGATGCTCGTCCGGGAGGAAAGTTTCTAGGTTGTCAGAAATCCCCTGATGGGATGATTATGTGGGGAAAATTTGTTTATCAAGAGGTGAACGCGCCAGAGAAACTCGTGTTCGTTCAATCATTCAGTGATGAACAAGGGAATACAGTGCGTGCGCCATTCAACCCGAATTGGCCGCTTGAGATTATTAACATCCTGACCTTTACCGAGGAAAATGGAAAGACTACAGTAACATTCAGCGGCGGTCCAGTGAATGCATCGGAGGAAGAAGTGGCAGCATTCGAAGCCATGAAGCCGATGGTCAAGCAAGGGTTCGGCGGTACATTCGAGCAGTTGGACCAATACTTAGCCAGCCAACAATAAAGGGGAAAGCGACGTTCCAATTATGGAATGTCGCTTTTTGATATTAATCCTCCTGCCCATTCGCCCTCCGGGTGCTACCTTGCATCACTTGTCTTGGCGTTGATACCACTGTTGCACAAGCCTCGTCGGTTACGGGCTTCTTGCTCACTAAGTACTCCCAACCGCAGCCAAGGATAGCGGTTCAACATTGCAGTTGCATTGCCATCAACCTCACGCCTGAGAAACAGCGGGATCCTCCTTCGAGCGGTCCTTAAATCGGGAGAGCCGACAAGGGTCTAATTCGCTTCTTGATTCCCGATCGATGATCTCACTTGCAGCAAGACGCGCAATCAGCGGCGCCAGTGTAATCGCAGAATGCATCACAGCCAGATAAAGTCCCTTCATGTGATCATGGAAGCCCACGATCGGATAGCCGTCTTCAGGCATTGGTCTCATCCCGACCTTGATGCTTTCCAGTTCCAATTGGTTCCCGCCCTTCAGACTGCGACGCAACGTCTCGAACGCTCGCTTGCCTACCGCCTCTGGCCCGTTTTCCTCCGACTCGTCGAGATAATCTTCCGCAGCCAGCAGCGTATGATCCGTCAGTTGACGGGCTTCAAATTGCGCATTTGAGATTAAGGTGCGTATCAGCCTATTCGCAGTTTTCATCCGAATCAATATGGAAGGCGACGGCGTTACCGGCACGTGACAACCTAACGGGTCGCAAAGTTCGGGTACGCCCGTGCCTGCGGCCAATACCACGACATCCGACTCCAGAAAGCCCGTGGACGTATGGACCCCGACCAAGCGGGAATCTCCTTGCTTCAGCTGTGTAACGTTGGTAGCGAACTGAACCTTTGCTCCATACTTCTGCGCTTTACTCAACAACAGCTCCGTTAACCCTATGGGATCCACCGCACCTTCTTCGCTGGCAAACATCGCTTCATCCGGATATTCCTTCAAATTGGGTTCCAATACCACTAACTGCTCCCGGTTTAATTTTTGCAAACGAAGTTGCTCCCTTAGGGTGGGATTTCCCCAAGTCAGTGCTCCGTGCCAATGAATTTGCAGTTCGGACAGCTCTTGCTGAAGCGCATGATATTCTTCCACAGCCGCATCATACAAATGCCAGTATTCGGGAGCAGTCCTATGCGTCGTATGGATCCAGGCAAACGATTTTTCCGTGACTTCTCGCGCAGCGGCGGGGTGTCGTTCAATAACTGTTACATCTTGATTTCGTTTGGCCAGCTGATAAGCCATGGATGCCCCGACAATCCCTGCGCCAATAATCACGATTTTTTGTTTTCTCAATAATGACTCCCCCTTGTCACCCTATTGTAACATAGGCATCATGGTAATCCGCCGTCATAACATACGAGAGCAACTGGAGTAAATGGACTTCGTATGAGGGAAATCCGATTGCGACAGGAGAAGAGTACAGGCATAAGAACGGTTCTCAGTGACATGTGTGGATGGGGATATCAGCAAATGGAGTATAAAAAGAATGCCGAGGTCAACAGAGGTTAGCGTTGCTTTAATATTTATTGTAACGGAACTACACTAATTTTCATTTTTTTGTGATACTATCTAATTGCTCAATGATTATCATCAAAAAATGGAGAATCCTATGCATATCCTTATAACAGGTGGAACAGGTTACATTGGGACCGTGCTCGTAGAAGAATCAGTAAAGGCTGGGCACAGTACGTATGTATTAACGAGAAATAAAGAAAAATCACAAGCTTTAGAGAAGCAAGGCGTCAAAGTAATAATTGGAGATATGTTGCAGGATGGACAGTGGCAGCAAAAGATAAATGAAATGGATGCGGTTATTCATTTAGCAGCTCCACCAACGTGGGGGAAAAAAGTAACCAAAAAAGTGGCGCTTTCCTATGCAGATGGGCATTTGCAGTTAACAAAACGCCTTTTTGAAGCGATTGATCCCCAGCAGCTGAAGCGTCTTATTTTTGTTGGTGGTACAAGTTATTTTGGTGATTCAGGTAATAAATCTCCTAAAACAGAATCCTTCCAAGCTGAACCAAAGGGTTGGGGGCCGTATATTTCGCCTTCAATTAAATATGCAAAAGAAAAAATTACGGAAGGATATCCGGCCTCCATTGTGTATCCTGCACAAATTTATGGACCTTCTTCATGGATGGAACAACTATATTTACAGCCGTTATTTACCAATAAACCGGTTACATCTTTAAAGGGCTACAGTCCTTATTTTTCACCTATTCATATTGAAGATTGTGCACGTGCCTTTTTACATTTAATTGAGTATGGTGAAATTGGAGAAGATTATATCATTTCTGATCTACAGCAGCTGCCTTCCGAAGTGTTAAGAGATGAAATTATAAAGCTAATGGGTGTGACTGATCCTAAAATCCGTGCAGTCCCTCGTTGGTTGTGTCAATTAGTGTTAGGACCCGTTCTAACAGAATATGCCACTGCCCACACTAACTTTTCAAGCAAAAAACTTCAGGAAACAGGGTTTAAGTTCCGTTATCCGACGTATAAAGAAGGTTTGCCACAAGTCGTTGAAGCATGGCTTAAGATGCAATCCTAGCAAAACGCTTGCATGATCGGACTTCGTCTTTGAAAAGTAGCAGTTGCTTTTTTCTGTACGACGAGAGTGGTTGCAGGAAACCCGAAGCCAGCCACATCAGGGCGGTCGGGACAGGTTGATCTTGAATGCTTGTCCCCCTTGTCTCGGTCCATCCAGAACAGGAGCGGTGAATTCTTCTCAACCTGAGCAACGATGCACCCCAAGTGACTGCTACGATGATGCGATTTTTCCGTTACTTTACAGATGAGATCCGCCACTTGCATCAATGAATTGACCCGTGACCCATCGGCTGTCCGACGAGGCTAGAAAGGCAGCAATATCTGCAACATCTTCAGGCTCTCCCCACCTTTTGAAGGTTGAAAGACCAGCGGCAGTTTTCTGTCCATTGGGATTTTGCAACGTCCCGGCATTCATCTCTGTATTAATGATGCCAGGTTGGATGGCGTTCACCGTAATATTACGGCTCCCAAGCTGTTGAGCCAAGACGAGCGTAAGCGTATCGACTGCCCCCTTCGACATGCTGTAGGCGAAAACACTGGGGGAGGCCACACGTGTTACAAACGAAGAGATATTGATAATATGGCCTCCATCTCTCAGACGCGGTAAAGCTTGTTGGGTTACAAAAAGCGGTGCTTTGACATTAATGTTCATGACCTCGTTGAAAGATTCTTCCGTCGTTTCTTCAAAGGTTACAATTTGTCCGATTCCAGCGTTATTCACAAGAATGTCAAAACGATTATCGCCTGTACGTTCCCGAAGGGCTTCATCCAAAGTCCCGTATAAATCATGAATGCCGTTAAGGGTACTTAAGTCAGCACCGATCTCGAATGCTGCCCCTCCACTCTGCTCGATCTCGCGAACTACTTCTTCTGCGGCATCCTGGTTTTTGCCATAGTGAACGGCCACTAAAGCCCCTTCTTGTGCCAAGCGTATCGCAATGCCACGACCAATCCCCCGGCTTGCACCGGTTACTAAAGCGATTTTACCCTTCAACTTACTCATGCCTTCATCTCCTTGTTTGGAATTCATGGTTAATTATATTTCAAGGTGACATTTCAAATGTTGCTCTCTCATTCGCCATTCATGTTTGTCGTCAATAGCTACGGGCAAATAAATTAGTTGCAATAACAGGGTATTCGGCGTATGATGAAATTAGTTGCAATAACATCCTATTCACAGGGGGGAATAACGTGAGCGAGCATTGGAGGCAGAATGACAAGGGCGCCGTGGAATCGCACGGTCAATACATCTCGGCGATCTACCGACACATGCAGGTATTGATCACAAGCGAGCTGGCACCCTATCGAATCGGAAGCGGACAGTATATTTTTCTGATGGCGATCGCGCTTCAGCAACCGATCACTCAGAAGGAGCTAAGCGAGAAACTGCTTATTGACAAAACGACTACCGCCAAAGCGATTTCCAAGCTGGAAGCAGAAGGTTACGTATGGAGGGAAGCCGATCCCGCCGACAACCGCTATCATCTGCTCTATTTGACCGAATCGGGACGTCAGGTGGTACCTGAGGTGCAGGAAGCGCTGGGTCACGTTAAGAATAAAACGCGGAAAGGCATTACCGATGAAGAGTATGACTTGTTAATAAATTTGCTGAAAATCGTGCTTCGCAATCTGACTGAGCAGAAGGAAACGTAAGATGGGCGGGTACGCGAGAACAAACTTGACGGAAGAGCTGTTGACTTGGGCCGGCGTTACAAAGCATCCGCATCGGTTCGGAGGGGTGGAATTTTAAAACTGGGTATCCGTTTATTTAAATACCGAGCAAGATATTGATTGTGCCATTGAAATCGCTCGTTCTAAATACGATCGAATAAAAGTGAAGGGTGAGATGTAAATGATTAACGAGGCATTCCCCTATGAGAAAAAGCGAATTCAAGTATTCGGATCAGAGATGGCTTATGTGGATGAAGGAAACGGCGACCCGATCGTCTTCCTGCACGGCAATCCGACATCCTCCTTTCTCTGGCGCAACATTATTCCTTATGCCCAGAAGTTTGGCCGCTGCATTGCGCCCGATCTCATTGGAATGGGCGATTCCGCAAAGCTTCCGGAAAGCGGTCCTCACGCGTATACCTTTGCCCAGCACCGCCGTTATCTTGATGAACTCCTTGATCAGCTTGGCATAGGCGAGCGTGTGACCTTCGTGGTGCACGACTGGGGATCGGTACTGGGCTTCGATTGGAGTAAGCGCCATCCGGACGCGGTCAAAGGCATCGCTTATATGGAAGCGATTATTAAGCCGCGCCTTTGGAGTGACATGCCGGAGAATGGACGTAAAATCTTCCAAACGCTCCGGACGGAGGAAGGAGAGCAGCTGGTGCTGGAGCAAAATTCGTTCATTGAGTTCAACCTGCCGGTCGGTATATTGCGCAAGCTGACCGATGAAGAGATGGCTCAATACCGCAGGCCTTTCCTGGAGCCGGGCGAAAGCCGTCGTCCCATGCTCAGCTGGGCACGCCAGCTTCCGTTCGTTGGAGATCCGACTGGTATACCGGAGATTGTCACCGAGTATGGAGAATGGCTGGCGCAAAGTGCTGTTCCCAAACTATTCATTCAATGCGACCCCGGCTTACTGCCGCAATCCCACATCGATTTCTGCCGTACATGGCCATCGCAGACCGAGGTTACTGTGCCGGGTCGCCATTATCCCCAAGAAGACGCACCCGACGAAGTTGGCGAAGCGCTTGCCGTATGGCTGAGTAATTTGAATTAATTTTGCGTCGAAGCAATAACCTTAATGGGGTGCGTCCATCCTCCTGGCCATCCACCCTTCCAGGTGCTACCTTGCATCACTTGGCATTTGGTTGGCGTTCCGTTCGGCTCGACCCAGCCACAGGGGAATCCTTCCCCTTGGCTCGAGCCATACTGTTCCGCCAGCCCCGTCGTCCACGGGCTCCTTGCTAAGAGACCCTACATTTGTTTCTGGACCTTCCAATCTAGCGTTCATCGGATAGCATTGCGGCTTCCTTCTTTCCGTAGTCTACGGAAATCATTTTAAATACTTGTACATAAAGGATAGAGCTGACAATGGTCGCCAAAAAGATGAACCCGAATACCATTAGCGGAGAGAACCACGACGACAGAAAAATGGTGGCGGGCGCTATCAGCCTGCCAACATAAAACTGAAGATTGGCCGCACCCATATACTGGCCTCTGGCATGGTCAGGCGCATATTTACTGATGAAGCTATCGGTTACGGGGCTCCGCGAAAGCTCGCCGAACGTAAATACAATCGTGAAAAGAAACAGCAGCCATACATACGTCGTGAGGCCAATCATAAACATCCCCGCTCCGAACAGCAGCGAAGACAGGATCAGGACGTTGCGTTCGGGCCATTTTTCAAACCATTTTGTCACCGGCATGACACACAGCACGAACAATAAACCGTTAAGCCCGAGCATCCATCCGAACACTTGCGCACTGCTGAGGGATAACGTGAGGTGAGAGAATGCAAACAACGTCTGGGTAGGCACATTCTCTTTGACATATAGCGCCAAATACATATCCAATTGCATAAAAGCAAGGGTGACCAAAATTCCCGCAACTATATAAAGAGCAAAAGCCTTGTCCCTAAAGATAACCCCATAACTTTGCGCTTGTTCCTTCAGAATGCCGAGAAATTTGCTTTCGGACCGTTTCGTATCGGCCGATGACGGCAGCGTCTCGCGGATCCAGACCAGGATGGCGATGAAATACAATAAGGTTATGGTTGTACAAGCCCAAAGAAGGCCATTCCGGTATTGGAAAAAGAAAACGGAGCCGAGAGCCGGCCCAAATACCGCTCCGATATTCCGGCCTGTCACAAACGTGGCGAACACCATCCGCCTGTCCTTTTCCGGCGTCACATCCGCCACCATTGCCGAACTGCCCGGCGTGTAAATCGCTCCCCCCAAGCCAAGCCCGATATAGGCCAAATAATCAAGCCAGTGTGACGAGGATAGCGCAAATCCGGCAAACATGGAAGTTTGCAGAAAAGCGCCCAGCAGCATGGCGGGCCTTCGGCCCCATCGGTCGGACAAATACCCGCCAAACAAGCTTCCCAGCAAACTGATCAAGGGAGGCACCGCCATCAGCATGCTCGCTATGGATTTGCCAAATGCGTCGCTAAAAAACAGCATCATGAACGGAAAATACATCCAGAAAAACATACTGAAGAGCGAGTCGCCGATCAATCTGATTTTTAAATTAAGGTCCCATTTGGACCAGTACATGTAGTTTTCACCCCCACTCCTCCCGCTTCCGGTGCCGCCCGACTTTGCTTACACCGTTTACCGCTGTTTGTGAAAAGGATTCCTTTCTTTTCTGGCGAAATGAAGGGTATAAAGGCGTAAAGGAGGATAATGGAAATTGATTCAACTCGTTCCTGTATCGAAAGCGGACAAGGAAATTCTTCATCATCTTTATCAGTTCTATCATTATGATTTTAGTCAATTTACCCAAGAAGATATCAATAGCTTTGGGCTATATGAGGTCCGTTTGGAAGTTTACTGGCAAGATCCTCGATGGAACCCCTTCTTTATTTATTCATCTGGCAAAATTGCCGGATTTCTAGTTGTTTTATTTGAAAATTATGACGTTGATCCAGATCCCACACATGTCATTTATGACTTTATGGTTCTTAGAAAGTATAGAAGAAGTGGGATAGGGAGGCAAGCCGCGAAACAGGCATTTGATTTATATAAAGCGAATTGGAAAACTGCCCAAATGAGCACGAATGAACCCGCCATTCTATTTTGGCGTGACGTGATTAAGGAATATACGGCGGGTAGTTATACCGAATTATTTAGAGAAGACAAAAATAAATATGTACAGATGTTTAGCACCAAAGAAACATAGCGAACGTTTTAACCCATTACCAATCCCATCTGCTATATTCATGAGTGTTCCGAAAAGAATGTTTCGCGAGGAGAGATACTATGAAGATGGAGTTTGCAACAGAATCAGACTACACATACATACTTGAACATGACAAACATGTGCTAGATGCCCTCATCTTATCCAAGATACATGGAAAGGAAATAATTATGCTGCGGGATCAGGAAGATGCCACTATCGGGTGGGTGCGCTACGGATATTTTTGGGACAATACTCCCTTTATGAATATGATCTGGGTTGACGAGGAGTACCGGAAAAAAAGGATTGGAAAGCAAGCCGTACTCTTTTGGGAAAATGAAATGAGAAAAATGGGGCATAAACTGGTGATGACTTCCACCTTATCTAACGAGGAAGCCCAGCACTTTTATAGGAAATTAGGTTATAAAGACGCTGGTTGTTTGTTGCTGTCCAACGAGCCCTTGGAGATCATAATGACTAAAGATCTTTGAGAGTTATAACGGAGGCTCAACAGCTTGCAACAAGAAGCCGAAGAAAGCAGTTACAGGAACCCCGGAGCCAGCCACATTCCGGCAGTCGGATCAGGCGGTTGTTGGCTCCGAGGAATCTCCCTACTCTATTGTCTCAGCAACGCAAATGCGGAATGTGGCGCTTGTAATTGAATTTCGCTAATGACACAAGCAAGCATGATGGATTCTTGCAGACGGCTTTGACCAATGTCACCCAAGTCCACAATCATGGACCAGCCCAGATCTATAAGCAGAGTTCTAACCTGATCTTTGGACGGGTTATCGTTCCCGGACATAAACATGATCGGAGAGCCTTCTTTAAAAGACGGATGAATCATGACTTTCTCGCTAACTGTATTGAGTGTCTTAACAACATGACTTTCTGGCAGCAGCTCCTGGACGATTGCCCCTGCCGATGTATCTTCAAGCAGTAAGCGCGGTCCTTTGTCGACATATAGCGCATTGCTTACATCAATGACCGTCTTGTTCTTCAGCTTGACCGGATCGATGGTTTCAAGCACATCCTTTAAACAAGACCAAGGGAGCGCCAGGATCATCATCTCGCCAAACTGGGCGGCCTCGTCATATGAAGTAATGTCTCCCGACTCGCCTACTTCTTGCTTCCAAGGAACATGCTTCGGATTATGGGGCTCCCGGCTGCTGATTCGCACCTGATAACCAGCCAAAGCCAATCCTTTCCCCAACATTTTACCTACATGGCCGGCCCCAAGTATTCCAACTCTCATCGCTATCACCTCCTCGTTACGAACGATTATACAAATTTGGCATGCTGCCAACAATTAGGCACTTTTTAGTTTCCAAGCGTGCCAGGAGATCATGTATAATACGGAAAAGAGGTGGGAACATGCCTGTTCAACGGAATGATTGCCCGGTCGAAGTTGTATTTTCGATATTAAGCGGGAGATGGAAAATTCCGATTTATCGTTATTTATATAAAAGCAACAAACCGGCTCGTTATAGCGCGCTGCTGCGGCATTTGCCGGCTATTTCGAAAAAAATATTGACGGAGCAGCTGCGCGAGCTTGAACGTGACGGGATCATCGAAAGAACTTCCTATCCGGAGCCTCGTCCAAGAGTCGAATACAAGTTAACTGCCCATGGACTTTCCATGATTGAATTCCTCGATAAAATGAGCGAGTGGGGCGAAACGTATATGTTGTCAGGGGGAAAACGATATTAAGAAGCGAGTTATAGTTTCAGGAGCTGTCTTGATTTTCGCTTTATTGGTCATCACCACGATTACATGGCTGCCTGCACACAGCTTGATAAAAGTGCCATTTTCAGAGAACCGATATGTTATGAAAACCGTGAATGCACAGCTTGTTACGCGTGAAAACGAGCTTTTTGAAATGTACGTGGAACAAATGAGAGAAAAGGGATATGCCTATGTACAAGAGGAACGGATGGGAGCCTTGTGCGCTTTTGAAAAGAACGGCGAAATCCATTAATTTGCTTATCCCCGAATCAAGCCATTCAAATGGTTTATTTGAGCGTACGCCCTCTTCAGAGAGCTACTTTACGATCCCGTACAGAAGCATATCGACCATCCGGCGCAAAGCCTCTTCTAAGGATAGCCGGCCTCCCTCTTTCGTTTTCCGGTCCATCAATTGATACAGGGCTCCGGTATACATATCGATAAACAACCCGATATCGAACGGACGGATCGACCGTTCTTGAACCCCTTTGTCGACAAGCAAACGGATATTCTCCCATCCTTCCTGCACGTACGCCTCCACGAGCCTCCACTGTTCCGGATACAATTTCTTCAGCTCGTCCAATGTCCGGATATCCGTGAAGGCAAATGCGTTCGGAAGCATCATCAGAGCCCTCTCTATCTTCTGAACGACGGGCAAGGAGTCCTCCTGCATCATTTGCGCTTCGGCATCTTTCATTTCTTGGATAGACTGCTCGATCAAAAACGTGATGAGTTGTTCTTTGGAGTCGAAATGCTGATACAAAGTCTTCGTACTCATTCCCAACCGGCTGGCGACATCTCGTATTGCAAATTTTAAGCCGCGTGCCTTGATTTCCTCAATGGCCGCGTCCGCGATTCGATCCTGCATCGGAAGTGCGTCCCCCTTTCATGACGTTGCCGAGGAAAAAGAGCGGATAAAGAAGAAGAAACAGGTTGGGTATCCACCACATGATATCGAAATCGCGCCGAATCACCCAGAAAGCAATGGCTTGCAGCCCCGAACACGAGGTTAGCAGCAAAGACGTCATGCACAACGACGACCACAAGGGATTTCTCCGATGATAGTAGTGGAGGCTTAACAAGCCCGTAGCTGAAATGATCAAATCTAACGGAATGAACGACAAATTCCAAGCTACAAGCAGCTCGTTACGATAGTCTAGATAAAGATAGGATTCGGGGATCAAACCCGAAAAGGTAACGGCCCAATACAACACAAATCCAATGTCCGTAAACCACATAAGACCTTTCAACGTTTTTCCCATTTCTTCTCCCCTAATCGGAATGCCCGGAAAACATATAAACCATTTTGTTTTCCTTGATTTCCATCATACATTCCGCTGCATCCATAATCAAGCTAATCGTTTGTATACAAGCAAGCACAAGTAGCCGAAATGATTAAAAAAGAAGCCGGACTGGACGTCCATTATGATTCGGTTATTGTGGCAAATACGTTTGATGCTCATCGTTTGGTTCATTTTGCAGCCAAAGCGGGAAAAGGAGCGGAGTTGACAGAACGGCTTATTCGCGCTTACCTTTCGCAATCTTTGAATATCGCCGACCACAACGTACTTGTTTCCTTGAGCGGCGAGGCGGGGCTTGATGAAAAGGAAGTAGCGGAAATGCTTGAATCCGATGCTTACAAAGATTCGGTCCAAGCAGACATGGCCGAGGCTAGAAGGTTGAAAATTTCAAGCGTACCCACCTTCGTGTTTAATAACAAATACAGCATTTCAGGCGCTCAGTCCGAGCAAGTTTTTTTGAATGCGCTGAACTCGATCTGGGAGGAAGAAAAAGAACTCCAACAACTGGGTGACAAGAACCGATCAGAAGGTGATGATAGCTGCTCTGACGGGATTTGCCATGTGTAATTGGGTCAGACAGTCCGGGAATGATGGTAGCCTGGAAGCACAGCAGCTTGTCGAGCGTCATGCCGATCCTGCCGATCGGCGGGTTGTCCGGGTCCGGCTTTCGGATAAAGGGAAAACGTATATCGATCGCATTAACGAGGCCCGCCTCCATCTGTTCGTTGGTCTCGCCGAGCATCTGGGGAGGAAGAAAGCCTGCTCTTCGCCAAGACGATGAGAAAGGCTTCGGACTATTTGCGCAACCAACAGGAATCTTATATCCGAAGCTTCTTTGTCGATGAACCTGGCGAGAAATAGAAATAAGTTCAGAGTCTGCAGGACGTACCCCATCTATTGAAGTCCAAATGATGCATGCAGATGTCCGGATCACGCATGTTCGATCGATCAGGAATCTGTTATACTAGCTTCGTTGGGAATGATTATCATTATAGATAAGGGGTTATAACATGAAGTTTCGTTTATCGCGAATAGCAATCTTTCTTATGGCGATCACCGTTATTCTCTCCGCTTGCGGGACCACCAAGAGCAATCCGGGCAGCAGCGAAAAACCGCAGGCCGAGGCAAAAGCGGAAACACGTATATGGACGGACGGCAGCGGTCGTAAGGTGGAAATCCCCGTTAAGCCGAAGCGCGTCATTACCACTCAATACTTGCCGGAAATGCTCGCCCTTGATGTAAAACCGCTCGGCGTGGCGCGTCACTTGCTGACGAACTTTGCATCGGTTCGCGGAAAAACGGACGGCATCGAGGATTTAGGCGCAGTGAACGAGTTCAATGTGGAAAAGGCACTGGCCTTGAATCCGGATCTCATCGTGGCAATGGAAGGCAACGATGAACTCATTAATAAATTAAGCAAAATCGCTCCGACCGTTGTTGTGACATGGGACGGTAAGGATGCATTCGACCATCTGCGAGATACCGCGAATGTGCTGGGCATACCGGAGAAGGCGGATAAATGGATCGCGGACTACAAGAAAAAAGTGGATAAAACCAAAGAAAAGCTGTCCACTCTTGTTTCCCCGAATGAAACGTTCGGCACCGTCGTTATAGGCGGATTCAAAAAAGGACAGCTGCGCGTGTATGCGGACCAGAACGTCGGCTATACCTTTTTCAAGGCTTTGCAATTCCCGATGACCGATAAAGTGAAGAACGAATGGAACAAGGAAAAACGCAGTTTAGGCATGGACATCTCGATGGAAATGCTGCCGGAATTCGCTTCCGCCGATCGTCTGTTTGTAGTACAATTTGATAATGATCCCGATTTCTTGAAACAAGTTTCGAGCAGCAACCTATGGAGTAATTTGCCGGCAGTGAAAAACAACAAGGTATACACCTTAGAAAATGCACTATGGTTCCCGCTTGATGTGCTTTCCTTCGATCAACAGCTGGATGATCTGGTGAAGGTAATGACACGTTAGTAAGGGGACGGGTAAGGAGTTTTAGGTATGATACTGCACCGTATCTACATGTGGACGGATATGGCTCTTCTTACGGAAGGGGACTATCGCTGTTCCGGCTCGCCGGCTCTGCTTTTGCCCATTGCCGGAAAAGCAAACTGGCGGATAAACGGTCAGACCGCAGAACCTATGACGGCAGACGCCTATGTTCTGCCTCCTCATACAGCAGTAAGCTTCGCAAACGCTTCAGGGTCTCCCTGGAGCGCTTTTCTCATTTCCTTTCAAAGTATACCGTTGGCGGGTCATGAGCCAAGCAACGACTCTATGGCGGCAGATTGGGTACAGATGCTCTATACGGCCTCAACGAGCAGCATGATCCGACTTGCCGAGCAATTGTACGAGTGTCGTCATGCTGCGAATGAAGCCGATGCATACGGACTGCACGCTCTCTTTCAGAAGATCATGCATCTGGCGCTCGAGGCTGTCGCTGCAAGCGAACAAAGCCATTACGAGCAGGCGCTTCCTGCCGTGAGGAGAAGCATTGCCTACATTGACAGCGCGTTTTCGGAGCCGATCCAATATATCGATCTAGCGAAGCAATACGGGCTATCGCCGAGGCATTATTCCCGCATTTTCCGAAAGCTGACGGGGTTCAGTCCGATGAATTATATTATTCACCGTCGGGTCACGGAAGCCAAAAGGCTATTAACCTCGACCTCGGAGCCTGTACAACAGGTTGCCATTCGAAGCGGGTTTAGCGATCCGTTTCATTTTAGTCGTACCTTTAAACGGCATGTGGGCCTCTCCCCTCGCCTTTATGTTCATTTGCACAGAGAACAGAGCCGCGTTGCCGTCTATCAATATTTGGGAGAGCTTCTGGCGATCGGCGTGAAGCCGGTAGGCGCCCCCAAGCCGCTGCTATCCGGCAAATACGTTCGTCATTTGGTAGATGGAATCGTCGAAACGGGCAGCACGGTGGTCATGCCCAATCTGGATCGGCTGAAAGGGCTAGAGCCTGATGCGATCTTTACGTTTGACGGATATCACTACGATCAATACAGTCAAATCGCGCCGACCCTGAACATTCCATGGTCGCAGCCGGCCTTTAACCGATTCAAGCTTGTTGCCTCCCTTTTGGGCAGGGAGCATCAGGCCGAAGCCTGGATTCAGCGCTATGCCGATCATGTTCAGCATGCGCGGCGGCGGCTGAAAGAGCGAATTGGACCGGACAAGACGGTTTCTTTCTGGTATATCCGAGAGTTCCCGAATCGATTTGACGTTTACTATGAACGGGAAATGATGTATGACGATCTGGGACTGCAGCCTCCCCCTGCCATTGAGCGCGCAAGAAAAGCGCGGCCCCAGCTTCCTTTTAAGCAGAGCAAGGAAGTATCGGAGATGCCGCTTTATGCAGGAGATCATATGTTTGTCGTGGTTGACAGCAAGGCCAGGGTCCTGTTCGAGGAACTGCGGCAAGGGCATATTTGGCGAAGCTTGCCTGCGGTACAGGCGGGGCGCGTGTACTTGCTAACGAGAGACTGGTTGTTTGTAGACCCCATCTCCAGACTGGGGCAGCTCCAAGAATTGCCGGGACTTTTCAAGCAATGAAAACACGGCGTTGCCGCACCTCATTTTCCGCCTCCGGCACTCATATAATGATTTATTATATCTGGGGAGGTCACCGGAAAATGAGCCAGACCTTGACTAATATCGAGCGGGAAATCGCCCGGCTGACAGCGGACCTCCTGCGTCAACAGCGGCAGGACGGCGCATGGGAATTCTGCTTTGAGAACGGGACTACTATTGATGCGCACGTCATTATTTTGCTGCGGTCGCTGGATATGGACGATGAGAAGCTGATCCGGCAGCTTCATGACCGGATTCTCGCCGCGCAGCAGCCCGAAGGCTGCTGGAAGCTGTTCCGGGATGAGGATGGAGGGAATTTGTCCGCCTCGATCGAAGCTTATTACGCGCTGCTGTACTCCGGCTACAGCCGCCAATCGGATGAAGCCATGGAACGCGCCAGACGCTATATCCAGTCCAAGGGCGGTCTCGGCCAAGCGACGAGCCTTCTCACGATCGGAATTCTGGCCGCAACCGGACAAACCAAATGGCCGCTTGCGATCTCGTCTATCCCCCTGGAACTCCTGCTTCTCCCTCCCTCCTTTCCGATCAGCTTTTTCGATTTTTCAGGATATGCGCGCGTTCATCTCGCTCCCATGATGATTATGGCTGACCGCCGCTTCTCCGTGCAGACAGAGCGGACACCCGACCTATCCGGGCTCAACAAAAGCAGGACGGACGGCAATGACGAGCTGCCGCGCGGGTTCGGGGAGATGATGGACCAGATCGAGGCAGGCGTGAAGCGTCTAATCGGTCTTCCAGGGCACATTCATGAAGTGGCGACACGCAGGGCCGAGACCTTCATGCTGGACCGCATTGAGCCGGACGGGACGCTGTACACCTATGCGAGCTGTACCATTCTGATGATCTTCTCCTTGCTTGCCTTGGGTTACAACAAAGAGCATCCGGTGATCAGGCGGGCCGTTCAAGGGCTAAAGGCCAAACAATACCGACTTGAAGACGGCGAGCTGACGATTCAGAACTCCC
Organism: Paenibacillus hodogayensis; assembly: GCF_039536325.1. Taxonomy (NCBI): domain Bacteria; kingdom Bacillati; phylum Bacillota; class Bacilli; order Caryophanales; family Paenibacillaceae; genus Paenibacillus; species Paenibacillus hodogayensis. The sequence goes on from NZ_BAAAYO010000001.1 coordinate 493,900, forward strand.
CCTCTACGATCTGGGATACGTCCCTGCTCACCTATGCCTTACAGACGTCGGGACTCGAGGACAATCATCCGTCCATTCGGCTTGCGGCCGACTATCTGTACGGCAAGCAGCACGACAAATTCGGCGACTGGAGCATCCGTAATCCGAATACGCCGCCCGGAGGCTGGGGCTTCTCGGAGCCGAACACGATCTTCCCCGATGTGGATGACTCGACAGCTGCGCTGCGGGTGCTGGCCAGCTTCTCGCGAACCGGCCCGACATGGCTCGAATCATGGAACCGCGGACTCCATTGGGTGCTTACTATGCAAAATAAGGACGGCGGCTGGCCGGCGTTCGAGAAAGACACGGGCAATCCTCTGCTGACATGGCTCGCCATCGACGGTGCCAAGTCCGCCGCGATCGATCCTTCGGAGGCGGATTTGACAGGCCGGGCGTTGGAGTACCTGGGGAATTTTGCCGGACTGAATGCTCGTTACGCCGGCGTCAAGCGTGGAACGGAATGGCTGTTGCACCATCAAGAGAAGGATGGGTCGTGGTATGGAAGATGGGGCGTCTGCTACATTTACGGAACTTGGGCCGCGCTTACCGGACTGGTCGCCGCCGGCATTCCTGCCGGCCATGAGGCTGTGCAAAAAGGCGTGAAGTGGCTGCTTAGCATACAAAACGAGGATGGCGGCTGGGGGGAATCATGCGCAAGCGACCGTCTGTTGCGCTACGTGCCTTTGGGCGCGAGCACGCCGTCCCAGACCGCCTGGGCGCTGGATGCGCTCATTGCCGCCCTGCCTCATCCTACCGCCGAGTTGAACAAAGGCATGAACAGACTGATTGCTTCCTTGCGGGAAGACGACTGGAAGACCGCCTACCCGACAGGAGCCGGCCTTCCCGGCAACTTCTACATCCATTATCACAGCTACCGTTACATCTGGCCGCTTCTTGCCCTTTCCCATTACCGGCGAAAATTCGGGGTAGCGCATAGCGGGTAACGTATCCCCTCCTTGTCTTCACAGGATTCGTCGTACATAATAATAAACATAAAGTTGAAATTAATGATGAAACGAATGAATTTAAGGAGTCGATCATGATGGAACAATTAGTGGATGCCGAGAAGACAGCGCTTGTCGTAATTGATTTGCAAAAATGGATTGGCAAAAACTATGCTCCATATTCGGCAGAGCAGGTCGTCGGCAACGCTGCGGCCTTGGCCGATGCTTTCCGCAATAAGGGCTCTTTCGTCTGTCTTGTTCGCGTATCGACCAAAGACGGCAAAGATATGCCGAAGCCGAAGTTGGATCAGTCTCCCCCACCGCTCCATTTTGTCGAAGGCTGGGATGAAATTGTACCGGAGATGAATGTCTCCGAGTCGGACCATATCGTGACCAAAAAGCAGTGGGGCGCCTTTTATGGAACGGACCTGGATCTTCAGCTCCGCAGACGGGGGATCGATACGATCGTGCTCTGCGGGATCGCTTCCGGCATTGGCGTGGATACGACCGCCAGGGAGGCGTTTATGCACGGGTACCAGGTTATTTTCGCCATTGATGCCATGACGGGATTTACACAAGCCGAGCATGACCATGTCCGGGATACGATATTCCCGCGCATCGGACGAGTCCGCACGACCGAGACGATTTTGGAAGCCATCCGGCAATAATCGGTCTCCATTTCGAAAAACAGAACAAGATCAGAAGCGAGGAACCAACTACGATGTTTGATGCATGGATGAAACAGATGGGCCGTCTGTCGCGCTCGTGGCTGGCAGCGATGATTGCGATGCTGGTGATTGCGCTGACCGGTTGCGGCAATGGGAGCGATAGTCTCTCTTCAGCCGGCAAACCGTCCGCCCCTTCGGCGACAGGCACCGGTCAGGCCGAACAAAAGCAGCAGCCTTCCAAGGCCGAGCAGCCGCCCCAGTCTACAGAGGGCTCCAAGGCGCAGGAAACTTCACAAGCGCCGCTTACCGGCTTTAAAGATGTATCGGATTATATTCGCCAGCATCAGAAACTTCCGGCGAATTTCATTACGAAAAAGGATGCCGAGCAGCTCGGCTGGGTAGCTGCCAAAGGGAATCTGCATAAGGTCGCGCCCGGTAAAAGCATCGGCGGCGATCGCTTTTCGAATAGAGAGAAGCTGCTGCCCGAAGCGAAAAAGCGGATTTGGTACGAAGCGGATATCCATTACAAAGAGGGGCCGCGCGGCGCGGACCGGATTCTTTATTCGAATGACGGATTGATCTACATGACAACCGATCATTATAAGTCGTTTACGGATATTACGAAGGAAGGCAGTGTCCGCGAATGAGTAAAGTTGTGGAGCTTACACAGTCGGAGGCGGATCGTTACGAGAACGTCCACGATTGGCTGAAACGGGAGCTGGACTTGCCCGAATGGTACGGCCACAATTTGGACGCACTATGGGATTGTATCACCGGCCACCTGCCCAAGCCCTTGCGAATCAGATGGATTGCCGACTCGGAGCACGAAGAACGCTATTCCGCTATCGTGGAGGTTTTTCGGGATGCCGCCGATCAATATGACGACATAAGCTTCGAGTACGTGGCCGGCCGACAGGAAGGCGGATAAGCGGGATCAAATTTAGTTCCGAGAATACGATTGGGCTCGATACACCGCACCGCCTACAGCGATACTTGGCTTGGGCGGTGTATTGTTTTGCCCTATAATCGAGGATGTTACGGAGGAATAATGCTGTGAAGATTTTATGGGTTGAGGATGAACCGAGAATCGTCGTGGATGTAATTTCCTTTTTGGAGCAGGAAGCTTGCACCGTCACCCATGTGCTGACTTCAGCTCAAGCGCTCGCGAAGCTGCAAGCCGGCTCCTTCGATATGATGTTGATCGATTGGATGCTTCCCGATATGCCCGGCACGGAGCTGTGCAAGGAAGTACAGAGACGCTGGCAGATGCCTGTTATTATGCTGACGGCAAAATCGGACGAGTGGCATAAAGTCATTGCGCTGGAGATTGGAGCGGATGATTACGTGATCAAACCATTCGGCATGCGAGAGCTGCTTGCCCGCATGAAGGCGGTGCTGCGCCGCACCTCGGCGAGCAGACAGCCCGAGGAGCAGCTTCTGCATGTCCATAGCTTGACGATCCATATTTCGGGACATGAAGTAACGAAACAAGGCCGGCCGATCGCCTTAACGCCTACGGAGTTTGATTTGCTTGTTACGTTGGCCAAGCAGCCAGGCCGGGTGTACAGCCGTTTGCAGCTTATCAACGATACGTTGGGAGATAGCTACCCCGGGTTCGAACGAACAGTGGACTCCCATATACGCAATTTGCGGCAAAAAATCGAGGATGACCCCTCCCAGCCGAAACTCATTGTTACCGTATACGGAGTCGGCTATAAGCTGAGTCAAGAGGGGGGCTAGGATGAAGCTCCAAAGCCTGAAGCACGTCATTCTGATATCGTTGGCCGTGGCGGCAGCCGGCTTCGTTGCGGTGTATGGCAGCCTTGTCTGGATGCTCGCAAAAGCGAATCAAACATATGCCGGGCAGCAGACGGTGCAGACGTCCCTTCTGCTCAGCTCGTCCTATGAGCTGTACGGCAGTTGGGACAAGGCGGCAGTCAAGCTGGGCGAACTCCCTTTGCTGCAGGAGCACCCGCTGCAAATTTGGACGAACGCCAATGAGCTTGTGTGGACCAAGCAACCGCCGCATAGCCGTACGGACGAAGCAAATTGGAGCAGCCGCCAGCCCATCCTGCTTCACGGTCAAGTGATCGGCACGTTCAGCGGCAGCTTCGCACCGACGCCGCTTGCTTTCTCTTATCCCCATTGGATTGCCGCTTGGAGCGGGTTAGGAATGGGCTGCTTGACCTATATTGCGCTTCGGCAGCAAAGGACGGCTTATGAACGCCGCTTCGAGCAGATCCGACTGCAGCTGCATGAGATCGACGCGCCTTACACAGCGGATTCATTTGCCAAGGAGCAGGACCAGCGCAACTTGGAACGGATCGACGTTTCGATTCACAGGCTCGGCGACCGCCTGCAACGGCTCGAGACCGTGCGCAAATCGATGGTAGCCGATATTGCCCACGAGCTGCGCACCCCGCTTACCGTGTTGCGCACGAAGCTTGATTATGCGCTGCAGCACGGACATTCGTTGAGCCATACCGAGGTTGTGCTCCTTCAGGACGAGGTATACCGGATGAGCAAGCTGTTGGGCGATTTGCAGCAGCTCGCCTTGGCGGAGTCGGGCCATTTGCAGTTGGACCGCCGATGGTTCCCGATAAGCGAGCTGATCGGGCAGCTCGTTTCATTATTTGCGATACAGGCCGAAGAGGATGGCATAACCATCGTCTATGACAGCCCGCTTGCTCTATCCATTTATGCCGACGAAAACCGCTTAAAGCAGGTCATCCTCAATCTCCTCGGCAACGCGCTGAAATACGCAAGAAGCAAGGTTGTCCTTACCCTTGCTTTGGAACATGACCAGTACGTGATCACGATAGCGGACGATGGCCCGGGAATCGAGGAAGAGGAGCTCCCGTATTTGTTCGACCGTTTTTATCAGGGGACTTCCAAGCGGCGCAGCGAGCCTGCAAAATCGTCCGCCGGCTTAGGCTTGGGATTGTCCATCGCCAAAAGCCTCGTGGAAGCGCATCGGGGAGCCATATCCGTCTCCAGCCGCTGGCAGGAAGGGAGCAGCTTCCGCATCGCGCTGCCGGTACTGAACGAAGGAACGTGACCTGCACAACTTCTCCACATTTTCTTCATTATATATGGATACGGGTCTGTTACATTTCCTCTTAGGATCGAAGAACAAGGGAGGAATCACGATGATCCAGGCAAATCAGTTATCGAAATCGTTCGGAGAAGGCGAGTCGCTGGTTCGCGCACTGAAGGAAATCGATTTGCGAATCGAAGAAAGCGAAATGGTGAGCATTGTCGGACCGTCCGGCTGCGGAAAAACGACTTTGCTGCAAGTGCTCTCGGGTATCGACGAGCCTACAGCCGGGAAAGTATGGATTAACGGCTTCGATGTATACGGCGCCAAGGAGCGGGACCGTTCAGCCTTCCGGCTGCAGCATACCGGCTTTGTCTTCCAAGCCTTTCACCTGATTCCCGTGTTGTCCGCTCTTGAAAATGTAGCGCTGCCCCTTATCGGACAAGGCATACCGTCGAAGAAAGCCAATGAGCTTTCGCGTCATGCCCTCGAGCAGGTTGGTCTGGAAAGCAAGCTTGCCGCCTTGCCTGCCGAGCTGTCCGGCGGACAAAATCAGCGGGTAGCGATTGCCAGAGCCATTGTGTCCAAGCCAAGCGTCATTTGGGCGGATGAGCCGACAGGGGCGCTGGATACCGATACGTCGCATCAGATCGTCGGGCTGCTGCGCCACATCAATTTGACGATGGGCACCACGATTGTGATCGTGACGCATGATCCGAAGGTAGCCGGGCAATGCGACCGCATCATTCGGATGGAAAACGGCCGCATCACGGCCGGCGCAAAGAAGGTGAGCGAATGAAGCCTTCTGTGTCGCCCTGGATATATTGGAAAATAGCGTGGCGCAATATGTATGCGCAGAAGAGACAAACCTTGCTAACGATGATAGGAAGCTGCATCGGCGCGGCGCTGATTATGGCTTCTACGATCTTCTTCCAATCCTTCGATGAAAGTGGAGCAAGATGGCTGCAGCGGCATTACGGGCCAATCGAATGGGAGCTTCAGCCGCAGCAGCATAAGCCGTATTTCAATTCCGCCGCGGAAATGACCGAGATCGAAGCGCATTTGCAGCTTACCCGGATAAAGTCCATGAAGGTTGTTTCCTTTGAGACCAAAGCAAGTAAGGTCGACGGCAATCTCTCCCCTCTCCATTCGGGCTTGCGGTATTTGGCTATTGGCGTGGACGGGACGCAAGCCGCCGAGTTCGATCCGGACAATCCGTTATGGCGGCTTTCATTGGCGGAGGATCAGATTATCGTCTCGGAAGCGGTGGCCAAGCCGCTTGATCTGCAACTAGGAGATACCGTTATGCTGCCCGATGCGGGAGGCGGCGCTCATTATTTTCAAGTCAAAGGAATTGCGGAGGAATCGGGGATTAGCGGCTATAGAGGAAGCGCGAAAGCCGAGGGCACCCTGCTCGTAACGATGTCCGCTGCGAGGAAGCTTGCCGGGCTGCCGGAGGATGCGCATACTTCCTATTTCAGCCGACGGGAGGGAGTTTCTCTCCAGGCGAAGCCAACGTATTTCCCCAGTCCTCTTCCGCTGTTTACGGTGTCGGAGCAAAAACAGAGCGATTTCAAACAAGTCGATCAGATGAAACAAAAGTATGGAGCTACCTTCGTTCTGTGCAGTGTGACCGCGGTCATTGCGGGTACCGTTCTGATGCTTCAGGTTTTATTCATGCTGACAGATTCCCGCAGGAAGCTATTGGCCGTGCTGCGGGCAATCGGCTTTCAACGCGGTCAAATTCAGCGAATCTTTCTGATCGAGGCGATGCTGATCCAAATCTGCAGCCTGGCAGCCGGACTGCTTGCCGGTATTCCGATTGGCTTTGGCATCATCGCGTTGTTCCAATGGCTGAATCGCGAGCTTTTATTGGCCTATAGCGGGAAAATGATTCCGATCTCGCCTTATCTCGCCTTGTCCGGCGTATTATTCGCAGGCGTGATCGTCTTCTCTCTCTTCGCCGCCGCCGCTCTTTTCTCCAGCATCAAGCTTAGACGGCTGCCGATTGTTGCAGCGCTTCGCGAGGATAGTCAACTGGCTCGGAGGGCCCGATCGGTCAAGCAGCGTATGATCAGGCTCGGACTGACTGCCGTGTCCGCCGTAACGGTGGCGCTGCATATCGGCATGCTGGCCTCGGGTAAAGCGACTGAATTGATTTTGTCGCAAAATCCCTCTTCGAACGGGCATGGCATTTTCGTTTTCGCCGTATGGTTTCTCGCTTCCATAACCTCCCTGTATGTGATCGCTCGGCTTCTGCCGGTTATTCAAAAAGGGCTGAAACCGCTGCTGCGACGAATCGGTGTACAGGAAGCGGCCCAACTGCTCGCCTTCCGTTACCCGGCCGGCAATGTGCGAAGAACGTTTCTGATCATGCTTTTGTTTAGCTGCTGCTTTATGCTGCTCACTCTCGTTATTCACATTACCCGCCAATACGATCGTACGGTGCAAGAGAAAACGTATACCGTCATGGGCTACCCGGGTTACATCCTTTATCAGACCGACGAGGACAAGCAAGAGATTATGAAGCGGCTGAATCAGGATAAGGAGCTGTCCGAGGTGGCCAAGCAGGCGGCTGTCATAGAGCCTTATCTGCTGCAGACTACGTCCGAAGGATGGCTTGCAGACCGTAACCAATTGAACTTCATGGCCCCTGACGATGCCTGGATACAAGCCGGGAAAGCGAAGCTGACAAGCCGGGCGCCGCAATTCGCGTCCGATCGGGAGGCGTGGGAGGCTGTCATGCATGATCCGGAATATGTGCTGGTTGACCGTAAGTTCAGCTATCCGCCGGAGCAATGGCCTGCAGTCTTCCGCATGAGTCATCAGATGGTGCGGGGCTTGCAGGTAGGCGAAAAGATCCCTTTGCAGCTATTCGAGAAGCCCGCGCTGCCGAATACCCCCGATTTCGGCAAGGAGCCGCAGATAAAGGAAACAATTTCGGTGACGATCGCCGGCTTTGTGGAAAGCGATGCGGGGCTTGAGTTTTACAACCAGGTATTCGTCAATCCCGGGCTGCACGACCGGTTCAAGACATATGGCTACCGCTGGGAGTCGACTCCCGGGAAAGGATATATTCTGCTGCCGCTCGCTTCCGATCAAGCCGTTTATTTGCGGCAGGTGGAGCAGCAGTTAGACCGCCTGAATATTACAACCTTCCATGCCCCCTCTATTTCAGAGGCTGGAGAGGACATCAGTCTGATTCAAATGCTGTGGATATTTAACGGGTTCATGATTATGACGATGGGCATCGGATTGGCCGGTCTTGCGATTGTCCAGCTGCGAGCCGTGCAGGAACGCTCCAAAGTGATGGCCATGCTCCGCTGTATCGGGCTCGGGTCGCGAACGGTACGGCAAATGCTGCTTATAGAGGGGACGCTAGTGGGCTGGATCGGCATTATCAACGGGCTTATCTTCGGCACCATCGGCGGTTATTTGGTCCATAAGCTCATAGAGACGAGCAAAAAACCGACGGATTCGCTGCTGCCCTTTTCCTTCCCGTGGGAGCTTCTAATGCCCGTCACCGTATGTTTGCTTTTGCTGACATTATGGCTGAATTTGGCGCCTTCCGGACGGATTTTACGTCTATCCCCGGGTGAATCGATCCGTCGCGCTGAAGAATAACGCACATATTGACATCCTAAAGTCGGTATACTACAATCTGTAGTATGACGGGATGTGATAGGATGCAGATAAAAAGGCTGAATGTTGGCGGAGAGGGACTGAATCGCTTTTTTGGACCGCTCGAAGCCAAGATTATGGACATTCTGTGGTCTTCCGACGGTCTGAGCATCAAGGAAGTGCAGTCGATCCTCAATCAGGAAAGTCCGATTTCCGTTAACGCGGTAATGACGGTCATGAACCGCCTGCTCGACAAGGGTCATCTTACGAAAGTCCAGACCGGAACCGGTCGAACCCAGGCAGCACAGTTCAGCACCGTGCAGTCGAGAGAACGGTTCCTCTCGGAACAGACGAGAGCGGTATCGCAAGGACTCATGCAGGACTTTGGAAGCTTAGTCGTGAACCATATGATCGATGCGCTTGACGATGTCGATGAGGAAACGATCGCCAAGCTGGAACGCAAATTAAGCGAAATCAAAAAAGGAAAAAAAGAATGAACGCTCCGGTTAAGCTGAAATGGCTCTGTGCTCTGATGATCGTCTTTCTTGCCTTGTTCAGCGTGAAGATGGGGCTGCTGGTCGCTCGCCAGTTGGAAGACGGCAAGCTGCAAGCTGCTATCGTGACCTACATCGTATTCGATATGATCATCGGCTACACGCTCGTCAGGGTAGTGTGGCGAATCGTTGCGCAAGCGTATTTATCGCGAAAATGGCATAAGCTGCTTCGCTCCAACCAGCACGACGCGCTAACAAAACGTCTGAATGAAACATACCGCAGTTTGGGGACGGAAATCATGGTCGTGCGGGACGGAGCGTTCGTCGCGCTGGCGATCGGGATCTGGAAACCGAAAATCGTTGTGTCCACCGGGGTTCTCGATATGTTCAGCGACGATGAAATCGAGGCGATTTTGCTGCACGAATGGCATCATTGCCGTAACCGGGATAATGTAAAAATGTTTCTCATGACTTTGCTGACGGAAGCTTTCGGGTATTGGCCGATCATGAAGCCGATTTTTCGCTACTACCAGACATGGACAGAGTTGCTCGCCGATCGCTTCGCGATCCGTCGAATGGGAACAGAGCTGCATTTGGCCGGCGTTCTTTTGAAGGTGTCAAAACTAGGAAAAATGCAGCATGCTGCAGCAGCGGTTCATTTTGCGTCGACGACGATGCAGTATCGAATGATGCAGGTTCTAGAGCCGGACCAGACCGTGAAGGTGAAAGTCGCTTTGCTTAGACCTTTGCTTGCTTCTTTTTCACTGCTGCTGCTATTGATGCTGGGCGGGGATTCCTAGCCCCTTTTTTTAAACAATCATACTACATAACGTAGTATAATCATCGGGAGGATAAGCGGATGAGAGTTGTTTTATTTACGATTGGAGATTTCCAGGTCCACTCCTATGGGGTCGTCGTCGCTTTGGCTGTGCTGCTGGCGTTGGGAATGGCCCGGTATTTGGCCGAAGGCACTCCGTATCGGGAACATCTATCCAACATGGTGCCCTATATGTTCGTTGGCGCGATTTTGTTTGCGCGCATCTGGCATGTTTTCTTTTTTCAATGGGAATATTATTCAAAGCATCTTACGGAAATCGTCTATATTTGGCAAGGCGGCATTGCGATTCAAGGAGCGTTGATCGGCGGATTCATCGCGATGATCGCGTATACGAGGAAGCATCGTTTGTCGTTCTGGAGGATGGCGGATATTTTGGCTCCGGCGATCGTATTGGGTCAGTCGATCGGCAGAATTGCCTGTTTTCTCAATGGCGACGCATACGGCTCGCCGACCGGATCGGGGTTCGGCATTGTTTACCCGGAAGGTTCGATGGCTTACGATGCTTACGGCTCGCAACCGCTGTGGCCGGCGGAAATTTGGGAGGGACAATGGGATCTGGTCGTATTCGTCCTGCTGATTTTGCTAAGAAACCGAAAATGGCCGGCCGGGGTACTCTTCCTGACCTACAACATCATGTATGCGTTCGGGCGATTTGCCTTGGAATGGCTGCGGGGAGATTCGCCGCGCTACGCGTTCCAATGGACAGCCGGACAATGGACCAGCTTTAGCGTCATTACGGTCAGCTTATGCATGATCGTTCTCCACGTCATGCTTGAGCGGAAAAAGACGCCGCTTCCGGCCCAATAGCCGCTGGATTACACCTTTTTATTCGGTCTTGCCACATGTTATTTTCGAGTCGCTTCAAAGGCGTATTTCTGCTTTCCGTTTGTCGGTGCTTTGCCATAGTCAAAATCGGCAGATACGACGACATCCGTAAAACCGATGCTTTCCAAAACGAGTTTAAATTCCTCGATCCCATACCAACGTAGTGCAAAACGCTGCAATTCGGTTTGGATAAGCGCACCGGCCCGCCATTTTTCATATTTCAAATAGGACACTTTGTATTGATGATAGAAATCCGCTTCAACCAGCTTGCTTTCCATGGTGATGATGTCTTGATTCGGGAAGTGGAACGTTGACGTTCCTCCAAAATGACCGTGCTCGAAGGTCGTGTCGGGCAGGAAAAGATCCAGCATAAGACGGCCGCCCGGCTGAAGATGTTCATACAGGCGTTTTAAGGCGTGAAGGGACTCCTCGCGTTTTTCGATTAACAAAAAGGAACCACCGGGAATAAGGATAGCCTCGTACGTTTCGGGCAAATTAAGTTCTTGGAGATTGGATTCATACAAACGAACGTCCAAATCCCGTTCTTCACAACGCTGACGGCAAGAAGCCAGCATTTCGGGGGAATAGTCCACTCCGTCTACAACCAGACCGGATTCGAGAAGCGGAATGATGACACGGCCAGAGCCGACCATCGCTTCGAGAATACGCCCCTTGCAAGTCTTCAGTCTGTCGCGATAATATTCTATATCACCGTCGAAGGATTGACCGATTTTCTTCGTGAGGTCATACACCTCTGTACATAGCTCTCCATAATAACTAAAAGACATACACGATTCCTCCGTCGATTGAATGGACCGCGGAAAGGATTGTATAGGTTTTCCCTTCCGCAAAGAATTATATCAATCATAGATACTAGGCGACATTGAAGCAATAGGAAGAAACCGTTAAAAACAAAAATGACCGGGAAGTCGGTTTCGCCCGGTCATTGCTTTTAAATCGTTATCTTGTTGTTTTGCTGGTCCGCCATCGATGTTCGGCCAAGCAGTGATAGGTGTCTCGTACTAAAGTGAAGCGAGTACGCCTTTGATGATCGCCTTTACGAACGGGTCATCGATCGGTTCACGTGAGAACCAGCGGCGGTAGAAGAGTGGCCCCAGCAGGGCTGCGACGATAGTTGACACGTCGGCGTGTGCCGACAGCTCGCCTCTGCCTACCGCGCGCTGCAGGACCTCTCGCAGGGGGGCGGCGTGTCCGCGCTGAATCCGACTGTGGATTTCCGCGAACTCCGGATTGCGCTCGGCTGTGTCGACGATTGACGGCAGGACGAAGGACCAATTCGCCGTCGGTAGCAGGTGCGCGATTTCCACCAGGATAGCCGTGACGTCACCTTCGAGTGAGCCGGTGTCCGGCGTTTCCTGCTCGGCAATCATCCGTGAGCAGGCGTCGATCACCAGTGCTTCACGCGTCGGCCAGTGACGGTAAATGGTCGTCTTCGCGACCCCGGAACGACGCGCCACCTCGTCGACGGAGAAGCTAGCCACACCGCCTTCGCTGAGCAGTTCAAACGCAGTGGTCAGGATGGCATGTCGTGAACGCTCGACGCGTCTATTCAAATTGGCCGACGGCACACGTTCAGACTTCTTAGACGTAGTCACCATCTTCCCTCCATCATAAAAGTACTTAGACTTGGTTTCGTTGCCTTAAAATAAAAAGTCCTTCACATTATACCATGAGAGCATCCTTGGCGCAGGGTCACTTGTATTCTCTAGGTCAATATGATATTATACGATACGATACTGTATCGTATCGTTATATTATTGAAAGGATGATGTCTCGTGAATTTCGCTTCTGTACGCATAATTACTGACGATTTGGATCGACTCGTCGAGTTCTATGAGAAAGTCACAGGTGTTTTGGCGAAGCGCCCCGCGCCTGTCTTCGCTGAGTTCGTTCTGCCATCGTGTACCCTGGCGATCGGCCACTCCCAGACGGTGCAACTGTTCGGCGCCGGTTCCGCCCGCCCGGCCGACAACTACACCGTCATCCTCGAGTTTCGCGTCCACGACGTCGATGCCGAGTACACGCGCTTGAAGCCGCTTGTCGACGAGTGGGTACAGGGACCGACCACGATGCCATGGGGGAACCGCTCTGCACTGTTTCGCGACCCCGACGGCAACCTCATCAACCTCTTCGCTCCGGTTACCGAGGAAGCGCTCGAGCGGTTCAGCGACAGGCCTTAACGGACAGCGTTTCTACGCTGTTAGTTGAATGACAAAAGCGGCAGGTCTAAGACTATACTTTCTAGTCTTGGTCCGCCGCTGTTTCTTTAAACGAATCAAATGTAAAACTTATTTTTCAAAAGCCGACGATTCTTCAATTCACTTGTGTCATTCCACGTTCATGCCTTCTGCTTTATGGGAATGTAGATGTCCATTTCCAACAACTCGCTGCGGTCGGGCCAGCATCGCTCATCGTAATATTCGAATTCAGCCGCCGCCGCATGCTCATAACCGGAGTTCGGGAACCATTCGCTGAATACGGCGTTCCAGGTGCTCTGGATCGATTCGACGAACTGCTCCGGCTTGACCTTCGGCGTTGTAAATACGACATAGGTCTGCTCCGGATAATGACGAACGATCGCCCCCTCCGGCACTTCGGCGCCCTCTCTTGCTTCCACTCCGATCACGTAGCTGAATTCGCCCGAATCCATATCGAAGTCACTGCAAATGCCATACTCCGCATTCGAAACGGCTAGCCCGTACAAGCGCTCGCCCATCTTCTCTTGCTTGTAACGCTGCCAGAAGGCCGGAATGTCCCGGCTGTTCTGACCATCGGCGTTCCGGGTACGAATCGAGTAGCCGATAACATCGAAACCCGGCTTTGTCACTAGACGATACTCCATGCGAATTCCTCCTAAATAGGGATTAAACCTCCGTTGAAGCACGTTTACCTTGGCGTAAGCAGGGGGCCGAAAACCTCTCTTCCGATATTCGCCCGGTGTCATACCATACATTTTGCGAAAGGCGCGAATGAACGTTTCCGGCGTGCCAAAACCGCAATTCAGAGCGATATCCAACAGCCTTTCATTCGTATAGGCCACACGGGACGCCGCATGAACGAGCCGACGTTTGCGAACGTACTCCATTACGGGCAATCCGACGATCGATTGAAAGACCCGATGGAAATGAAAGTCCGAGAAATTCGATAGCTTCGCCAACTCGGAAAACTTCAATTCCTCGCCCAATCGGACCTCGATCTCATCCACCACTCGTTGAATCAAGCTTTCGTAGGTTGGCATCCGGCTATCTCCTTCCTGCTCTATTGTAACCCGATGCCGGCCTTTGTTCTTGATCTTTTTTGCTATCTAAAGAGAAGCAGCCCCGACCTCACTGGTGGGAGCTGCTTCATCCTATTGCCCGAACTCAAGCTTCAATGGACTTCAGGGGTTTGGGCGAAACCATAATTTTAACCTGATTTTTTTCCTTCAATAGGGCTTCAAAGCCTTTCTCCACAATATCGCTCAAGGCGATGCGCTTGGTAATCAGCTTTTCTGCCGGGAAATAGCCTTGCTGCATCAAGCTGATCACCGCCGGGAACACCCCTCGATAACCGATAATGCCGGCAATGCTTCTTTCCTTCATGACGATTTGGTTCGGGTGAAGCGAAGCCTCCCGTTCAAAAATACTGACAATCATCACCTGACCGCCTATTCGGGCGGATTGAATCGCCTGATTCAGTACGACCGGAACGCCGGTCACCTCGAAGGCAACATCCACGCCGCCGTCGGCAAGCTCGATAATTTCCTGCACGGCATCCTTCTCCGCCGGATTAATGCCGATTGCTCCGAGCTCCTCGGCTTTGTTTCTGCGTTCTTCCGACAGCTCAACGGCATAGATCTCGGAAGCGCCCGACGCTTTGAGCGCCTCGATAACGAGCAGTCCGATCGGACCTGTTCCGAATACGGCGGCACGATCTCCCACCTTGAAGGTGCTGGAGCGAACCGCATACAGTGCTACCGCGGACGGCTCGACGAGTGCTCCCTGCTCATAGGAGAGGTTGTCCGAAATTTTGTGAACCATACGCTCGTCGACGGCCACGAACTCGGAGAAGCCTCCTCCTCCTCCGGCCAGTCCGAGAAATCCCATTTGCTCGCACAGGTTATATTTGCCTTGCCGGCAGGCCGCGCATTGGCCGCATGCGAATATCGGCTCGACTACGACCCGATCTCCAACCTGTAACGAGGATACCCTCTCCCCGATCTCCACAATTTGACCGGAGAATTCATGCCCCATGACGATCGGAGCTTGTTCATTCGTCAACGGATGAGGCTTTCCTTCGGGAATGAAGATGGGCCCCGCCGCATATTCATGCAAATCGCTGCCGCAAATACCGCAAGCTTCGACTCTGATTTTAACCTGATTGTTCCCAACCTCGGGCTCATGTATCGTTTCGACGCGCAAGTCCTTCACGCCATGCCATCGGAGCGCCTGCATGTAAGTCATCTCCCCATACCTTGTTAAATGAATAATTGAGTAAACTTCATGTAAAACCGGAAACGTTTCCGATAAATATCATGTCACATTTTGTTCAAAGTGTCAAATGAATTGTGCCGTTGCCGGTGCGCGCTTGAATAGGCAAGCTGAATATGTTTAACCCGCTCCCATCAATCTGGAAAATGACGAGGCGATCAGGCGGGCATAACAGAGCCCTGCTATGCTATAATAAGGGCAAGCAAGGAAGCCAGCAGGATTAAACAGGAAACGTTTCCGTATGGAAAGGGATATAGAGATGGCAAATCGAAAGAAAGTGACGATTGAGGATGTCGCGAAAAAAGCGGGTGTGGGCATTGCGACCGTTTCCCGGGCGCTCAATAACCAAGGGGGAATCAGCGCCGCGACGAAGGCGAAAATTGTTCAGGTGATCGAGGAAATGGGCTTCACTCCGAACACCTCGGCGCAAAGTCTCAAAATACGCCAGACGTATCAAATTGCGCTGGCCGTTCCGGATATCCGCAATGCGATCATACCGGATATCGCCTGGTCGGTGGAGCAAGCCGCCAAGCAGCACGGGTACAGAGTGGTTCAGATCAATACGCTCGGGAATGCGCGACTGGAGCTGGAGACGCTGCGCGAGATCAAGAAGCTGCATGTGGATGGATTGGTTATGATGCCGCTGGCCTATCCCAAGCAGTTGGAAAGTCTGATCAATCAGACAGGAATGCCGATATCCGTGATCAATTATAGTAAACGGCTCGGGGCGGATTTGAGGGCGGATGTGGTCGGCTTGTCCCGCCAGGAAGGACGCCTCGTGATGGAGCATCTCAAGCAGATCGGGAGAACGCGGATTGCGTACGCCGGCGCTCCGAAGGACAAAATAGAAGAACGATATTTTGCCTATGAACAATCTTTGCCGCATGTGGATGTTTCGTTGGTTTATTTTGGCGAGGACTTTTCCTTTGAGACGGGCAGGCAGGCGGCCAATTACTTTTACAGCCTCAAGCATATGCCGGATGCCATTTATGCGGTCAATGACATGGTTGCAATCGGAATCGTCAACCGGTTCAAAGAGCTGGGCGTCCGTGTGCCCGAGGATGTCGCCATTGCCGGGATCGATAATAACCTGTGGTCCACAGTGACTACGCCGCAAATCACCTCGGTTTCCATCATGGGCAGCGAAGTCGGCCGGTTGGCTGCCGAGCTGCTGTTAAAGCGCATCCAATCTGCGGGCGCGACGGAATATGAGCGTGTAGAGTTTGAGCCGCGGCTCATTGTCAGAGAGTCTAGCGTTGCTGCGAACTATTATACCCGCCCATAGTCAAGAGCTGCCAACCAAGCGATGCAGGGGGCTCTTCATTACTTGAAGGAGCCCGCGTCTCGATGATCGAGCTAGCAGAGCGCCGCACCGCGTCCCCTGCTTAAAACTTCAGGCTGTTGAGCCACTGCGTAAAGGCGGCCCAGAATCCGCCGCGCAGTTGTTCGGCAACGGAGATCGCATCCTCGGGATAATCCGTAATGATTCCGTCGACGCCCATGCCGAAGAACCGTTCCATACTATCCTTTGTGTTTACAGTCCATACGTATAGCGGTTTGTGATGCAGCTTGGCCGAAGCGACGACCGATTCGTTGACCATATATTGTTCCATGACGACAAAATCGGCGCCAATCCGTTTAATATCCGGTACGCCGGCGAACATAATATAGCCGACCTGAAGGCCCGGCTCCGCGGCTTTGATCTTTTGCACGATGTCATAGTCCAGAGACTGGACGACGCATTCCGTCTGGAAATGATTGTTGCGTATGGTCCGGATGACTGTATTCACCAAATCCTGTTCTTTTCCGTGCGTCTTGACTTCGATATTCAGCTTGATTTTTCCTCTGGCCGCATCCATCACTTCCGCAAGACTGCTGATCCGGCCAGTCATATTCCCCTGCTTCACTTCCAGCTTCCTTAGTTCCTCCATCGTCAGGTTGTACACCTCGGCATTGCGGCCGGTCAGCCTTTTCAGATTGGTGTCGTGGATGACCGCGAGCTCTCCGTCCTTCGTCTCCAATATATCGATTTCCGCAAAATCCGCGTTGGCCTCTATAGCGCCTTGAATCGCTTCGAGCGTATTCTCCGGGCCCTTGGACGTGTATCCCCGGTGGGCCATAATCGTCGCTTGCTTATCGTCAAGCTGGACTTCACCGATGGCCGGCACAAGAACGAGTGCTGTCGCAACCGCGGTGATCAGACCTAGCGCGATCAGCTTTCTTTTATGCTTGTGCAGCAATCCGCGATTTTGGGAGGATCGGCTTTCCATGGCGTTCCAGTCCGGCTTTTGCAGCACGGCATGAGCCGGGTCCGCTTTCGCGGTATACATTGCGGTGAGGGTGGTCACGTAAAGCGGCGTCAAGAACAAAGTAGCCATATACAGACAAAGTACAGCACTCTTCGAAAGGATTAATCGGACGAATTCCGCATATCCGGTCTGTTGAGGCCATGCGAGATAGACGAGGATCACAGCCCCCAAGACCACAGCCATCATCAAGATCACGACGAGCAGATACAAAAAAATGACGCATAGAGTAACCACGGTCATTCGGATATAGCTTTTTTTCTGGATGGCGGCACTCTTTTTGGCGGCATTCCAGAAGCTAACCGTTCCCTCGATGACGATCATGTGCAGCAGGAACGTCCACCGAATGTTGAAATAAGTTACGACGGCGATTACGCCCACAAAGAGCAGCGTGCCTCCGCCTGTTTTGAACAGTTCTCCCGAGATAAAATCCGGAATTTCCAGGGACGGCAGCAGGGAGCCGAGGCCCGAACTCAGCAGAGGGAGAACGAGCAGCAAGTAGAGCGCCCAGCCCAAAAACCCGTATTTGAAAAGCGACGGGAGATAGGCGAGCGATTGCAGAAACGCCTGAATAAGCCCGATTCTCTGTTTGTTTTGACCGTGGTAAGCAATGATGATCAAAATCGAGAATTCCAAAAAAATGAGAATCGTAGCGACCGGAATTAAAATAAGCATGCATAAAAAACCGTATCGGCTGAGAACGAAATGCAGCAGTTCGTAATTCGTGGCCCCGGCAAACCCGCCCAAACGAAGCAGATTGTGAAAGATGAAAGTAATCGCCGGAATAAAAATGAATAGCGTAAGCGTCTTGTACAGGAGCTCGAACATGAAAACTTGCCGGGAAGTAAAGGCCAGCGTTTTGAATATGCCGGCAATCAGCTTATGTATAGGTGTCTTGGATAATTTGTTCATTTTTTCATTTTATCACACGACCATAATGAAAAAAAACAGACCCCGGAATGATCTCAGGGCCTGTGCTAGTTATGGCGTTTAGCGGGACTCGGACTTTTAATGCAGAATTCCGATTCGCGGACTATCCCTTTCGGGCAGCTTGGTTTCCTCTTCTCCGCTTTTATAAGTGAAAATTTCGACTTTAACCGTATCTTCCTGTTCCCCGCTTGCCACTACCTTGAAAGAATGGTTCGCGTTCTTTTCCCCTGGCGTATAAATATGGCGGTAACCGCTGGAAGTCCCGGGACTCCAGTATGCCACTTGCCCCGTCGTCTCGTCGATGACAGCCAAGCTAACGGTCGGCGTGATGTCCGTCGTTTCATGGACATTGAGCGCCAAAGTTTCCCCGGTCTTTATGATAAAAGCTTGTCCGAGCTGGACGCCCTGGGTGCCGTCGTTGTCTTCGCCAAGCACAGATTGGGGGACCGTCACGCTTTTATTGAAAATATCCGTTATTTTTGCTTTCTTGTCATAGGCCGTTAGCGGTTTGTAGCCGGCTATGCCTGTGTCCATATCGTATAACCAGAATGCAAATTGTTTCGGGAATAAAATCTCATAGAAAACGTAGGCTCCGCGCTGGATAAGCTCGTCGATAAACGCGGCATGATCGTAATCGAATTTTCGGTCCTTGTTGTAGCTTTTCAATTCAAACGCAATCTGATTCGTTACCATTTTTTTAATGACGCTATCGTCTTTGTAGGCCGCTGCTTTCTCAGTGAAAGCGACCGTTACGTTCCGGTCCTCTATGGAAAACGTTTTTCGGGTCATGCCGGCAACTCTGGGGTCGTCTTTGTCCATCCACTGGATCCCCACCTTGTAATAAGGCTCGGTGCGGTTGAAGTAATCCACTTTCAATCCCTTTTCATCGACATACAGCTCTCCCCAAAAAACTCTCGCGTTTCCTTGGGAAATACCTAGCGTATTTAAAACATTTTCTTCCAAATCCATATTTATAGCGTAATAGGTTGTAATGCCTCCACTGAACTGCGTAATCGGTTGGGGCGCCTTCGCAAATACGACGGCCGATGTGAGGAGGGACACAGCCGCAATCATGACGGCGATTATAGTGCCGAAGAATGCTTGGCCTCTTCCCCCTCTTCGATTCAGAATAAGCTTAAATCTTCTGTACAGCAGCTTCTTGGGCTGAGTCAGGCCGCTATTTAATGCGGGAGAAGCCTGGGAGGCAAAATGTAAAATCATTTCGCTATAACGCTTCTTATCCGTAGACTTCATCGTTTTGGACAGGGTCTCGTCCACCGAATATTCGCAGGCTTCGCTAATATTGGCCAAGGCAAGATACGAGATCGGGTTAAACCAGTGCAGGCAGTTTACCGTCACGGCAAATAGTTTGAACCAGGCGTCTTTTTGCTTATAGTGAATCAATTCGTGCTTTAACGCCAGCTGGTAATCCTCCGTACTCATGTTCGTAAAGGGGAATACGATCTGGGGTCTAACGAATCCGATCAGCATCGGCGAATGCACGTAACCGCTGGCGAGTACATTCAGGCCTCCCGCCTTGTCGATCAGAACACCTTGAAGCGCTTTGCGTTTGAATCGGAAGTAATTGAAGAAGTAACTGCCCAACATGATGACAAAACCGCCTAACCAGATGCCAACGATCCATACGTCCGCCGATAGAGACGAAAGGCTCGCTTTGGCGGTCTCCGCGCTGACGGGCAAAGGTTGTTCCGATGCTATCGTCTCTGCCGCGGCAGCCGTATTTTCGGCAAAGCGAGCCGGTACGTTAGTTTCCGAAAACAGTGATTGCGGAGCAAGGAAAGGAACATTCACATTCATATTGATATTGATATTCAAAGGCACAAGAAACAGCAGCAGCGCCGACAGACAAACCAAATAATACCAGCGGCCTCCGTATTTTGCCGATAGCTTCGTTTTCAGCAAAATGAGACAAAGACTCGCGATACTGCCGGCAAGCGAGGTCATAAGCAGCCATTTAATCATGGGAATCCGCCTCGCGGTTAATGAACTCACGAAGCTCGTCGATATCTTTTTTCGTGAGATTCTCGTCCTGGAATAAAGCGCTGATCAGGCTTTTGGCAGAGCCGTTATGAATGGAACGTACGAAGCTTTGCGTCTGCAATTTCTGATACTCTTGTTCGCTTATGGCCGCCCAATACTCAAAAGCGTGGGAGCGCCCGAGTTTGATGGAATGCAGGGCGCCTTTGTCGATCAGTCTGCCTGCGAGGGTAATAATCGTCGTCGTTTTCTTATCCGGCAATTTCTCCGCTATTTCCTTGGTGGTGATTCGCCTATCGCTTTCCCACACTACCTGCATGATCTCCATTTCCGCTTTGGTAATTTGCATGGCAGCACTTCTCCTTTTCATTCTACATGTTGTTTTTTATTATACAAGATGTAGAAGCGAACGGCAATACACCAACAAGTTTCTTCTGCAAGCAGGTACGCTTCGGATTCCGGCCGGCCTTTAATAACTGCCAGTACATCGGATGAACCATTATCCGTACAGCGGCCAAACAAAAAAACCGGTCGCCTTTCACCGGCGATCGGTTATTTATGGTCTTTGGCAGGATCAACTACCTTTTTTTTGCCGGAATCCGCCCAAGCTTTCGAGCGTAATGAAGCACTTTGCGATAGACGCTTCGGTCCTTCAGATGCCGGAAAATGTAAGGGTCCGGATTCGTGTTCAACTCGATGATCCATGGCTTCAACTCGGAATCGACGCCGATATCGGCACCCACCATATTAATGCGCGGGTACTTGTGGCTTAAGGCGACGGCCGCATTTTTTCCTACCTTGGCAAGTCGGCGTTCATATGCTGCCACTTTGTCGCCTTTCAGCCAAGGAGTCAGCAAGGGACGAATATCCATGGGCGTCCCGCCGCCGTGGTAATTCGTAATGATTTTGGCCGGATGCGCCACGCGTCCGATGATGCCTGTCGTTTCCCATTGTTTGCCGGAATTGCGCTGGACCATGACCCGGATATCGAAGCTGCGTCCGCGGTGCTTTAACAGCCTGATTCCTTTTTGCGCCAAATAAGGACGTTTTCTTTTATGCTTCATAATGGACCGGTACATAGCATCGAACGAAGGAAACGAACGCTTCTTCTGTTCATGCTGATACGTGTACACGGTTCCCCGCGCTCCGCCCTTTTGCTCCACACGCATGACTCCATTTCCGAAGCTCCCCGATACCGGTTTAATATAAACCATGGAATATCGGCGAAGCATCCGACGCAGCGAGTCCGCATTCATCAGGCGCGTTTCCGGTACGAGCGGCTGCATTTCTTTATGGCGCAGCAGCGCTTTTGTTTTCGTCCATTTACTCATCACGTGTATGCCCTTCGCTTTTTTCACTGGATCTCCTCCCCCCACACTGTATTCCGGCAGTCGCCCCGCCGAATTGGGCATTTGTGGATTTTGAGCCCGGCCAAGACGGAAAGATCGCCGGGAAGGTCGGCACATTCGAACCATGAAGTCTCGTGTTGTGCCAACCATTACGGATGATGTAGAATAAACCGGTATCCCCGCCAGCCATTCGCACAAGCGAAATACTCATTATAGGAAACAAGAAATGTGATAAGGTAGGCTTAATAAGAAAACGTTACGGTCTTATGAATTGATAACGCTTACTGCAAGCGACGAGCGCTAGGCAGCTTGATTACTACGGAGGGAATACACATGAGAATTTGGAGGAAAACCATAAGAACTTTGATCGACCTGCCTTACAGACGCAAGCTTTATGTGTATTCCGTCGTTTTAAGCCTCGTTCCGGTGCTTGCGCTAGGCCTCGTTTCCTCGTACGTGTCTACGAACAGCATTCAGGAAGAGGTGGAACGAAACCATCGGATTATTTTGCGGCAGTTGGAGACGCAGGTAGATACGTTTCTCATGAGTCTTGACCAAGCCTCCTTGCAGCTTTCCAATAATGGCGTTGTTCAAAAATCTCTGGATGTAGGAATCGAGAAAGATCGCGTGGAGTCTACCCTGTCTATGATGGATGTAATCGAGAAAGCGATCGGCTACTCGGAAATCAAATTTGAAGTATCGCTTTACTTCAACAAATATGGCGTCGTTTACTCCTCCCAACAAGGAATCATGCGCGAATTGAATGCTCCGTACAGCGACATCGTGCATTCGGAAACGATCAAGCCTTTTGCGGCAACGATCATTCCGGCCAATACGTATGCGAATATGCCGGAGATGCTGCTCATGCGCACGGTTCCGCTTCAATCGTCGAACCCGGACGGTTTCGTGATGCTTCATTTGGACATGAACAAACTGAAAATTTATCTCAATCGTTTGGACCTGGGCGACAATCGGAAGCTCTGGATCATTGACGGAAATGGCGTTGTCGTAACCAGCAAAGAGGAAAAAGAAATCGGAACGAATCTGGCTGCCGATTCCAAATTGCTCGAATATGTAAACAACCCTCAGCTGAGCGGGACCGTTGCGTTTGGGAGGGAGACATTCAGAGCTTCCTCGTTCAAATCCTCCTTCAATGGATGGACGTACATGGCTTTAACCCCTACAAGGGAACTATCCCATAAGGCCGACGATATCCGAAAAATGATGTGGATCCTAATGGGAGCGCTGGCCTCCGCGTGGGCCTTGCTGGCCATCTACAGCACGAGACGCCTTTACTTTCCTATTCAAAGGCTCGTTCGCAAGCTGACTTCCGCCGACGGCGACAAGTCGGGGGACGGGCTGCAGCTCATCGACAACTACATGAGCGGCGTAATCGCAACCAACGAGCACTTGAAAACCGAGCTTGGCCTCCATCAGCGTGAAACCCTTTACCGGAGGCTTCTGCACGGCGAAGTGAGCCATAAAGAATTTCGGGATTTTGCCGAGCAATACGACATAGCCTTGAAAGGCAGCTGGTTCACCGTCTGCGTGATCGATATGGATCATTACGGCGCTTTCCAGCAGACATACAAAGACAAGGATCGCTTTCTGATCATGTATGCCCTAAGGAATTTGATCGAAGAGCAGAGCCAAGCGCTTTCCTCCTATGTAACGGTATCCCCGAAGCCGGGACAAGTCGTGATCGTCATCGGCTCGGACGAGGTTGGCCTACAAACGGCGGAAATCGTCCGGCAAATCAGTAGAAATATCCGAGAAAGCGTCAAATCCTATTTTTCCTTCACGGTGTCGACCGTAATCAGCAACGCCCGCCAAGCGTATCCAAGCATAAACGAGTCGTATCTGGAGACGCTGGAGCTCCTCGAATACCGCTGGATGCTCGGGCCCAACCGGGATATTGCGTCCGACGAGCTGGAGCCTTCCTTAAAGCGCTCCTACCGGCTATTGTTCGAACGGAAAGACGCGGTGTTGGAAAGCGTCAAACAAGGGGATTACGACAAAGCGCGCGCCAACTTGAAGCAAATGGTCGAGGCGGTCCCCCGCTCCCTGCAGCATGCGGAAGCGGTCCTCGGTTTTTTTTCTTACTTAATCGGAGAGATCGAGCTGTATCTCGGTGAGAACGGCTACTCGCTGAACGACAGGTTCGAATATGACGTTCTGGAGCATTTATACCAATCCGCCTCCTTGAACGAAGTCCATGCCTGGCTCTCGGAGCACATAATCCCCGCTGTGGAGCACTTGATCGGAAGCCGGAATATATCCAGGCAGAAACAAATCGTTCCTCAGATGATGACGTTTATTCAAGAGCATTACGAGACCGATCTATCGCTGCAACAGCTGTCCGATCGCTTCGGCGTCTCCATTCCGGTACTAAGCAAAATGTTTAAAGAGGAAACCGGCCTCAACTATCTCGACTATCTCATTCGGTTCCGCATGGAAAAGGCTTGCGAGTGGCTCGTGCAAACGGACATGCCGATTAAAGAAATTACAGACCGGCTCCGTTATACGACGGTCCAAAATTTCAGCCGTATTTTTAAGCAGGTCGTAGGCGTCCCTCCGGGCAATTATCGCAAAATGCACAGAGGAGACCTAGCGCAGCCCTGAACACAGCCGTTCAGGGTTTTTATCTTTATTTCCCGACAGACGCCTTCCTTCCTCCGCTTATCCTATGAAACTCCTTTACTGGCGCGGTTTCCCGGCATATTAAAAAAAGATAATTGTGTTTCAAAATATGGGGTGGGAAGATAACTCACGAAGATACGCCGCTCAGGGAAAGGAGAGACGGATTGAGGCATGTTGCGGCGCGTGCGATGAACAGATGAACTCAAATGGGGGTGCCAAATGAATCAAACAAAGGCTGCAAAACTTGCAATCGCTTTCTTGCTTGGCTCTTCTTTAACATTAAGCGCATGTACCGGCTCGGGAACGAAGCAACCAGAGCAAACAGGCGAGTCGGCCAAGCCGAGCGCGACTGCCGGCGGTACTGAATCGCGGAAAGAAAAACTGACCCTGCAATGGTACGTGCCGGCCCCGCCGAATACGAATTTGCCGGCACCGGACAAAGATTTCGTGAAGCAAACGATCGACAAGAAGTTCAACGTCGATTTGAAACTGGAATACGTCAGCCACGAATATATCAACAAAATCAATACGCTGCTCGCCTCCAACCCTCCGGACATGTGGCGGGACGCGAACGGGGATGGCGGGCTGAAGTATGCTGCGGACGGCCTTCTTGCCGACATGACGCCCTTCCTGTCAACGGCCGCGATGCCGAACTATTTTAAATATTGGATCAACGAAAACGAATTGAAAAACTATCAGTTCCAGAACCAGTTTGTCCGCGCGCCGATTCCGTTCTCCAAAAAAGTGTACAGAAGCTATTATATCCGTAAAGACTGGCTGGACACGCTCGGTCTCGGCATTCCGGCCAACTACGCGGAGTACGTGAACGTATTGCGGCAGTTCCGCCATAACGATCCGGACCGGAACGGCAAAAAGGACACGTACGGCTATACGACAGCCGTTGGCGGGGATGGCATCGGCTTGGATTGGCCCGAATATATCAAGAACGGTCTAACCTTCCCTTTCTTTATTGAAAACAACCGGATGGTCGATATGCAAACCGATGCAAAGGTTGAACAGGTATTGAGCGACATTGCGAAGGTCATCGAGGAGGATTTGATCGACCCGGACTGGTTTTTAAATAAAGGAAGCCAAGGAATCGAGAAAGCGATTCAAGGCAAAATCGGCGTTATGTTCGATACCTTCCGCAATTTTGCGCTCGACAGCAATGTTCAAGGAATTCAAGCCCGTACCAGGCAGCTCAACCCGAAAGCGGAATGGGTCCCGTTCACGATGTTTCCGGTTCAACCGCTGGCTACGCAGCCGCTGCCGGGCGTGCCGTTCCTGTTCTCCAAGAAGGTTGCGGACAGCAATCCCGAAAAGGTGAAGCGGAGCCTCGAAATTTTGGATTGGATGAGCGGAGAGGAAGGCTTCCTGCTGACACATTTCGGACAGGAGAACAAGCATTACACTCGCGACGGCAAGACGATCAAGCTGAATATCGAAGCGATGGCGAACGATATTACGAAGCAAGGCGATTTCCTGAAAATCTGGAGCTTCTTTACTCCGGAAACGCCGGACGTATTCGGCTTAACGGTATTGGATCCGAATGAAACCGAGCATGACAGGCAAGTACTCAAGTTTTTGGACGCTTTGCCGGTCAGGGAAAATATAGGCTCCTCCGTCCTTCCGCCTCAAGGCTTTGACTTGGGAGCGTTCCGCAAGAGGCAGCGGGAGCTGCAGGCCAAAGCGGTGCTTGAGGAGAAATCGGGCCAAAACTGGCCGAAGTACCGGGGAGAACTGATGACCAAATATAAGGGAACCGAATTGTACCAGGAATACGAAAACCAGTTGAAAGCTAAAGGCATGATCAAATAATAAAGGGTTGAACGGGACCCCGCAAAGCGCTCAGCTTTGCGGGAAACGCCCCGAGATGCCTGCAAGTTCTCTTCATCCTGCGGAAGGAGCGATTCTTTCATACCATGCAACCTTCATTGGCAAAAAGCGTCATACGCAGCCGGTGGTTCTACGCCATGATGGCGCCCGGCCTTCTTTACTATTTCATTTTTCATTATGTTCCCATGGGCGGCCTCCTGATCGCCTTTCAGAACTACAATTTGCTTAAAGGCATATGGGGAAGCCCCTGGGTCGGGCTGGACAATTTCCGAACGATATTCGCTTCCCCGGATTTCCCGATTATTATGAAAAACACGCTCGTCATCAGCTTGTACCGCATCATGTTCAATATGCTGCCTGACGTCATGTTGGCTTTGATGCTAAACGAAGTACGGGTGAAGTGGTTCAAACGGACGGTGCAAACGATTACGTACGGCCCTTATTTCCTTTCCTGGGTCATCGTTTACGGCTTGACCTTCTCTTTCTTGGCCCCCGATGCGGGACTGATAAGCACGTGGTTCCGCGATATGGGCTGGGGATCCGTTCAAGTATTGACAGACAAAGAATGGTTTCGCCCGCTCTTGATCCTGACGGACATTTGGAAGAACACGGGTTTCGGGGCGATTATTTATTTGGCCGCGCTGGCAACCATCAATCCCGATTTGTACGAAGCGGCGGTGGTAGACGGCGCCGGGCGCTGGCGGCAGCTTTGGCATATTACGCTTCCCGGCATCCGCGACGTTTTCTTTCTGATGCTCATCCTGCGGATCGGGCACATCATGGATGCAGGCTTCGACCAGGTCTATATCTTCCTGAATGCGCGCGTGTATGAAACCGGAGATATTCTCGATACGTGGGTATTCCGCAGGGGACTTGAAAACCTCGAATTCAGCGTGGCCACCGCAACCGGATTTTTCAAATCGTTCGTCGGCCTTATTCTGGTGCTTGGCGCCAATAAATTAGCCAAAAAGTTCGGCAGCTCAGGCATTTGGTAAAACGACAAACAATAGGGACAAGGAGGCCGCAAACGTGTCATACGTTCTAAAAAAATCAAAGGCGGATTCGGCGGTCGATACGCTGCTTTATGCCATTCTGGTCATGTTCGCTCTAGCGACGTTGTTTCCGCTGTATTACGTATTCGTCGTTTCCGTCACGCCATTTGCGGAGCTGATGCGCAACGGCGGGTTCGTCATCGTGCCCGCTCAGGTTACGTTCGATGCTTACAAGGAAATTTTCTCGAGCTCGCGTATCCCGAGAGCGCTTCAGGTAACGGTGACCATTACGCTTCTGGGTACATTTATGAATTTAGTGGTGACGACGCTGCTCGCTTATCCGCTTTCCAAAAAGTTCGTGCCGGGACGCAGTTTTTTTCTATTGGCCGTCGTCTTTACGATGCTTTTTAGCGGCGGGCTCATCCCCAGCTATCTTGTCATTCGCGGCATCGGCCTTTATAACACGATCTGGGCACTCGTCGTGCCGGGGATGGTTTCAGCCTTTAACTTGTTAATCATGAAAACCTATTTTGAAAGTCTTCCGGCGGAGCTGGAGGACGCGGCCAAGGTTGACGGCTGCGGGGATGTCAGCACGCTAGCGCGGATCGTCCTTCCGCTATCCATGCCGATCATGGCTACGCTTGGCCTGTTTTACGGAGTGACTCACTGGAATGAATATTTCAAAGGCATCATGTACATCTCCGACCGCAGCCTTTATCCGATGCAGGTTCTGCTTCGGAATATGATCCAGACCCCCAACGTCAGTCAGGAGCTGATGATCACGAATACACTGCAAGCCGCCCAACTGCCGCCGGAAACGATTAAGATGGCTACCGTCGTCGTCGCCATTGTGCCGATCCTTCTCGTCTATCCGTTCCTGCAAAAATATTTTATTAAAGGCATGCTGATCGGCGCGGTCAAGGGATAGATCCAGAGAGAGAAAATGTGCGGACGGGAGCCGCCGAAACCATACGATCTTGATATTGGGACAGGTGAGATCGTGGAAAAACGCGTACAACACATCCTCGTGAAGCATGTAGCGTTGTTAATGGCTCTATTGCTAAGCATACCCGTTTTTGGGGCGTATCCGGTCGGCAGAGCGCACGCGGAAGCGTCTTCGGATCCGTGGCCGGATTTGCCGAATGCGAACTTTGAAGTTACATCCGGGGGACTGCCGAGCTCATGGTCCTTACTTGGCGGATCGGCGGAATCGTCCTCCGAACAAGCGCATGGCGGTTCATTAAGCGTCAAATTAATCGATTCGACCCGGCTGCGAAGCGATAAAATGCCGGTACCTCCGGGGACCGATTATGAGGCTGCCGTATTTTCTTATAATACGCAGGGCGTATCGGAGCTGTATGTGGAGTTTTGGACAGCCGACAACCGGCTGATCAAGGTGGCCAACGCAGCCAATGTCAAATTGAACGAATGGAACCGAATCAAGATTAGCGGAACGACCCCAAGCGATACGAGCTATGTGACTCTGCGTTTTCATCTGGGTGGCGGAAATATAGGCATCTCCTATTTTGACGACGCCTCGTTCGTACCGGTTTACAATCAAATATTCGCAAAGCTGAACAACGGAAACATGGAACAGACGATCGGCGGACTGCCGCAATATTGGAGCGTGATATCGGGCGCTGTGGAAACTTCAAGCGAGCAGGCCCGTTCCGGCGTTTCCAGCATGAAGATTACCGACACCAGCAGCACGCTGGCGGCGGGCGCGCGCAGCAACAAAATATCGGTCGCCCCCGGCCAAAAGGTCGAGGCGAGCGTCTACTCCTATAACGCGCAAGGAATGTCGGAACTGTACTTGGAATTTTGGGATGCCGGCGGCAGGCTGGGGAAAATCATTATCGGCTCGAACCTCACGCTGAATAAGTGGACCCCCATGCAGGTGAGTACCCTTGTTCCCGAGGATGCGGCGTATGCAACCGTGCGTTTTCATCTGCATTCCGGCAATGTCGGCACGGCCTATTTCGATGACGCCGCCTTTCGGATAATTCCGGACACGCCGAGCATGAATCTGCTTAACGGCTCCTTCGAAACGGCTTCCGGCGGATTGCCGAAATACTGGAGCAAAATCGGCGGAACGGTCGAAACTTCCGATAATCCGGTGTATGCAGGCTCCCACAGCATAAGAATAGCGAAAACGGGCTCCACACAAGAGGCCGGCGCCCGCAGCCGTATCCTTTCCGTTACGGCCGACACGTATTACGAAGCAAAAGCGCGCAGCTTCGCGGTTGACGGCGCAGCCGAGCTGAGGCTTGAATTTTGGGATGCCGATATGATCCCGCTCGGCAGCGCAGCTGTGCAGGGAACCATACCCGGAGCATGGGAGGCATTGACGGTGAGCGGAAAATCCCCGGCTGAGGCCGTTTACGCCAGCGTGAGACTTGGCATAAGCGGGAATGCGCCCGGCTCTGCCACGTTTGATGAAGCGGAATTTAGACGGGTAGACCCCGTGAAGAGCAGCAAGACGAGATCGACCTACTATACGCCCGACAAAACGGCAGCGGCAAGATACAATGTCGAAACTTACGGGTGGGCGAAAAATCAGCGAAATATTGCCGTATCGAATGCGGATAAATACGTGGCCAAGGGGCTGGATTTCCTGTGGAATGCCGTTCCGGGAAACACCTTGCCGCGCAGCTACGGCGTGAATCAGGTGCTTGGTAGCCCGATTACAGGCAAGGAAATCGACAAGTTCGGGAACTATCCGTACAAAGCGGACCCGCTTCAGAGACCGTGGAAAATTGTCGACCCGAGCAGCGGCTACATCTTTCCGACGAATGATTTCGGAGCCTATTACCGCAGCGGCCTGGATGAGCATGGCGTTTTTCAGCCTGAGCTCGCCGACCGCAGCCTGCTCGTCAATACGCTGTATCCGGAGAAGGGTCCGGACTGGGGCGTAGATGACGGTTTCGGCTGGGTGGATGAAACCGGCAACCGCTATACCTTCATCGCCTACTATGTGCATTGGTTTTCCTGGCTGGGTACGGGGCTTGTGGACAATGCTCTGGCTTCGCTCCGGGATGCTTACCTCTATACGGGAGATGTGAAATACGCCCGGGCAGGTACGGTTCTGCTCGACCGTGTCGCCGACCTTTATCCCGAGTTGGACATAGCGGCTTTCGACCGGTCGATATTCCTGAATTCCGACGGGGGAAGACGGCTTGGGAAAGCGGTAGGCAGCATCTGGGAGACAACGCTCGTGAAAACGCTCGTCAGCGCATACGATGCATTCTACCCGGCCATGGACGATCCGGAAACCGTTGCCTATCTGGATGCGAAAGCCTTGGAATACAAACTGACTAATCGCAAAAACTCCGGAGCGGCGATCCGCGGCAATATAGAGAACGGCATTATCCGGCAAATTTACCCGGCCGTCAAGAAAGCTCAAATATGGGGCAACGACGGCACCCATCAAAGCGCGCTTGCGATGGCTGCGGTCGTGTACGACACGTTGCCCGATACGAAAGAGTGGCTTGATTTCGTGTTCCAAACGGGCGGCCTCGAATTGAATCCGTACCGGGTTACGGGGGGCAATATTCTGAATACGCTCATTTCCACCGTCGATCGTGACGGAAACGGCAATGAGTCGGCCCCTTTGTACAACGAGCTATGGCTCCAGGGTCACCGCCTTACGGCGGAAGTCCTGGACGGCTATGACTTGTATCCGGGCGTCGATTTATACGAGAATCCCAAGTTCCGTAAAATGTTTTCCGGCGTCTATCCGCTAATTCTAAGCGAGAACTATACGGCCAACGTAGGCGACTCCGGCAGTACCGGCAATCCGGGGATGATCGTCAAGCTGCCCGACATGATCAAGGCTTTCGACAAGTTCGGCGATCCGATCTTTGCGCAGATGGCTTATTTTCTGAACGGCAATTTGGCCGACGGTCTTCATGAAGATGTGTTTACCGCCCAGCCGGAAGGGATTGCTCAAAGGATTCGTAACGTAATTCAGGAATACGGTCCTCTGAATCTAACAAGCGAAAGCTTAACCGGATACGGGTTCACGGCTTTGCGTGACGGAGTCAATGCTAATAACAGTTACGGTAACAAATACAGCTTCCCTTGGATGGAAGTAGTCGATAAAAACGTCAACTTCACGCTGTTCCCGGCATCCGGAACCCTTCAACTGGAGGCGCTCGAGCCCGGCGCGGTCATTACGTTTCAATTCGAAGTGCCGAAGACGGACGAATACGATGTGGAGCTTTTGCCGTTCAGAGCCCCGACTTATGGAATCTATCGGATTTCGATCGACGGCCAGCCTATCGAGGAATTGGATTTCTTCGGTTCCAACAACGATCAGTATGAGCTGTTGGGCCGATTCCCGCTGAAGGCGGGGACTCATCAAATTTCCTTTCAAGGCATCGGCAAAAATACGGCCTCCGGCAATTACAAAATGGGCGTCCGCATGCTCAGGCTGCTCGACGAACACGCCAGAGCCATTCGCGACAATAGTAGTACGGACGAAAGCACGCTTCGCGACTTCTGGATGTACTACGGGATCAATACAGGGCATGGGCACCGGGATACTCTCCATTTGGGCGTACATGCGTTCGATCTCGACTTGTCGCCGGATCTCGGCTATCCCGAATTCGCCGACGGACGCGATATGCATCGGGCTCAATGGGTCATCAATACGATCAGCCATAACACCGTCGTCGTCGATCAGCGAAAGCAAGGAGGCCAGACAGTCGCAGAGCTGAAGCATTTTGACGATACGGATATGGTGAAGCTGATCGATGTGGAGGCACCCGACGTATACCCGCAGACAGAGCTCTATAAGCGGACGACCGCCATGATCAAGGTGGATGATTCGAATTCGTATGCGGTCGATTTCTTTCGGGTCAAAGGCGGAAGCGACCATCATTTCAGTTTTCACGGAGCAGAAGGAAATGTTACTGCGGAAGGGCTGCAGCTTGTGGAGCAGCCGACTGGCACTTACGCGGGAGCGAATGTCGAATACGGCCAGCGGGTGGATGATGTGGAAGGCTCCGCTTATATGGGAAGCGGCTTTCATTACCTGAAGAACGTATCGCGTGACCAGAATCCGGGCAGCCAGTACAGTCTCGACTGGAAAGTAACGGATACTTGGAAGGTGCATCAAACGCCTGAGGACATCCATCTTCGATTGACGATGCTCGGGGATGTCGACGATGTAGCGCTTGCCGACGGGGTTCCCCCGCAGAACAAGCCGGGCAATCCGCAATCACTGCGCTACATGGTGGCTCACCGCGCCGGTATGAACCTGAGCAGCTTGTTTACATCCGTTATCGAGCCCTACAAAGACAACCGCTACATTGCATCGATCGTGGCGGTTCCGGTCAAAGTCGGAACAATTACCGTCTCGGACGAGGAAGCGAAGGCGGTCAAGGTTACACTGACGAATGGCCGGTTCGACTATATCGTGCAAGCTCAGAATTCCGGCATCCTTTACACCATTGACGATAAGCTCCGGTTCCAAGGGTTTATGGGCGTTTACTCGGAGCAGAACGGTGCGAAGCTCTACAGCTATGTGCACGACGGCTCGTTTATCGAACCTGTGCAAGGAACGGCAAGCGGAACAGCCGGAGCGGCGGCCGGTACGCTCGTCGATTTTACCAAGACATTATCCGTACAGAACGAGATTGTGGTCCAGATGAATTCGCCGGAGGTTCCGGCAGTTGGGCTAATCGGCAAAACGATCATGGTCGATAATGGCGGAAATCGTAACACGGCATACCGGGTTCGAAACGCAACCGATCTCGGCGGCGGACGTTATAAGCTGGATATCGGCGACGTTACGTTAATTCGGGCATATGCCGATCCGAGTGATTTCAGCCAAGGGTTCGTCTACGATGTTGCCGAAGGGATGCCGTTTCGAATTCCGCTGACCCAGATCGGATACGGGCTGGCAACGGCCGCGACTGTAACGGGGACGGGGCAAAACGGATGGTATAATGGTCCGGTTACGGTCCAGTTGTCCGTATATGGAGACCCGCGCTACTTGCAAGCAACCACGTTCAGTTTGGATTAGGGGCGTCTTGGACTCCCTATTCCTCCCCCGTCGAGCTAAGGGAGAGCGGCGAGCATACGCTGCTGTTCCGGTCTTCGGATATAGCGGGCAACGTTGAGGAAGCCAAGCGGTTGACGCTGCCGATCGATGTCGAAGCGCCAACCATCGGGATTGTGGGGGCGGGTACGTACACGATAGACCAGATCGTGAGAATTACATGCACGGCCTCAGATTCCGTATCCGGCGTTACATACGGTACCTGCGCATCCCCGCTTGTCGACACTCCGGCATACTTGCTGGGGCCGGGCACCTTTATTGCGGCGGCGCACGCAGAAGATATCGCAGGCAACGTAAGCAGCGCCGAGGCCGAGTATACAGTCGAAATCACCTTGGAAAGCCTATTCAAGCTATTGCGCCAATGGATCACGGGTCCGGGCTCCGAAGGGATACTTAACTCGTTCCGACATAACCTGCTTAACGGAAATATGGATGCCTTAACGCAGGAGGTACACGCGCAAAAAGGCAATAAGCTGCGGGAGGATCAAGCAGACAAACTGCTCGCTTGGATCGAAGCACTAAAGTAATCGGATTCCATCAGGTCCTCCACAACGATTCGTGCATCTTTTCCTGTTCCGCGAATCGTAGCCGAGGGAAAATGAATGTTGCCAACAATGCTGCGCAATAGTAAACAAGCTGGCTCTTACTTATACGGAGCTAGCTTGTTCACTTTTTTTGCTACTTAATCATTTGTCGATTGCAGTATCCAGAGCGAGCTCTCCCAGGCGGCAGCTTCGTCGATTCGGCTCTGAACTGGATAAGCAAGAGGGAAGGAACCCGGAAATCTCCAATGAACTAAGTACCAAATTTATGTCCTCTGCTTTTATAGGCATCATGGAAAATGGTGGGTTGAGAAGGGGATGCCGCACCCTCCTGGATTCATGGCTGCCCAGCTAGAGAAGCTGTTTTGAGAGAAGCAGGCCCGAAACCGTGACCGGATTCGGGCTCACTCCTCGGGATGCTTCACACCAAACGCAAGCTTAGAGCACGCGGCGAGCCGTAGCGTAACGTTTGCTCCAGGATCCGGAATTCAGATCGGAAATCGTCACGCCAGGTTTACCGTACGTGTGCATAATTTTGCCGTTTCCGATATAAACGGCTACGTGATGAATAGGCGAGTAGAAGAAAACAAGATCTCCCGGCTGCAATTGACTGCGCGGCACGAACGTTCCGACTTTGGACTGCTGCTTGGACGAGCGCGGAATCGAGACTCCGTTTTGCTTAAAAATATATTGGGTAAACGAAGAGCAGTCGAAGGAGCTCGTATTGCCCGTTTTGGCGCCGAACTTGTAAGGAACGCCCATAAATTGTTTGCCCGTGTTAATGATCCGGTTGGCAACGGAAGAAGACGAGGCCGTAACGGACGCGGCTTGGGTGGAACCGGAAGCAAGAAATAGGCTGCCCGAGAAGAAAAGTGTCAGACTCATACCGACTACAGCTAACGTTTTGGTAAGATGCGTAAATTTCATATCGGCCTCCTTGATGTGTAGGGTGGGTGATCACCTGAATCCACCTTAACACAAGGGAAACCGCCTAAATTTTGGAGTGAACCCGCCAACCATCGGGTACGCTTGACTAATTACGGCTAGATGAAAAATCAATTAGAAATAAATGAGAGATTCTCATTGACTTGAACTATGATTTTGCTTACAATGGAATATTTCTTGTCGCGATCGTAGAAGGAAGGAACCTACATCAAAGTGTCGAACATAAGAGTTATTCCATTTTTTCACTTGAACAGTCGCGACTCTCCAAACGAGCCACAGAAATGGTTTTAGAGCCGCCGGTGAAAGGGGCAGTGTCATGGTTTTTCCATTTCATAATTCTCTAAAAGCGAGCAGAATCAAGGCGAAAATCGACCGGGATACGGCGTATCCCAAGCATATCGCGATCATGATGGACGGGAACGGAAGATGGGCGTTAAGAAGAGGCCTGCCTCGTACGGCAGGGCATTACGCGGGTATGAAAACGATGGAAAACACGATAAGGATTTGCAAAAAAAATGATGTGAAGATCTTAACCCTTTACGCTTTTTCCACTGAAAACTGGAAAAGACCAAAAGCCGAAGTCGAATATATTATCGGCTTAATTCATGAATTCATAGCCGAAGATACTTTGCACGAAATGAATCGAAACCGTATCAGAATCAACTTTATCGGCGACCTATCCAGATTCTCTACAGAAACGCAAAACCTCATGAGAAACGCAGCAGCACTAACGAAATCCAATTCAGATATGGTCGTTAATTTCGCTGTTAACTACGGCGGGCGCGAAGAGATTGTGCAAGCGATCAAGGGTTACTTGAAGGAAGGTTCGGTCGAGCTTTCCGAAGAAGAGTTTGAACGTTACCTGTATACTTCCGAATGCCCGCCTCCCGACCTTATCATAAGGACAAGCGGCGAAAAGCGATTAAGCGGCTTTTTGTTGTGGCAATCTGCCCATGCGGAGCTCTGGTTTACTTCTGAAATGTGGCCCAGCTTCAATGAGTATTTACTTTATAAAGCCATTCATGAGTATCAATGCCGTAAACGACGAGTGTAAGGGAGTCTTCATTCGCGACAGAAGGACTGCGACAGCCGGCAGCATCCGGTCTGTCCCAGCCCTCTCGGAGCGTCGGCTCGCCTTCATGCGCTCACCGGAGCGCCCGCACCATCTTGTAACTTCCCGGCTCCGCCCGAAACCCGATTCGATCGCGGTTGATGTGCAGCATTGGACCATTCATGGAATCGTTGTGCGTTCTCAAATACGGGGCGCCGCAATCGCGGGCCGTCTTCACCCCAAGCATTTTCAGTGCAAGCGCAATATGGCGGCCGCGGTATTCCCGGAGTACGCCGGTGTATTCCTGATACATCGCCTGCGTCTGCTCGTTCCGCTGCAAGGTGACTACGCCGACGTAACGATCGCCGTCCTTGGCGATATGGATCCATTCCGGGCGCACTCCGTCTTGATCAAGGTTCCACTTTTTCCATTCCTCGAACCAAGGAAAGTCCCCGACGTAGCCCGGTATATCGGGATTCGTGACCTTGTACAGCTCATACAAGTTTCGTTCGCTCGCTTCCCCCGGTTCTTCCGCCAACGTAATGAAACGGATTCCTGCCCGCTCCGCCCCCAGGATAGAATCGTCCAGCGCACCGCTATCGAACGAAGCCAAGTCCAGAACGGATTCGAACGTGTGCCGTTCCTTGACGTAGCCACGGCGTTCGGCAAATGCTAGCGATCTGTCGTCCGTCTCCCGGATAAAATCGATCAACCGCGAGGCTTTGACCTCCCGCGCCCAGAGCTGAAGCGCATTATACAAAGCACCGCCTACCCCGCTTCCCCGATGTTCCGGATGAACGACAACGGTATGGATTAAGGTCCCGGGCTCCGTCCATGGCGCGCGCCAAGCGATTGCGTAAGCGATCACCTGTCCGTGCTCGTTTTCCGCTACCCATTTGGGACGATCCCATCCCGTCAGCTCGTCCGCTTCATCGTAGTTCAGCTTGCCCGGAGGAATTTTATCCTCTTCTTCCTTCAGCCGTTCAGCCGTTGTCGGCTCCGACCAAATCGTATTGAGCAGCGGCGCTACCGCCGCGTAATCGTCCGGCTGCCGCATCTTTCGAATCATAAACGTTGACACCTGTCCACCCGCCTTGTTCAAATAAGCTTTCGTAGACAGTATCCCATCGCCGGGCGGATAATGAAAGGTAACATCTGGATATATTAAAACATTCTACGAATAGCCCATAGAATGATCAAAACGATAGGGGGACTTGTTCGGAATGACTTGGAGCATGCAAAGGGTGTCGACCCTCAAACCGCAGCTTTGGTGATGTGCGGCAAATACGATGCCCAGTGTCCGCCGATATTCTCCGAGGAAATTCACCGTCTAACACCGGGCTCGAAGCTGCATCTATTTGAGGACAGCAATCACTCCCCGCACCTCGAAGAACCGGAAAGCTTCCGGGATTCCCTTAAAGCGTTCTTACAGTGAACTAAAAGATTGTAAGCTCGACAGTTCAATTGATAGCGATACGCTTGGACAAGCGGGGCCATACCGAATAAGGCTTTTCCGCGAGTGCACCCGCACCCGGGAAAGCCTCTGGATCGTTATGTTCATGAACCCTGCTGCCCGTCACCGGCAAAGAGCTTCGCCTTATGCTAGACGACGGGCCGCTCCTGCTCGGGCAGCTGCTGCGCCCATTCGCGCATGCCTCCGGTCAGGTTTACCTGCTTCGAATATCCCTGATCCGCCAGAAACTCGCAGGCTTTCAAACTGCGGTTGCCGCCGCGGCAGACGACGATCAGCTCCCGGTCTTTCGGCAATTCGCCGAAACGGTCGGGCAGATCGCCTAACCGGATATGGACCGCTCCCGGTATGATGCCTCCAGCCACCTCGTCGTCCTCGCGAACGTCGACGATGAACGGCTTCTCCCCCGCTTCCAGCCTGACCTTCAGGTCGGCCGGGGCAATCGTTTGAATCAAGCTCATAGGTCGGCTCCCTCCGCTTCTACCGAATCGTGACGCTGGACGACCATTTGGCATCCCATTCAAACAGCTCGTAGCTTCTTACTCCGTGCTCGACGAACGGGTCCCGCTCGACGAGCTGACGCACGGCTTCCAGGTCTTCGTCCCGGAACAGCACGATTCCACCCCAGCCTTCCAGCAGCCGACCATTGCCCAGCACAACGCCTTGCTCCCGCAAGCCGGACAAATAATCGATGTGCGCTTGGAGATGCTCCTGCGCTTTATCTTGATTTAGGTTTCTCAAAAATACGGCAAATATTCTCATGGCACGGTTAGCCTCCTTCTCGGATCGTTTTGCCGCAAAGCCGCGGTTTCACGACGCCTTATTTTCCAATTTCCACACTTGCCCCGGGATGATCCGGCAGCAAGCGGGGGCCTTGCCCGAACAATTTGTCCCGGTAAGTGCCTTCGGCGTACTCCGACTGGACGAGCCCCCGCCGCTGCAATTCCGGAACGACCAGATCGACGAAATCGCTTATCGTACCCGGCTGCACGATCTGCCCGACGCTAAAGCCGTCGACCCCGGTTTCATCCACGAACCGCTCCATCTCCTCTGCGATCTGCTGCGGGGTGCCGATGGACAAGGAGCTGGTGCCGAACGCGCAAAAATTGGCCAGCTCCGTCTCCGTCCAAGAACGTCCCGGCTCCGCCGCTTCCGCCTCGACCATCGCTCCGCGCGTATCGAACTTGCGGACGAATTCCTTCAGCTTGTCCTTGCCGGCCTTGGCGAAATCGATGCCCGACCAAGCTCCAAACAAAGCCAGGATGCCTTCGGTGCTGGAATAGCGCAAGTAGCTCTCGTATTTGCTTTGCGCCTCGGTTTGCGTCTTGGCGACGATCGGCGTCAGCTTGGGGTAGAAGAGAATCCGGCTCGGATCGCGCCCGTAACGCTCGGCCCGCGAACGAATATCCCGGACGATCGCGCGGGTCGCTTCCACTGTCGGCGTATTAATGTAGATGCTCTCCGCATGCTTGGCCGCGAACTCGCGGCCGCGATCGGAATTGCCCGCTTGGAACAGCACCGGTGTCCGCTGCGGCGAAGGCTCGCCGAGATGAATGCCGGGAACGCGGTAATGCTTGCCCTCGTGCCGAATATCGTGAACCTTCGACGGATCGACGTACACGCCGTTTTCACGGTCCATCACGACCGCATCGTCCTCCCAACTGCGCTGCCACAGCTTGTACACCACGTCCATATATTCGTCGGCCCGGTTATACCGCTCCACCTTGTCGATCTGCTCGTCCAGGCCGAAATTGAGCGCGGCGCTCTCCAGAGCGGAGGTGACGATATTCCAGCCGATCCGGCCCTTCGTCAGATGATCGAGCGTCGTCAGCTTGCGTGCGAGCGCATAAGGATGCTCGTATGTCGTCGAGTACGTCACCGCAAAGCCTAGATGCTTTGTGACCGCAGCCATCGCGGGTATCAAATACCCCGGATCGTTCAGCGGAATTTGAATCGCCTGGCGCAGGGCGGCGTCTCGCTTGCCCTCGTACACGTCCGGCACTCCGAGCATATCCGCAAGGAACAAAGCGTCGAAATGCCCGCGCTCCAACGTTTTCGCCAATTCCGTCCAGTAACGAAGACTCGTATATTCGCTGCCGCGATCGTCCGGATGCGCCCACATGCCCGGGGCGGGGGCGACGCCGTTGATCGTAATCGCGTTCAAATAAATGCGTTTGCGCTTGCTCATGATGTTCGAATCTCCTCCCATGTGATGCGCGAGCCTGGGTGCTCCGGCGGCAGACGGTCCCCTTGCCCGAACAGCTTGTTGCGGAAAGTCCCCTGCTCATATTCGGTCTGCATCCGTCCGCGGCGCTGAAGCTCGGGCACCACCTTGTCGATAAATTCCTCGAACGTCCCCGGACGCGTAATGTAGGCGATATTGAAGCCGTCCACTCCCGTGTTGTCCATAAACTGCTCCAGCTTATCGGCAATTTGCGCCGGCGTGCCGACCACCAGGGAACCGACTCCCCCGAAGGCGAAAAACTTCGCCAGCTCCTCGATGCGCCACTCCTTGTCCGGCTCGTTGCGGGCGAAAAACTCCAGCAAATAATTCGTTCCGCTGCGCTTCTCCCCGTTCTGGATAAATTCGAGCAGCTCTTGCGCCCCGAACTTGGAAAAGTCGGTGCCGATCCAAACGGACAAAAGGGACAGCGCGCCTTCCGGGCTCGAATAAGCCAAGTAGCTTTGCAGCTTCTCGAGCGCTTCCTCCTCCGTATCCCCGATGACGGGATTGAGCTTCGGAAAGAACAGCACGTCTTCCGGGTTGCGCCCGTAGCGGGCCGCGCGCTCGCGAATATCTCCTACGAGAAACTTCGTTTCTTCCTCGGTCATCGCGTTGAGGAAAATGCACTCCGCATGCTTGGCGGCGAACTCCCTTCCCCGGTTGGAGGAGCCGGCCTGGAACAGCACGGGCGTCCGCTGAAGCGACGGCTCGCACAAATGGATGCCCGGAACCCGGAAATAGTTCCCTTCATGGCCGATGTCGTGAACCTTGTCCGGGTTCGCATACACGCGCTTGTCCCTATCCTTCTCGACCGAATCGTCTTCCCAGCTTTGCTGCCACAGCTTGTAGACGACATCCAGATACTCGTCTCCGCGGTCGTATCTTTCGTCGTGCTCCAGCTGCCGGTCCAGACCGAAATTGCGGGCCGCGCTTTCCAGATTGGACATGACCATATTCCAGCCGATCCGGCCGTCGGTCAGGTGATCCAGCGTCGACATTTTGCGGGCCAAGGCATAAGGATGCTCGTAGGATAACGACGCCGTCAGGGCAAAACCGAGGTGCTCGGTAACGGCCGCCATCGCCGGAATCGCAAAAGACGGATCGTTGGTCGGCGTATACATCCCTTCCCGCAGGGCAGTGTCCCGGCTTCCGCGATAAACGTCGTACGTGCCCAGGATGTCGGCGAAGAAGACCGAATCGAACCGTCCCCGCTCCAGCAGCTTCGCCAGCTCGATCCAGTAATCCAAATCCTTGTAACGGTCCACCTTGTTGTTCGGGTATCTCCATAG
This sequence comes from Paenibacillus hodogayensis, assembly GCF_039536325.1. NCBI lineage: Bacteria > Bacillati > Bacillota > Bacilli > Caryophanales > Paenibacillaceae > Paenibacillus > Paenibacillus hodogayensis. Next base: position 534,493 of record NZ_BAAAYO010000001.1, read on the forward strand.
TCCCGCATTGTCCTGAACGGGATTGGCCATCTCGACCGCATTCAGACGCATTCTTTTCCTGCTCATCGCCGTCTCCTATCCAGCGTCCCGCGCCGTCGACGGGCGAGACGCTCCGCGTTGTCGCTTATTTAGGCAAGTAATCGGTCTTAAACACTTGATTCACGTCGACGTCTTTCTTCAAGACACCGGACTTGCGCAGCTGCTCGTGCAGCTGAACCCAGCGCTCCTTGCTCATGTACCCGTAGCCGTATTTGGCCGCGTCGCCGCCGAAGATGAATTCTTTCAGCGCGTTGCCGGAATAGTTGAGCTCCTCCATGTTGGCGTCCTGCATGTTCGCCGCCAGCGCTTTATTCGCCTCGCCGACGTTATCCTTGAAATAGTTCCAGCCTTTGGCGCTCGCCTTCAGATAAGCCTTCACCACCTCAGGGTGTTCCTTCAAATAAGCTTCGGTCGTAAAAATAATGGTGTAGTATGGCGAATAGCCGGAATCGGAGACGAGCAGATGGTCCACCTCGACGTTCTGCTTCTTGAACGTAAAGATGTCGCTGGTCAAATAGCCTTGAATAACCGCATCCTTATCGTTCATGAAATTCGCGAACTGGCCGTTGTACTGCAGCTCCTTCACTTTGTCGAGCTTGTACGTTTCTTTCAAATAAGTCCAGTAGGGAGCGGTCAGCGCAACTTGCACCGAGCGTCCGTTGAGATCGTTGAAGCTTTTGATGTTGGCGCCTTTGTGGAAAAAGAGCGCGTTCGGCGCATTTTGCAGCGTAGCCGCGAGACCCACGATCGGAATCCCTTGCTCGCGGGCGAGCAGCAGAGTGTCGGCGCTCCCTACGCCAAAATTCGCTTTGCCCGAAGCGACGATCTGCACGGCGGATACTTGCGGGCCGCCCGGTTCGATCGTAACATCCAGATTTTCATCCTTGTAGAAGCCTTTCGCTTGGGCAGCGTAGAAGCCCGTATGCGTAGCTCCCGGAAACCAGTCGAGCACCTGGGTTACCTTTGTAAGCTGAGCCGGTTTATCCGGCGACGCGCTCGGCGCAGGCGCAGAAGCGGGAGTTTTGACCTCCGGCGAGGAGCTGCCGGTGTTTCCTTTGCCGCAAGCGGCCAGCAGTTGGGAGAGCAGCACAAGCAAGCCGACCATCACGATCGTTTTACGCGAAAATGTATTCAACACGGGTCATTCCTCCATAGCATGCACGCGGCATATTGATTTTTTTTACTTCTCCGCCTTCATTTCCGATTCGTGCCACGAACCGAGAAGACGCTTGGACAACAGGTTGACGATCAGAAAAAAGACGATGCCGAGCACGGAGGCCGCCAGTCCGCAGGCAAACAGGTACGGGGTTTGCAGCCGGGCAGCCGCGAACGTGATGGCGAAGCCGAGTCCTCCCCGTCCGCCGCCGATGCCGGCGACATATTCGCCGACGATCGCCCCGATCACCGACAACGTGCACGAAATTTTCAAGCCGGCCACGATATAAGGCAGCGCGGCCGGAATGCGCAGCGACCGCATCGTCTGCCAGCGGGAGGCGGAATACAAATAAAACAAATTTTTCAAGCCTTGATCGGTCGAATTGAGCCCGATTAGCGTATTGGACAAAATAGGAAAGAAGCAGACGAGAAAAGAGATGCAGACGATCGCGTTTATGCCCGAGCCGAACCAGATGACGATAAGCGGCGCGATGGCGACGATCGGGACGGTTTGCAAAATGATCGCGTACGGATACACGCTCTTCTCGATCGGCTTCGACAATGCGAGCACGATAGCGCCCGTCACGCCGACGACGATGCTGAGCAGGAAGCCGAGCAGCGACTCGAGCGCCGTCGTGGCCGCCGATTCCAGCAGCGCGGGACCGTTATCGATCGCGGCGGCCACTACATCGGTCGGTTTGGGAAACAAGTAGGCGGGCGTTCCGAGCAAAGCGAGGCCGAACTGCCAAAGGCCCACAACGATGATAAAAGCGATAACCGGAGGCAAAATCGTCCCCTTCCGTTTAAGCACCATTGCGCGACAACCTCCCGCCCGGGCCGTGCAACGCCGCCGATACTTGCCGGACGTAATCGCCGAACTCCGGCGATGCCCGAAACTCCTCTTCCCGCGGGTAAGCGAACGGCACATCGATAAGCTGCGCCACTTTCCCCGGGCTGGACGTCATGACCGCAATCCGGGTGGATAAATAGACCGCCTCGAATACGTTATGCGTGACGAACAGCACCGTCATGTCCCGCTCGCGCTGCCAGATGGCCAGCAGCTCCTCCTGCAGCGTCTGGCGGGTCATCTCGTCCAGAGCTCCGAAGGGCTCGTCCATCAGCAGCAGCTTGGGCTTGGCGACAAGCGCGCGGGCAATCGACGCCCTCATCTTCATGCCGCCCGACAGCTGGCGGGGCAGCGCCTTGGCATAGTCCCCGAGACCGACCAGCTCGAGCGCCTGAATCCCTTCCTGCTGTCTGCGCTTTGCGGGTAAGCCCGCAAGCTTCAAAGGAAGCGTAACGTTATCGAGGATGCTGCTCCACGGCATTAACGTCGCCTCCTGAAACACGAAAGCGACCTGATTGCTTGTTCTTGCCTGCAGGGATGTTCCGCCCAACACTTCGATGCCGCCTTCGCTTGGAGGCGTCAGGCCGGCAATCATGCGGAACACCGTCGACTTCCCGCAGCCGGATGGACCTACGAAGGAGATGAACTCCCCTTGGCGAATGTCCAGGCTTACGTCTCCAACTGCCGTTTTGCCGTTTTCATACCTTTTGCTCACTTCCGACAGCTTGACGACAACCGGCGGAGACGCCGGATCCAGCCGATCGGATACGCCGGGCGACTGCCCGTCTGGAACGCTCAAGTCAGACACTCTCCTTCGCAGGGAAATACACCCTCAGTCGATATTCATACTATTTCGCTATGAATATATGACATTAGAATAAGAGATAGCCTGGATTGTTGTCAACAGAAAAATTAAACGTATGTTTGTTTTTGTAAATATATGTTATTAATTCCGTAAAAAGCGCATGAAAAAGAAGCGCCAACGAAAAACGACGGCGGCTTTGAGGAAGATGACAGCTTGCGGAACCGGAGCGGAACTATTCGCCGGATTTTGGTTCAATTGCTTGGGGAAGGGGATTGGAGAGCGGAAGGTTCGTATACGGCGTTTGGTTGTACGCCTAATCCTTGCAATACGTAAGCCGTCAAATCTCTCAATAGCTCCTCGTAGGACGGCTGGCCCTCTTCGGTTGCGATCGGGGCAATCTGGCCGCGGCTGGAATGGGCAAAGATCGAAGCCATCACGAACAGCAGAATCGTATCGAGCGATTCGAACCGAAACACGCCGGCCGCTCGCCCCCGCTGGAGAACGTTCTGGATTTTGGCATACATCGGCAAAACATGTCGCTGCACGATTTCATAACGCGCAGTTCGCAAATTCATTTCATGGCGGAGAATGCTAATAATTTCGGGGTCCTTGAGACGAAAGTCGATCATATCCCGTATAAGCACCCGAAGCTGCTCGGCCGGCTCGGCTGATTCGGACTGCCCCATTCGGTCAACCCGGTCGAGCGGCATGAACGTCTCGAATAACGCTTCGAAAATTTGATCTTTTCCCCCAAAGTAATAAGAAATCATAGCCAAGTTCGTACCGGCCTGCTTGCTGATTTCCCGGACGCTCGTCCCATCGTATCCTTGCTTGGCGAACAGCTTCTTCGCCGTCACCAAAATGCGCAATCTCGCATCCATCAACGTCATATTCATGTCCAAGCTCCTTAATGCATGCCCGCGAATCGGGACGGACGACTTTTCGTTTACTATAACACATCGGAACGGTTGCAAACTACTAGTACAAAGTCTGTCCTTAAACTGTTACTTTATCTTGACAAAGTAAATTTACATGAGTTAATTTATTTATTGAAGTCAATGTTCTAGGAGGCATCTTCTATTATTTATGCAGACCTTCCCTTGCGGGAACTGAAAAAAGCACGAAACAAAGTGGCCTTGTACGAAGCGGCGTTGTCCTTGTTGGGAGAAGGCATGTTCCGGGACGTACTGCTCGACGATATTTGCCGCAAGGCGGAAGTGTCCCGGGTCACGTTCTTCAAGTTTTTTCAAACAAAAGATGACCTGCTCGTTTACTTTATGCGGGTATGGCTGACGGAGCGGATGATCGAGATCGAAGCGGAGCGGATGCGGGGGTTCTCGGCAGTCCGGCATCTGCTGCATAAAGTGGCGGAACAGTCCGCAGCCTATCCCGGTATTATTCCGAGCCTGATCGCTTTCCTGGCGGAAAGGAACATGCATCCCCGCATGCCCGAGCTGAGTCAAGCGGAGGTTCGGCTGCTGTTTCCCGGCCACGAGGAGCTGGGGGCCCGGACTCCGAATATGTTCGAGCTGTTTCAGCGGTGCATGACGGAGGCGGAAGCCGATGGCAGGCTAAGGGCAGATATTTCGGTAGAGCTGGCCGTGAAGGGGCTGTTTACGGTTTTTTACGGAGCGTTCTTGACCGCCCAGTTGTACGCCACCACCGAAATTGCCGCCGTTTACGAAGCCCATCTTGCCTTATTGGAAAAGAAATAAAGGAGCGATGCGAGCATGAGCAAAGTAATGCCCGGCCGATATACGGCGCAGTTGGATGGACCGTTCGTAGTATTCGTGATCGGAATGCGGATCAACCGCTTGTGGGCGGTACACAAATGGCTGCCGGTGTTTAAGGCAATGGGTCCGATGCTTCAGGAGCTGTACCGCAACCCGCAGCTGGGATTCCTGGAAGCCAGCTACCATCTATCGTGGCGCGGGGTAACCCTTATTCAGTATTGGAAATCGTTCGAGCAGTTGGAGGAATACGCGCGAAAGGGCGCAACCCATCTGAAAGCTTGGCGCGATTTCAACCAGAAAGTCGGAACAAGCGGCACCGTCGGGATTTACCATGAAACGTATTTGATCCAGGAAGGGCAGTACGAATCCGTGTACAACAACATGCCGGTTTATGGCCTGGCCAAGGCGGGCGCTCACGTTCCGGCTACCGGACAACGGGAAACCGCAAGCAGAAGGCTCGGCCGAAATAACGACCCCGCCGTTCCGACGCCGCCCGATCCGAGGTAACCCTGTTGAAGACACGGGCTGTCGCCTCAAAATTCCACTTGTCTTCGACTGAACTCTAACATGTATGATGTTAGAAAACGAAGGGAATGTCAAATGGACAATCGTTATACGATAAGGCAGCTGTCGCAGTTCACCGGGATAAGTTTGCACACACTGCGTTATTACGAGAAGGAGGGAATTCTGCAAGAAATCGGACGGCTGCGTAACGGGCACCGTATTTATGAGGAACGGGACCTGGCTTGGTTACAGCTTGTTGCGCGCCTGCGCAAAACCGGCATGTCGATTAGTCATATGAAACAACTGGCCGAATGGAGAATACGGGGGGCGGGCACCTTATCGGATCGCCGGAGCATACTCGAACAGCATCGCGAAAAGCTGCAGCGTCATATTGCGGAAATGCAGGACAATCTTGCAGCCTTAAATCGTGAAATCGAGTTAAACCAGGCTTTGGACGATGACAATAGCGATATTTTGCGAGCGTATTACGCGCAGCGGGCAGCTCATTATGAACGAGTTTACTTTCGCGATGACCCTGTTCGCCAAAAGGAGCTGCTGGCTATCGAAAACGATCTGAGCCGTGCTCTAACCGGCAAGCAAGTGCTGGAAATTGCCTGCGGTACGGGATACTGGACACAAAAAGCCGCAAGAACGGCCCATATAACCGGGATCGACGCTTCCCCGGAAGCGTTAAAGATCGCTATGCATAAGGGGCTAGGGCCGGAACAAGCGACCTTTCTCGATGGCGATGCCTATACGCTTCAAGCAGTCCCCGGTACGTTTAACGCTGCCCTTGCCATGTTCTGGTTCTCGCATGTCCCCAAATCGCAAATTTTGAGTTTCTTGAACGGTTTGCATCAACGGATTGAAGCAAGGGCAGTTGTATATATGGCCGACAATGTACTGAACCCCGGGATTGGCGGCGAGCTTCTCGTCAAACCGGGTAAAGCCGATACTTACAAACGACGTGAACTACCCGATGGCAGCAAACACGAAATTCTCAAAAACTACTATACTCCAAAAGAACTTCGCGACATTTTCGAACCATTCTCAACTGAACTGAATATCACGGTTGGCGATTGCTACTGGTGGCTGTCCTATCGGGTAAAGTAACCTTTGAAGGCGCCCTTTTTTTTCTGCATGGCCCATGCCAGTCGCGTATCCTCGGCGTACTTCACTCTGCTTGGGTTTCCTTCCGCCCTGAACAGAGTTAGATCGTTCAGCCGAACGATAAACGACCATAAGCTATCGAAATTCATTTCCTTCTTGTACTGACAGGCGAAGCCAAGCTTGCCGGATAAAATGCGCTTGGCCAGCTCGATGGCATCGCAGCCGTGCCCGGACATGCGCAAAACGCGCAGAGCGGTTTCGTATCGCGTTTCGGAGAAAAACCAGTTTCCTTCCGGTCTTCCGTCGTAGACCAGCATGGAGGGCTCCGTAAAATGGTTCGAGGTGATGACAAACCGCTCCCCCTCCTTCGGAGTCCGGACCGCCATCCGCTCCGAGCAGCATTCGACGACGGCCATATCCCCGTGCTTGTCCGCCATCATGATGTTTTGAGACGCACCGATCGGCAAGCTGCGCAGCTGCCCGATCGCCTCCTGAACGCTCGAACGTGCACCGGAGTCCTTCGGACATCCCCCGGATCTCTTCGACGATCGGCGGATAATGCGCCTGCACGACGGCCAGCGACCGGAGACCGAACGCCTCCTGCCCCGGAGTCAATTGAATAATCGCCTCAATCGGATGCCGCCAATAAGGATAAAAACTTGGTTAAGGTTATCTGGGAAAGAGCGAATGGACAAGCTCACGTAGCTACCCTAACATTGAATGAAAAGAAGAAATGGAATCTGGTATCTGCGGAAGATATTTAAAAATGGAAGAAACGTTCGGAGAGACCGTTTGCGCTGAAGAAAACTCGCGATCTATCGGCCAATTGGAACCGCTGCGACCTGCTCGGACGTCACTATTGAATTCAAAACAAGATATCGATGCATGCGTGCAATATGACACTCCTTGTCTTGTTTATGCCTTACGATAGAGACATATCCGGGAAAGGGGTAAACAATGATGAAACCTTTGGAAGGAAAAGTAGCTTTGGTCGCAGGCGCTACACGCGGGGCCGGTCGGGGGATCGCTATCGAGCTCGGAGCGGCGGGTGCGACCGTGTACGTAACCGGCCGGTCCACACGGACCCAGCGCTCCGACTACAATCGTCCGGAAACGATTGAAGAAACGGCAGCGCTTGTAAACGAGGCAGGCGGCACAGGCATCGCGGTTCAAGTGGATCATCTTATTCCCCACCAGGTCCAAGCCCTCCTTGCGCGCATCGAGAACGAACAAGGGAAACTGGACGTGCTCGTCAACGATATATGGGGAGCAGAGCATTTGATCGAATGGAATGTGCCGGTGTGGGAGCATTCGCTGGAAGGCGGACTTCGCATGCTTCGGCTTGCGATCGACACCCATATCATAACGAGCCATTATGCACTGCCCTTGCTGATCCGCGGCAACAGCGGACTGGTGGTGGAGATGACGGACGGGACGGCGGCTTACAACGACAAGCACTACCGGCTGTCGCTATTTTACGATTTGGCGAAAACGTCGGTGATTCGCATGGCCCAATCTCTGTCCCGCGAGCTGCGGCCGCACGGATGCACGGCCGTCTCCGTTACGCCGGGCTGGATGCGCTCGGAGATCATGCTCGAAACCTTTGGCGTTCGGGAAGACAATTGGCGCGACGCGTTGGCGAAGGAGCCGCACTTCGTCATCTCGGAAACGCCGCGTTTTGTAGGACGTGCCGTGGCTGCCTTGGCCGGGGACCCCAAGGTTTCCCGCTGGAACGGTCTGTCGCTATCGAGCGGAGAGCTTGCGCAACAATACGGCTTCGATGATCTGGACGGCTCGCGGCCCGACGCCTGGCGGTATATGGCCGAAGTGCAGGATGCGGGCAAGCCCGCGGACGCTGCCGGTTATCGGTAAGCTTGCCGAAACGCTGAAGGCCGTGCAGATCGACTCTCCGGGCGATCGAGAGCCGTATGTGCGCCGGTTAATGGAACGCGGGCTGACGCTTGAGGAGCGAATACTTTGTATGAATGCGAATTGCATTTGTACGAAAGCAGCAATGCCTCCCTTCCCTTCGCATACGCGCCGAGTATGAAAATTTCTTTCGGGACGGTCGGGGAGTAATGTAAGCAAGCCTCCGGAACCGGTAACGCAAATGCTGCCCGACCCAGTCCGTAACTTGGCGGAAGGGCGGAGCAGCATTTGGGTGTTCTGGTATATCCGTACGCAGGACTTACGTGCTCCTATACGCCTTCCCGGTGATCGGCGAGAGCTTCCTCGATCAGGCGCCGCGCTACGCCAGCGAACACGGGGTTGTAGCTTGCGTAGTAGGGAAGGGCAATCACCCCTACGGACAACGCCCAGCCGCGACTACGCGCCCAAGTTGCGTCGTCGATGGAGAAAGCCCCGCGCAGCTTGTCCCGGTCGGCGACGGAAAGCAAATTCCAAGCGAACAGCCAGTCGCATGCCGGATCTCCTACGGCCAATCCCCCAAAGTCGATGACGGCGCTTAGCCGGCCTTGTTCGAACAGCAGGTTTCCGGCAAGCAGATCGCCATGAAACCAAACGGGCACTCCTTGCCACAGCGGTGCCTGAAGGGCCCTCTCCCAAGCGCGAAGGATGGCATCCGTATTCATCAGGCCGGACAATTCCCCGGTCGCCTGGCGGACAGCGGCATCCCGCGTAGCGAGCGGTACGCCGCGGAAAAAGTTATGCCGGCCCGGAGGCGGTCCCCCGCTGGCGTCAAGCCCGTGCAGAGCTTCTACGAATTGTCCCAGCAAAACCGCCGTTTGGTATGGATCGTCGATCCGCCCGCCAATCCCGTTCTCCCCGGGAAGCCAGCGGTATACGGACCAGTGCCAGGGGTAGCTTTCGCCGGGGGAGCCCCGAACGAGCGGCGCAGGGACGGCAAGCGGCAAATACGGCGCAAGGACCGGCAGCCAGCGGTACTCCTTCTTCACCTGCTCTGATCCCTCTTCGTCAAAGGGCAAGCGAACTACCATATCTTCGCCCAGTCTATAAATGGCATTCACCGTCCCCGTTGAGCTGAACGGCTCCAATGAAAGGTGCGCCCATTTCGGAAACTGCTCGGCGAGCAATCTTTTCAAGCCGGCTGTATCGATCGTCATATTCTCCCTCTACCTCCCCATCTCCACCCGATTCCCGTCCTAGTACATTGTCAACGCTAAAAATGTGCCTTATTCGAGCTTGCAACTGTTCATTTCTGCAGGACGCAGCCACATGATAAGAGTTGACAATGTACTAGAAGTAAGCAAAACTGACCATTCCCTTCTTCATCTTCTTTGCATTCAACGGCTGATTTGACCACCAATGGAGGCCATATTCAAACCAACTCGTCAAGGAACAGATCGGGTGGCTGAATTTTGTGACGTCGTGTTGTCATGGATCAGTCTGTATTGCTCTGCGTATTCACGCATCATTTGACGCACATAAAGATCCTCCTTCAGCCGGGCAATGTAGTAATCCCATTCTTGTATCGGAGTCTCTCCAGTAATGACTTGGGTCAATAACATGTTTTTATCTTTGAATAAATCTGCAAACCGGCTTATATATGTGTCTGATACGAGTCCTTGCAGCGGTGTTGGCACTCCAACCCTGGCATACTCCTCAGACAGTCGAATTTGTCGCTCATTGAAATCTCCTGTAGCTTTCGGAGTAACCGCCTTGGCATGCGGGTCGTAATAGCCTACGCCAATCGAAAGATCTCCTATTTCCTCCTTCCGCAACGCCTCATTAATCCGAATCGTCCCGTTGTCCAGCACATCATAATGTTGTCCCTTCAACCCATACCGTTCGAAGTCCTTAAACGTTTGTGTTGCCGTTTGATCAAGAATGGTAAGAATACGCTCCACTTTTGACTTTGGAACGTGGGAAGCAATCATAAGCACGCCTAGATAACCCTGTGGTTGAAAGCTGCTATACCCGCCAGGACCTCTCAATGGAGACAGCGTAATCCATTCCGCTTCCGGATCGCGGTTCTTCGTCTCCAGTTGAATATCCCACAGTCCGTTCAGCGGATTGCCGATCGAACCAGCCCTGCCGTTCTTAGCCAGCTCTCTCTCCTGACCGTACAACTGCAGCATATACATCGGCGGGATAACGCCTTCCATATACAAATCCCGAAACCATACGATCATATCACGATAACCCGCGGTCATAAACGGGATCAACAAATGGTCCCCCTCGAATGTAGGAGTATTGACTCCGAAAGCAGAGCCTAGCGGACCGGCAGCTGCGTTTAAAGTCGGCCCGTAGACGGTCAAGCCATATGTATCTCTATTATTATTCCCATCCGGATCAAGCTTGGTGAACGCGCGCAGAGCCTCCGTATATTCTTCAATTGTACGGGGGATGGGCAGGCCCAACTTGTCCAACCAGTCTTTCCGGATATGAAGGGCCTGATCGGTCAAGCCAGTCGGCCGGGGAATACCGTACAATTTGCCGTAGATCTTCGCGTTATCCCATATTGTCTTCGGAATGCGCGCAAGATTCGGATACTTGCGGGAGTCACTAAGATACGGAGTGAGGTCGTGAAACGCTCCTTGCCGTATGGCTCCAAGACTCGATGCCAGGTATGGATCGAGATTCAAGACGATATCCGTCAGCTTCTGTGAGATTAAGTCCATCTGGAACTGATTGTGGTAGTTGTTATAGGGGATCGCCCGGATTGAAAGTTTTACCCCCATCCGCTGCTGCAGCTCACGATAAAAAGAGCTAGAAAAATCAGGGGAACTGCTGTATAGAACTGTCGTTATGCTGACCGTAATTGGCTGGTCCGAACCTGGTGCGCTTTGCTGGAGACTCGAGGCATCGGAACCGAACAGCTTAAGGCAGCCTGAGAGCAGGGCAGGTCCGAGCAGCGCGAGTGAAACTTTCTTCACGTGTTGGAATGTGAGCATCACGGACAAAACTCCCCTCCATGCAGAACTTCAAAGGGAATCTAGCCTGTCGTTCTCAGGCAGATTCCCTTGCTGCTCAATTAATTATACTTATTTTCCGCCTGACTGTTCGGCAATTTTTTTGTCCACTCGTTCTCCGGCTTCACGCAACGCCGTGTTCACGTCCGTTCCAGCCATGACGGCATTCAGCGCAGCGCTGGTCTCCGCATTAGCTATGGACTGATATTTCGTCTTAATCGTCGGCTGAGCAAACGTTTTCGGTAGAGCAGCCTTTATGTTTTTCCCTTTGTATTCCGGAATATCGGCGCCGATCTGCTGTGAAAGCGATTGGTCTTTCAGTATCGGAATGTAGCCATTGCGCACCACAAACTCCTGGAATTCGTTCGAAGTGAGGTACGTCAGTACTTGGAACGCGGCATCACGGTTCCGGCTAGTTTTGGACATAAAGAAGAAGTTCGGGTACGACTGCGAGCCGATATCCGGTTTTTCTTTAAATACCGGCAAGGAAACCGTGTCCCAATTCACCATATCTTTATAGGTCCTACCTGCTCCGTGCAAAGTTAAAAACATCGCAATCGTTTTGTTCTTGTAAAATGGATCCTGTTCGTTCACAAAGAAAAACTTATTTCCTGGCATGCCGTTCCCAGGTATTTGATAGAAGCGGGTCAGGTTCTCAAATGCTTGTTTGAAATTGTCTGCGGTGAACAGCGACTTGTTCGTAGTAAAATCGATATGGGCGGCGCCAAATTGGTTAAGCATCATGATGTGTTCGAAGGCCATCGACAGTCCCCGATACTGGACATCGCTGTCTTTTCGGGTCGTTTTCTTTGCAATCTCGTATAGTTCGTCCCATGTCATACCATCTTTCGGGTAAGACACTCCAAATCTGTCGAAGATATCCTTATTATAAAATAGAACTCCTGTAGTCGTCCATGCCGGGAGTCCATATACTCCGCCATTTGCCAGCTTTTTTTGTATCTCGACTGTAGTCGGCTCCAACTTGGACAGATCGTATTTATACTTTGCGATCAGGTCACTGATGTCGCTTTGCATCTGCATATCGAATACGATGCTGCCCGTCGAACTGGTAATAATATCAGCATTTCCACCAGATGCGATCAAGTTTTCCAGCGATCTTGAGTTTTCTTGCGGAATGATAGTAATTGTGTACTTAGGGAATTTTTCTTTGAGCTTGCTGCCATAGTTATCCATGATCCATTCGAGCTTGTTGCCTGAGCTGTCGTATATTGTAAGCTCAGCCGGTTGATCAGCAATATTGGGATTGCCTGCGGCAGAGTCACCTTCGGAGTCTCTAGGCTTCTGACTACCGCAAGCTGCAAGTATGAACAAGCACAGCATGGCGGCTGCGTATTTTGTAAATTTTTTATGATTGGCTGACATGGATAATAACCTCCTGGAGATTGTATCGGGCTTTAAGAATCATTGTTCGGTAAGCGAAGTGATGCTATTGGGCGCAAGCGTAAAGACGGCTCCGCCGGACGATGTGCTGGTGACCGCAGGTAGTGCTTGGTAACGCACTTGATCATCGCTCGTTATCAAATTAAATGTGCGGGTGCCAGCCATCAATTGTACGACATGATCGGTCTCCTCTGAAGTGTTGATAAGGACTATTTCCAGCTTTCCGTCCGGCTTCTTGAAGGCCAAAGTGAGCACATCGCTCACTGAATCAGCTGCGATGCGGACCGACCCGGCTGGAATGCCGTTATGGAAATGCTTCAGCATATCATAGACTGGATACCACGTCTTCAACCAGTGATTGTAGGCGGTCAAACCGCCCGTATCGGTGGCCGAATAACAAAAGTAATAAATAAGACTGACATTGCCGTATTCAAGCAAATCGTAGTATGCGAGGGCGTTTTTCATGGCTCGAAGCCATGTGTTTTTGTCCGACAGTTGCCCGTGCGTCTGAGCTTCGGCTTCGCCCACGACTAGCTTTGCTTGATACGAAACGGACGTGTTGTTGTAAGCTTTAAGTCCTTCGAGTGTTCGGTCATAGGAGTGATACGACAAAACATTGAGAATGCCGTTCGTATCGTTTTGAAATACGGTATCGGTCCATTCTGCTGCGTTCAAGGTCGCGGTATTTGTCTCGCCGCCCACATACTCCGCATCATACTGATGTGCTTCCAGCTTGGTTTTCAGCTTCTGAGTCAAAGAAACATAGCGTTCCGGCGTAATTCCCTTAATATACACGCCTCCGTACAATGGCTCATTAACAATCGAAATGTAGTCGAATATGATACCATATTGGTCTCGGGCGTATAAAAGATATCCAGCGAGACTCTCTACGAATTCGTCATCCATACCAATCGGAAGCTCCATCTGCGCGCCATTCCAGTTATAGCCGGCAGGTTTCCCTGCTATCCAGTCAGGGAAGCGCCATGGGCTGAAATGAAGCTTTATCCCTCTTTGCATAAGTTCCTGCAAGCCGAGGAATTCTTCGTGAACTTCGCCTGTGTCTCCAGCAGCAAACTGGCTCCATTGGAAATCGTGCGGATCGGAGTTGTCGTTTTGTTCCTCCAGTTTGTGCCAAATGGAGACATTGCGAACATGAGTTGTCGTCAACTCCGTAAGCATTTTGTTCATGTATTCGGGATCGGCTTCCTCAAATCGCTTCATCTGTCGTGTGTAAATATTGCCTCCCCACCCATCGATCGTCTGGTGGTAGACTGCATCGTTCACACCAATTGTTACTTGCATCGGCACCTCTTCATATACTTCAATTTCCAATAGTCTTGCAATCGAGTCGAACTTGTTTGAGTCCGTAATATATATCCTCAGCTTGTGCGTCGTGACCGGCGAAAAGCTGAGATCGTTATACTGTCCCAGATATCCGTCTTTGTCGTTGTTCACGACAGAAGCCGCGTTTTGCCACTGGGTCCCGTCCCAATACTGGACATCATATGTGATGATTTGCCAATTGGCGCTGGTGACATTCCCGCTCCAAACTTTAACTTGGCTTACTGTCCGCTCCGAACGCCATTCCAATTGAAGCCAGTGCGGCTCCAACCTGTCCCATTTAGACAGCCAGCGGTTTTCGCTGGAGTTCTTGATTCCGTTAACTGCCTTGTCCGGGGAGTATGTAACTCCTCCGGATACGTTGGTCGAGCTTGCAGTCAGGAATGCGGACGGGGCTATATTGACCGATACAGCGTTGACACTTTCTGTCCCCCCCCCTGTGAGCAGGAAGGTTATGCCCGCTAGAAGGCCAATTAGCAACTTGTTGAAGCGAATACTAAATGTTCGCAATGTCTGCATAAGTTCCCATACCCCTCTTTTTTCAAAATCTTCTTTCATAAAAAAATACTGCCGTGTCAACTTCCCCGATGGTCACTTACGGGAGTAGAAGCTTTCCTCCTTTCGCGGTCCATCATAGAATGAAACGTTCGGCATGGGTACAGTCGAATAGTTGTGCGGGAACATATCAAACCTGACGCCCCGAAAGCGCTCTGCAGCAAAGGAAGTTGCCTAGGCACAAATTGCAGCCGGCCTTTTTTTGCTCCCTGTCATCAGCACAAAAGCAAAAAAAGGCCGCCTTCTAGAGCGGATTTTCAAACCGCTAGCCTGTTGGCAAGATCTCGAGAAAGTCGCTTGAATCAGCCGTTTGGTCTGATCCAGAACACTCGAACTGGAAACATGGATAACCGATTATGAAAACAAAAAAACAGCCCATCCTTCTCTTAGGCTGGGCCGCTTGCTGAATTTGAGTTCACAATAAATGAAGTTATACAACCGAGTAGCGTCGCGATACTGGGTAGTGTCTTGCAAATCCTGTATCTGTTTGCCGTTTGCAGGGCTATCCTCCCGGCAAGATCACACCTTCAACAGTGTAGGAGAGACGTTATCTTTGTTGCTGTCGGTAATGAGCCGGCGTCTGTCCGGTCAGTGTCTTAAATACACGCCGAAACGCACGTTCGGTGTATCCGACTTCTTCAGCAATTTCGACGACGGTTTTGTCAGTGTAGACGAGTATTTCCTTCGAGCGTTCGATTTTCAGCTCTGCTACGAATTGGGCAAAGCTTTGGCCGGTATGCTTGTTGAATAGCCTGCTAAAATGCGAATGGCTGACTCCTGTGTGGTCGGCTACAGCAGTGAGCGTGAGATCTTGAGAAGCATGCTCCCGCATAAATTGCACAGCTGCATCCACGAGTGCTTTTCCCCGGTCGACAATCGCCTCTTCGAAGATGGGAAGCAGTCTCGGAAATATTTCTTTAGAGAACAAGCGCTCAATGTCGTCGAGCGTTCGAGCGGACATCATCCGCTCAAACACATCCATCTTCAACAGTGGGTTGGCGTCATTCCCGATCATCTCAACAGCGGACTGTACGAGCCTAACGTAGAGCATATGAAAGGAACGCGTGATCTGAGAGATCGGATAACGTCGCCCAGTGACGGCATCTCTGAACTCATCGAAAAACTGCTGAACGCGTTCTCGGCTACCTTTCTCCAAACTTTGCACGATTTCCGTCTCATGGTTATATGGATAAACGAAATCATGACTCAGTGGCTTCAAATCTCGGTAGTGCACGGTCCTGCCGCCACCTGCAACCATCCGAAAGCCGAGCGCTTCCAGTGCTTCCAGGTACGAGGAGCGGATGTCTTTCGGATGATCGTAGCGGGTACCGATGCCGATAGAAACCGGAATTTTCAAATAGGTATGTACATACAGTCGAATCGTCTCCGCAATCTGGTGCCTTACGGAGCGCTCTTGATCATCCGCGGCCCTGCTTGCAGTCTGCATTACAATTATCACATGGGGGGTCTCGAGCCCGTTTACAAAGTGGCTGTCCACGTTGTGCTGGTTCAGAATGTCCTGGCATACACTGGATACAGCCAAAAGGATCAGGGAACGATCTTCTTTTCCGAATCGGCCGTGTAACTCGTAATTTTCCACTTCTACGACTATAACGTCCCATCCGTTGTCCGGGTTCATGCCATACTGTTCGATCAGTCCACGGATCCGATCGCCGCTTTCGTTCTCATAGTGGCCGTACAGCAAATGCAGGAACAAAAAATCTCGCAGCGCAGTCTCGTCTCGGGACGATCGTTCGTGAAAACGTCCGAGCTTGTCTTGTAGCTGGCCCCATTCCTGACGAATCCAATTCCACTCGTCGATCTTGACCTGAGATGGATCTTGACTGTTCTCAGCAGTAACGATCCGCTGCCTCAATAGACTGCGGATTGGAGCATACAACTTGTGGGAACTGAAATACAGCAGCAAAATTCCCGTTACGAAGGCGGCTAGGCATACTAGAAGCGTCGTATATGCCACCTCAGCTTTTAAAGCGTTCATAGCAGATGTCGGAACAAGCAACACAGATATCCATCCAGTAGAAGGCGACTTCGAATATACGATCTGGGCGGGGAACTGGTCCAGCGAAACAAAGCCGGAGCGGGCGCCAACATCCACTGGTACATCCAAAATTGGCGCAAGCCAGTCCGGCCATGCCTGTGGAGAACCAAGATCTGTTGTCGAACCAGCGCTGGCAACAAGAGTCCCCGCTTCGTCCATCAAAATAATCGCTCCCGTACGCTGGGGTTCCACCGAGTTCAGAATCGATTGGAAGGCGTCACTCGGGATGTCTAACATTAAAAAGGCAAGAGGGACGGTTGTGAAAAGTGGAAGCGGTTGCACATAGGTGAAAGTATGGTCTTCCGGTTGCACGATCCACTTGGGATCGGAAGCCGCACCCATAGAACTCATGAACGGATATCTCTCGGACATGTCGCTGACCGTTTCATAACCTTTCGTCGTAGAGAGCCGAACTCTCTCCGCAGGCAGGAGCAGGCTGACGCTGTTCTCGTATTCAATGGATTGAGAAACCGCTCTTAGCTTTTCCGTTACCTGCATCATATTGATATAACTGCTCCGATCGTTCTGATAAATGTATTGTTGAAGCGTAGGGTCCAGAACAAGTCCGCGGATCGTCTTTGATATCCATTGGAGCGAAGCATCGATCCTCTGCTGCATCTGGTTGATCATATCCAGGTTCGCGCGGTTGACTTCTCTCTGCACATGCCCAGAAACTAATGTATAGGATAAGAATGCGACCAGTAGGATCGGGACACATACGGTCAAGAATCCGAAGCCAAATAGACGCTTATGGTAGGTGCCTGCAATGAAAATCTTATTCCAACTGAACCTCATAAACGGTATTCCTCCGAAATTTACAGGAATATGCGGCTGTTGTTCCACTTTTGCGGACCATTTCATTATCTGATGAGCGTTGAAGACAGAGTTGGTGAGTTAATGGGTCATTGATAGAAAAAAAAGATAGCAATCAGCCATCCTTCTTAACCTTTTGCTTCATTTGATTAATGATCGCTGCTGTTTCAGCTTGCAGCAATACGATCGAATTCTTCCGATTGTTGTGAGATCAGTTGATTTTTCAAATGGATCACCGACTTTATTCTAAGTATACACTGATCAAGCGCTTTGCAGCAACATCATCAATGGCCATACGCCCGTCAAAGCTGATCTGCTTCGTGCCAAGCATCGTTCGGTAATGCTCGACTAGAGCGTGTCTTCAAACTATTTGCTTTGGCTCAATTAGGTTTGAAGACACGCTCTAGTACCTTGTCAATTCTTATCATGTGGCTGCGTCCTGCGGAAATGAACAGTTGCAAACCCGAAATAGGCACCGTTTTAGCGTTGACAATGTACAAGTTCAAAGTCAGAGCTAATCCTGTGTATTCGTCCATTCCATGAGTACTGTTTAAGGTCTGACTACATTTCCTAATGCAGGGGGTAACCGATGAATCTTGCCAACAAAATTACCATTGCAAGAATTTTACTCATCCCTATCTTGATTTTAATCTTTGAGCATGTAAGCTCATACGGCACGTATTATGCTGCGACCGTTTTCTTGCTTGCCTCCGCTACGGATAAATTGGACGGGTATATAGCGAGGAAATATAATCAAATCACGAAGCTGGGCAAGCTATTGGACCCTTTGGCCGATAAGCTGCTAATATCCACTGCTCTGATTCTTTTAGTCAGCCAGCAGCTGGTTTTCGCTTGGATCGCTTTCATTATTATTGCTAGAGAAATCATCATTACGGGCATTCGTGTTGTAGCTTCATCGCAGCAAATCATTTTACAAGCCGATCGGCACGGTAAAATCAAAATGGTTTTTCAAGTCGCAGCCATAGTAGCGATCCTGTTGAACCATGGTCCTTTTCGTTTTCCAACCGATCTTCCCATCGATCAAATACTCCTCGGTATTGCTTTCATCTTAACGGTATATTCCGGCCTCAGCTATATAAAAAATAACTACCGTGCTTTAAAACTCCATACCTAGCTAAGTTGAACGAATGGACTTCCAGGAGAAGCGGCAAGGCCATTCTTTTCGGAATGGAACGGACTCCCCATCATTCGTTCAACTTATTTAGCTCCCATACATCCAAAAAGGTACAGCCCCCCCACATAAGGGAGGAGCTGTACCTTGCTTTTGTTTCAGCGTCTCATTGCCATCGCTATGGAGTCACGGCCGACGCGGTAAACTGCACGTTCAATATGCTCATTGACCCCGGCGTATCGAAGCGGATCGTGTGCCAGCCCGGGGCTAGCGTGACGGAGCCCAGATCGGCGACCGATGCGCGCAAACCAGTCGACACGAGGCTTTCCACCGCGAGCGGCTGCCCATCGATCGAGGCGGTATACGTGACGTTGCCGTTTAACCGCTCGAGGGAGACGGTATACTCCCCTTCCGACGTTCGCGGCAAGAAGAACGCGTATTCGATATACCTGCTGAATGCCACTTGCCCGTAAATCGAGTTCGTGTACGTCGAGAAGGTCACCGTAGGCGCGAGTTGCTTGAAATGCATCGTGACCGTATCGCTGACACTGTCCGTTCGCCAGACGGGCGGAGCATAGGCCTGCGCCGCCGGAGCCGTCGGAAGCTCCAGCGCCGCCGATGTCGCGCTTGGGAACGGGAAGTACAGCTGCGCCGGGAAACTGAGCAGGTTCGACGCGTTCACGTTCAGGTCGATCCGCATAGGCGGAGCCATCGCCTCGGCAATCTCCAGCTTCCCGCCGCTACCGCCGTCCAAGTAAAAGGCGGCTCCGGCATTCGGCATCGTGTCGACGTTCCGATCGAAGCCCGCACCGGTCGTTGCGGTATACGCGATCCGGTATAGATCTCCCTGCTGAAGCGGCCAAGGCAGCACGATCCCGTCATCCGCCATACTGCCCGGCGTTACCGTATAGACGACATCCCGGTTCGGATCGACCGTCCAATCCGTTTCGGCAGCGGAGGGTGGCACGATTTTGGAAATGCGCACGTTCAGCGACGCCGGCACGACCATGTTCGGACCGAGCTTGTCGAACCATTTCACGTTCGTGTAAGGTCCTTTGCCAATCGCTTGGACATAAGTCGCGATCGTCAGCGGCGCATTCGGTTCCGGCGCGCCGTCGTACGCCTTTAGCGCCTTGATATAACGGTCGCCTTGATACCAGAGTGCGGATGTTACGGTCATATCGAGCGCCTCGTTCCACACCGCTTCCTCCGCCCCGATATCCACTCCGGCTTGCTTCAAATAGGCGAAGGCGTGCATGGCATCCCATACCATCATCGTTTCATGGCTTTGGTCGAGTACCGCGCGGGTCGTGTTCAGCGGATTTTCCGCCGAATCGTAGTAAAACGCTCCGTCGTACTCATATTCTCTGGCCAAATACCAGAGAAGTCCTCTGGCCAGCTCAAGCATTTTAGGATCGTTGCGCAAATAGCCGACCTTGGCGAATACATGGGCTTTCGCCGCATTAATATTGTCCGTCCCATCGCCGAGCGGATTGCTGGCATCGTTCGGAATGCCCGTTGTCGAAGGCCCGTATCCGAACCAATAGTAAGCGCGGTCTTTGTATATGCCGTAGTTGAAGCCGTTAAGCGGAATTTGGTTGTAGGCGAACTCGTATACCGCATTCAGTACGCTGGCGGCATCGTCCGCATACGGGTACAGATGCAGCATCCGCCCTCCGATCTGGGCATTGACATGGCCATCCGGCGAATGCTTCGGATACGTGTAGCCGTATACGTTTGTCCAGTTGTAGTTGAATTTGTAGTCCCAGCCGCCGCGGAATTGGACGTTCCGCCCCGTATCGAGAAGCCGCTGCCATTCTTCCGGGTAATGGATACGCACGAACGGGTTGTCTCCATCCGGTTTGTATTGCGAGTAATCGCTGAACTGCATCAGTTCTTTTGCCCGGTCGAGAAAGGACTGCTCTCCGGTCAACGTATACAACGTGGCGTATGTACCGACAGACGCCTGGTTGCCGCCGGCGTAATATTCCCGGTTCGGCCCGTCGGGCGAAGCCGTCACGTTGAAAGGCAAATCGCCGGCTTTTACCGTCGAGGGAGCCCCGGTTGCAGCGGACACGCCGACCGTATGTTCCAGATACGGGATGCGGGCCTGCGACATTTTATTGTTAAAAGGCGTGTAATAGTTCAAATAGTAGTAACCGTCGAGTCCGAAGAAATGCCGTCTTAACAACCCCGACTCCCATACCGGGGCGCTAGTCGGCTGCAGCGAAGCGGCCGGGATCTTCGACCAGAAAACGGCCGGATCGATTTCGTTCGACCAACTGTACGCCATCGTCAGGCCGGTCGCCGGCGCCCCGTCCGCTTTGTACATATCGAGGTACGGCTCGATCTGGATGCCATCCCACATGACTTCGGATGCGCCGCCCCGTCCGACGAGCCGAAGCTCCAGCTTCGCCGCTCCCGCAGGCATCAGCAGCACTTGCGTCAGCCGGTGCCACTCCCCGTCCCGCTCCAATACGGGTGCATCGAACGAAGTCAGCGGCAGCTGTCCCGAAGCGAACGGCGGATTGGCGCCGGCCGTCAGTTGGATGGGTTGATCGTTCGCGTCGAGCCAAGTCAAGCGTATGAACGACTCCGCGCCCTCACCCATCTGCTGCACCTTGTAAAGCGCGTTGATTTTGAAACGGCGATATTCTTCCGGCAGCGGTCCGGTCGACTGCCCGACGCTCCACTCGTCTTCCGATCCGTACGTTGCGATCGTAACCGCTCCATCCAGATCGAAGCCGCCCGACGTTACCCGTACGACGGAGCCCCCGGTCGTTCCGGGCGCGGAAGCCGCGCTCCAGCCGCTTGCGGCGAGCGGACTCTCGAAGCTGCCGTCTGTGATAAGATTCGGAACCGTCCGGAACGAAGCCTCGTCGACCCAGACGCGCCCGTGCTCGACGACCGCTTCGAATGCCGCCGTCACCGCATTCGCCGGCGCCGTAGCGTCCAGCTCCGCCAAGGTAGCGAACCGATCGTGCTCCTCGTCGAACAAATCCGCGCTTACCGTCCGCAGCGTCTGCCCGGCCGCATCCTTGAACAGTACGCGCAGCTGCGCCGTCCCCGATACGAAATCCGTCCGGTACGTAAAGGAGGCCCGATACAGCTGTCCGCCCGATACGGGCAGTGCTCCTTGGACGACGGCCGCGCTGTCGCCCGGCTGCGGCGCATCCAATTGGACGGCGCTGCCCTTCAGCCGGTAACCGGCCTGACTGGACGCCAACACCTGGCCCCCGTCCGCCACAACCGGCGTCCAAACGTTCAACTGCCCGGACGACCATGCGTCGAATCCGGAGTTGGCGAGCAAATTCGGTCCTTCGCCGATTTCAGGCACGTCGCCGGTCGCTTCGGCGTACGAAGCATGGTCCACAATCAGCTCTGCTCCTCTCTGCATTAGAAATTCGTAAGTAACCGATACGGCCTCGGCCGGAACGGCGAATTTTTTCTGGAACAGCACGAAGCTCGCTCTCTCGGCCGTCGGCAGTTTCTCCACCGTCGTCGGCGTTATCGTCGTGCCGTCGCTTTTCCGGTACGTCAGCTTGAAGTATACGTAGGCGGTCGACGGCGAAAGCGGCTTTTTATAATAGAAAGATACCAGGTAGTTTTTGCCGCCCGTTACCGCAATGCCGTTCTGCCGCAACGATGCGGAGTCTCCCGTCGCCGCGGGCGCCGACAGTCTGGCCGAGCTCGCTCCGTCCTGCACGTTCGCCGGGTCCGTCTCCCTGCTCAACGTGCCTCCGGCCGCAAGCCCCTTCGTCCAGCTTGTCGGCGTATCCCCGCTCCACGTCTCGAAGCTTCCGTTTTTCAGCAGGTTTGGACCGTACGCGCTCCCCCCGTCTGCTCGGGCCCGTTCCGGCGGTCCGAATAGCGGAAGCAAAACCAAAATGAAAGCGATTGCAAATTTGAGACCGGCATTTGTTCCGAGCCTCAGCCTCATCCGTCTTGCACCTCCCATTGGTTAGTAGACAAGAACGAAATATAATACCTGTACCTTACTTATTCCATTCTTGTACTCACATTGTAATCCAATCTATTGTTATATACAATACAATTATTGGTGAGCGCGAACAAAAAAAAGCGTCTCAGAAAGGATTCCGATGAAACGCAAAACCGATTTTCTATACTTGAAGCTCGCCGGCATTATCCGCGAACATATTCAGTCCGGCGTCCTCAAGCCGGGCGATTTCCTGCTATCCGAGAACGAGCTTGCTCTCCGCTACGGATTAAGCCGGATTTCCGTGCGCAAATCGCTGAACACGCTTGTCGACGAAGGACTGATCGTGAAGAAGCCCGGCCTCGGCAGCATCGTATCCGCGATTGTTCCGCAGGAGGAGCGCCGGCGCAAAACGCTGCGGATCGTCACTACTTCGCCATCCCATTATGCGGACTACGCGCTCGGCATGATCATTGAAGCATTCGAGAAGGAGCACCCCCATACCGATGTAAAGCTGCTGCAGCTATCCGCCGTCGACTTCTGGAAGTCGGTTCACGCTTTGCGGGAATCCGGGCCTTACCCGGATCTGCTGCTTATCACCGACAGACAGTACCGGGAGCTGGAGCGTAAAGAGGAATATACGGACTTGTCGGATATCGTCCAACATACGAAGAAGTTGTTTTACCCGAAGCTGCTCGACAGCTTGACAGGGTCATCCGGACTGCAGGCGCTGCCCGTTACGTTCTCGCCGGTGTTCGTCGCCTACAACCCTTCGCTGTTCGACAAATACGGTATCGCACCGCCGAATCTTTATCAACACGATGACGAAGCGCCGGAATCTCTGTTGGAGCTGTCCGAAGATACGAACGGGGACGGCATTCCGGACTTGTATGCTTTATCGTTGTCGCATACGTATAACCGTTGGCCCGTCATCGCCCTGCAGAACGGAGTGGATTTCAAACGGCTGCGGGAGCACGCCGCCGAGCTTCGGGCAACGCTGAACCTGCTCCACGATATGCTCTACCGCAAACGGACGGCCATTCTGCATACCCGCAACAAAAACAGCCGCAATATCGAGCCCTTTGCGACGGAGCATGCTGCCATGATGCTCACTACCGCCATGGAGCTGGCCGCGCTCAAGGAAGAGTCGCTCCCCTTCGAGCCGCAAGCCGCGCCTGTCCGGTTCGGTCCCAAGCAGGCTACCCTGCTCGTCGCCAATGTATTCGTAATGCCCGCTGCCAGCCCGGAGCCGGAGCTGGCCGCCGCCTTCTGCAAAGTCGCCATCCGCAGCGACGTTCAGGAGAGGATCGGTCGCGCGGTCGGATTTTTGTCGGTGCTGCGCGGCATCAACGATTCGGTATGGGGCAAAACGCATCTGCAGGCGATCCAGCTCGGTGACGCCCGTCTCGACCGGTGCTTCTTCGTCCACGAAGTGTTTCCGGACAGCGCCTTTATCGGCGAAATGGATTACGAGCTCGGCTTGTTCTGGGCCGGTCTGGAGACGGCAGAAGCGGCAGCGGAAAGGCTTCTGCGCATTCAGACGGATGAAACAAGATGACAAGCTCGCTTCCGATCGAATTTCGGGACTTCGCCAACGGCTAAGAGCCGCATGGCAAAGTCCTTTTTGTTTGGCAGGGGGCCTTTGCTTATTGACAATGAAATGACGCTTCTATAAAATGTAATTTAACGAATATCTAATTTAATGAATATCTAATATATAAAAAAGAAAGGATGATGAGTCCATGCAATTGGATAAGGTTGTCGGTTACCATAGAGCTCTTTCCGATCCGACTCGGATCAAAATGTTGATCTTGCTGGCCGACGGGGAGAGAAACGGTCAAGATTTGGCGGAAAAACTGGGGGTTACTCCTGCGACCATCACCCACCACGCCGCGAAGCTTCGGGAAGCGAGCCTGATTAACGAACGGCGGGACAAGAATACGATTTATTTTTCATTGAACCATAGCTTTCTTAAAAGCAATGCCAGCGCTACAGAAAATCTGATTTACCGCAACAATGGAGGCGAGTCGATTATGGACGATACCCGGAAGCGGCTGAAGGAATCCGTTATGAAAAACTTTTTTACAGCCGAAGGAAAGTTAAAAAGCATCCCCGTCCAGCTCAAGAAAAAGCTTATCGTGCTGGAGCATCTGGTGTCGAGGCTCGAACCGGGACGCTTGTACAGCGAGAAAGAAATCAACGAATTTATTAAACCGTTTCATGACGATTTCGCCACGATCCGCCGAGAATTTATCATGCATCAATTCATGTTCAGAGAGAACGAGGTTTACGTACGGAACCCGTCGGAATTGTGGACACGGTGGGAGACGCTGTCGTAACAGCGCCAGTCGGTTTCTCACGAATTCGTGCTTGACTGGAACGCGGACTTTCAGGCGACATATTCAACTTCATAGAAGTGCGCCAGGCAGTAAATACGGCTTCTGCCGACATTTCTGCCGGCCGGCGCTGCCCATATCCCGTCGCTTATTCCGAAAATATCAGTTCCCGTACGATTTCATCCGGTGTCCGGGCCACTTCCACAAATCCCAACGAGGCATACAAGCGGGACGCTCTCTCGTTCCCAGGTCGATGACCGAGCCTGATTTTGTCACAATCGTGCTTCCCGCGCATATGCCGGATCAGTTCCTTGACAGCCGATCGCCCCAGCCCTTGACGCTGGAATTTGCGGTCCACCATGAGCGCCATCATCCAATAGCTGCCATCGTCGGGATCGACGGCGTAAACCGCTAACCCGGCCAACTGTTCGCCGGCATACACCGCCAAAGGCGCGAAGCCGCAATAGGCCGACTCTGCGAGCCAGTACACATTGGGGACGGGAAACACGTTTTTCTGCTCATCCGTCACTTCCAGTTGAGTGCAGGCATACCAATTCGTTGGCCCGATGGACTCGAGCCGTACGACCGGCGAGTAGCGTTCGTTTATGCGCGAGCATGCTGCCAGCAATTTGTTTTTCAGAGTAAGGGCCCACTCCGGCAAGCCGTAAATGTCCAGCTTTTCCAAGCTACGCAGGAGGCGAGCCAACGTATAAAGATCGGCGAACCTTTGGAACAAGGGAAACAAACGCACATACCGTTCATCCAGCGATTTGACCGATCGGTATCCGGCCAAGAACCGTTCTATTTTCCGTCGAGCGCTCTCGTTCCCCTGTTCCTCCAGATCGCGGATGGCCGATACGATGTCCATCGCATACCAATGAATCATCGCATCGTCGAAATCGATGGCGTAATAGCGTGCCTCCTCGGATTCATAGAACATGTTGTCGGCTTCGAAATCGTAATGAATCATTCCCGTAAGCCTTGGCCCGGCAGGGAGCTCCGCCAATTGCCCGCGCACATGTTCAAGCTCCCGCAGCGCTCCGCGCTCGTCGGGATGCCGATGCAGCACCGCGGCAACAAAGGTCAGCGCGTCGTCCCAGCTTCTCTGCGCTACCGCAGCGGACGGATAAGACTCGGATAAAACGTGCAGCTCGGCAAGCGCCGTCCCCCATTTCTCGGCATGCAAATCCGTCATCCGATCTACCGAAAGATAAATGCCTTTGGCCTGCTCGAAGACGACGCCGTAATACGCTCCTTCCTCCGAATGGACGGTTTCGATCCATTTTCCATCGTTGGAACGGACGGGTGCCGCCGCCGGATAGCCGTTTGCGATCAGATAGCGCACATAATCAAGCTCCGTTTGAATCCGTTCCAGCGCATTGTCCTCTTCATGAATGAAACGAAGGAAATGCCGAACGCCGTTTCGGGCAAACGAATAAACGAAATTGCTGCTCGCCCTCCAAAACCTCAACGTTCCCGCATCATGATCCCACAGCCGGATCAGTTGTTTGGCCGGAGCATCCTGTTCCAAGCCCCGCACCATGTTTTTTATCGACATCATGTTTCTGCGTTCCTCCCATTACCCGATGAGAGGCGATAAGTTTACCTATACCGACCTCTTCCAGGCTCTTTGTGTTCGAAATCGAATGCAACGCCACCACTCCTTTCGCGGGATCACTTCCCTCTCTCCTCATTGTCCGGCCACGCTCGCTTTGGAACAAGAGGCGATTTGGCTTCAATGAATTTATCCGAAAAAGCAGGGTAAAACCGCTCTTGCCCGGTATGACGATTGCGAATAAACTATAAACAATATTTAGGAACTATATAAGTTGAACGAATGATTGAAGCCCGTTGCATTCCGAAAAGGATGGCCTTGCCGCTTCAAACATGTTGTTTTGAACCCCTTTATGGAATAAACCTTGCCCATGAAGTTCTTTCGTTCAACTTATATAGAATGATGAAGGAGGCCACTTATGCTGCCGCAAATCGTGGAACGAACGATGGAAACGTTATGTGAGGGTTTAAGCAGGAGCAACTTGAACATGGAATCCGTATATATTTATGGTTCGGTCGCATTGGGAGACTTCATCGAAGGCTCCAGCGATATCGATTTTATAACAATCCTTCGAGAGCCGCCCAGCATGTCCGATATCGAGACCATCTCCGCAGCTCATCAAGCGGTGGAAAGAGAGTTTCCCCACGCCGATATCATGGGCGCTTACTTGTCCATTCAGGATGTGGGAAAAGCGCAAAGCGAACAAAACTTCTTTTTGACCTACTTCAACAAACAAGTGCATTCCAACGGATATGGCGCCGATCTGAACCCGATCACATGGTGGATTTTAAAAAATCACGGCATGAAGGTCTATGGAGCGGAACAGTCGTTTTCGTATGAAGTAAAAACGGAGGATTTGCTCCAATACGTCATCGAAAACCTCAATACGTATTGGGTAAGCTGGATCCGTCGATTAGAGGAGCAATCGACCTTGCTCGGCACAGCCGATCCGGAGAGCGTCGCGAAGCGGCTTGATACAGCTGTGGAATGGTGTACGCTCGGGATGCTGCGGCAGCTTTACACCTTAAAAGAGCACGATATCCGCAGTAAAGTTCAGGCCGGGTACTACGGAATGACAACGATTCCGCAGCAGTGGCATGGGCTCATCCACGAAGCGATAAGCATCAAACGGCTTCGTCCGGATCGCGTCTATGATTCGCACGAAAAGCGATTGACCGACCTAATCGCCTTGCTCCGGTATATTCACCAGGAAGCCAATCGTGTTTTTGTCGAGCGGCTTTGAAACGAACTCGCCAGTCGGGGAGGATTGAGCTCTACTCCCCGGCAAAATGGCGGGGATAGTGCCTTATTGCCATTTAATAAACATAAAAGTATAATAAGTTTATTAACTGTATGAGATGAGCGAAAGAACCAACGATGACTAGGCCTCTGCATGGGAAATGCCTGGCCAGCGAGTTTTGGTTTCGAGCTTCCTCCCACCTTTACAAAGGATGTGAGCCATGATGATCACTCATTACTCCAAGCTGGAGCTTTATACCGTATCCGTTGCAGGCGTCAAGCAATTTTACCATGATCAGCTCGGCTTCCCGATCGTTCACGAATCTGAAAGCGAGATCGTCTTCCAGCCGACCGTGCATTTCACCTTATCGTTCTGGCAAGCTGCCGAAGCGCTAACCCCGGCCCATCTGGCTTTTGAGGTGGCTCATTCCGCATTCGATCAGGCGGTCGATCGTCTCCGGGAACGAGGGGTAACGCTGCTGAAATGGCCCGACGGCAGAACGATTGACGATTTCGGGACCGGGCAAAACGTATATTTTCGCGACGGGGATGGTCATTTGCTGGAAATAATCAGCCACACGTATGTCCAAGAAGGGGTATTGCCTCCGAGCGGCGAGTTCGGCATCCTCTACCTCAGAGAAGTCGGGTTTCCGGTAGACGACGTCATTGCTTTCCGGGAACGGCTCGTGCAGCTTCTTGCCGTCAAGCTCGACAAAGTATACGACAACTTTACGTTCGCCATCGGCGGGACGGCTCATGCGGTTTTGGCTTCTAAGGAACGAAAATGGTTTCCTATCGGCATGACTGCCCTTCCTCCAAAGATGCATGTCACATTTGGCGTCAGCAGTGCCGATTTTCTGGCCCAAGTCCGTACGGCTTTGGAGGCAAAAGAAATTCGCTACAAAAAAGCGGAAAACGGCGGCCTGCATGTCACATTGGGTGGGTACAGCTTGGGTATGCAGGTGGCTTCGTTTCCGGAAGAGGCACCCGCTTTGTTGGGTCTGCCGTGCTCGGGAAAGGGAATGTAGTACAAAGTCAGAGCTAATTCTGTGTATTCCGGGTGGATCGATCCCTTGAGGCCCAAAGGATTCAGTCTTTTCCAAGGATACCGGAAAGGTCTAACTTTGTACTTGAACCCGTGTGAAAGTGGAACATGGCCTGATTTTGCCAAAACAAACAGCCAGCCTCCTGACGAGGGCTGGCTTATATCGTGTAACTCCGCCTCTACCGGTTCGGCCGGAGCGCCTTTTGCTTAACGGATCAGGACTCGGACTGCGCAAACACGTATTCCGGTTCATCGCGTTTTTGATACAAATCCCAATACTTATCCGCGATCCGATCCGGATCGAAGAACGTGCCTTTGGACACATAACCGCCGATCGTGACGGTACCGACATAGACGCCGTGGGGCTTCAATTCCTGAGCGAGCGAGTAGGCCAGCGAACGGACCGCCGCTTTGCCGAGCGATAACGAAGCATATTCCGGGTTTGGGCTAAGCGCGAGTCCGCCGCCGGTGATGAGTATCGTTCCTTCCCCTCTTTCCACAAAGTGCGGCGCGACCTGCTGGACGCTCGTCAAAGCTCCGCCCACATTCACTTTGAACTCGTCGATCAATTGCTGCTCGGACAAGGTGGTTATTGTTGTTCTGGAAATGACTGCTGCGTTGTACAGCAGCACATCCGGCGAACCGGAACGCTCCCGTACGATCCGGAACGCTTCTTCGATCGATTCCCGATTCGCTGCATCCGCCGTCAAGGAGTAAGCTTCAATCCCTTGCTCCGTCAGTTCGCTCGTCTGCGTATCCAGCGACGCTTGATTGCGCGCGAGAAGCGCCACCCGAAACCCGGCGGCCCCGAACTTGCGGGCCACGGCCGCGCTGACTCCCGGACCTGCCCCTACGATAACCAAAAGCGGCTTGCTCATCTGAATCGCTCCCTCGCCATTTTTCCTAATACTATCATCCCGATGGGAATTATACAATATAGAAAATGTTCGCTCTCCTCTTTGTTCAAATGAGGCCGCTTCAAAGCGAGGAAGCCGCTTAAAGCAGGGAAGGCGCCTAAGAACACGGCACATCTCCGCCGCCGATATTCGGACTTATTCGCCTCAAGTCCTTGAGCGCGGGTTTGGACGCGACATCGTTCCAGCCCTCTGCAAAATTATAGCTACATGACAATAGAGTCTCGTCCCGAAATAAAGCTCGAACGCGCACTAGCATGGGGGCCGGCGGCTCGCGCTTATGCTCGAAAGAGCCTTATTCTCGCGGACCGAACCGTTCCGGCGCGATTTAAGGCTCGAACGCGCATTAACATTGGGCTCGGCGGCCGGTTCGGGCCGATTTCCAAGCCGGCGGCTCGCGCTTATGCTCGAAAGAGCCTTATTCTCGCGGACCGGAACGTTCCGGCGCGATATAAGGCTCGAACGCGCATTAACATTGGGCTCGGCGGCCGAAATGGGCCTGTTTCCAAGCCAGCGGCTCTCGCTTATGCTCGAAAGAGCCTTATTCTCGCGGACCGGACCGTTCCGGCGCGATATAAGGCTCGAACGCGCACTAACACGGCGCACGGCGGCCGAAATGGGCCGCTTTCCGAGCCAGCGGGGTAGCGTCAAGAAGTTTGTGTAAGTAAGGTATCTCATCGTTATGCGCGTACAGATATCGTGAAGCTGGAAAGCGTAGCCCAAGCGAAGGCGCGGGAGTTCGATTCCGCTTTTGCCTTTTCATCAGTGGGGGTACCGTTCCTCAAACATCTCAGCGAGTTTTTTCTTTACAGCAGGGTCTCCAAAGCCACGGATGACGCGGCTCTCGAAGCGTTCGTTATAGTCGATGGCCTCGAGATAAACAATCTTTTCGGCAGCATCCATGTTGGTCAAACTGTTCATCGGTTTAAGCCGCTTTCGAATTTCTTTGTTCATCCGCTCGATCGGATTGGAGGTGTAGATGGCATCCTTGATCAAGGGAGGATACTTGTAGAAGGTAAGCAGCGTCGGCAACTGATCCTTCCATGTCTTCATTTCTTTGGGATACAGCTTTCCCCACTTGGCAGAGGCGGTGTCGAAGGCGGCGAGCGCCAAATCGTAATCCTCCGCCATGTAGACCTTTTTCAGATCAGCAACCACATCCGCTCGGTGTTGGACACGGATTTTGGGGAACGTTGCGCGAACCTTATGCACGACGCAGTGCTGCACGTCGGCTTTGGGATAGGTCTCGCGGAAAGCTTCCTCGAGCCCCGACAAGCCGTCAAATACGCCGAGCAGGACCTCGGTAGCGCCTCGGTTGTACAGATCCTTGAGTACCTCGCGCCAGCCGTTTGCGCTCTCTTGGCCGCCGACGTAGAACCCGAGGATCTGACGCCGTCCTTCTTCATCAACGCCCATGGCGAAGTAGATGACCTCGCCGCTCACGGTGCTGCGTTTGAGTTTGACGTAGAGACCGTCCAAGTAAATGACAGCGTACCGCTTTTGCAGAGGGCGTTGCTGCCACATTTGAATGTCTTCGAGTACGGTGGCGGTGATGTTGCTGACGGTCGTAGGTGAATAGTGACTGCCGAACATGCCCTCGATAAAGCGTGCAACGTCTCGGGTCCCCATGCCGCCTTTGTACATCTGAATGACGGCTTCTTCCAGCCATCCGTCTCGTCGCTGGTACGGCTCGAACACATGCGTCTGGAACTGGCCATTGCGATCCCGCGGTACTTCGAGCTCTTCAATGTGTCCGTACTTGGTATGTAGGCTGCGTTTGTAGTAGCCGTTACGGCTGTTACGCTGCCCTTCCTGCTCGTCTTCCATGAAGTGCTTCATTTCCGCCTTCATGATCGACTCCAGGTTTTCTTTCACGAACCGAGTGACAAGATTTTCAAATAGATCTGAAAGCAGGTTTTCGGGTATAGTAGTCATCGAGTAGGGTTCCTCCTTGGTGGTGTCGCAGTCCCGAGGATACCCTACTTTTTTGGTGCCTGGCTAGGCCCAATTCTTGGTACACAAACTATTTTACGTCATCGCCAGCGGCTCGCGCTTGTGCTCGAAAGAGCCTTATTCTCGCGGCACGGACCGTTCCGGCGCGATTTAAGGCTCTTTCGAACATTAACATGGCGCACCTCAGCCGAAATGGGCCGGTTTCATTGTGGAAAAGCCGCACGCTATAGAACGTATAGCCAATATGTTTCACCAACCAGTCAACGTTCCGGTCATGCACGTTCCCGTTTCCCTTCAGTCCGTGAATGGTCTGCTCCATGTCTTGCCGAAGCTCGGTCAGCTACTCGTAGTTCATCGAGCCTTTGTAAGGCCCACCCCATCGCGCGTGGCAGCGAATAGACAAAAAGCGTACCCGAACTGTACATAATGTTACACCGATAAAACGACTTATCCGTTGCGGTTTTACGACCAACAAGCAGCCGGCCACAAAAAAATTGCCGTACCTGAGTGCAATTCAGGCAATAGGCAATTACAATAAAGACAAAGCCAGAGGGTCCCTTAGAACCGCAGGGAAGGAGCCGGGGGTATGTTCTATTACGACGAATTGCAGCAAAACAGCCTGAAGTACCGTTACAAGGAAGAGCAGCACCCAATCTACCCGCTGCACGCCCATCCCGGTATGGAGCTGCTGTTTTCGTTCCAGGGAAGCGTGCGCCACGTCATTGACAGCCAGATTCACCAAGTCGAGGCCGGCTCGATGGTGCTGATCCAGCCGTTCCAGCTGCACGGGCTCGAGCTGGTGTCGGACGAGCCGTTTTTCCGCACGGTATTCATCGTCGATCCCTATTATGTAGAGCGGCTGCTGCAGCCGCATCCCCTGTATCTGGATTTTTTTCGCACCTTGTGCACCCGCAAGCTGCCGCTGCACGTGATTACCCATCCTTACTTAAGCGACCTGTTCGCTAAAGGCCGGAAGCATTTTACCCCCCAGGGCTACCCGGAAAGGCAGAACGGTCAGCTGGCGCTATTCCTGATGTCCGTGATCCAGACGCTCGAATGGATATGGGACGAGCTGAAGCTGGAGGAGTTGCCTCCGCAAACCCGCCCGTTTCACCACGCCGAACAAGCCATGAAATGGATTCATGACCATTTGACGGAGGAAATCGGCTTGGACGCAATGGCGGGAGACTTGCACTTGTCCCCTTTTTATTTGTCGCGCCTGTTTCACCAGGCGACCGGAAGCACGGTCAACCAGTATATCGCCGCCATCCGCGTTCGCGAAGCGTGCTTGCTGCTGAAGACGACCGAACTGCCCATCGCCAGAATCGCCGAGAAGGTCGGCATCCCGAACCCTTCGTATTTTGTCCGCGTCTTCAAGCAGAAGATGAGGATGACGCCGCAGCGATACCGCAACGGCGTCTGAGCGGAGCATGAGCATGGGGAAGCCGGTCCGCTCTGCGGGAGAAGTGCCAAACAACCGCGGCACGGAAAAACGCTCCTCAAGCGGCGGCGACAGATTGCGTACGTTACGCCCGAGTCAGCCACATATCGAGCCAGGGACGGATAAGC
The DNA here is from genome assembly GCF_039536325.1 of Paenibacillus hodogayensis. Lineage (NCBI taxonomy): Bacteria > Bacillati > Bacillota > Bacilli > Caryophanales > Paenibacillaceae > Paenibacillus > Paenibacillus hodogayensis. The sequence goes on from NZ_BAAAYO010000001.1 coordinate 567,427, forward strand.
GGCAGAACGTTGGCAGGCTGCATCGCCTGCGTATGGTCGAGGCCGTCAAGCAGCCGGACGTCCCAGCCGAACGCCTCCAGCCCAGCGATTCCGTTCGCCAGCGGTCCCGCGATATCGACCGTGACATCGCCCCAGCGCTCGCCATATTCGATCCGGTCGGCCGTTCCGGCAAAGCACAGACGCGGACAGCGGATGCGGTCTTGCACCGCCCGGTCGTCAAAGCTTTGCAATTGCTCGTAAAGGGTGACGAACTGCTGGGTCTGGCCTTCGCTCATGGTTACCTCGACCGTCGACCAGTCGACCTCGTCCGGAGCTTGGGCCGCCGGGGCCGCCCCGTCCCATGAGGAAGCGCCCGACATCCGGTGTGTCGCACTCGTCACCTTCAGCATCTCCTTGTACGGACCGTCGATTGGCGGATAGCCGCCCAAAAGCAGCGCAGACAGCCGCCCGGTCCTAATCGCGAGCTGCAAGCCGGACAGCGCCAGCCAGGAATAACCGTAATAAGCGAACGTATCCGCTCCCGCCGCATCGGCCACCGCCAGCAGATCGCCCGCTATGTTGGCCGGCGTCAGCGTATCCGGCTTCGGATGCGCCATCACATGGCCTTCGTAGTCGAAGGCGACAACCCGGTAGCCGTCATTCAGGCCATCGATCAGCATACGGCCGAGCGCCGGTTCCACTCCCCATTTGCGCATTTCCTCCGCTTGCGGTCCTTCAACCGGCATGGGGTTGACCGGCAGCAGCAGCACAGGACCTTCCCCGCTGATGTCCAGAGCGATCCGGCTTCCGTCGTGCAGCTTGGCTTCAAGCATTCGTTTTCTCCTCCCATGCGGACGTTTCGTCCGCGAATCGGTATTTTCCGTCCCGAAGGGACTGCAGCAAATGACGGGTAACGTCAACGGCATATTCCATATAGCCGACCCACATGCCGACCAGCTCCGGATGCTTGGAAGGGTCGGCCGGCACCGGCTCGGTCGGCAGCGTTCTCAGGAAAGCGACGCTTTCCCGAGCCTTTTCCAGCCTCCGCTCCAGCAGCTCCGTCACGCGTCCGCGTGGAAGCATCTCCATGAAGGCGATGCCCGCCGCGAGCAGCTGGATTTCGTTGCTGGTGAGGGCCCCCTCCAGCAGCTTCAGAAACTCCGTCTTGCCTTCCGGCGTAATCGCATATTCCGTACGCGACGGCCCCAGCTTGGCCTTGTCGCCAGAGTCGCCCGCCCGGATCAAGCCTTGGGTCTCCAACTTCTCCATTGCGTGGTAGATCGAGCCCGGCTTGACGCTCGTCCACGTCTCCGCCCTCCATGCCGCAAGATCCTGATGAACCCCGTAACCGTGCGTAATGCCCCTGCGCAGGATGACGCCCAATACGACTAAACGAATCGATGACATTGATCGGACCCTCTCCTTTCGCCGACTATGGCTTTACTATAGCAGAAGGACTTCAACTACTCAAGTTTGAATAGATGAAAACGACAAAACGAGCCCTGATTGTATGGTAAACTAAGAAAAAAAGTGCTGGAGGGGCGCAAATGGATATACAAATCCGGGCATGCTCCGCTGTTGACTGGGATGCCGCTGCCCGCATCGACGACCGTTTTATCGTGGATTCCGTGCTTGTGCTGACGTTGGAGGAAGGGCGGATCGGCTATACGGTGCGCCAAACGGACCGGCGCGAAAAAAGCTATCCGCACGAGCCGTTCTCCGGCGACGCGGATGTCGCGGATGAGGAAGGGTCCGGCGGCCTCGCTGACGCGGATCGCACGGCTTACGTGGCCTGGGCTGGGGAGCGTCCGGTCGGCCGGATCATGCTAAAGCGAAGCTGGAACGGGTATGCTTGCGTAGAAGACATCGCAGTGGACAGGAAGTACAGGCGGTACGGCATAGGCCGGCGGCTAATCGAGCAGGCCAAGCAATGGGCAGGGGCCGGCGGTATGCCCGGCATCATGCTGGAGACGCAAAACAATAACGTCGAAGCATGCCGGTTTTACGAAAGCTGCGGCTTTGTCATAGGCGGGTTCGATCGTCATCTGTACCGGGGCTTTCCCGACCTTCGCGATGAAGTGGCGATTTTCTGGTACTGGCTGCCGGACCGGGAATAAGAAAAGCTTCTGATCGAAAAAAAAGCAGCCCGCTCCCCCGGCTTTTATCGCCAGAGGGGCGGCTGCTCTTTCACGGTCCTTGTTCCTGCTAAGGTCGCGAAAACGCATATTCCGTTACGGCGCGACCTTGTAAATTTTGTACAAGTCGTCGAGCATCAGATTGGCGGCCTTTACGCCGCCGGACGTATTCCACGTGGCGTCGTTGACGGCGTACACCTTGTTGTTCTGCACGACCTTGAGGTTTTTCCAGAGCGGGTCGTTGATCCACTCTTCCTCCTGCTTCTTGCCCTTCCCGTCGAGATCGTACGTGAAGTAAAACACGATATCGGCCGCTCCCAGCTCGGGCAGGCGCTCCTTCGTAATGTCCTCGAACGCTTTGCTGTCGCTCTGCGGATCGCTGCGCTTAACGCCCAACTGGTTGAAGATAACGCCGGAGAACATATTGCCGTAGTAGAACCGCGTTTTGCCGCCCATGAAGCGCACGACCGCCACTTTTTCATTCAGCTTGTCGCCCGCCTTGCTCTTGAAGTCGTCCATGCGCTTGTCGAAGGCGGCTACGACCTGCTCGCCCTTCTCTTTCAAATTCAAGGCGTCGGCGTACACTTGAAAATTGCTCTTCCATTCGCCGCGCAGCGTTTCGGTAAAAACCGTCGGGGCAATCGCCTTCAGCTGCTCGTACAGCTTCTCCTGCCGCATTTTATTGCCCAGAATCAGATCCGGCTTTAAAGAAGCGATAATTTCCAGATTCGGCTGGGATTCGCCGCCGATATTTTTAACCCCGGCCATGTCGGCCGCGATATGCTCGTACCACGGATTGCCGTAAAAGGAATCGACCGCGGCGATCGGCTTGACGCCCAGCGCCAGCAAAGCTTCCGTTCCTTCGTTCGTCAAAATGACCACTCTTTGCGGATGCGCCGGAACGACCGACTCCCCCATCGCATGCTTGATCGTACGCGTGCCTTCCTCAGCTGGAGCCGCGGACTTCGCCGACCCGCAAGCGCTCAGAACGACGCATGCCAGCACAATAACTGCAAGCAGGGCGGCCGCTCTTCTTGTTGAACCTGTCCTTCCGAAAACCATGAGCGTCTCTCATTCCTCTCCCCTGATTGAGAATGAATTTCATTCACATGGACAAGCTTAGAGGAAATTCGCCTCGATGTCAACTGGCAAGAACAGCGGCTCCAAGCAACCGCATGAGAAAAAGCTACGGCATAGCAAGCAAGGCCTCGGCGATACTGACGCCCTCAACCCGATATATCCTTGCGAACGAAATACGTCAGGCCCCCGCCCGCAAACAAGACAAAACTGACGATTCCGGTAATCAGCATGCTTTCAAGCAAGGGCAACGTCAAGGCATCGTGCGACAGCTGCACCGGCGCCATCGCGAGAAAAGGCTGTGCCCATAAGTAAAACGGGGCGATGGCGGCCGAATTCAGGATGAGCAGATTGGGAACGGTTAGCGCAACGTTCAGCGCAAGCGGAATGCCGAAGCTCGACCAGCCGAGCGAAGCCCCCAGCTGCAAGGCCGCGATCGGAAAGCACGCAAGCCAGCCGCCGGCTAGTTTGGGTAGCACCGCGCTCCATGGAAAAGGATCTGTGATTCCCTTCAACGAGCCGACCAGCGTTATCGCCAGCAACAGCAGCAGCTGGCCGCATCCGAGCAGACCGACGATAACCGCCAGCTTGGCCGCGTACACCGTCGTCCGTTTGACCGGCAAAGCGAGCAGCTGCTTCCAGCCGCCCCCGACATGCTCGTACCGGCATACCCAGGCGGCCAAAATCCCCGCCAGCACCGGCAGCATAAACACCGCATGCAGCGTCCCCATGACGCCGAACAGGGCGATCCACTTCGAATCGTCGATCGGTTGGGGCGAATCGAGATTGCTCAACAGCCCGATTAGAGCGGCCAGAAGCGGACTGACCGAGAGAAGCAGCCATACGGACAGACGTCCCATCTTAACCCGTTCGGAAGCGACGGCCTGAAGAAAACGGCGCATCCTATTCCACATCCTTCCGGTTAAAATGCAGCCACCCGAGCAAAGCGATCAGCAGCCCAAGCCCCGCCCCTGCCGCCGCCATCTGCCACGACAGCGGTCCTCTCAGCGCCGCCAAAGCGGGCCAATTGAGCGGCAGCCAGGCATGCAGCGTCGATACAAAAGGCGACACCAGCGCGGCGGCGACGCCGATCGAGACGGGAACGCCCTGATTGCGGATCGTCATCGTAAGCCACAGCGCCAAAGCCAGCATCGGCAGTGCGGCCGCATACGGAGCAAAGCTCATCTTCAGCAGCGCCCCGTAAGGCGGAGCCGTATCGAAGCCGAGCGCCCAGCCGAGCAGCAGCGTTCCGAGCGAGAGCAGCAGGCTGGAGGCGGCGAGCAGCAGCAGGGCAAGAACCAGCTTGGCGGCAAAGACGGCGGTCCGGCTTACCGGCAGCGCCAGCAGCTGCTTCCAGGCGCTCGTCTGGTGCTCGACTCCGGCGATCAGCGAACAGACCAGCGTCATGCCGAGGTAGAGGGCAATCGGAACGAACACCCCCATATTTCCCATCAGTCCGCCCCACAGGTTGTCCGCGTGCCGCTTCATCAAATAATCGTAGCGGAGGACGTACTGGAGGCATTGCATGACGGTCAATCCGACGGGACCGAGAAATACGAGAAACCAGATGCCTTTGCCGCGAATTTTGAGAAAATCGGCGGACAGCGCGCGTGCGAACATTTACGACACGTCCTTTCCGACCATCTGCATGAACAGCTCCTCCAAGGACCGGCGCTGCTCCTCGACGCGGTAAATATCGTGTCCCCATTCGACGAGCATCCGGATCAGCTTCGCGGTGTCGCTGTCGGTCAGCGCGGGGAAAAGCAGCACGCCATGGCGGAGCGTTCCTTCCCATCCCTCGGTCTCGGCCAGCGCGAGCGCCTTGTCCGGGTCGGATACGACAAGCCGCATCCCTTGCAGCGCTTGCGTCCTCAGATTGTCGATCGTATCCTGGAACACCATCCGCCCCTGACGGATGATGCCGACCGTGCCGGCCATCTGCTCCACCTCGCCAAGCAGATGGCTCGAGACGAGCACCGTTATTCCGCGCTGGCGAGGCATGTCCTTGATCAGCTCGCGGATTTCGTGTATGCCCGACGGATCGAGTCCGTTCGTCGGCTCGTCCAGAATAAGCAGCCTCGGCGAGCCGAGCAGAGCGGCCGCAATGCCGAGACGCTGCTTCATCCCGAGCGAATAGCCGCGCACGGCCCTTCGCGCCTCCTTCGTCAGCGAGACGATGTCGAGTACCTCGGCTATACGCGAGGAAGGCACATCGAGAATGCGGCGAATCGCCTCCAGGTTGTCCTCCGCGCTCAGATGGCCGTAATAGGACGGATATTCGACAAGCGAGCCGACCTGCCGCAGCACCTCCAGCTTATGCTTGCGCAAGTCTTTGCCCAGTATGCTCACCGTGCCTTCGGACGGCCGGATCAGGCCGAGCAGCATACGGATCGTCGTCGTTTTGCCAGCCCCGTTTGGGCCGAGAAATCCGTATATGTCCCCTTCCCCGATGCGAAGATTCAGCGCATCGACGGCGGCGCGTCCGCCGTACACTTTCGACAGTCCGATCGTTTCGATTACCGGTTGCGTCATGATCAATCACCTCGACAACCAGCTTAACCGCCTCAGGTTAAAGGAAGCTCGGGCGAAGGTTAAATTTTGTTTAAAAAACGCCGGATTCCGGAACGATATACACCCGCGTGCCGGCTTCCGTGCTCTCCGTCTCCCGGCGCAGCTTCATTTCCTTCAATAGCAGATCGACAACGGAGAGTCCGAGACCGGCCCCCTTCGTCGTTCCCGAAGCCCGGATGCCCGGGCCGCGGTCGGCAATCAGCAGCGCTGGGACACCCTCGCGCGATACGATAGAAATGCCGATATATCCGCCTGCACCGGCGTGTCGCACAACATTTTGAAACAGATTGTCGAGTACGCGGGTGAAGGCCTGTTCGTCCACCTCCCACATGAGCGGCGATTCCGGCAGTTCCAGCTCCGTCTCCAGCCTGGCCTTCTCCCATACCGGATACCAGGCCGCGGCGCTTTGCCGGACGAGCCGCAGCATGTCCGCCTGCCGCAGCGTCAACGTATATTTGCCGTTAGCCAGCAAATTGTAGGACAGCAGATGGTCCAGCAGCCGGTCCAGGTCGCCGAGCTTCAAAGCCATCAGTTGGACCGAGCGGCGTCCCGTCTCTGTCAGCGGCTCTTGCTCCAACGTGAACAGATGGCCGCCGATCACCGTCAGCGGGGTGCGCAAATCGTGCGACAGGCTGCCGATGAGCCGCTGCCGAAGCGCTTCCTCCTCCCGCTCCCGCTCCTTGCTCCGCATCAGTTGGTCGACCATATCGTTGAACGCCTTCGTCACCTGGCCGATTTCGTCTGGCCTTCCGACCGGAATCGGCCGGGGAATGCCAGTCTCGTCCGGGGCGGTCATCGCCGTTTTGAGCTGCAGCAGTCTGCCGCGGATTTGCCGGAAAAACAAATACGACAGCACAATAAAGAAGAGCAGCAGCGCAACGAGAAAATAGCCGAAAAGCGCCGTGTCGCTCTGCCCCTCCACCGCTCCGCGCTTCAGGAAGCGGCGCGGCAGCTCCAGCACCATAAATCCGCCGTGCTGCCGCGCCTCTCCGCCGATAAAGGCGATTACCGTAAACGGTCCCTCTCCCTGGGACGCGCGTTCCTTCATAAAGGCAATCGCCTCGTCCGCCGTCCAGCGTACCGGCCGCTCTTGCTGGACGGGAAGCTGGAGACGGGTAACGCCCCCGCCATCGACCCAAAATAGCGAAGCGTCGGGGTATTGCCGCTTCAGCTCCATCAGCCTGGATTCAAGCTGTTCGTCCGTTGCTCCGGCCAGCCGGGCCGCCTCCCGGTGCCACGCCTGTTCGATATCCAAACCCGTTCCGTAGGGCAAACGGCCGAAAAGGGGAGAGTCGGAAAAGAAACGATTAACGAACCACGACGCTCCGATGCTTGCCGGAATCGCCACAGGCACGAACAGCAGCGCCGCCAGCAGCAGCAGCAGGTAGCGGGACAACAGAGAGACGTTCCACTTGTATTCCGTATCTCTGCGCATCAGGCTCTCACCCGGTAGCCGATGCCGCGGATCGTCTCGATCACTTCCGGGACGGCCGGGTCCAGCTCCAGCTTTTCGCGCAAATACCGGATATGGACCATCACCGTCTTATCGCCTTCCAGATAAGGCTCGCCCCACACGGCCTCGTAAATTTGCTCCTTCGTAAGAATTTGTCCGAGATGCCGCAAAAAATAATGAAAAATATGGTACTGCTTCCCCGTCAAATCGACGGGTTCGCCCGTGTCCCGGCGCACGATCGTCTTATCGCTCATCCGGACGTCCAGATGCTTGATCGTCAGCGTCTCCTCCAGCCCGTTCCCGCTGCGGCGCAGCAGCACCTCGATGCGCGCCGCCAGCTCGTCCGGATGGAACGGCTTGGTGACGTAATCGTCGGCAAACTGCAAGCCCTGCAGCTTGTCGTCGATCGACGTCCGCGCCGACAGCATCAAGATCGGCAGCTTCGAGTGCTGCTTCTTGAGCCTTTGCCCGACGGTGAAGCCGTCCAGCCCGGGAATCATCACGTCGAGAATCGCAAGCTGGCACGTCTGCGCCTCCTGCAGCGCCCGGTCCCCGTCGGTCAGCCAGACGACCTCGTAGCCCCGCGCCGACAAGTCCCGGGTCACCCAAGCGCCGATCTCGGGGTCGTCCTCGATATAAACAATCCGTATGTTCATGAAAAGGCTTGTCCTTTCGCCATGTAAGGTTTTGACCATTATACCACGGCCAAATCGCCCCCCGAAACGGACTAGCCTCTGCCTTGTAACAGACAAGTACACAGTCAAAGCTTATAAACAGCATCAGCTCTGACTGTGTACCAGGGGCGCTATAGGATCACAAGCCCATCAGCGATAAAAATCCGCGAGACTCCGCATGATCACCTCGCCCGATGCAAGGTTTTCCTCCTTCGTCAGCAGCGCGCCGCCGCCCTCGCACAGCACCCCGGCCCCGCCGAACTGCCGCTGCGGCCCGCCGTTCCAACCATCCGCCTTGCCCAAAGGCTCCTCCGCAATATGCAGCGGACGCACGTATCCATGCGGATCGTTCCTTTGCATCAGCTCGCGCAAGACGCTCCAGTGCCGGGGCGGAGCATCGGATTCGGGACCGGGGTTCAGAATCGGCTCGACCGCTCCTTCCCATGTATGCATGCTCCATACCGTCGCCATACGGCTTCCAGCGGCGATTAAACGCTCCAGGTCACGCTGGCAAATGTACGACTCGTGGGCCTGATTCCCTTCGTCCGCTGCCGGCAGCGAATAACTGCGGTTCAAGTCGACCCCTTGTTCATTTACTCTGTACCAGCCGTGACTCGGACCGTCCGGACACATCATGACGACGAAATGACAAATCGTTCGTTCCAGAAAGGGTACGGCCTGCGGGTCGTTAAGCAGCCAATGCATCATGCCGATGATGCGCCATTGCGCATTGTGTTCCCCGGGATGGGTATTGACGACATAGTGCCCTCCGCGATCGTTGCGGGCAATCTTGCTGCCCGGATCGGTAATTTCGAACCGGTATACCGGCCTGCCCCCCAGCGACCGTCCCAGTTCATGAACCGTCACGCGCGGGTCGTCCCTCCAGCCATCGGCCAGCCGCTCCAGATGTTCGGGCGAGAACGGAACCTGGTGGCCGAAATAAACGACATCCTCGGTAAATTCGGGAAACAGAAAGGTATTGGTTTCCGGACTGGAGCCCTCCCATCGGATCGGATGCCAATGCTCGTTGTCGTACGACCAGGAATAATTGTATTCGTTCATGGGATAGTGGCCTCCGCCCGGTACCGGGGAGATCACGTCCAGCTTCAGACGGTTGCCTTTGGCATTGCGGTCCAGGATGAACTGGGGCCGGTTCGTCCAAGTCGGATGATTAGGGGCGGTTCCCAGCGTAAGCCGAAAATGATTGATGCCAACCTGTTCCAGAACTGCTCCCTGACTTCCGTACTCGCCATCCAGCGTAAAATCCGTCAAGGATAAAGGATTCACAAGCATAATGATAAAGCCTCCAATTTATTTCACGCGAGTGATAAACTATTTAAAAAAACGCAACCAGGGTCTGCCGTTACTTTACGGCTGCCGCAGTGGAATCTCTCACAATCTTCTCGTATGCCAGCTTTATTGCCTCAGCCTGCTTCGCCGGATTGTTCAGACGCTCCATCAGCAGCTCGACGGCCGTCGTGCCGGATTCCATGATCGGCATTCGCATCGAGGTAAGCTGAGGAACGGCCAGTATGGCGTACAAATCGTCGAACCCGAGCAGCGACACTTGCTGCGGCACGTGAACCCCCTCCTCTTTCAGCGCGAAGAGCACCCCGAGGGCGATATTGTCGTTTCCTCCGATAATCGCATCCGGCTTCGGTTGACCGGTCCATAGCTGTTTGGCCAGACGATACGCGGTCTGCACATCCATCCCTTTGGGCCACACGTTTTCGTGCGTTTCCACGAGTTGGGACGGCAAGCCGTTCTCTTCGACCGCCTGCTTGTAGCCTTGGAACCGTTGGCTCATCGTCAGGTTGACCCGGTTTTCTCCCATAAACACAATGTTCCGGTGACCCAGCTCGATCAAATGCATCGCGGCCTCATAGCCTGCGTTCCGATTATCGAAATGAATCGTATCGATCCGGTCATGCAGCAAATCGCGAACGGTCGTATTGACGGCTACCCCGGATTCGGCCAGTTCAATCAGAGCGGGATTGTCCTCCTCCGAAGTCGCTCCGGAGATGAAGGTAACCCCCGATATGCGCTGCTGCTTCAGCACTTCGATCGCTTGCCGGACGCCTATGGTTCGCTTGTCCACGTACTGCAAAATAACCCCGTAGCCGTTCTTGTAAGCGGATTTTTGAAAGCTGTCCACAAATGGGGCGTAAATACCGCGCCACATATCCGCGAGCACGATGCCAAGCAGCGCATTTTTGCCGGTCATCAGGCTGCTGGCGATAATATCCTTGCGGTATCCGAGCTCCTCGGCGGCTTGCCTGACCATTCTTACGGTCTTATCCGATACGCCGGGCGTGCTTGCCATCGCTTTGGACACGGTAGTCCGGTCGATATTCAAATATTCGGCAATATGCTTCATCGTGATCTTTTTTGCGGGCGTCGCAGCCGTGTCGTTCGGAGCTTTCCTGTCCATTGCCTGTCTCCCTACGCTTATATGGTTTTCTCACGCCTAGTATATCATACGAAGACCGGGCGCAGTACCAGTTGGGAGAGCCAGCGACGCCGAACTACCTATTTTTAATGGCTGTAATCGCTTTTTCCGCTTCCTCCTCGACTTTACGCATCATCGAGTTCAGGTCCATCTCGCCGGTCGCCAAGTTATTGATGTACTTGCGGTAAATAGGCGACAGATCCGGGTCGTACAGCGTTCTCGTGGAAAGAGGCGCGAACTTCAAATGAAAGACGGCTTTCACATTGCGATCCTTGAAATACGTATTTTGCGCGTATTGCTTGATGCGCTCGTCGCTGATAACCGCCGGAATGTTGCCGTCGCGCGATGTGATCGTTTGGAATTCGTCGGAGTACAAGTATTGAATGACTTCCATCGCCTCATCCTTATGCTTGCTCATATTGGTGACGCCGAACAGCAGCAAGTTGGCCTGCGAGCCTAACCCGGGGGCCTCCTTGTAGGTCGGGTAGGACACCATGTCCCAGTTCATCTCTTTCATCTCCATCGCATTCAGCGGCAGGTGAGCGAGATTAGCCGCCATCGCGACGCTCCGGTCTTTCAGAAAGTTCACCTCGGCAGGCAGCGTTCCTTTTAAAGCGGTTACCTTGTCCTTGTACCCCGGGGCTTGCAGCGGCTTGACCGCGATGGTCTCATACAGCAGCTTCCACTTGGCCTCCTCCGAACCGAGCGTCGACTTCCCCGTTTTCGAATCATAGTAAGGCACTGATAAGGAACTTAAAGAAAAATGCTGTGCGGGAGAAATCGTAATGCCGGCATATTGGACCCCTTGGTCCACCCGGGTCAGCTTCTGATTCAAATCGAGCACATTATCCCATGTCATGCCGTCCTTCGGGTAAAGTACGCCGAACTTGTCGAAAATATCTTTGTTATAAAAAAGAGTAAGCGCTTCCAATGAAATTGGAAGACCATAAATTTTATTGTCCCACATCTGGCTTAAACCTGCTACCCAATCCATGCCGACACGTCCCGTATCGACGCCGTGCTTCTTGATCAGCTCGCGCATGTCGTATGCCATCCCGCTCTTGACCGGACCGTTCATAAAATCGTTGATCGCCGCGTACACGATGTCGACCTGCGTGTTCGTCGGCACCAGATCGGCGAATTTGACCGCCTGATTTGGAATGTACTTGATCGTGTAATTCGGAAACTTCTTGCGGATCGAGTCTCCGAACCGGGCGTTGAACGCATCTTCCGAATGTCCCGCATTCGTGACGATCGTAAGCTCCACCGGCTCCTTGCCGCGCTCCGGGGAGACGGTTGTCCCGTTGTCGCCGCCCTTCCCGCTTGTTCCGCCGCAGGCCGAGAGCATCAGCATCATGGAGATGCCCGAGCTGAGCACAACGCTTTTGTGTTTGTTCACTTGAAACCCTCCTTGAGTTTTAGTAAATGTGTCACATCAATAGTTTATCACTCGAGTGACAACTTCATATTAAATGATCCCTTACCTTCCGTCAATCGCTGTTTTTGCATGCCGGACGGTCGTTTTCGACAATCATTGACAGCGTGACCGATCGTCTATATAATACCAATCATACATAGGGGATAAGTGAGTTTTTTCCGTTAATCCAGATCGGGAAAGCCCTTTACCAAAGGAGAGTGCACAATGGCTGCCGTCAATACCTTTAAAGCAACCGCGCATTTGCAAGACGGAGTAAAAGTAAAAACCAGCTCCAGGCAATTCGAGCTCACGATCGACGAGCCCAAGAGCCTTGGAGGAACGGACACCGGCATGAATCCGGTGGAAGCTTTGCTTGCCGCGCTCGGCGCCTGCCAAGCGATCGTGGGTCGGGTGTACGCGCCCAAGTTCGGCGTGAAGCTTGACGACTTCCGCGTAGAAATCGAAGGCGATCTCGATCTGGACGGTTTTTTCAACAAGTCCGACGTCCGTCCCGGCTATTCCGACATCCGTTATACGTTTCATATCAAAACCGATTCGGCGAAAGAAAAGGTCGAGGAATTCGTGCAGTTTTTGGAGAGCAAATGCCCAGTCGGGGATACGATTGCAAACCCTGTCAATCTCAAGCTGGCCGGCATCATTATCGAGAACTAAGCCGTGACCTCATAGGGGCGCCTTCATGCCCCCGTTCGCTAACGAAAGCAGCCTCCCTTATACCGAAGGGAGGCTGCTTTTATGAGCTTTGCTTGATGCTTTTTTTCAAGAGACTTATGCCAGGCAGTTCCGGGCGTTGATCTGCTTTGCCCCTATTATCCGCACGTGCAGTTCAGAACCGGCTTGCGGGCCGCCTGCGTCTCGTCGAGCCGTTTCACGACCGTCGTATACGGCGCATTGACGACAAGGTCCGGCGTCTCCTCGACTTCCTGCGCAATCTGAATCATCGTATCGATAAAGCCGTCGAGCGTTTCCTTGCTTTCCGTTTCCGTCGGCTCGATCATGATGCACTCTTCGACGTTCAGCGGGAAATAGATCGTCGGCGGGTGGTAGCCGAAGTCGAGCAGCCGTTTGGCGATATCGAGCGTGCGCACGCCGAGCTTCTTCTGGCGCTTGCCGGACATGACGAACTCATGCTTGCACGGACGGTCGAACGGCACGTCGTAATAAGGCGCCAGCCGCTTCATCATATAGTTGGCGTTCAGCACCGCGTTTTCGGATACTTGCCGCAACCCTTCGCCTCCGAGCGTACGAATGTACGTATAGGCGCGGACGAGAATGCCGAAATTGCCGTAAAACCCTTTGACGCGGCCGATCGATTGCGGGTAATCCGCATCGAGATAATACGTGCCGTCTGCCCTGCGCGCTACGTTCGGCGCCGGAAGAAACGGGATAAGCTTCTGCTTCACGCCGACCGGACCGGCTCCGGGACCGCCGCCGCCGTGAGGGGTGCTCATCGTCTTGTGCAGATTCAGGTGAACGACGTCGAAACCCATATCGCCGGGACGGGCGATGCCGAGGATCGCGTTGGAGTTGGCGCCGTCGTAATACAACAGACCGCCGGCTTCGTGCACGATGCGGGCGATTTCCACGATTTGCTCCTCAAACAGGCCGAGCGTGTTCGGATTCGTCAGCATCAGAGCCGCTGTATCGGAACCGACCGCCGCGCGGAGCGCATCCAGATCGACGAGACCTCTGTCGTCGGATTTGATCGTAATCGTATCGAAGCCGGCTACGGTAGCGCTCGCCGGATTCGTGCCGTGCGACGAGTCCGGCACGATTACTTTGGTGCGGGTTTCGCCGCGGCTTTCATGATAGGCGCGGATCATCATCAGACCGGTCCATTCGCCGTGGGCGCCGGCCGCGGGCTGAAGCGTTACCCGGTCCATGCCGGTAATTTCGGCCAGATCGTTTTGCAGCGTGTACAGCAGCTCCAGCGCGCCCTGCACCGATTCCTCGGGCTGGTACGGATGGATTTTGGCGAAGCCGGGAAACCGTGCGACGTCTTCGTTGATTTTCGGGTTGTATTTCATCGTGCAAGAACCGAGCGGATAAAAGCCGTTGTCTATTCCAAAGTTGCGCCTGGACAAGGCGGTATAGTGACGCATCACGTCCACCTCGTACACTTCCGGCAGCTCGGCCGGCTTCGTGCGCAACAGCTTCTGCGGAATCAGCTCGGCGACTGGCACCTCCGGCACGTCGCATTCCGGCAGCGAATAGCCGACACGTCCCGCTTTGCTCAACTCGAATATTAACGCCTTGTCGTGCTTGACGGCCGGCGCCGTCAGCGCCGTCTCGGACGCGGCAGCGCCTGCGATAACGTCTTGCGTTTGGCTAGTCGTACTCACAGCAGCTCCTCCAATCTATCGGCAAACTGTTCGATATCTTCTTTGGTCCGTTGCTCCGTAACGGCAACGAGCATATGGCCTTTCAGTTCCGGGTAGTCGCGTCCCAAATCGTAGCCGCCGATAATGCCGTGGTCCAGCAGCTTCGAATTGATCGCCGAGACGTCCGTATTTCCGTCGCCCAGCTTCACGATAAATTCGTTGAAGAACGGGGATTCGTTTACTAAGGCAAGCTTGCTGCGCGAGCGGAATACGCCTGCGGCATAATGGGCTTTCTGCACGTTCAAGCCTGCGACATCCTGGATGCCTTGTTTGCCCAACGTGGACAAGTACACCGACGCACACAGCGCCAGCAGCGCCTGGTTCGAGCAAATGTTCGAGGTCGCCTTCTCGCGGCGAATATGCTGCTCGCGCGCTTGCAGCGTCAGCACGAAGCCGCGCTTGCCGTCGCGGTCGACCGTCTGGCCGACGATACGGCCGGGCATACGGCGCATCCAGGCGTCGGATACCGCGAAATAGCCGCAGGAAGGTCCGCCGAACGAGGCCGGGATGCCGAACGGCTGCGTATCGCCGACGACGATATCCGCGCCGAGCTTGCCCGGAGGCTCCAGCAGGCCGAGCGACAGCGGGTTGCTGCTGACGACGAGCAAGCCGCCTGCGCCGTGAATAATCGGTTCGATCGCGGCAATATCTTCGATACAGCCGAAGAAGTTAGGCGACTGCACGATGACCGCAGCGGTGTCCGCTCCGACGACGGAAGCCAGCTCGTCGAGCCGGGTCACTCCGTCGGCATAACCGACTTCCAGCACGTCCAGGTTCAAGCCGCGCGCCGACGTCTTCAGAATGGCCCGCGCTTCGGGATGAACCGCGCGCGATACGACGATTTGCCGGCGCTTGGTCGCCCCGTGCGCCAGCGCACCCGCTTCGGCGAGCGCTGTCGCGCCGTCGTACATCGAGGCGTTGGCCACTTTCATGCCGGTCAGCTCGCAAATATACGATTGGAACTCGAAAATGGCTTGCAGCTCGCCCTGCGAAATTTCCGGCTGATAAGGGGTATACGCCGTGTAAAACTCCGAACGGGAAATGACGTGGTTGACGACGACCGGCAGATGATGGTCGTACATGCCGGCGCCGAGAAAGCTGGCGTACCGGTCGAAATCGGCGTTGCGGCCGGACAGCGTGCGCATGTGGCGCAGCATGGCCTGCTCGTTCAAAGCTTCGGAGATGTTCAATTCTCCTTGAAACCGGACGCTCGCGGGAATATCCGCGAACAGCTCGTCGACGGAGGCGACGCCGATCGTGCCGAGCATATCTGCGCGGTCCTGCTCGGTCATCGGCAAGTAGCGGTGTTTCATGGATGAGGTAGCTCCTTTCGGCATAGGGCGATCAATTCCTCTATAGAATTGCGCCGGGTCGCCCGTCCGGGAATGTTGCCCGCCGGCCGGGGATGTATAGGCGATAAAAAATCAGTTTTTCGGCCGTTTATGGAACGGCGTCGGCACGACTTTGGCCAGCAGCTTTTTGCCGCGGATTTCGACCAGCACCTCGGTATCGTTTACGGCGAACGCCGATTCGAGCAGCGCCAATCCGACGTTGCGCTTGTAAGTCGGCGATTGCGTTCCCGTCGTCACTTCTCCGATTTTCCGTCCATCCGGCGAATAGACCGGATAATGCGAGCGCGGAATCCCCCGGTCGATCATCTCGATGCCGACCGAACGGCGCGGCAGCCCTTGCGCCTTCTGCTCGGCAAGCGCCTCGCGGCCGATAAAGTCCCCCTTGTCCAGCTTGACGAAGATGCCGAGACCGGCCTCCAGTGGACTGATATCCGCCGACAGCTCCTGGCCGTACAGCGGCAGGCGCGCTTCGAAGCGCAGTGTATCGCGGGCGCCGAGACCGATCGGCTCCAGTCCTTGCGGACGGCCCGCCTCCAGCAGCAGCTCCCACAGCTTCACCGCTTCGCCGGCGTTTACGTACAGCTCGAAGCCGTCTTCGCCCGTATAGCCGGTACGGGAGACGAGGGCTTGCACGCCGCCGACGGTTACGTCGGGCAGGAATCGGAAGCCTTTCAGCTCCGCGACCGGAGCGTCCGTCAAGCCGGACAGGATATGGACGGCCTGCGGACCTTGCAGCGCCAGAAGCGCCGTTTCTTCGGAAGCGTTCGCGAGCGTGACGTCGCCCTGCACATGCTCTTTGAGCCAGGCAAAATCTTTGTCGATATTCGACGCGTTCACGACTAGCATGAACCGGTCGGCAGCCAGCTTGTAAACGAGCAGATCGTCCACGACCCCGCCGCTCGGATAGCAAAGCAGGCTGTACTGCGCCTGGTTCGTCTCCAGTCGGGTCAAGTCGTTCGTCGTGACGCGCTGCAGAAAGCTTTCCGCATCGGCTCCGGTTACCCAAAACTCGCCCATATGCGACACATCGAACAGCCCGGCCCTCTGTCGCACCGCTTCGTGCTCGCTTTGAATGCCGCCGAATTGAACCGGCAGATCCCATCCGCCGAAGTCGATCGTTTTGGCTCCGTAACCGGCGTAGACCGCATACAGCGGAGTTTGTTTCAAAGACATAGGCTCACCCCTATCGGCAAAATGTTTGTTCCGCTAGTTTCCCTCATCGCGGACCGATTCACTCCAGAAGGGCGGCGGCGGAAGACGCAAAAAAGAACAGAACAAAACGAAGTACGCTTACCGCGATACGCGAAATAAGCTTACGTCCTTTTGCCCTGTCCTTGTACCTGAGAGTTCCCTCATGCGCCGAAGCTTGCTGTGCCGCCGCCAAGTTACCCCTTGGGTGGTCCGCTCCCTTCACGGCCGGCGTCTTGCGTCTGCCGACGCCTTCGTCCCGTAAAGTTCGAACGCTCTCCAGAGATGCGTCCGGATCAAGTCCTTTTGCCTGAGAGATTCACCGTATGACCGGCTTACTCCTTCGGCGCCGCCGCCTTCGCTCCCGTCCCGGCATCAGCCGTACCTCACGGGGCGAATCGGGCAATCTCTCCTTGACCCTTCATCCGCTTATATGTGCCATTCGTTCATTGCTTTCATCATTTTACATGATTCGCGCTCCGGGGGGAAGGGGAATTTTTCCGAACTTTTTCGTAAGCCAAGCCCGTCTTTGTCCGCCATGCCCGTCCTCTCTCGACCAACCGGTGTGAACGAAGACCCAAAAACGCTTCCAAACTTCTTTTTTCAGCCCATATCCGGCTCTCCCCCTCTGTTTTCTCGCTATGGAGCGACTTGGTGCCGGCGCATACAATCCGTACTCTCCACGGCGAAACGCCTCGTCCCGCGGTTTCCTGCGCGTCATTTCGACAAAGCCCGATTATGATTCTTCCGGATTTGGTCAATACTAGCCTATTATTACCCGCTCATGCTCCGGGACCGGGACACCAAGAACCGGCAAGCGAGGAGGAACCGCGAATGAATTCCGCATCACCCGAACACATACGCAGCCTGAACGAGCACGTGGACGTTCATTTCGACCGCACCTGGTTCGACGAGTTGGAGACGCGCGTCCGCAAAAACGGGCCGTGGGACGACTGGACGATGTACCAGCTCGCCGGCGAAGCCGAAGAGGCCGGGCTGATCCGCAGCTTCGACGAGCTGCAGTGCCTGCCCCACATCCGGCAGCTCAAGCCGCTCACTCACCAGATCGCCACCGCCAAAAAAGTGCTTTACGACATGCGCGGACGGGCAATACTCGCCGACGAGGTCGGCCTGGGCAAGACGATCGAAGCCGGCTTGATCATCAAGGAATATTTGGTCCGCGGCCTAGTCCGCAAAGTGCTTATTCTCGTCCCCGCCTCCCTGGTGCTGCAATGGGTTCGCGAGCTGAACCAGAAGTTCGGGATCAACGCGGTGGCGCAAAAGAAAGAATACATGTGGGCGCAATACGACGTCGTCGTCGCCTCCATGGACACGGCCAAGCGCGATCCGCACCGGGAAATCGTGCTCGCTCAGGAATACGACATGCTGATCGTGGACGAAGCTCATAAGCTGAAAAACAAAAAAACGACCAATTACCAGTTCGTGCAGCAGCTGCGCAAAAAATATTGCCTGCTGCTGACCGCGACTCCGGTGCAGAACGATCTGGGCGAGCTGTACAACCTCATTACGCTGCTCAAGCCGGGGCAGCTCGGAGGGCAAGGACAGTTCGCGGCCAACTTCGTCGTCGACAAACGGCTGCCGAAGAACGAAGACAAGCTTCAGGAAGAGCTGGCCAAGGTCATGATCCGCAACCGCCGGGGCGACGGCGATCTCGAATTTACGAAGCGGATCGTCCGCAACGTCCCGCTCGTCCTCTCTTCGGAAGAGCAGGCTCTATACGACGGAGTATGCGATTTCGTGCGCGGACGCTACGAGGACGCCCGCGGCGATATTGGGAGCATGCTGTCGCTCGTTACGCTGCAGCGCGAAGTATGCAGCAGCCGGGATGCGGTGTTCGTTACTCTCGTTAATCTATTCAAGAAGATGGCCGAGGACTCTCCCCTGCGCCCCAAAGTATGGGAGCTCGTGGAGCTGATTCGTGGCATCAAGGCGAATACGAAAGCGGACAAGACGCTGGAGCTGATCCGGCAAATCGACGACAAGACGATCGTATTCACCGAATACCGGGCTACCCAGGAGTATTTGCTCCAATTCCTGAAGCAGCACAATATTATAGCGGTTCCGTACCGGGGCGGCATGAACCGCGGCAAAAAAGACTGGATGATGGACTTGTTCCGCGGTAAAGCGCAGGTGATGGTCGCCACCGAAGCCGGAGGCGAAGGGATCAATCTGCAATTTTGCCACCATGTCGTCAACTTCGACCTGCCATGGAATCCTATGCGCGTCGAGCAGCGGATCGGCCGCGTTCACCGGCTCGGGCAAACCGAGAACGTGCAAATTTTCAACCTGTCCACGCAAGGTACGATCGAGGAGCATATTTTGTCGCTGCTGCACGAGAAAATCAACATGTTCGAGCTCGTCGTCGGCGGACTCGATACGATACTCGAACGGTTCGAGAAAAAAACGTCGCTGGAATCGAGCCTGTTCAAAATATGGGCCGAAGCCAAGTCGGATAACGATGTGCATCGCCAGCTCGACCGGCTTGGCGACTCGTTCCGCACGATCCGCGATGAAGTGGAGCACGAACGGGTCGGTAAAGTGCATCTCGGCTCCATCCTGAATGCGGTCGGACAGACGATTCCACCCGAAACGGAGGTGAGCTCTTGAACAGCAAGCAAGTGCAGAAGTTCGCGATGCGGTTTCTCGATTCGACCGGATGCCAGATTATCGAGAAGCATCCCGCTTACGTAACCGTCAAGCTGTCGCCGGAGGCGGATAAACGGTTGACCAACCGGTCCTACTATTGGAGCTTCGTGGAACGGACAGGGGTGCCGCCGGAAACGATGTCGTTCACGTTCGTCTTCGATCCGGACAAGCTGCAGGCCGAAGCGGAAGCCAAGCAGGCTCGCGAACCGGCAGCTGCCGCCCCGCCCCGCGATCCGTCGCTACAGGTGCTTGGACCGTCGGGTCAGCCGCTGACTGGCGGGGATTCGATCCTTGGACGTTACTTCGGCGTATCGGCGGCCCCCGGTCCATTCGGCCCAGGCCGCATTCCGCGAGAGGAGATGACCTTCGGCAGCAAGCGGTTGATGCAATTGTTCGATACGGTCAAGTCGATCGGCAAATATGTGCAATTGTTCGAGATACCGGAAAGCTCGGCGCGCGTCATCTCCGGTTCGGCCGGCTTTAGCTCTCACTTGGTCGTCAACGTCAAGATCGAGCTTTCCTGCGATATGAAGCGGGACGAGATGCATTCGTTCGCCGTCGATTTGTCCACAGGAGAACTGAGCGCGGGATTCAACGAATCCCTTGCCGGTAAAAAGCTGACGCCCCGGCTACCGCCGAACGTCTATATCGCCCGGCCGGCGGTAACGCTGGCCCGTGCCCGGACGATTGTCGAGCAGCATATCGAGAAAATGCTCAAGCGTTACGACCATAGCTGGGCGAAAGAGGCGCGGGAACGGCTGAACGACGAGCTGGAGCGGGTCGACCGCTATTACGAGGATGCGGTGAAAGGGCTGGAGGACGAAGCCCGACAGCAGGCCCAGGAACAGTGGAACAAACGGCGGGAGGAACTGGACTGGCAATACCGGCCGCGCATCAGCGCATTCGTCATCAACGGCGGTCTATTTCATCTGAGACGCCCGTGAACGGCACGAACTGACGAATCCCGCTAAAACTTCGCAAAAAAACAGCCCAAAAAAAACGAACCGGCTGACAGGAAGCAACAACCTTTTTGAAGCATATTCGTTACAATAGGAGCATATCTTGATATACACCGCCTCCGACGGATGCTCCCGATTTTGAATAACGGCAGGTGATAAGGATGCACCGATGGCTGCTTGCGGTGACGGTGATGACGCTCGCGATCGGATGGACGGTAAGCCGCGTTTCCGAAAGCGCGGCGCTGCAATCAAAGATGGAAACGCATACGGCGGCCGAACGGTCCGATATAACTGGACTTCCGGCTTCTCCCTTGAACCAGCCTCGCCCCTACGCGTCCGTCCCCAATGGAACCGATCCGTTCAACGCGCAGATCGAAACCTGGATCGGGACTTTATCGGCCCAGAGCGAATTTCGCGACTGGCAAGGCGCTCAATGGACGCGTTACCCGCTTGGAGCCGGCATGCACGGATGGCTGGTGCTGCTGCACAAAAACGGCAAGGAGCTCGGCTATCTGGTCGTCGGTTCCGCCGAGGACGGCAGTCTGCGCTTGACCGAGTACGGCGCTGGAGAACAGCCGCTGTTCAGCTTGCAAACCCTGTATCGATCGTTGATGCAGGCCGAACTGATCGATTCTCATACCGATACGACCGCTTACAACCTCCCTCTTACGGTCGAGCGCCTTTATTACAGTCCGCTTCATGCGGTGTGGAAGGTTTCGATTAAAGACGGATGGACGTATATCGATGCCAAAACGGGCGAGCAGCTCCCGCTGACGGCGCAAAGCTTCGAAACGATTCAGCCGCTTCAACCCGGACCGGGGGCTTCGGCGCTGCCGCATCTTGCCAAATCGCTGCAACTGCCCGACTTCGATCCTTTCGATAACACGTACTGGATTACCAGCTCGCCGCTTGTCATCTCCGCTTCGACGGATCTGCTCGCGGCTTTGGAAGCCGAGGGATTGCCCGTGACGTTCAAAGCTAATCTGTACGGCCGTTCGGTGCTCGCGCCTTTCGCCGTAACCGGCTACCACGTCTGGAGCGATCAAGCTTCTTTCATCCGGCTGGATCAGCAGGGAGCTCGCTATGTGCCGCTTGACGTCTTGACGCAATACGGCTCCTTCCACCGGCAGCGGGACAACGGTTCCGCCTAACTTACGGTATTTCTCCTCCTCTTCCCATAGAAAACACCCCGATCGCACCGTATTTACGGGCTGGGGTGTTCTTTTTTTCGCTTCCGCTGCCTCCACCACATCGCGACCGATAGCGGAACGAGGCCGAACCAGCGTACATGCCACGGATCGCGGACGCTTCGGTGCAGGCTGCGCTGCTCCTTGCGCACTTCCGGCGGCAAATCCATATAGGCGACGACCTTCTCGGTCAAATATTTGATGTAATCTTCGGTTT
Organism: Paenibacillus hodogayensis; assembly: GCF_039536325.1. Taxonomy (NCBI): domain Bacteria; kingdom Bacillati; phylum Bacillota; class Bacilli; order Caryophanales; family Paenibacillaceae; genus Paenibacillus; species Paenibacillus hodogayensis. The sequence continues at coordinate 589,151 of NZ_BAAAYO010000001.1, forward strand.
TGATAGCCAATACGCAAAGGTCCTCCGTTTGATTCGCAGTCTATATCAGCTGAACGAAAGGGGTTACCATTCCTTCCATTTCCTTAGACGAAAATCCGCTTTTATCCAGCTTTCCCCAATGGACGCTCTATTATACGCAACTTCCCATTGCATGCCGCGACCGGGCAAGTATAATAAAGGCAGAGCGTAAAATCACGGTCCGGTCGGTAGTCCGGATGCATCGCGGTCAGCGGTGCCGTATCCTTCCCCCCTCGGGATGTCCTTCGCTCGGATTGACAAGGAGGGGTTCAAGTATGAAACTGACCGTATTTTGGGATGGGCAATTTTGGATCGGAATTGTGGAAGACGACAGCGGCGGCCGGCTGAAAGCGTGCCGTCATCTGTTCGGAGCGGAGCCGCATGACGCGGAGGTGCTGGACTTCATCCGGCTGCGGATGAACGATCTGCTGGAGCACACGCGCAGCTCGCTGGCGACTGGAGAGATCGGGCGCAAGCGCATCAATCCGAAGCGGCTGGCGCGGATGGCTGCGTCGGAAATGAAGCGGCGCGGCGTGTCGACTCAAGCGGAGGAAGCGATCCGCCTGGAGCTGGAGCAGCGCAAAAAAACGAGCCGCCAGCAAAGCCGGCAGCAGCGTGAAGAGGAAGCGCGGCGCAAGCGGGAGATCGCCGTGCAAAAAGCGAAGGCGAAGCATCGCGGACGGTGAGCGACGACGCCTGACCTAAGGTCTCCTTCGGACCGTCTCCAGGTCGACTACAGGCCGTCTCGTGGCCGTCTCGTGGCCCTCTCCGACATCCGTTTGACAACCGGCCACCGCCGTAAAGTCGGCAAAACCGCTGGCGAATTTAGCCAAAACGACAAAACCTCCGCCTGCCGCTTGGAATCTTCAAGCGTGGGCGGAGGTTTTATTGGATTATACGACTTTTTCCGTCTGCCCGCCCTTCGGCTTGGCCATGCCGCGTTGGGCGGTCACCAGCTTGTAGTAAATGCCCCGCAGCTCCATCAGCTCCTTATGCGTGCCGACCTCGGCCAAGCGGCCCTTATCGAGCACGAACAGCCGGTCGGCGTTGCGCAGCGTCGTCAGCCGGTGGGCGATCGCGATCGTCGTCCGGTTGTGCGTAACCCGCTTGAGCGCCTCCTGGATCGCCGTCTCCGTCTCGATGTCGAGCGAAGCCGTCGCCTCATCCAGCACGAGAATGCGCGGGTTGTTCAGCACCGCCCGGGCAATGGCCAGCCTTTGCCGCTCACCGCCGGAGATGTTGTTGCCGTTCTCCTCCAGCTTCGTGTCGTAGCCGTCGGCCAGCCGGATGATGAAATCGTGCGCATTGGCGATCCGGGCCGCCTGGATGACCTCCTCGAACGTCGCATCCGGCTTCGAGTAGCGGATATTGTCGGCGATCGTGCCGCTGAACAGAAACGTTTCCTGCAAGACGACGCCGATCTGCGCGCGCAGGTCCTCCTGCCGGATATCGCGGATGTCGATGCCGTCGATCCGAATGCTCCCCTCGGTTACGTCGTAAAACCGCGAAACGAGATTGATCAGCGTCGACTTGCCGGAGCCGGAATGCCCGACCAGTCCGATCATTTCCCCTTGCTTCACCTCGAAGCTGACCTGCTTCAAAACCGGCTCGTACGATTTGTATCCGAATACGACGTCCTCGAACGAAATCGCTCCGCGAATCGAATGCTTGACTGAAGCCTGAGCGTCCAAAATTTCCGGCTGCTCGTCGATTACCGAGAACACGCGATCGATCGAGATCACGGCATTGGCTACCCAGCGCGGCATAAACATCAGCCAAGCGATCGGGCCGAATATCATCGACGCGTACAGCGTGAACTGAATCAGCTCCCCGAGTGACATCTGCTTGCCAAGAATGAGATTGCAGCCGATCAGCAGCACGAAATATTGACCCAATTGGATCAAATAGTTCGAGATCGGCGCCAATATGCTGAACACTTTCTCCGTCTTCGTGGAAGCGGCGGCAAATTCGCTGTTGTACTGCCGGAACCGCTTCACCTCCCGCTCTTCCTTGCCGAACGCCTTGACGACCCGGATGCCGCTCAGCACATCGTGCAGAAACGAGCTTGCTTTGTCATACACCCGCCACTGCTTATGGAACAGCTTCCACAGCACCCGCTTCCATATGAACGCGTGCAGATAGGCGACGAGCGGAGCGGGAAGCAGCACGACAAAAGCGAGCCGCCAATCGGCTTGGAACAGCAAGTAGGCGGCCGACACCAGCATGATGCATTGGAAGACGGCCGTCGTGCACATTTCCTGCACGAGGTTGCGGATCCGGTCCGTATCCGACGAGATCCGGTTCATAATATCGCCGGCCCGCTGGGAGGTCAGGAAACCGAGCGAAAGCTGCTGCAGCTTGTCGTATACCATGCTGCGCAGATCGGCGGCGATCCCGGAGCTGACCCCCGCCATGATTCTCCCCTTCGCGATGCCGAGCAGCTCGCCGAACAGCAGCACGCCCATCATGCCGGCGATCGCCGTGAAGAACATCTCTGTACTGCCGGTTTGGCCGGCTGGCGGCTGCAAGGCCGAATTGATCAGCACCTTCTGAAAATACGGCCCGAGCAGGGCGAGCCCCGCCGAGACGAACAGGACCGAAAGACCGATCGCAAGCTGCTTCCAATAAGCTTTGGAAACGCCGAAGAGCCGCTTGAAGGCTGCCGCCTTGTTCATGCACCGCGGGCACATCCGCGTACCCGGGATAAACGGTCCCCCGCATTTGACGCAGATCGGCTCCGCCTCATTGTTATAAATGCGCACCTTGCTGCGCGCCGCCATATCGTTCAAGATTTTGGCCATATAGCCGTAGCGGGCCGCATGCTGCATCGTCACCCGCACGACGATCCGCTGCGTGCCGTGCTCGACCGCCTCCAGCACGGCATTGCCGATCAAGGGAACGATTTTGTAATCCCGGGCTTCGGCGATAAAGGCCGCATCCCGCACTTCCCCGTCCTCCACGTACGCCCACTTCTCGTCACCGATAACGAAGAAGCCCCGCGTCCTCTGACCTTCCAGGGACAAGTCGGCCGGCGCGCAATACGCGATATGCTCCCCTACGGCCCGTTCGGCCGCCAATCGATCCCGCTCCGGGAGCGTGTAGTGTAAATTCATCGATACCTCCGCTGGTAGCCGACCATCAACCTGGCAGCTACATGCACATTTCCACCATCCGGTATTCTTTATCCGTCAGACGCTCCAGATCGGGAATGACGAACCGATTGCCGTCGACATCCAGCACGAGCAGCCGGTTATGCCCGACCAGCTTGGCATTGCCTCCACCGCTGCGCACCGTAAAGCGGCATATGCCGGCGGTCGTCTCCGTATCCCAATACGAATAGCCGAATTCTTCCTTGATCTTGATCACCTTTATAATCTCCGGGCAAAAATACCGGATGTTGATCTGTTCCTCCAGCAGCTCCGCCGTTTCTCCGGGAAAATCGTCCAAGCTGCGGATCATGCCCAGCTCCTTGTTGTCGAACGTGCGGATGGACAAGTAAATACGCTTGTTCGTATGAGGAAACGAACAGTGCACATATACGACCGGATGCTCCGTACCGTCTATTTTTATGCTCAGCATGTTCCCCACCGTCTTGGCGAAGCTCGTATCTTCCGGCTGCAAATACCGGATTTTCGCCGCTTCCGCCAAATCCGCCTGCCCGCTCTCCGCAGGCTTCATGTCGACGGGCTGCCCGCCGTCGCTGCCGTCCGGCTTGCCTGCCGCTTCCGCCGGTGCCGCTACAGTCGTCATGCGATAATCACCTCTTTCATTTTCAAAGCCTCGTCATGCTTCTGGACCAGCTTGTGATACATTCCTTCCTTGCCCATCAGCTCGTCATGCGAGCCGGCCTCTACGACCTTGCCTTGGTCCATGACGACGAGATAGTCGGCATTGCGCAAGGTGGACAGCCGGTGGGCGATGGCGATCGTCGTCCGACCCTTGATCAGCGAATCGAGCGCCTCCTGGATTTGCAGCTCCGTCTCCGTATCGAGCGAAGCGGTCGCCTCGTCCAGAATCAATATTTTCGGATTATGCAATATCGCCCGCGCGATCGAAAGCCGCTGCTTCTCCCCGCCGGACAAATTGTAGCCGCCCGTGCCGATAATCGTATCGTAGCCATCCGGCAGCTTCTCTATATAGTCGTGGGCGTTGGCGATTTTGGCCGCATTGACGATGTCCCCGAGCGTACAGTTCTCGTCGGCGTAGGCTATATTCTCCGCGATGCTGCCGGAGAACACGTAGACGTCCTGGGATACGATGCCGATATGCTTGCGGAGCGTCGCGGCCGACAAATCCTTGACGTTGATGCCGTCGATGCGGATCTCGCCTTCGTTGACGTCATACAGCCGCGAGATCAGGTTGACGAGCGTCGACTTCCCCGCCCCCGAATGCCCGACGACTCCGATCATCTGTCCGGGCTTCGCGTGCATCGACACCTGCTTCAGAATCGCCTTGTTCGGCTCGTAGCCGAATACGACGCCCGATACCCGAATGTCGCCGCGCAAATCCGCGAGCTCGATGGCATCCTCCTTTTCCTCCACCTCGGGAACCGCGTCCTGGATTTCAAAGATGCGCTGTGCTGCCGACATGCAGTAAGACCACCAGTTGACGATATTGTTCATAAATTGGATCGGCCCGTAAAGCAAGTGCATATAGTTGACGAACGTCAGCACCTGCCCGAACGAAAACTGGTCCTTCATCACCATCCAGCCGCCGAACGACCAGATCAGGATGCCGCCTGTCTGGGTCAGCAGGTTCAATACCGGGAACACGGTGCCGCCCAGCTTGTTGAACGACTGCTCGGCGCCCGAGAACGACATGTTGGCCGACTGGAATCGCTCGATCTCGTTGCGCTCCTTGCCGAACGCCTTGACGACCCTCGTGCCCCGTATCGTATCGCTGATAATCGAATTCATCGCGCTGACCTTGCGGTGCCTTCTCCAAGACATCCGCCACAGCCGCGGAAACACTTTACGGATAATGACGAAGACGATCGGCAGCGGAATAAAGCATAGCAGCGTCAGCTTCCAGTCCATCATGAGCAATATGACCGTGATGCCGATAATATTCATTGCATTGACGATAAAGTAAGACATCCCGTCCACGAAAAAGTATTGCAGCTCCGTCGCGTCGTTGTTCACCCGGGTCATCAGTTGGCCGGTCTGCTTTCTCTGAAAAAAATTCAGCGACAGCCGCTGCATCGCCGCGAATACGGTCGACTTCAGATCGAACGATACGTTAGCCCCGAGCTTGGCGATAATCGTGCCGAACAGCACGCCGAACACCAGGGAGAGCGTGCGAAAGCCGATCATCAGCGCGATGACGAGTCCGATCTTCCCGGCGAAGTAGCCTTCGCCGCCTAGAGCCTGGTCGAACAGCACCGTTCCCTGCAAATACGGGATGACGAGCCCGGTGGCCGAGTTCAGGAGCATGAACAGGACGATATAAAAGATCGACCTCTTGTACTTGCCGGCAAAGGAGAGCAGCCGCATGAAAATCGCATGCTTCTTCAGGCATTTCGGGCATATTTGCCTGTTCTTCTCGGGATAGATCATCCCGCACTTCGGGCAGGACATCGCCTGCTCCTCCTCCAGCTCGCGGGCGTCGATCTCCTCGCCTTTCTTCAGCTTCGCGAATACCGACGCAAGCTTCGCCGCCCGACCCATATGCCCGTTGGTGAAGGAAGCGACGATTCGCTCGGCCCCGTCCTCCTTGACGACGATCATACCGGAGGCGACCAGATTGACGACCGTAACCGCTTCCAGCTTGTCAAGACCGATCGTCTCCACCGACCATGGCCCGGCATGCAGCGGGCTCGGCGCATCGTCCTCCTTCCCCCTCCTCTTCCTTTTCTTCTTCGCGAAGCCTTTGTAATGCTTCTCCTGAGACGGGGGCGCGCCGCTGGAAAGAATCGTCAGCTTGTCGCGGCCGAGCAGCACGTGCGTGTCGACGAATTCGCCCTGCGTCGTCCGGTCGCCTATCATCCAGCAGATGATATCGTCCGGGTCCAAACCGTTTTGCCGCCATACGGCTTCCCATTCATTCGGCAGTTTGTTCATCTTCTCTCCAAATTCATTCCGTTTTGAATTGCAGACCGGCAATCTGTTCCATCATAAATGTTATTCGTGCAGCTGAAAAGGGAAAATTTGATTGATAGCGAACGTGCGGATCGCTGTGCTTATGCCGTCTGTTTCTACCCATTGTAGCACGTACGTTCCCGTTTGTGGGCATAAATTGGAAATTTTTGTTCTCCCCCTCGATTCACGCGGGGCGAACGCAAACAAACTCCGCTGAGCCGGTACGGGCAACGGAGTTTGTTTATCGAACTATTCGCTTTTTTTATCTCTATATGCGTTCAGGAGTCTGTATGCCGATCAGGCCGAGTCCGGTGCGCAGCACGTTGCAGACGCCCGTGACGAGCGCGAGACGGGCGGTTTTGAGCGCCGGATCGTCGACGAGGATCGGACATTCGTGGTAAAACCGGTTGAACCGCTGGGCGATATCGATCAGATGGCGGCTTACGATGGATGGCTCCAGCTTCTCCATCGCGACGAGCACCTTGTCCGGAAAAGCGGCCAGCTCCTTCAGCACCAGCTGAGCCTCGGCGTTCTCCAAGAGAGCCGGATCGAAGCCGGCAATAGCCGCAGCCGCAAGGTCCGCTCCCGCCGTCTCCGCCTTGCGCAGCACGCTGCGGGCCCGCGCATACGTATATTGCACGTAAGGCCCGGACTCGCCCTCGAAGTTGAGCACGTCCTTCCAGGAGAACGAGATGTCCTTGATCCGGTTGCTGCTCAAATCGTTGAAGATGACCGCGCCTACGCCGACCTGCTGGGCAACCTGTTCCTTGTCCTCCAGCTGCGGATTTTTGCTCTCGATAATGTCCCGCGTCTTGTCGATCGACTGGCGGAGCAACTCCTCGAGCAGCACGACATTTCCTTTGCGCGTGGCAAATTTGACGCCTTCCAGGCTGACCCGTCCGAACGGAACGTGCACGAGCCGATCCGCCCAATCGAAGCCCATCAGCTCGATCACCTTGAACCATTGCTGAAAATGCAAATTTTGCGCATAGTCGGTCACATAAATCGCTTTGTCGAAGCCGTACGTCTTGTTCCGGTACAGAGCCGCGGCGATATCCCGCGTATGGTACAGCGTAGCCCCGTCCTTCTTCAGAATGAGCGCGGGAGCCATGTTGTAGTCGTCCAGCCTGACGAGAAAAGCCCCCTGGTCCTCTTCCAACAGCCCTTTCTCCTTCAACTGCTCGACGACCGTCCCCATCTTGTCGTTGTAAAAGCTCTCTCCGGCGTCGGAATCGAACGATACGCCAAGCAGCTCGTAGATACGGTTGAATTCCTTGTAGCTGATCGTCTTGAACCAGCGCCACAGCTCGAGCGCCTCCTCGTCTCCCTGCTCCAGACGGACGAACCAGGCGCGCGCCTCGTCCTCCAGCTCCGGCTTGCTCTCGGCTTCGTCGTGGAACTTGACGTACAGCCGCATCAGCTCCTCGATTTCGCCCTCTTCGACCTGGCGCTTGTCCCCCCACAGCTTGTAGGCGGTAATCAGCTTGCCGAACTGCGTTCCCCAATCGCCGAGATGATTGATGCCGACGCAGCGGAAGCCGAGAAACCGGTGAATGCGGTACAGCGCGTTGCCGATAACCGTCGAGCGCAGATGACCGACGTGGAACGGCTTGGCGATATTGGGCGACGAGAAGTCGATGACGATCGTCTTGCCTTCCCCGATCGTGCCCGCCCCGAACGCGTCGCCGGCGCGCAGCACTTCACCGAGCACGGTTTCGGCGTACGAGCTTTTATTGAAGAATACGTTTAGATAGCCGGAAGCCGCCGTCACGGACAAAAAAGCCGGATGCGCGGGAAGCTTGCCGGCCAGCTCCTCCGCGATGTGCGCCGGCGCCTTGCGCAGCGTCTTGCTCAGCTTGAAGCAGGGCAGCGACAAATCGCCCATCTCCGGATTCGGCGGCACTTCGATCATCGCCGCGATGGCTGCGGCATCGGCTCCATCAAGAACGGATGCGGCCAGTTCGGCCAATATCGTTTTATAATCGGTCATTGAGGCTTAACTCCTTTTATTCGGAAAATAGAATGATCACATGAAGCTGGCGACGCCAAAAGCGACGGCCGCCGTCAACAAAACGGTCCATACGACGATGCCGACGCTCATCCAGACGAGCAGCCGGGGGGACTTGGCCCCGAGAGACACGCCGATAACGGCACCGAGCGGGGCGCCAGTAATGATGGGCGACAGCAGTCCGAGGCCAATGACCCCGTACTTGTCCCAAATAACCGCCATGCTGCCCTTCTTCCCGCTCTTCTTCTTGTTCTCCCACCTTCGTACCATCCATCGTCGCAGCGGTCCGCCCACGGTGACGACGATCAGGGCGCTGAGAGCCGAACCGAGCGCGCTCAACACCCCCGTGACCACCGGGTGCAGGCCAAGCGCGAAACCGAGCGGAATCGCGGCCCAAAGCTCCAGCACGCTTGTCCCCAGCACCGAAATCCACTTCGCGATATCGATCATTGTCCATCCTCCATCAAGCTACTGTACGATTGTTAAAAACACCCCGAGCGGGGTGTTTGCCGAACCGGATAAGTTATCCTTACATTATAGTGAACCGTCATGTCGATGTAAAGCGCCCGGAAGGCGCCAGCAGCCTGTACAATACGGCATAGGCCGCACCGCCGAACAGCGAGAAGGCCAGCACGAACAAGAGCGCTTGCGGATCGCGGACGATATCGGCAGCGTCGACGACGATCCGCCATGGCTTGACGACCAGATCCCAGCTGTTCCAGCGCAGCACCCTTCCGAGATAGACGCCGACAGACCCAAGCACGATGACGATGCCCGCGAAGGCGATGCCCGCCGCCGCTCCCAGCCGTTCGCGGACTTCCGCATGAATCGCAAGCAGCGACAGCGCCCCGAGCAGCCAGCCGAGCAGCGCCGCCAGCATGTTGACGGACAAGTCGTAGTACAGCGAACGCTCGGTACTCAAGTAAGCGAGATGCTTCAGATCGGTCACAATATAAGAAGCGTTCGGATAAAAAGCCAGCCAGACGATCCCCCACGCCCACGCTGCCGCTCCCGGGCGGGCTTTCCCGTTCAGCGACCGGCCGACGAGCCGGGAGGCAATGAGCGGAATCCAAGCCAGCAGCAGATTGGGCATGAACAGCCAGTAATAAGTCAGTCGTCCCGTATAGCCGATCCGTGCCGCAATCATCAGCGCGCATACCGCGCTGGCCGCCGCCAGCGTCCAAAGCGCACCGCGGGATAACCGCCGTTCCATCCGCCTCTCCTCTTTCCTTTTTTTGTTTCTTTCATCTTACCTTATCCGGCTCGTCCGTAGCAAAAAAGACGTTCCCCGCGAAGGGAACGCCTCTGTTCTGTTATTGATAGGATCTGCTCGGGAGCGGCTAGCCGGCTTCCGGCGGCTGAATGGTATCCGTCACCTTTCCGGGGTCGCCGGACGGAGCGGCATCCGCTCGATCGTCGGCGGGCAGCTCATGGTTCGCCAAAATTTGCTCGATATCCAGCGCGTAGTTTTGGCTCAGATCGATAAACGTATCGTCGGCTTGCACGAGCGGACGCGTCTGCCGGTGGGGATGAATCAGCACGATTTTCGCCTTGGTGCCGTCCGTCAGCATCACCTCGTAGCCGATCAGCGCCTGCATGAATTTGTGCAGCAGCACCGATACGACCGCCGGATCGAACGCGCCGAACGCTCCGCCCTCCACCTGCTTCAACACCGCGTACACGGGCGAAGGATTGCGGTATACCGTTCTGGACGTCATTGCGTGAAAGACGTCGGCTACGGCGACGATGCGGCTGAACGGGTCGATCTGTTCGCACTTCAGCCCGAGCGGGTAGCCGCTGCCGTCGATCCGCTCGTGATGCTGAAGCGCTACCTTCGCCTGCCGCTCCGTCGTGCCGACCGTCTTGCGGATCATCTCGAAGCCGATCACCGTATGCCGCTTCATCGTATCGAACTCGTCGTCGTCCAGCCGTCCCGGCTTGTTCAGCAGCTCGGCGGGAATTTGCGTTTTGCCGATATCGTGCAAAATCGCCGCCGTCGTAAGCTGGAGCAGCTCGGTTTCCGGCAAGCCGATCCATTTGCCCAGCAGCATGGAGATGGCTCCGACGCCTACGCTGTGCCTGCTTAAATAATCTTGCTTGTCATGCAAGGCGGCGAGCAGTTGGAACAGATGCAGCCGGTCGACCGACTCGCGTATCAGCGGAAGCACGCGCATCCTAAGCTGCGCAAGCGGAATTTGTCTGGAGACCCGCGCCTGCTCGAACACGTCGTGTACGACGCCGGCCGCCTCGTCGATGCCCAGGCCGGGGAGCGCCGACGATACGTTCGCGTAAGGGCCCACTTCCTCCACGTCGTTGTCCGACAGCTGCAAGCCGTGATCTCTCATAACATGGATATGGCTGCGGTTCAGCACGGTTGCCAACGGAATCAGCAATACGCCCTGATTGTTGAACAAATCGCGGACTAACCGTTTGCCCATCAGTTGTTCGAACGACAATTGTTCCTGCTTGTGCACGTGCTTCCCCCTATGCCGCCAAAAAATCGGTCTCGTTGATTGTTATCTTTCATTGTACCGAATATCTTGACGGCGCTGGGTTAAAGCTGGATGAAATTTTCATAAAATCTTTATATAGAAGACGAAACCGCTCCAAAACCGTCTATCAAAAGCATTTCGGCGCTTTGCCGTCCTCCGGTTCCCCCGGATTGTCGCTTTCCGCCCCTTCTTCATAAGAAAGCAAAGCGTTCACGCCATGGCTGAGAATCGCTCCGGCGCGCGTCGCCGCCGCAACGAGCAGCGCTTCCGTAATCTCTTCCATCGTACCGCCAAGCGCCTTGTATTTCTTGACGTGAACATCGATGCAATACGGGCAACCCGTTACGTGAGCCACAGTCAATGCCAGCAGCTCCTTCGTTTGCGGGGGCAGCGCGGACGTCCGGTACGCTTCGCGCTCGAACTGAACATAAGCGGCGGCGGCTTCGGGGCTTTGCCGGACTAAATCGGGAATCCGTTGCAGATTGGCGGGGGCATAGTAAGCGTTCATCGGTTCCATCTCCTCGTCGGTTCGGTCCGCAGCTTCCCGATCCTATCTCTTCGGTGTGCGGCCGTTGCAACCATTGTAGAAGATGAGGCGCCCCGCTTCCGTAACAAAGTCACTTGACTTCAGCCAGCCGCTCCAGCTCGTCGCGCCGCAGCACATAAATTTTGCCGCGCCCTAATCGCAACCAGCCTTGCCGTTCGAAGCCTTTCAGCACCCGGCTGACCACTTCTCTTGCCGTTCCCAACTCGAACGACAGCGACTCGTGGGTGACATAGAGGGGAGCTTCCGCGGCAACGGGCGATTGGCGCAGCAGCAGCTCGGCCACCCGGCCGTCCATGGGCCGGAACGTCATATCCTCGATCAGGCCGGTAACGGCTACCATTCGTTTAATAAAAAGCCGGTAGATGAAACGGCTGAGCTCCGGGTAGGCATGCATCCATTGCCTGAACCGGACGGCGGGGAGCACGAGCAGCTCGGACGGCTCCTCGGCTTCCGCAAACGCTTCATACTCGGCTTCGCCCAAAATGCTCGCCATCATGATGACGCACGTCTCGCCGCTCCTCACGCGGTACAGCGTCAATTGCTTGCCGGACGGGCTTATTTTGTAAATGCGCACGCACCCGCGCAGGACGAACGAGGCATGCTCGAACAAGTGTCCTTCCTTGATCAGCAGCTGGGCGGGCACCTTCGCCGCGAACGCCCCCGAATGGTTCCATGCCTCCGGCGGAACATCCGCAAAGCACGGAAATGCGGCTACCGCTTTGGCTATTTGCTCCGGCTCCATGCAAGCCCCTCCCCGCGACTGTTAAGTGACTGCCCGCCATTTGTGTTTCGCTGCTGCGGCCCAGCCGCAGGAAAGCCATCGCTCCCTTCAAGGTTGGCCGAAACCGCTGAACGACACTTGCAATATAAGCGCATCGGCCTTGCGGCATTGTTCTCAACCGCCGTCCTTTTCTTTCTTGCGGTCGCGTAGGGTAGCAAGCGTAGCGTTGTCCGCGACAGCAGCAGCCCTGTTTTTGGATACGCCGATTCTCTGGGCCGTATAGATGCCGGTATGACCCGAGAACAGGAAGCTGATCGCACAGCCGACGAATACATAAAGGGCGCCCTCGGAACCGAACAGCTCCATCCCCATCACGAAGCAGGCGATAGGCGTATTCGTCGCTCCGCTGAACACGGCGATAAATCCGATGGCCGCCAGAAACGGCACGGGCACGTGCAAATAAGGGGCCATTGCACTTCCCAGGCTGGAGCCGATCGCAAACAAAGGCGTCACCTCGCCGCCCTGAAAACCGGCGCCGAGCGTAACGGACGTGAAGAGCGTTTTCAACAAAAACGCGAACGGAGCCGCGCTTTCCTGGAACGACTGCTGAATAAGCGGGATGCCCAGCCCGAGGTAATCCCTCGTGCCGAACAGGTATACCATGCCGATCAGGAGCAAGCCGCCGCAAAAGCTTTTGACGGCCGGATGGCGGAACGTCCGCGAGAAAACCGCCTTCAGCCAATGGGTCAGCTCGCTGAACAGCAGAGCGCAGAGACCGAACATCACGGAGGCAAGCGCTATTTTCAACAAAAGCGCCGTACTGAAGCCGGGGACAGCCCCCATGCTGTATGTCAAATGGCGGACGCCCCATGCCGCCGTTACCCGGTCGCCTACCAAGCTGGCGATAAAGCAGGGGACAAGCGCTTCATAACGGATCAGACCGATCGCCAGCACTTCCAGACCGAACAAGGTGCCGGCCAACGGGGTGCCGAAAACCGAACCAAAGCCGCTGCTAATTCCGCACATCAGGATGATTTTGCGGTCCGCGGGACCGAGGCGCATAACGCTGCCGATCCATCCCGACAAGCTTCCTCCCATCTGTACCGCCGTTCCTTCTCTCCCCGCAGAACCGCCGAACAGATGGGTCACGATCGTGCCGAATAGTACCATAGGCGCCATCCGTAAGGGAACATTCCCGCCTCCCTCATGAATTCGTTCGAGAATAAGGTTGTTCCCTTTGGCGGAGTCTTTGCCCAGTTTCGCATACAAATAGCTGACGAGGGCACCTCCCACCGGCAGCAGCCAGAGTAGCCAAGGATGCGTCATGCGCGTATCGGTCGCCCATTCCAGCGCGTTCAGAAACAGGGCCGAGGCCGAGCCGGTCAGTAAGCCGACCAGCCCGCCGAGCAGCGCCCATTTGAATACAAATCCGATAATGCCGATATGAATCCATCTTTCCGAGAAGCCTCGCAGCTGCGAAGGCCAACGAACTGCAAATCTTCTCAAGACGCTTCGCTCTCCTTAGCGTTCCGAAAATGAAAAAAACTACCAGCCTAAATAAACTGGTAGGAGTCATTAGCTCAAGGGCGGTTACGGCGAACTCCATCGCCTGTTCCTCTTATTCCCATACAGGTTAGCGGATTTGCCGGCTCTTGTCAATCTTGAATATCAATCTATTTCATCTATGGTTTTGATATAAACAATAGTATTGATCGATTATTTTGCCGGCGATACAATAACTTTGCAAACATCTATTCCTCAGGAGGTTATGGCACATGTCGAACGTAGTCGCCAATATTCGCATCCCCGACAGCAAGTTGGCCGTCGAAGCCGCCGAGCTGCTGCGCGATCACGGGGACGAGCTGCTCTGGAACCACTCCCACCGGGTGTTTCTTTTCGGCGCTCTTCAAGGAAGTCAAGCCGGTATCGCGTACGACCCCGAATTGCTTTACATCAGTTCTTTGTTCCACGATCTGGGCCTTACGCCGGCTTACAGCAGCCCGGACAAACGGTTCGAGGTGGACGGAGCGAACGCCGCGCGCGAGTTCCTGCAAAGCCGCGGAGTCCCTCGGGAATCGATACGGCTCGTCTGGGATGCGATCGCCCTGCATACGACGATTGGGATCGCCCAGTACAAGGAGCCCGAGGTGGCGCTTATTTATTCCGGCGTCGGCTATGACGTCATGGGCGAAAACTTCGAAAGGATTGCGCCGGAGGTGCGCCAGCAGGTTGTGGACGCTTTCCCCCGCAACCAATTCAAGCAGCGGATCTTGTCCGCGTTCCTGGAAGGATTCAAGCATAAGCCGGAGACGACCTTCGGCAACATCAAGTCCGACGTGTGCGAGCTGCTGCTCCCGGGCTACAAGCGTCCCAGCTTCTGCGATTGCGTCCTGCACTCCCAATGGCCCGAATAAGAATAAGAAAAGAGAACCGGTACGCCTCGATAGCGCTCCGGTTCTCCTACCCGACTTTACTCGTCCAGACTGACGTTATGGTACACCTGCTGCACATCCTCCAGATCCTCGAGCGCGTCTATGAGCTTCTCGAACGTGGCCACCGCTTCTTCCGGCAGCTCGATCTCGCTCTGCGGCAGCATCGTGATCTCGGCGACCGTGAAGTCCGTCACGCCCGCTTGCTTGAACGCGTCCTGCACCGCTTGAAACTCGCCCGGATCGGCATAAACGATTACCGCCTCGTCCTCTTCGACGATGTCCCTCACGTCCACGTCCGCTTCCATCAGCAGTTCCAGCACTTCATCCGATGTTTTCCCTTCGATGCCGATGACCGCAGCCTCGTCGAACATGTACGCTACGGATCCGCTGACACCCATGCTGCCGCCGTTCTTATTGAAGGCGGAACGGACGGTAGCGACGGTCCGGTTCACATTGTTGGTGAGCGCATCCACGATCAGCATCGCGCCGTTCGGGCCGAACCCTTCGTAACGCAGCTCCTCGTAGGTTTCATCCGAGCTCCCCTTCGCTTTCTCGATCGCGCGATCGATGATCGCTTTCGGCACATTGTATGTTTTCGCCCGCTCCAGCACGAATCTCAACGCGGCGTTCGACTCCGGGTCCGGCAGCTCCTTCTTGGCGGCGACGTAAATCTCCAGACCGAACTTGGCGTAGATCCGGCTCGTATTGGCGTCTTTCGAAGCTTTCTTTTCTTTGATATTATTCCACTTGCGGCCCATGTTGTTCCCTCTTTCATAGATTAAGATGAATTCGGATGAATCCATTATAAACAATTTTGGAGCGATTCCCAAACTTTTGTCGCTTTGGTTCGACCCGTATCCTTCAAATCATGAGACGAAGCTGTCTGACATACGGCCGCAGCTCGACAACCGTGTCCAAAAAGGTCGTATACACGTGCAGCAGCGTGCGGTTGGGCTTCTCCTGCTTCAGCTCCCGCTGCAGCAGCCCGATCACTTCCCGCAATTCCGCGCGGACGCTTTCCGGCTTCGGAAGCTCCTGAACCATGACGTCGCAGGCATGTAAAAAATCGTGAACCGTCCGCTGCTGCACATCCGGGCCGACGGGGTTGATATGGTTATAGTAGGCGTTGCTCTCGTTCAAAACCGGCTTCGGTCGGCGCAGCAGCAAATCGTTCGCGACCGCGTCCATCCGTTCCACGAAGAACTGGGCGAGCTCCGACATCGGAAGCGCAATCGCCTTTTGCACGGCGTAAGCGATGTATTCCCTCAGCAGTCCTCTGAATATGGCCGCCATGTCCCAAACATGCTCCTCGATCCGCTCCCCGTACACCTCGTAAAAGCAGTCCCGGTGCCAAGTCAGCAGGGTGGCCCGCTTTTTCTTCCAAGCGACGATAAATTTCTCATTGGCGGTGATCGGCAGCTCTCTGAACTCGCTCATGAAAAAATAGTTTTCCAGCGTGTACTGAAGCAGGAATTCGATCTTGCGCCGCAGTCTCTCCATCGGCGCGACGTGGGCGTTCACGCGGTCCAGTTCCCTCGCCTGCTCGAACATAATGCGATGACAATCCTCGAATACCGCCGTAAACAAATCTTCCTTCGAGTCGAACAGTTTGTATATGCTGCCTTTGGCCATGCCGCACGCTTCCGCAATCTCTTTCATGGAGGCGGCGAAATAGCCCTTTTCGATAAATATCGCTTTAGCCGTATGTACGATTTGCCGTTTCTTCAGCTCTTCGAAATCTTCCATGCCATTCGCCCCTTTTCTCCCTATTTATTGTGCCATGCATCCTAAACATGGTCAATAAAGGGTTTGACACAAAAAACCCGAAGGTCATATAATGAACTCATTGGTTCTTTGTTGAAATTTGAAGGAGGTGACCAAAGCGCAACGCTTTGGGACGATGAAAATTGCAGACCATGTAGAAGTGCTGGAGCTCACGTTGAATTTGTTAGGCAACACGATGACGATTCACCCTGCGGTTATTCGGAACGTCGACTCGTATGTGCTTGTCGATACGGGAACACCAGGCAGCGACGAAGATATTAGGGAACTGATCCGTCAAGCGGGCATTGAGCCCTCGCAGCTTCATTCCATTATTGTGACCCACCAGGATATCGATCATATTGGAAGTTTGCCCCATTTCCTGGCAGACCATGACGGGACGCTGGACGTATACGCGCATGAGGACGACAAGCCTTACATTGACGGGGAACGGGCGTTTATCAAAGGAAGTCCAGAAGTTGTCCGCGCCATCCTCCAGCCTTTGCCCGAGGGACGTCGCCGGGAATTCGAGGATGCGTTCTCCCCCTCCACCCCGCCCAATGTGAATCGCGTCGTCGTCGACGGGGAGCTGCTGCCGTTCGGGGGAGGGCTTCGGGTTATTCACACGCCCGGCCATACGCCCGGCCATATTAGCCTCTATCACGAGCCGAGCCGGACGCTGATCGCCGGAGACGCCATGGTCGTTCACAACGGGGAACTGCTGGGGCCAAACCCGCAAAATACGCCCGATATGGAAACGGCGATCCAGTCTTTGCAAAAGTTTAAAAACTTCGATGTCCGCTCGGTCGTTTGCTACCATGGCGGATTGTTCGAGGGCGATCTTCACGGGCGCATCAACGAGCTGACTGCGGCCTATCGGGCATCTATCTCGACAGAAAAGAAGTGAAACCGATGAAAGACCTTCATTGGCTTCGGACGCACGGAGTCCAACTGCTGTTCTCCGGCGCCTTGGCGGTCGTCGGCGGCCTCCTGTTCGCCTGGATTCGCCTGCCGATACCGTGGCTGCTTGGCCCCATGACGATGGTATTTATCGGCTCGCGGCTGTTCAAAACCGTCAAGCCCTATTGGTCCGCACCGATGCGCGATACCGGGATGATCATCGTCGGTTACGTGCTCGGGCTGTCGTTTACGCTGGAAACGTTCCGGCAGATCGGCAAGCAGCTGCCTTCGATGATTTTGCTTACCGCGCTGCTGCTGATCTGCTCGTTTTTGATCGCCTGGCTGGTAGCCAAATGGTCGGGACTGCATTTTCCAACGGTGCTGATGGGCAGCATACCCGGAGGGCTGAGCCAGATGATCGCCTTGGCCGGGGAGCTGAAGGGCATGGATTTGACGATTATTACGTTTTTCCAAATCTCGCGAATTGTCATGATTCTGTTTTTTGTCCCTTTGCTCGTGTTCAGCCCGTTATTCGGCACGACGCCCCATCATGTGCTCGCGGGCGCGGGCGCAACGGCGGACTGGGGAGCGTTGTTTCCGCATATTTGGGTATACGCCGTCGCCTGCACCGGCTGCGCGCTTCTCTGGAAGAAGCTGCGATGGCCGACCGCCTTTTTATTGGGGCCGATGGTTGCCGCGATTGCGCTGCACCTGTCCGGTTTCTCCGGTCCGGCTCTTCCGCCTGCGCTCGTCAGTCTGTCTCAGTTGCTGATCGGCGGTTACCTAGGCCTTATGCTGAAGCCCGAAAATTTGCAAAACAAGCTTAAAATCGCGCTGCTTGCCTTGTCGAGCGGGATCACGCTGCTCCTTTGCTCGCTTGCGCTGACGCTGCTGCTGACCCGGCTGCATGCGATCCCGCTGGCGACCAGCTTTTTGAGCCTCTCTCCGGGCGGGATGGATCAGATGGGCATTATTGCTAAGGAGGTCGACGCCGACCTTTCCTTCGTAACCTGCTACCAGTTGTTCCGCACACTGTTTATTTTCATAGCTATCCCGCCTGTACTGAGAGCTTTCTTCAGAGCGACAACCCGAGTTCGCAGCAGTGGGACGAAAAACGCCTGAAAAACAGCCCGGACCGATATAAACGGTTGAAGAAAAGACCCAGTACCTCGCCGGTACTGGGTTTGTTTGTTCCTTATTCGGGCTCGCTTGGATCGAGAGCGGCGGCTGTACCCGCTAATCCGCCAGCCGCACATCCACTCCGGCTTCGCGCAGCTGACCGAGTAAATCCGCCGGGGCGGCCCGGTCGGTGACGACCACATCGATCTCATGCACGGCGAACGTGGTCAACAGCGCCAAATTGCCGAACTTGCTCGAATCGATCAGCATAATCCGGGTTTGGGCGGCGCGGCCCATCGCTTTTTTGACTTGGACCTCCAGCATGTTCGGGTCGGCAAATCCTTGCCCGATCGTCAGCCCGCTCGCCGAGAAGAACGCGCAATGCGCATGAATGCCCTGGAAAAACTGCTCGGCCAGCGGCCCCACGAACGTATACGAGCGATCCCGGAGCATGCCGCCGCAGCAGACGACGGACGTGGCCGGCGCATGACCCTTTAACGCGTCCAGCGTATTAAGGCCGTTGGTCACTACCGTCAATCCCCCGACATGATGCAAAAAGCCGGCCATACAAGTAACGGTCGTGCCTCCTTCCATAAGGATGACGCTGTCCGGCTTCACAAAATGCTCGGCCGCATACCGGGCAAGCCGGTGCTTCACATCCAGGTGGCGGTCCTTCTTCTCCTCGAACGGAGGCTCGGCCGCAGCGGTATGGTACACCGCCCCGCCATGCGTCCGACGAATCCGCCCTTCTTCCTCCAGCAGCTTCAAGTCCCGGCGGACCGTCATCTCGGAAACGTTCAGAAGCTCGCTCAGCCCGGCGATCGAAACCGCGCCATGCTGCCCCAAATGGTCCATAATCGTCTGTTTTCGTTGTACAGGCAGCATGCGCCATCCTCCCGCTCGAACCGATTGATCATGTTGACAAGTATACCGTAAAGGGACAAAGCAAGTAAATCCCAATGCCGGTTTACGATCGGGCTTCGAGCAGTACGGGCGAGCCGTCTTGTTCCACCACGCGGACGCTGAAGCCTTCGTTCAGGATCGCCTCATAGTCGTGTCCCGCATCCGAAGGCCAGCAGGCGCCGACGATCATTTTCACGTCGCCCGTATTGATCAGACGGTGAGCCACATGTCCGGCAATATAATGAAGGCTTCCCGGGAATACGCGCTCCGCCCAAGAATGGCGCGCTTCATCCATAAGCAGAAGCAGGCCGTTTCCCTCGATGCCCCAGTAATATTCGCCCCTGTCGCGCTTTTGATGGAAGTGCCCTTTCGTCATAAAAAATTCGTTGCCGACTTTCCCCGGATGCACGTGGCTGACGCCAAAATACAAGCCGCCCTCCACTTCGCCGCACCGGTCGTGCATCTCCACTTCATAGACGGGAAGCGTGGGGTCCAGCGAAGCGCGCTCCTCTTCGGCGGCGAACACCCCCGGCAGCTCCCGAATCGTGCGGGTCGAACGGGACACCCCCTCTCCCTTCAGCCGACCTGCGGCAGCGTCGAATAACGCCGGTTCATGAATGATGCTCATCTTCATCTCTCCGTTCCCGCCGTTACGGCGTAAAGTTGATCCATGCCTGTTTCTTCAGCGCAGGCTCCGATACCCATTGGAAACGATCCGGATCGGCTTCGAATTGGCGGTAAATCGGGACGCCACGTTCCACATTCAGCATGCCGTAATCTCCCGGACGCTTGATCGTCAGCTCCCGGAGGCGGTAGCTTTCATTGCGCGCCCATTCCAACTGCCCGTCCTGCTGCACCAGCGGATACCAGGCCAGTCCCCGATGGCGGCGCACCTCGTCGTATTCGAACCCGTACTCGCGGTCGCACCACGCCCCGAAGGTCAAAGCCTCTTGCGGATCGGCGCTTATCGTGGCATGAGCCCAGCCGGGCGGAACGACGACCTTATCACCCGGCCCGGCCAGCACCGCAAAGCATCGCCCCGGGTCGTCCCCGGCCGACTCCTGCATGTAAATATACGCTTTGCCGGACCATATCTCGTAAAGCTCCGGAGGCGACCAGCCGCTATGAACCGATACCCGGTGAACATGCCCTTGGCTCCGCACCGGCTCGTCGCCAAGCCGCCCCGACGCGTACGTTACGACGCCGAACAGCAGCATCCGCTTCTCCAGCTCCGCCCGGTGCCGTTTTTTCGCCACATCCATGGCAATCGCGTACACGGTCTCGGGCCCTTCGCAATCCGGTTGACGCAAGCTGCTCCGAATGGCGTCCAGCGTCCGCCGCTCCGGCACCGGGCCGTACACGTCCTCCCCGTACTGAAAATCCATCCTTGCGCTATCGGCGCGGACATCGAGTCCGGTATCAAATACGTTCATCTTCCTTCATCCCCCTGTTCGTTACCGCATCTTCGGAAAGCCGGGCAAGCCCGAGCAGCACGGACGACTCCGGATCGGCCGCCACCGTAAACCGGACGCTGCCCCACGCCTTCCACACTTTGTCCATGACCGCATCCCGAAGCAGGGGCAGCAGGACGTCCGCTGATTTCATCAAACCGCCGCTGACGATGACCGTCTCGGGGTCGTAAGCATGAATCAGGTTGACGATTCCGGCGCTCCAGTACTCCGTCAGCCGCTCCACAAACTTCTTGGCAAAAGGATCGCCCTCGCGCCACGACCGGATCAGCTCCGCATATCCCCAGTCCGGCAAAGCGGCCAGCGGGCTCGAGGAAAAGCCTTCCTCCTCCCGCGCCCGGACGAGCAGCGTACGGTGGCTGGCAAGCTCTTCCACGCAGCCGGTATTCCCGCAATTGCACACCGGTCCGCGGCTGGCCACCGAGAAGTGGCCGCCCAATATGCCCGCCTGACCGTGCTTGCCGCGCAGCACCTTGCCGTCGATCATGGCTGCCGTCCCGATGCCGGTTCCGAAGATGACAAGCACGGCATCCCGCTCCCCGCGGGCCGACCCCCACGACGTCTCGCCGATCAAGGCGGCGCGCGCATCGTTCTCCATCACGAGAGGCAAGGAAAAGGCTTCGGCCGCCCACTCCTCGAACGGAAACCCGTACGCATCGGCATATTTCTCATGGATGGCAAGCAGCTTGCGGGCCTTCGTATCCACCACGCCCGGAAGCGCGATTCCGATTCCCCCGCATGCTTCGAGGGGAATGGAGCCGTTCCGGCCAAGCTCGCGAATGACCCGCTCCACTTCCTTCATCCGCGGAAGCAAGCCCAGAGCGGAATGGGCGGGGATGCTGCCGAACGCGACAATCCGGCCTTCCCGCACGTACCCGATCTTCACATTGGTTCCGCCAAAATCCACCGCAATCTGGTTCATGGCTGCCCTTCCTCCGCTTCCGGCCTAAGCGCGCACGTAGGCCTTAATGGTCGCCAGCTTGGAATCCGCTGCCGGCTGCGCCGGTCTGATCGTATACGCGCCGACCGATGCCGGGACGATGAACGTTTCCGCATAGCGGACCGTGAACGGCTCGAACGCCTCGTCCGGGCTTTCGACGATCGCCTCCTCGCCTTCCACCAGATTGAGCATATGGAACCGGCCTCCGGTATGATGCGGAACGGTCCCGGTAAACCAGTGACGCCGGGTTTCGATAAATTCCAGCTCGTGCAGGCCGGTCCTTTCTTCCTTCCAGCCTTCGCCTTCTCCGACCGGCTCCGCGCGCGCAACCAGATTTTGCTCCACCCAGGAGCTTGTGCGGTCCCATTGGATGTTGCGGCGGCCATGCTCCAGATGGATCGGCCGGGGTTTGCCGTCCAAGCCCAGCCGGTCCCAATCCCATAGCTTGAAGGTGAAAATATATGGCGTCGCGCTGATCTCGAGCACCATGCCGTTGCAGCCGGAGCAGTGAACGGTCCCGGCGGGGATGAGGAAATGATCGTGCTTGCGCGCCGGGTACACATTCACATAGTGCTCGGCCGGGAAGGAGAAGCCGCCCTGCTGGGCTTTCTCCAGATCGTTCAGCATCGCTTCGCTATCGACGCCTTCCTTGAGCCCCAAATATACGGTTGCCTCATCGCCGACATCGAGCATGTAATAGCTTTCGTCCTGGGTGTATGCCATCCCGAACGTTTCCCGGATGTACGCCGTCAGCGGATGCACCTGGAGACTGAGCGGCTGGCCGCCCATCGTATCCAGAAAGTCGAAGCGGATCGGGAACTCCGCCCCGAACCGGGCGTATACTTGCTCGCCCAGCAGCTCCTCCGGGCGGAACAGCACCAGATTGATCGCCGGCATTTCAAGGCGAGAAGCGCCGATGCGGAAATAGAGGCTATTCTCCTCCGGTACTCCGTCGAATCCCCAAGCGTACGGGTTGCTTCTAGGCTCGAGACCGATTTTTTCCTCCAGCCACCGTCCGCCCCACACCCCGGGATCGAAATAAGGCACCAGCCGGAAAGGCCGGTACGCCGCTTGATCGAGACAAGCGAACAAGGAGGCGGCCGTAATCAGGTTCGGCTCGTCTTTGCGGTTCGTATCCAGGTAGAAGTCCGCGTCCGGCAGAAGCGCCCGCTTGAGCCGGTCCGCCATTCGCCATTCGATGAAAAATCCTCTTTTGTATTTCCGCAAAATATCTTCCTCGCGGTTGTCCGCCAGCCAGTTGCCCAGTTCGCCGCTTCTATAGCGCAGCTGGATCTCCCACCGGGCCAAATCGGCGTACACGAGCACATCGCCCCGCGTCACCAGCGAGGCGCCGAAGCCGATGATGACGACTAGACCTTCGCGAATCGCCTCCACCTTCGCCCGGATCGCCTCCAGTTTGGCCGGATCATAGCATTGGGCCAGCTCCAGCGGGGACATATACCCGAACACCCGGTCTTCCGTCAAATAAGGGGCCAGCAAAGCTTCCAGAGGCTCCTTGCCGAGCGAGGCCTCTTCCGCATGGAAGAGATGGCCGATCATCAAAGTGCTCTGCAGCCCCTGTACGATTTCCTCGATCCGCACGCCGGGGTAGCATTCGACGGTCAGTATCGCCTTGGCTTTGCCGGCCAGCCTGGCGGCCATTTCCTGCCCGATGGCGGCGTACCCGCTCCATAAGTTGTGGCCTTCGCCCGATATCCGGATTTCCGGTTCTTTGTTATAGGTCGACTGCATGTGATCCTCCCTGTTCTATTTTGTTATCTTTTGTTATTATAGTAACATCATCTATCAAAAGTGTACACCCATTATTTTTTCTCCTGCTGGTTCTCTTCGGATAACCGGCGGCATTGGCTGGCTTGGCACATCCGCTTCACCTTTGTGCCTGAGCGCGTTTGCCGTTTCGCATGCCAAAAAAACCTTCGCCCCGGAGCACGGCAAAGGTTTTCGCTTGGTTGTAGTGGCTATGTGTCCTTCAAGCCAGCACTCGCAGGACGTCGTCGATTTTTTGGCTATGGGAGAGCACGCCGTAGTTCATCCATGTCAGAAAGTCGACCTCGTACACATGTCGGTTCCGAACAGCCGGAAGCGCCCGCCATTCCGCGGAGTCGAGCACCTTTCTTTCTTCCCCTTCATAGGAAGAATGGCGTTTGTCGAACGTAATGAACAGATGATCCGCGTCCAGCCGGGAAAGCCACTCCGGGGTTATATTCGCTTTGCGCGACTCGCCCGTCAGCTGCCGGACGAGCGGATGAGGCTCCAAGCCCAAATCCTTGTACAGGACGGGCCCCGTATAGCCGTGCTCCGGACCTGCATACAGGCTGCTCCCGAGCGCCGAGAACCTCAGGCAGGCGACCGTCTTTCCGCGGACGGAGCGCCCCAGCGCGGCTCTCGCTTCTCCCGCTTTCTGCTCGTACTTCGCAATTACGTCCGGTACGCTGCCCTTCCTCCCGAGCAGGTCCGCCAGCGTACGAAGCGTAGAGCGCCAATCCTCTCCCCGGTGCAGCATATTGTACGTCGGTGCGAGCCTTCCCCACCGATCGGGGGATAACCATCGCTCCATGCCCCCGTCCAAAATAATAAAGTCGGGCTCGCGTCCGGACATGTCTTCGATCGTATCGGCCGCCAGATCGAACACCGGAACGTGCTGCAATCCCAAATATTCCTGCTTCCCCCACAGGGCGTGGGAACACTGCAGGACGGGTGTAATGCCGAGCGCCACCAGGAAGTCCTCCAAGAACGGGGCGAACACTCGAATGCCTTCGCGGTGATTGCGCCGATACTGCCCGGGCGATATGCCGACCGTCTGCTTGAAACGGCGGCTGAAATAATATTCATTGCTGAAGCCGACATGATGGGAAATATCGAACAGCCGGTCATCCGTCATCAGAAGCAGCTGCTTCGCCCGGTCGATCCGCATGCCGTTCAAATAATCGAGAGGGTTCAATCCGGTTATTTCCTTGAACGTGCGCGTATAGTGCCACCGGGTCATATGGGCTGCCGCCGCCAGTTGGTCTACGGTCCAGGAATCCTGGTACCGTTCGCCGAGCTGCTCGATCGACTGCTCCACCGCTTTGCGGATATTCCCTCCGGCCTGGACGGAGCTATGCTGCAGGAACAAAAACCGCAGCAGCTCCTGGAAGCGCACATGCCGATCGAAAGCGGTCATCTCGTCTTCCGCATCGCGGAGGCGGTAGATCGCTTCCACATAATCGATGCATTGCGAGAATGGCTGGCATTGCATGTCCCCGTGGCAAGGCGGCGCTTCGGACAGCGCCTTGTACGAACCTATCTCTGCCGTCTCCCACACCGCGAACGTCATTCGGTAAAAGCTCAAGCCGTCCGCATCCGCCTTCATGCCGGCCGCCTCCGCGGGCGCAAGCAGGAAGCATTTGCCCTTCTCCAGATGAAATCCCGTTCCGCCCACAGTCAGCTTGCCGCTTCCGCCGGTGACGACGATCAGACAGCAATCGTCCCCGCCGCTATATTCGTTCTGCCAGGAAGCCGGTTGAACATGGAGCGTGATCTGTTTCATGACGTACAGCCGGTTTGGCCGTACGGTATTCGCTGTCGTCGTTTCGTTCATATTCATATCCCCAAATGATAATAGTTCTCATTTTCATTATAAACAAAAAAAGAAAGCTCATCAACCGCAGCTGAGAAGCTTTCCTTCGATTTGTTTTATTTGACGAACCATTTCAACAGGTCGTCCATCTTCTTCATATTCGCCGTAATCGCGCCGGATTGCCAGTAGGTGCGGTCCGCCACGTACACATGCTCCTTCTTGACCGCCGGCAGCGATTTCCATAGCCGGTTTTCCAACACTTTAAGCGCCTCCTGGTTTTCCTTCGAGGTCCAGGTCCCGTTAGACGGGAAAATAATAATATGCTCGGCGTCCAGCTCCGGTATTTTTTCCTCCGAAAGAACGGCTTGGGACTCCTTCATATCCCGGGCAAACGGGTGCGGCGTCAAGCCCAGTTCTTTATAAATATTGCCGGTATACCGGTTCTCGATACCGAACAAAGCCAGCGTCTTGTCTCCGACGTTCAAGCGGACGACCGCTACCGTCTGGCCTCCGACAGCCTTGTTCAGCTTCTCCTTCACGTCGGCGACCTTCTTGTTGTACTGGTCCAATACGCTCGCGCCTTTCTCCGGCTGACCGGTCAGATCCGCGATCGTCTTCAGGATTTCGGGCGGGTTTTGCAAAATGCTTTCCGGCATCCTGTATGTCGGCGCAATTTTCGAATACAGCTCGTATTTCGCTTTGTCGACAGCGCCGTCGACGATGATCAGATCGGGGCTTGCTTGCAGCAGCGCTTCCAAGCTGCCCGTAATGTCGAACGTGGGAACGTCCAGGTTCAAATAGTCCTGTTTGCCCCAGCTCGGATGGTACCATTGCACAATCGGCTTAACCCCGAGAGCAACCAGATAGTCCTCCAGATAAATGCCTGCAATGCGTTTCGGATTTACCGGAATTTCGACTTCGCCGAACTCGTCTTTCACTTTTCTCGTTTTCGCCGGTTCGCTCGCTTTTTCGGTGGGGCCGGACGGCTTGTCTTTTGGATCCGCGGCGGCTTGCGGCGCGTTGTCTGTTTTTGGCGCCATCGTGCCGCATCCGGCCAAACCGATAAAAACTACTAACGCTGTAATCATGAATACGGACATCTTACGAACTGACCCTGCCATCGTTCAATCCACTCCTAATCATAACAATGATTCTCATTCTCATTTTCTAATAAAAATTGTAACCCACCCGAACCGATTCTCACAATACACATCCGGTATCGTTTTTTTATACAAACTTGCTGTTGCCGGAAGCGGCTGGAAGCTGCACGAGGCGATATCAGGCTTCGCCAAAGTCGACGAAGCCTCGATTGAGCGGGATATTTACCGCTTGGGGGAAATCACGCCTTAATCGCCGATCGTGTAGCCCAGCGTTTCATTCCAGTAGTAGTCGTCCGCTACGTAACGCTCGCCGAATATGCGGGTCCCGACTCTGATAAGGGTCGCTCCTTCCTCGATGGCGATAGGAAAATCGCCGGACATGCCCATGGAAAGTACGTTCATCTCGACGCCAGCAATATGCTGCCCGGCTGCCTGCGCTTGAATTCGCTTCAATAACCGAAAGCAGGCTCGGGTCTCGTCCTGGCTTGCGTTCCATTTTCCGATCGTCATCAGCCCTTTGATACGCAAAGTGTCCAGCCGGGACAACTGTTCGATCAGCTCCAAAGCCGATTCCGGCGAAACGCCGAATTTGCTTTCCTCGTAGGACGTATTGACCTGGACGAGAATATCCATCGCTTTGTTTTCTTTCTCCAGCTGCTGATGCAGCGCCTGTCCCAACTTCAGACGATCGACGGAATGAACGCAGGTCGCGTATTTGACGACATCCTTCACTTTATTGGTCTGAAGATGGCCGATAAAATGCCATTCCGCTTGCTTGTATTCCTGCAGGAGCGGATATTTGTCGCGAAGCTCCTGCACTTTATTTTCCCCGAACAACGTTTCTCCCGCCTGAAGGGCCAGCCGGAGTTTTTCCGAGGAGACGGTTTTGGTCGCCAGCAGCAATTGGACATCCTCATGGCTGCGGCCTGACGTCTGGCAAGCATGCTCCATCTGCCGGCGTACGGCAGCAAGATTTTGTTCGATAAGAGACGGGCTCATCGGATCGTTCTCCTCCTTCTGTGATTGCTCTTTACTTTATCGTTTATTGGATGTCGTTAAAACATCCAATTGAAACGTTTCGAGCAATCCAAAATGCAAAACCCGACTCTTCGCCTCCCTGCCGAACAAGACCGCGGACACGGCAAAAACCCCGCCGGACGGATTCCGGCAGGGTTGGTTTTCTCTTTGTACGCGACTGGGCAACCGCTAGCAGAATGCAGCTTTAGTAACGGGAACCGAACACGATATTTTTGGGCGCTATGTGCTCGATCTGCTCCAGATCGTTCCGGGTCAGAACAACGTCCAGCGCTCCCGCATTTTCCTCCAGATACGTTCTGCGCTTGGTGCCCGGAATCGGCACGATGTCGTCGCCTTGCGCTAACAGCCAAGCCAAGGCCAACTGCGAAGGCCGGCACTCCTTCTCGGC
Source organism: Paenibacillus hodogayensis (assembly GCF_039536325.1). NCBI lineage: Bacteria > Bacillati > Bacillota > Bacilli > Caryophanales > Paenibacillaceae > Paenibacillus > Paenibacillus hodogayensis. The sequence continues at coordinate 616,644 of NZ_BAAAYO010000001.1, forward strand.
GGCAAGCTCCTTGATCTTCCGGACCAGCTCGAGGTTTTTATTGAAATTGTCTCCCTGGAACCGCGGGGAGTTCCGGCGGTAATCGTCCTCGGCCAAGTCCTCGAACCGTTGAATTTGACCGGTCAAAAACCCGCGGCCCAGCGGGCTGTAGGGGACAAAGCCGATTCCGAGCTCGCGGCAGACCGGCAAAATCTCCTCCTCCACGTCGCGGTCCCATAGCGAATATTCGGTTTGCAGAGCGGTGACGGGGTGTACGGCATGCGCGCGCCGGATCGTCTCGGCCGGAGCTTCGGACAAACCGATATAGCGCACCTTGCCCTCGCGCACCAGCTCGGCCATCGCGCCGACGGTTTCTTCGATCGGCGTATTCGGATCGACCCGGTGCTGGTAGTACAAGTCGATATGATCGACGCCCAGACGCTTCAGGCTGGCCTCGCAGGAAGCTTTCACATATTCGGGACGGCCGTTGATCTGCCTTTGCCCCGCTTCGTCGAAGCCGATGGCGAATTTGGTGGCCAGCACGACCTCGTTGCGGCGCTCCTTCAGAACCTGGCTTAACAGCAGCTCATTTTGACCCCGGCCGTACATATCCGACGTATCCCAAAACGTAATGCCGAGCTCCAACGCCCGGTGAAGGGTGCGAATCGATTCCTGCTCATCCCGTCCGCTGTAAAAATCGGACATGCCCATGCAGCCCAGTCCCAGCGCGGACACTTCGAGGCCGCCATTGCCCAGCTTTCTTGTTTTCAACAAGCTTCCCGCCTTTCGGAGCGATTCGCGAACCCCGCGCACGGCACATTTCGCAACGGGGCACACGTCCGGATTTGAACGATACAAGTTGTATTATACTCCCATTCACCCACTGCCGACAGTAGTGTACTTGTACAGGTACTTTTAGTACCAGGATAACGGGAAATTCGGGTGAAGCGAATATAGCCCCCGTTTGCCCGTAAGCGAACAATATCCGGAGAACATCCTGACGAATATACGACGCTTGGTTTTTTCAAGCTATGGCTTGCTCGCGATCAATTTCCGCAAATTTTATGTTGAAATTCTTCAATCCAACGTGGGGCAGCCGCCAACGACCGCTCCGTTTTGGGAAGGATCGACTTTTTCTCAAATCGAGCCTGCCATGGCTTTTCAATTCGGAATTCCCATATTATTAGTCAGAGAGAGAGGAACTGACGTCAGTAATGGAATTTGGGCTGGAGGAATCACGCCTCTCAACATATTTATTGATTGGGATTCCGATAACCAATCCGTAGACGATTTCTTTAACAGTATTCAATGGAGAGAGGTCTTTGCAAATTGGACCGCAGAGGTAAGGGGGAACTATTTGTTTCGAACGGAGCCCCAGTTCAATCAACATTAATTAGGCTTCTGCGGGTGCAACTGAACTACCAACCACAAAACCATGCTATAGCGAAAAATCGGAAACACCCTTTTTATAGGCATATTTCAACGTATAGGTTTCTTCTTTTCCATAGGGCATTGTAGCCATTTTTATACGAGTATAATCAAGCCTGCTTTCTCTTAACACTCTTTTTACCAAGGCTATACTCCGTTCTTCTTCCGTAATGACGCAAAATATAGTAAGCGCATATTTTTTCGGGTCGGAAATGCACTTGCCCATATCAAAGCCATCCACACAGCCTAAGTTAGCATCTGACAGAGATAGGTCCAGGCATTCCATTACTTTATCTTTTAACCAGTGGTCACGTTGGCTTCCTTTTACACTTTTCAGAGGATATTGTACCGCTAACCAAAATTTTTCACTCATTCAAACTCACCAGCCAATGTCATAGTTAATAGAAGATGACCCAACATATAAAATTATAGCAAAAAAACTTTGTAAAAAGGTGTGCTTATTCAGCATAACAAAAGCCCCAACCTCATGCGGTTGGGGTTCTACGTATGGGTGGAGGCGAGAGGAACTGAACTCAACGCCGTCGCCCTCGATCATTTCATGCACGTTACCGTCAATATTTATTGGAACAATCGTTTACTTGCCCATAAAGCTTTTGATGAAAAAGTCCAGCTGGTATTCCAGGCTCAATGGGTCTCTGAAGTAAAACGTTTTGGCATCCACCTCGAACACCCGGTTGTTTTTGACGGCGGGAATGCTCTTGTATACTTCCGAGCTTTGGAACGAGCTGTCCTCGTCCACGTTTTTGCTGAAAATGACGTAATCGGCAAAATAATCGTTCAGCACTTCGGTCGATATAGCCGCAAAGCTGTCCTTTTTCGTCGCTTCCTGCACTTTCTCCGGCATGCCGAGCTTAAACTCGTTGTACAAAATTTCAGTTCCGCGTCCGAAGTTGTATCCATAGACATACAGCTTCTTATTAAACGTCTCGATGACCGATACCGTGGCATCGTTGCCGATCTTCGCCTTGATTTCCGCTCCGGCTTTTTGCGCCCGCGCCCGGAAATCGTCAACCCAGGCTTTCGCTTCCTTTTCTTTGTTCAACAGTTTGCCGATTTCCAACTGCTGCGTCAAGTAGTCGACTTGCCCGTACGTAAACGTGACGGTCGGGGCGATTTTTTTGAACATATCGATATTTTTAATGCCCGACAGCCCGATAATCAGGTCCGGCTGCAGCTCGAGAATCTTTTCGAGGCTTTCCGTGGAAATAGTCTCCACGTTCTTTAATTTGTCCGCAAACCTCGGATTGCTTTTGGACATATCGTCCACGCCGACCAAAGGCACATCAAGCGCCATCACGTTGCCTGTTAAAAATCGGGTTAGCACGACCACGCGCTTCGGATTAGCCGGAACCTCGATGGGTCCCTCCTCCGACTGGTAGATCACCGTACCGGATTTGCCCGAAGTTTTGCTCGACGAAGACTCGGGGGACGCCCCCTCGCTCTTGCCGGCGTTGTTACTCGTTTGATTGCCGCAGGCACTTACCAGAAAAACGATACACAGAATGACCGGAATAAACAGCTTGTTCATAAGACAACTCTCTCCCTTTTATACGGCTATGCTTTGCATACTGATTATGAAAATCATTCGCAATTACATAACCTATTATAGGCATCTCTAATCAGCCAAACCATGCCTTTTTGTTGGGAAAGAGCTTTGGACTATTGATGGGCTGTCAATAAAGCTACGGCGCGGTGCAGCTGCAGCCGGATGGATACCGGGTTGTACGGAATCCATTCATCCCGGTCGAGCCTATGCACGCAGCTTCGTTTCACGGCGGGAAGCGCCAGCCAGTCGGGGGATTGAAAGACGGCTTCGGCATGCGCGTCGGAGCCCTTCTCGTCGGGATATACGATGACCAGCAAACGATCCCCGGCATAATCGGCCAGCTCCGACCGCTCGATGGGGATGGAATGAAATTGGTCCGCAAGCTTGCGGATATGCCGCTCGATCATGGCCGGCGGCTGCAGCCCCAACGACTGATATACCACATATCCGACATTGCGCGCTCCGTAAACGAACATTTTTTCCGGCTTCATAACCAGGATCGTCACAATGTCCTCGGCCACTGCGCTTTGCCGGACCCGAAGACGCGCTTCCGCCTCCTCCCGCTCGAATACGGCCAGCCATTGCTCCGCCCTTTCGGTGCGCTTAACGGCTTTGGCGATCAGACGCAGATGCTCTTTCCAACCCATTTCCATCCAGCCTATTTCCAGGATGGGCGCAACCGCTCTCAGCTGACCGGGATTCAATCCACATCGGTGCAAATGCTCCTTGGCGGCAATAATCAGCTCGGTCCGGTTGTCAAGCAGCACGGCATTGACCTGCTGAGCCGAGCACTCCGTACTGACGAAGACCATCGATTGCGGCTGCTCCAGCTCGTCCGTAGCGATGTATTCGTTGCTTTCCGCAATGGTGACGACCGGCTCCACGCCGAGCAGAAGCAAATGGCTCGTATATGGGTTCAGCAGCACGGTCACGCGCTGAGAAGAACCGCTATTGTAGGCAGAAGGCGAAGCTCCGGTCTGCTGCTTGAAGCGGCGGCTCAAGTAAAATTCGTCCTTGTAGCCCACCTTCAGCGCAATTTCCCGGAGCGTGCCCGAACCGCTCATCAACAGCTCTATAGCCCGGTGTACGCGCAGCCGCGACAAGTATTCGTTGGGAGAAAAGCCGGTAACCCGCTTAAACGCTATCGAATAATGCGACGGGCTCATGCCGGCCATCTCGGCCAGCTGCTCCCGGGTTATTTTATCGCTATAGTGATTTTCCAGGTAAGCGATGCTGCGTTCCATGGACGGCTGCTCGCCGGCGGGGTATTTGACCTCCTGCTGCTCCAGCAGTTGAAAAATAATGTGGTGAAACAAAATGAGATTTTGAACATGCCTGACCTCGCGAGCCGGCAGCCGGTGAAGATACAACTCCTCCACGTCGGCTACGATTGCAGGAGCGTATGGAATGAACCGGACAGCCGTGCCGGACGCGACCTCGCTTCTGCGGATCATGGCTTCTGCCGGCATCGAAAGCGCCTGCTCTTGAGCGGCAATCGAAAGCTTGTAGGCGTGAAGCGGCCAAGACGGGTCAGCGAGCAAAGCGGCCTGGCTATGCGCCGGGAGAACCATCACGCTCCCTTCAACGACGTCGTAGGCTTGTTCGTCGATCCTGAGCGTCCCTTTGCCGCCGGCGACCGCAATCAGCACGGTAAAGCTCTCGTCTATGGGGGTGATCGGCATATTCGAGGTGCCATACAGCGAATGAATGCCGACAACCGTATATAAAGGAAAGCGAGATTCGACCCACTCCGAGACGACGTTGTTCACAGCCGAGCCTCCGTTCTACGTTCCGTTAAAAAGAACCGCTTGCGGCTCTTTAGCCTCATTGTAAGCGATTCGGGGCCGGTTATGAAGTATAAACCATATCCATCAAGCGGAGCCCCTAGTTCGGCGCTTCCTAACACGACCGGTCACGCAAAAAAACACCCGGCGGGACGGAGCATGAACGAAGAACGCTCATGACCGTCCGCAGGGTGTTTTCGGTGTCATCGCTTATTAAGCCTGGGTCGTTTTTTTCCAGTCGGCGGCGAATTTCTCCATTCCTTGATCGGTCAAAGGATGCTTGGAGATTTGTTCGATGACCGAGAACGGAATCGTCGCGATATGCGCGCCGGCCATCGCAACCCGGGTCACGTGATCCGGATGACGGACGGAGGCGGCAATAATTTGCGCGTCCAGGTTATGCGTACGGAACAATTCGGCGACTTTGACGATCAGCTGCACGCCGTCTTCCGAAATGTCGTCCAGACGTCCCAGGAACGGCGAGACGTAGGTGGCGCCTGCACGGGCGGCCAACAGCGCCTGGTTTACAGTGAAAATGAGCGTGACATTCGTTTTCACGCCTTTTTTGTTCAAATACCGGCAAGCCTCCAAGCCTTCCAGCGTCATTGGCAGCTTGATGGTAATGTTTTTGTCATTATTGTTGATCTTGATCAGTTCGTTCGCTTGGGCGATCATCTCTTCGGCCGTAAGCGCATCGGGCGTCACTTCCGCCGACACGGACTCCACTTCGGGCACTTCCCGCAAAATCTCCGCGATCCGGTCTTCGAACTTGACGCCTTCCTTGGCGACCAAAGACGGGTTCGTCGTTACGCCGGACAAGATGCCGATCTTATACGCTTTTTTGATTTGCTCCACGTTGGCCGTATCGATAAAAAACTTCACAGGTCCTTACCTCCGCTTTTTTAATGGATGTTTGCCGTTACTTCAACAGTTCTTTCGCCAGACGGACGACATGGTCCGCGGAGAAGCCAAAGTATTCCATGACCTCTCCGCCCGGGCCGGATGCGCCGAACGTGTCGATCGACAGCACTTTGCCGTCCGCTCCCGCGTAACGTTCCCAGCCGAGCGAGATGCCCGCTTCGATCGCCACCCGCTTCGTTACGGAAGCCGGAAGAACGGCTTGCTTGTAGGCTTCGGGCTGACGGTCGAACAGCTCCCGGCTCGGCATGGCGACGACGCGCACCGAGCGGTTATCCCGTTCCAGCTCCGCCTTGGCGCTCACGGCCAGCGATACTTCCGACCCGGTTGCGATCAGAATCACGTCCGGCTTGTCGTCGGTTTCCACGAGAACGTAAGCGCCTTTGGCCACCTTCTCGACATTGCCCTTCGTCGCCTCGTATACGGGCAGGTTTTGCCGGCTCAGCACCAGCGCTACCGGACCTTCGCTCTGCTGCAAGGCGTACGCCCAGGCGCTCGCCGTTTCATTCGCGTCTGTCGGCCGGATGACCGTAAGACCCGGAATCGTGCGCAGCGCAGCCAGATGCTCGACAGGCTCGTGCGTAGGTCCGTCCTCCCCGACGGCGATCGAATCGTGGGTAAAGACGTAGATGACCGGCAGCTTTTGCAGCGCAGCGAGACGAATCGACGGGCGCAAATAGTCGCTGAAGACGAAGAACGTGCTTACGAACGGCTTGACGCCCCCGTGCAGAGCCATGCCGTTGCCGGCCGCTCCCATCGCATGCTCGCGCACGCCGAAGTAGACGTTGCGTCCTGCATAGGATTCGACGGCAAATGTCTGCTCTCCTGCTATATCCGTCATCGTGGAATGCGATAAATCCGCGCTGCCCCCGAACAGGGACGGAACGAGCTTCACGAAGTGATTGATCGCCTGGCCGCTTGCGACGCGGGTCGATAAGGCTTTGGACGGGTCGAACGAGAGAGTGTCGGCCGCGTCCAGCAGAACGGAGCCGCCGATCGCCTGCTCGAGTTCCCCTCCAAGCTGCGGATGCTGCGCCTTGTAAGCCGCAAACAGCTTGTTCCATTCCTCTTCCTTGGCTTCGCCCTGCTGCTTGAGCTGTCCGAAGTGCGCCTTCACTTCTTCCGGAACGGTGAACTCTTCTTCATGCGGCCAGCCGTATACCGCCTTGGTCGCCTTTGCCTCTTCCTTTCCGAGCGGGGCGCCGTGCGCTTTGTTCGTTCCGGCGACCTTGCTGCCGTAGCCGATAATCGTGCGCACTTCAATAAGCGTAGGCTGCGAGTCGTGGTTCTTGGCCGCTTTGATCGCTTCGGCGATCCGCGCCACGTCGTTGCCGTCCTCGACCCGAATATAGTGCCAGTTGGCCGACTCCGCCCGTTTCTGGATATGTTCACCGAAGCTCAGGTTCAGATCGCCGTCCAGCGAAATATCGTTCGAATCGTACAGGACGATCAGCTTGCCGAGCTTCATATGGCCCGCCATCGACATCGCCTCGTAAGAAATGCCTTCCATCAGGCAGCCGTCCCCGACAAGCGCGTACGTGAAATGGTCCACGACCGGATAGCCGTCCTGGTTGAACTTCGCCGCCAGATGCGCTTCGGCCATCGCCATCCCAACCGCCATCGCAACCCCTTGGCCCAATGGGCCTGTCGTGGCATCGACCCCATCCGTATGACCGAATTCGGGATGCCCCGGCGTCTTGCTGTTCAGCTTGCGGAACTGCTTCAGATCGTCCAGCGACACTTGGTATCCCGACAAATGCAGCAAACTGTACAGCAAAGCGGAGCCGTGACCGGCGGACAGCACGAAGCGGTCGCGGTTGAACCAGCGGGCGTTGCCCGGATTATGGTTCAGCAGCTTGGCCCAGAGGGCGTACGCCATCGGAGCAGCGCCCATCGGAAGTCCGGGATGGCCGGAATTGGCGCTGTTGATGGCGTCGATGGACAAGGTGCGGATCGTATCGATCGCTAATTGATCAATGGTTTGCGTGATAGGCATACTGGTTTCCTTCCTTCATCTCGATTTCTTGTTCGTTTCGGGAATCGGACCACCACCGGTGGCCGTTCTCCGCAAGCAGCGCGTCGGACTCGGCGGGGCCTTCGGAGCCGGCCGCATACAGACGCAGCGGAACGAGGTTGTCCGCGAACGCCTCCAAAATCGGCTGAACCCACGCCCAGGACCATTCGACTTCGTCCCAATGGGCAAAAAACGTGGCGTCTCCGCGCAGCGCGTCACCAATCAAATTCTCGTAGGCTTCGGGAACGTCGTCCGGGTTCGCCTGAAGATCGATGCGGATCGGCTCCGACGCTGCGGAACGCCGCGGGTCGTTCGCTTTGGAACGCAGCGTAATGCCTTCTTCGGGACCGATGTCCACGACAAGCAGATCGTGCGCGGCGCCTTCGTCCTCAGCCGTGGGCAAAGGCTGTCCCGGCAGCCGCTCGAACTCCACGACGATACGCGTGGATTTACCGCTCATCCGCTTGCCTGTGCGGATGTAAAAAGGAACGCCGCGCCAGAACGGATCGTCGAGCAGCAGTCTTGCGGCGATAAACGTGTCGTTCGCCGACTCCGCGTCGATGCCCGGCTCGGCCGTATAGCCGACTACCGGCGTTCCCTGAACGGTTCCCGCCGCGTACTGCCCGCGGACGACGTGGGCCTTTGCCTCCTCTTTGGTCAACGGCCGGAGCGCCTGCACGGCCTTCTTCTTCCGGACGCCGGCCTTCTCGTCGGCCTGCCCGGCGGGAAGGTGGGCCGCCAGCATCATCAGCAGCTGAAGCATATGGTTCTGGAACATATCCCGGATGGCGCCCGAGTGATCGTAATAGCCCGCTCTTTCTTCGACGCCGACGGTTTCGGCGGCCGTAATCTGCACGCTGGCGATGCGGCGGCCCGTCCATAGCGCCTGGAAGGCCGGATGGCTGCGGGGCAGCGCTTCGAGCTTCTGCACCATAGGCTTGCCGAGGTAATGGTCGATGCGGAATATTTCATGCTCCGCGAACGCTTGGTTCAGCTTCCGGTTTAAATCCCGGGCGGACGGCAAATCCCTGCCGAACGGCTTCTCGATCACCAGCCGCTTCCAGCCGTCGGCGGAGCCAAGCCCGCTTTCCTGAATGTTCGCTGCGATCGGCTCGAAAAATTCCGGTCCCACCGACAAATAGAACAGACGGTTCGGCGTTAGACGAAGCTCCTGTTCCCGGCTTTCGATCATATCCAGCAGCTTGCGGTAATCGTCTTTGCGGCCGACATCCAGCACGCAGTAACGGAATGCATCCAAAAACCGCTCCACGGCCGCGGCATCGTCCTGCACCTTCCGTCTGGAAAACGTGCGGATCGATCGCTCGACGTTGCCCCGGAAGGTCTCGTCCGACAGCTCTCTTCGTCCAAGCCCGATCAGGGCGAACGATGGCGGCAGCTTCCCGTCGAGAAACAAATTATACAAGGCAGGGTAAATTTTGCGTTTGGCCAAATCCCCTGTCGCTCCAAATAAGACAAATGTGGTCGGCTCCATATCCCATACTCCTTCCGGCAGCTCTCTACGCCCGTCGGGCGGCAGCGGCGGCAACGCATCCGCACTCCCGTCCGCAGGCTCCGGTACCCGTCGCAAGCCGCGAACGCTTCGCGTCTGACAGCATACTGGTTTCTTCGTCGTATTTCTACTATAATACGAATACCCCCTATGCAAGTAATTAATATATTTGACAGGAGCTATAGACCATGTCTATGGGTAACAATTACGAGCTGTACAAGGTATTCTATTGGGCCGCGAAGACAGGCAGCCTGAGTCAGGCGGCCAAGGCGCTGTTTCTCACCCAACCGAGCGTCAGCCATGCCATCAAGCAGTTGGAGGACCGGTTCGGCTTCCCTTTGTTTTACCGCAACCCCAAGGGCGTCTCGTTGACGCAGGAGGGGACCATCCTGTATTCCTATATCGAGCAATCCCACATTCTCATCACGTTGGCCGAAGAGAAAATGGCTGCGCTTAAAAACTTGGACAGCGGAGAACTGCGCATCGGCGGAAGCGATTCGCTGTTCAAGCATTATTTGCTGCCTTTTCTGGAGGAGTTTCATGAGCGGCATCCCGGCGTCCGGCTGCACCTGAACCATGGGACGACGCCGGAGGTCATCGCTTTTTTGAAGGAGGGGCAGATCGATCTCGGCGTCGTTCGCATGCCAATCGTCGATCCGCAGCTTGAGGTAAGGGAGAGCATTCAGCTGCAGGATTGCTTTGTGGCGGGGCCCCATTATGCCGCGCTCCAGGGCGAGGCGCTGTCGCTCGACAGGCTGCTCGGCTACCCGATCATTCTGTTCTCGCGCAACAGCCGGGCGCGCATGGCGATTACGGAGCTATTTCAAAGCTACGGCTACAGCCTCAAGCCCGAGATCGAGGTCGGGAGCGTAGATTTGCTGATCGAATTTGCGCGGAGAGGACTGGGCATTTCGTATGTAACCCGGGAGTTTGTCACGAAGGAGCTGGAGGACGGCTCGCTGTTCGAGATTCGTCTCGACGTGCAGCTGCCGCCCTCTCACGTGGGGATTATGACGATGCGCAATATGCCGCTATCCAGCGCGGCGCACCGGTTTATCGAACTGACATGGAAGCCGTGAACGGCGGCAACAGGCGGTCATACGCCTCGTTGGCGGTCGCGGAGGTCTCTCCACTTGATCAGCCGAATGCCTTCGGATCGAATGACGTCTTGAACCTCTTCGTCCCGGAATACGTCCCATTCGTACCGCCGCAGCTGCCACGTATCCAGCACGGCCTTCGTTTCCGCCGTATCTGCGGCTGGATGACAGATGAGTTCGGTGACGCCGGGACGAAGCTGCCGAAGCGTATCGATGACCGCGCGTTTGGTATGTTCGTAACCCACCTGTTCCATCTGCTGCGGATAATAAGGCAGAATAATCATCCGGTCGGGCAGCGCCACCCCTTTGTTCTCCGCCATGCGTACGATCTCGGCCGGGTCGATCTGGGCCATCATCGCCCGCTGCTCGTCCTGCAGCACTTTCGGAAAACGAAACGGCAGCCCGAAGGCCGCGCACAGGTCAAACACGATGTCCATAAAATGCCTTCCCGTATACAAGCCGAGCAGACTGCACAGATGGTCGTCGACATGGGTCACGTCGATGCCGCGGGCTAGCGCCCATTCGAGCTGCGCGGCGATCTCGGCGCGAATCTGATCGGGATCGGCCCGCTCCACCTGCCGGCTGTCCGCGGGAAAACGGCCGTATTCGTTCACGAGCGAATTCGTCGAGCCCGCACGGTGCACCGGTCCCCAATTGTAGTAGACCCCGCTTGTAAAGGTTAGATGGACGCCGAAGTCAAAATCGATGTTCGGATGCCGCGCAGCGATTCGCACCGCATCCAGCGCCCACGGACAAGGAATCATCAATGACGTCGAGGTAATAAACCGACCGGTCATCAGATCGCCGATCGCCTCGTTCGCCCCGTGCAGCATGCCGAAATCGTCCGCAGTCACAATCAATTGCCGTTCCCCGCCCGACTGCTCGAGCCCATTATTCGTTTCGTTCAAACCGTCCACCTCCGGCGTCATCCAGCGGGCTTCGCCCAGCTTCAACAATCAAGTGTATCCGTTCATTCTAAAGATAGGCTAATCCGAATCTTAAGATTACCTAAAAAAAACGGCGGGGCGCTTGGCCCCGCCGAAAGTCGGCATCGTCTTACGTTCAAGCGCGGTCCCGGATCGCCTCCTCCACTTTCTCCGACAACGCGCGAACGACCCGTTCCCGGACCCGCTCCCCTTCTGCGGGGTCGGCAAGGCTCGGGAAGCCGTTGATGCCGCCCGATTCCGGCTGGAGGCGGTAGCGGGAATGGACCATGTGCCACGGCTTGCGGAAGGCGAAGTCCCGGACCCGGTCCATATAGACGGGTGAGCCGACAGCCATCGCCGCCTCCGTCTCGCCTTTGTCCGCATGGTGGATACCGGCAATGCCGGCTTCGGTCCACCAATTCCAGCACGCCGGCTTGAAGTCCGGGTACGTCTCCCACACGGCGTAAAAGCCCAGCTCGCAGGGGGCCTTGTTGGCCCCGTGCCCGCTTACGTAAATTTGCTTGCGAAACCCGTGGAAGCAAAACATCATCGACAAGTCTCTGACGATACGGGACAGCGTGTCCGCGGAAACCCCTACCGTTCCCGGATATTCCTTCATCGCGTCGGCAAAGCCGTAATGGATTGCCGGAGCCAGCACCGCCCCCGTCGCCTCTGCCAAGCGGCGCGCGAAATAAATCGCCGTATCGTTGTCGAGACCGAGCGTCAGGTGGGGCCCATGCGCCTCCACGAGCCCGATCGGGATGAGGACCGGCAAGTTCCGGTCGACGTCCGCCAGCTCCTCGTTCGTCAGCTTCGCCCATTCGATCATGTACGTTCGCTCCTTTCGCACCCCAAGCTGTGCTCCATGATTCCCTTCATTCCGTGCCGTCCCGGGATTGCCAATCGTACAAAATCGCTCCCGTATCGACGAGACGCTGCTGCACCTGTCCGATATCGACATGCCGCGGCAGCGCGTCCCGGCCGGCCGCGATCGCGGCGGCGACTCCGGCCGCCTGTCCCATGGCCATGCATTGGGCCATGCTGCGGCAGGACGCGTGCGCCTCATGCGTGGCGGAGAAGCAGCGGCCCGCTACGAGCAGCCCTTCCGCCTGCTGCGGCACGAGCGAACGGAACGGAATATCGTAGGCCGCTCCTTCCGGAAGAAACTCCCAATGCGTGTCGTTGCCGCCATGATGATCCTCGATCGGCGCCCCGCATTGCCCGATCGTATCGCCAAACTTGCGGACCGCGGTCACGTCTTCCTTCGTCAACCGGTACTCGCCATAGATGCGGCGGGTTTCGCGGACGCCGATCTGCGTGCTCAGCGCCACGAGTCTCGCCTGCTCGTACCCCGGCACTTCGTTGACCAGAAACCGGACGTACTCCCGCACCTGTCTACGCCCCTCGATTTCCGCGGCGGTCAGCGACACCGGGTCGCACGGGTCGTAGCCGTCGAGCCGGGTCATGATCGCCAGCATCACGCCGGCCACCGGAGTGGCATGAATCGACCCTTCCTCGCGCGGGAGATGGTAGCGGCCGCTGCGGTTCGCTTCCTTCATCATTTCCACGAGCCGCTTGCGCGGCACCTGCTTCGCCCGCTCGCCGTCGACGTTGGCCAGACGGAACGTCGTCGTCAGCGTCTGCGCCGCACTCCCCTCTCCGGCGCGTTCGAACGGAACGCCCGCCCGAAAGGCCACGTCGGCGTCGCCGGAGCAATCGATGACGACGTCTGCGTCGATCCGCATCAGCCCTCGTTTCCCGTCCGTCACGATGCCGGCCACTTTGTTGCCGTCCATGACGACATCAGTGCAGAACGAATGGTACAGCAGCTGCACGCCCGCTTCCGTTGCCAAATCCTCCCACACCCATTTGAGCGTCTCCGGGTCGTAGGTAATGCCCGTGCCCGCTCCGAACGTATTGGGCCGTTCGAAGGCGGCCTTTTCGGCGTACAGCCGGCGCAGCATATCGTCCGGCACGCCGCCCACTACTTTGCGAGCCGCCCGCCCGGGCGTATAGAAGCCGTAAAACGTATCGAGCACGCCCGTGCTCGTGCCGCCCAAAAATCCGTAGCGCTCCACAAGCGTGACGCGCTTGCCTTCCCGGGCCGCGGCAATGGCCGCCGTAACGCCCGCCGATCCGGAGCCGACGACCGCGATATCGGTCCTGTGCAGCAGCGGCACGCTCGGAATATGAATCAGCATGGTGGAATCTCCCTTCTTTTCTTCGAATGACGCGCGTCCGTTTCCCTTACGATTACCGCGTTTTGCGGAAGCGGCGCTTCGTCTCGCTGTAGTAGGCGTCGATCGTCTCGTCGACGCTGGTATCGCCCTTAAAGTGCATACTCGGCAAAATAAGCGGCTTGCAGCCCCGCTCAACGAGCTTCTCCGCCGTCAGCGCGTTCAACGTTTGCACGATCGTAACCGCGGCAAGCGTCGAGCCCGGGGAGACGGGAGCGTCGCAGCCGTCCAGATGAATCATCGCGTCGCCGGGCGGGGTGCAGTTGTCGATCGTCACGTCGGCGATTTCGCTGAGCCGCTTGCCGGAGCTGTGGCGCGATTCCGTGGAGGATTGATGGGCGACGGACGTCACGGCTATAACCGGGATACCGCGTTTTTTGGCGCCGTAGGCCATCTCAATCACGACTTGATTAATGCCCGTGCTGGAAAAGCAAACCATAACGTCATGAGGGCCGAAGTCGTAGTTGGAAAGGATCTTTTCCGCGAACCCTTCCAATTGCTCCAAATATTGATTTTGCCGCAGCCCGTTCGGGCCGACCACGTTGGCGTAATAGGTCAGCGACAGCTCGAGCAGCGGATGAAAACCGACGATGCTGCCGATCCGGGGAAACGTTTCGTACACCGCGATCGCGGAATGCCCGTTGCCGTACAGATGAACGAGCCCGTCATTGGCGATCGCATTCGCGTACAGCTCGGCCGCTTTGTGCAACGACTCCGTTTGCGTCGTCTCGATTCGGTCGATCAGCTTCTTCGCTTCCTCGATAAACCGCAGTTGTTGAACCATAATCAAACACACGCTCCTTCGTCGATAGGAATAAATCGTTATATCGTTATAATGTTTGATGCCGAAAAAAAACGGTCGAACGGGCTTACGGCCGACAGCCTTCCGCGGCTAGAACGGAAGCCTTGGCGGCTTGCCGGCGCTACTGCATCGTCCAGCCTCCATCCACGGCCAGCACCTGCCCGGTGACGAAAGCCGATTCGTCCGAAGCGAAATAGACGGCCGCGCGGGCGACGTCTTCCGGACGTCCCAGCTCGCCGAGCGGCTGCATCCGCCGGACGAATTCCAGCGCGGCGGCGTCTTGCCGCACTTTGCCCGTAGCCGGCGATTCGATCAGCCCGGGGGCGATGACGTTGCAGCGGATGCCGTGCTTGGCGTAATAGGCCGCGATCGAGCGGGAAAGCCCGATAATGCCGGCCTTGCTCGCCTGGTAGGCATGGCTCGTAAAATGCTCCTGGCAGCCGACAAGACCGAGGACGGAGGAAACGTTGACGATCGCGCCGCCCCCGCCCTGCCCGGTCATCAGGTTGACGGCGTGTCTGGAGCACAGAAACGTGCCCCTCAGATTGACTCCGACGATTTCATCCCACGCCTCCGGCAAACATTCCCCGACAGGACCGTCGCCGCGGGAACGGCCGGTAATGCCCGCATTGTTGACGAGAATATCGAGTCTCCGAAATCGTTCCTTGATCTGGCGGAAGCCGTCCTCGACCTGCCCGCGATCGGCGATATCGATGACGATCCGATGCGCCTTGCCGCCGGCAGCGGCGATCGCCCCGACCGTCCTCTCCGCCCCGTCAGGATCGCGGTCGATGACGATCACTTCCGCTCCTTGCACGGCGAATTCCACGGCGATGCCGCGTCCGAGTCCGCTGCCGGCCCCGGTGACGGCGGCGATTTTCCCTTGCAGTCTCATCGCTGCTCCCCCCTTCTTGTATGCAAAACCACTCCCATGCCGCTTACCGGCTGCACGACTGCACGGCTGAACGGCCGTTCAACGGGTAGCGGCGTCCCCCGCATACAGCATGATCTGATACCGGTACCGGTCGGCCCGCGAAGTCAGATGCACGACCTCGAACGGCACGCTGTCGGGCAAATACGACAACCGGGTGACGAACAGCACCGGCGACCACGCCTGGATGCGCAGCAGCTCGGCCTCGTGCTCCGTCGCTTCGCGCGCCTCGACGGTTTCCTGCGCTTTGGCGATGCGAATGCCGTAGTCGCGGGCCAGCGTCTCATAGAAAGACTCGCCCTGCAGTCCTTTCTCCGCGAATCCCCCAAGCAGCGTTTCTTTGACGTAATTGATCATGATGCACATCGGCTCCCCGCTGGCGTAACGCACCCGCTTGATGCGGACCGTCCGTTCGCCCGGACGGAGCTGAAGCAGCGCGCCGATCTTCTTCGGCGGGTCGACTACGACGATCTCGGCGTGCACGGTGTGCGGCACGAAGCCCCGTTCCTTCATCTGCTCGGTCCAGCTCGTGATCGACGTCAGCTGATGGGTAATTTTCGGGCTGCGGACGAACGTCCCCCGCCCTTGCTTGCGCTCGACCAGCCCTTCGTCCGCAAGGGCGTTCATCGCCAGCCGGACGGTCATCCGGCTGACTCCGAACCGCTGCTCGAGCTCGGGCTCCGTGGGCAGCGCATCGCCTTCGACATAGTGATCCTCGATCATTTTGACGAGCGCTTCGGTCAGCTGGTGGTAGAGCGGAACCGGGCTGTTTTTATCGAGCGGCATGGCGCCGCCTCCTTTCTGCAAAACCGGCTACGAGGTTCGTTGCATGGCGGGAAAGAGCTCCTTCACCCTGTTGTACAGCTCGATATAGACGGCATGGTGATCGTCATACATCGCCTTTGCCGCAGCGGAGGGCTCGTAGGCCACTTCGTCCGTCAGCAAAGCGGACAACGACTCGGACCAATCGATGCCCGCCAGCCGGTTCATGAGCAGCAGGGCGTTTCCGAGCGGCGCGCCGACAGCCCCTTTCCGCGATCCCGCCACCGTCACGCCGCAGCCGGTCACGTCGGCGATCGCCTGGCACCAGAGACGGCTTCCCGTCGGGCCTCCAACCGCCTTCAGCCGGTCTACCGGGCCGACCGAGCGGCGGGCAAAGTCCAGATTGTGCCGGATCGCGTGCGCCGTTCCCTCCATGACGGCACGAGCCATGTGCGCCCGGGTATGCTCCAGCTTCAAGCCGAAGAAGACCCCTGCCGCCCGTTCGTCCAAAACCGGATGCAGCTCGCCGGACAAATAAGGGAGAAACAGCAGCCCGCCCGCGCCGGGAGGCGTACCGGCGCATTCGTCCTCCAGCCGGTCGTGCACCGTCCGGCCCGGTTCGGGACGGTCCTGCAGCAGATCGCCGCACCATTCGCGAATAAACCACTGCATGCCCGCGCCGACGCTGCTCATCGACCCGCAGAGCAGATGGCAGCCTTCGACGACGTGCGGAAATCCGAGCAACTCCGTGCGGACGGCGAACCGGTCCGTGCACACGCCGACGACGCCCTGGGTGCCGAGCGAGACGAACGCCATCCCCGGCTTCGTTACGCCGAGCGAAAGCGCGGCCGAGGACGTATCCTCGCCTCCGGCGATGACCGGTATGCCGGCGGGCAGCCCGGTTTCGGAAGAGGCTGCGGCGGATACGGTGCCGACGATGTCCGCACAGCCGGTGATTTCCGGATATTTGTCCCTGTCCAGCCCGATCGCCTCAACAACCCGATCGCTCCATCCGGCTCCGGTCAGACGGTCGTAAGCCATCGCGATGCCTCCGTCGGAAACGTTCATGACGGTCCGGCCGGTCAACCAGCGCACCATATAGCTCGTCGGGGATAAAAACGCCGGCATCGTTCGATAATGGGCCGCTTCCGTCTCTTTCAGCCACAGCAGCTTCGGCTCGAAGTTGAAGGCTCCCACGCCGTTGCCGTTGATGCACGCGACGACGTCTCCCGCGCTTTGC
Organism: Paenibacillus hodogayensis; assembly: GCF_039536325.1. Taxonomy (NCBI): domain Bacteria; kingdom Bacillati; phylum Bacillota; class Bacilli; order Caryophanales; family Paenibacillaceae; genus Paenibacillus; species Paenibacillus hodogayensis. The sequence continues at coordinate 633,839 of NZ_BAAAYO010000001.1, forward strand.
CGGATTCGCTCCGTCTGAGCCTTGCAGCGCGTATCCAGCGAGCTGATCGCCGGCCGCAGCGGCCGTCCCAGCCCGTCGGTGACTACGAGCGCGCAGCCGTGTCCGCTTATGGCCACGCCGGCGATGCTTCCCGGATCGATGCCTTCCGAGCGGAATCGGGAGATAAGAAGCCCGACGGCGTTTTGCCAATCGTACGGATTCTGCTCCACCCCGCCGTTGCCGAGCACGTCGAGCTGATACGGGACGGATCCTTCCGCGGCGATCCGCAGATCGTCGGATACGAGTACGGCTTTCGCATTCGTCGTGCCGATATCGATGCCCAAGTAAAGCAAAGCCTCGCCTCCTTTGCGACTGTAAGATCCGACAGTGAAACCATTCAGCTTGTCGAGGCGGAATCGATCGGCAGCCAGTCGATGACGCGGGCGATTTGCCGGTCCCAATACGCCCAATTGTGCGACTCCTTCTCTTCGTCGTACGCGAGCGGCAGCCCGAGCCGCCGGGCGTGCGCGGCAAACCGTTCATTGTGCTCGTACAGGAAATCGGCGGTGCCGCAGCACTGGTACAAGAGCGGCACCGGCCCGCCCGAAGCGGCAGCCCGGTCGGCCAGATGAAGCAGATCGTTCGGGCTGCCGGCGAGCGCATTCAGGTCGCCGAAAATGTTCACGAACTCGCGCCACTGCGGGTCTGCGCGGTAAGCGATATCGAGCACGCCGGACAAGCTGGCCGCCGCCGCGAACCGGTCGGGATAGGCGAGCGCCAGCTTGAACGCGCCGTATCCGCCCATCGAATTGCCGGCGACGAAGCAATCCTCCCGACGGCCGGAGAGCGGGAACAGCGACTGCGCGACGTACGGCAGTTCCCGGCCGACGAACGTCCAGTAATCGTGCCCCCGGTCCATATTCGCATAGAAGCTGCGCCCGGCGTTCGGCATGACGACGGCGACTCCCACGGCGTTCGCGTATTCCTCCACCCGGGTCCGTCTGAGCCAGCTCGTATGATCGTCGCCAAGGCCGTGCAGCAGGTACAGCGTCGGCAGCTTGCCTTCCGGCAATGTTCGCTCGCTATCGCCGCTCTGTCCCGGCTGCCGGACATAGCGGCGGTTCGGCACGATAACGAGCATCGTGCTATGAGTCCCGAGCGTATCGGACCAGAAGTTGCATTCGATCAACGCCATCCTTCGTCACTCCTTCTCTCTCCGTTTCGAATCCCGGACAGCTTGCGTCAGCGGCCTGCCAGCACCGGCGCAAGCGCCGCGTGCGTCTCCTTCACCGCTTCGGCGAACTCACTCCACAGCTCGTCTTTGCGGTCGTACAGCCCGTAATTGCCGATCAGACCTTGACGGTCCCAGAAATCGTACAGCGCGAACCAATGCGTGCCGAGCATGAACGGCATGCGGGCGGCTTGCGTCACGAAGTCGCGGTAGCTTTCCCCGCGGCGCTTCTGGTCGCGCACATGGGCAAGCTGCGCTCCGTTCGTGATCAGGTCGAAGCCCGCGCTGGAGCCGGCGCTGAAGCTGAATTCGGTAATGATCACCGGCTTGCCGGTGATCCGATGTGCCCGGGCGATCCACGCCTCGGGCAGCTCGAAGCAGTAATAGTTGAGCGACAGCGCATCGACATACGGCTTCATCGCCTCCAGCACGACATCCGGCGTGCTCGTGCCAACCATGCGGCAGCCGAGCAGCAGATGGTTGCCGTCGTACTGGCGCAAAATGTCCGTCGTCGTCCGGAAGTACGTCTCGGCAATCCGTCGCAGAAAGCCCAGCTTGTCGTCGCCGTAAGCCGGCTCCGCCGCCCGGTATTCCCGCAGCCACAGCAGCTCCTCGAACGTGTCGTACTCCGCGTTCCACGCTGCGTTCAGCCGGCCGATGTCGCCGTACCGCTCGCGCAAATAATCGATCCAGGCCCGCTTGCCGGGGGCGTTCGCCGGAAGGTGGATGTAGTCCTCTACGAGATTCGTCCCGTTCGTCGCCGACCCGGGGTCGTCCTGCCCCCAATGTCCGCCGGTGCCCCACCAGTGCAGCTCGTTGTCGGTGTACACCCCGATGACCGAACGGTCGTCGACAAGCGACGCCCCGCTGGCGTGGTACGTATCCGCCATGGCGCTGTGCGCCGAAGCGGCAAAGCTCGGGTCGAACACGTCGGGAAACCCATAGCCGCCCCAGCCGTTATTGACCCGGTTCGCTTTTTGCGAGCAGCGGATCTCAATCGTTTTCGGCACCTTGCTGTTCCAGTAATAGCGGGAATGCCACGCCCCCAGCGTATTGAAGCCCAGCTCCTTCACCCCGTCGAGCTTGGCGCCCGCCCAGCGGCCGAACCAGCCGACTCCTCCGTACCGGTCCATCAAGTACGCCTCCATCGGCTCCCCGAGGTCGTAGTTGAAGCAATTGACGCCGAGCGAATAAAACGGTCGGCCGTCGCCGTCCTCCAGCGTCCAGCGGCCGTCCCCGGCCCGTTGTCCAATTCGGTAAAATCCGTTCATCCCGATCCCTCTTTCCCGCGATCAGCCGATCAAGCCGGTGCGCTCGACGCTTTCCACGAAGTAATTTTGCACGAATAAGTACAGCACGATGAGCGGCAGCATCATGAACAGCACCGCGACATCCTTCAAAAGCGACAAATGGAACGGATCGACGCCCAATAAATTCGCGTCGCCGGTCAGCAGCTTTTTCAAATACGGGTCGAGCATCGCCATCTTGTTGGACAGCAGCCCGGTTTCGCCCATATACATGCCGGAAAAAAACGTATCGTTCCATTGCCAGACGAAGGTGAACAGCATGACGGTCACAAGCGCCGGCACCGCATTGGGCAGCGCGATCCGCACGAACGTGCGCACGACGCCCGCGCCGTCGACGAACGCCGCCTCCTCCAGCTCCTTGGGCAAGCCGCGGAAAAACTGGCGGAATATATAAATGAACAGCCCCGACTTCACTCCCATGCCGGTCAGCGACGACAGGACGAGCGGCCAATACGTATTGATCAGCGGGATGCCGTCGCGCCCCGTCAGCAGCGTCACCAGATTGAAGATGTCGAAGCTTTTGAACTGCATATACAGCGGAACCATGATCGTCTGCGGAGGAACGAGAATCGTGAATACCGCGCAGACGAATAGAAATTCGCTGCCCCTGAACCGCAGTCTGGCGAAGGCGTAGCCGGCCAGCGCGCAGACGGCCGTCTGCGCCACCATGACGCAGCCCGACAGCAGCGCCGTATTCAGCGTCGTCCGGCCGTAATCGAGCACGTTCCAGACGACCTTCACGTTCGCCAGCGTCACGTGAACGGGAATCCAGACGATGTTCGGATTGTACAGATCGGCCGGGTCTTTGAACGTTTCGGCCAGCTTCTGCAGAATCGGGTGCAGGATGACGAAGGACAAGCCGATGACGAGAACGGCGCGGACGAACACCCAGACTCCGTGCTTCAGACGGTCCGATACGAGCTGCATGCGATACCGATGCGCATTCATCGCCTCTCTCCTTTGCGTTAATCGTAATAAAACACACGCCGCGATACGACGAGCGCGATGATGGCCAGCAGCCCCGCCACGACTGCAAAATACATCCACGACATCGCCGCGCTCAGCCCGAAATTCAGCTCGGTGAAGGCGGTCCGGTAGACGAGCTTCGTCAACGGGTTGTTCAAAAAGCTGTCGATGACCGTGTAGACGACATTCGTCAAAATAAGCGGACTGACCATCGGAAACGTCACCTTCCAAAAGATCTCGTACCCCGTCGCCCCTTCGATGCGGGACGCTTCGTACAACGAAGGGGAGATCGACTGCAGCCCGGCCAAAAAGATTAAAATTTGCACGCCCGACGAGCTGATAATCTCGTAAATCCGGTCGACCGCGCCGGTCAAATAAACGACGATCCGTTCGTTCAGCCCGGCGTCGAGCAGCATGCCCTTCAACTCGAAGCTTTGCAAAAAGACCGAAGTCTGCAGCCCGGTCGCTTCCGGGTCAAGATTCCCGCCGTACGTCATCCCGTCCATAACGGATGCCATAATGCTCCCATTCTGGATGTCGGCTATGACGCCGGAGGCAAGAATGACGGGCAGGAAGAAAATGGCCCGGGCCATCGCCCGCCCACGAAATTTCTGATTCAGCAAACTGGCGGCGAACAGGCTGAATACGAGGATGAGCGGCACATTGACGAACATCGCGATCACCGCTTCGGCGAGCGTCCGGTTGAATTCCGCATGCTCGGTCAGGGCGGCGACGTAGTTCCGGAATCCCTCGAACCGGATCGCATACCCGCCCTCCGGCAGCAGCTCCAGCTTGCCGAGGCTGTAGCGGAACGATTCGAGCATCGGCACGGCGAACAGCAGGACGAAGCCGATCAGCCAGGGAAGCAGAAAGAGGATGCCGAATCTTTGCTTCCGTTTGTCGAACGATAAAGGTTTGCGCATTACCGATGTTCACCGCCCACCTTGTAGCCTTTGGCCGGAACGGCCATCCCGTCCGCCGTTGCCGGCTCGGCGTTGTAATTGACCGTAACCGTCTTTCCGCCCCCGTAAGTCGTCCGGTATACGCCGTCCGCCAGCCTCTCGTGCCGGACGATCGGCCGCGTGCGGACATCGCTCAGGAAAGGACGCACTTCCGCGTACATGCGAATCGCGTCGTCGAACCAATCGGCGTATTCGTGCGAGTAATACCGGCTGAATTCGGTATCCTTCACCGTCGATCCCGGGACGCTCATCCACTGGAAGTAGACGTTCGCTCCCGTCTCCAGCAGCTTCAGCGTATAATCGCGCAAATCGCCTCCGTACGCATTGGCCGGACGTCCGGCGTAATCGACGTAGCCGTGCAGCGCCATTTCGTAAAACGGAACCGTCTCGTCCGCAAGCTGGTAGCCGCTGCTCGCGAGCGGGGCGTTGACGATCAGCTTGCCGTACGGCAGCATCGGAGCGTTGCCGCCGTCGAGTAGAAGGTCGGGGTATTGATTGGCCAGCGCCTCCGCCTGCTCCGTCAGCACGCCGGCCGCCTGCTGCCGGTCGACCATAGCGCTCTTGCGGTAATCGGAGTTGATCGCGTCTCCCAAGTCCCCGAGCGAAAGTCCGGGAATGCCATATGAAGCGTAAGCGTCCGCAAACCGTCCGACGATGCCGGGCAGCTTCTTCGGCGAAACGATGAAGTAGGGCGCGGCGTTGCCGGAGTCGCGCAGCCGGGTCGCCAGATTGAACGGCGCCTTCACCGCTTTTTGCTGCTTGATGAACAGCGATGCGTTCGGATTCGGCCCCAGCCGCAAGCCGCGTTCGTAGGCGCTCAGCAGCGATACGTCGGGGTAAAAGCCGATACTCTCTTCCCGCAGGGCTCTCGCGAGCGCCCGGAAGCCGGAGTCCCCGCCCAGCGCCCGTTCCGGCCGGATCGAGGTCGGCAACGAAGGCAGCAGCCCGCCGTTAAACCAGCCGACATAGCGGAGGGCGATGTTGGCGACGTCCGCCTCCTTCAGTTTCCGCGCGATTCGCTCCGCTTCGGCGAACGGCGTGAGCGCCTCCGTCTTGCGATACGGAACGCCGAGAAACGACGTGCGCTTCGGAATCGCGCCGAGCAGCTCGGCGACGAACGGCGGGGCGGCTGCCGGCGGCAACGCCGATAAACGATTGTTCGCCACGAGATAACTGCGATAATAGTTGGCCATGCCCGAGTATGTGGCGTCCTCGCCGGCCAAAAACATGTACCGCACGACGATATCGCCGGTGTGCATGGCCGGCTGAAACAGGGCCACCTCGTTCTTGATGCCGTTTCCGGCGAGCGTGACCGTGTCCATCTCGGTCGCGTTGAAGCTCGGGTAGACGACATTGTACGAATGAAGCCGTCCGCTTACGTCCGCTTCCACATTGGCCAGCGCATCGCCGCGCTCGACGATGCCGAATAGCGCCTTCCCGTCCTGCATCATGCCGAACACCGGAAGCCTCGCCTTCTCGGCGATCGCCCCCCGCCGCTTCTCGTCCAGCGTCCCGTCGCTGCCGTACATCTGCACCGACAACGGCCGGGCCGACGTCTTGCCGTTATTCAGCCGGATCAGCGCTCCCGAGCCGTCCGGCACGAGCATATACCCTTGCGCGTCTGCGCCCGCGGCTCCGAAAAATTCGAGCAGCGATACGGTCCGGATCGGAAACGCCGTTGACTGCGTCAGCTTGGACATCGGCATCGTCACCACCAGCTGGTCGCCGTCAAGCGCATAGCGCAGCGTCGCCTTGAAGCTCGGCCGCGGCTCGACGATGACGCCGGTCTGCCGGTTATCCAGCTCGAAGTCGCGCTCGGTATAGCCGACGCCGACAAGCGTCTCCAGCAGCTGTTTTTTGCGGCCGCTCGGGATGTTGTTCCACTGCTCGTAGTAGTCCGTCTCTTCCACATTGCGGTAAGAGGCCTGAAACTCCTCGCGCTTCTTGCCGTCTCCGATCCGCGGCAAAATATCTTTCTCGAATCGCTCCTTCTTGAACCGCTTCGGAGCGGCCAGCATCGCGGATACGTCGCCAATCGTATACGTAACGGCAACGGCGTCGCCCTCCAGGCTGGCTTCGAACTGCTTCTTCTGCACGCTTTCGTTGAAGTTGTCGATAAACCCGACTTTGCCGTCGCCCGAATAATATGTCATCGACAATTGCGAGCCGAGCCTTCCTTTGACGAACGGTTCGGCGAGCGGGTCGCTTTGCCGGCCGGGCGGATTCGAATACCATACCTCGCCGGTCTGCAGCCGCTTGACGGCAATTTCCGTCGTCTCCGGCTGAAAGAACAAGGCCAGCTTCCCGTTGTTCGCGACCGGCTTCATGCCGGGAACGCCGTCCGGGACAGCGGCATCGGCGGCCGGACGCACGCTCTGGACAGCGCCGGACACGGCGTTGGAACGTTCCGGCTGAACGCCGGACGCGTTTTGCCAACCGCTTGGAGCGGAGCCTGAGCCGCCTGGAGGAGCGGCGGGCACGCTTGGCGAAGCAGTAGACCTGCCGGGCGCGGCCGCATTCGCGTTTAGCGCGGCGACGGTTGCGAGCGCGGCGGGCGGATCGGGAGACGTCGCCCCGCTCGGACGGCTCCGGGCCGCGAAGCCGAGGCCGCCGGCCGCCAGCGCCGATACCAGCACAATGAGCATCGTTTTTTTCATGGCGCCTCCTCGTACCGGATAAACGCGCGGCGTTACGGCCGCAGCGCGATCTCCTTGTGAATCGTCGCGACGAACGCGACCATCTGCTGAATGAGACTGAAGAACAGCAGGCCGATAAACAGGATCATGCCGATGACGAGCAGCGTAAGCAGCATCGTGACGATCGTTTTGCCAACCGAATACTGATGCACGGTCATCGTCCCGATAAACAGCAGCCAGCCGGACCACGCGACCGCGAGCGCATCGAGGAAGTAGTAGAACGCGCTTTCCTGCTCGGTGATCCAATGACTGAACAGTGTCTGCGGCACGTACACGACCGTCAACGGAATAAGCGCATAGCCGGTCGCCATGACGATGTCGGCAAAGGTGCCCTCGCCGTCCATGAGCGTCGTCGTCGACCAGTTGGCGATGCACCACAGCAAAAACGGCAGCACGATGTAATAAAGCTGGTTCAGGCTGTTCAGCTCTTCCACATGGTTGCGATTGACGATAAATCCGGCAAACTGCTGCTTGACGATTGTCGCGAGCGCAAGCAGCAGCACGGCGGCCAAAGCGGCGGACATGCGGCCGCTGCCTTCGTACTTCATATCCCAAAATCCTTTGAACGGATGCACGGTCACATACAGGGCGAACTTTGCCCGATTCGAGACGGTCAAGCCGCGACGCCTCCTTTCCCGTCCGTTTTGCGCGGCCCGCGGCGCCGGCGAAGAACCGTACGGCCGAGCCAGAAGAGCGCCAGGGCGACCGCCGCGGCCGACATGACCGGTCCGAAGGCCGCGCGGGCGAGCCGCTTCCGTTCGAGAGCGAACGCCTTGGAATAGTACGTCCGGTCGAACCCCAATTTGAAATGGTTCGTCGCTTCCTTGTACCGGCCTTCCCGCAGCAGCGCTTTGCCGATGCCGGTATAGGCGAGCTCATAGTTCGCATCCAGCTTGAGCACCCGCTCCCACATCCGGCGCGCTTCCTCCTGCCTGCCCTCGTATTGGTAGGCGACCGCCGCGTTGACGGCCTGACCGAACGGCGTCGGCGCGAAGACGGTGAGCAGAGCCTGGTCGCGGTCGAGCGCCAGCATACGGTCGCCGGCGCGCGCGATCGCCGCGGGCGTCCGGAAGGCGCCTTCCTGATCGCCGACGGTGCCGAACACATAAAGCAGATGTCCGTCTTCATCGTAGGTGAAGATGCGGCCTTTGCTGGTGTCCAGCGCGCTGTACAAACCGTGCTCGCCCGCCGAGACGTCGGCGAACGCCGGCATCTTGCCGGCCTCGGTCAACAAATCGCCGACCGGAGGCGCATGGCTGTCTTTTTTCAAAACGTTGGTGCCCGTCGGGTTCAGCCTCTGGATCGGATCGACCGTAGCCGTCTGCGTCGTCGCGAACAGGAAGCCGTCGCCATCGATGTCCGCATTATTGAACTCCGTCGGAATGAACTGGATCATCTTCTCCCGCTGCGCCTTGGTCGATACCCGTTTCCAGAAATAGTCGGCTGGGTTGAACGCCACTCTAGGCGCTCCGAGAAACGATTGAAATTGGCCGTCCTGGTCGAACTCCATAATCCCATCGGTCACGCCGCGGCCGACAACGTATATCCGTTTCGCCCGATCGAGCGCGACCTTGATCGGAATGAACGTGAACCCTTCCTGCACCAGCTCCGATTTCGGAGGCCCGATCTCGCGCACGAAGGAGCCGTCCGCATCCAGCTCCACGACGCGCCCGTTGCCCGTATCCGCCACGTACAGACGATTATCGTCCGTGACGAATATCCCTTGCGGGTTGTCGAAGCGGTCGTCCTTCGTTCCGTTGCGGAAGCCGCCGATTACCCGGACAAGCCGATAATCGCGGTCCAGCACCGCAATGCGGCCGTTGCCGGAGTCCAGCACATGGATGCGTCCGTCTTTCGCTACGGACAGATCGCCCGGCTGCTTGAACGGTCCGATGCCAAGCGCCGTGCCGTTCACCGTCTTGAGCGGCGCGTACGCGTTGGGCGACGGTTCCGCCTTCCGCCAATACGAATACGTGTATCCTTGGTAAGGCTCGGCGTCAGCGGGAACGGGTCGGACGAGCATACAAAACCATGCCGCCGCGCAGGCGGCGAGCGCCAGCTTCGTCAGTCTGCTTATGGTCAATGGTCAATCCCCCTATTCCTTCATGCCCGAGGCGGCCATTGTCTGGATGATTTTGCTTTGCGAGAAGACGAAGAAAGCGATTGGCACGGACATCAGCACGAGCGATACGGCGGCGGCCGCCCCGGTGCGGGCGATTCCCCCCTGCACGATTTGCGTCACCGCGTAGTGCAGCGTCTTCAACTGCTCGCTGTACACGTAGCTGCCGCCGTCGGTGCCCCATAGCGACTGGAACAGCAAAATCGTCAGCGTCAGCCAGGCCGGCTTGACGAGCGGCATGACGATTTGCCAGAAAATGCGGTACTCGCTGGCCCCGTCGATTTTGGCCGCCTCCAGTAAAGAGTCCGGAATCATTTCCATAAACTGCTTCATCAAATAAAGCCCGAGCGGGTAGGCGAACGCCGGAACGATAATCGACGCGTACGAGTCGATCCAGCCGAGCCACGACATCGTCATGTAGTTCGGGATCGCCGTAACCTGCCCGGCAAACATGAGCGACAGCACGATCGTCGCGAACATGATTTTTTTGCCGCGAAACGAATGCTTGGCCAGCGGGTAGGCGGCGGCCGAAGCGAGAATGACATGTCCGGCCGTCCCTGCCGCCGTAATGAATACCGTGTTGAACAAATACCGCGATACCGGCACCCACGAGCCCGCGAGAAGCATGAACAAGTCGCCGAAGTTGGACAGCGTCGGGTTGCGCACGAACAGCTGCGGCGGAAAGACGAATATTTCATCCAGCGGCTTGAACGCGTTGTTGATCGCGAATACCATCGGCAGCGCCATGAATACGGCAGTGCCGCCGAGGAAGATGAACAGCAGCAGGTCTCCCCACAGGGACCGATTCACCTTGTCTTTGCGCCTTAGCGACCGTATGCCGCGCACGCGCGCGCGGGTCGCCCCCGGCGCCCGTTCGATCGTCACATTCCCCGTTCCCATCGCTCACTCTCCCACCCGCCGCAGCACGCGCTGCGTCAACAAATTGATGCCGACCATGAGTCCGAACAGCACGGTGGCGATCGCCGATGCGTAGCCCATCTCGAAGCGAACCGTCCCGTAATCGATCAGATGCGTCACGATCGTATGCGCGGCGTAGTTGGCGCTCGGAAAGCCGGCCATGCCGATCGCGACGTCGGCGACCGCGAACGAAGCCGTAATTTGAATGACCGCGCCGAACAGGAGCATCGGCCGCATGGCCGGCAGCGTAATGTACCATAGCTCCTGCCAACGGTTGCGGATGCCGTCGACCGCTCCGGCTTCGAACAGCGTTTTGTCGACGTTTTGCAGTCCGGCGATGAATGCCAGGAAGCTTGTGCCGAGACTGAGCCACAGCTGCACGAGCATGACGATCGCCAGCATGTATTTCGAATCCGTCAACCATTGCACCGGCTCGTAGATCACCCCGATCTTCATCAGAAACCCGTTCACGTATCCGTAGGCGTCCCCGGAAAACATCAGCTGCCACATGAAATAAATGTTGCCGGATATCGACGGCGCATAAAACAGCAAGGTCAGCAGGGCGCGGATCTTCGGGGACAGCTCGTTGATCATCCACGCGAACACAAAGCAGGCGACGTAGCTGAGCGGGCCGGTTACGACCGCGAACAGAAACGTGTTTTTCAGGGCGATGATGAAGACGTCGTCCTCCAGAAACAGCCGCTCGTAGTTGTGCCAGCCGATCCAGCGCGGAAACTCCAGCATATTGAAGTACGTGAAGCTGATGACGATCGATACGGCAACCGGAACGACCGTGAACAGCAGGAACAACAGGAAATAAGGAGCGAGCAGCGCGTACGAATGCTTGCTTCGTTTCCATTCCGCGGCGATTTTGCCCGTCACCGGCTTCTCCCCTTTCCTTTGTCGCTTCGAGCTCGGCGGGACGATACTCCGGGACGCCTCATTCCGGTAATCCGAACTCGCCGCGCTTCAAAGCGATTTCTTCATTAATGTCGCTCGTGTAGTCGTACAGCGTCTCGCGAGCGTTGCGGTTGCGGTTGACGACTTCGCGGAACGCATTGTCCAGATGACGTCCGGTGAAATACCCGCCCGGCACCTCGGGCACGCCCTTGACCCATTCCCACTGCCGCTCGAGGCGAGCATAGTCTTTGGCGGGCCACGGAAGCTCGGCCATCGCCGCGACGTTGGCCGTCGGATACCGCGCCGCCGCGCCCATCAGCCCTTCCATTTCGCGGCCGAACCGGACTTGCGCTTCTTTGCCGGTCCACCACTTCATGAACGTCCAGGCGTTCGCCTTGTTTTTGGCGCCGTTCAGCATCATGATCGCCGTTCCGCCTCCGGGCGCCTCCCGGCGCACTATGCCTCCTGCCGTCGGCGTCCCCGGAATCGGAGCGAATTCCCACAGCCCGCGTATTTCCGGAGCGGATACGGACAGATGGTTGTATAGCGAATAGTCGGCAATGCCGATCGGCATCTCCCCCGTGCGGAACCGGTTGGCGAAATCGAACGTAAGCGGCATTTTATAGCCCGTGTACATGTCGGTCCAGCGTTTGAACGCCAGCATGGCCGGCTCCGAATCGAGCCCGCTTCTGCGCCCGCCCGCGTCGTACAGGTCTCCGTCGTTCTGGAACAGCAGCGCCGCGAACGCGGCGTTCGGCGCCATCGTCGGCATGCGCGCGAAGTTTTGCTCCAGAGGAAGGGCGAATTGCATCGCATTTTTTTGCAATACCGGAATGATGCGGTACACGTCGTCCCACGTATCCGGAACGTTCAGCTTCAGTCCGTCCAGCACGTCCTTGCGGTAAAACAGCATCGGGAACGTCTGCTGCTCCGGCAGGGCGAATACCCGCTCGCCGTAACGGTACGGGACGATCGCGCTGTCGCGAAACCGTCCGGCCACCTGCGGATAGTCCGCAAACGCGCTCACATCGTACGCCGCGCCGCGCATCGCGAAGTTGACCGGGGTTTCGTTGCCGATCTGCATCGCCACGTCCGGCCCTTGACCGGCCAGCGTCGCGGGCAGCAGCACTCCCATCTGGACCAGCTTCAGGTTGACCCGAATGCCCGTCGCGGGGGTGAACGTATCGTCGATCATCGACTTGAGCGACTGCGCCTGGTCGCGTCCCGTTCCGATCCAGACGGTGACGGCGTCGCCGCTCCCGGATACGTCCCCGATGCTGTTGTAGTCTTCGAGAAACGAGTAGACGAACGACAACACCTCGTGCTTCGCTTTAGCCAGCCAGGAGACATCTTCCTTCGGGAGCTTCGCGCCTTCCCCGGCCAGCAGCAAGTAGTCGATTTCAAGCGGCTGCTCGCGCACGGTCAGCATCCACGTTCCGAGGCTGCCGACGTTGGTCTGGTAGGCGCCTAACCGATGCTGGATCGTCTCCGGCCGTTCGGCGAAATCGTTTAATTGATACGCCGCCGTATGCAAAGCCGCCACTTTGTCGCTTTTCTCCCCGGTCAGCCGCTCCAGCTCCCCGGCCACGCCCGTCAACAACTCGCTCTGCTCGCGGAACCGTTCGGTCAGCCGCGGAATTTGCCGGTCGAGCCGGTAGTCGCGGTACGGATCGGGTGACGTGCCGGTTATTTTGATAATCTGCCTGTAAAGCGCGTTCAGTTCGAGCACGGCATGCTCGACTGTCCGGATGAGCGGGGCGATATCGCCGAGCGTCACCTCGAGACGAATCGTATGCTTGCCCGGCGTCAGGTGGAACCAATACGGACGTTTGCCCTCGTCGCCGGGCTCGAACAGCTTCCAGTCGCGGCCGTACAAAAAACGCAGCGATTCGGCTTCCCGGAACGGAACGTTCCCGTCGATCGTCAGCTTGCGGGTCGAATACAGTCCGCGCAAGCCGTTTTGCCGGCTCTTGAACGCCAGCCGGTACAAGCCGTCCCGCGGCGCCTCGACCTCCCATTCGATCCATTGTCCCGGCAGCCGCCAGTTGTGTCCCCCGATCGTATTCATCCGGATCTTCGACACGTCGTACGGCTCCGTCGCCGGGCTCGAGCGGTCGTTCAGCGGGTACAGCGTCGGATCGGATTTGCGCACCGCCGCTTCGCCCTGCACCTTCGTCAGCGTGTCGGGGATCGGGCGCAGACCCTTCTTCTCGTACTCGCGCGCAAGCTCGGCGTAGGCCGGCGGCTCCGGCTCCCGGAACAGCCGCAGCGACCGGACGACCATCGGCTCCCGCACCGAGACGAGCGTAATCGTATGCTCGCCCGCCGTAACGTAAAATTGAAACGGCCGCTCGTAGTAGCCCTGCGCGTCCCGGACGACCGTCTCCTGCCAGATCGGCCGTTCTGCCTGCTTCGGGCGGATGTCGTTGCCGCGGTTATCCCTGGCGATGTCCGGCGCTTCGTTCGCCCATACCCGGCCGAACAGGATCCCGTTCGCTTCGGAGAACGGAACGCGCCCGTCGAGCAGGAGCTGCCTTTCGATGGCCGCGCTTTTGCCCTCGACCGGGTAATAGCGGACGGCCAACTGGTATAAGCCATCCTTGGGTACGCGAACTTTCCATTCCACGGAGCCCGTTTCGTCCGTCCATAGCGACGCTCCCGGCAAGCCGGCGAAATCGCGCAGCACCCTGACGTTCACCCCGGTCGCGGCAGAATACGCTTCGGCCTCGATCAACACCTCTTCCGCAGGCTTCTCCCGGTCCACGAACGAGGCGATATACGCCTCGTAGCTATCCTCGCGCGGCGTCCCCGGCGCTTTCGTCCGATTGTCCGGGCCGCTATCGCCGGCGGCATACGCTTTACCCCCGGTCAGGCCGCCGGCCGCCGCGCCCGGCGTCGCGACGCCCGAGGGCGGCAGAGCCAGCAGCAGCGCCAAAAGCAGCGGGACCGTGATCGTTCTCGTTATTCCGCAGCGCAAGCGTCGCCCCTCCCCTCCTGTCGTTCAGCCCCGAACCGGCTTACCCGGCCAACGGCATTACTGCTTGAGAATCGTGTCTATTTTGTCCTGCAGCTGCGGACCGTACGTCTTCGCCGCTTGGGCCGCCGTCGTTTTGCCGGTCGCCAGCTCGGTGCCGATCTTATCAATGATGCCGCCGTGAATGCCCGCGAAGAAATCGTAGCGAACTTTTCCGGCCAGCATTCTCGCCACTTCGATATCGTCCTCGTTGTCGTATTGGGTGTTGTAGTACGTTTCCACCCACTCCTTGCTGTCCCATACCTGAAGCTCCTTCCACACCTGCAGCACGGCGGCCGGATCTTTCACGCCTTTCGGAAGGAAGTAGCAGTTCACCTGCCTCGCCGGATTCGCATAGTCCGTCTGCCCCGGAGCGAGCGGCATCGGCAGGAAGCCGTAACCGTATTGCTTCATCTTTTCCTTCCAGGTGGACCCCGTCCAGGAGAAGCTCGGAGTCATGCCGATGTTGCCCTTCGCGAACAGATCGAGAAACGCCCACGTCGGGTCGGCGACGACTTTGTCTTCCGTAAACAATTTGGCCATGAAATCCATCGCCGCGATCGATTTCGGATCGTCCAACTTTTGCTTGCCCGCTTCGATGTCGACGATCGAGCCGCCGTTGGCCAATATGTTGAACCATAACCAATCGCCGGCGTACCCGGTCAATCCCCATTGGTCCGGCTTGCCGTCCCCGTTCGTATCCTTGGTCAACTGCCTGGCGACTTCGCGGAATTTGTCCCACGTCCATTCCTTCTTCTTCACCCATTCGTGCGGGTCGGGCAAGCCGTTCGTGCGGAACATCGCGCGATTGTAAAAGATGCCGATCTGGTCCACGCTCGAATTCGTCCCGAAGCCGTACGTCTTGCCTTTATAGCCGGTCAGCTTCGAGAACGCTTCGACGGGAATTTCTTTCTCCCGGCTCATGACCAGCAAATTGTCGATCGGCAGCACCAGGCCCTGTTCCGTCAGCGCCGGAACCGCTCCGGGACTGCCCATGAACACGATATCGGCGATCGGGGAGCCGTTCAGGATCGAAGCTTTCAGCTTATCCATGTATTCCGCCTGCGGAACGGCTACGTATTCGATTTTGACGTTATATTTCTTTTCGACTTCCTTTTGCAGGGAAATCGCTTTCACACCTAGCGGGTTATCCGGCTTCGGCGCATAGTCGGCGTTGCCGGCGATGCGGATCGTCCGTCCGGCGAGAGCTGCCGTTCCCTTCGCATCGTCCTTCTTGTCGTCGTTTTTCGTATCCGCGGGTGTGGTTCCCGTCGGCTTCGCATCTCCTCCGCCCGATCCGCTGCACGCCGCAAGCGTGGCGGAAAGCAGACTGCAAGCGATCCAAACGGCTAACGTTGTCGTTCGTACCGGTCGATTCAAGGCAACTCCCCCATAATGGATATTTGATTTCAGGCGATAACCGTTAAAGCGCGCTTGAGATCATTATAATGATTACGCTTCCAGTTGGATTTGGCCGTCATATCGAAAAAGGTGCCCAATATATGGGTACCCCGCATTATCGCGATATTGGCAACCGAATGCATGGTTTCGGCCACATACATTCGTCAAGACATTCATTATAATGAATGTCAAATCAGCAGAAGGAGCTCTCCCGCCATGAACCGAACCGCTATCAGCATGGACATGAATCGTAACCGCTTCCATTGGGATTTGGAAACGGACGCCGCCCGCCTGACCGACGCCTCGACGAGCGCCGTCGTCTGGAGAGGGGGCTTGCTCCCTTCGTTCGAACTGGTTCTCTCGCCGGGCTCGACGGCATACGCCGACGCACGGGTAAGCGGTGTATCGCAGACGGCGCCGACGATCCGCACTCTCGACTTGGACTTCGGCGAATACGGCGCGGGAACGCTCCAGGTCGTGCTCGAGCCGTGGGGCATTCGCTTTGCCTCGCTTGCCGTCGACTGGCGAATGCCGGTCGGCATCGTCGCGATGCATTTCGGCTCGCGGCGCATGACCGCAACCGAGCTGCAGCGTGCGCCGAGGCTGGACAAAGCGTTCTGGCCGAGCTGGCGCGCGGAGCGCTACTGCATACCGTGCGCGGGAACCGGACCGACCCGGAGCATGTTCCGCGCCTGGGATCTCGGCGACGCCACGCTCCCGCTCGGCAGCTTCGGAGGCGCGACGGGCTCCCTGTATGCCGGCGCTTTTCCGCGTCCGCTGTATGCGGCGGCGATGGGCGAGGCGAAAACCTGGCTCGCGTTCGGTCCCGGCGTTATTCCGGATGCGCCGCTTTCGTTGAAGGTGCAAGGCTCCACCGCCAGCTTGCATTATGCGTACCGCGAAGATTTGTGGCAGCCTTCCGATCCGCAGCGCCGCGAGTGGCGCGAACCGCTGCGCATCGCCGCCGGCGAGTCGGCTTACGACGCCTACGACCGGCTGTACCGGACGTTCCCGGTCGGTCCGGCGAAGCATCCGCGCCATTTCCGCACGTTTCTATGCACATGGGGCGATTTCCGTCTGCGCCGCTTTGACCTGAAAGGATATGCCGACCGGGTAGCACAAACGCTTCCGGCCGAAATGATCGTCATCGACGACCCTTGGGAATCGTCGATGGGGTCCGGGGAGCCGAACGCGAAGCTGTTTCCCGAGTTTGACCGGGATATCGATTATTTGAAGGCCAAAGGCTACGCCATTGCCTTATGGCAATCCGTCGGGTGGATCGACCGGCCGGAGGAGTTCGGACTGGACGACAACGATTTGCTTTGCGGCGCCGACGGCAAGCCGCGGCTGTGGACGTGGGCTGGGGATCCGATCGCCGGCACCCGCTACCATTACTGCCTCGACCCGAGCTCGGAGCGGGCGAGAACGTATTTGACCGACCGGACGGAACGGCTCGTCAAACGGTACGGGCCTGTTGCGCTGAAGCTGGACTTCGGCTACGGCTTTCCCGGGCCGGACGCGGCGGTTCCCCGCGATCCGGCGCTGCGGGGCGAACGGCTGTGCGCCGAATTGCTGCGCATCGTCGGCGCCGCCGCCAAAGCGGTCAGCCCGGACATCACAATCATTTATTACGGCCTCCACCCGCTCCTTCACCCGCTGACCGATATGATTAACATCGACGATCTGGGCGATGCCGGCGAAAGCGCGGCGTACGAGCGGAGCGGGCACAACCAGCGTTGTATGTGGGCGGCGCTGGCGGCGGCGCACGGGATGCCCGTCAATACGTCGACGGGTTACTTCGCGGGCGCAGTCGAGTCGATCCTGCTCGATACGGCCGTGGTCGGCGCCAACGGGCTGACGCTCGGGGAGTTCGATTCCGACGGACAGCGCATGACGGAGACGCATCTGTGCCGCTGGCACGCGCTCGAACGGTGGGGCCGGAGAACGTCCCGATGGAAACCGCTCTGGCTCGACGCCGATCCCGGCATCTCCGGCGAAGAGCCTTCTATCATATCTTGGGGACGGGTCGAAGATATAAACGGCAGCGATCGCATTACGGCGCTGGCGCTCCGCGGCAGTCCCGAAGGCGAGACCGCTTACGACGGACTCGCGGGCATCCGCTTCAGCGGCCAGTGGGCGATCGTCTCGCAGGACGAACGGGACGTGTTCGAGACGAAACGGCTTGCCTGCATCCCGTTCTCGCCCGGAACGATTTCCATCGACCGCACGTTCACTGCCGTGGAATCGTATCGGCTTGCCGATGGCCGCGCCGTGCTCGCGGCGACCGAAACGGCAGCGGAAACATCTGGCACAAGCCTCGCGCTGCATGCCGATCCGACCGGAACGGGCCCCCTTGTCGGCTTTGTCGTCACCGGCTGACGAAGGAAGGATTTCGGGTGCCGAACGGGGAATAAGGAAGTAGGACATCTCACGGCGACAGGGGGAGTTTTAGATGCGCGAACCGGACTTGGCAGCGCTTGCTCCGCGCGAAACGCTGGGAAAGCTGGAGCACAGCTATTTCCCTCCGTACGTGACGCTTGCGCACATTTTCACCGCCCCGCGGGAATGGCGGATGGATAGCCGGGTGCTCGAACAGTATGTGTTCGAATACGTAATCGGCGGTAAATCGGAGTATGTCGTAGAGGGAAGTACGTATTCGTTGTCGAAAGGGGACCTGCTCCTGTATCGGCCGTATGACGTTCATTCCGCGCGCGCCCTCCCGGACAGCGATTACGTCTCCATCTCGATCGTGTTTCATTTTGCCGACAACCCGTTTCCGTTCGAGGAGCTGTACCGGAACGAATATTACGTCGGCAACTTCGCCGACCGGCCGGCCGAGCAGTACCTTTACGAGCTTACCGCCAAATACAAGCAGTCCGGCCTGCATAACCGGATTTTGTGCCAAGGCTTGCTGCTGCTCATCCTGAGCGAAACGTCCGCCGGCAAAAAGGAAAGCAAGGCGCCGACGGGCAGCCAGCAAAAAAATTTGGCCCGCATGGTACAAATCAAAAAGCATATCGTCGAGCATCTCGACCGCGATATCGATCCGGCGGAGCTGGAGAAGCGGTTCGGACTGACGTGGAATTATATCATCAACCAGTTCAACAAGACGTTCGGCGTCACGCCCGTTCAGTTTTTGACATGGGCCCGGGTCGCCAAAGCGAAGCAGCTCGCGCTGCAAACGAAAATGTCGTTCAGCGAAATCGCGTATAGCGTCGGCTACAAGGACGTCCATACGTTCGGCAAAATGTTCAAAAAGAAGACGTCGATGAGCCTGACCGAATTTTGCGCCTCGGTGTGCGACCATGAATATTTCGTCACATGGCCGGAGGATGCGAAACCGGGGGCGCGAAGCCGAGCGGGGGCGCCGGTCGGATAGCGAGACTTGATGAAACGCTGATTCAGCGCGTCCCGGGGAAAACGGTCTCGCCTCAAGGTGAAAAAATCCGGACCCTCCGCGAAGGGGTCCGGATTTTTTTGGCCTGCCGACGCCGCTAAGGCATCTGATTCACTTTCACGAAAATCGGCTTCTCGCTGACGTTGACCGTTACATGCCCGCCATTGATTGGAAGTGCGGACGAGACGCCGTTCGTATTGCCGCTCTGCATCTGCATGAGCGTCGCCGACGATGGATTGCCCTGGAGAGCGAGCGAGTAGTTGTTGACGGTCGCGCGGCTGCTCGTCGGCGCCCAGACGACGTAGACGCCGCTATTGTCCGTCGCGCTCTTGAACTTGTAAATACGCACGTTCGGGTTGCCCGACGGCTGCTCGTCGGCATACCGCATGCCGGTAAGCGCGTTTTTCAACGTGTACACGTAATACCACGACAGTCTCGGCGTATGATCCGGCTTGGCGGTCACAAGACCGCTGCTCGCATATTGGCCCCAACTGTTCACATCCTCGTCGCGAATCATGAACATCGCCGCTTTGTCCACGCCTGCCGCCGCCAGTGCCAAATAGCTTCTGACGAGCCATTCCGCCTGGATGTCCTCCGCCGTCGCGCCGCCGATTGCCGGAGCTCTCTGCGGCGAATGCGAGTTGATGTCGTAGCCGAATTCGGTTATCCACAACTCTTTGTCCGGGAGGTACGCATTGCGGTAATCGACAACCTTCTTCATCTCGTCCTTCAAATTGCAAGCCTCCGGACTGATGCCGTAGCCGCTCGGGTCGAACGGTCCGGTGCGGCAATACGTATGGACGTTCAGCACGTCCGCCGGGAAGCTGCCGCCACGCTTCCAATCGGACCAAAACTTTATTGCCTGCAAGTAGTCGATATTGAGGCCGATCAAGCCGCCCATGACAAGTTTTGCGTTCGGATCGGCCTGCTTCACCCCGAACGTATTGCCCATCCGGCCCTGGTCGCCGTCGTAATCCGCGCTGGACATCGCCGCGAATTCGTATGGGGAGAAGTAAACGTCCTTCGTACTCCAGTTCGCGTTCGGCTCGTTGTAGTTTTCGAAGTATTGCAGCGTTCCGAGCCCGGTGCTGCGCGGCTGGTCGGGAGCGAGCTTCAGCTTGCTGTCCGCCACGGCTGTACTTCCATAGCGTGCGGCGTACTGGAACATATGATCCGCGTGAGCGGCGTAAGAAGCCGGAAGACTAGGGTCTGCTCCCGTTGGGACCGGCTTCCCGGACGCGTTCAGCCAGGGCACGCTTTGCTGAATGGCCGGAACCGTCACAATACCGGCGTTTTTCAAACCTTGATAATACGCGTCGAAGTTCCAAGGAGCGCTGCCGGCAACCACGTAGCTCGGGTTCCACTTGTTCCGGTTGTTCGGATACGCGTACGGATACGACGGCGCATAGTTCCCTTCATCCCAACCCCAGTTGTGGTATTCCCTGACGAATCCGGCCACCTTCATGACGTCCAGCGGCACGTCGATAAACGAGTTGATGCCGATAAATTGCTCCATCGTCGTGCCGGGCCGTGTCGTCGGAGCGGGCGGAACGGGCGGGTTCGGGATGCCGTTCGCCTGCCCGTACAGAACGATTTCGAACGGAACGGCCTTATCGAGCGCATTGTGCACTTCGACCCGGACAAAGCGGGTCGTCGTTTGCAGCGCCAGCCGGTCCCACTTGTCCCAGCCGTCCATGGACGTTTCGTGCTGCAGCGTCCAATTGGCGGGCGTTCCCGTATAAAATCTTACTTTTCCTCTGCCGGTATGATCGAACCAATACAGATCGCTAAGCGCGTATTCCGTGCCGAGATCGATAACCGCACTGGCCGGGTAATACAGGTCCTTATCCCCGGGCTTCCACTGTGTTGTCGGCCGCGGCTGCGCATTCGGGTTCTGCTTCGGGTCGCTGATCGCCTGCTCGTCGACGAGCATCCCGGCATCGCCGGTCAGCGTCTCGTTGAACACCATCGAAGAGTCGAGCATAATTTTGCCGCCGACCGCTCCCGTAGACGTCTTGGCGCTTGGCACGTTCGACAGGTCCGATACGTTGCCCGCCGCATCCTTCGTGCGGATCGCAAAATAATAGGTCGTGTTCGGGCTTAGGCCGGTGACGTTTTTCGCCTGCGCCGCGCCGGCGATATACGGCGTCGGCGCACCGGACACAAGGGTGGCATCCGCCCAGTTGGCGGTAATAATGGACGACGTGCTGTAGCGGATTTCGTAGGAGCTGGCCGTCCCCTTGTTGCCGTCGTCGCCCGGCGCCGTCCAGGTCAGATTGATCGAGGACGCAGCCGCATAGCCGAGCTTCAAGTCCGCAATCGGCGCGGGAGGCGTCGTGTCGGTCGCAGCGGACGGCAGCGTCTTGACGGTTGCCGCATTTGAAATCCCCGACTCGTTGCCTGCCGCATCCTTCGTCTTGATGGCGAAGCTGTACGTCGTATTGGCCGCCAGCCCTCCGACCGTGAAGCTTTGGCTCGTGCCGGCCGCCGCCGGAGCCGGCAAGCCTTGCGCTTGGGTGGCGGTCGCCCAATCGGCCTCCGTGAAGGACGGTCCCGTGCGGTAACGGATATCGTACGAGGCAGCCGTGCCTGTATTGCCGTTGTCGCCTGGCGCGGTCCACGTCAGCTTGACCGAAGACGACGTGACGTTCCCGTACGTCAAGTTCGTGACGGTAGCCGGCGGCGTCGTATCGCCCCCGCCGCTCGCAGGCGTGCCGTACAGCAAAATTTCCCCGATCTGAGCCTGGTAGGAGCTCATCGTCACGCGGACGTATCGCGTCGCAACCGTAACAGGGAACTGTTTCCAAACGAAAAAGTCGTTTGTATAATACGTGAACAAGCTGTTCCAATTGCCGGGATTTCCGGCGGAAATCGTAACGGAGTGCTGATCATCATACGAATCGAACAAATACACGTCCGTCAAATTGTACATCTGCCCCAGGTCGATATACGCGCTTGCCGGGTAAATGCCGGCGCTCCAGCCCGGCTGCCAGATCGTCGACATGACCGGCGTCTTGTCGCCGGCGCTCGGATTGCCAGCAGCCGCCTGCTCGTCGACGAGCTTCGTGGCATCGCCGCCCGACTCGTTCGTCACCATCGCGGGGGTCAGCGTAATTTTCGTTCCCGAGGCGTGAGCCGTCCGCTCCGGCAGCAGCGGCGCGGAACCGATCCATAAACAAAAAGCGAGAGCTATCGTAGTAAGCGAAGCTACCGATTTCTTGAGCTTGAACAAGTTACTTCCCTCCCCAGCCACCATTTTGCCTTACTCCCTTCCTTTCCAGGAGACTGTCGTGTATGCCTGTGCCGAATGCGCGCATCACCTCCCTTCAATGCTCATGGGAATAGCGGGCGTGAGACCGCCCGGGTACGCCTCGGAATCGCCTAGAATCGCCTAGCGCGTTCGGATGCAGCCCTGCTCAATATGGTCGGCCGCCATAACGACGAATTTTTGACTCTACCTCAAAATCAGTTCTTGACGCGATGTGAAGGTCCAGAGAGCCTCTTCTTCACCTAACGTCTTATGAAGTTAACGTCATATGAAGCATGAAGAAATTTGTACGATTTTTCACACAAGCTGTCACCAAAGCGACTCCAATTCATGCCTGTTGTGCGAAAAATCGTACAAAAAGAAAGACGCGTCATTCCAAAAGCGAAAATTTGTACGATATTTCATATAAAACACTCGTCATTGCCTGGAAAAGACCGTCTCCTGTGTGAAATATCATACAAAGCGGCGGCCTCCTTCCAACGACCTTCTCTCCCTGCGCGCTCCAGTCACATCATCATGGGTCAAGCACTGATCGGTTTTGAGCCGAATTTTTACCGGACTTTATGAGGGAAAGCCGGCTCATACGGCGAACGTCCGGCTTTTACGGTGAATGTTCGGCCCTTACGGTGAACGTCCGGCTCTTACAGTGAACGTCCGGCTTGCCTGCGCGACCGGCTGCCGTTCCGCAAGCACGAGTCGGTACATCCGCTCCCCCCAGTTGCCTTTCAGCCGGTCGTCCATCCAGTCGATTTTCTCGCAATGAGCATCCAGGGCAGCCGCGTCGTACTCGAGCTCGGCCCAGCGTCCGGCGGCGTATTCAAAGCGGAACCGCCCGGGAGCGGGCGACCGCGGCTCGCACGGCGTCATCCAGCTATATTCCACGCTCCCAGGCGGTTCGGCGAGCGAGAAATCGTCCGTAATCGCCAGATGCGGCCCGACGCCGCGCGCCAGCTTGAACGTGCGCCGCCACGACAGCAGGCCCGCCTCCTCCGGGTAAGCTTCGGCGATATCGAGCGACAGCTGCGCGGCCGCATCGTCCTGCCGGTACATCGCGTCCTTCGCCCGGTACGTCTTGCCGTTCCGCTGCAAAACGCCTCCGATCGTCGGCAAATTGTGATACTTGGACTGCACATACCACAGCTCGTAGCGGTCGGGACCGAACGTCTTGGCCTTGTATTCCTCGGTGCCGAGATCGACGAACAGCGGGCAGCCATCGGCAAAGACGATAAAGCTCCCGACGTCGTTATGGTTGTGCGACTCGAGATTGTGTCCGCCTTTAGCCGCTATGTACAAGCCCTGCTCGCTTCCTTCCCGCTCGCGCGCGGTCATCACCTGCGTATGAGGAAACCAGGCATCGCGAACGCAGGGCGCCTTCGCTCCGAGCGCTTCCCGCTCCCGCTCCTGAAACAGATTGCGGAGATGGCCGTATAGCCCGAACCAGCTGTAAATGACGGGGCCTCCTGCGCCGCGGCTCGCTCCAAATTGCATAAGCCGCTCATCGCCGATGCTTTTGCCGTACCGGTATATGACGTCCCCCTCAATGCCGGCTTTGGCGTCGCCGTCCGCAAACGCGGCGAAGTAATCGCCGGAAATATGCGCCTTGTAAATGTAGGCGCCGATGTCCTTCACAAGCGGCTCGGCAAACACGTCGATCCTCCCGCCCGAAGCTTCCCCCAGCAGCTCGAGACAGCCATACAGCCCCCCTCCCGAAGCTCCCCAGTACATCGGACCTTCGTCGCAGCAGCCGTCCGGCGAATACGTAAAGATAAAGGCGTCCAGGCTGCGCATGATTTTGCGCACTGCCCTTGCGCGTTCGGCCGCGTCCCGCTCCATCAGCAAGTAGCCCATCAAGGCGCCGCCGTTGCACCACGGGTTCCAGTTGTTGACGCGCGCCCCCTCCACGAAGCCCATCCACCAATAGTCGTCGTATGCCATATAAGGCTCGAGCGTTCTTGCCCGGACTTCGCGCTCGATGCGCCGGCGGATGCGCGCGCTGATCGCTTCGAGCGGCTCCTCCAGCAAATAATGAATCCAGGCGAGCAGCTCGGTCGTCGTGGCCGTGACGAGTTCGACGCGATGGTCGGATGGATCAGGCATGCATTCGTCCATGTTGCGCTTCGTATGCAGCCGGTGCAGCGGAGGGACCCACGTCGTCTCCTCGCAAACGGCCATAATGCCGTTGACGATCTGCCCGAGAAAGCGGCCCTGCCCTTCCATGCATTCCGCTACCGTCAGCATTCCGAGCACGCTGCGGCGTTCGAATACCGCGTCCATGTGACGGGACAAATTGCCGGTCGTCCAATACCCCCGGTAATCGTCCGCACGAATCGCCGGCCAGGCGTAGTCCGCGTATGTTTCCGCCAGTCCAATCCATCTTTCTCGGGTTCCTTGAGGAAGACTGTCCCAGGCAGACCGGTCGCCGGCTTTCGGAAAAGGCGCAATCCGCTCCGGCGGAAGCAGCAGCTCTTCGAGGTCTGCCTGCCCGTATCGTTCCATCAGCATATATCGGTTCTCCTTTCATCTCCCTTTCTCTTGCCTTTCTCTTGCCTTTCCTCTTGCCCTGGCCCTGCTCCCTTACAGCAGCCCTTACAGCCACCTCAACAACCAATCGTAAGCTTGGGCGCCGCTTATGACGTGACCGCCCTCGAACGTATCGCGGGCGAATTTCTCTTCTTCACCGAGCAGCCGGTACACGGCAGCGATTTGCCCGCAAGCTTCGTCGGCAGCCGACAGGGGGAAAATCGGGTCGTCCGTCCCCGACTCGACGAGCAGCGGCCGCGGAGCGATCAGACCGACGATGTCCGGCTGCTCGGCGTACCGGAGCAGACCGGGAATGTAATTGTCCACGCAATGATGGACGGACAGGATGCTCGCCCGAAACGTGTTGACGTACCCGCTGACGACGACCGCCTTCAGCCGTTCGTCGAGCGCGGCTGCGAACGAGGCGACGAGCCCGCCGCCGGATATGCCCATGCAGCCGATCCGTTCCGGATCGATCTCGGGCCGCCGCGCTGCGTAATCGACGGCGCGTATCGTCTCGTAGACGCGGTGACCGGCCATCGTAAGCCCGAGCTGAAGCAGGTACGTGGATATTTCGTGACAGGAGCTGTACCCGTCCCCGTCGGCCTCCGCTTTCGTCCTCCGGTCGCCGAAGCCGAGCAGCTCCGGAACGATGACGACAAATCCCCGCTTCGCCAGCTCCACGGCAAAATGGCGCTGGTAGCCGGGCTCCATCGCCGCGGACACGCCGTCTGGCCGAAGGTTCGTAATTTCCTTGCTGCCATAGCCGTGCCCGTGACAAGCGACGACAGCGGGCAGCCGTCCGTCGCGCCGCGCGGGAACAAGTACATACACCGGCATCGTGAGTCCCGGGAACGTAACAAGCTCCACGCGCTGCCGCACGTATGCTCCGCAGTCCACTTCTTCCACGAGCTTGGGCTGCAGATCGGCCGCATTGTCCGGGAAACCGCCGAGACTCGCCGCAAGCCTTTCTTTCAGTTCGCTCCTCCACACGCCCCACTCCGCCTCGCTCTGCGCTCGGAACCGGAATTCCGGCTTTATGCTGCGGTACAGCGCCTCCAAATAATCGTCGGGATGCCACATTTGGCCCATTCGATAACCCGCTCCTTCCCGGCTGCCGCCTTGCGGCCAAGCGGTCCGGTTTGCCCGAAAAAAGCGAACCGGAGCCGTTTGGCGGAGGCACTTTATTTCGACTGATTCAAAAGCCACGTATACACGTCCGGATTGTCGTACGTCTCGGTCCAGCCTCCGTGACCGTCCTGCTGATAAATCGTCAGCAGAGGAGACGGATTCGGCGGAACCGGACTGTTGGCCATAAAGTCCAACAGCCACTCGATTCTTCGTCTCTGGATCATTTCGTCCGTCCTGTTGGCAAACATCCAGAGCGGAATATTGTTCATGCGGAAAGCGTTCAAAGGATTGAACAGGTACGTATTGCCGGTCTCGTCCTCGAACCATTTCATCTGCGGAGCCACCGGCAGGACGGCCGCCACCTTCTCCGGATGCTCGTTCGCGTAGTACAGCGCTCCTCCTCCGCCGACGCTGAGGCCGGTGACATAAATGCGCTGCGGATCGATCGGGTAACGCTTCATGGCATCGTTCACGATGCTGTCGATCAAGCCAGGCGTATACCATCGCAGAACCGGATTTCTCCATGGCAATTGAGGCGAGATGACGATAAACGGCATTTCTTTCCCTGCCGCGATCAGCTTGGGCGGCCCGTGCTTCTTCACCTTTTCGATATCGGAGCCGTCTTCCTCCTGTCCGTGCAAAAATAACAGCAGCGGGTACTTTCCGTTCGGGCTGCGGTACGTTTCCTCCGGCTGATACGCCAAATAGTTCAAATTGCCGGCGTTCGCCACAGGGGAATTGAATGAGACGACCTTATGCCGCACCTCGAGCTTATCAGTCGAGCCGTAAACCGGACCGAAGCCCGTTGTCTGCCCTTCGCCGACCCAATACGTGTAGTACGTCCGGTTGTCGGCAAGGGCGCCGCTCGTTGCCTTCAGCAGCTTGCCGGCATCCGCCGCCGCGACCGGAATGACGCCGCGCGCCGCGACCGAACCGCCGACCGCTCCTTGCGCCGCCGCCTTGATCGCGGCCGCCGTCGGCGATCCTTGCGCCGCATTGTAGACGACGTAGTAAAGGCTGCCGGCTTCGTTCGAGCTTGCGTACAGATCGAGCGTCGACGCCCCGCTGAGGACGTAACCCCCGGGCGCCGCTGCGGTCGTCGCCGTGGCGAAGGCGATCGGCGACACGTTTCCGACCTCGTCAGTTGCCTTCAGGGAAAAATAATACGTCGTGCCCGGACGCAGCCCCTTCATTGTCATCGTCTGCTGCGTCCCGGCGATCGCCGGGGAGGGCATGCCGAACGCTCGCTCGGCGCTGTTCCAATTGGCCGCGCTGATCGGCGACGTGCCGTAACGCAGATCGTAAGCTGCCGCCGTGCCCGTGTTGCCGTCGTTGCCCGGCGCGGTCCAGGCGAGCTGCACGGACAGCTTGTCGGAGCCGGTTGCGCTCAGCCCGGCCGGAGCCGATGGCGCGGTCATATCGGCTGTCCCCGTCGTCGTCGCGCTGACCGAAGCGGAGACGGGACCCGCATTGCCCGCTTCGTCCTTCACTCTGGCCGCAAAATGGTAGGTCGTGCCCGGACGAAGGCCGCTCACCGTGACGGCGTCGTCGTCGCCCGGCGAATGCGGAATGGCGTAAATGTCCGCCTTGATCGCTTGCTCCCAGTTGCCGGCGGTTATCGGCGTCGCGGCATACCGCACCTCGTATTCGGCGGCCGCGCCCCATGCGCCGGAGCGTCCCGGCAGGACGAGATCGTCATCGCCTGGCGCCTTGAACGCCAGCTTCACCGCTGTCGACCCTGCCGCCGTCGCCGCAAGTCCTCCGATCGCTCCGGGCGCGATCCGGTCGGGCAAAGCCTGCAGCCGCGGCGCTCGCAGCACTTCCTTCGGCTGGCTCGGGCTCGACCACGACACCTTCACATTGCCCGACTTGTCCTCGGCCTTGTATTCGGCGCGGATCTCGGCAGACTGATTGGCCGACAGCGCGATCGCGGCGGTCTTCTCCGCATCGGTCGGACTATCCCATGTATCGATCAGCAGTTGCCGGTTCACCCATAGGCGGATGCGGTCCTTCGCCGTCGTTTTGGCGTAAAACGTATACGTTTCGCTATAGGCCGGCGTCAGCTGTCCTTCCGCCCGTACTGTAAAGGCCGGCGTCCACTCGGCGGGATTATCCCATCCGTACAGCTCGAACCGGTCGAGCAGTTTGCGGACTCTCAGCGTGCCGAACGTCGGATCGTTGAACATGTCGACGATCATGCCCGCGTTTGCGTAGGAGTAGTCCCATTTCGTCATGACCCCGATCGAATTTGAAAGCCCCGCCACATTGCCCGCCTCGTCCTTCGCCCTGACGTTGAAGCTGTAACGCTGCCCCGGGACGAGCCCGCTCACTGTCAGCGCCTCCCGGCTTCCCGCGTTTTGCGGCGTTATCGTCTGCGGGAATACCGTCGCGCCCGACCAAGTATCCGGAAAGCCCGTTATGGTCGACTTTGCGTAACGCACCTCGTACGAGGACGCTCGGCCTGCATTCCCGTCGTCGCCCGGCGCGGTCCAGCTCAGCACGGCGGTCGTCGCGGTCGGAGACGAAGCGGTCAGATTCATAATCGCGGCCGGCGGAGTCGTATCGGTCGATGCCGCCGGGGCGGTCGTTACTCTCGGAACGTTGGACAAGCCAGATACAAGCGAAGCCTTGTCGGTGGTCCGGAGTGCAAAATAATACGTCGTATTGGCCGCAAGCCCCGTTACCGTATAGCTCTGGCTTGTGCCCGCCACGGCCGGAACCGGCAGCCCGGATGCTCGTGTTGCGGCCGCCCAGCTTGCTTCGTCCGTAATCGGAGACGCGCGGTAACGAATATCGTACGAGGACGCCGTCCCCGTGTTGCCGTCATCTCCCGGCGCCGTCCACGTCAGCTTTACGGAGGACGACGTAACGTTGCTGTACGTCAAGTCCGTTACCGCCGCCGGAGGCACCGTATCGGTCCCCCCGCCGCCCGAGGGCGTGCCGTACAGAACGATTTCGCCGATCAAGGCCTGGTGCGAACTCATGGTTACGCGAACGTAACGGGTCGCTACGTTGACCGAATGGCCGTACCACTTGAAATATTGGTTGGTCGTATAGTCGAACAGCTTCGACCAACTGCCCGGACTGCCGTAGGAGATTTCCACGTTCCCGTTATCGAACGAATCGAACAGCAGCACCTCCGTCAAATCGTATGTACGGCCCAAATCGATGGAGGCGCTGGCCGGGTAAATGCCGCCCCCCCATCCGGGCTGCCAAGCCGTCGTCATATTGCCCGCGTCGCCGTCCTTCGGAGTGCCCGCCTGGGCTTGCTCGTCCACCAGCAGCGTCGCGTCGCCATTCCCCGACTCGTTCGTCACCATCGAAGGCGTCAGGACGATTTTCGTCCCCGCGGCATAAGCGGTCGGGGGCCCGAGCAGCGGCGGCTGTCCGACGAACAGCGCTGCCGCCAATACGGTTGCGGCCAAGGTGGAAAGCCTTCGTTTGAGCGTTTGCATATCGATTCCCTCCTTCATTTGCGTGTGAAAAAACTATTCGAAGCTGCCGGCTGAATGCGTGCGGCATCCCCTCCTCTCCGTCTTCCCTTCCCAAAAAAAACGAAGCGCGTCCAAACATTCTCTCTCGGATCGTCGAGGAAGGTATGGCTGCGCTTCGCGGTTGGTGGATCTTTATGTCGTCAATACCCGGCCAGATTAGCCGGAACCGGTCTATTCCTTCACGCTCCCGAGGACGATGCCGCTCATGAAATATCGCTGCAGAAGCGGGTACACGCACAGGACAGGAAGCGCTCCCAGAAAAATTTGCGCCGCGCGAATCGCCCGGTCGTTCAGCTCGGACAAGAAGCGCATCTGCGTCGGATCGTTAATTTGCGTCATATCCATCTTGACGATAATCGTCTGAAGGTAACTGGCAAGCGGATAATGCGCGGTGTCGTTCATGTAAATCAAGCCGGAAAACCATTCGTTCCAATGGCCGACGACCGTAAACAACGTAATGGTGGCGATCGCGGGCATCGACAACGGGACGGAGATGCGCCATAACGTCTGCCAGTGGCCAGCGCCGTCGATAAAAGCCGACTCGGCCAGTTCCTTCGGCAAGCTGCGAAAAAAATTCAGCAGCAGGATGACGTTAAAAACCGGTACGGCCCCCGGCAGGACAAGCGCCCAGATCGAATCGAGCAGCCCGAGCTCCTTGACGACGATATAGGTCGGGATCAGCCCCCCGCTGAACAGCATCGTAAACACGAATATCCAGGAGTAGAGCGTCCGCAGCCGGAACTGCGACGTCTCCTTGGACAGCGGGTATGCGGTCAATACGACGAGCAGCATATTGACGACGACGCCGAGCAGCACCCGCTGGACGGCAATCCCCATCGAGACGAGAAATTCCCGCTTGGCCGCGACGAAGCTGTATGCCCGGGCGGTAAACTCGACCGGCCACAGCGTCACCCTACCCGCCTCGATGGCCGCCGCCGAGCTGAACGACACGGCGAGCACATTAAGCAAAGGAAGCAGACACATGACCGATATCGCGGTCAGGAACAAATAGTTGAATGAGGCGAATACAGCGCGGCCCCATGTTTTATGCTGAACCATCCCCATCTTCTCCCCTCGGGTGCGTCAAAAAATGCGATA
This sequence comes from Paenibacillus hodogayensis, assembly GCF_039536325.1. Classification (NCBI taxonomy): domain Bacteria; kingdom Bacillati; phylum Bacillota; class Bacilli; order Caryophanales; family Paenibacillaceae; genus Paenibacillus; species Paenibacillus hodogayensis. Next base: position 664,239 of record NZ_BAAAYO010000001.1, read on the forward strand.
GTTGGCAAACCGGTAAGCAAGCCCGTAGGAGACCGATATCAGGACGAACGAAATGACGGATTTGAACAGCCCGACCGCCGTCGCTACGCCGTACTGGCCGTTGCCGAGGCCGATCCGGTATACGTAAGTGTCCAGAATGTCCCCAGTCGAATAGACGGCGGGACTGTACAGATTGAACACCTGATCGAAGCCGGCGTTCAGCACGTTGCCGAGGCTGAGCGTCAGCATCAGCACGATGATCGGCGTCATCCCCGGCAGCGTGATGTGCAGCGTCTGCTTCCAGCGGCCGGCTCCGTCGATAACGGCCGCCTCGTACAACGCCGGATTGATGCCCGTCAGCGCGGCCAAATAGACGATGGTGCCGAACCCGAACTCCTTCCATACATCGGCAGCAACCAGCACGTAAGGGAACCATTGCGCGTTTCCGAGAAAAAATATTTTAGGCAGACCGAGCCAGCTTATAAACGCGTTCACCATGCCGACCGTGGGGGACAGGACGTCGAGCAAAATGCCTGCCAGAATGACCCAAGACAAAAAGTGCGGCATATATATCACTGTTTGCACAGAACGTTTAAACAGTTGTTTGCGGATTTCGTTGAGCAGCAGCGCCGTCGCGATCGGGGCGATCAGCCCGGCCGCGATTTTCATGACGGAAATAAACAGCGTATTGCGAATGACCGTCATCGTATCGGGCAAGCCATACACGTATTTGAAATTTTCCAATCCGATCCACTCGGAACCGAACAGCCCTTTGGCCGGAATAAATTTCTGGAACGCGATGGCGATGCCCGCCATCGGTCCGTAATGGAACAGGAGCACGAAAATCAAACCCGGCAATATCATCGCATGCAGCGGCAGTTCCAGCTTCCATCTCTTGCTGCTCATCAGCTTACCTCCCAACCATACCGTGAATGCCGGCGCCGTTAGGGGACGCAAGACGTCATCCTCCGTCCCCCGCGCTGCCGATTATTGAAGCTGGCCGCTCTCGTTCACTTCGTCCAATATTTGTTTGCCGCCCTGCTCCATCCATTTTTTGACGAAATCGTCGAAGGAGTCGAGCGGTTTCGCGCCGATGATAATTTCGGTGAACGATTTCACCTCCAAATCCCGCAAAGACGGGCCTTTAGCCGTCATCGTCTGCGTCGGGGCGCCGAGATAAGCCGTTTGCACCACTCGGTTCTCCTTCTTGTATTTGCCGAGCACCTCGAACACGCCGCCGGCGTTCCACAGCTTCTCCTTCGACCACATGTTCAAATCGCCGTTCTTGTACTTGACGACACTGTCGTATTCCGCTTTATCGGCCTGGTTCAGCTTGGAGCCGTCGCCTTTTTGCAGCGCTTCCAATACGGCATAGTGCGTTTCCTGGTTTTTCTCGGGAAGACCGCCGTTGATCGGAGGATACATGTGCACGTTGTACACCTGACCGTTCCCTTCGTCGACCGTATGGTAGATGGCCACGTCTTTTGTCTCTCCGTAGAGCTTCTCCATCGTATAGTTGAGCAATTTGAACACCGCTTCGGGATGCTTGGAGCTTTTGCTGACCACCCAGAATTGCGCCGGCAGCCCGCCCGTGCTCTGGGCTTTGACCGGCTTGGCGTCCGCGGAGACAAGCGGATAGACGCCCCAGTCCGCCTCGGGATTGTCTTTCTTCATATTATTGATCGGCCATGTCGGGACGAAGAAAGCGCCGAACGTCATGCCTACTTTGTTCGAGGTGGCAAGCTCCGCCGATTTGTTGCCGTCGATAACGCTGAACTCGGGGTAGATCGCCCCCGCCTTGAACAGCTCCTGCAGCTTGCCAAGCGCGGTTTTCATCTCGGGCTGGGTATCGGCCCACATCGCCTTGCCGTCCGGTCCCTTCAGGAACATCAGGTTCGTGCCGGAGCCTTTCGTCGGATTGTACGGATACGCATGATAGCCGTTGAAGAAGCCGTCGAGACCGGACCAGCCGTTCCACAGGTTTTGGTCCAGACTAAGACCGTACGTATCGTTTTTGCCGTTTTTGTCCGGATCGTTTTTCGTAAACGCGAGCGCGATTTTGATCACGTCGTCCATCGTCTTCGGCGGCTCGAGACCGACGTTTTTCAGCCAATCGTTGCGGATGAACAGCATCGGGGCGTCGTCGCGGCTGCCGCCGCCATTCGGAATTCCCATCAGCTTGCCGCCGACGGAAGCGGTTTTGAGCGGAATGCCGTTTCCGGATTCCAATATTTTTTTGGACAGATCGGAGGCGTACTTCTTGTAAATCTCGGTCAAATCGGTAATTTGTCCGGCCTGAACGAGCGTCTGGAACTGCTGGGCGTCGACGAGCATGAAGTCGGGGAGATCGCCGGACACCATCATCACGTTCATTTTGTTCTGATACTGCTGGTCGCTCACTTTCCATTTGTTTTTCAGCTTGATGCCCAGCTTGCTTTCGTAGTCGCGCATCCAAATGTTGTTATCGTACGATTCCCCCGCTTTGAACTTCACGCCGGCGTTGACCGAACGAACGGTCGTATAATCGATCGGCGGGTCGTATTTGGCGAACGGGCCGTCGTCGCCCGCCGTCTGCTTCGGCGGCACGGGATCGCCCGATTCCTTTACGCCGTCGCCGCCATTCTTATTGCATGCGGCAGAAACCGTCACCATAGCCGCTAGCGCAATGATTGCCCATAACGTCCGTTTCTTGCCAATCATTCGTCTTCCCCCCTGTACGGCTTGATCTTTCCTACAATTTTATTATGAGCGACGGCGAAAACGGGGAAAACAGGAAAATTTGGCTTCTCTTATCCTTTTATATCCTCTTTCCTTTGTCGCGAAATTCCTGGGGGGTGAGCCCTGTCGCTTTTTTGAAAAACCTTGTAAAATACGGCGCAGACTCGTACCCGACCCGCACGCTTACTTCGTGGATTTTCAGCTGGGTTTCGCCAAGCAGACGCTTCGCCTGGACGAGCCGGGCTTCGGCGATCATATCGGTAATGTTGCGGCCCGTCTGCTGCTTGTACAGCCGCGACAAGTAAAACGGAGTCAAGTATACGACTTCCGCCAATTGACCGAGCGACAAATCGCCTCCCAAGTTCGCCGCCACGTAATCGTGCACGCGCCGGACAACGCCGTTCGTTTCCTGCTCGCGCTCGCTCGCCATATTCTCGAACAGCAGATGCGCCAGCCGGCGGAAAAAATCGGTCACCTCCGACCACGTCTCATGCTCCTTGATCGAAAACAGCTTGTTCATGTTGATTTTCCCGGAAATGTCCGCGAACAGGTCCCGCCGGTTCATATGGGCGATAAATACGGCGGCGAGCGAATAAAACAGCTCCAGCGTCGTCCCGTCCCGGAACGACTGCCCGCCGCACACCGAATGCATCATTTCCTCATATAAACGGCTGAATTTGTCCTGGTTTTTCTGCTCCAAATATTGATCCAGCAGTTGGATTTTTCTCGTATCGTTCCGTTCGCCCCGGGACGAGCCTTCTGCTGGCCGCTGATCGGAAAGCAGCATTTCCGTGCCGATCCCGAGCCCTTTGACGAACAGCCAGTTCAGCCGCTCGTACTTCTCGGGCAGCCGCTCCCATTCGCAAGGCTCGCTTCCGACAACGAACGAGCAAGCCAGCTTCAAATATTGCTTGCACGCCGTTTGAATCGATTCGATCGTCCCCAGCATAAACCGGTGCATCGGCTCCGCGTCTGGGCCCGCAGCGGAAGCAACGGATATTCCCTGCCCTTCCTTCGGCTGCATCAGCCATATCATGCGGTTTTGTTCGCCGCTCAAATGAACGAGATGCACCCGCTCGGCGAAAAACTCTTCGAAAATGTTATTGACGGAATACGTGTAGAGCGGCTTGTCGGCGGGACTCGCCCCTTCCGGCCAGCCGTCCGCCCGGCCGAGCGCCAGCATGACCGGCTGCTCCGCATTGAGCGCGATGCCAAGCTCTGCGAATCGGACCGAGCGCATCTCCGTATTCGACTCTTCGCCCTTCAGCAGCTCCAGCATGTACTCCTTGCGCAGCGTCGGGAGCGCTTCGGTCATCCGGTTGCGCGCATTGGCGATCAGTTTGTCGTACGTCACCTCTTCGGCAATCCGGCGCACAGCTTTATCAACCGCCTCGCCGATAGCCGGATCGCCCTCCGTCTTCAGCACATAGTCGAGCGCACCTCCGCGGATGGACGACTGAATGTAATCGAAATCGTTGTAGCCGGTCAAAAAAATACATTTGCAGCGGGGCCACAGCCGCATCACTTCCCGCTGCAGCTCGATGCCGTTCAGCTCAGGCATCTGGATGTCGGTAAGCAAAATATCGATCCGCGTCCTGCGGGAAATGTCCAGAGCCATCTTCCCGTCGTACGCCCGGTATACTTCCAGCGGCAAGTCGGGCCTGTGCTGGAACAAATCAAACAATCCCTCGACAATGATCGGTTCGTCGTCGACGATCAGCAGTCGGTACATCCGTTATTCGCCTCCCTGATTCTGCATGTTCAATTACGGTTCCTCGACTTGCAACGTCAATACGACCTTCATTCCCCCCATACCGCCGCGCGTTACGGTGATTCCGCTCCGGTTTCCGAATCTGAGCCGGAGACGCCGATGCACATTCAAGAGCCCGGTATACTCTACATCCGGCCCTTGGTCGGCCAGCTCGAGACGCAGCTTGTGCAGCGTTTCGTCCGTCAGTCGGGAGCCGTTGTCCTCGACCGAAATGAGGATGGCCTCGTTCCGCCTTTCGATCTCCACCGCGATTTTGCCGCCCGTCCGTTTATCCTCCAGCCCGTATTTGTAGGCGTTCTCGATGATCGGCTGCAGAAAGAGACGCGGCACGGGCAGTCTCGCGCAATCGTCGGGCAACTCGGCGAAATCGCATTGAATCCGGTTCGAGAAGCGGATGTTCTGGATTTCCGCATACGTGCGGGCATGGTTGATTTCCGCTTCAAGCGGCACTTCGTCCGCGGCGCTTCGCGTGATGTACTGAAAATATTCGCCCAAGTAGCGGCTGAATCGCGCAATGCTGTCATTGTCGTTAATCTGCGCCAGCCGGTACAGGATGAAAAACGAATTGTACAAAAAATGGGGGTTGATCTGCGATTGCAGCTGCTTCAGCTCCGAGCTTTGGGCCCGGATGCGCTGCTCGTACACCTCGTGAATCAGCACCTTCAGCTTGCCGACCATCGTGTTGAAATGCCGGAACAGATACACGAATTCATCACCCGTTTGCGGTAATGGCGTCGGCTGGTACTGACCGTCTTCCACTTTGCGGAACGCGCGGATCAGCTTATGCAGCGGCCGGTGAATCGAGCGGAATATCAAATACGAGTACAAGATGATAATGGCCGTCGAGACGGCGGACAGCAGCCAGAATAAGCTGCGGTACCATTCGATTTTCCCGAACAGCTGATCGTAAGGAATATAGGAGCTCAAATAGGAACCGAGAGTCGGTGAATATTGATAGGTGACCAGATACGTTTCGCTTCCGATGCGGACCGATTCGATGCCTTCCCGTTTGCCTTGCTCGTACTGCCGCTCGATAAACCGCGTCAAGGTCTGCCGCACCGTATCGTCGCTTGCGCTGTATACGTTCCAGTGGCGCCGGGGATTGATCAGCGCGGCTCCGGATCGTTCATAGTCCGCAAACTTCCCGAGCATGCCGCGGATCATCTCGGGATCGAGCTCCACCGTCAGCGCGAAGGACGGCTTGCGGGTCCAGTAGCCGGATTCGGGAAATCCGAGCCCGATAAACAACCGATCCTGCCAGGCGATAATCGGCAGCTCGCCCGTATAGGGAAGCTCCCGGTAAGCCGACTCGATGGCCGCATACTCTTCCGCAATCTCATCGGTAATCGACCGTTCCGTGGATAGCGTGCGGTCCAGCGTCAAAATATGGGCGCCGGCGCTCTTGATGTAGACGCTGGAGTTTTTAATGATACGCAAGTTGCTCTCGATGCGCATGACCGCATCGTTCCGTTCCAGCAGCGTCATCGCCCCGTTTAGAAACGTATAGTGCTGCAGCGACTTGTCCATCGCGCTTTCCTGAAGCAGCTTGATAATATGCTCCTTTTCCAAAACAAGCGCATTCAAATAAAATTCGACCCTCGATTGCTGCGACTTGGACAGCTCGTTGCGAACGCTCGTCTCGCCCAGCCGATTCATCACCAGGCCGAGCACGTACAACGGAGCGATAACGAGCAAAAACGCGGCAATCAGCTTCGGAAAAATCGTCAGCTTGCGATTCCTTCCCCACCAACGCATCCTATCCTCCCCCTTGTATCTTAGTCCGGCTACACTGGCGTGCAAGCGCTTATAGATCAAAAAGAGCAAGCCCCATAAAATTGGAACTCGCTCCTCTCGCGTCCGAAATTCATATCCATTATGGACGAGATAGTTGTTGATGTACAGATCAAAATGATATCTTTTTCCTTTTTTTGTTATCTTTTCATATCCAATTATTGATACGTTACGTATCATATGATATTCTTAGATCGATCCAATACGTAACGCAATGAGGAGGAAGAGAGTTTGAAATCAAAGATTATAGTAGCAACAAGTATTTTTTTGTTTTTTAGTGTTATAGGCATATTTAACACCAATTTTATAGCCAAGGCTAGCAACAATGTTTCTCCAAATCTAACTGTACTTGAACAGGTCTATGGGAGAATTTTTGATTTTAATACAAATCAATTACTTTACTTGGATTTATCTGGAACATTAAAAATTGTAGACAGGAATACTAGGCAAGAAACTGTGGTCGCTACAGATTTGAAGCCTATGTACGGTTATCTACACCTTAAAGGTGCTATTTTTGTAGGAGAAAAAAATGGTACTCGAAGAGTTTATGATTGGCGAAATGGGAATATTGTCGAAATAGAAAAAATAAATTCATCAGACACTTTAAAAGTTACGGGTAAGTATGCTACATATTCTTCGTGGCCTACACTTTTAAGAACAGATGTTATCTTACGTGATTTAGATAGCGGAACTAATATTAGTATGGCTGCAGAAACCGGTAAAGATGGTGGTAACATTGGATTTGATATCAATAGTGATGGTGAAATTGTCTTCTGGTCATCAGGGGATTATAATATACAGCATTACTCAAAAGGGGTTCATACTATACTAACAAACAACCATGATAATCTTCAGAATATTAACCCTAAGATTGATAAAAACGGAGAAAGTGTGATTTTTATAAGAACAGAACCGTGTTGCTCCAACGATGCAAAAAAGAACCTTATTCTTGTAGATCTACCAAGTAAAAATGAGGTTGTTATTGCTCCATTGACTGATTCTGACGTGAGTATAATTGATATACACAATGGATGGATTGCTTATAGTTATCGCTTAAGCGCTACCCCTTATGAATGGCCCGCTCGACAACAGCTTGTTATTAGGTCTCCATCTGGAGAAAAACAAGAATTTATTAGAAATAATACTTCTCGCACCGACAAACTTGTAATGGGAAATAACGGGGAAGTAATATTCAGGGATAACGAAGGGGTGTACCTAGCAAAATTTGGTTCTGAAAAAGTTATCAAATTGTCCGACGATGCGAGTTCTCTCAATCGTTACATCCAACGAGATGGAGTCTGGTATTTCATCACAGATGGCGTTTTATATTCTGTGAACACTACCTATGTACCCGTTCAGCGAATTTACTTTGATCTTGATCATTACGAATTCCCACCAGATTCTTATCGCTCTATCCAATTGACACCAAAATTCCAACCAGAACATGTATCCAATTGGGATGTTGACTGGTTCTCAACAGATAATGATATCGCAAGCCCAAATAGAAAAGGACTTGTTGAGGTTTCACCTATAGGCGGAACAGCAACTGTTACGGCAAGAACGGTTGATGGTGGTTTTGAATCAAATGTCACTTTTGAGGTTTACTCGCGTGTAAGAGAAGTGAAACTTGAAAAAAAATGGATCCCTTTAGAGTATCCACAATCTATAAAATTAAATGCCACTATTACTCCGGCAAATGCACATAATCAAAAGTTAATTTGGAGTTCGAGCACCTCCAGTGTTGCTACAGTAGATCAGAACGGAAATGTTCAAGCTGTTTCTGATGGTTCCACCGTAATAACCGTTACTACGGTTGATGGAGGTTACACGGATACTGCCGAAGTTTCGGTATTCACAGTTGATAGAACGCCTCCAGTAATAACTAGTCTAGGAGTCGTAGTTTCTGAAGTATTCTATCCCGCAATTATTGATAAATCAAATAATGAAATCATAATCACGTTACCAAAAATTATGTACAATTCTGGTAAGCATATTCTTACAAATGTTGAAATAAACGCCCCTAACAATACGCAATTAGATCTAACTGTTGCGGGTCAAAAAAGGAAACTTTTCTTTAGCGGAAGTAGTGGAAACAGGGTATTTACTACACAACAGATATTTGGAGTTGAAAATGACCCTGAGGATCACGGAATTCCTATTTGTCAGTGTCAGCAGATCATTAAACAATTTCCTCAAGTAACAGGTATACTTACCGATTACAATGGAAATCAATCGATGGGCACGTACACGATAAAATTAAATTTTGAGTAAAGTATGGCCCCCTCGTTGTTATAAGAGGGGGTTATATTATCTTGATGTACAAAAGGAATGCGAAAGGAAAGGGGGGGGGGCGTTGTTGAAGCCTTTGTGGGGGATGGAATTGTTTAATATTGTAAGTGAAACGATAAATAAACTTTTTATATAAAATATTGATACGTTTGGTATCCTATGATATTCTTCTATAGATCCAATTTGTATCATAATGAGGAGGAAGAGAGTTTGAAATCAAAGATTATAGTAGCAACAAGTATTTTTTTATTTTTGAGTATTATAGGCATATTTAACACCAATCTCATAGCCAAGGCTAGCAATAATGTTTCTCCAAATCTAACAGTACTTGAACAAGTCTATGGAAGAATTTTCGATTTTAACACAAATCAATTTCTTTACTTGGATTTATCTGGAACATTAAAAATCGTAGACAGGAATACTAAGCAAGAAACTGTGGTGGCTGCAGATCTGAAACCTAAATACGGATATCTACACCTTAAAGGTGCTATTTTTGTGGGAGAAAAAAATGGTACTGAAAGAGTTTATGATTGGAGAAATGGAAATATTGTCGAATTAGAAAAAATAAATTCATCGGAAACTTTAAAAGTTGCGGGTAAGTATGCTACGTATTCTTCATGGCCTACACTTTTAAGAACAGATATTATCTTACGTGATTTAGATAGCGGAACTAATATTAGTATAACTGCAGAAGCCGGTATAAGTGCTGGTAACAATGGAATTGATATCAATAGTGATGGTGAAATTGTCTACTGGTCAGGGGATTTTAATATTCAGCATTACTCTAATGGGGTTAACACTAGCCTAACAAACAATTTTAATGGTCTTCGTAACTATTATCCTAAGATCGATAAAAACGGAAGCGGTGTAATTTTTATAAGAACAGATCCGTGTTGCTACTACGGTGCAGAAACGAACCTTATTCTTGTAGATATTCAAAGTAAAAATGAGGTTGTTATTACTCCATTGACTGATACTTTCGAGAGTAAAATTGATATAAACGATGGATGGATTGCTTATAGTTATACCTTAAACTATAGCCCTCATGAATCGTCTAATCGACAACAGCTTGTTATTAGGTCTCCATCTGGAGAAAAACAAGAATTTATTAGAAATAATACTTATCACACCGACAATCTTGTAATGGGAAATAACGGGGAAGTAATATTCAGGGATAATGAGGGGGTGTACCTAGCAAAATTTGGTTCTGAGAAAGTTATCAAATTGTCCGACGATGCGAGTTCTCGCAATCGTTACTTCCAACGAGATGGAGTGTGGTATTTTATTACAGGTGGCAGTTTATATTCTGTGAACACTACCTATGTACCAGTACAGCGAATTTACTTTGATCCTGATCATTACGAATTCCCAGCAGATTCTTCTCGTTTTACCCAATTGATACCAAAATTTCAACCAGAACATGTATCGAATTGGGATGTTGAATGGTCCTCAACGGATCACCAAGTCGCAAAGCCAGATAGAAAAGGACTTGTTGAGCATTCGACTGGAAGTTCAGGCGGAACAGCAACTGTTACGGCAAAAACGGTTGATGGTGGTTTTAAATCAAATGTCACTTTTGACATTTACACGCTCGTAAGAGAAGTGAATTTTCAAAAAAAATGGGTTCCTTTAGAGTATCCACAATCTATAAAATTAAATGTCAATATTACTCCGGCAGATGCACGTAATCAAAAGTTAATTTGGAGTTCAAGCAACACCAGTGTTGCTACAGTAGATCAGAACGGAAATGTTCAAGCTGTTTCTGATGGTTCCGCCATAATAACCGTTACTTCGGATGATGGAGGTTTCACGGATACTGCCGAAGTTTCGGTATTCACAGTTGATAGAACGCCTCCAGTAATAACTAGTCTAGGGGTCATCGTTTCTGGAGTATTGTATCCCGCAATTATCGATAAATCAAATAATGAAATCATAATCACGTTACCAAAAATCATGTACAATTCTGGTAAACATATTCTTACAAATGTTAAAGTAAACGCTTCAAGGGATACGGATCGGTTAGATTTAACTGTTGCGGGTCAAAGAAGGAACCTTTTCTTCAATGATAGTAATGGAAATAAGACATTTACTACACAGGAGGTATTTGGAGTTCAATATGATCCTAATAATAACGGAATTCCTATTTGTCAGTGTCAGCAGATCATTAAACAATTTCCTCAAGTAACAGGTATACTTTACGATTACAATGGAAATCAATCGATGGGCACGTACACGATAAAATTAAATTTCGAGTAAAAGTATGGCTCCCTCGTTTTTATAAGAGGGGGCTATTTTTTTTCAATATTCAATAATGAGACAAACGATCATATTTCCCGGTTTGCATACTCCCCTGATCCGCTGGTCACAATAACGAATACCAAAATTTTGCTAAACGGGAGACGGCCTTTATGCAGCGGGTTTCGGATACCGAGCTTTTCCTGGATACGGATTTGGACAGCAATGTGACAACCGTACAGCAGGCATTGGGCGGCAGCCCCGATCTGATCGTAAGGGAAATGGTCCTGGCCGATCGCTGGAGAGCCGCCTTGCTTTACATGAACGGCTTGACGGACCTGACCATGATTCAAACTTTCGTTCTGGAGTCTTTAACCGAGCTAAGCCGGACGAAAGGGGAGCTGGACCCGTCCTTCTGGAACGCACCGCTGGCTTATTTGAAAAATACGCTATCGGTAGGGGACATCGGTTATATAGAAGATGAAGCCGCCCTATTCAAGCAGCTTCTATCGGGAGATGCCCTTCTATTGATCGACGGATACGCGGAAGGGCTGCGGATCGGAGTGAGCGGCTATGAAGACCGGGGTGTCGGGGAACCGGCCTCCCAGCCCAGCATTCGCGGTCCGATGGACGCTTTTACGGAAAGCATCCAAACGAATATATCGCTGATCCGCCGTCGCGTCAAAGACCCGCAGCTATGGCTTGAAGCCTTTGAAATTGGCGAAATTACGAAAACGAGCGTCGCGATTATGTATCAAAAGAACATAGCAAGCGAGCGAATCGTCCAGGAAGTGCGGCGCCGCCTGAACGAGATTCGGATCGACGGTATTCTGGAGAGCGGATATATCGAAGAGTTCATTCAGGAGAAGACGATAACCCCCTTCCCGACCGTCTATAACAGCGAACGTCCGGATTCGATCGTGGCCGGATTACTGGAGGGGAAGGTGGCCATTTTGATCGACGGCACTCCCTTTGTCCTGCTCGTTCCCGCGCTGTTCATCCATTTCATGCAGACGCCGGAAGACTATTATCAACGGTCCGATATCAGCACTTTGATTCGCGTCATCCGTTATATGTCCTTTCTGATCGTTCTTCTAGCCCCGTCGCTCTACATAGCCATTACGACGTATCACCAGGAGATGCTCCCGACCAACCTGCTGCTCAATTTGGCCGCGCAGCGGGAGGGCGTGCCGTTTCCCGCGTTCATCGAAGCGCTCATGATGGAGATCGTATATGAGATTCTGCGTGAGGCCGGCATCCGCATGCCCCGGACGGTCGGCCAGGCCGTATCCATCGTCGGAACTCTCGTTATCGGCCAATCCGCGGTAGAAGCAGGAATCATCTCGGCGGCGATGGTAATCATCGTGTCCATCACAGCGATATCCAGCTATGTCATTCCGGCGAATGCGATGTCCATCTCCGTACGCATGATCCGTTTTGTCCTGATGGGTTTGGCGGCTTCCTCTGGCCTATTCGGCATTCTGATCGGCGTTATTTTGCTGGTGCTGCATCTAAACACCATCCGTTCCTTCGGCATTCCTTACTTGAGCCCGCTGGCTCCGTTCGATCCGGGAGATCAGAAGGACACGCTGTTTCGCATTCCCTGGCCGAGCATGCGCACGAGACCGGGGCCCTACAACCACAAAAACTACGTTCGTCAAAAGCCGGTAAAACGCAAATAAAACGCAATCGTCGAGGTGTGCCTATGCTATGCAGAAGAGGAGGGTTTTGGACGGCATTGCTGATCGTCCTGCTGCTGACAGGCTGCTGGAGCCGACGCGAATTGAATGAATTGGGAATCGTGTCGGGCATCGCCATTGATAAAGCGGACAATCAATACCACCTATCCGTTCAAGTCGTCATTCCGGATCAGGTCATTGCCCGAACAAGCAAACAAGAGACTCCGGTCACGATGTTCAAGGCCAATGCCCCTACCTTGTTCGAAGCTTTCCGCAAGCTGACCGAGACGAGCTCCCGAAAAATATATACGGCCCATACCCGAGTGCTCGTCATTAGCGAAGAGGTCGCCCGTGAGGGAATTGCCAAATCAATCGATATTCTGGTGCGGAATCCGGAAACCCGTCCGGATTACTTCGTCTTGATCGCCAAAAACGACTCCGCCGAAAGCATCCTGAAAGTCCTGACCTCGTTGGAAAAAGTTCCTGGCGAGGCGCTGTTCAATTCACTGGACACGTCCTCCAAAGTATGGGCGCCGACGACCACCGTCACCGTGGACACGTTGATCGACCAATTGATGACGCCGGGGATGAGTCCGGTACTGCCGGGGATTTCCCTGCTCATCAACGAAAGCCCCGATCTCCAGACGAAGGATATGAAAAAAATCGATCATCCGATCAAATTGAGCTATACGGGAATGGCGGTGTTTCGGAACGACAAGCTGGCCGGGTGGATGAGCAAGGATGAAGGAAAGGGCTACAACTATATCCGCAACAAAGTAAAAAGCACGGTAGGCCATATGAAATGTCCGGACGGCAAACTGATCAGCATGGAGGTTATCGATTCCCATTCCGAAGTGAAAAGCCGCCTGCAGGCCGGCAAGCCGATCATCGAGGTTCATCTGAAGCTGAACGCGAATATTGGCGAAATCGAGTGCGGCATCAATATTCACGATCCGCAGGAGATCGAGAGGCTGGAGACCGAAGGGGAGCAAGTCGTGGAGGAGCTAATGAGAAATTCGGTAGAAGCGATGCAGCATCAGTATAAAGTCGACGTGTTCGGGTTCAGCCAAACCATTAATAATGCCTATCCCAAGCTGTGGAAAGAGCTGAAGCCCCGATGGGACGAGGAATTCCCCAAGCTGAAAGTGGACTACAAGGCCGAGCTGCATATTCGCAACACCGGGATGATCGGCAATACGATCGAGCGCCGCATGAAGGAGAAATAACACATGATCGTCACGAGCATCGTTATGTTTATTATCGCGGTTGCAGCCGGCGTATTGGAGCTGCCTTCCCTGCTGCGGAAAGCGTGGACGAAAGAAGCGATCGTGTATACGGTCATGCTCGTCGCCGGTTCGATCGTCAGCGTAATGGCTATCGAGAATATCCGTCCATTCAGCCCGATGAGCGTGCCGGAAGAAATGTATAAGCCGGTCTATGAATGGATGCACCATATTCTGCATGTTAAGGAGGATTGAAGCGTGGAACAAGGAAGAATCAGCTCCCGGCAGTTGGCTGTGCTTATCATCTATTTTATTATCGGCGACATGCTGCTGATTCTTCCATCCCTGACGATCTCCGCAGCCAAGCAGGACGGCTGGCTGGCCGGATGGGTCGGCTTCCTGATCGGCTGGCCGATCGCCTGGCTTCTGTTCCGCTTTAGCCGGCTCATTCCCGGGCTGACTCTGATCCAGTACAACCGGCGCCTGCTGGGGAAGTGGGTTGGAGGAATCGTTACTCTTTTTTATTTGTATTATTATCTGGTCACCACAGGCGTGCTGGTAAGGGAAGTCGGGGATTTTTTCTCGACGCAGATTTTCCCCGAAATGCCGATCAACGCCATACATTTCATGCTCATTATTACATTGGTATGGGGCATCAAATGTGGACTGGAGTCTATCGCCCGCTCGGGAGAAACGTTTTTTCCGCTGTACATTTTTCTGTTTCTGGCGCTGTTCCTCCTGCTGATCCCCCAAGCGGAGCTGGTCAGGCTGCGTCCCGTCATGGGGGAAGGCGTTCGGGCCATCCTGCACGGCTCTCTATATAGCACCACATTCACGTTCTGCGAACTGAATACGGTGCTGATGATCCTCCCTTATGTCGTGAACAACAACAAAACGGAGCGAGATTTCCTGCTTGGCACCTTTATCGGCGGCATGGCCATCTGCTCCATTATTTTGCTTACGATTCTGGTCATCGGTCCCAATCTGGCGTCCAGTCATCTGTATGCCGCCTATGCGGCAGCCCAGAAAATCAACATCGGGAGCTTTCTGCAAAGAGTCGAAGCGATACTCGCCATTAACTGGATTTTATCTACGTTTTTCAAAACGATTGTGGATTTCTACGCCTTCCTGCTGGGTACTGCCCAGTTTCTGAACCTGCGCGATCATCGTCAGCTGGCCGTTCCAGGCGGCATGCTTGTGTTCGGAGCCGCCTTCGCGGTCAGCGCGAATGTCGTCTATTTCAACTATATCGTCGAATATTACATCTTTTGGGATTTAACTTGCGCCGTCGCTATCCCTCTGCTGCTCTACATCGTCTATAAATTCCGAAGCAACAGTTCGGCACTGGGATCGGCGTAAATTAGACTTTACGATAGCCTGATCAGTTGACCGCCGTCGACAACGAGACAATGCCCGGTCACGTAACGGGACTCGTCTCCCGCCAAAAACAGCGCCGCATCGGCGATCTCTTCCGGCTGCCCGACCCGGCCCATCGGGATCGTGCGCAAATAGTCGGCGATCGCCGGAGCGTTGTCGATGACCGGCTTCGTCAGCCGCGTCTCGATGAAGCCCGGACATAACGCGTTGCAGCGGATGCCGAACGGCGCCAGCTCCAGCGCGATCGACATGGCGAGCAGATTCATGCCGCCTTTGGAGGCGTTGTAATGCGCCAGATTCGCTTCGGCCGCCAGCCCGTTCACGCTCGACATGAAGATGATCGAGCCGGGCTGCTTGCGGGCAACCATCTCCTTGCATACCCGCTGAGCGACGATAAACGTGCCGCGCAAATTAATGTGGATATGCCGATCCCACTGGGAAAGCGGCATTTCAAGAAACGGCACCGGCGCATTGACGCCTGCGTTATGCACAAGCACATCGAGGCGTCCCCACGCCCCCAGCACAGCGTCCACCATCGCGTCAACCGGCTCGGGATGCTGCACGTCTGCCTCGAAGGCGAGCGCTTCGCCGCCCGACTGGCGAATTTCCTCCACCGTTAGCTCGAGCGCCGCTTTGCCTCGTCCGCATATCGCCACCTTGGCCCCTTCGCGGGAAAAAGCGTGGGCAATCGCCCGGCCGATGCCGAGCGATCCCCCGGTTACGAGTGCGACTTTGCCGGCGAGTCTCGTCACAGGATGACGACCTTTTGGCCGGTTCGGCACGATTCGTCGATGGCGAAGCTGACCTGCATCGATTTGTAGCCTTCGAAGAAGTCGCAGCGCGTCGTCGTATTCGTATGGATGGCGTTCATGAAATCGGCCATTTCCATAGCGAACGGATGATGAGAGACGTCGCCGCTATCCGGCAAGATCGTCGGCACGGTCGCGAAGTCCGACTGGCCCGGCAGCTTATGGGTGTATACTTTATTGTCCATAATCGTACCTTTTTCGCCGAGCAGATGGACGTTGAACCGGTAAGGCGTCTTGCACTCGATCGAAGCGGATACTTTGCCGAGGCCTCCGTTTTTCATCTTAAAAATGGCGATCGAGTTCGGATCGAACTCATAGTCGGAATCGGCCCATGTGCGACAGCTGTATGCCATGACTTCCGTCACGTCGCCGGCAAAGTGGCGCACGGCGTCAACGGCATGACAGCCCGCGGACAAAATGCTGCTGCCGCCTAGCTCCTTCGTCTTGCTCCAGCTGTACTGCACATATTTCGGACCGATATGATGCCAGTAGTCGATTTGCGCCATGTAGACGCGTCCGAGCGCGTCGTCGTCGATAAGCGCCTTCGTCGATTCGAACATCGGATTCCAGCGCAGCACGAAGCTGACGACCGTCTTGACCGGGTTTTTCGAGATGGCGTCGGCCATGATTTCCAAACCTTGGCGTTCCATCGTCATCGGTTTTTCAATGACGATATGTTTGCCGTTCTTAGCGGCCAGCGCCGCCTGTTCGGCGCGAATATCCGGCGTGGAGCAGAGCACGACGGCGTCGACATTCGGGTCGCTGACCGCTTGCTCGTAAGAGGTGACAACGCGGGCTTCGATGCCGTAATCGTTCAATCGTTGCTGCGCGCGTTCCGCATTCGGGGACACGATGCTGTATACCTCGGCATCTTTGCGCGCATGGATCGCTTTCAAATATTCTCCCGCTACCCAGCCTGAACCGACAATCGCAAATTTCGTAGTCGCCATCATTCCCACATCTCCCTTTTAATTGGTGATCTATACCGTATGGCTACACCGGGAAGCGCACCGCGTTCGGACGCGTCCATACCATGTGCTGGATAAACCCTTCGGCGAACGTACAGCCTGCCTGAACGCCGCGAAACTTGCCTAACGTCACCATCATATCGACAACGTCGACGTTATCGTGCTCCTTTAGCCAAACGAGCTGGCTTTGATGCTGCCGCAGCATCTCCGTCTTCGTTTCCATCGTCTCCGTAATGTCGACGTACAGCGTAGGCTGAAAATCGAGCCCGGATAAATTGTCCATATAGAACAGCGAAGGCACTTTGGCGCAGTTCGGATACTGCTTGGAAGCTTTCGGCAGCGTCGCCAAAAAAGTCGTATCGAACACGAGCTTGCTCACCGACAAATGGTCGGGCATATAATCGTTCGGCGTATGCGTAATGACCATGTCCGGCTGCACGCGGCACAGCATATCGATAAACATTTGCCGATTGCCCTCATGATCGGCCAATATGTTCCCGTCGCGCATGCCGAGCGAGATCACTTCGCTGCCGATGATCGCTCCAGCCTGCCTCGCTTCCCTTTGGCGAATCGGGATCAGCTCTTCGGGCGGTATCCGGTAATGCCCCTTATCCCCGTCGCTGGCGTGACAGATCGTCACTTGGTGGCCGGCTTTGACGAGCTTTGCCAAAGTACCGGCGCATGAAATTTCGATATCGTCGGGATGGGCGCCTATCGCCAATACGTTCAATTTCCTACACCTCGTCCCATACGCGCTTGACGTAGTCGAACCCTTGCTTCGTCGCGCTGCGGCATTCTTCCACGCCTTCGAACTCAATCGAGACATACCCGTCGTAGCCGGAGCTTTTGATCGTACGGATCACCTCGCGCACGGCAATATCGCCCTGCCCGACGATCGAGCCGCGCAGCTGATTGCCTCCGGCCGTCCTCAGCCAACCGGGAAGCTTGTCGCCCGGACTGCGATCCGGGGTACGGATGTAAAAGTCTTTCAAGTGAACCATCGAAGCGATGCCGATATTGTTGCGTACCCCGATAAGCGGATCTTCGTCCACGCAGAGGAAATTGCCGGTATCAAGCGTCGTCCGGTAATTGTCGCGGTTCACCGCGTGCACGAGCGCTTGTACGCGTTCGCTCGCCTGCACATAGTACCCGTGGTTTTCCACACTCGTCGTAATGCCGTATTGCGCCGCATAGTCGGCAATGCGCCGGCATGCCTCCGCCAGCTTCGGCAAGTCGCGATTAAAGTTCACAATCGTTGCATCGCCGATCGGCCGCGACGCGACATCATGACGCATCAGCTTGGCGCCGAGCCGCGTCGTTACGTCGACATGGCGCTTTACTTTTTCGATCAGTTGCTCGAAGCTTGCTTCGTCCTGCGTAATGAAGTTCACAGGCACGCAATAATTCGATACGGCAATACCGACTTGCTCTGCCTTGTCGCGGATGGCGTCGGCGAGCTCGGGCTGCTCCAGCAAATCGAACCCGACAGGGACGATCTCGACATGCTCCCCGCCCGCTTCGGCAATCCATTCGATCACATCGAGCGGCGTCATTTGCCCGGCTGCGAGCGCTTGCCGCAAGCAGTGCAATCCGATTCCAAGCTTCATCTTCCTTCATCGCCTCTTTTTTTGTTTTTGGTAAAGTCCGGGAATTTCACGGGATACCCGTTTTGCGCAACCGATGCGACCGACAGCGGCAAGATCGAGCTGACCGCGACCGAATCGTATACGTCAAAATCCGGCTGGCGCTTTTCGAGAATGGCGCTGACGAACTCCTTCATGACGAAATAGTCGCCGAATCGCGCCGAATCGATCGCCTTTTCCCGCTCCGCTTCGTCTTGCCACCACGGATGCTCGAACTCGTCGGCATATTCGGACAGCTTCGACCACGACACGTTGCCTTGATACGACTTGCCTGGCTTCCGTCCGTCCAGCCAGATGAGCGGCTCTTCGTGGATGTCCCGGCCCGAGACGTATGAGCCTTTCGTACCTTGCAGCCCGTAATACAAATAGTTAAAAGGGCGCGGCGAGGAAAAGTCATTGCGCAAATAGATGACCGCTCCTTCCTTGGTGCGAATAAGCGATAGGCAGGAATCCCCCTGCTTCCAAAACTCCGGCTTCGAGCCTGGATGGCCCGGACCGAATATTTCGTTGAAATAATTGGCCTGGGATGACGGTTTGGACACGATCGTCGTCATGTAGTCGTACGAATCGCTGCGATTGATGCCGAGCCATTGCTGCACCGGTCCGAGCGAATGCGTCGGGTAGTTGTTGCCGTTGAAGTCCCGCATCATCTCGCCGCGCCATTTGATATTCCCTTCATGGTCATGCGTCGCGGTCCGCACATCGTGTACATAGCCGCATTCCGCATGAGTCAGTTCGCCAAATGTACCGCTCTCGGCCATGTTGCGAATGAGCATCGCCGTGCGCGTATAGCAGAAGTTTTCCGCCAGCATATAAACCGCGCCGGTATGCTCCACCGTCTCCACTAGCTCCCAGCTTTCTTCGATCGTCATCGCCGATGCTACTTCGCACAGCACATGCTTGCCCGCCTTCATCGCTTGTACCGCTTGGCTGGCATGAACCTGCATAGGCGTCGCGAGTAAAACCGCGTCGATATCCGGATCGTCCAGCAGTTTCTCAAAGCTGGTGAAGGTGCGAATGTCCGGAAACTTTTCTTTCCACTTCGCGAACACCGCATCATTCAAATCGCAGATCGCATTCACCTCTACGAGTTCAGGCAAGTTAAGGCATGTTTGGTGATAGCTAAAACCGCGGTTTCCGCCCACGACGGCTAAACGAACTCGTTTTATCGACATCTGTCAAACCCCTTTGTGCAGCAAATTTGGTTTCAATCCGTTATTTGCCGAGCTCCGTATCGACTTGCTTTTGCATCTCCTCTTGCGCGTCCCGCAAAGCGGCGTTCAAATCTTTGGTTCCGTTTAAATAATCCGTATAAGCGGTGTTCAATGGAGCGAGCACGTTCGCCTTTCGGTCCGACGGGTGAATATCGTGCGCTGGCGCCATCTTCGTTTCCAGTATCGCTTTGACGGTCTCGTCGTTGCCAAGACCGGAATCTCTGCCCCATTGCGAAATAATGTCTTTATTTTTTTGCACTGTAATTTTGCCCGAGCGCGTAATCAAGCTTTGAATTTCTTCGTTTTCGAGCATCCAGTTGATCACTTGGAAAGCTTCGTTCGGATATTTGGTCGTTTTCGTCACGTATGTGCTATGGAAATCGACCTCGGTTTGGTACCGGCTGTCTTTATGCTCCGGATACGTCACCATGCCCCACTTCATATCCTTAAACGTGGCGGCATTGGCCACGACCGTCGCCAGCCAATCTACATGCATCGCGAGCGACTTATCGGTATAAAATGCTTTCGATGCCGATACGCCTTTCATGCCGGGAAGCGACTGGGCTTCTTTAATAATCGGGAACACCTTCTCGTACCCTTGCAGCGTTACTTTATTCGTTTTCAGATCGATCAGTTTCAGCGAATATTGACCGCCCAGCGTAATATGACTGTCCGCGTTATAGCCGTAATACTGAACGCCCCCGTCCATACGGGTCAGCTTTTTGGACAGCTCGATCGCATCCTGATGGGTCATATGGTTGGTCGGATACGGGACGGCAAATTTATCGAACAAATCTTTGTTAAACACCATCACCTTAAAATTGATATACAACGGCAATGTAACCGTTTCCATATTAAATAATGGCGAATATTTATTCAGTGTCTCTATCGTCGTGTTATCATACTTGCTCAAATCGACCTTATTTTTCTTGATCAGCGGAGCTAAGTCTTGCGCCAAACCGAGCGGAGCCATAATCGCCGATTGCGCAACGCCGCTCAACACGATATCCGGTACGTTTCCGGTTGCAATGATTTGCTCGACTGTAGCTTGGGCGCCCGTGTTCACTTGGCCTGAACCCGGATCAAGCGTAATATGGGGAAATTTTTTCTTTAACGGATCGACGACAATCGTCTTCCAATCCTTTTCGTTGAACAAACCGTTCATGACCTTCAGCGTAATCGGCTGCGGCGGCGTTTCTTTGGCCGGTTCGGCTGCGCCAGGCTGATCTTTGGGAGTAGTGCCCGTACCGCTTGAGCTGCCCGAGCTGCATGCCGGCAATAGTGTGCCCGCTACGGCGATAAGCGCCGCTGTCTTTAACCACCGTTTATGATATCCCATACATACCCCTCCAGGAACATAGTTAGCCATGTTAGCTCCAGAGGTTTTTCGCACTTATCCGATTGATTCTCTGTCTATCGCTATTCGGTTACTCCCGCCGCCCTGCGCATCACCACCGTCCATACTTCTCATTATAAAAATTATCTATGGAAAACATAGGGAAAACAGTCAGGCCGACCTGGAAAAAATTCAGCTTCGAATTTTGCAACCTGCAATAACGTATCAGGAATCTAACATGGAACGGAAACATAGGTTGAAATATGAAAATGCCTCTGTACGGCAATGAAAGCGCAGCGTTATAATGCAAGTGAAGACATCACTCTGACTATATGCAAGCGCTCTCAAGCATTACAGGATAGGGGGAATGATGAATGCAGCCGAGACAACGACAGATGGAAAACTTCGGCAATTACTTGGCGAACTTACAGACCGATATTCGCTTATCCTCGTATCGTCAGCTTGGAGCAGAGTGGGTTCATCATAATTTGAGCTATGAGTACAATATGATTTATTACATCGTGTCCGGCCGCTGCAATATTTGGGTAAACGGCCAAAACATTTGCCCGACTTCGGGAAAGCTCGTCCTGCTGCCGGCCGGGTCGACGATATCGACGATGTCCTATAATAAAGAGCAGTTCGTCAAATATTATTGTCATTTCACTTCAACGATCGGCGGGACACGGCTGTTCGATTTGCTGCATATGTCGACGATGATCGAGGTCGACGATAAAGCGCTCATTGAAAAGCAATTTCAGGAGCTAACCGAAAATTTCACCAAGAAGGGGATAACATCCGATCTGCGCGTCAAATCGACGCTTCAGCAAATTTTATGCTACTTTATTGAGAAAAATCCGACGCTTGTGCTGCAAGATACCGGCCATTTCGATGTACAATGCATAAACCGCATATTGGAGCATATGAATGCGCATCTGGCCGACCGGCTCAATGTGGATGATCTGGCCCGGCTCGTTCATTTCCACCCTCATTATTTCATTCAAGTATTCAAGTCGATGATCGGCTATTCGCCGATGCAGTTTATCGCCAAAATGCGCTACGAACGAGCATGTACGCTGCTATCCTCCACCAAGCTGCACATGAACGAGATTGCCGAAAACGTCGGCATACATCCCGATTATTTCACGAAGTTTTTCCGCCATCATAGCGGCATAAGCCCTACCAGCTACCGGGAATCCGGTACAATGGAACTGCCGAAGAAACGCATCGGCGCAAAGACAGCCCGATAAAAGCAAAAAAATAACCGTCAGGGAGCATACAGTTCCCTGGCGGTTTCGTTATATTTGTTCTGCTGCGTTTAAAAAGAAGCTGCCGCCTTGGCGACTTGCTCCAGGCCGTCTGCAATGATCGACTCGGAGCGGTCCTTGAATTGATTGTGCCCTTCAATAATCCATTCCTCCGCCTTGATGCCGAATAGTCCGAGGGACGCTTTCAGCGGTTTCACGGCCGATTCGATGGACGCCATCGGTTCGACGGAATAGACTCCGCCGCGGGCGTTCAGCAGCGCCACTTTCTTGTCCGGCACGAGCCCGACCGGGCCTTCAGCCGTATATTTGAACGTTTTGCCGGCCTGCGCCAAATAAGAAAAATAAGTGATCAAAGGCGCCGGGGCCATAAAATTCCACAACGGAAAAGCAAAAACGACTTTATCCGCGGCAAGGAACTGTTCCAGATAACGGTTAACGGCCGTCGTCACAGACTCCTCCTCGGGAGTGAGCGGCCATCCTTGACTTAATTTATATAATCCCGTAATGGCGGTATTCCCGTAAGAAGGCAGCTCTTCTTGAAACAAATCCAATTCGGTTACGGCATCGTGGGGATGCGATTCCTTGTAAGACGCCAGAAACGCTTCATACATTTTTACGCTGACCGCTTGCTCGGCCGGACGGTCGTTTGCTTTTACGAATAAGACATTAGCCATTGTATGATTCTCCTTCGTGATGTATATGATATGTTTTGGGATTTGGTACTGCGGCGAATTCGGGCTTCGATCACCCCCTTCACGGGTCAGGAATCTTGGCGTTTAGAGCGCGTCTTCTCGCTGCACGCGCCTTCCAAACCGGCAGCGTGCAGCCCTATTTTTTTCAACAATTCGGTTAGCTGCTGCTTGTCCTCATCGGTCAAGACGGAAAACAGATGCGCTATGGTCGACGTATGCTTGGGAAAAATATCGTCAAGCAGCTCCTGCCCCGCATCGGTCAGCTTGACCAGAACCAGTCTCCGGTCCTCCGGGCTCAATTCGCGGTGAACCAGCCCTTTTTTCTCCAGCTTATCGACCACGTAAGTTACGCTGCCGCTCGGGATGGAAAATTTATCGCCTATTTTTTGAATCGGGTGAGGCCCCTTATGATAAAGGAATTCCAAGATATGGAACGCTCCCATATCGAGATCATAGCTATGGATATCTTGCTTTAACACATCGAAGACAGATTTCACGGATTTCATGTAAATGCGAAGCAGCCGCAAGTCCAACTCATGGTTGTTCTCGTTGACGTTCATTTTCCCGATACCACCTTTGCCAGAAGCTAAAGGGGGATTCCTGAAGTGGATTTAACCGGCCAATGCCCCCCAATTTATCAATAATACCACAAGTGCGAGAACGAGTAGTATAAAGGGCATGCTCAGCTTGGACGCCGGGTCCTTCGAACGCACATGGGTCAGAACGGCCCCGATCATGGTCACGACCAGGACCGCTCCCCCGATGGCCGCTATCCGGTCGTTCCATATCCCGATGACGAGAAGCACCGCAGCCGCTACCTCCACGAAGCCGGTAAACAAGCGGAAAGCGGCGGGAAACCGATGGCGCTTGAATTCTTCCACCATCTGCCGGGAGCCGAACTTCATCAAGCCGAACAGAAGAAACCCGAGCGCCAGTATGGATTGCACTACGATTGATACGATATGCATAACAGCTCTTTGCCTCCCCGTCCCGTATTTGCTCCAAAGCAATAACAGCTATTTTTATTTATCATAAATATATTTATAATAATATTAGGATAAATAATAAAAGTCAACCTATTCCTTTTTGTATCGACAGGCACAAAAAAAGACGCATGCCAAGTTACCCTGGCTGCGCCTGTTCTTAACGGATAATGCGTCCCGCCCGTTGACGGAAATATATAACCGTCCGGCTTCCGCCATTCGGCCGCCATCCGCGTTGCTATTTTTTCGCCGCACGCAGCGCTTCGATCGCTTTGTCGGCCGCTTCCGCCGCTTCGCGAAGCGCCGTGTTGACATCCTTATGCCCGATCACGACCGCATTGAACGCGTTGGAAAATTGGGCCGAAGCCGCCGTGTCCTCGGGCGTATAATCTCCGAGCACCGCGCGTTTGGGCGGGAACATGGCCGCTATGTTTTTCCCTTTGAATTTGGCGTCGTTCGCGCCGTATTGCTTCAGGATATCCGGGTTGTTCAGCACGGTAGCCCGGCCCTTCTGCGTGTTTTCCAGCTGGTAAGGCTCCGACACGAGGAATTCGATCACCTCGAACGCCAAATTCGGGTTTTTGCTCATCCTCGAAATCGATAAGTAAGCCGGATACGACTGCGCACCAACCCCTTTGGCTTCGTCATAATACGGCACCGACACGATGTCCCAATTCATATCGGCCGGAGGCGTACCGCCGCTGTAATTCGTATACATCGCCGCCGTGCGATCCTTTTCGAACATCGCCCGCTGAGCCGCAACCGCAATCGTATTGCTATCCCATACCGGTCCGGGAATTTGATAAAACGGCACGAGCGTATTCAGCACCTTTTTCCAGCCGTCGCTTTCCAGCTGCGTTTTCCCGGTTTTCGGATCGATGAATTTCAGCCCGAGCTGGTTGGTCGTCGCCTGGCTCGCCTGGCTCGTCACAAACCCGACGTACTGAATGCCCCCGTCCTGGCGGGTAAGCTTCTTGCTCAGCTCGAGCAGCTCGCTCCAAGTCATGCCGTCCTTCGGGTACGCGACGCCGAATTTATCGAAGATGTCCTTGTTGTAGTACAAGCCGGCCGTAGCCGTCCAGACGGGCAACCCCCGAATGGAGCCGTTTCCGTTGTTCCGCTGGTAATCGATCGTCGTCTGCTCGAATTTGTTCAGGTCGAGATTGAAATTTTTGATGAGCGGAGTCAAGTCCGTCTGGAGATCCAAATTTTTCAGCGTAGCCTGATAACCGATCGAATCGAAGATGACGTCGACCGTCGTGCCGGAGGTGACCAGATCCTGAATTTCCGAGCCTTTCGCCTTCGGGATGAACGTAAATTTGACATCGGGAAATTTTTTGCGCAGCGCGTCGCCGTACATGTCGTTGAAACCCTCCTGCGTGACGGCAGCTCCGGCGGAATACATCGTAATTTCCAGCGGTCCCGACCGGGCCGGTCTTTGCGGGACGCTTGTTTCCCCCTTCTTCGTCTCCCCGCCGGTCGCCTGTCCGCTGCCCTCCGGCTGTCCGCCATTTCCTCCGCCGCAGCCCGCCAATACGACCATCGTCGCCGCCAATGCGGACACGTAACCCGTCCATTTCATACTCACAATCGATAACCTCCCCATTGGTACATACGGTTTATAGTGATGCTTTCTTCTGGACGTCATGCTGCCGGGTCTAAACGGTCTTACTGCTCGCCGAAACGAACTTTGTCGATCCTCTCTCCCAGCTCGTCCTCGTCGATAATATTGGCCCAATAAGCTTTTAAATGCTGGTACAGCTTCGGGAATGCCGAAGCCGGAATATTCAAGTCACCATAAGTGCGGTAGGAAAACAACATTTCGCGAAACAGCGGATACCGGTTCGGGCGATTGAACGCGGCCGGAGCGATCGTCGAGTGTACCGCTTGCAAACTCGGAATGCTGTTCGTCTCGTCCCGGATAAATTGCTGTACGGCTTCGGAGGTCAAAAATTCCAGAAACAGCTTCGCCTCCTCCGCATGAAGCGAATGCCGGACCACCCCAAGGCCGAGCGCGATGACGAGCGTCCTTGGCTCGTCGATAAAAGGAACGGGGGAAATATCGTAGTCCGGAACGTTGGCCGGGTCCTGGTCCATCCACTGGTTGAAGCCCATATAGCTGTTCAGCGTCATGGACAGCTTGCCTTCCAGAAACATCTGGTTGATTTCGCGGCTGTCCTCGGACCAGAACATCGGGAAAATACGGCGGTTTTGGATGATCGATTTGAACAGCCCCAGGCTCTCCAGCAGCTTCGTGCCGCGAAGCGAATTGGGGGTTGTGCCTTCCCATTCGAATCGTTCCCCGCTTTGCAGCACGAATACCGGCCAACGATTCGCGCCCGGCCCATGAAAGCAAAAACCATACCGTCCGCTGCCATTGGACAGCAGCTCCGCATGGTGCACCAGATCGTCCCACGTCCAGCTACCATCCGGCTCCTGCAGCCCGCATTCGCGGAAATGAGTCTTGTTGTAGCACAATACAATCGGCGAAAAAATGATCGGCTGCAAATACTGCTGTCCATCGATGGCGAACAACCGGGAGATCGTCGGATACATGCCGGCATGCGCGGACATCGGAGCAAGTCTCGAAGCGTACCCGCATTCCACGACATGCTGGAATTGCAAATTATCGATCAGCACCAGATCGACGTTTTCGGCCGAGTTCGGGCCGGGGATTTCGGAATACAACCCGGTTTCCACCGATATCCACGGATAATCAACTTGAAAGCGCTTTAATAATTCGGGAAGAAGCAGGTTGAGATGCGTAATGCTGTTGCAGACGAGCTTTAACGTGACGCGAGCCTGTCGCGTTTTTACTTTGTTGCCCACCCCCGGTATTTTCTCGATCCAGCCTTCCTCGACCAGCAGCTCGAGTCCTTTACGCAGCGACCGGTTGCTCATTCCGAATGCGGAAGCCAAGACGGCTTCGGACGGCAAATAGTCTCCGGGGACGTATTTTCCGTCGATGATTTCATTGCGCAGCGCAAGCTTCACTTGCTCCAGCTTTTCGCGAAACTGCTCGTTGGTCGGTCTTGCTTTCATGCTTGAGTTCCCCTTCTTCACGGTTATCCTGATCCGTATCCTGTATATGACGCCGGGTCAATCAGCGGCAATCCCCGCCGGCCCCATTTCCGATGCATATAAAAACGACTTATTATGATTTGTGCATTGGAAAAGAAGGAAATGTAAGGTGTTTCGGCGTTTACAAGGATTATATTATTCATAAAACGTCTCGTCAATGTTTAATTTTATGCATCAGATAACAAGTTAATTTAAATTTATGCATTGGAAAAAGAGCAGAAAAATAGCCCTCCGCAGCTGTGCGGAAGGCCGATTCGATCAAAGGATGACAAAAAAAGGGATCGCGTCCTATTCCGCGAGCCTGCTTGCGGCAGCTTGTGGACAACGCGTTTGTTAGGATCGGGATTGTCCCGAAGTATGCCCCGCTGAAATCGGTCGCGATGGCCCATGAAAAAAGATCGCCGTTTCATCGCAAGCCGGAGCTGCGGGAAAGGACGATCCTGATTTTTATCGAGCATGGACGCGCGGGAAAAGCCGGTGACGCGTGCTCCAGTGTCGTTGACTTAGTAGGTCGCATGAACGGCTTCGCCGTTCGAAGCGGATGAGGCTTGCTCTTGAACCGCTCTTTTTTCCTGAAAAAACTGGCGTGTTCGCCTATTGTTTTCCACGGATATAAAAATACATAAGCTGCTTACGGCAACAACAATAAAACCAAACACCGGGAAGAGCACGTTCATCCTTCATCCCCCTTAAAGGATTCGAACCGGAATAACGATAATGATAATTGTTATCGTATCATCCATTCCTCCAGAGGTCAATGAAAACTACTCGCTATCCGCGCAATAATCGCAGCCCGTTCAAAATGACGAGAATGGTGCTTCCTTCGTGCCCTATCACTCCCCACGGCAGCGCGATTCCCGCCATAAAATTCGCCGTAATCAAGCAAGCGATGACCGTAACGGCAAAGATCATATTTTGCTTGACGATCGTTGACGTTCGTTTGCCCAGCGCGATCGCCGCTGCAATATGTTCGATGCCGTCGTTCATAAGGACAAGATCAGCCGTTTCCAGAGCGGCATCGCTCCCCGCCCCGCCCATGGCGATGCCGACTGTAGCCGTCGCCAACGCGGGTGTGTCGTTCATTCCGTCGCCTACCATCGCAACCTGGCCATAAGTTCGTTTTAGCTCTTTCACATAATTCACCTTATCTTCGGGCAGCAATTCCGCATGCACCACATCAATGCCCGCTTCTCTCGCAATGGATTGCGCCGTTCTTCTTCGATCCCCGGTCAACATCACCACTTCGACGCCGTGTTTTCTAATGTCGGCAACGGCTCGTTTCGCCTGCTCCCGAATGCTGTCCTGAAGCGCGATAATACCGACTACGGCACGAGCATGGTGAATGACCGTTACGGTTTTTCCTTGCTGCTCCAGCCGATCGATCGCGAATTCCATTTGCTCCGTTAATAGGCCCTCGCCCAGCAAGACCGGCTTCCCTATTTTCCAGGTCTCCCCTCTCCATTCCGCCTGCACGCCCCAGCCGGTTAGAGCCTGAAGCTCGGTCGGCCGTTCAAGCGGAAGCTCCCGTTCTTTTGCTTTCAGCACGATGGCTTTCGCAAGCGGATGCTCGGACAAACTCTCGATAGAAGCCGCCGCTTGCAGCATTTCGTCTTCGGTATATCCCTGGAAGGCGATAAGATCGGTCACTTCAGGACGGCCGTTCGTAAGCGTCCCCGTCTTGTCGAAGGCTACGACTTTAACCCGGGCGAGGTTTTCCAGATGCGCTCCTCCTTTAAAAAGCAGTCCTTTTCTCGCGCTGTTGGAGATGGCGGAAAGCACGGCCGGCATAATCGATGCCACCAAAGCGCAAGGGGAAGCGACAACGAGGAAAACCATGGCTTTATAAAGCGTCTCCGTCCAGGTCGAGCCGAAAAGCAGCGGAGGTACGGCAATCAGCAGCAGCGTCGCCAAAATAATGCTCCTCGCGTAGATGCGCTCGAAACGCTCCATAAACATCTGGGAAGCGGGCTTCTCGCTTTGCGCCTCCTGAACAAGGCGAATGATTTTGGCGAACAAAGTCGATTCGCTAGGCTTGGTAACTACAAGAAAAAGTGCCCCTTGACCGTTTAACGTGCCGGCGTATACTTCGTCCCCGACCGCTTTATCTACCGGAATCGATTCCCCTGTAATGGACGCTTGATTGACGGCGGATACTCCTTCTTGTACGATGCCGTCGGCAGGAATGCGTTCGCCCGGCTTCACCAATACAAGGTCTCCCACCTCGAGCTGATGAATGGAAACTACGGTTTCCACTCCGTCCTCGTAACGAGCAGCCGTCTCCGGCTTTACATCCATCAAGGACGATAAGTCCCGACGGCTCCGCTCCATCGTGTAGCTTTCCAGTGCGCCGCTTATGGAGAAAATGAATATCAGCATCGCACCTTCCGTCCAATACCCGATGCTGGCCGCGCCGATGGCTGCCACAATCATCAACAAATTAACGTCCAAGTCCCGCTCCGCGATCAGAGTGTGAAGACCTTCCTTCGCTTTGACGAAGCCGCCGACAGCAAAAGCAAGCAGGTAAATCGCCACAGACCATCCATACGAAGCCTGTTCCAGTCCCCATGCCAGAGCAATAAGAATTCCGCTTGCCAAAGCGGCGATCCCTTCCCCGTATTGTCCGATCCAATGAAGCGCGCGTTTCTTGCCGGATGAGGAAGACCTTGACGCCTGCTCGCGTACCAAACCGTCTGCAGCGTCGAATGAGAACGAAGATTTCATTTCGTTTCAGCTCCTTTGGATGAGAATGATTAGCATTTTTATTGCCCTAAAAATGACACATGCTGCTCCCGGATGGGAACAGCATGCGGAACGGGAAAAATCCCGTTTTGTATTCAATTCATTTGCCTGAAGGCAGATAATTAATAATTATTTTAATAAAAGAATTAAAAAAAGTAAAGAAGTATTTTTGTATTGAGAAAAGGTTTCATTCAAGGATACGGTCAAGCGAAGTTACCCCTTCTCGGCATACAGCAGCGAACGGGCCTGCTCCATCGTTTCCTGCACGATCGTTTCCGCGCTTTGACCGGACGTCAGCATCCGCAGCCCTTGTCCGGCCCATAACGACATATACTCCGCATTTTGCTGCGCAGCCGCGGCATTTCGGATATCCCTCGTCGCCGTATTTTGTGTCGGGAACGGAAGAGGAGCAATCCCGCTCTTGTCCCACGTCCGGATAAAGGCATTGACAACCCCTCTGGCCGGTCGCCCCGAGAAGGCTCTCGTCACGACCGTGCTGTCTTCGGTACTGTCGAGCAATTTCCGCTGGTAGACCGGATGGGCGCCGGATTCCGACGAGGTCAGGAAGCGCGTGCCCATCTGTACGCCCTGCGCTCCCAGCGCCAACGCCGCGACAAGTCCGCGCCCGTCCATAATCCCTCCCGCCGCAATAACCGGAATGCGCACACCGTCCGCCATCTGCGGAACCAAAGCCATCGTGCCGATATCTCCCCCTTGGGGACGCCGCGACACGTCGAATGTCCCGCGATGCCCGCCGGCCTCGAATCCTTGAGCCACAACCGCATCGCATCCCGATTGCTCGACAAGCAGCGCTTCGTCCACCGTCGTCGCCATCGCGACTATGCGGATACCGGCCGCTTTGGCTTGCTCCATCATCGGCGCAGGCAGCACACCAAAAGCCGTGCTGATTACCGGTACCCGCTCTTCCAGCAAAACGGCGAATTGCTCCGGCAACCGATCCGGAGAGCTTACCGCTTCCCTCGTCGCCTTCGGCAGCCCGAGCGTTTCGCGAATCGGATCAAGCTCCCGCTGAACTTCTTCCGTTCTCGCATTGTCGTCCCCATGCGGATCGCAAAATAGATTCACGGCGAACGGCTCCGAGGTGCGCTCGCGAATGTCCCGGATCGCTGTCCGAATCGCCTCCGGCTCCATATAAGCGGCGCCGAGCGTTCCTAGCCCGCCGGCTTTGGATACGGCGGCAGCAAGCCCCGCGTTCCCGGGTCCACCCGCCATTCCCGCAACAAAGATCGGGTACTGGATGCCGAACAGGCGGCAAAGCTCCGTATGAAGCGATAATCTCATGGTACTTCCTCCTCGAATCGAAATTCACAGCTTGTAACGCGTCCACTCCCTTTATTCTCCATCCGCATGCCGCTTTCCCGCTTGACGCTTATTCGGATTCAGACAGTTGACCGCAAGCGGTCCGACATTTCGATACGCCGAGCGTTGAACAATAAGCCCACTTCCATTACAATAAATGATAATAATTCTCACTAAAACGTCCTTACATAAAGGAATGATGATTGTGACCTATGAACGAACAGATTCTTCGGATCGCCATCCTGCAACCCAATATGTCCGATGCGACTTGCTCGGTGTCGAGTCCGTTCACTGCGAACAACTGTGGATGATTCCCGATGCCGACGCATCTGTACATACTTTGCTCGTGATTACCGAAGGGATGGGCGTCGTATGGCTGGGCGATGACAAGCATTCCGTCTCCATCGGAAAATGCTTTCTGGCCTTGCCCGGCACTACCGTGAAAGTTAGTCCGCACTTCAACCAAGTCGGTTTTTTTCGAATCCTTTTCGATAGACTCATTGAAGTCGAACGGACTAACGGTACCCGACTGTACAAAAAGACGTCAGGCGGCGATTTCCTCGATCCCGGCGAGCTAATCATTCCTTCTCCCGGGCGCATGCTGGAGCTTGCCCAAGGGCTGCATCAGTGCAGCTTGGCACACGATATCGGCTCCGCCTACAGGAAAACGATGCTGTTCCACGAAATGCTGTACGAGCTAATCCAGGCTGCTACTCATTCCGACGCCCAGCTTACGAAGCAAGCCGTCCAGCGGACGATCCGCCATATTGCGTTGAATTTCGGTCTGGATCTAACCCGCAATAAGCTGGCCGAGATGGCGATGCTAAGCCCGGAATATTATTCGCAATTATTCAAGAAAATAAGCGGCAAAAGCGTAACCGACTATTTGACCCACACCCGTATTCGCCATGCGCAAGAGCGGCTCGTCAGCAGTCAGGAACGGTTGAGCGATATAGCGAAAAAAGTCGGCTACAAAGACGAATACTACTTGAGCCGCAAATTTAAGCAAGTCGTCGGCGTTTCCCCGACAGCCTACCTCAAATTGCCGAAAAAGATCATATCGTTAAATCCCCATCTAACCCGGCATTTATTGACGCTTGATGTCATCCCCGCTGCCACGGTGTGTTATCCTTGGAAGTTTGGGGAGCATCAGGAACGGTTGGACGCAGCGGATTGCGAATGCCGAGACTGGACGGTCGACTTCGCCGAAGACGAGTTGCGAAGCATGAAGCCCGATTTGCTGCTGTGCCTCGATAATATTTCACCGGACAAGCTGCGGCTTTACAGCAGCATAGCCCCGACGCTGGTCATCTCTTGGTATGGAAGCGACTGGAGAGGACATTTACGGACGATCGCCCGCGCCGTAGGCAAAGCGCAAGAAGCGTCCGACTGTTTAAGCCGGTTTGCTGCAAAAGCGGAGCAAGCGCGCGCACAGATTCATCGAAACGCCAATGCTGCGCAAACGGTTTCTATCCTTAATATTCGATCGGAAACATCCTTTGTTTATAAAAATCGAGGCATGGGCAGCCAAGTGGTCTACGAGGAGCTTCAGCTCAAAATGCCGGATGTGCTGCGCCATGCTTCCACTGACAAATCGTCCATACCGGTCGAGCTGGATGAGCTCCTGCCAGCCTACGCGGCTGACCATCTGTTGATTGCGGTTGAACATTCCGAGGCGGCGAGACGTCGAACCGAGCAGTTGTTGGGCAACGATCGATGGCTTTCCTATGCGGCCAACCGCACGGGCAGCATCCACCTCGCTCATATGGAACGGTGGCACGGATACGATCTTCTCTCCATCGAATGGCAATTGGACGAATGGCTGCGTCTTCTTGCTTACGATAGTCCAAACAAGTTCCTATGACTTGCCATGGCAAAAGTTCCTGGTCGTTGATATGATCATACTCGATAATGAGAATCACTATCAGGAGGAAGGTCATAATGGTATTTATGTGGAGAAAAAGAGGCTTATTCGCAATCGCCATGCTAATCGCTCTCCTATTGGCGGCTTGCTCGAACCAAGGAAAAGAGGACATCGCCCCTACTGCAGTCAAAGAGCAACCGGCAAAACCGGTTGTAAGAGAGTTTGAGCATGCGAAAGGAAAATCGACGATCCCCGTCCAGCCGAAACGGATCGTTGCGATTCAGTATACCGGGGCCATGCTCGCGCTTGGCGTCAAGCCTGTCGGGGCGGATAAGGAATGGTCCGCTTACCCGTTGCTGGAGAAGGAATGGACCGGAATCGAGCACGTCGGCGACCCTTGGACCGGCTTGAATCTGGAAAAAATCGTTCAGTTGAATCCCGATCTGATCGTCACGCATGTGGAGAATACGTACGAGCCGCTATCCAAAATCGCTCCGACGATCTTCATTCCATGGCTAAAATATGACGTTCGCCAGCAAATTACCGTGTTCGGCGATATTTTAGGCAAGCAAGCGGAAGCAAAAGCATGGCTGGAAGACTTCGATGCAAAAGCGGAGAGCGCACGGAAAAAAGCGGCAGGCATCGTTAAACCGAACGAGACGGCGGCCATCGTCAATATTCGTCCGAAAAACCAATTCATCTACGGCGACAGCGCCATGGGCGGCTATGTCATGTATCAGGTGCTGAAGCTTACCCCTCCTCTTCCAATCAAGCAAAAAGTGTTGGACGCCAAGCTCGCTCAGCTCGAATTTTCTTGGGAGGCCGTACCCGATATGCTTGCCACGGCCGATCTTATTTTCTTATCCGTGCTAGAGACAGACGGCGGGGCAGCCCGCGCGAAGGAACTGCAGGAGAGCGCTATTTGGAAAAGCTTGCCTGCGGTGAAAAACAACCGGGTGTACCATTTGGATTGGAATACGTATTTCACGACCGACCCGTTGTCGACCAAGAAACAGTTGGACGCATTCGTCGCCTTGTTGCAATCTTCCGGGAAATAATCGTCCCCAGTCTTGCTTGCGGCACTCGCAATTTTGTCCATAGAGAGGTAATCTAGTCGTAGAGGGACATTGCAAGTAAAAGCCGCAAAGGAGTGGGTTTTGTTGGACTTGGGAGTACAAGGAAAAGTCGCGCTTGTTACGGGAGGAAGCAAAGGGATCGGATTCCATACTGCGCTTCTGCTGGCCCGGGAAGGGGCGCAAGTCGCCATCTGCGCCCGGAATGAAGACCAGCTTCGGGAAGCCGCCGTATCCATCAAGGAGCAAACCGGAGCAGATGTGTTCTATATTAGCGCCGACATCGCTGTGCAGCAGGACTGCGAACGGGCGGTTGTTCAAACCGCGGAGCATTTCGGCCGGCTCGACATCTTGATCAACAATGCCGGAACGGCGGCGGCAAAACCTTTCGATCAAGTGGATGCGGACAAATGGAGCGAGGATTTGGATTTGAAATTGTTCGGCGCGATCCATTGTTCCCGTGCGGCCATTCCTTATTTCCGCCAAGCAGGCGGCGGATCGATCGTGAACTTGGCGACATCCGGGGCAAAGACGCCTTCCGCCTCTTCGCTCCCGTCCTCCGTAAGCCGGGCTGCGGGTTTGGCGCTTACGAATGCGATGAGCAAAGACCTGGCCGCCGACGGCATTCGAGTCAACGCGGTATGCATCGGTTCGATTCGCAGCGACCAGGTCGAGAAAGTCTGGAAACGATCGGCACCGAATACGAGCTGGGAGGAATTTTCGAGAGATTCGAGACGGGGCATTCCTTTGGGACGGATCGGGGAAACCGAGGAGGCGGCTCGAGTCATCGTCTTTTTAGCTTCGGATGCAGCTTCCTATGTAACGGGTACTTCCGTGAATGTGGATGGAGGTTCCGGGGCCGCTCTTTAAATGGCCGGAATGTGACTGAAAGACTGTATTTGTAAGCTGAATCAAAAGCTTGCCATCCTTTCGGTAAGCTTTGCATCCTGCGACTGATGATTGACAAGCAGCACCAGTACAGGGGCTATGGACGGGAAGCCATGAAGAAAATCTTGGAGTTTATCCGCACCTGCCCGGCTGGGCCTGCGCAATACCGCTGGATATCTTATAAAGCCGAAAATGCGGTCGCCAAAAAGCTATATGAAAGCTTCGGCTTCCGTGACAACGGCGAAATTATCCACGAAGAGCAAATAACCGTATTGCCGCTCTGATTTACGGGCACGAGAACATAAAGATACAGGCAGCCGTTCTAAACGATCGGCTGCCTTCTTTTTGCATCGAACGGCGTTACCTCGATGCCGCTCTATTTGCTGCCGTTCCCTTCTTCCTGCCGATGAAGCGACGATCGAGGTTAAAAGCGACGAGCAAGGACAGAAAGCCAAGCAAAACCGGTATGCCAAACGCTTCCGATGAGAAGAATCTGCCTTCCAGCTTCAGGTGGCCGGT
This sequence comes from Paenibacillus hodogayensis, assembly GCF_039536325.1. Classification (NCBI taxonomy): domain Bacteria; kingdom Bacillati; phylum Bacillota; class Bacilli; order Caryophanales; family Paenibacillaceae; genus Paenibacillus; species Paenibacillus hodogayensis. Next base: position 699,695 of record NZ_BAAAYO010000001.1, read on the forward strand.
TGCGCGGTATTCAAGCCGCTTGGCGGCAAACTTCGCCGTCTGTACATCCTCCTGCCCGGCCAAATCCTCGAATGCCGGATCCATGGCGAACCGGTCCGCCGCGCCGCGGTGCAGGAACAACAGCTTTGTGCTGCTGCCGCTCTCTTTCCATTCGCTGATGTCTTTGGCGGCTGCCGACTCCGCATCGGCGCCGACGATAATCATTTTCTCCAGCTTCGGCACGTTGTTACTCTGATAACGCGCGACCAGGTTCAGGCCGTGCTTCGTTACGATCGGCTCGTTCGCGCTGGACACGGTCAGCGTCGTCGTCGTACCGGAAGCGGCGTACGTATCGAATGCGGCAGACAAATCCAATTCATCGGCACCGTTATACAGCAGCACGCCCGCCTTCACTTTGTTCCATTGATAAGCGTTGTTCAGGATGTACGTCATATCGCTCAAGCCGGCGACAAACGGCTTCATTTGCGGGTTAGTCACATAATCGTAAGAAGGATAATTCATCCCGTTCGCCACCTTCTTTGCCGCCGCCTCGCCCAACTGCTGGGAGATTACGTATAGCGTAGCGTCGATTCCCGATGTCAGACCCGCAGAAGATACGATATGGCCTTGCGGGACGAAACGCCGATCTTTCACCCACTGGATGTCCGGATACTTTTGCATGAGCCGGTCGATGTCTCCCCAATGCGTCGCGGCCGATTTGCCGTTCAGCAGGCCGGTATCCGCCAGATTTTCCGCACCGTTGCAGATGGAGAGCAAGGTCGTCTCGGGGCCGGAGTGCTTCCGAATCCATTCACGGACAGGCGCATATTTGTGCTCGTCCAAAATCGGCATAAACGGAATAACGATAATATCCGGGCTTTTGCCGAGCATCGCATCCAGATCGTCAAACGAATAATGCGGGACGACATCGAGTCCGCCGGTGAGCGATTTAATCCCGCCATCGGGGGCAACGCCGTAAACATTGTAAGCTTCCGTCATCGCAAACATCTCGTACGGCACGAGAAAATCGAATACTTCCGTCGCTTCGTTCGCCAGCAGCACGGCCACTGTCGGTTTGTTCGCGTCATAGTCCGGTACCTTCACATGGTTCAAGGCAGGGGCGGCTTTATCGTAAACCGACATTCCGGCATTCATCGTATGAACGAACCCGATCGCGCCTGCCCCTCCCACGACGACCACAATAACGATGAGATAAATGAAGATGCGCAATACGGTTTTCAACTGCTTAAGCTCCTTCCGGCTAAATTGGTTACCCATAAAAGTGTAGCAAACGAAGAGAAGCGCATCTTCTGTCCGTTGTCCGGTATAGGGGCTCGTCTAACGTTGGAGCGGTCACTGGACCCGGGTCGGGACATTTTGTTCCATGAGGATGATTCGTTCGGCTTATTTAGCAGAATAGTCTACTTTATCCATACAGTCCCTTTTCTTTTTATAGAGGGTATACAATAATGAAGAGAGTCGTTGCATCGTAAGGGAGGGGATTACATGACCAGCAAGGAGAATGTAGTGAAGAACAAATGGAATGAGTGGTCCGATTCTTGGTATGAAAAGAAACGTACGGATGAGGTCATAGCAAAAATTATACATGATCCAGCGTCGGCATTTCACCGCACCGCCTATTCCATGATTCAAGAAGCGGTTCCGGATTTGAGCGGCAAAAAAGTTTTGGTTCCTTCAAGTGGCGATAACCATGCGGTATTTGCTTTTCATTTGCTAGGGGCAAAAGTAACTTCATGTGATATTTCGGAAAAGCAATTAGAATACGCTTACTCCATCGCAAACAAATATGGATGGGATATTGAGTTTCTATGCGAAGATACGATGACCTTATCGAGTGTAACAAGTAATGAATACGACTTTGTGTACACTTCAAATGGTGTTCATGTTTGGATTCATGATTTAGCGTCCATGTACAAAAATATTGCAAGGGTTTTAAAGAAAAACGGGGTTTACATGATGTTTGATATCCATCCCTTTATGCGTCCATTCGGCATAAAAGCGGGAAATCATCTAATGGTGGAAAAACCGTACGATGTGACAGGGCCTTTTGGAGAGGTACCCACTTTTAAATGGCGCATCCAAGATATGATGAATGCCATCATAGTATCATCCCTTAACATCAGACGTGTCGAGGAAATGTATGCGGAGGATGGTTCATTTTGGGTGGATGATTCAACCGATAAAGGAGATTTTTTGTCTGAAGAAGAGCTTGCAGGTTATTGCGACTGGACCAAAAATCCATTAGCGGCTATTCCTCAATGGCTTTCGATAACAGCTATCAAAGGGTGAATTGTTGAAAGAAATATCCGTATGCGTTTACCGGACCGGTAGTACCTAAATAGGAGGTTCACGATGGCGAGTCCAGAGATATTAAATAAAGCGGCTGCGTCTTTTGCGTTTGATAGTGGCTCTCTTGTGTTTATAAGCCATTCTACTAATGAGGTATTTCGTTTCGCAAAGAAAGAGGAACCCTTTATTTTAAGAATAACTGAAAAGCCTCGTGCTTACGTCGGTAAAATAAAAGCGGAAATGGAATGGGTAAACTACTTGGTTCAAAACGGTGTTCCTGCATCATTACCAATCAGAACTATAGATAATCAATTCACAGCTGTGTACGAAGAGGACGAGATGTGCTTCATTGCAACAGCTTTTCATAGGGCACCAGGCAGCTGCTTCAATAGAAATGATCCTGATTTGTGGGGAGCATCTCTATTTCCATATAGACGGAGAATTGATTACGGTCTTTGATTTTGACGATAGTATATATGGTTGGTTTTCGTTGGACATTGCGATCGCGGCAGCTCATGCTGTTTGGTGGGGGGCGCCAAAAGATGACAGACAATCCAAAAATGAATTTGCGACCAAATTTTTGAACGAATTCCTGGAAGGGTACTTCAAGTCTAATCACTTAACGGATTATTGGATTAAACAAATTCCAATGTTTATGGACTATCGAAACATATGCTCATTCTTTTGGTGGCTTAGCAATTGGGACGGAGATGAGTCCAAGTTGAATGACTTTCAGCAAAGCGCAGTCGCATATGCTTTACAATTAATCAAAAATGGGCAGTCTTTCGACGGCTGTGAAATAGCTTTGAACTAACGGAACGACAGCTGAACATACTCCAAACAGTGTTGTCGGCTGTCTCCGCTCCAAGATGTCTTCCTCTGAGCATTGAATCGTTCCGATTGAATCACTCCAATGCGACGGCCATTTCTCCGTCCATCGTTTCGGAGCCGCTCGCCAGATGGTTCCGCAGCAAGCCGAGAAACAATTTCATCGGTGCGCCTACCCATTTGTTTTTGTGATAAGAACAAACCGCTTGAATGGTATGAGCATCAAGTCTGGTCTGGAGCTCGATTACAGTCCCGTTGTTCAATTCCTCTTCGACCGTAAACCGGGGCAAATACGCTACTCCCAAATTACTGCTTACACTTCGCTTGGTCGCCTCAATGCTCCCTACTTCAATGATCCCATCCATTCGGATATTGTTCTCTTTTAAATACTGATCGAATTTTCGCTGAAAAATACTACCCGGGTCGTTAATAATCATACTGACCGATTTGTGCTGATTGGCCTGAATGAAATCATGATCTGCCTGAGAAAGCAAGGGCGAGGCAATCAGGACCGTTTCATAATCGGATAACGTTTCGTATTGGATCGAAGCTGCAAAACCGCCTACATCATAATGAATGCCGAGATCCGCTCCGCCGTGCAGCACGTTATCTCGAATGATATAGCAATTTAGCGGCTGCAGCGATAATTTTACGCGCGGCGCCCGTTCTTTAAATTCTTTCAAGACAGGCTGCAATTTATGAATCAGTAAGGATTCCGGAAGGGCTACTCTTAACGTTCCTGTGATGTCGGCGGTGCTTTTGCCATAGTTGCGGATCTGTTCCGCAGATTCCAAAATGTTCTCAATCAAAGGCAAAATATCCTGCCCAGCCCGGGTTAAAACCATCTTCCTTCCGATTCTTTCAAAAAGCTTTACTTGCCATTCCTGCTCCAGCTGCTGAATCTGAAACGTAATGGTGGACTGCGTATAGTTCAATTGGCGGGCCGCATTTTGAAAGCTCCCGGTGTCCAATATCGTTTTCACCGTATTTAAATATTTTAATTCCATAGCGCCTCCGTAACTTCAATATTTTCGAATTTACTTTTCTATTCTATCAATTATTTTAAAACATGTCTCTGTGATATTCTTGTACAAACGAACAGAGATGGAGGTTGACTTCCCATGAGCGCCACTCTATGGATTTCTTTTTTTTCCTATGCCGTTACGACAGCCATTTCGCCTGGGCCCAATAACATTCTGGCCTTACACGAGGTCAGTACGTACGGATTAAACAAAAGCAAATCGTTGCTGCTCGGAATATACGCCGGTTTTTTGTGCGTGATGATCGTTTGCGGCACGTTTAGCCTGATTCTGGCAGCCTACATGCCCGGCGTCATGCATTATTTGAAAACGATCGGCTTCGTCTATATTCTTTATCTCGCCTATCGGACGGCCACAAGCAAACGTCCCGGGAAGGAAGAAAGGCGTCCGGCTTCTTCCTCCTTTCTGCGCGGCTTCATCCTGCAATTTCTAAATGTCAAAATCATCTTATGGGGACTTACGTCCTTCATCAGTTACGTTCTTCCATCCTACTCGTCCATGACGGCAATCGCTTGCTTCATTTTGTTGTCCGCCGCTATCGGCAATACGGCCACCCATCTCTGGGCGGTTGCCGGAGCGCTGCTGCACAAGGTCATCGGCCGGTATTGGCGTCCGGTCAATCTCATCATGGCTCTATTGCTCATATACAGCGCAATAAGTCTCCTGCTCTAGTATGAATGGGATCAGCGATTCTGACAAAAAAGAAACAGTCCCTCGCGATCACGGGGACTGCTCGGACAACGTCTTGAAATAATCGGTGACGACCTCGCGGAATTCCAAAGCAGCCCGTGAAATGTATCGGCTCCTGTGCCACAATAATGCGATCTCCCGTCTTAATTGGTGATGCTCGACCTCGAGATAATAGATTTGCTCCCGCGCATTTCTGGCCGTGCTCGGTACGAAGGCGATGCCGATTTCGGCTTCGACCAGAGCGGTCAGCCTTGCCGGCTCGTCTCCCTCGTACACATAGTTGGGGACAAATCCCACCGTTTGGCAGATCGGGTCCACCAAATCGCGAGTACCGTAGCCTCTTTTCACACCGACAAACCATTCGTCCCGCAGCTCCGTCAAGGATACGCTGCTTCGCCCGGCCAGACGATGTCCCTTCGGAACGGCGACAAGAATGGGGTCGATGAACACGATTTGGCATTCAATGTCATCCCCTCGCACAGGAGGGGAGGCTAAACCGAAATCGACCTCGCCTCTATGAAGAAGCCTGCTCAATTCCTGCGTGGTCAACATTTGCACATGGAATTGAATATGGGGCCGCTTTTTCCGGAACTCCTTCAGAATCTGGGGTAACATGCTTGCGGCGGTCACCGCCAATTTCAAAGTGCCCCGCTCCGGTCCGGATAAATCGCCAATCTCCCGCCTCCCCTGCTCCAATTCAAACAAAGCCCTCTCCGCCCTGGAAAGAAATCGGCTCCCGAACTCATTCAATCGCAGCTTTCGCCCTATCCGATCGAATAGAGGAACCCCCAAATCCTCCTCCAACCGTTGAATCGTTTTGCTTAACGACGATTGCGTGACGTGCAAACTTCGCGCGGCTTCGGTCACATGCTCCAATCGGGCTACCGTGAGGAAATATTGCAATTGAAGAAGTTCCATCATTCGCTCTCCATTCATTCCTTTGAATTCATGAAATTATAGCATAAAATGCGTTGGAATAAATGGTTGGTTTCCCGTACGATCATAGTACACGCTTCAAAGGGGGAACAAACATGAGTGTTCGCAGCAGGTGGTTGTTGATTTCCGTCGGACTGGGGGTGCTGCTGAACCCATTAAATTCATCGATGATTTCGGTGGCAATTGCAAGGCTACAGTATGTGTTTAGTCTGGACTTTACCTCTGTATCCTGGGTTATTTTTTCTTTCTACCTGGCAAGCGCTATCGCCCAGCCGATCATGGGAAAGGCCAGCGATTTATTCGGTCGCAAGAAGATTTTTCTTACCGGGCTCGTAGTAGCGTTCGTGGGGTCCTTATTGGCTCCGCTATCGCCGAGCTTCGGATGGCTCATCGTGTTCCGCATTGTTCAATCCATCGGAACGAGTATGATGGTTGCCGTTGGCATGGCCATTGTGCGCATTCATATTACGGAGAGGCAAGCGACGGCGCTGTCCGTATTGTCCATCTTCCTGTCAGGCGCGGCGGCCATCGGACCCTTTATAGGCGGGGTTCTGCTTCACTGGTCGGATTGGCCCGCGATCTTCTTCATCAATATTCCGTTCGCCGTGTCGAGCTTTCTGCTGGCTTGGAAAATGATTCCAGAGGACGAGCGACCGGCATCCGCTGCACCCCGTATGTCCTTTCGCAAATGGTGGGTCTGGATCGATGTTACAGGGATTCTGCTCTTTACCGCAGGTTTCATCGCCCTGCTCGTCGGATTGCTGTCCGTAAAATCAACCGGACACGCTTCGGTCGTGTATGTCATGTTGGGACTGGCTGGTCTGGCGATTCTGGCCGTTTTCGTCCGACATTCGTTGAAAGCGGCGACGCCCTTTATTCCCTTGCGCACATTCGCCAAATTTCCCTCGATGACATGGATCAATGTCGAATTTATCCTTGTAAACATCTTGTATTACTCGCTCTTTTTCGGACTGCCGTCCTACCTGCAAACGGTGCGGCATGTCAGCGAGTTCCATACCGGCATCCTCATGCTAAGCTTAGGCTTGTGCTCGCTCGTCGCTTCTCCGATCGCAGGGCGGTGGATAGACAAATCGGGACCGCGGCCGGCCTTGCTCGCAGCCGGAATCCTGATGACGTTCGGGGCGGTATGGATGGTGACATGGAATGAAACATCGCCGGTGATCGGTGTATGTCTGACGTTAGCCGCATTCGGTATCGGCAACGGGCTGAATAACGTCGGTATGCAGGCGGCGTTGTTCAGAAGTTCTCCAAAAGAGATGATCGGGGTAGCATCCGGGGTATTCATGACATCGAGATATTTGGGAACCATTCTCTCTTCCTTGCTGCTCGGTATCGTCATGGGCGGGACGTTCAACGCCGAGGGATTTCGACTGTACGGGATTATTCTCGTCGTCATTGCGCTGACCTTGGTGTTTATGAGCTCGCGCCGCCGGGAGGCCGGGACATTGGAAAATCCTTAGGCTGACCACGCTCCAAGCTTTCGCCTTGTCCGGCCGCTGAGCGGAACGGAAACGAACAGGAGGAGAAGACCGATGGGCTCCAAGATAAACGGAAAAGGCTCCGGAAAGAACACGGAGCCTTAGTCTATACATATTCCCGCCAGGGTCGAAGAAGGGGTTTAGGTCACGCCTTCTTCTGACTCCGGGACCAAACGACAACCGGTATTAACAGCAAAGACAGGAATCCTCCTGCCAAGGAGAGCGTGGAGTAACTGGATTGGGCAACAATCATGCCGGAGAGCGCTCCTCCGGAAGCCCCGGCCAACGCGATCAGCACATCCACCGTGCCCTGCGTCTTCGCCCGAGTATGCGGCGGCGTCGCATCGATAATGGCTGCCGTACCGCTAATTAAGCCGAAATTCCAGCCCAAGCCAAGAAGCGCCAGCGCAAGAACGAGGAAAACCATCGAATCGCCGGGCGCCAAGGCGGCAACTAGCCCCGCCAAGAGCAACGTAACGCCAGAGGCATAGGACATCATCGTACGCCCGTATTTATCTACGAGAATGCCGGTAATCAGGGAAGGAAGGTACATCGCTGCAACATGGATGCCAATAACGATCCCAACGTCCCCCAGCCCGTGTCCGTGATGCTTCATATGAACCGGTGTCATGGTCATAATGGCTACCATCACAATTTGGGTTAACACCATGACCGTCGCCCCCACAACGATGCCCGACTTGCGAATGCCCGCTTCCGGAACAATCGCCTCCGCGCCGTTCCGGCTTTGCTTGACGCGCTGCGCTTCCGCAATCGCCTTGGCAACGATGAACGGGTCAGGCCGAAGAAAGAGGAGAAGGATAATACCCGCTAACAGATAAGCGACGGCTGCCAGCATAAACGGGCCCGACAGCGCGGGAGCGCCCATCGAAACAGCTACCCGCCCCGTAATAGTCACGAGATTCGGGCCAGCCACCGCGCCAAACGTCGTGAAAACCATAGCGGTGCTTATCGCTTTCGCCCGCTGCGTAGGCAGCGCCAAATCCGTACCGGCATAACGTGTCTGCAAATTCGTAGCTGTACCGGCACCATAGACTAATAAAGATATAAAGAGCAGCGGCAAATGATCGAAGACCGCTGCCAGGACGACGCCTACAGCGCCCAGTCCGCCCGTCAAAAAGCCGGCGGCCAGCCCGGCCCGGCGGCCTAAACGCTGGGATAAGCGACCGACCAAAAGCGCGGCGGCAGCGGACCCTAGCGTAAATAAGGCGGCGGGAACTCCCGCGTAGCTGTCCGTTCCGAGCATGTCTTGGGCGAGCAGCGCCCCGACCGTAACGCCTGCAGCCAACCCGGCTCCGCCAAAAATTTGCGAAGCGATGACGACCAGCATAGTTCTTTTGAACAATTGGCGTTGCTTCTCGGGTGATTCGGTGTATTCCTGCAGCAGTTCTGACATCGTAGTATTCTCCCTCTGCTTTACGACATTGCCGCCTGATGCTCCCGCCATTCATAAACCCCTTCCTTCATCCGGAAAGCGGTAAACCCCTCATCTTGCATTTTCTTGACCGCCTCGGCGGAAAACACGCAATACGGCCCGCGGCAATATGCCGCAATCCGGGTTTCTTTCGGAAGACTTTGCAGGTAATCATGCAGTTCCTCCATCGGGACGGAAATCGCTCCCGGAATGTGGGCGGCTTCAAATTCATCGGCTGGGCGTACATCCAGCAGAATGATGCTGCCAGCATCCATTTTGCTCAACACTTCAGTAAGGGAAAGGGTTTGTAAATCGTCGCACTGCCCCGAGAAGTCGGTTTTAATTCGGGCAATGTCTCCAAGCTGCATTTCGCTGACCCGCCATAGGGAATTCAAAAAGCTTTCGATATAAGGGCTGGCCAAGGAATAGATGACATACGTCCCCTTCTTGTTAAACTTCACCAGGTTGGCATCGTGCAAAATTTGCAGATGGCGGGAAACGTTAGCCACACTCATCCCTGTTGCCTCGGCCATTTTCTCCACCGATTTTGGTCCTTGAGATAACAAATGCATAAGTTCCAACCGTTTATCGCTGGACAAGCATTTCCCGATTCGGGCAAACTGCCGGTACAAGTCGTCTTTGAAAGCGCGAGCGGGATGCTCTTGGTTCATACCTTTCATCCTTTCTAAACTATTCAATCAATTACTTGAATTATAATCGCGGTTTCTTTTTTACGTCAAGACTTCTGCTTGAAATAAATGATATTCGATGGAGGACCGGCGGGCAGACCCAGTTGACAGTAAAATCGAATGCTCATATAATGGTCACAGCAACTATAATCATGTCTATGATAAAAAGCTCACATCAAGCCGCATAAATAGTTGCTTCGACTATTATCGCGATGCCTACTTTCTATTTATCATTTCAAGACATCTTCACCAATCGGGTCCAATACTTGCTAAGACAAATAATGACATAACAACAAAAAAGGAGGATGCAGGATGACTCCATCCAGAAAAGAAGTCGGAATTTTTGACGCGCCTTACCGGGCGTTGACCATCGGGATCATTCTTGCCGTTACCACGGTAGCTTTTGAAGGACTGGCGATTACCACCATCGCCCCGAGTGTGGCGCAACAATTGCAGGGCCTTCACTGGTACGGATGGATCTTCAGCGCTTTTCTTTTGGCGCAAATCGTTGGAACGATGACAGTTGGCCAGCGGATCCAAAAAAACGGCGTGTTTGCTTCGTTTGTCGCGTCCATTCTCCTGTTCTTGGTCGGAATCGTCATTGCCGCCACTTCGGTGAATATGGGTACACTGATTTGGGGAAGAGTGTTTCAGGGATTCGGTGCGGGAGCTATCATCACATGCGTTTACTACAGCATCACGTTAGGTTATCCCGATCGGCTGAGAACGAAAATATTGGCCGTCTTTTCAAGCGCCTATATTTTGCCTGCGTTAGCGGGACCCTACATTGCTGGACTGTTGGCGGAGTATTTGTCATGGCGATTTGTATTTTGGCTCGTGCTTCCTTTTATCGGGTTGGCCGTTGTTCTCACGCTCCCCGCTTTTCGCAAATTTCCGGCAGGCGATAAGTCGGTCCGGCAGAACGGGCGCAAAGAAGGATACGCCGTATTGCTTGCGCTAGGAACAGGGCTGCTGCTTAGCGGGCTCGGCATGCTTACGGACTGGAAAGGCATGGCGCTGTCAGTGGCTGGATTTCTGATCATGATTGTGCCTTTGCGCAAGCTGCTGCCCGCGGGGACGTTCAGCGCAAGAAGGGGATTGCCTGCCACGATTTTTTCAAGAGGTTTGTTTGTCGCTTGTTATAATGCCACGGAAAGCTATGTGGTACTAGCGTTGACGGATGTGAAAAAAATGCCGGCGGATTTGGCCGGATTAATTGTGGCAGCAGGCGCATTAAGCTGGTCGGCGGCGGCTTGGCTCCAATCCAGATTGGATTCCAAAGATCACGGGGCAGGACGGAACAAACGGGTCATGACCGGCATCGGCTTCATGATCGTAGGCGTTGCCGCCGTTATGCTCGCTGTCGGTTTGTCCGAAGGCGGAATCGTATTCGCGATTATATCCCAATTGTTCACGGGATTCGGCATCGGCTTGGCGCACCCTACAACAGGAGCAATCGCCTTGCAGCACGCCCGTACCGGAGAAGAAGGCGAAGTATCCGCAAGCCTGCAGTTTACAGACGCGTTCAGTCCGGGGTTAAGCATCGGCATCGGCGGGGCTTTCATTGCGATAAGCCAGAGCTTGAATTGGGGGCTGTTAACCGGTATTTTGCTGGCGTTGTCTCTTCAACTGCTGCTGGTCATTCTGAGTTTTGCCATTTCCTTTCGCATCAAACAATTGAAACGCTCGGCATAATGCCGGCGGCTGTATGAAACTAAAAAACGGACTGCTATCCCTTGAGAGGGAGGACGGTCCGTTTTCGGGTTGCTTGATGAGAATTGGCTTGGCCGGGCTCTTACTTGTTTTTACCGGTTAGTATGTTGGTCAACAAATCAACTTGCTTGGTCACCGCAATTGGATCGCTTTGCAAAAACAAGTCGTAATCGATCGTGTACACCTTACCGTTTTTTACGGCACCTAGATTATTCCAGATTCCTGTTTTCTTGAAGCTTTCAAATGCGGCCCGATTGCCATCATTCACGGCTACGAAGAGGTTGTCGCCAATGAATTCGGATAAAACCTCAGCCGACACTTCGGAGTAAGGAGGCTTCTGCCCGCTGTTAATTAAATCGCTTAACACTTTTTGCTGCGGCTTTAAACCCAAGTACTTGTACAAAATATTGCCGCCCATGTTCTGATCCCGGTACACGCGGGGAGATTTCTCAAAAAAGCTTACGATCGTAAACGTTTCATTCGCCGGGATCGCTTCATTGACTTGCTTCTTGGCTGCGACAATCTTTTTCTCAAACTCTTCGGTCCAGCGCTTCGCCTCTTCTTCTTTCCCGAGAATATCGCCCATTAGCGCAATATCTTTCACCGGGTCGTAGTAAGGCTCGATGACGATCGTAGGAGCGATTTTGGAAAATGCGTCATATCCCCCGCCCGACTCCACGTAAGCATCGATCAGAATAATTAAATCCGGATCAAGCGAAGTGATTTTTTCCAAATTCAGCGGAACGCCCAAGTCTTCCATACCTTTGGTATCGATCGCCGGATTTTGCAAAATGTAAGTGGAGGAACCGAGCGGTTTGACGCCAAGCGCCATAGGTTGCCCCACATGGAAAGCCGTAACGATTCTTTTCGGCTGTTTCGGAATTGCCGTTTCGCCGCGCAGATGTTTGTATACTCGCGTTCCATCCGCTTTATTGCTATCCTTCGTTCCGGCGTGGGTCGAAGGAGATTGCGCTGCTGAAGGTTGATTTGCAGGGCTGCCCTGATTTCCTCCAGTCTGGCACGCGCTCAGCAGCAAGGTCAAGCACAGCAGCATCACTGCGGCCAGAGATGTTTTCTTATCCCGATACATAGCTTTTTCTGTATCCCCTTCCTCATAATAATGATTTTCATTCTCATCAATACTATAAAGAAAGGGACTTTCCGAAACAATGGATAATGTTGAACGCGCGGATGGAATATGCTGAACCTCTCGTTGGATCTCCGCTCTTTTCCGAAATTGAATCGGAGAGAGGCCGGACTGCTTCTTGAATAACCGGCTGAAATAATAGACATCCGCATACCCTACGGATTGCGCGATTTTCTGAATGCTCCACTCCGTCGACGCTAGTCGTTCCCTCGCTCGGTCCATGCGGATCTGTATCAAGTAATCTATCGGACTCGTCCCCACCTGTGCCTTGAACACACGGGACATGTAGCTGATACTGCAATCCAGCAGTTCCGCCAAATCTTCCATGGCAATCGACTCCTCGTAATGCTCGTCGATATACCTTAAGATCTGCGTTACCAAATCCGGACTGCCGCCCTTCGCTTCCTTTTCCGGCATTTGTCTCAAAAGCTCATGTACAAATCCATAAAACAGGGCCTTCACCTGCAAATGGTCCAGCCCCTTCTCCTTCCGCCACAACCGCTCCATCCTGCGCATGCTGTCATACAAGAAAAACGGATTCTGCGGCACGACATGGTAGGAAGCGTGAAACGGACCGGACTGTTCCGCCAGACGCGAGAGCGTTGGTCCGAGCGGGAACGGAAACAACGCCTTATAAAATACGAGGTAATAGGCAAATTTGTCGGCTGTAGGCACGATTTCCAGAGTGCCGTCTTTGCCGCTGTGCAGAACGTGAAATCGCCGCATCATATGCGCTTTCCCATCGATCTTCACGCAAGCCTGTCCCTGCGCAGCCAATAAAAATGCAGTGGTCGGCAATTTATAGGCATGCACCGCTTCCCCGCCAGTCAACAAGCGATGCCGAATATCCATGATTTTGACAGCCGCTTGATTCCACAGCAAGATCTGTTCGTCCCAGTCCATGGTCAGTTCCTTTTCCCGTTTAAAGTCAGCCGTATGTAGCCGGTAGCTGCAAGTTCTTCCCGTAATTATATCAAAAATCGTACGCTGACCTAAACTGTTTCCATCCATGGACCGGCAAATCCATTACAAGCTGCTCTCTCGCTAAACGCCTGACTCGATTCCAGCCCATTTTCGAAGGTGCTGGGCATAGTTTGACGTCATGAGCCAAAGATCCCCATCCCGTACTTCCGCGAATCGGTAAGGGAACGTCTCGTCACGGACAATTTCAAAACCAAGCGCCCTATAGAAAGCGATGCTTTCATCAACATTTTCACTGGGCAGCATAGGTTCTATACTTATCGAAGATCGCTCCATCCTCTTCACTCACTCCCGACATCCTTGGATGATCTTTCTTCATTTTCCTGAAGTCGTTTAAGTTTCCTCTGCCGTACTTTATATCGGACCAGCAGGAAAAGCAGAATAAGCGGGATGCCAATCACAAGCATATACAATGTGACTTCATGGACCATATCCGCAGCCGAGCGGCCGTAGATATAGAAGAGCGTTCCAACTGCATAAAATTTAACCGCCCTGCCAACCGCCGCATACGCGAGAAGCTTCCACAGCGGGAAGTTCAAGGAGCCCGAAAGAATCGTGAATACTTTAAATGGAATCGGCGTGAAGGAACCGATCAAAATGGCAGCTTCCCCGTTTTTACGAAAGAGCTCTCTGGCTTTATCGACCCAAGTCTTTTTCAGCATCTTGTAAAGTACGGTACTTCCGATTTTCTTGCCGATGTAATAGCCGACCGGGGAACCAAGCAAACAAGCGGCAAACCCGACCGTTGCCAGCCAGAGCGCTTCGTTCGGATTCACAAGACTAAGCGGTATTTGTAGAAACAGAGCTGGAATCGGAAATATGATAGCATCCAAAAAGGCATGCACGAACAGCCCGAGTGCTCCAAATGCCGATAAATAATCGATAATGTTTTGAACCATGTAGGCTCCTCTCCTGAAATAGGCTCGTTCATGATGCTGCGGACCTCCAAGAAGTCCCTTCTATTCACGGGGCAAAATCCGACACTTGGCGCGCCCCCGTTAACGATGGCAAGCTTTCTTCTAGTAATACGTCTAGGGTTGAGCCTGGTTTCGCTATTCTCCCTGCGGAGCTCGTTGGTCCACCGGCATGAAATACAAAAGCGCCCGATAAGCTCGGACGCCTTGTAGTCAGCAGAATACGCAGATTTTTTTTCAATCCTCACTTTAAGGGTTGCGTGGGGGTCATTTCCCCCATATTCATGGGAACGGGCGTTTTCAACAAAATCGTGCGGGTTGCATCGTCATAGTCTACTTCGGCGCCGAGCAGCCCGGCCACTTCGCGGACCGGCAGATAGGACGAGCCGTCCACGACGATAGGCGATGTCTGCAGCGTCTTCTCGGTTCCATTCACTTTAATAACGAATTTCGTAACAGTCGCCTGCACCGTCTCGTTCATCGCAGCCAAGGCTGTCGATGCTGACCCGAGCATAAGACCGAGTGACAGAGCAATAATTACTTTTTTCAATGATATCCGCTCCTCTGAATCATCTATACCTTACACGATTCATTGTACCGCTCAACTTAGGCAAAACTTTGGACGAATTGTGGAAAAACCGTGGGATATGTTACCAAAGTGAAATTCTGTTCTCGGGGGCATGGGCTCATGAGCATCGATTGTCTTAGAACCCGGAAAATGATGGGCTTAAATTTGTGATTGACCAATCAATAACACCATGATATATTGATTTCAAGTTAGTAATTGATTAATAACAAAGAACTTGAGGTGATTCTCTTGAAAAAAGCAATGGTGATAGGAGCAACGGGAGGCACTGGCGCTTCCGTTACGGAGGAACTGGTCAAGCGAGGGATACCGACGGTGGCCTTCGGACGATCTCGGCAGAAGCTGGAGCAGCTTAGAAGCAGGCTGGGCAACCCCGAGCATTTGACCCTCGCGTTAGGTGATGCGTTCCAGCCGGATAGCATCGTATCCGCTTCGGAGGGCGTAGACGTCCTCTTCCATTGTGCAAACGTGCTGTATCACGAGATGGTAACCAAGCTCATTCCGTTGGGTGAATCGGTGATGGAAGCAGCGGATCGGCTGAGCTTACAAGTAGTCGTCATCGATGGCATCTATCCCTATGGAAGAAGACGGATGGACCTGGTGACCGAGGAGCATCCGAAGCAGCCCCATACGAAGAAGGGCAAGACCAGGCTCGCTTACGAGAAGATGCTGTTCGATGGGAAATGGAGCCGGGCTAAGGTCATGATCGTCCGTTTGCCTGATTATTACGGCCCGACGGCGAATGAGGCTTCTTATCTCGGCTCTACGCTCGAATCGGTAGCCGCCGGCAAGATGGCCTTTTTCATAGGCAACATGCATGTTCCGCGGGAGTATATCTACTTGCCGGACGCGGCGTTCATGATTGCGGAACTGGCCGGCAGAGACGAGGCTTACGGGCAGAACTGGAATATTCCCGGTGCAGGGTTAATTTCGGGCAAAGAGATCGTTCGGATAGCCCGTCAGGCAAGCAATAGCACCAAACCAGTCCTTCCGCTAGGAAAACTGGGGCTCTCTCTGCTCGGCATGTCCATACCGGTCATGAAGGAAATCGTGGAGATGCTTTATTTGACCGAAGAGCCGCTGGTCTTGAGCGGGGACAAATATAAGCGTTTGATCGGGCCGATTAAGGCGACGAGGTTCGAAGAGGGAATTAATACTACGATTCGCGCGTTGCACAGAAAAAGTGCTCAACCTTAACAGCTGCACGGGGGCTTAAC
This sequence comes from Paenibacillus hodogayensis, assembly GCF_039536325.1. Taxonomy (NCBI): domain Bacteria; kingdom Bacillati; phylum Bacillota; class Bacilli; order Caryophanales; family Paenibacillaceae; genus Paenibacillus; species Paenibacillus hodogayensis. The sequence goes on from NZ_BAAAYO010000001.1 coordinate 715,656, forward strand.
TTCTTGCACAACCGAGCCTTCAATAGCTGGAAAATATGTCCTGGTTGGGCGCGTCAACAAGAAACAGGGCTGCCTCAAAGGGTCCTTTTGGACCTTTTTGAGGCAGTCCTCTGTAATCATGACACATGCTATATAAGTTGAACGAATCACTTCCTGGAAATAGCCAAGTGAAATGGAGAAGGGGATCTGCCTTGCAGCGAGTTTTGGCTTTCAGCTCCATTCCGCTGAGTCTTTTTTTCAATCCAGGAGTTGAAAACAACATGTCTGAGCAGCAAGGCAGTCCTTTTCGGAATGAAATGGGCTTCCCAAACATTCGTTCAACTTATATAGTTCTTTACTATAATTGAATGTTTCGTTCCACTTAGTCGGTTTCGGGTGGTCTTTCTTCGCGACTTGTGTAGTGGAGAGGGTCAGCATCCCGTTTGCGACGCCCGACAACTCTTGTTTCAGTCGGGTTGCAGGAATCGTCGCCGCATCGAGCTAGATCTCGAAGGTCCCCGAAGCATTCTCCACAGCCTTGCGGATCGATTCCACAGATATCGCTACCGTAATGCCGCCACTATCGCAGGCTTTAAAGACCACTGAATCCGACCGATACGACAGGGCCGTGCCTCAGCCGTTGTGGCCGTTGTGGCCGTTGTTCCCGTTGTTCCCGTTGTTCCCGTTGTTGCCGTTGTTGCCGTTGTTGCCGTTGTTGCCGTTGTTGCCGTTGTTGCCGTTGTTCCCGTTGTTCCCGTTGTTGCCATGGTTCCCGTTGTTACCATTGTTCCCGTTGTTCCCGTTGTTCCCGTTGTTCCCGTTGTTCCCGTTGTTCCCGTTGTTCCCGTTGTTCCCGTTGTTGCTCTTATACGGCACAACCGGAGCCGAAGCCGGCGATGCTTCGCTCTTGCCCATGGCATTGATCGCTTTCACCGTGAACGTATAGCTCGTTCCGTTGGTCAGACCGGTTACCTTGATCGGGCTTGCCGCGCCGGTCACCACCTGATTCCCCGGTGAAACTATCACCTCGTACCCCGTAATCTGCCTTCCGCCGTTGTCCGCAGGAGCCGTGAAAGAAATGGTCGCTTCTCCGTCTCCGGCAATCGCCGACACATTCCCAGGCAAGCCCGGAGTTGTGGCAGGAGTCGCGCTCGCTTGATTGGAAGCAGCGCTCAAACCGCCGGAGTTGCCCGCCTTCACTACAAAATAATACGTCATGCCGTTGACCAGATTGGAGACGGTATAGGTAGCACCTGTCACCGTGATCGCCGTGTCCAAATCGAACGAATCCGGCATCGAAGACATATACACGTTGTAGTAAACAGACTGCGACACTGCATTCCATGTCAAGACGACCTGCCGGTCTCCTGCAGTTGCTTGCAAATGTTGCGGAGCGCTCGGGGGAGCTTGCTCATTGACGACCTGCGTAATCGTGAATGACACATCCTGCATATGAGCGGCCGATACCGTTACCGTCGCGGTGTATGTTCCTGCCGCCAGGCCGTCTCGGGCTTTTACCGCAAAGGTTGCAGACTCCCCGATCCCTAACGCTGCCGGTTCCGGTTGAGTCAAAGCAAAATGTTGCGAATGCTCGCCGCTAATCGCAACAGTCAGTCCGCTCAATGCTGCCGTCCCGCTATTCTTTACTTGAATGACCTTCGTCTCCTGCGTGCCGGGCTGATAACTCGACTGAAGCGGAGCAGCGATCTGGTCGTCTAATTCGTCGATCGCATACGCACGTGTAACGAGATGAACGACACTCTGATCGGCAGGACTCCAGACATTACCGCCGCCCCAGCTATAAAAAGCCGCTGCACCATGATAATTACGGAAGAAGAGCGCTTTAAAGTTGTCATCCGTTTGCGGGTTCACCCCGAAGCTGGCAAACGGTATCGCCTGAATCACATTCCAGCGATCCCCTAACGTAGTGGCGCTGGCCGCAAATTCCGTTTCCGGAGAGCGCTGCGGTCCCGTTTTAAACGCAAACTTGACACCTAGTGGATTCGTGAAATAAGCATAGGTCGTACCGCCTTTGCCATCGGACAAATGCGTTTCCGCCGAATCATCGGCACCGCTTCTCCACCATCCACCCGGCGCATCCTGACTTATCACTCTGCCGTTCATAGCGTTGTCGAAATTCTCGTAACCGACGTATACATTCTCATTGTCCCATAACAGATAGACCTTCGTCGCGTTAGGAGGAGCCTGATTCGTGCCTTTATTCAGGAAAGCGGTTATCGGTTCCGCGGCTGACCAGGGACCCTGGCTAAAATCAAGCGCGCTTAAAATCTCTTGCTGTGACGCGGACGTTTTCACCGCATTTCCTGTGACCTGCGGACGCCCCCCGTACTTGTACGTCATTTCCAAAAAGGTCGATCGAATCGGTTCAATTCTTGCTTTGGCGCGCTCATCCGCAAGCCCCCAGGCTTCGTTAAGCGCCTGCGCCGCCGCCGTCTGAATACCGGCTTGCACAATGTATCGTCCGATTAGCTGATTCTCATTCGAGTACCAGTTGATCGGCTGTTGATCGTAGTTCCAGCCCTGCTTGATCAGACCGTAGTATCGTTTCATCGGCTCGGCCGCCGCGCCGTATGCCTTCTGGAGAAATTCCGCCGTGAGCGCCTCGATGTCGGCATCCGGATTCCAGAACAGCTTTCCGAACAGCCAAAATTGCAGCGCGTTGATTCCCCAGGCTTCGGTCTTGGCATCGACTACCCCTTCCGGCAGCATACCCAAAATGCCCAGATCGCGATAAAATTTCATATCGGCCTGAACCTTCTCGGCGATCGGCCGCTCGTAGGATTTCGCAAAGCAGCAGCCGTAATAGTTGTACATGACAATGTTTTTGGTCAGCTGCACCCATTCCAGAAGCATTTGTTTGTATTTGTAGTTGTTGTTTTGCTGGTTTTCGGTATTAAACGGAGTTCGTTCGTCCTCGCCGGACGGTGCCATCACAATGACGATATTGTCCTCCAGCTCAACCTTCGGCGGCACTTCCGTAAAGAAATAGGCGTACGAAACAATCTTGATATCCGGATACGTTTGCTTCACCTCTGCAGCCACCTTATTCAGGAAGGCAAAGAAGACGGTTGACTTGTAGGCCGGATCTTCAGGCTGTACAACGAGGCCGCCCGGCGTCGTGAAAGGCAGCTTGCTTTCCGGGATCTGCGTGAAGCTGCGATTGTCGTTAATCCCGATTCCGATATATTCCGTCCCATAAGTTTCATGGAGCGTCTTCACTTTCCCTGCAATGATCGACGGAATATCCGGATGATAGAAATTGATTTGCGTTGACGCCGAGACAGGCACGTATTGCCCGTTTTCCCAATTGTAATATTCCGGATGCGAACTAAAAAACTCCTCGTTCGGCAGCCAGAACTTCAAATTGTGGCCAAGAACAACCGCTTTAAGGCCGATGCTTTCATGCCCTGCCCATTGCGAAATATTGCCGAATTCCGCAAACCTGGCGTTCTGCTTGTTGCGGGCAAGCATCTGGTTGGTTCGCGGGTCCAAATGAAATTCACCGTTCGCGCCAACGCCTGTCGTAAGCCAGCCGCGCACTCCAAAGGGCGATTTCTCCCGATAGTCGACGTGCACTGCCAGAATGGTCTGCTGCGGCTCGAAGATCGTTCCAACATCGGATGCCCGGGTCCAGAGCACGCCGGCGTTCTTCTCCAGGAAATCATAGACGCCGTTCAGCACGCCGCGGGGCTCGGAGCCGAAAATATAAATGATGTTCCCCGATTGTCTGACCGCAAATCCGTCGGAATGCTGCAAGAAGGCCAGGTCGTCCGGGAACAGGGTGGACAGTTCCGGGTAAGAATCCGGCGTTGCCAGTACAATGCGGACATGCTGGGAGCCCGGCTCGGGCGCTACCACGCTGGCCGGCGGGTTCACGGTCGCCCCAATTTCTTCCGCCAGATTGGCAGGGCTCAGGGTTACATCGTCGACCCACAAGGTGTTCGTTCCAATGCTGTCATTGTAAGCCCATATATTAATCCAGTTGAAATCGAAATCCGCATTCGGATTGCGCGTGTAAGGAACCTCCACGTAAGTCCAGTCCGTGCCAATCTCAACCCGATATCGGGTTGAACCGTTCGGAATGTCGCCGATATTTTTCTTCAACGAGCGGAATTCCAAATTAACTCTGCCCGCCCGCTCTCCCTTCATCCATGCCTTCATAACGTACTCGCGCCCCGGCTCCAAATACAGATACTGATCCGTGCGCGCATATGTGTAATTGCTCGCAGGAATCGTTACCCGCATGGAGGACGCGCCGCTATGCTTCACCGTCGTATCTCGCGTCGCAACTCCAGCCGTCGCCCACCAGCCTGCAAGGTCGGCATCGAAGCTCGAATTCGAAATGATATTCCGATCGAGCTTCACGGTCAAGGTTAGCGGTTCAAGCTCCACTCCGTTCTCGAACGTCATAATATTTACCGTATAGGTACCGTCTACTGTTAGCGCGGGCACCCGAACGAAGCCGTTTACGCTTACCGTTTGCCAGGGCAGCAGATTGACCGGGTTCAATGGCTCGACGCGCAGCGATCCCTGATCCGTCTGCAGGAAGCTCACTTGAGCAGCCGAAGCGCTATTCGTCGTCAATTTGATCGAAAATGCATATTCACCGCTCCTGGTAATCCGTAAAGTATCCGGTTCCAGATTTGCACTTATGCCATTCTTGCTCAAATCCGCTCTGGCAATCGGCAGCTCGACGCCGCTAATCTGCCTGATTGTGTTCTGCAGCTCAGCTGCGGCCAATGCCTCCATATCGCTTCGGGTAGAGGAAAGAACGATGCCCGCATAGGTCGCACCGCCGACGGTGATCGTTGATGCATCCGTAAGCTCTGCTTGCTTGGCTTCGGGGATCGCTTGATTGGCACTGGCATTGGCTTTCTGGCCGGAGCCGCCGAACAGCGGCGCCAACGCGATCCATAGAATGAGCATCCCTAGTAATGTCTTTTTCTTCACGATAATTGCCTCCCTTGTTCACAATAACCTTCTAGTCTTCTTCGAAGCATCCATATCGTCTAGGCAGCTCCAGAAACTGATCCAGTTATAGTCAACGTCTTGGCCCGGCTCGCGTATATAAGATAGTTTTACATAAGTCCAATCGGCGCCAACCGTAACGTTATGGTTCGTGGAACCACCCGCAATCTCGGTGTTATTCCTGAACGACAAATGTAACCGCTTTCATTATGTAGCCGATGCATCTATTGGGCCTAAGCTTGGCCCCTTTTCCAAGCTAGGCCCGCAGCGCTTGCGACAGCTGCGGGCTTTAACCATCCTTCATTACCGGCGCTTTACTTCACCGTAGCGTACCAGTTGTTGGCCGCCTTCATCATTTCTTCTCCTCCGTCAGCTTTCCACTGCTGCAGATACTTGTCATATTGGTTGATCGGCTTTGCGCCGGTAATAAATTTTATAAATTCGTCCTCTGTGAACTTGACCAGCTTTTGTTTGTTTTTGGATACTTCCGGTATCGGAGGCGCAAACATCATGGCGTCTTTATAAGTAATTCCTTTAGCATTTTTCTGGAACGTCTCGAAATAGTTCTGTACAACCGGATTTTTGCGCACACGCGCTTGCCAGTAAATAGGGTACTTCTCTTCATCGATGCCCGTCAGCAGCTCGCCGGCAAAGTTCCACTCATCCTCGAAAATCGGAAGAATCGGAATGTATTTTCCATCCTCCACCTTGTAATGTTTGCCTTCTTGGCCAAGGGCCAACTGTTTAAAAATTTGCTCATCGAATTTCTTGTCGATGTACTTAATCGTCTCTTCCTTGTTAGGAGCCCACTTCGGAATTCCGATGAAAAACCCGATGCCGCCGGAACCGCTTGCATGGGCCGCTCCGGATGCGTCCTTCAGCGGAGGAAGAATGCCGATCTTCGCGCCAGGGGTTTTGGATGCAAGAGCATCGGTTATGCTCGCCCCATTCCACCAGCCCTCGCGGTACATAAAGGATTGACCGCTTGTAAATCGTTCGATCAGCGTATTCGGCTGGTTAATCGCCCACTCCGGATCGATCAAGCCTTCCGCATACAGCTTATTCATGAACGTAAGATATTCCACCGTTTTAGGGTCTTCAGCCAGATGAATGATTTTGCCGCCTTCTACCTTGAACTGGTTCGCTACGCCGTACAGCCAGCCCATCGCAGCGCCGATCTCGCCCTGAATCGGATCTTTGCCTCCCGACAACGGAATGACTTTTTTCTTCGCTTTCACTTCACGCAGCACATTGACCAGTTCATCCAGCGTGGTCGGAACCGGCAATTTCAGCTCATCCAGCCAATCCTGTCTGTATACCAACGAATAGCCGGACGTGATGCCGCTGCCGGCAAGCTCCGGAATGGCCAATATTTGATTTTTCATTGTCGCGCCGTTCCATGAGCTTTTCGAAATGACCCGCTTCATATTTGGCCCGTATTTGTCAATCAGTTCATTCAGCGGCTCCAGCGCTCCCGAGGAAGCAAGCTGCGCAAATTGAGTCGCATTCAGCTTCATGAAGTCATAAGACTCCTGGTTGGCCATCATCAGGTTCAATTTCTCATCGGCATTCTCCACCGGCAGCATGCTGTATTTCACCGTATAGCCGGTAGCTTCCTTCAAATAAGTCGCAACCGGATTATTATTGGGATCAAAGCGGTTATAACCCAGCAGCTGCCGCAATACCGGCTTTGGTTTGTCTGTGTCAGGCTGCTTGCTAGCCGTGCCGCCGCTTGTCGAAGGCTTATCGCCTCCGCTGCTGCACGCTGCAGCGGACAAGGCTACCGAAAGAAGCAATAATGAAGCTGTCATCTTTTTTCTCATGCCTGTTTGTGCCTCCCTGTAATAACTTTCTTTATCTCGAACCTGTCATTCACCTATACTGCCGTTACCCCCGCTTGCTCTCCGGTCACCCCCCTTCATGCCATATGGACTTGCCGCTCAGCCTTTGACGGAGCCGATAAGAACGCCTTTGACAAAATATTTTTGCAAAAACGGATAGACCAGCAAAATCGGCAGCGTGGCAAGCAGGATGGAAGCCGCCTGAATCGACTGCGGCGAGGCGTTCATGGCCGCGTCCACGTTCACGTGATTGCCGTTTCTCAGGAAAGCGTCGCTGGATGAAACGAACAGCTCCTTCAAATACAATTGTAAGGGCTTTAAATCCGGTGAATTGATATAGATCAGCGATGTAAAATAATCGTTCCAGAATTGCACCGCGTAGAACAATCCGATCGTCGCGAATACCGGCAGCGAAAGCGGAAATATAATGCGCCATAAAATAGCCAGATTGGAGGCTCCGTCCAGCTTGGCCGACTCCTCCAGGCTATCCGGCAGATTTTCGAAATGGCTTTTGATGATGAGCATATTGTATACGCTGATCATCGCCGGCAGGAACAGGACAGGCAATGTATCGATCAAACCCAGACTGCGCAAAAGCAAATACGTCGGGATCAAGCCGCCGCTGAACAGCATCGTAAACACGTACATGATAATAAAAAACTTGCGTCCGCGCAGCCTCGGCTTGGACAGCGGATATGCGGCCAAGGCTGTCATGAACAAGGCGCTCAGCGTTCCGAGGACCGTGACAAGCAAGGATACCTTGAGCGCGTTCAAGAACAAAGCATTGCTGGCTACAAATTTAAATGTACCGAATTGCAGGCCTACCGGAATCAGACTAACCTGGCCCGACACAACCGCCGCTTCGCTGCTCAGTGACTTGGCGAACAGATTCAGAAACGGAAACAACGTCGTTATGCCAAACAAGATAAAAAAGACAATATTGCATACAGCAAACACTTTCTCCCCTGCGGACTCTTTCATTACACTTCCGGATACCGGTCTCATGGATGCCCTCCTTACCAAATACCTCTTTGCGTATACTTTCTGGCTAACCCGTTCCCCCCGATGATGAGAACAAAGGCAATAACGGATTCGAACAATCCGACGGCGGTGGAGAAGCTGTAATTTTGCTCGCCAAGCCCGACCCGGTACACATACGTTCCGATCACATCCGCCACATTATAGACGCTCGGATTGTACATAACCAAAATTTGTTCCGTACCGGCTTCCAAAACAGCTCCCAGTCTCAAAATAAACATCAGCGTTATGATCGGAACGAGGCCCGGAATCGTAATATGAAGCGTCTGCTTCCATTTGCCGGCGCCATCCATCTTGGCCGCTTCGTACAATTGCTGGTCAATCCCCATCATAGCCGCAAGATAAACGATCATGTTCCATCCCATCTCCTTCCAGCCTGCGGAAGTAATCAACACGGAACGAAAAATATCGCTGTCCAGGAAGAAACGGATCGGCTCCCCGCCCAGAGACACAATCAATTTATTGATAAGACCGCTGTTGACGGACAACAGGTCGAGGAACAAACCGCCTACAATGACCCAGGATAGAAAATGAGGCAAATATACGATCGTTTGCACCGCCCGCTTGAACACGATATGTCTCAGCTCATTCATCATGATCGCCATAATAATGGGCAATGGGAACAGGAAAACAATCTTGTACAACGATATGACTAGCGTATTGCGAAACACTTCCATAAAATCGGATGAAGTAAACAGCCGCACAAAATGTTTGAGTCCTACCCACTCGCTATCCGCTATGCCGGTAAAAATATTAAAATCTTTAAATGCGATGACGATCCCATACATCGGCATATACTTGAAGAGCAGCAAAAAAGCGACGCCCGGGATCAAAGCCAGATACAAGTCCCAATCCTTCCTGATGTCAACGAGCAGTTGACGGCCGTACGATCGCCGCTCTGCCCGTATCTGCTCGACCCGCTTTCCCAATTGCATACTATTCCTCCTACAAAAAAGTTAATGTCATGCGCTTGCCAGCTCCCATTCCGGACGATCACCGTAAAACTCCACAAAAATGAAGCCTGCCATTATTGTAAAATGGCAGGCTTCCAACTCGTAGAGGAGACTAATGACCTTTTATGGTAATTTGATTTCCTTAACGCTTCATTTCGCCGGGCGTCACGCCCCAAAACTTGCGGAACACCTTGGTGAAATAGCTGACATCCCTGTAACCGACCTGATTCGCGGCGTCGGACACTTTCGCCCCTTGCTGCAGCACGTGCTTGGCGCGCTCCATCTTGTGCTCCATCACATAAGCCGAAAACGTCGTTCCCATCTCCCGCTTGAACAGCCTGCTCAGATAGGAGGCATTGACGTACAGCCTGTCTGCCACCGTCAGCAAGGTCAGCTCGGTATGGATCTCCTTATCCACGAGCTGCAAAATCTTCTTCACAAGCTGATTGTTGACGGATTCCCGCTGATTCCGCACATGCGCGATCATGCGCCCCACCGTCCGCTGCAACCAGGCATGGATTTTCTCCTTGGTTACCAGTTGCTGAGGGTGATGCAAATATTCAAAATCCGGACCCAGCACCTCCTTCAGCCGCCAGCCTTGACGATGGATGATTCGAACCAGCACGCTGTTGAAATAAAGGACCCATTCCTGCATATCATCGACCGTATCCGCCTTGACGATGCTCTCCCATAACGCCAGCAATACTTGTCCGGCCTGCTCTTCGTCTCCCGTCTCTACGGCAATCTCCAGATTGTTCTCGTAATTCGGGAGCATGGACCACGTATCCGCACTCTGCTGCTGCTCTCTGTAGGGAATGGCGATATCGGGACCGTATACGACCCGGCCTTGCAAAGCCCGGATCGCCTGAACGTAGATCAGGTGCAGTTTCTCCGGGCCGCATGTCTCTCCGCCAATGCCCGCGCTTGCGGTCAGCTTCAGGCAATCCTTCACCTTCGACAGCAAATTGGTCACCCTCACATTCACAGCAAGCATCATTCGATTGGAGCCCTCGGCAAGCGGACTATGGAATACGAGCACGGTGTACCCTTCCGGCGCTGTCAGCACCCATACGTTATGTTCGTCCGCCAATATCTCCTTGACGATACTGTTCAGCGAAAACTGCAGCAAAGAAGCATCTTTGCTGTCAAAACGCGTTTCTTCGTCGGACAACGGATCCATATCGAGCACTACAACCGCATATTGTGCTTCGGCAGGCAAATCGATCTGCAGTTCTCCGCCATATTTGCCGATCTCCCACGCTGCGTATTTTCCGCTCATCCAGTTCTGAAAAAAGTTATTTTGCAAATTCGGCAGTTGTTGAAGCCACTTCTGCTGCAGCGCCTCCTGATTGTACAATCGATCCAGTTCTTGCCTCAGCTGCGCTGCCGCGTCCAGGACAGCCTGCAGGATTTCCGGATCTTCGGCCGGCTTCAGCAAATATTTCGAAATGCCGATCTCCAGCGCCGATTGCGCATACGAAAAATTATCATACCCGCTTAGGATGATAATTTTGACAAGCCGGTTCGCTTTCATGATTTCGCGCGCCAGTTCAATACCATCCATCTCCGGAATTCGAATATCAAGCAGTACAATGTCCGGTTTACTGCGGCGATACAACTGCAGCGCCTCCAGCCCGCGCCCGGCTAAACCAACGATCTCGATGCCGTGTTCCTCCCAGGGGATGTTATTAGCCAGACTGGTTCTCAAACGGATTTCGTCTTCAACGATCAACAGATTCATGTTCACTCACCTCATGCTGCATAGTTCTTAAGGGCTTCAGGTCGAACGATTCCCGGCAATGCTCTAACGGCAGCTTCAATTCAACGATCGTTCTTTCTCCCTCCACACTGTCGATCGCTAATTCTGCCCGGTTGCCATAGAACAGTTTGATTCGCGAATACACATTTCGAAGCCCGTACACATCTGTAGGATTCCCCTCCAGGTAAGACAGATCGACGGTATTCTCGGATACCTGGCCAAGCCGCTCCCGGATCCGGTCCATCCGTTCCTTGCTTATTCCTGCTCCGTTATCCTCGACGGACAAAATCAGAAAATCCGACTCCACCCGGCTGGAAATCAATAACTCGCCGTCCGTTTTATCCTCAAGCCCATACAAAATCGCATTCTCTACCAATGGCTGCAGCAGCAGCTTGAGCACATGAACCGGTTTGCTCTCCTCTTGCAGCTCGTAACGGACGGTAAACGATTCAAGAAATCTCAATTGCTGAATGCGGATATAGTAATGGAGATGCGTCACCGTTTCCTCAACGGTAAAGGTATCGCGCCCTTTGCTTAGGCTGAGCCGAAAAAAACGCGACAGGTTCAAGACCATCTCGCTGACTTCAGAAGCTTCATAGTTATGAGCAGCCCGATAGATAGAGTCGAGCGTATTGTAAAGAAAGTGAGGATTAATTTGCGACTGCAAAAATTTTAACTCCGTATTGCTCAAACGCAGCTGCTGTTCGTAATGATTTTCGATCAGATTTTTCTGGTCCTCCACCATCTTGTTAAAAGCGCGCGTCAAAGAGCCGATTTCATCGAAACGGTCGTTCTCCAGACGAACATTGAAATTCCCTCTGCCCACTGCGTTCATTCCTTTCCATAACCGCTGAATCGGATGTGCGATGCCGGAATAAACAGCCCATGCGATCAACAGAGCAAGTATGGCGCTGACAGCGATAATGATATAGGTGAACAGGCGAGTTTCCTCAACCTCCTTCCAAAGCTCTTTCTCCGGCTGGAGCAGCAACAGCGTCCAGTCCTCCGGCGAATTGGCTTTGACGGCGAACATCCCCGGAACTTTGGCCTCAAAATCTAGGATTGGGGAACCGTAGCTTCCGGCGCCTGCAACAAGCTCGTTCGGGTTCGTGTATAAATAAACTTGCGCATTGGGGGAGGGAAGCAGCGATTCGATCAGATCAACCAGTCTGTTTTTATTTAATGACAAAACGAGAAGGCTCGGTTCTCTGTCCGGATTGTTCAAATCCATGACCCGAATGAGAGAAATGCTGTCCGTGCGCATCACGGAACCGAAGGTTTGCCCTTCGCCAATCGGATATTCCGGCATAATGTACATGATTCCGGTTCCGCACCGGACGGCAAGCTTGCGCAAATTGTCCAGCACCTGCGCATCGGTTAGCCTCTTGCCGCCGCGATCCGCCGTCAGCAGCATTTGAGAGGGTGAATGGAAGAGAGAAGCATGCGAGACCATCTGATTGATTGACGTAAGATGAAGAAGCTCCGTCATTACATGGGCGAATGTGATATAGGCCTCCGCGTCAAGTTCTGGACGAACCGAGTTTAGCTTGCGCAACAAATTGTTATCCGACGCCGTTACGGTAGACATGATTTGCAAATTTTCCAACGTCAGATCGATGTAATCCATGGATGAGGTTAGCGCCGCTGACGTCCGTTCCACCGTTCGTTTCTGAAGGCTGTTCTGCAATTTGAAATTCACATAAAGACTCACGATAACAAGCGGCAATAAGATAAGCAGAAAATAGATGGTCAGGCGCAATTGGATCTTATGGGCGTATGTTTGTCCTAGCCATTTAAAGAATCGTTTTATTACACACTCACCACCCGCGAATCATTTCCCATGCTCAACATTCCCTCTCACGTTATCAGATTTATGCTTTGTTGCAAAGACTGGAAAACGAGGAATGTTCCTATCCGAAAAATCGTATAGGCGAGCCTTCAATCATAAAAAGGTTCCTATTCTGCTTAAGAGCGCAGAATAGGAACCTTTCCCTGATGATGGTGCGGTCTCACACGCGATTGGGAACCAAGCGGGAGCTTAAAGATTCGCCTTGGCGATACGAGCCACGCCGCGCAGCTTCTGTTTGGCACGATGGATTCTCGACTTCACGGCGCTGATCGACGTTTTCTGACATTCAGCAAGCTGTTCATACGTCAAGCCATATTCATACACGAGCAGCAGCGCCTGCCGGTAGACGGGCTCCAACGAAGAGAGCAAGTCACGAAGGAAATCCTGATCGACGATTGTCCGTTCAACGTTGGTTTCGCCCCTGTACGCCTCCTGCAACTCCCGATAACCGCGCATTTCCCGGCACCGCTTGCGATACATGTCTATCGCCACATTGCGGGAAATGGCCTTGAGCCATGCTTCCTTCCGATCATGCTGCTTCAACGAGTCAAAGTGACGATACGCCCTCAGGAACGTTTCTTGAACCGCGTCCTGTGCCAGCTCGCGGTCCTTGATGACCGAGAAGGCGGAATAATAAACGGGTATGGAATAACGGGAATAAAGAGCCTGAAACGATTCGACGATGGATCTGCCCTGCTGCTCGCGTTCGTTACTCATTCAAGTATGTCTTCACCCGATTCTGGATCAGTTTGCTTACTTCTTCCGCGGACTTTTGCCCGCTCGTGAAGCTTTTGAACTCCTCCATCGCCATCATCAACACTTTCATATCGCTGGATCTCCGGACATCCGCTTCCGTGATCATCTTCTTTACGTCCTCGATCCGTTTTTTCACCGTTTCGCCGTCCGGCAGCATGTTTATCGGTGTCGCCGCACTCACTCCTCCGTTCCTCGGCGTTTGCTCATTCAGCGTTCCGTTCTTGAATTTCTCCAAAGCTTCATTGAATTTCTGATCGACAGCGCCCTTATTCATCGGAAATCCCATAAGATTCGGCGAAACTTGCATGTCGGAGGAAAGCAAAAACTTGATAAATGCCCATGCTTCCTGTTGCACGTCGGATTTGCTGTTTATCCCCAAACTGTAATTGAACTTAAACGGTACACCGCTCTTTTTACCGCTCGCGCTCGGCTTCTGGTAATAATCCATGTTCGAAGGCATCTTCAACGCCTCTTCGGGGCTATAGATGCCCGCCAATTGAAACGCCGTTTTGCTGCTCGCATTGGACGCAAACCCCGAAAGCCCTTCATTGAGCATGCCCTCGTCATACATCAGCTTGATTTCCTTCATCATGTTGCGGAACAAGTCCGAGTCGAAGCCCGGCTTGCCCTGCCCGACGAGCTGGCTGTAATTATCCTCGATATAATCCCATAGCAGCTCCGTGGGAGACAGGTTGCCGAATCCATCATACCCTTGCTGCTTCAATTTCTTGGCGATTTCCTTAAACTCCATCCAGCTCCATGATTTATTTTTGTCTACGGGAACATTCGCCTTCTTCAAAAGCTCGGTGTCTCCCCGAACAAGATCGAGCGAATAGGAAAGCGGCATGACGTACAGGCCGTCCCCGTCTTGGGATGCTTTCAGAATATTGGCGTACAACGTGTTTCGGTCGAACGAGCTGTCTTTGGCCATCAGGTCGTACAAGTTCACCAGCAGTTTTTTGGCGACGAATTTATCCTGGGGCATTTCGTTCATGAGAATAATATCGGCCCCTTTGCCGGAAATGACCTGCGTCGTCACCGATTGAACATACTTTTCAACATCCGCCAGCGAGAGGGCCTCCATGCTCATGCTGCCTTCTGCGGCTGGCTTCGCCGCCTTGTATTCTTTCACTTCGATATGAACGTCCGGATGACTTTCCTCGAATTTCTGCACAGCGGAATCCAAGAAACGATCTTTCGTCATAACCGATACGACGACGGTTTTCTTACCGCTCTTCGCCTCGCCTTTGGAATCCCCTCCGTTGTTGCCGGAACAGGCGGATAACAACAGAACGGCGGACAGTGTCGCGTATAACCCTACTTTTTTCATATGAATCATCCTCTCAATTTAATCGGACCCGATTGCCTTCCTGCAGCGGTGCGCTCGACTCCGTCACGATTTCTTCTCCCAGGTAAACGCCTCCGAGCACGACGATCTCCTCGTCGGTCCCTTTCCCCGTCTTCACGTAAGCCTTCTGGACCGTGTACGTATTGCCGAGCGAGCTTCGGTTTTCGCGAATGACGAACACGTAGCTTCCGGATCCGTCTTTTTTGATCCACTTTTTGTTGATGACGATCCCCTGCTCCTTGAGCGGCTTCTCCAAATTAACACTGGCTGACTCACCTCCCTGCAGGCCTTCGCCCGACACGTATACGACGATCGTTTTTTGACCCTTGGCGCCTCCGTCCGGATTGCCGCTATCCGCGTCCGGTTTGTTTGCCCCTCCGCCGCCGCTTCCCGAAGAAGCGTCCTTGATTTCGGCGACTGTTCCTTCGATCTGCCGCGGCTCATCCCCGTTTACGGTAACAGGCACTTTTTCGTCCTTTCGCATCAAATCGGCAAAATCTTTACTCACCGTAAAGGTGAATTGGAACCCCTCGCCTACTTCCACCAGCGTCAACGCCGGCTGCCCCTGGGGAACGTTCATGCCTTCCTTGGCTTGAACATTCAACACTTTGCCGTCCGCAGGCGCCAGCAACGTGCCTTTTCGCGCCAGATCATTGCGCATGGTTTCGATTCTCCGCATCGCGATGTCCCGATCCAGTTGATCCAATTCCAAGCTGCGCTTCGCTTTGCGGATCATCTCCTCGTCTCCTGCCCGCTGGGCGTCCACGAACTGTTCTTGCAGCAGCTCCCTATTCAAATTCTTTTTCTTCAGCTCGTCTTCCGCATCGAGAAGCTGCCGCTGCGCCTCCGTTTCGTCGAACGTAACGAGAACCTGCCCTTTCTTGACTTGTTCGTCATTGCGGACATGCACCTTCACCACCTTCCAGCCGCTATCGCTGTTTAACTCGGTTTGCCGCCGCGGCGCGATCAGACCGCTGCCTTCGATTCGATAGGTCAACGTTTTTTTCGCGGGCTTCTCTGTCGTCACTTTGGGCAGCAATACGGTTTGAAGCGTTTGGCTGAACAAGGTGAATCCGGCCAATACGAGGAGAAACACGACCAAAGCAATGCCGGCAATCCGTTGTTTCTGTAGTACCATGCTGCCAATCTCCTTTCGCTCAGCCTTTCACGCCGGAAAGCTGGATTCCTTCGATAAAATACCGTTCGGCGCTTAAGAACAGGAGCACCATCGGCATCATATACACAACCGAGACGGCAAACGAGACGCCGAACTCTTCTTTCTGGAGGCGGGACAGAAAGACCGAGAGCGGCTGCATCGCGGCATCCTGCAAAAAAATAAGCGGCTGTTCGACCATGTTCCAATAGTCGACGAACAGAAGCACGATGAGTGCGGCTATGCCCGGCTTCACCATCGGCAACGCGATCGTTAAAAAGATGCGCAAGTATCCAGCCCCGTCCATTTTGGCCGCTTCAATGTAAGCCGAGTGGATGTGGAGCATGAATTGCCGAAGCAGAAACACGCCGAAGGCTCCGAACACGCCGGGCAATACGATGGAGCTGGGATGATTCAGAAGACCCAACCGATCCGCCATCAAGTAGTTGGGGACGAGCGTCACCTGGAACGGCATCAGCATCGTCATCAAGTAGAGGAGGAACAATCCTTCCCTGCCCGGAAAATGCAGCTTTCCGAACGCGAATGCGGCGAGCGTTGCCACCAACGCTTGTCCGATGATGATCGGAATCACCATCGATACGGAATTCCAGAACAAGTATAGAAACTTCGGCGTCGCGATCAATACTTTGTGGTATTGCTGGAACGACACCCAGTCGGGAATCCATTTGAGATTGACCAACACGCTCGTATCGGTTTTGCCCAGCATACTGTAATTCGCCATAATTTCTCGCTCCGTCATAAAGGAACTGACGACGGTCAAGACGACGGGCATCAGCAGCAGGACGGCGATGGCGATCAGCAGCAGCGAGCGCAACAGCGGTGTAACCCATATCTTTATCACGTCATCCACCTCTTTCTTGCGCTTACTCCATATAAGAGCGGAAAATCCGCTCCGTGCGGAACAGCACGAACACGAGCGCCATAATGCAAAGCGCCATCAACACCGCCGCGGACGACACTTTCTGGATATCGAGGGACAGGAACATATTGTTCATATAGTGCTGCATCATATAAATGCGGTCGTGCGGGTAAGCGCCGGCGACAAGATACGTCTCGCGGAACACCTTGAACGAATTCAGCACGGACATGAGCACAACCAGAAACGTCGTCGGCGTCAAATACGTAAGCGTAATGCCGAACAGCTTGCGAACGGGACCTGCCCCTTCCAGACCGGCGATTTCATAGTAATGATCCGGAATGTTCTGCAAGCCGGCCAGGAACAAAATGACGTTGTAGCCGATGTTCTTCCATACATACACCAGCACGATCACAAAGCCTGCCCAGTCGGATTTCATCCAGTCTTGGCGGTCAAAGCCGAAATGCTCCAGAACGGCGTTTAATGCACCATTCCAATCGAACAAAATTTGCCAAACCAGTACGATCGAAGCGACCGGTACAACAAGCGGCAGTACATAAGCCGTGCGGAGCCAGTTTCGGAAAAAGATCCGCTGATTCAAGAGCAGCGCCAGCAAGAGCGAAACGACGACGAGGATCGGCACGCTGATCGCGGTGAACCAGAACGTGTTGGACGCCGCTTTCTGAAACGAGGAACTGAGCAGCAGTTCCTTGTAGTTGGACAACGTGAATCCTCCTCGGAGTCGATCCTGGAATGAGTTCAGGACGCTCTGGCCGAACGGGATGAGATAGAAGACGGAAAATCCGGCCAGGCTCGGAGCCAGAAAACCGAGGGCAGCCAGAAGCTCTTTGCGGGACAGACGATGCCATTTCAAGAAGAACCCTCCATTCGGGAGCCGGTAAACGATTTGCGGAAACGGCTTTACGTCGATTAGTGTACAAATAAATACGGGGAGTAAATATGAAAGCAATGTGGAAAAAGTGTGGAATCGGACCTTGGCCGTATCTTTTATGGTAAGATGTTTTCGAAAACGTTTGGGAGGTTGCCGCATGAAGTCCTATCAAATCGCCGTAGTCGACGACGATGCCCAGATCCGGGAAATCGTGGAGGCTTATTTGCATAAAGAGGGATACCATACGATTACATTATCGACGGCGGAAGCCGCGTTAGAGCTGTGGAAGAACGATCCGCCGGACATGTGGATTCTTGATATTATGCTTCCGGGAATGAGCGGCTTCGAGTTATGCCGACACATCCGCAAAGAGGCGGAAGTGCCGATCATCATGATCTCGGCACGCGACGAAGAAGTCGATCGCATTCTCGGGATCGAGCTCGGCGGCGACGATTACTTGACCAAGCCGTTCTCTCCAAGGGAATTGGTCGCGCGCGTGAACCGCTTGTTCCACCGGGTCAGCTCGACTCGACAAGCTCTGGAGAATCCCGCCTCTTCGCATCCCGAGTATGCGACGATTGAGATTGGCGAGCTGCGGCTCGTCCTGGAAGAACGGCGCGTGTTCTGGCATGCGGAGGAAGTCGAAATTACGCTGAAGGAATTTAAATTGCTGCAGACGTTGACCGAGCAGCCGAATCGGGCGTTTACGCGAGATGAACTGCTTACGTTGATTTGGGGAGACAACTATTACGGCAGCGACCGGGCGATCGACGATCTGGTGAAGCGGCTGCGCCGAAAAATAAAAGAGCTTCCGGTCGATACCGTATGGGGACACGGCTATCGGCTGCGAATGGAAAGGACGGGGCAATAAAATGAGAATGATTTATCGGCTTCATCTTTCATTTGCGCTGCTGCTGCTATGTATTATGGCGATTACCGCAGTTCTGATTTATCCGCTGCTGCTGCAAAATTTGGTGGACAACCAGCGGGCAGAACTGCGGAATCAGGCCAGTATGCTGATGAATTTATCTCCGGTCATGCCGTTATTGGAAGAAACGGATACGCAGCAACAAGTGCAAGGAACGGCAGCGCAAAGACCGTTGCAAAATACGGATACGCTGATGCCGGTGCAAGCAACCGTGCAAGCGCCGAACTTGCTGAGACTGGCGCAGCCAACAGACTCGCAAAGACAGGTGCCGGCATTGAGTTCAACTGCAATTACGAATGCGGTACTGGTTGCGCCCGGGGATAAAGTGGTCTACAGTACCCTGTCTGGCGAAGCGACGTCACAGCTGATGGAATTATCGAATTTGGACATCCCCGGCTCAAAAGGATTTTGGCAAGGCCAAGACGATCAGTATATCGTCGAAACGTTAACGACAACCCAAGGCATCGAATCGAGCATGCAGGCCGTCAAGGCCGTGATGGCAACCCCGCTAAGCAAAATTAAGGAGATGCAGCTCGCCTTGTTTAAACGGTTGCTGCTCATCCTGTCCATTGGCGGGATTGTCGCTTTCCTGCTGAGCATGCTCATCACGAGAAGACTCGTCAAACCGCTAGGGGAGCTAAGGAAGGAATTGAACAAGGTGGAGATGCGCCGTTTCTCCGATGTTCGGCTGATTGAAACGGGAGGCGAAATCGGAGTCGTCGCGAAGGCCGTTTACGATCTCGCCGGCGAATTGGAGAAATACCAGCACACGCAAAAGCAGTTTTTCCAAAACGCCTCGCACGAGTTGAAGACGCCGCTGATGTCCATCCAGGGATACGCCGAGGGCATCAAGGACGGTATTTTTACGGGGGATCACGCCAATAAAGGTCTAAATGCCATCGTCAAGGAATGCGAACGTTTGAAAAAAATCGTGACGGAAATGGTTCTTCTCTCCAAGCTGGAAAGCGAAGAAGGCATATTCCATATGGACAGCGTCCCGGTACGGGAATTAATTGCGGAGACGTTGGAGCGCATCAACCCATTGCTCGTCAAGAACGGCTTGCAGGTGGAGATAACCGGACCCGACAACGGCGAAGAGCTGTTGATCTATGCGGACCGCGAGAAACTGCTGCAAGCGCTCATCAACATTTTGGGCAACGCGGCTCGATATGCCAAGGAAACGATTCGCATCCAAACCTCTGCAGACGCGAAAGGAATCGATATCGGAATCTCCGATGACGGCGAAGGGATTCCCGAACCGCTATTGTCCCAGCTTTTCCAACGGTTTGCGAAAGGAAAGAACGGAGAGACAGGTCTCGGCCTCGCCATTTCCCGCGCCATCGTCGAGCGCTGCCGTGGCCGTATTTCGGCCCATAACGAGCCGGGCGGCGGAGCGGCGTTCATTTTGCGGTTCCCGCCCCTTTTCTAGCCAAAGTCATGAAAGGCGCGCCGGCCGTGACGCAGCCGGCTTCGCCTCCCTCGCCCGGGCGAACCGGGCCTCCTTGATCTACACGTAGTTCAGCCCGCCGGCATACGGCAGTGGCACGGGGAGCTGGCTGCGCATCGCGCCGCGCGCTTCCAGCGCAGCAGGCAGCGACGGTATGGGATCGAACAGCAGCGAAACAAGCGATTCGGAATCAAGCTCGAACGTCCGGCCGTCCTCGGCCGTTAGCGCATAGCGGTGATCCTCCAGCGTGCGGATGCGCGGCAAATCGTCCGCGGCGCTCGTATGCCAATACGGCGCCAGCAACGCGAACAGCCGCTCCGCGTCAGCGATGTGGACCGTGCCGGTATTGCGGCCCGCAGCGGACGGAACGGGCGATAGCGCCTCCGACAGCTCCTGCTCGTGCCAGGCAACCGGTACGTCGAGCTGCGGCAAACCGTACGAAGCGACGGTATGGCCGAACAACGCGGCCAAAGCGTTGGTATCGCCCGCCCATTCGACGGCGAACGGCGTTCGCTTGCTGCCGCGTTCGTCCGGCATCGCGACAACGGCGAACGCGACCACGCGGCCACCTTTCGTCGCGACGAGCGTGCGATGGCGCAGCTTGAGGCAGCTGGCGTACGCCTCGCTTGCGATCAGCTCTGCCAGTTCGCGGACGCTTTGCTCGTAGGCGACACGGCGTGCCGCAGCAAGCGCATGCACATGAAGCCAGTCCGTCGGCGACAGCTCGCGAACAACGATGCCGGCGCCGGCTTGAAGCAGCTGTTCCCCATGAGACGGTCCGATCGCATACCGGTCGACCGCGCCGAACGGGTGGCACTGATTGCGCGTGTATAGCGAACGGTTGCCGGAAACGTAAACAAGCGCGCCGCCGGAGTCGCGGACATGCTCTTTGACCGCTTGCAGCATGTCGCCGGCGTATCCATGGCCGCGAAAATCCGGCAGCGTAAACACCGAGCCGATCGAAAACATCGGCACCCGGGCAGACCCGATGCGCAGTACAGCGGGGACGAGCCCCATGAATGAAACGAGCTTGCCGTCTTCATAAGCGCCGAACGATTGCGACAAAGCCGCCGAAAAAACGGCGGGAAAAGCTGCCCCCATCGAAATTTGCTCCGCATCGCGGAAGACGGCGTCGGACCCGCGGATCGCATCCGCCATGTCCTCCGCCGCCACCAATCGAATTTCAGCCATTGCCCGATCTCCTCCAAATGTTATCTACCTGATATGGACTGCCAGTGCCGGCCAGGACGAATCGCCGGCGCCGGATACGTTTATTTTATCTTTGCCCTTACGTTTTGCCAACTCCTGCGCTTGGACAATGAAGCCTAACTGCCGGCCCTTGGCTGTAGCGGACCGGCGACATCCGTTCAAGGCAGCAGCTTCATCGATTTGATAAGCGGATGACCGCTCGCCTCCTCCTGTTCTACGCATGCGTCTACCCGAAATACATCCCTCAGCATCTCGGCGCGGATCACCTCGTTCGGCTGACCATGCGCATAGACGTCGCCTTGTTTCATAACCGTAATGCGATCGGAGTACGCTGCGGCATGATTCAAATCGTGCAGTACCATAATAACCGTCATCTTTTGCACGCGGTTCAAATGGACGACGAGCTCCATAATTTCGAGTTGATGACAGATGTCCAGATACGTTGTCGGCTCATCCAGCATCAATACTTTCGGCTGCTGGGCTACGGCCATTGCGATTCGGGCCCGCTGGCGTTCCCCGCCCGACAGCTCGAGTACGCTTCTTTGTGCGAATGTTTCCATCCCGGTAAGATGAAGCGCCCAATCCACGATCCGCCTATCGTGATCGTCAAGCCGCTGCATAAATCCTTTATGCGGAAAACGCCCATATGACACCAGATCATACACGCTGATATCCGTCGAGCGTTCCTGCGATTGCGCCAGCATGGACAGCTGCCGTGCAAACGGCTTCATTCCCCACTCTTTTGCATCCTTTCCATCCACATAGACAACGCCGCTTTCTCCCTGCAGCTGGCGGGAGAGCACTTTTAACAATGTGCTTTTCCCGCAGCCGTTCGGACCAAGAATGCTGTGAACAAGGCCCGCCTCAAATTCGATATTGACATGGTCCATGACCGTATTTCCGCGATATTTGACAACCAGACGTTCCCCGCGAATCACTCCTGCATCCCCCTCCTTCTTAACAAATACAGGAAAAAGGGAGCGCCGACGGCACCCATAATAATCCCTACGGGCAGCTCGACCGGAGCAAAAAGAATTCGAGCGAGCGTGTCGAATATGGTAAGGACAGCGATACCGAGCAAGGCTGTGGCCGGAAGCAGAATGCGATAGTCGTTGCCGACCAGCAGCCTTGCGGCATGAGGAACAACCATGCCGACGAAACCAAGCAAGCCGACGACGCTGACGGCGCTGGCAGACAGGAGCGCCGCGACAGCCGTTACGAGCAGTCTCGTTCGCTCGACATGCAGACCCAGCCCTTTGGCATCCGAATCGCCAAGCATCAAAATATTCATTCGCTGAGCCGCCATTAGGGCAAACACGGTGCCGATTATGGAATAAGGAAGCAGGATCTCCAGATGAGGCCAGCTTTTCGCCGAAAGTCCGCCCACCAGAAATAACAATGCTCCATTCACCCGATCGCTATAAAAGGTGAGCAGGCCCGAAATGCCCGAACTGAAAAAAGCCGAAACGGCCACACCGGCCAAAATGATCCGCCCGGGATTCGCTCCGTTCTTCCAAGCAAGCGCATAAATGAACATCGCCGCTCCAAGCGCCCCGAGAAAAGCCGCAGGCGTCATCAAATAGGCATAAGCCGGAAACATGACCAGCGTGGCGATGCCGAAAAATCCCGCTCCCGAAGATACGCCGATAATGTGCGGGTCTGCCATCCAATTTCGCATGACCCCCTGCAGCAAAGCGCCCGCAAGCGCCAGATTGATCCCGACAAGACCGGCAATCAGCGTTCTCGGCAGCCGGACGTTCCAGATGATCGCCCGTACGGCTCCCTGCTCGCTGCCTGTAAATACACGAATAATATCTGTGAGGCTTACTTGGACTGCTCCGCTGACAAGGCTGAATATGACGCCTGCCACAGCCAATAGAGTTAAAATCAAGAAGACGGTAATTCGCCAGGATACGGTTTTTCGAAACGCCGGTGCCGACTTACTTTCCATATGCATCGGGATACACCAGCTTGGCAACATATTCAAATGTTTGATCGACTTTCAAGCCTGGCGAATTGACAAAATCGGATGGCAAAAATACCATTCTTTTTTCCTTTACAGCCCGCAAAGAAGCCCATGCCGGATTGCTTTCCAAATCGTCTTTGAGCTTCTGACGGCCATACTCTTCCGTTCCGTGCACAATCATGAACAGATACTCCGGGTCCGCCTCAATTAATTTTTCGATGCTATAAGGAACGGAACTGGGCAGCTGACCGGATTGCATGCCATCAGCCACATTGTTCAACTTCAGTTTATTGGCTATATCGAGTGCGAGGCCGCCGCTCTTTTGGATGGATATTCCCATAGGCATGATTGTAATAACGGCAAATTTCGGCGATTGATTGGGTACTTTATTAATAATCGTCTGGATACGGTTTTCCGTTTCTTTCAGCACCGCTTCCGTCTCGGCTTCTTTTCCGATGATTTGGCCGAACAGCTTTCCGGTTTTTTGGATATCCTCATAGCTGCTGACGTTCACTAAAGCGAGTGGAATTTGATTCATACCAAGAACGTCTTTCAGATTCGCATGAAACAAGGGCTGTCCGATTACAAGATCCGGCTTCAGGCTAGTGATTTTTTCCAAACTCACCTGATTAATTTGCCCGACATCTTCTGCTCCCTTGGCCGCCTCCGGCACTGGCGTTCCCGGTGCTTTGGCTCTTCCGACCGCTTGGCCCCCAAGCTGGTAGAAAAGTTCGAGTGCCTCTGTATTCAGAATAACCACACGTTCGGGTTTCTTATTTAAAATTACGTTTTGTCCCGCTTGGTCTTTAAAGGTCAAATACGGCTGCTGGCTGGAGGATGAAGTTTCAGGACTTCCCGGTGTATTGTCCGGATGGCGGCTTTGGTTCGTAGCGGAACTGCAGCCCATCAAAGTCAGAAAGAAAATAAGAGTCAATATCGTATACGTTATCTTGGTTTTCAATTGCATGCCTACTTTCTCTCATTCGAAAAATGAACAGTGATGTCAACGCGCTCCGTCCTCATCCAAACAAATATCGAACTCCATCATACGCGCCGTTTCTTCTGCAGCGGTCGTCCCGAGCAATCGGTTTACCATATGAAAAGCCATATGAATCCCCGCGGAAATGCCTGCGGAAGTGACGATCCGATCCTCATCGACAAATTTGACGCCATCGACGACGGTTACTTCGGGATATTCGGTTCTCATCCTTTCCAGGCTTGCCCAGTGCGTTGTCGCATGCTTGCCGTCCAGCAATCCGGCCTTGGCCAGCAGCAAAGCTCCCGTACAAACCGAAGTCATCCACTGAACCTCTTCAAAGCGCTTTCGGATCCAATCAAGCAATACCGCGTTATCGATCTCGCGCCTTGTTCCCATCCCCCCCGGAATGACCAGCAAATCATACGAAGGAGCGGTATGGAAGTTATAATCGGGCGTCACTTTTAAACCGTTTCTCGCTGTGACCAAATGACCCGATTCTGAAATCGTAGTCACCTCGAACGGCTTCCATTCATCCGCTTGACCGCGATTCAGCGCCGTTACGGCAAATACTTCAAACGGACCGGCAAAATCTAGCACTTCTACGTCGTCAAACAACAAGATACCGACTTTCCAAGATTGCATTTACCTCTTCCTCCTATTCTGTCTAAATTATATAAAATGGCTTAGCAAGATACTCTGACTCGACAGAGCTATTGTTGTGGCCATAATGTGAAGCTTTGTTGTTGGTTTCACCTTTAAAAAATGGAACGACAAAAAAGCTTCTGCTCCGCCGGGAAAGCGGATCAGAAACTGTTTGAAGGCCTAGCCTTATTTAATCCCGAAGCGAACGAACGAATCGACGATTTGTCGCTGAAGTCCCAGATAAAGAATGAGAATCGGCAAGCAGGAGACGGTCGTCGCCGCCATTAAGGATCCCCACATATTCGTATCCGAGTTGACGAACAGCTTGAGGCCGATCTGCAGAGGGGCGTTCTCCATTTTTTTGGTGATCAGCATCGGCCATAAATATTCGTTCCAGCTGTTGATGAACATGATGATGCCGAGCGACGCGATCGTCGAGCGAATATTAGGCAAAATAAGCTTCGTTAATATGCCGAAATCGCTCTGGCCGTCAATGCTCGCCGCCTCGATCAGCACGCGGGGGAACGACTGGAAGCCTTGGTACAGCGACAAAATCCCGAAGGCGGACACGGCAAAGGGAATGACGATACCGAGCAAATGCTCGTTCAGCCCCATCTGGTTGACCAAGATGTAGTTCGGGATCATGATCGACTGAAACGGGATCAGCCACGTCAGGCTGAGCAGCATGAATATAAACGTTTGCCCCCGGAACCGCCAGCGGACTAGCGCGTAAGCCGCCAATAAACTAGTCACTAACTGCAAGGCGGTCATAAGGGTAGACATGCCGAGGGAATTGAACAGCATCCGGATGATCGGCATTTCCGTGAACGCATACTTGTAATTGCTCCATGTCGGATGCAAGGGAAACAGGCTGGACGTGAAAATGTCGGCCTCGTTTTTGAAGGATGAGATGATCATCCAGTACAGCGGGAAAATGGCTGCCGCGCTCATGACAACGAGCAGTCCGTGCTGGATCAGTTTTAAAGCCGGAGGCGTGGTTTTCATGGATCGTCTCCTCGTCAGTTGTCGTAAAAGGAGTATTTGCGGGACAAGCCTGTCAAGGCCAACGCGATCAGCCCGAATACCAGGAAGAACGTCATGGACGCTGCCGAGCTGAGCCCGACATTGAGATTGGAGAAGCCGAACTTGTACATCTCGTAATAAATGTTCGACGAGGAACCGTAAGGTCCGCCTCCCGTCAAAATATCGATGTAAGCAAACGTCCACTGGCTCGAGAACAAGATGCTCATCGTCAGCATGAACAGGATCATCGGAGACAGCAGCGGAACCGTCACATGCCGGAACTGCGCGAAACGCCCGGCGCCGTCCTGGGAGGCCGCCTCGTAATACTCCCGATTGATGCTCGTCAGCGCCGCGGAGAACATGAGCGTGCTAAAGCCGATCATCTTCCAGCCGGTGATGAGGAGGATGATCCACTTGGCGAAGTCCGGATCGGAGAAGAAGGCTATCGGTTCCCGAAGCAGTCCGGCTTGGATGAGCACTTGGTTCACCAGCCCGTTCGACGGATGAAACAGCCAGCGCCAGATCGCGCTTACGGAGACGGGCGCCAGGATCATCGGGATGAAAAATAAAGCTCGATACACGTTTTTCATGGCGCCCGTCATCTGATGCGTAACGGTTGCCAGCAGGACGGGAATGACGATGGAGAAGGGCAGCAGCCCGATCGTATAAAAAACCGTATGGCCGATAGAATCGGAGAAGCTCTTGTTAGCCAGCAGGCGCGTGAAGTTAGTCCATCCGACAAAGACCGGCTCCGTGCCGGGCACCATGCTCCATTTGTGAAAGGCCAAATAAAATGTCGACAGAAGCGGCTTATACATCCAGACGGCTAACAGCAGCAAAGCGGGAGACAAGTATAAAAACGGCTTCAGGCGCCGCAGTGTCTTCAACAGCTGCCCTTTCCGTTTCCCGGTAAGAGACGGTTGCCCCTTCAAAGGGGGGGCATACGAATTCTCGATGACCTGGTTCATGATCGTTCCTTTCCATGCCGAGATTCGGGATAACGGCTTATTTCAGCATACCGTTGATATCGGCTTGCGCTTTTTTAAGCGTGGCCGCCGCGTCCTCATTCGTCATAACCGTTTTGGCGACGGCATCGGAGAAGGCAGTGAAAATTTCCGAGGCGTATTCTCCGGGCCAGATGGCGACGGGTTTAATTTGCGCTAGCTGAGCCAAGTTAATTTTGTACAGCGGATTCTGGTCGACGAAACTCTTCAAGTAGTTTGGATCGTCGGCAAGCCCCGCACGAAGCGGCAAGTAACCAATGGAAGACGTAATGATCGTATACCCGCGATTTCCCGTGACGAACTTGATAAACTCCCAGACCGCTGCACTATTAGTCGGATTGTCCGGACGGATAGCAAGTACGCTTCCGGAGTTGACGGGCACGGCCGGTTTATCCCCGAATCTCGGCATTCCGGCTCCGTACAGCTTCCAGCCGGCTGCCTCCGATGCTTTTTTGAATCCGCTGTGCAGCGCCGTCGACGTTATAATCATGCCGAGATTGCCGGCCATGAATTGCTCGGTCAGCTCGGCGTCGGTGCCTTTGGCGTGAGCGCCGCTTTGGTACAGGTCTCTCCACATCCGCAAAGCAGCAACGCTGGCCTCTTCTCCGAATTTAGCAGACTTGCGGTCCTTGGCGAGAACCTCCCCGCCATTGCTGAGAATGAGTCCTTCCGTAATCCAGCCGTTATTCGGCGCCAGTCCGAAGCCATCCTTGCCGGTTGCGGCTTTGATTTTTAGCGCGACGGCCTTGATCTCTTCCCAGGTTTGCGGCGGCTTGTTCGGGTCCAGGCCTGCGTCCTGGAATAGCTTGCCGTTGATGAAGACGATCGGCGTGCTGAACGTAAAGGCCAAGCCATACATTTTTCCGTCGATTTTGCCCAGTTCCAGGGCGTTAGGAGTGATTCCCTTGAAGTGCTCGTCCAGCACATCTTTGGGGAATACGTCTTCATAGGCTTTGAATCCAAGCGTCAAGCGGGAGCTGTCCAGCGTGCCGAACGTGTGCTGAACGATATCGACCTGCTTCCCTGCGGAGATGTCCGCCTTATATTGTTGATAGTTCGGATCCGCTATGCCTTCCACCATAACGCCCTTTTCCTTGCCCACCGTTTCATTGAATTCCTTGATCAACTGTTCCATGCCCGGTTTCATCGTAGGATAAGCAAGGCTATACGAGTAAAAGGTGACTTTCGTCGGCTTGCTCGGGTCCAGCTTGCCCAGCTCAGCTTGGCCGGAAGAACCGTTGCTTGAGCTGCATGCGCTAAGACTGGCAGCCGCGATGGCCGCAGCCGCCAAGATGGATGCCGACTTGGTAATGTTCATGGTGACGCCCTCCAGATAAGGAATGGGATTGGAAGAAGACTTTGCCTAGCGGAGACAGTAGGCTTGAATGCGTTCTCTGGCGGCTGCATCGATTCCGAATTCGGCCTCCAGATAACGTTCGAATGATCCGTACTTTTCAAGAATGGAAGTCATCGCCGTATCCAGCAGCGCCTGCTTCAGAAGCATCGCATCCTTGAACGATTCGATCTCCTCCTTGCTCACATATTGGATGGCCATCTCGAACAAACTCTCGTGGTAGGAGGTGAGCGTAACATTGGACAGCAGAAAATCCTCGACTGCGGTCTCATAGGGAACACCCAGCGTAAGAAGAATCAGCAGGCTGCCGACGCCCGTCCGGTCGCGGCCTCCCGCGCAATGATGAACGAGGGGCAGGTTGAGCTCCGGCTCGGCAAGCAGCTTCATCAGGAGCTTATAAGCTTCGTTGCCGACGGGCAGCTCCGCGTAGGTCTTCATCAGCATGTCGGCTGTAAAGGCCTTGTGGATGCCGGCTTTGAACATTTGTTCCATCGTAACATGAGGGGAAGATTCGGCTTTCAGATTGGCAGGAATTCTGGAAAGCACGGCCTGCCCGATCGCGGGGTCTGGCTTCAGTTCGGCTTCCGCCCGGTTGCGGTAATCAAGCACGTGCCGGATGCCGAGGCCCTCCAGCACCTGATGGTCGCCTGGCGTCAAGCCCGTCAGCTCGGCGGCACGGTAGAGCAGCCCATGTCTGACCGTTCGCCCATCATCTGTACGGTATCCTCCCATATCGCGGAAATTCATAGCGCCTTCCAGGGAAAGCAAGCAGTCTGGCTGCGGGATTGTTTGCTTCGTCATAAGGTATCGAAATCTCCTGTCTAAAGGAAAGTAATTAGCGTTGTTCGGCTAGTGCCGTCAGTGGAAACCGGAATATTTCCGCGTTCGAAGTCGGCAGAGCGATGGTCGATACGGTGACGCCATTTGAATCGACAGTCACCACGTTATAGCTGCAAGCGTCGAACATGCGGAAGTGCTCGGCTTCAGCCAATTCGCCGCCGAAGGCGGTACCGGATGCAGCCACGCTGAGTATGCCGTGGAACGTACCGACATGGTTGGAATGCACATGCCCTGCCATAATTCCGATGACGTCCGAGCCTGCGAGCACGTCACGGATTGATTCCACATTTTGAAGGCTATCATAGCCAGGCATGTCGATGACCGTCGACAGCGGATGATGGATGGCGACGATCGTTCCGCGAGGAGCCGGTGTGCTGAGTTGTTCGGCCAGCCAAGACAGCTGTTGGTCGTCGATCATGCCGTTGTGGTGGCCCGGAATTTGCGAGTTCAGTCCGATGAGACGAAGACCGTCGATCGTATGCGAATAGTAGTAGGCTTCTTCGGACGAGGTTTCGCCCAGATACCCTTCACGGAAAGGGGCCCGGTGGTCATGGTTGCCCAGAATGACATAGACGGGTGCGCCGAGCATAGCGGAGCCTTCGTCAACCAGTTTGCGAATGTAGGCGTAATCGGCGCTGTCTCCTTCATGGGCCAGGTCGCCGGTAATAAGCACGAACGAAGGCCGAAGGCCGGATTGGTGAATATGGCTGAAAACACGGCGGACTTTATCCGCCAACTGAAGCTTCGCAAAGAGGTTCTCTTTGTCGGGAGCATTCAGATGAGTATCCGTGAGGTGTACGAATTGAATAGGGTTCATGAGTATAGCCTCCAGTTAAAAAGTGTGGTCGTTAATCTTGTATACAAGAATCATATATCTTGTATGTAAGATGAGTGTTAACAGCATGTAAGGAATTTATGAAGAGATCGCTTCGTCTGTCGGAGCGTGCAGCGGAGGAATGACAAAAAAACCTCGCGGCTTCGGGCAGGAAGTCGCGAGGTTTGCTAGGCGTGCTCATTCATGAGTGAGGGGAAGAGTTCGTTTTAAGACCGATCCGCAGCAAATCCTCCCGTAATTTTCGTTTGGCTTCGAGGATCGCCATCTTGGCTTCCCGGTAATTTTTTTCGCAGAGAAAACGGTAAATGTCCGCATACAGCTTTTTTCCGGTATAAGGGCGATGCTTGCCCTCCTGTGAGCGATGAGCGACAACATAGAACAAAATTTTATCTTTGTAACGATCGAAGGTCTGCTCCATACATCGGTTATCCAGCATTGCGAGAAGCGTCCGCATGAACAACAGCCCGTTCTCATAGTAATCGCGGTCTCTTTTCTCAACACTCGCCTCTGTCAACCGGTCCAAATACTTCTTAAACGAATCCAGATCCAGCTCATATGCATACTCGTCAAACTGATCGAGTGCGTAGACGTACAAGGCATTCAACAAATCGAACATATCGAACAGTTCCCGGGCATCGACCTCTTTCACCAGGATGCCCCGTTTATTCAGCGTTTCGACGAAGCCGTCCTTCTCCAACTGGGTGATCGCCGCCCGTACGGGTGTACGACTCATGTTCAGCTTGCCGGCAAGGTCGCTCTCCGAGAGAAGATGACCCGGCAAGTATTGTCCACTCAACAGATTTTGACGAATTTCCTGATAAGCGATATCTACAAGAGGCAGGTCTGACATGATTGAAGCTCCTTAGATGATAAAATGATCCATACTTGAACTTTCATTCTAGTATATCTCATAGGGGAGGCTAGGAGCAATGAACGTCATGTCATCCTACCTTGAAACGTTTCCACGCTTTCCGCAATACGTCATCGTTATGGACTGACGGTAATCGAGTTGTTGGACAGCATAATGTTGTAATTGGACGGCTGAACATCGATAGCCTTATTCGCTACAGTGCCGGTGTTGCCGGTCACCAAAATATCATGATGAACCATCCCGCTTACATAGGTCGACAACAGGATACCGCTGCCGTTTGGACGGGCTGCTGTTAGTTGATTATTTGAAATAAGTCCGGAATCGGCATTTTGCCATGTCCAAATGCTGTTGACAAAATGATTAATCTTATTCGAGGAAATTGTGAAATTAGAAACGTTGCCGATCCGAATACCCGAAGTGCCTGCTACGTTGCTGTACACAGCGTTCGATACGGAATTGTTGGCGATCGTCGTATTATGAATAACGTCGTCACCAGCGGCCAATTCGATACCAGCGTAGTAGGCGCCGATGCCGGCGATGGTATTGTTCGTTACCGTCGTGTTGTTTCCGTACACGCTTATACCCGAGTACATGTCGGAGAAGGCTAGCGCTCCGTTATCGACGACAGCGTAATAGTTATCGTTGTGGAAGCTGTTTATGATCGTATTGCTATCAACCGTTATGCCGTTAGCTTGTAATTTGACAGCCCGCTTCGCGTTATGGTCAAACAAGTTGTTGTATATAAGTCCGTGCACGTCGTAATTGTTCGTCGTTAGCCAATCCTCAACTTGGTAAAAGATACCATCCCCATCGTCAGCCGGAGAAATGTGATGAATGTAACTATTGGTGATGGCCACATAACG
Source organism: Paenibacillus hodogayensis (assembly GCF_039536325.1). Classification (NCBI taxonomy): domain Bacteria; kingdom Bacillati; phylum Bacillota; class Bacilli; order Caryophanales; family Paenibacillaceae; genus Paenibacillus; species Paenibacillus hodogayensis. Next base: position 747,051 of record NZ_BAAAYO010000001.1, read on the forward strand.
ACCCAATGCTTCGTTCGAGTTGTATGTAACCGTTACGTATATGCCCCTTGAAATAGCCGATCCGTTCCCGTGCAGGGAACTAATATTTCGAATTGTGCAGTGATCGATCGTAATATATTCGGTATTGCCATAGATCATGATACCGACGACGGTTTGCTTGTAAGACGGGCTATTCGGATCATTGGGCTGGGAAGCGTTCTCCACAATCGAATGAAGGATGGATGTGTGACTGGAGCCGGGCTGAATGGCCAGCACGCGATTGACCGCATTGTTCCCGTCGAATCGGATACCGGTTATCGTCGTGTTGTTCCCGTAAATATCCGCCAATGTCCAGCCAAACAAGGACGGGTTCGCCCGGATCGTTGCACCGTTGGTACCAATAACAGATGTATTCTCCTCGATGATCAACCCTTTTGTTTGGTCGACCAAATACGTTCCGCCGTTCAAGTGCACTTCCACTATGCCTGCATACCCGGCAACGGCTCGGAACGCTGCGTTCAACGCGTCGGTATCGTCGTGCACGCCATCCCCGACTGCCCCGAAATCGGCAACGTTCAATTTGGTTACCCCCCCGGATGATTCCGCATGCGCTTCGCGTACCAAGGAACTTGCGGACAACAACAGCATGATAGTGAGTAAAAGCAACTGCCTGTAACCCTTTCTTGTCATGTTCAACATCCTCTCCCAATTGAGATTATTCCGGCCCGCCTTGCCCGTTCAGACCAAACGGATTTTCGCAACGGTCATGCCGGCCTTTTTTTGCATTCAAGGGACCTTTGAAAGCGCATACAGTTTAGGATACATTCATGATTCAAGCAACCCCCTCCAATGTTGCAATCGTGCGTTCTTGACCTATGTTAGCCTACAATCGCCTGTTCCGTACGACAAATGGTTACTGCCGAAGCACGAATTATTACTTGTTGCTTCGTCGGCGCGGTCTACCTTTTCCTGCAACCGATTTGTCGGGTTTTGAAAGCTATTCTGAATCGATAAATGGAATCAGAGCCCGCAGGAATCGCAAAAAAAGGGGGGTCCGGCCTTCATCAAGCAGATGAAGCCGTGCCCACCCTTTCTTATTGACCCGCCACGACTAAAAATCAAAGTAGCTCTAAAGCTTTCAGTAAGGCGTATTCGCTTGATTTGGCGCCTTCTTGTGAATAATGGGCATTCGGAAACATGGGAGACAAGTGATGATATCCGGGGTAGACATGGAATTCAACGGAGACCCCGTCAAAGGCCAGTTGTTTTGCAAATAATAGGGCTTCATCTATGAACAGATCGATGCTGCCTATACTTATATAAGTAGGCGGCAAGTCTGCCAGTGATTGTGCACGCGCAGGCACGTAATACTCGCTTACCCCCTCCTGACCCGGCTCATGTCCCAATACGGATTTCCAGCCAAAATAGTTGCTTGGCTTGGTCCAAACAAATTCTCCCGCGTAGGGATGATCGGCCGTAATACTCGTACGGTCATCGAGCATGGGACTGCGCAGTCTCAGATGATGAATCTCAAATTCCTTCTGATCGCGAATGTACAGCGCCAGACCAGCCGCCAACCCGGCGCCGGCACTTGAGCCCACAAGGGCGACTTTCCGAGGATCGATTCCGAGCTGCTCCGCATGTTCAACACACCATTTTAGACCCGAATAACAATCTTGAAGCTGACTTGGCTGCACATGCTCCGGCGCCAGACGGTAATATACGGACACACAGCAAAAACCATGCTGCGCAGCAAGGGCCGCATTCCCCGGACGATCACCGACCGGACTCCCCAAAACCATCCCCCCGCCGTGAATCGAATAATAAAGGGGCATTTTATCATGCTTTGGCTGCTTGGGCTTGGTGATCTCGATTCGAATGTCCGGCCCGCCAAAATAACTCGGCACTGTTTTTTCTTCAAAGGTAACGGGGAACATCTGCGTGATATCGATTTGCGGCAGCATTTGCGATTGCTTCTTGCGTGATTCCATCAATACAGATTCGCTAAGATCCGTTGTCGGGAATAAATCAACGGCGCTGATCACTTCCGGATCAATCAAATGTCTGCTTCTACTTGGTTGCTTACTCATTGTCGACTCCTCTCTTTGTGTCAAAATTCGGACCGGGCATCTCTATAGCTCGTCTAAAGTGTGTCCTCTGCTCCTAAAATGTAAACAAAGTTACGATTATTCGATACCGGCGACTTTCAAATGCCCGTAGGCCGCCAGTCTGCTAAACTGTGATGAAACTTCGCCAGCAGGAAGAGGCTGATCGTTCTTAATCCACCAAATGAGAACTCCCATAAAAGACGATACAAGATATTCGAGCAGCAATTCCTTGGATATTGCTAAAGCGGATTGTCCTGCAGCGGGATTCACCCCCTCATTTAGCTTCTCTTTTATGATGTTCTCCATCTTCTCCCGGAACGCATAGATCCGATTCTCTTCCACTAGCATGGCTCGGTAAAAAGAAGTGTTGCGCGCAATGTGCTCCAATACGGCTTGCATGACGGTCTCGAGTTTAGAGATACTGTAAGGTTTCATGGTGATCGGACACGGAACGATTACATGCTTCACTTCGCTCAACAACTCATCCATACATCGATTTAATAAGTCGGGTTTATTTTCGTAGTGAAGATAAAACGTGTTTCGATTGATCATAGCCCGATCGGCAATATCCTGGATCGTTATCGCTTCATATCCTTTTTGTTGAATAAGCTCATAAAAAGCCGTTCGAATCGATTGCTTGGTTCGCAGTATTCTCAGATCCACTTTCTTGCTCATCTGTTCTCTCCTTGAAAAAAAATTTGAGTCGTTAAGCGACAAAGCGATTGGAATTGTATGTTATGCTTCAAAACCAAAACGATTAAATATTGAGCGCTGCATTCACCCCCATTATAATGAACAAAAAGATAAATAAACAACAATATGTTCATTATTTATCTAATGACTATTCATACAAAAGGAGCGATTCCCATGACGCTAAACAATCAACACGAGCTTGTCCTGAAAGCCATCGCCGTGCTGGAAAGCTTGGAAAGCGGCCAACCCGAAGCCATCATGAATTACATCCATCCGGAGCAATATGTTCAACACAACCAGGCTTTGCCCGACGGTCGCGCGGCCATGCTTGGCGCACTTGATCATCTGAAGGAAGCAGGTACTAAGGTCAGCATTAAGCGTACTTTAGTCGATGGAGATTATGTGGTTCTTCATTCCGTATATGATTTTCACGGCCCTAAAATCGGCTTTGATATTTTCCGTTTTGAGAATGGATTCATCGTCGAGCATTGGGACAACTTGCAAGAAATGGCGGAGAAAACACCAAGCCATCATACGATGATTGACGGACCGGTCACGATTACCGATATCGACAAGACGGATGCGAATAAAGCCTTTGTCCAATGTTTTGTCGAGGATATCATGATCGCGAAAAACCTGAGCCTGCTTGCCGCTTACTTTGACGAGGATCATTATATTCAGCATAATCCGCATATTGCGGACGGCCTTTCCGGTCTAGGTGCCGCAGTGCGGGCCATGGAGGAGCAGCGTATTGAAATGCAATACACCCGTGTTCACCGCGTTATCGGTCAGGGCAATTTTGTGCTTACGGTAAGCGAGGGTCACATCAATGGAGAGCCTAACGCTTTCTACGATTTGTTCCGCGTGGAGAACGGAAAGATCGCCGAGCATTGGGACGTAATCGAAGCGATGCTGCCGCCAGAAAAGCGAAAAAACTCGAACAGCCGATTTTAATGCTTTTATAACGGAATCGCAAGAAAGGCGGCTCGCTATCACGAATGTCCTGGCGCGTGGCTGCGATTGAAGGGGTAAAAAGCGATGAAATGAATGCAGCGGTGGTTCAAGAAGCAGAACCACCGCTGAAGCAATTCGATTCCATTAGCGAAGGGAAAGGCGAATATCTCCCTTCGAGTAAAAAATCTCTCGGGAAACATTCGCCGCAAGTTCGGAGCTTGTAAAAATAGTTCCTCAGGCTGAGGATCCAATTGTTAATGGGAAGCAACGAGCTGCTGCAAGACACCTAGCGGCAGCAAGCCTACTTCATTATATAGAGGCTTTCCGTCTTTGAATATAATCGTTGCCGGTATGCTCATAATCTGAAATTGCGAAGAAGTTACCGGGTTTTCGTCTACATTCACTTTAACGACTGCAAGGGAACCGTTTGCTTCCTTTTCGAACTGTTCCAGAACAGGCGCAAACGTTCTGCACGGACCACACCAAGGAGCCCAAAAATTCACTACGGTTATACCTTCTTTTTGTACCAGCGTATGGAAAGTAGCATCATTTGCATGTTGAATAGCCATCTTCATCATCCCTTTCAAAAGTATTCCTCTGCTCATTTTGACAAACAAACGATTACCAGAAGCAGCTTCAGCTTGATTCCTTGCTATTCGCGCAGCCATGCCTCTTTGTTCAGTTCATTGTTTGCTGCCGCCGCAGCCATTGACCCCGAAGCGGCCGCGGCAATAGCTTGATGCATCTGCGAGGCCGCGTCCCCCGCAGCGTAAATGCCGGGAACGCTCGTTTTTCCAAACTCGTCGACGGAAACAACTCCCGCTTCCGTGACGCGGCAGCCTAGCGACTGCGGCAAGTCCGATCCCGGTACCAGCTCGGGCTTGAAGAAGATTCCCGTACACGGTATCGTCGTCCCATCTTCGAGCACGACTTGCTTCACCATGCCGGCGCTGGAATCGATCGAGCGAATGGGGGAATCGAACAGCGGCACTTGATGGTTGCGCAGTTCCTCGCGCTCGGCCTCGCTCAGCTCGTCGGGCCCGTTCGTGCAAACAACAAACCGCTTCGTCCACCCCGACAGAAGCGGAGCGAAGTGCATCAGCATGGACCCTCTGTTTATGACAACCAACGGCTCGTCTCTTAATTCATAACCGTCGCAATAAGGACAGACGAACGCGCTTTTCCCGTATACCTCGGACAGACCCGGAATATCCAGCGGCCGATCCTTCATGCCGACGGCAAAGAGCAGCTTGCGGCTGGTAATCGTCTTTCCTTGCGCCGTCTTCAGAACAAAGTTGCCATCCTCCCCCTCAATCGACAACACCGTATCTTCTACCGGCGATACGGACGGATAATGGCCCAACTGTTCCTTTGCGAGGCGGCGAAATTCGCTCGGACTGATCCCGTCGCGTGTCAGAAATCCGTGCGTCTCGCGAGTCACCGCATTACGGGGACGCCCCTCGTCAATGACGGCCACTTGCTTTCTGGCACGCCCCAGGATGAGAGCGGCGCTCAAACCGGCCGGTCCTCCACCGATAATCGCTACGTCCACAAACTTTTCATTGTCCATCTCGAAATCCCTCCTTGTAAATCTCCATGTGAACATTCGTCTACAACACAGACTTTAAAGACTCTAGTTATCTGTAATTGGTTGAAAAAAAAGAGGTGTTACATAACGATATTCATGTCCCGCACAAGATCCGACATTTTCTGATTTCTCAAATGTTCTTCCATCTTCTCTTCTGCCGATAACACCACCTTTTGAATCAGGCATTCCGGTCCGTGTTCGAAGCTGCAGTCGAACAAAGAGGCCGACCCTTCAATCGCGTGAATAATATCAAGGAACGAGATACTTTCCCAATCTCGTCTGAGCCGATAACCGCCACGAACACCCGTTATCGATTCAATCATGCCCGCCTTCACCAGCTTGGTCAGTATTTTGGACAAATAGGTTGGAGACACATTTTGCCGCTCTGCCAACTGCTGCACACCCACTGGTTTTAGGGGAGTGGCCGCAGCAAGAAAGAGCATCGTATGGAGGGCGTAGTCGGTAGCCTTGGAGTATTTCATTCATCATCACCTCCATCAAGGACTTCACATATCTATAATATACATTATTCTCCCTAACGTCAAGGAGAACGATACGCGCTATTTTTTTTCATCTGCTGAGCCCCCGCAGTTAACGAAACTTCCCCTTGCTCAAAATCCACGCAGAGGAAAAAAACCTTGCCGCACGCGTGATACCGTTCACCGGACCACGTGCAGCAAGGCGTTTGAACTTAAAAGGGAAACGAACAGCAGCAGCCCGGCGAAGAGCAGCACATTCACGATGACTTTTCCGGACCCGCTAACGAGTCTAAAAAAACCAAATAAGACACCACTCGTTCAGGAGCCTTGGGTATGAACTTTCGTTTTTCATACTACTTAATAAACAGTTTTGTTAGTCCAACAAAAATCGGATTGACTTGGTACCCCTTTGGGTCTACCGAATTTCTTTTTCCCGTGTCCAATTTCGCAATTTGCCGCATTTCCTCCTCGCTCAAATCGAAATCGAATAGATCCATATTTTCTTTTATTCGACGAGGGTTCGAAGACTTCGGAATGATGATGGTATCGCGATTCAAATGCCAACGTAATACAACTTGTCCAACCGTCTTTTGATGACTGCGTGCAATCGTTTGCAGCGTGTCATTTTCAAACAAAGACTTATTCCCCTGCCCCAACGGTCCCCATGCTTCATGCAAAATGTGATGGCGTGCCATATACTCGCGCAGCTTTTGCTGTTGAAATGCGGGATGCGTCTCAATTTGATTAATCATCGGCATCACTTTTGCCTGCTTCTTTACATGCTCGAAATGCTCGATCTCAAAGTTCGCTACGCCTATAACTCTTATTTTACCTTCTGCATATAAGTCCTCTAATGCCCTCCAAGACTCGATATAATGGGGACCGGCAAAATGAATGAGATACATATCCAAATATGTCGTATTGAGCTTTTTACAGCTCTTTTCAAAAGCCCTTATGGTTTGTTCATACCCCAAATCCGTTGTCCACACTTTGGAGGTCAGGAAAAAATCTTTTCTGTCAATCCCGCTATTCCCGATCGCATGCCCCAACGCTTCTTCATTGCCGTAAATACGGGCCGTATCGAAATGACGATATCCGGCATGAATCGCCTCTTGAATGATTTTTTCAAAACTCCCGTTCTTATCTTGCTTGATTTTATATACGCCGAATCCCAATTGAGGAATTTGAACTCCATTGACAGCCTCCATGAACCGGCTCATGTGCATTCTCCTTTACATGGTGATCCCATCCTGTTATTCGCATAGCAACAAAACCTGGTCAATCAAGCTTCGTACATTCAGCATGGCGTTTCTGGCGTTCAGTCGATAATAATTTTTTGTCCCCTCTTTATGAACGCTTACGATGCCAGCATTCTTTAGTACACGAAGATGATGAGATATAGCAGGGCGAGACAGATGGGTAAGCCGTTCGATCTCCCCCACTCGCATGCCCGGGCTCTGCGTTCCTTGACTCAGAGAAATTAAAATGGATTGGCGTGTTTCATTGCCGATAGCCACAAGCACGTCCTGATTCTTTTTAAAGTCGTACATCATTTGACTCGTCGCATCCTGCCCCATTGTGTTCCTCCTTATCAAGCGGTTTAAAGCCATGAATGTGAATAGCTTACCATAAGGTTCGGATCGATATTACATTGGTAAAGAAAATCGAGATCATTCATGGAACCAAAAATGACCCACAAGATGGTCACTTCTTTGCAAAGTGTCTATCTTCAGGGTCACAAAAGCCCAATCTCTTATTGAGCATTGGAGAACTGGCGGGAGATATTCCGGTATTCGGTCGGAGTCATCCCTCTCTTAGCTGTAAATTGTTTGATGAAGTAAGTGTCATACTCAAACCCGGTGGCTCGCGCAATTTCGTTCAAGCTCATACCTGTATGGGTGAGAAGATCAGATGCCACTTTCAAACGGTGCGATAGCAAATATCCCATCGCCGTACATCCGCATCTTTCCTGAAACTGTTTATTAAGCGACACGCGATTCAAGTGTGCGCATTTCGTTACATCTTCCAAGGTGACTTTATCGGAATAATGGGTGTGTATATAGTCCAGCACTAAATCAACGGGGGATTGTTCGCTATGGCGGTTCAAATCCTCAAGCAAGCCCAATATCTGAATGAGATATTTTTTGATTCTGCACGCCCAGCGCGCATCGCTTTGTGCATACACTTCGGTTCCAAGCACAAAAAACCACTCCAATAATTGCGGATAGGCTTTCTCGGTAACAACAGGTACTCCGGTTCGTGTCGGATTGTCCTGAAAAAGCGAAAGTCCTGTTTGTATGTTCGGACGGGCTGGAAAGTAGTCCTCCGTTTCGGAAACCGGGATGCTATTGAGAAAATCGGGATGATAACGGAATGATTGCGCGGAGACGTTATGCTTCTCAAGTATTTGTATCGTATCCTCTTCGGACAAACAAAGAACGCCAGGCGCAGAAACTGTAATCGGGCGTTCGTTGAGTACCCCGTTTAGGCTGCCGGACGTAACAAAAATGAAAGTAAGCCGCTCCGGATAGGGAAGAGACGTCAAATCCTCGACGGCAACAAATTCAATAGGTACCGTTCTGTTTTTGTGGCGGTCCAATTGCGGCATGGTTCTCTCCTGACAGATAGTATAGTCAATTGCTTCACTTCTAACAGTGTACCACAACGATTCGAGGGATATAATTGATGAAAGACGAAGAAAGGCGGTTATTATTATGGCAATCCATATTGCAATAAATGGTTTCGGCAGAATTGGCAGGCTTGCCTTCCGGCAGCTTTTTGATGCGGAAGGATATCGGATTGCGGCCATCAATGACCTGACAAGTCCGAAGATGCTCGCACATTTGCTAAAGCACGACACAACGCAGGGACAGTACAACGAAAAAATCGGTTACACGGATAACAGCTTAACCGTGAACGGTGTAGATATTCCGATTTATGCCGAAAGAGAACCCGGCAAACTCCCGTGGAAACAATTGCAAATTGATGTGGTTCTAGAGTGCACAGGCTTGTTCGCATCAAAAAAAGCGTCTGCAGCTCATATCGAGGCAGGGGCTAAAAAAGTGGTCATCTCAACCGTTGCCGGGAAAGATGTTCCCACTATTGTATATGGCGTGAATGAACGCACGCTGACTAAAGAGGATACTATTGTTTCGGCCGCATCCTGCACCACGAACTGCCTGGCTCCAATGGTCTATTACTTGAACGAGCTTGCCCCGATAAAGAAAGGATTTATGACGACGATACACGCCTATACAAACGACCAGAATACCCTTGACGGCCCTCACGCCAAAGGCGATTTGCGCCGGGCGCGCTCTGCGGCGGGCAACATCATCCCAACGTCAACCGGGGCGGCAAAAGCGATCGGCCTCGTCATTCCTTCTTTGGATGGCAAACTCGATGGCGTCTCCCAAAGAGTGCCGGTTATGGACGGCTCCCTAACAGAATTGACAGCCGTCGTGGACGGTTCCGTAACCGCGGAACAGGTCAACGAGAAGATGGAGCAATCCCAGTCGGAGCAATATGGATATACAGAGGAAGAGCTTGTTTCGTCCGATATTATCGGCATGACTTACGGCAGCTTGTTTGACGCTACGCAAACAAAAGTAACGGAGCTGGGAACCGATACGCTGGTAAAAATAGCGGCATGGTACGATAACGAAAATTCCTTTACGAGCCAAATGGTTCGCACAGCCAAGTACTTGGCGGAATTGTGAAGGCTGACCCATCGCTGAATCATGATTGACAGAAAAAACACTGATGAAGAAACGTTCATCAGTGTTTTCCACTTGAAGCTTGTGCTGTCCGAATCTCTTCTCCAGCTGAACCAGGCGGATGTTTGTGTAGCAGCGCTTGCTGCCCGTTCACTCGATCGCTCTTACGGCCTGCCGTCTTTCGTCCCGTACTCGATATACTGGGCAGTCTGCTCATCCAGCCGCAATTCCCCCGCTCGGCAGCAATCTGCAAGCTGCTCCGGCGTACGCGGCCCCACAATCGGAATGACCGGAAAGGGCCGCGCATACAAGCAGGCGAGCGCAACGACGCCTGTTGTCTCCCCGAGCTGCTCGGCGACCTCGCGGACGCGATCATAACGTTCGTAGTTCGCTTCACTGCCGTAAAGCGCCTGCACCGAAGGTTTGCCCCCGTTAATCGTTCCAGGTGACGGACGATCGTAACGCCCCCCGAAAAATCCGCCGGCTTGCGCCGAGAACGGCGCCAAGGCAAGGCCAGTCTGCCGGTGATACCGTTCGGTCTCCTCATCCATAACCACGATTGTGGAATCCGCCATTTGCTCCCGATTCGGCTCAGCGAGACTCCACATGATTTGACTGGCGCAAAATCCCGGCTTGCCACTTGCCTGTGCGAGCTGTTGCACCTCCACAATCCGTGACACCGTCCAGTTCGAGCAAGCGAAATAGCGGATTTTTCCGGCCTCCACCGCCTCTACCAGCACTTGCCAGATGTCCTCTGCGGGAACAGACAGGTCGTCACGATGCAACCAGTACAAATCAATGCAGTCCGTCTGTAGATTGCGCAAACTGCTGTGCAGATCGTCCATGATGTCGGCGCGGGACAAACGGAAAAACCGTTCCGTCGACGGACACGCTCCCTTAGTGCCGACCACGATTCGGCCGAAAGCGTTTCGGTCCTTCATCCATTTTCCAATCGTTTTCTCGCTCACGCTTTTGATCTCGCAAGCCCAATCGGCATAGTTTCGCGACGTATCGAGAAACGTGCCGCCGAGCTCCACAAATTGATCTAGCAGCCGAAACGAAGCCGCTTCGTCAATGCTGCTGCCAAGCGGCGAAGTGCCGAGGCACAGTGAAGAAACGGTCAGTTCAGTGTTCGGAATCGCGGTTAACCGCATGGTCCTTCCCTCCTCCCGCGATAGCCGGTTTGGCTCTCGTCGCGGATTTCAGGATCATCATAACAAACCTCAACACTTATGAAAACGTTTTTTCACCTGCTTAGGAACTGCTCGGCCCAGAAGAACCCGGGTATCGCTCGGCAAATAGCCGTTGAACCAGTTCGGATTCGGCGATTTCACGCTGACATGTAAATACCAGTACACTTGATCGCCCTGTTGGGATGAAATCTTAAGAGGATGTTCGATGTTAAGGAGACATTTTCACAACGAACATTGTTCTTTACGAACATTGTTCGTTGTGATATAACTAATGTGTCACAAGGAAACGAAGATCGATACTAACATGGAAAGGAGAGTGACCTTTTTGAGCGATCACGCACGGGCCGTTTCATCGGAGTTTTCGATCAGACAGATTCTTCCGACCTTATTGGCCATTGCCAGCGGGATGTTTCTCGTCATATTGGACAGCACCGTCATGAATGTTGCCATTCCCAAGCTCGTCGACCATTTCGGCACCACGCTTGGAACGATTCAATGGGTCATTACCGCGTACACACTCGCCCTTGCTGCCGTCATTCCTTTGGCTGGATGGTTTTCTGACCGATTCGGGGCGAAAAAAGTATTCTTATCCAGCATCGTGTTGTTTGTGATTAGTTCGGTATTATGTACGCTTGCCCAAACTCCCGAGCAGCTGATTGTGTATCGGATCATTCAGGGGTTAGGCGGAGGAATGGTTGCTCCTATCGGGATCGCGACAACCTTTCGAATAGCTCCGCCAGAAAAACGGGGATCGATTATGGGCATATTGGGCATTCCGATGCTTCTGGCCCCTATCTTGGGCCCCATTCTATCCGGTTCCTTGATTGAATACGTCAATTGGCATTGGATCTTCATTATTAATTTGCCGGTCGGTATGCTTGCCTTCTTCATGGCGTTCAAGTATCTTCCGGCAACAAGCCCGAGCAAGGAAATGAAATTGGATGTGAGAGGAGCGGTCCTTGCCCCTGTAGCATTTGCCTCGCTTGTATTCAGTATCCATCAGGGAGGCGAAAAAGGTTGGTCGGACGGGCTGGCCCTGGCTACGCTGGCGATTGGCGTCGCGACGCTGCTCCTTTTTATCGTAGTTGAACTTAGGCAAAAGCAGCCGCTGCTGGAGCTGCGAGTATTCCGTTCGCTGCCGTTTTTTCACGGAGCGATTCTTGCCTGGCTGAATCAAATCGCCTTGTTCGGCAGCCTGCTTCTCTTCCCGTTGTATCTCCAGCAGATTAAAGGACTATCGCCATTTGAAGCTGGTCTGTACGTTATTCCTCAAGCGATTATGTCCACCATAGGGATTAATATTGGCGGCAAATTGTTTGACAAATATGGCGCCCGTCCGGTAGTCATCGCGGGAATAAGTTCCTTGTTGGGAGCCTTGCTCGCCCTGACGCAGATTTCAGCCCAGACCGGTTCTATTTATCTATTGATCAGTTTTGCTTTTGTCGGTCTTGGTCAAGGCTTGACGCTGATGCAAATCAACTCCCATATCCTGAAGCTGGCTCCGCGGGAGTTGGTCAGCAGGGTGACGCCAATCACGACTTCGGCACAGCAGATTATGTCCTCCTTTGGCATAACGATTACGACGGCGTACTTGTCTCGGCAGTTGAAGCACCTGTCTTCCGATGCATCGGCTGACCTTGGCATCGCATTCGGCCATACGTTTTGGATTACGGCCGGAGTAGCCGGTCTGGCACTGCTCGTCAGTCTGTTCCTCCACAAAGAAAAAAAGCTTTGAACTTCACATGCTTGTACACGTTGTAGAGAAAATAAGAACAAACCAACTTTGGGAGTGATGACATATGAACCATTCGAAACGAATTGCTATTATCGGTGCAGGACCCGGCGGGCTTACGCTTGCCCGCGTGCTGCAAACGGCTGGCTACAACCCCGTTGTGTATGAAGGCGAAGCTTCCCGTTATGAGCGTCAGCAGGGAGGAACGCTCGATCTCGAGACGGATTCCGGTCAAAAAGCGCTGCAAGCCGCCGGTCTGCTCGAATCGTTTTACAAAGTATGCCGGTTTGAGGGACAGAGCGGCAAAATCGTTGACAAGAGCGGCAAGGTCTATCAAGACAACACGGCGGATGAAGTCCCCGATACAGATCATTATTCGCGGCCCGAGATCGACCGCACCGTTCTCCGCGACTTATTGCTCGATTCATTGCGGCCGGATACCATTCAATGGGGATACAAATGTCTGAATGCGACCCCTGTCGGTGATCGTCAATATAAACTTCATTTCGAAAACGGGAAGACGGATGTCGTTGACCTTGTCGTGGCGGCAGACGGGGCGTTCTCCCGCATTCGGCCATTGGTGAGCGAGGCAAAGGCACAGTATTCCGGTGTCAGTATGATCGAACTGAACATTTTGGATGCGGCGAATCAATCCCCCGAGCTTGCCGCTTTTAACGGTCCGGGTACCGTTTATGCGTTGGATGACCATAAAGGAATTATGGCGCAGATGAATGGAGACGGACGGATTCGCGTGTACTTGGGCTTTCAAGCGGAACGCGACTTTTTGGAGAGCGTGGATATCCCCTACGGCGAGCCGGAGAAGGCAAAGCCTAAACTGTTAGCCCTGTTTGCGGAATGGTCGGAAGAGCTGCAAAAGTACATTACTTGCGCCAATGGTGTCATCACGCCAAGGCGAATTTATATGTTACCCGTACCGCATACATGGGAAAGCAGAGCGGGCGTTACTCTGATCGGAGACGCCGCGCATCTCATGTCGCCGTTTGCCGGAGCCGGCGCGAACTTGGCGATGCTGGACGGCGCCGAGCTTGCGCTATCCATTATAAACCATGACGATCTCGATACGGCTGTGCGGCAGTATGAATTGAAGATGTTCGAATACGCCGGAGCCGTCGCAGCGGAAACCAAGGCGAACATGGAGCTCTTCTTTTCAGACAACGCCGCGGCTAAGCTGGGCGAGCTGATGAATTCCTATGTAAGCCAATAATCGTTCATCACTTTTATACGAATAGGAGGGAAGCTGGCAGCATGTCGTGCGAAATCGTTGCGGTTGCCGCCAGCGAAACTAATGACCATGAACACAAAATTGACGACGCTCGACTTGAGTCTGAATGTGCCCGGGATGCCCGGCGGAGGCGTATGGACCATTACGCCGACATTGATCTCATCAGGGGATGCCCATTACCTGGTTGATACGGGAATGCCGGGGATGATGGAAGCTTTGACGGCACAGTTGTCGTCTGCGGGCGTTTCGCTGGAGATGTTGAGCGGCGTTATTATCACCCATCAAGACATCGATCATATCGGCAATCTCCCGCAAATCCTGGAAATAAATCCGGGAATCGAAGTATTTGCTCATCCTGACGATGCGCCTTATATTGTCGGAGAGCTTCCGCTTCTCAAATCTCTGCCCAAGATGCTCGAAGCGTTTGGGGCCAGCTTTTCAAGAAACGGCATTCGCATCGATCATCCAGTTGCTGACGGCGAAACCTTGCATACCGCAGGAACATTCCTAGTGATCCATACGCCGGGGCATACTCCCGGTCACATCAGTCTTTATCATCCAGACAGCAAGACGCTGATCGCTGGCGATGCGCTGGTCGTTCGGGGCGGTCAGTTGCAAGGACCGAATGAAGCGCAAACGCCCGATTTGCCGGAAGCCTACCGTTCGTTGAAGAAGTTGACCGGATTTGATATCCGGAAGATTATTTGTTACCACGGCGGCATATTTGAAACGGATGCCAATCCATGCATTTCCACGCTCGCTTCGCGTGGAGAGAAAGACTAAAATGGTTGCCGCCTGTAATTTTACTAATAACCGCAATCATGGTATAAGAAAAGTATGAACAATACCAATCGAACCATTGTCAGCCGCCGTGCTCGACCCGCGAAGGAGCCGCTCAGTCAGGAAGTCATTGTAGAACAAGCATTTCTTTTGTTAAGAGAGGAGGGAATCTCGGGTCTTACCATGCGTAAGGTGGCTAAAGCTCTGGACACCGGGGCGTCGTCGCTTTATGTCTATGTCAAGGATTTGCAGGAATTGAGCTCCTATGTGCTGGACTATAGCCTGGCCAATGTCCAATTGCCCGATTCGAATGATGGAACATGGAAGAGCAACCTGTTTGCCGCACTCCTATCTTACCAGCAAGTGCTTTATAAGGACCCCGGTATAGCCGAGCTTGCCTTGACCACGATGCCCTTGGGTCCCCATTCGCTGGCCCTATCGGAATATTTGCTGAAGCAGTTGACGGCCAGCGGCATCCAGCCCGCATCGGCAGCTTGGGGGATGGATTTGTTATTGATGTACGCCGCCTCTTCGGCTTTTGAACATGTCTCGTGGTCCAAAAACGAGAAACGGTCGTTTACGTTGATGAAGGAAGCTTATTTATCCGCCGATGCTTCGCGGTTTCCGTTCATCCATTCGCATAAGAACGTATTGTTTTCCGGCGATGTTTCGAAGAACGAACGTTTTTTTTGGGGCTTGGAAGTTATTTTGCAGGGAGCATTAAAGCTGGATCATTGAATGGAACAACAAGCCGAAAGAGACATGCCCATAACTCCGCATATTTGCAGAGCAGGGTATAGTCCATTTCGGCTCTTGTGGTTTTGAGAACCACTCACTCGATTTCTTCATTCAGTAAGCCCTGCTTACTTGCTTCCCCTTATACAAAACGGGTATTGCGGCCGCTATAAGAATCATCCCCATAAAAGCGGGTGCGGCATGACCAAGCGATACATAGATTTGACCTCCAATGATAGGCCCGATCATTCTTGCCAAAGCCTGAATCGATTGGCTGCCTCCTTGAATCCTTCCTTGTTCGCTCGAATCGACAGACTTGGAGAGCATCCCGTTGAATGAAGGCCCAAAGATCGAATCGCCAAAAGCGAATATAAACATGCCGGCGATAAGAAAAGGATAGAAGGAGAACAAAGCCGATGCCGCAATAAGGCTGTAGCCTATAATCTCCGAAACCATTCCAATCGTAGCGATCTGTTTATCATTAAGTTTTTTCAAAAGCTTGGGCATGATCAAGCCTTGTGAAATGATGTCCAGAAAGCCCATGATGGAAAACATAAGTCCGATTATTGCAGGCTTCCAACTGAAAGTGTCCATTGTGAATTGCGAGAAAACGGCCTGTAAAGATCCGTTCGGTACCCAAAGCAAGAAGGCTGAGATAAGCAGCCATTTCAAGTTTTTCATGGAAAGCAGGTTTGCAAGCTGTGTAAATGGATTCAGTCTTATAAATGTAATCTCTTTCAGTCTATTATGCTTCTTAAGGCTCTCCGGCATAAAAAAGAATCCATAAACCACATTCAATAAAGTGATGATTGCTCCAAAATACATCGGTACGGAATAACCAAACTTGGCAAGCAATCCGCCTACTGTTGGGCCAATGACGCTGCCTACCCCTACAACCGCACTCAACCATCCAAAATATTTGGTTCTCTGTTCCGGAGGAATGATGTCTGCAAAATAGGCGAAAATCGTGCCAATACTCCCGCCCGTTATCCCCTCAATGATACGCCCGACGAAGAGTACCCATAAAGCTCCTCCTATACCAAAGACGAAGTACCCGATTGCGGAACCCAAAAGGCATACTAAGAGCAATGGACGACGGCCGTATTTGTCGCTCAAAGCTCCAAGTACGGGGGCCGCAAAAAACACGCAGAATGCATAAACGGAAGTCAGCAGCGTAACCACGATAGCTTGTTCTCCCGGATTGCTTGTATAAGGCTGCACTAAGAAGGGAACGACAGGTGTTATGATACTGAAACCTATTCCGCAAAGAAACACAGAGATAAGACCGAATAGTAAAGCGTGCTTATTTACGGTTTGGTCTGTGTTCTGTTCATTGTGTGATCCAAATTTGGACATGAAATTCCCCTCTCTAGGTTGTATTTTAGCTTCCTTGGAAGCAAAAACATCGTATCATAATTTTGCTTCCTCGGCAACAAAAATGATGGCAAATAAAAAAGCAGCCCGGTCTCAAAAGATCCCGGCTGCATGTAGTTTGGTTTTCAATATTCACATTTATTCCGACTTTATATCTATCCCCTGTTTCTTTATTTCCGCATCCAAATGCCTGCTATACTTTTCAATGAAGGTAAGCATACTGTCAAATTGCTTCTCGGTTACCTGCTCAAATATGGCTTTATCCCGCTCTTGAAACTCTTGGTGCAGGTCCTCATGGATGTTAAAAACGACTTTCCCTTGCTCCGTAAGCCTAAAATAAATTTCTTTTTTGTTATCCGGCTTCTGGTAGCTTTCGATAAGGTCTTTTTTTAAGAGCTTCTTCGTTATTTTACTTATGGCACCCGTAGTCATATAAAGGGACTCCGCAAGTTTTGTCACGTTGGAATCTACATTCTTTTCAATATATTCGATGCAATGTACTTCAGAAGACTTATGACCCTTAAGGCTGTCTTCCATCTTGAACTTATTAAGCCAAGTCAATTTGTTAAATAAGTCCCTGAAATTCATTAGGACCTGTTCTTCTTTGTTCATGGCCTGTCCTCCCCCACCCGGCTCTCTTTTTTCACGTATCGCTCCATTCCGGTTCACTTAAATCAACGTTCTGTATTCGTATTTTAACACAGAAAACGAATCTGTTCCTTGGAAAGGGGGAACACCGTGACTAAAAATGAGCATCACAATTGGGGCGACTGTCATCGGAGCTACGACGATTGATGAGAATCCATTCTGTAATCGCGAAATTGACGATCAACCCAATCCAAATATTGACTTCGAGCACCTGCTCCAGGATCGCCGGAACCCCTTGGAACGGCTCATTCCGATGACCCGCGATATACACCAATATGCAGATCGGCGTTACAAGACGCGCACTGGCCGCGACCAGGGTCAAGGCATAGTTGCGGGTCATCCACACGCCGTGAGCGTCGAATTGCTTGCTCCGGGCGGCCGAATATCCTTTCCATCCGGTAAACAGCCACAACGCCACCAAAGTCAAAAAGGCCATTTGGCGAACATAACTTTCCGTGTACATGCCGACGACGAGCCCGGTAACGCTGCCGACGGCCACGAATCCGAGATAAAACCGTCCGACCATGCGGTGCACGTGCGGCCGTTTGGCCCGCAGCCTGGGAAGAAATTGCAGCCATCCGACCAGCAGGGCCAGTAGAGACGCAAAAATATGGACGAGCAGCAATGGGTAATGCAGGCGGAACGAATCGTCGATCGCGACCCGGCTTTGCTCGGGATCGAATAATAAGTACGGGTACACGGCAAATCCGGCGGCGATACACGTAAGCGCGACGATACCTTTCCAGCCGGTGTGGACTTTGCGCTCCCCCGTCATCTGGAATCCCCGCTCTCTTTGCCAAGGCTTTCGACAACCCAGCGCACGATCGCTTTGTGACCTTCGATCGTAGGGTGCACTCCGTCTATGCCCAAGTATGTCGCCTGCGCCGGCAGCCCGAAGCCCGCTTGCGTATCGACGACCGGGTCGGCCATGCCGCGGATCAAGTCGCCAACAGCGAGAATATCTTCGTTTCTCCAACTAAGCTGCCCCATCTGGAAATGCGTAAACGCGGCGACCCGTTCTTCGTCGAAAGTCGGCGGCGTTATCCATACCCAGTTGGATTTGGAGCGCGCTGCGACAATCCGCCGCATCTCATGCAAATTCTTGGCGGTCTCCTCCAAGCTCACCAGGGGCTTCGCAGAGGCAGGACCTACTCGCATCGTATCGTTAGCCCCGATCATGCACAAAATCCAATCCGGCTGTTTGGCCGCGATTCCGTTGATTCGGCCAACAACCTGGGTCGACGTATTTCCGGCTACCCCTTCGTTGACCAGGCGAATCCCGTCCTGCGGCCTTTGCAGTTCGAGCAGGTTTCGAAGAATTTCGAACCACGAAAGCAGGTCGTCCGTCGTGCTTTCGCCCAAGCCGACCACGGTTTCCCCTGCCTTGAACGGCAAGCGATCAATCCACGAGGCAAAATCGGGGGATTGCAGCAGTTGCTCCGCTGCTTCTTTCGCTTGTTGCTTCAATAGGCTTTTGACGAGCAGGTACGTCTCGATGTCCATGCCGTAAATCGCCGCCAACACCTTGTCGTCCAAATTGCGCGCGAACGCCAATACTTTCTCGGGATGCTGCGATTGCACCAGCTTCGCCAATCGTCCATCTATTCGCGTATTCATCATTCAACACTCCTTTTAAATTTGACACCTGAATTTCTTCCGGCTTTGTTTTGGACCGTTTTGACCGAACCCCAGAACAACAGCATGGCGACTACCGGGTGCAGCGCAGCAATTACGCCAGCGGATGAGAAAACTTGAATAGACAGAAACTGGAACACCACGAGCGCAAACAGTCCCAGACTCACCCACCGTTTCATCCCTTTGATTCCGCTGACGAAAGTCAGCAGGAACATGAGCAGGGGGGCCAGGGCGAACCGTTTGACGAACGAACTGTGTATCTCCCAATTCGAAGCATCCGAGAACGTGGCCAGTCCGGCGATAAACACTTGCGCCACGATGCAGGCCAAAAAGGCCCATGCCAACAATTTGAACATGAATCCACCGACTTGCATGCACGTTTCCTCCCTCAAACAGCGATATGGCTAACAATAACCTCCGACTATCACAAAACACAGAGGGAAAAAGTCACAAAACGCTCAACATCGGGTTTCAATCCGCTCAATCGGGCCACGGACCAGAGCGGATATGCTACAATGGGGGCAATTCGGAGTCATTTGCACGAATTTGGAGGAACCGACATGAAGATGAAACGCACCGTATTGATCGTCGACGACGACCAAGACATCGTGGAGTTAATGAGGGATTATCTCGAAGACGAGCAGTTCGAAGTGTTGGAGGCGTATAACGCCGAACATGCGATGGAAACATTAAAGCGCAGCCAGGCCGACTGCATTTTGTTGGACGTGATGATGCCCGGCCAGAGCGGGCTGGAGCTTTGCAGACATATTCGGAAAACGCAAGATACGCCGATCTTATTCCTAAGCGCGCGCGGCGAGGACATGGACAAGATCAGAGGGCTCAGCCTGGGCGGCGACGACTATATCGTGAAATCCGCATCGCCCGAGGAAGTCGTCGCCCGCATTAAAGCCGTGCTGCGCCGCTATGGCAAGCATGAAAAGGATGTCCGCCTAGAGTTGGACTTTGGCCGTCTCGTCTTGGACATCATGGCGCATGAAGCAAGAATCGATGGAGTTCCAGTGCAGATGACGCCCAAAGAGTTCGATATTCTCTGCTTGTTCGCGGAATACCCTCGCCAAGTGTTCACGTACGAGCAATTGCTGCAGCGTTTCTGGGAAGGGATCGGAGACAAGCATTCCGTAACCGTTCATATGGGGAGAATACGCGAAAAAATCGAAGAAGACCCGAGAAAGCCGGCATATATCGTCAACGTTTGGGGCGTCGGTTACCGTTTCGAAGGGGTGCGGCGATGAAACGGCTTCGCATACGTCAATGGATGGTGATCGGGATGCTGATCGTGCTCATCGTTCCGCGGGTGTTTTACGAAATCCCGGGTTTGTTCGATCGGTATGTATGGGACAATGCCAAGTATTCACGGCAGCAGACGGCCATGAACGACTTGGTGCGCGCAGTCGGCGAATCCGACGTCGCCCGCTGGAGCGATCCGGACTGGCAGGCAGGGATCGAACAAACGATCGCCGCGGCGCAGTCGGGAATCGTCTTGCTCGATGCGCTGGGCCGCGAAATTTATCGGTTCAACTCATCGGGATCGGAATCGGGCGTTGGGCAGGAACTAAGCGTTATGGAACAAGGGCACTTGCTGGGGAGAGCCCTTTTCTACTCCCCCAAGCAAACGAGCGAATGGGCGACGGCGTTTACCATTCTCGCAGGAATGTTCGCCATTTTGTTCATCGGTTTTCAAATCGGCCGCGTCGTCGTGAAGCCATTGGAAGCGATGAGCGCTGCGGCCAGGCGAATCGCCGGCGGCGATTTGGATTTTCAACTTCCCGAATCTACGGTTATGGAGGTAGCGGACGTGCGTGCCGCTTTTCAAGCGATGGGCAAGGGGCTCCGGGAATCGCTCATCCGCCAGTCCGAACTGGAAGAAGAACGACGGTTCTTCATCAGTTCGATTGCGCATGACCTAAGGACCCCCTTATTCGCGTTGCGGGGTTTTTTGGCGAGGCTGGAGCGCGGCGGCAACCCGGAGAAGACCGCGAGATATGCCGCGATTTGCAGCAAAAAAGCCGAACAATTGGAACGTCTCGTGTCCGATCTTTTTTCTTACGGCCAGTTGTCGTCCTTGGAACAATTGTTGCGGCCGAAGCCGCTGGATATCGGCTCTTTGTTCGAGGATATCACGGTGGATTATGTACCCCAGGCTAGGGAAAAAGGCATCGAACTGACGTACGAGGCCCCGGCGGAGAGCCGCGTGCTTCAGGGCGACGCCCATCTGCTGCGGCGCGCGATTGGAAATTTGATCGAGAATGCCCTTCGCTGTACGCCGACAAACGGCACCATTTCGGTCCGTTTGCACTTGGAGAACATGCGAGCCTGCTTTACCGTCGAAGATAGCGGGCCAGGCATTCCGGAGCAACACCTGCCCCATCTTTTCGATGCATTCTACCGGGGCGACGATTCGAGAAACCCAGACAACGGCGGCACCGGACTTGGGCTTACGATCGCACGCAGAATTATAAGAGCGCACAACGGCAACCTCGCGGGCGGGAATCGGAGCCATGGGGGGGCCGTCTTTACGGGCTGGATCGAATAAGCTCCTCATTCGTTTTTCCGGAAGGTTTCAGTGCAGATGCAAGCAGCACGAGAATGCTTCCTATCCCGATCCACATCAGGACGTTCGTCGGATGATTCAGCTTTAACCCTTCGCCGAAGTAAAACAACTCGCGCAGTCCATCCACCAGGAAGCGCATGGGCAACCAAGACATCACCCAATCCCGATAGAACGGCGAAAGCAATTCGGGCGCGAAGCTAAGAAGAGGAGCGCCGAAAAATAAGAATAGGACAAAAATCGCCATTCCTCCAAAACCAATCCAAGAGAAGACCGCGGAGATCATGAGGAAGAAGGCAAAATAAGCAATAGACAAGAAAAGAGCGATATCCATGAAGTCTGGAATGCTCATACCCCATCTCTCGACAAACCAGGTGAAGCCGAATCCCGCTACGAGAGCCAACAATGCGCCCCAAATCACTTGAACGCCATTTGCTTGAAGTTTTTCTTTGCGATTAGCGAATATCGTTTTATTTTTAGCCAACAGGAAAATTGCGCCAGCGATAAGACTGCCCATCCATAAAGGCTGGAACAAAGTTACGGGAGCATTGCCGTTCGCGCTATTCGTGCCGATTGCATTCACCGGACTGACCTTGCTGACGATAGGCGAAGCCCATGCAGCCGCTTGTTTCGTTGTAACGGTTCCGCCTTTCTGATCGAATGCGGCAATCAATTGTGCACGCATTTTCTCGTTCAAGCCACTGACCATTTGAGTGAGGATTTGTTGAGCCATGTTGGCGGCAGTCACATTCATGCCTTGATTGACATAGATCCGGATTTCAGGAGAAACCGGGTTCGGCGAGGCTAGAGATGCTTGGTTCGTACTAAAATCCTTGGGAATTACCAGTGCGGCATAATACTCTTGATGATGAAGCCCTGTCTTGGCCTCCTCTTCACTCCCCACTTCTATCCATTTAATCGGCGGTTGCTCGGAAATTGCGGCAGTTGCCGATTTTATGTTGTTCGCAATCACATTCCCCATATTTTCTCCGGAACTCGATCCTGCATCCTCATTCACAATGGCGACTGGAAGGTTTTTTGCAGTCGGACTTATGATAGGAATGGCGGTTAAGCTAAAAACGAAAACAATCGCAAGTACGATTAAAGGCAATGCAATAATTAGCTTGTTCTTGAATAGGCTCATTGGTATTCCACCTAACTCCCTAAATTTTATTCATTGATTGAACGTACGGTGAATGAAAGAAGAAAAAAAAAGACGTTCCAATCATCTCTTTACGAATTTTTCCACAAACCGATGGTGAAGTCCACTACCCTCTCGAAATAAAGATCCACATCCGGCTCGTTCACGATTTGTATGCCTGTTATTCGAGATAGTCCAATTTGCATGACCATGGCCAGAAATTGCCGCGTGGCGAGCGTTACATCCAGATTGGTGTTTATCTCCCCATTCAGCCGCCGCCGATCCAAAAAATGGGTGAAAATAGAGAATTGCTCCTCTAGCCAAGATGAGAATCGTTGTGACTCATCCAATTCTAGTACGTCATTTCCTTTAAATAAGATCTTCATGAGGTCGAGATCGGCAATAAACAATTCGAATAGCTTTCTTGTGAAAGTAAGCAAAGCCTCGCGCAAATCGAGATGCTCAACGATCAGGTTTGTTTGCCCCATCGCTTCCCTGCGACGATCGAAGCTTTCCCGAATCAAGACAGCCAAGATTTCTCTCTTGCCGCCCGGGAAATAATGATAAAGAATGCCATCCCCCATGTGAATGGTACGATTGATCAACCTTACTGGAGTCGCATGGAATCCCTTCTCGGCGAACAAGGATTTAGCGGTTTCTAGAAGCTTCTCCCTCGTTTCGGCAGCTTGTTCGCTTCTTTTACTAGACAATGCCCCTCCTCCTTCAACGATCGTATAACCAAATTATATATACGGGAAAAGATGCTGTCAAACGCTTGCTTCCGACGGGCATTTGACTGCTATGGAGGAAAAGGAAAAGCTGAAAAGATCGCCTGACCACCCGAGGACTGCATGACCCCGGTGGAGGACGATCTTTTCAGCATATAGGCAAGAAAACCATTTCGATCATTTAAGTGCGGTTAACGTTTTAACAATATCATCGATCTTCAGCCCGTCGGCAATCGGACCATTCAGCGCCCAATGGCGAGCGGATACCTTGAATGCATGCCCCTTCACGACCGCGGGTATCGCCTTCCATACATTCATTTGCTCCACCTCAGAAGCTTTAGCGACAGCCTGTTGAAAATCTGATTCAGAGTTCATTGATCCTCCGTAGTCCAAGAACAAGTAATCTGCTTTCAACTCCGGGAGTTTCTCTAGCGATAACATCGTGCCGCCCCATGTGTCCGAACTATTTTTCTCAATTTCCAGAAGCGCAGGGTCTGGCTTCAGGCCCAAATCGCTATAGAGTACCGATGTCCACACCCACTTCGGGAAATATAATTCAACTTGCTTCGTTGTCGGACGAATGAAAGCGACCGTTTTGCCTTCGCCAACAGCTTGCACGATGGAATCCCTTGCCCGCTTTACTTTGTCCTGATACGCCTGAACAATCGTATTCGCCTGTTTTTCTTTGCCCAGTGCTTTGCCAATATCAACAATCACGGCCTGCCAATTATCTCGAACCAAGCCAATCGTTGGTGCGATCTTGCTAAGCTTCTCATAGCCTGCTTTATCGGTCATATAAGTATTGAGAATAATGAGGTCCGGATCAGCTGCGGCTACGGCCTCCACATTAATTGTGAAGGAGTTGTTAATCGGAATCCCCTTCTGCTTGATCTGGGCATCCAAATAATAGCCTTCCGTACTAAATGCCTGAACAAGCGGCGTATCGAGCGAAAGCAATATATCCTCCATCCCGATCGAAACGATGCGCTTCGGGTTTGCCGGAACCGTCGTTTCGCCGTAATCATGCTTGATTGTGACGGGCGTCTGCTGGCTGCTGCTCGCTGGTTCTTTTGTCTTCTCCGTGGCATTTTGAGTCGAAGTTTGTCCCGTCGCTGACGGAACGGTTCCTGAAGCTTCGTTCTTCCCGCAGGCGCTAAGGAAAAGCAGCAGCGATAGAATGGCAAGTATAGGTACTGCGGTAAAGAGGCTGCGCTTTTCCTTTCGCATCCCTTTATGTGAATCTTCGACACTTGGTTTGTCATGCTCCATACTTCGTTTCCCCCTGTAAATAA
The DNA here is from genome assembly GCF_039536325.1 of Paenibacillus hodogayensis. Classification (NCBI taxonomy): domain Bacteria; kingdom Bacillati; phylum Bacillota; class Bacilli; order Caryophanales; family Paenibacillaceae; genus Paenibacillus; species Paenibacillus hodogayensis. The sequence continues at coordinate 771,635 of NZ_BAAAYO010000001.1, forward strand.
TAATCATTATCACTCTTTCGAGTATAACGATCAGCCCTTAATCTGTATATCCACGATCATGCGGCATGTTTATGAATTTGTGCACAATATCAAATGAGATGCCATCTCCAACTGCCGTTGCCGATAAAGCGCTGAATTTTCGAACCAAGGATAAACCCATGCCCGATGTCCCTGCTGCATATGAACGTTGTTCTCCCGAACTTGTCGAAGCCTCGTCCACCGATTGTCCTTTTGCAGCGTCTTCCAGTACGATTGCGAGTGGGAATCTCCGTTTACGCTGACAATGAACCGACAATCGTCATCGCATTCGCATAAACGATCAAGCTCGACAGGCGAGTACCAGTCGACTTCTTCTGCCAATGAAGACGGCGCCAGACCAAGATCATCATAGAGCACAGTCATTGCCTTGCGCCCCCATATATGCAGTTCGTTCCCTGCCACCTTCAGCACCAGCACTTTTTCCCCTCTGATGGTGCTGCGGACTTGCTCCCGGATAGACTTCGCTCTCTGTTCGTAATGTTCCAGCCAAGAAGCTGCGTCTTCGGAAATTTCCAAAAAGTCGGCTGTCATCCTAAATTGCTGTCTCCAGCATCCCATCATGGGAAGCAGCAGTACAGGCGCAATTTCACCAAGACGAACGGCTTCATCCGGCGGAACCGAGTTTTCCAGTCCGATGATATAATCAGGTTTCGCCTTCCATAACGCATGCCGATTGAAGTCGTAATGATGTCCAAGCGGCACCTCGATGTCGCCGATAAATTTGCGGCTGAACTCATCCGTCCAATAATGATCAAGCGGAGCAGCATGCGGTACAACCTGAAGCGGCAGCAATTGTCCAAGTACCAGCCAACTATAGGCTGCCACTTTGCGTTTTCGGTTGCGAAGATAGACAGCTGGTGCAATGCCGACTTCCTTTTTGAATACCGTCCGAAAATAGGGTTCGCTTCGGAAGCCAACCCGCCCGGCAATTTCGCCTACCGGCAAATCGCTCTCCCGCATTAATTTTTTGGCATGCAGGAGCCGTATCTCCGTGAGATACTCGACAATACTTTTTCCGTATCGTTCCTTGAACCCGCGCATCAGGTGGTATCGACTCACTCCCGACAACGCAGCCAACTCGTCAACCGAAAGACCTTCTCCATAACGGTGATCGATCTCTTTTTTTGCAAGTTCAGGCGCTTCCGTATCCCGATGCTCCTGTTTTTCGATCAGCAGCGCCAGCAATTCGTACAAGCCGGCTTGAGCTCGCATTCGGTCAGCCGCTGTGGATTGTTCCCAGTAAAGCTGAATCATATCGCCTATGCGAACGGACGCAGAAATCAGATATTCCAGCGTACCGGATTTCTTGATTGCCAATGGATCCTGGTTCGCTTCCCCATTTGGAAATCGTCCTAGCTCGAATTCGAGAAAATGCATGCTCTGTTCCTCTTTCGAAGGTCCGCCCGTCTCTACCCATTGTCCCGGATGGCACACGATCACAGTGCCGGAAACGGAATGAATCGGAACGCCGTCTACAATGACCCGGCAAGGGCACGCGCAAATTACAAGCCTCCAACGTTCCAGTTGGTCCTTGCGAAACAACCATTTCTGACCACTGTACCTCACTTTCTCCACATGAATGAGCTCGATCCTTGTACTATTCAAAAAGCTCCAGTCCCTTTTATCTGGTATCTCTGTATCGGACGACGTTGTAGTTCCTCCACTCGTGCGGGTAGATTGAAAGTCGCTGATTGGATTTATGCAACATATATACCAATTATAGTTGATAACGATTCTCAATACAATGCATCAGGGAGAAAGTCGCCAGCAGCTATTACGCTCAGGAACATCCAATAATAAAGCACTCATACGAAGCGGATGATCCGCAACATACGAGTGCTTCTCGTTATGACCCATCTACAGAGACAAACTTACAATCGATGGTAACAACCCAATCCTTGGAAAGTTGCCCGCAACCAGGCTCAAAAATCGGTTTAACTGTACGATGAATTATAAAAACTTGCTAAGATCCGGATAGCCTGTCACTGCCCATGCCCCATCGACGATCAGGCTGGCGCCATTTACGTACGAGGCCTCTTCGCTGACGAGAAAGAGCGCCGGTCCTGCCATCTCCGACGGCTGCGCAGCGCGCCGCATCGGAATGCGTTCCATATAAGCCTCGTTAATTGCATCCACACTTGTCAGCCCATTCGTAAGCGGTGTTGCAACCAGCCCGGGCAAAATGGCATTGACCCGAATTTGATGCTGGGCCAACTCCAGCGCAGCATTTTTCGTCAGCATTTCCACGCCTGCTTTTGCAGAAGAATACGCTGCCCCGTAGAACATCGGTACATGTGCGTTCAAAGAAGCGACGTTGACAATCGCTCCGCCTCCATGGTCCTTCATATATTTGGCTTCATGCTTGACGGACAAAAATACGCCCTTCAGGCATAGATCAACAGTAAAATCCCAGTCTGCTTCCGATTGGTCTACGATCATGCCTGGTTTCGAAGCGCCAGCCACATTGAATGCAAAGTCCAGTCCCCCGAAAGCATCCACGGTTTGCGCCACCAGCGCCTCTATATCCGCTTCCTTTGTCACATTTGTTACACGCCCAATAACGCTGCCCGCATGCAGCTTCTCCAGCTCGGCCAGCTTGTCCTTGTTCAGATCGGCGATAGCCACCTTGGCTCCGTCTTGCAGAAGCGCCTCAACGATTGCATAACCAATCCCCGATGCTCCGCCAGTTACGATTGCTGTTTTTCCCGAGAACCGTCCCATACAATCCCATCCTCTCTTGGTTTATGTTTTAGTCTTGCGACGGTCTTACGAGTATTTTGGCTTGTTTGACATCCTGTATAAGCTGTTCAAAGCCTTCCTCAACGATTTGGTTAAGGCCGATTTTTTTCGTTATGACAGACTTCACATCAAGCCTGCCTGCCGCAACCATACCGATCACTTCCGGAAAAACGTGACGATAAGCGAGCGTTGCGGTTACATCCGCAGCCTTGAACATGATCTGGCCCATATCGATGCTGACCGGCTTCATAAATACAGCCAATGTCATCACTTGACCGCCTTGCCGCAAGGAAGCGACTGCATTCGTCATCGTCGCCTGCGCCCCCGCGCACTCATAAGCGACATTGACCCCGCCATTGGAGAGTGCGATAATTTTCCCAGCAATATTTTCTTCATTTCCGTTTATGACAGCCGTAGCGCCAAGCTCCTTGGCCTTCTGAAGCCGCTCATCGGACAGATCGACGACGATCAGCTTCATTGCACCCGCCGCCTTGGCAGCTAGCAAGGTAAGCAGCCCGATTGGCCCGGCGCCAAAGATGGCAACCGAATCGCCTGCCTTCAGCTTGCTTTCCCGTACTGCGTAGAACGACACGGCTGCCGGCTCGATCAGCGCCCCTTCCTCAAACGACACTTCATCCGGCAAGCGATGGAGCATATATTCATCTACAACGACATATTCGGCAAAGCCGCCATCGCGGTGCAAGCCGACAAAGCCGACTTTCATGCACTGGTTATAATCCCCCCTGCTGCAAGCATAACAGTCGCCGCAATACAGCAATGGCTCAATCGCCACACGGTCGCCTGCCGCATACTTCGTAACGCCGTCGCCTACTTCTACAATGGTGCCTGAGAACTCGTGCCCCAATGCAAATGGCGGCTGCTGACCGCCTAATGGATGCGCTTCCAACGCGAGACCATGCAGATAGGCATGCAGATCGCTTCCACAGATTCCCGCCCATTCCACCTTCACCTTGACTTGCTTTGCCCCGGCCGATGGCTCCTGCCGCTGTTCTACCCGTAAATCCTTTGCACTGTACAAAACGGCTGCTTGCATGTCCTCATCTCCTTTGGCTAGCTTTAACTCCAGTATAACAAGTTGCTTTGTTCACTTAAAGTTATTATATTTTAATTATCGTTAACTAATACTTAAGTTTAAAAGAGGGATTCAACATGAACATTGAGCAGCTTGCCTATATTGTAGAAGTGGCGCAAACCCAGTCCTTGGCCGAGGCTGCCAAGACATTGAACGTCAGCCAGTCGGCACTTAGCCAGGCCATTTCTCGGCTGGAAGCCGAGCTGCAGATAAAGCTGTTTTACCGTGACCGCACAGGGGCAAGAACAACGCGCGAGGGCGATATTATTGTGGAAAAGGCGCAGCTCGCTCTGCAGGCCATTCAGGGGATTAAAGAAGAAGCGCATAATTTGCTTCACCATACGGCCGATTTGCTCCAGATTTCTATGATCCCCGGCCTTACAGGTCCGCTGATGGAAACCTATCTCGACTTTAAGCGGACTCACTCCAGCCTGAAAATTGAAGTGACCGAGCAGGGCAGCAAGGACATTATCGATAGCATTCGCGAAGGGCGGCTGGACACAGGGTTCATTGCCATTTATAAACGCAATATCGGGCTGATCGACGGTTTGCATTTTACTCCTGTGCTGGAAGGAAGGCTGATGGTGTTCGCCCCGAAGGAGCTGCCGCTGCGGGATGAGTCACAGCGCCTATCCATCGATCTTTTAAAGCAACAGAGATTCGTATTGTATAAGGACGAGTATGTACAGGCATTCATGACCGATTTTCAGCGGCTGCATGGCCCTGTCGAGCTGTTTCTACAGACGACCAATATGCAGGTGATTTCGCGCTCCGTTATGGAACTGAACGCCGTCACCATCGGACACGATGTTTCGGCCATGTTTGATACCCAAGACGATGCAGCCTATCTTCAAGCGATCCCGATTGACTTTGTCGATGCCGGGTTTCGCTTCGGATGGGTTCGGCTGAGCGGCAACAAGCTATCTCAGGAGGCAGAGCGCTTCATCCTGCAGCTAAGCGACCGGCTCAAGCAGCAGCGCTCCCCGCTTCTGTAAGCGACCCAATAAACCAGAATCCCGCTGCGCTGAATGTGTTTAAGGGCTAACCTCACGGTTAGCCCTGCAGTGTGAATGATGATGATCTACACGCTACTGCTTTTCCACCTTGAAGCCTTGCTTCTCCAACATTGTAACCAGACCAGAGTCGCCCGCAAAATGTGAAGCTCCAAGTGCAATCATATACGTTTCTTTTTTATCACTGTTCAGATAGCCTTTAATCTTCTCAGCCATGGCTAAATTGCGGTCAGTCTGCATCCCTTTGAAATAGTCATCATCCCAGCGAAGCGCATCGACAAATTTAACCAAGTTTTTTTCATCGCCAGTTTTCCATACTTTCAGAATATCATCCATCGACATTTCCGTAGCTGAAGAAGGCAAAGAATTTGGATCCAAAAATTGGAGGAGCAGCTTTTCCTGTAGAGAGTCGGAGAAGTTGTTGAAAACCTGGTACTGGGATTCAAAAGTCTCTAGCCCAATAATTGGCTTTTTCGTATTGATGGCTTTTCCCATGAAATACATGTCAATACCCATACCCTCGTTTAAATCTTGTTTTGCCGCCAGAATGGTCCCCATCTGTTGCTGAGCGTACCACGCCTTGATGTTATCGAAGCTATTTTCCGGTAGTCCATTTTCTTTCAGGAATGCTGTAACTTTGTTATATGTTTCTGCAGAGATATGATCCTTCAGTGTGGTTCCATCTTTATATTCACTCACATCAGTTATCAATTTAGTTAATTCGTCGGGAACGATCTTTGTAAAGTCGATCTCTACGCCCAAGTAGTCAGCAGCATTGAACGCATTCTCAATCTCAGGACGCAACGGGTATATGGTCTTGTCGACGGTGTGGATTGTACCAAGCATATACACGGTGTTGCCTTTATTCTCTATCTTCCACAGAAAGCCTTTGCTGTCTTCGGATTGCTTTCCAGAGGTAAGGCTAACCTGGCGCAGCGACGAATTCCAGGCCACTTGATAGCCTACCGTTTCAGCGACAAAGCGGAGCGGCACATACGTAACATTCTGGATAAGCTTTGGTTCTACTTCCAGAGTGACGGCTTGGCCGTTTGCATCTGCACGCTTGCTGCCAATTTTCAGGGACAAGGAGAGACCTTCTTTCGAACCGCTTACGGTACCGGTCGATTCATCCCATTCCACTTGGATGCCCAGCTTCTCCAGAAGGGGACGCATGGGGACGAGCGTCACCCCGTTTTCGATGATCGGTAAGGCATTGCTGAACTGGAATTGCTCGCCATTTAGCTCTACAGATACGGATTGCTCCGATGCGTGAACGGAAGAGAATGCAGAAGTAAGCAAGAATAGGGAAAGTAATATAGCGCTAATTTTTTTCATGGGTAAATCACTCCTTTGGTTGGTTCTCCTCCCACATACGACGGAACAGATGCCACATCGCTTCCGAGAAGTAGTTCGTAAAGCTCGGCTCGAAGTTCGGGAAAAGTTGCGGATCCATTTCCCCTAGCATTTTCCCCGTCTCGCTCGTCCCCAGTTCCTCCAAAGATTGTCCAAGCATCTGCTCGAAAATCAGCTTTAGAGCAAGCGTGCGCTCCTGTACAAGCGGATCTTCCGGCGGCAGCCCTTGCTTGTACATGGAGAGCAGATCATTATACGCTATCATGAGCTCACGTTCTACCTCAATCCGTTCTTCCACGCTTGATTCACTCATTAATATCGATTGTACGAGTTCATCCGGCAGATGATCGGAGAGCCACCGCTTCTGCTCCTCCTCATACTGGATGGAACGAATCATCTGCATAATAAGATCTGGATCAATCGCATCATTGTCTTTAACAATCACTCTTGCCCGTTCAACCGTATCCAGAACGCGCTGGATATGCTGCTGCTTCTGCAGCAGCAGCTCGTATTGCAGATCCAGAGAAGCATTAAAATCCTTGCCGTCCTTCTCCAAATACTTGCCGATTTCATCCAAGGAATAATCCAAATATTTCAAGGTCAATATTTGATGAAGTCGGAACAAATCCTCATCGGAATAGGAACGATGTCCCTTTTCATTGTAGCTGCTTGGCTTGAGCAGCCCCTTGCGCTCATAAAAGCGCAGCGTTCCTTCCGTCGTCGAGGTCAATTTTGAAAATGAACCTATGGTATAGTACGTCTTACTTATCCTGCTCAGCTCCCTTCTATCAGCAGAATAGCACCTGAAGTAACTTCAGGCGCAAGTATTTTTTTTGTTCTGATCCATATAGAGATCCATAATCGATAGACTCATCCAAAGGGTCATAATATCCCGATTTCCATACTGTATCCAGATAATTGCAGATATATCCGGAGCCCGGGGCACATAATTTGGATCGGATTTTTTCATGCCCCAATATGGTAGACATCGAAAAAGCCCTAGTACAAAGTCTCGGGAAGGCCCGATCCCTCGAATTGCAAGGGATCGAACCTTCCCGAAAAAACAGGATTAGCTCTGACTTTGTACCAGTAGTAACGACTTTTCATCATTATCGCCTGGTCTTCGTAACATAGTTGCTTAACAGAACCTAAACTGCAGCAGCAAAAATTTAGCTGGTTTTCATCCATTTGTTTAGCTTCTGTTTAAATTGGGCTACTAGCGCCCAAAAGCTCTCATGATCTTTTTGTCGGCACAGGTCATGAGCAACACTTTGCAAATCCAAACAAACAAAAAGCTCCTGAATTGTCACAAGGACAAATTCAAGAGCCTGTTCTTTGTTAAGGTGATGCGGTCGAGAGGACTCGAACCTCCACGGCTGTTACACCACTAGAACCTGAATCTAGCGCGTCTGCCAATTCCGCCACGACCGCATGTCTTCTGCCCTGCTGGAGAGCGTCAACGAAATTTATATTAACACGTCCGGCCTGAAATCGTCAAGCGTAAATTTGCCAATTAAACCCCGAGCAAAACCGGGCCTTCTGCGTGCGGAAAGCCCGGCCATCGTGTCACTCCGGCTCCGGTCTCTTCTCCTTGGCCGGCTGAATCAGATAATCCCGGGAAAGCTTGACGACTTTCCGGTTCGGTCTGCGGATCACGACGTGATCGTCGTCCCAAGCGACCACAAGGCCGCGAACATCGTTAACAGGATCGGCATCCCGTACAACGCGGACCTTCAAGCCCTCTACGCGAAAGGCGTCCAACTGTTCATCCGTCATGCGCGACAAAACGGCACACCTCCTTTTCCTAGAAAAAAAGACCCCAATGCTTGACACATTCGGGTCCATCTGTTCATGCTATGTTCGACGGCCGATCAGCCGACATGCTCCTTGGAATCGTTTTTCTCGTACCATTCGTCCAGTACTTTGCCCGACATGACCCGACGCTCGATATATTCGGCTTGCTGGACCGAAAACATCGGCTTCCAGTCGATATCCAGCTCGTTGCACAGCTTTACGATCGTAAGCAGCTCCGACCAAGCCACGTAGCGTTTGTACCAAAAAAATTGAGGATGTTCGATCATATAGGGATACAGATCGTCAAACTCGGTATGTTTGCAGTCGAGAGCGCGTTCGAAATGTACTTTGGATTCCGTTAATTTGGCCATCAAAAATTCGCTTGTCATTTGCTCTTTCCCCATATTATACCCTCCTCCCTTTGACCTTCATCCATTATAACGAAAAAAACGCTCGGAGGGAAGGCTCCAATTCCTCACAGCCTATTCAAATTCTACTTTGCCGCCATCCAGCGATTTGATCTGCACGATCGATTCGAAGCGAATGCCCTGCTCGCGGATCGTGCGGGCTCCGGCCTGAAAGCTTTTCTCCACCACGACGCCGACTCCGGTCAAATACGCCCCGGCGCGCTCGAGAATACGGATCAGCCCGCGCGCCGCGTCGCCGTTGGCAATAATATCGTCGATCAGCACGACACGGTCTTGGTCGCCCAGTACGCTCTTCGACACCAGAATATCGGTGACGATCCCTTTCGTGAACGAAGGCACCCGCTCGGACCAGACGTCCCCGTCGGTGGTGAGCGTTTTTTTGCGTCTGGCAAAAACAAGCGGTACGCCGAGCTCCAGAGCGGTTGCGAACGCTACGGCAATGCCGGACGATTCTATGGTCAACACCTTCGTCACCTCTTCCTCGCGGAAGCGGCGGGCGAATTCTTTCCCGATCTGCATAATGAGCGCCGGATCGACCTGATGATTGAGCAGCGCGTCCAATTGAAGCGTTTGATTTGACATAACGATGCCGTGCTGCGTAATGAGTTGCTTCAAGATGTCCATGTTCGTCCTCCGATACGAAATAAGGTTTGAAAATAACGTACCATAACAGAGTTCGCACATTCAAGCGAACGACCGCCCTAGGAAGCGATTTCAATAAATAAATAGCAAACATTGCCGCCAAACATGCAACCTTTCCTTATCCGCAAGCGTCCTTATTAGTAACAATAAAACTTTGAGCACGGGGAAAGGAAGAATTTGCGATGAAACTTCGTCGGAACTTCCGGTTGTGGGGTGTCGCCATCTTGATGGGTGCCGTATGCGCCGGTTGCAACACTACGAAAGCCGTTTCGGAAAATCCGCTCTCGCTGGCGGTGGCCTCCGCATCGGAGAAAGGCGCTGCGGTAACCGAACAAAACCGCGCCCCGGCGACCGGTCAGCAGCCTGCCGACGTGCAGCAGACGGTGGAAAACGCCGTTTTACCCGACCAGACCCCTCAAGTCACGCAAAATCCTGAGCCCCCGCAGCAGCAGCCGTCCTCGTCGGACAAAAAAGTGCAAACTTCGGAAACGAAACCGAAGGATAACAAAGCGGAAGCGCCGGCTATCGAGCCGTACGACGTGAAGAAGCCTTCGCTGATGGGCATTCGTCTGACGGATACGCGCAAGGCTGTCGTGCAAAAGTTCAATAAACCGAACAGCGAATTCGAAATGGATGACGAAACCGACCCGATCGCCGTATACGAATACGACGGCTTTATCGTAGGTTTCAACAGCGCCGATACGGTCGAGTTTGTGGAGATTACGTCCAAGGACGTCAATCCCGGTCTTAATGGCCTCCGTCTCGGGCAAAAGGTCAAGGATGCGGAAGCTGCCCTCGGCAAGCCGGATACGAATACGAACTATGCGCTCCATTACAAGGCGGGCAAAACCGTGCTAAAGCTCGATATCGATCCGAAATCGGAAGCGATCCAGTCGATCAAGCTGTTTGCCGGCCGCTCCTGATCCTCAAACCTTGACTCAACCAAGCCTCTCCTACGCAGGAGGGGCTTTTTGAATTCGCCCGCGGATTGGGTTGTCATGCCGCTCTACCCTCGCACATACCCTTGTACTATAGGCTTTTGTGGACAAAGGGGGCGAACAAGCGTGAAGGCGTGGGGAAAAACGTTACAGATTGCCATGACGTACGCGGGAACGATCGTAGGCGCCGGTTTTGCGACCGGGCAGGAAATCTTGCAATTTTTTACCCGTTACGGAGCGCTCGCCACGGCCACGATCGCTATCGCCGGTCTGCTGTTCGTCTGGCTGGGCACCCGGATGATGCTGCTGGCCAGCACGATTCGGGCGAGCTCGTACGAGGATTTGAACACCTACCTGTTCGGGGCGAGAATCGGGGAATGGTTTAGCCTGTTCACCTTGGTCATGCTGTTCGGCATCACGACCGTCATGCTCGCCGGGGGGGGCTCGGTATTCCACGAGCATTTCCGGCTGTCCTACCAGACCGGCCTGCTGCTCACCTTGCTGTTCGCATATATCGTCATTGCCCGCGGATTGGGAGCGATCGTCATCGTCAATACGATCGTCGTCCCGTTCATGGTGCTGTTCTGCATCCTGGTCGTCTTCGCGACGATCGGCAAGCCGAATGCAGGTAACTGGCTGACGCTAGGCAGCAACCGCCCTGCGCTGCAAGGCTGGACGGCGCCTTTCTTGTATGTATCCTATAACCTGATCACGGCGCAGGCGGTGCTCGTTCCGCTGGGAGCCTCCATTCGCGATCGGAGCACGATCGTGCGCGGCGGCGTGATCGGCGGAACGCTGGTTACCGCAATGCTGCTTGCCGGCCATTTCGCCATGTCGTCGCAAATGCCCGGCATTACCCAATTTGAAATTCCGATGAGTCAGTTGATCGCCCGTCTCGGACAAAGCGTGCAGCTGTTGTTCGTCGGCGTCATCTTCGGGGAAATCTTCACGACCTACATCGCCAACATATACGGACTCTCGCTGCAAATCCGCCAAAGAACCGGCTGGCCGGCCAAGCCGATCATTATCGCGATCCTGCTTGGCACATACCTGGTCGGCCAAATCGGCTTCAGCACGCTGCTGTCCACCTTGTATCCGCTATTTGGCTTGCTTGGCCTTATCTGGTTTGTGCGGATCATGGCCGTTTCCAGCGGCTCCGCCCGTTAACCGCAGCACAAGCGCGAGCCGGACGAGCGTGAACAGCATGCCCATAAACGAAAAAATCGTACCGCACAGCAAATAGGCGTAATGGTACATCGGGTACATGTCGCGGTCGCGGGCTACACCGATCAGATCGGTCAGCAAAAATACGATCCCGAACCCGAACAAAAACAGCGCCGCATAATCCGCCAACGTCCAGCGTAAAAACCAGCCCGGCGGCAAAGCCGCTGCCGGCGTCCCGTTCTTCCCGTCCGCCGCGGCGGCTTTGCTGCGGGAGTCGTAGAACGCCCATGCCGTGAATACGGCCGCACCGGTAACGAACAGACCGATTACGCTTGCGAATATCGCCAACGCGATATACATCTATTTCCCTCCTTCCCGACTGAAGCGGTCTCCATCAAAGAGCCGAAAGCATATACACCAGCCACCAGACCAGACCGAACAACGCAACGGGAAGAACGTACAGGACGACGACAAGCGCCCGAACCGGCAAACACGGAGCCTCTCGCCAAATCCAGCCGTCCAGCAAACGCTCGTACTTTTTCCTCTCCATGAACACGAGCGCCGATGCCGAACCCGTCACCTGTCCGTTCTCCCCGACCTGCATCGTGCCTTTCTTCCAGCCTACACGGTAGGTCAGCTCCCGCTTTGCGGCAAGCTTCTGACTCTCCTTGTCCATGGCCACCTCCGATCCGAAGAGCGGACCTAGTACAAAGTCAGACCTTTACAGGATCGGCTCTGACTTTGTACTGGTACAAAGTCAAACCTTCACAGAATCGGCTCTGACTTTGTACTAGCGCCCTTCGCTTTCATAAGCCTATTGTACAATAGACATCCCGCATTGTCTTGCATCGCGGAAAAAGCATTGACTGCAATCGCTTCCAAGGCATATAGTGGGGACAACTTTTCACGCTTTCGGAAGGGGTACATTTCGCATGTGGCTCGCTTACGCCTCGCTGGCCGCCGTCTGCTTCGGCTTTAGAGGAATTTTGTATCAATGGACCTCGCAAAAATCGATTGACCGCAATTTGCTGCTGCTCGGCGTCTACCTGTCAGGCGCTTTCATTTCCGGGGCCGCCGCATTGGCTCTGGATAAAACGTGGAGCGAGGCGGTATGGACCGGTACGGTGATGGGGCTGTTCTCCTTTATCGCCAACGCCGCGATGTACAAAGGCTTTTCGGTAGGCAAAGCGTCGCTCGTCGCCGTATTTACCGCGCTTACTCCTATCATTGTCGTCGTCGTCTCCTACTTCCGCTGGGGCGAGCATCTGAACGTGAAGCAAACGATCGCCTTCGCCGTCATTATGGCCGGTATCGTCATGATCCGCTACTCGAACGATTTGTCGCTGCGCAATTTGCAAGGGGTGCAATGGGCGCTGCTGGCGATGGCGACGTTCGGCATGACCGACCTGGCCTCCAAACAAGCCATGCTGTGGCAAGCGGATACCCTGCCGACGCTGTTCGTCATGTATGTGACGGGGGCGACGCTGTTTCTCGGCCTGTGGACCTCCGGACGGCTGCGCTCACGCGGTACGGCTGTTAGCCTCCGGCGGGAGGAGGCCGTAGCCGCCGAGACGAATCCGGCCGCTGCGGAGGCGCCGGCGGCCGTCCCGGGAGCGCATTACAATACCGAGGGGTCTTCCTTCCCGGTTGCCGCTTCCGTCCCCGCAGCCTTCTCCCAGCCCGCCGCATGGCCGATTCGCCGAACGCTGGCCTGGGGCGCGCTTGTCGGGCTGACGAACATATCCGGCATGATCTTTATTTTGCCGGCCTTTCAGTTGGGCATAACCGGCCTCGTATCTGCCGTTGTGGCCACGAACGTGCTGCTCATCCTGCTCTATGCCCGCCTTTTCCTCAAGGAGCGCTGGTCGCTGCAGGAATCGATCGGCATTTTGTGCGCCTTCGCCGGCGTGCTGGGCCTCAGACTGCTGCAGTAAGCTGCCCGAGTCCGGCCTGCGCAAAGCTC
>NZ_BAAAYO010000001.1:784852-880535 GCF_039536325.1 Paenibacillus hodogayensis
GCGCGGATGTACCGTGCACGGGACTTCTTTGTCCTAAGCCTCTTTTCCTTGCGGCAAAGCAGTTCGCGATTCCGCTCCGAACCGATGCGCGGTTTGCGCGGAAAGCCTTCGCTTGCGCCGAAACAAAAGGCAACGACTAGCGGGAGCCGTTTTGGCGGATGCTTATCCGAACGGGGATTCGTCTTCCTCACGGGACAGCTTGGGAACGATCAGGGTGCTGTACAGCTGCTGAAGCTGTCCGATAACGCGCTGGAGCGAATAAGTGCTTTTGGCCTTCAACCAAGCGGAACGGGCCATCTGGTACCGGTAGGACGGGTCGGACATCATCTTTTCCAGCGCTTCGGCAAGCGCCTCCGCATCATCCACCGGCACGAGCAGGCCGTTCGAGCCGTCGTCGATCTGCTCGGCGATCCCTCCCACATTCGTGCCGACGAGCGCCAGACAGCATAGCGCCGCCTCGGCGAAGACCGAGCCGAACGCTTCGGCCCGCGACGGAAGGACGAACACGTCGAAGAACGGCATAAACTCCTCCGGATGAAGCATGTACCCGTAGAAAATCGTTTCCTCGTAAATGTTCAACTCCACCGCCAGCCGCTCTAGCTCCTCGCGGATCGGCCCGTCGCCGATCAGATGAAGCACGAACGGCTGGCCGCGCTTCTTCAGCTCCGAGCAGGCGCGCAGCAGCACGTCGATGCCCTTCGCCGGAACGAGGCGGCATACCGAGATCAGCTGAGGCACTGCGCTGTCGTGGGATACCGGCTTGAATCTCCGCTCGTCGAAGCCGTTCGGAATGACCTTGATCGCCTGACCGTTGCGCATAAACCCGGCCAAATATTGCTTGAACGATTCCGAGGCGGTGGCGATGCCGTCCAGCTTATGCTCCAGTTCGCCGTATAGCGAAGTCAGGAACGTCTCCTCCGGTCCGCCCGGGGCGATTTTGCCGTTGAGCGTCAATTCCTTTTCATAGCTGGAGTGCAGGGTAATCAGCACCGGCGTGTCCGGAAACAGCTGCTTCATGACGAGTCCCGCTATCGGGTGATGGGCGTGAATCAGATCGTACGATTTGCGCATGCGCATGCGCGTCCACCAGACGTAGTCCTTGTACGTCTGGATATATTTGTCGACTATCGGATTTCCGCCGTACTGCCGCCAATCGAAGGTGTCGAACTCGACGTCCTCCGTCCCTTTGGAGCGGACCCGCTTGGGCAGCGAGAATAGATCCATCCCCCAGCCTTTATCCAGAAACGATTCCTGAATGTACGGGACCATAGACGAGACCCCCCCGGGCTGCTCGGGCGGAAAAAACAAAGCTTGTAAAATATTCATGGTGTTGTCTCCCATTTTGCAGAGTATGGTAAGATGCTATAATAAAGTCGGATCGGCTCTGGCGCATCGCCGCAAGCCAAACGAATGGCTAAGGGCCGTCGCATTCGTACAATCGCCCTCTAAGGCAGCAAGCCGGTGCGGACGACAACCGTGGAGGACAATTTGAACGTATCGGAGCTTTTCATCGGCGCTTACGCCCGATTGTATGCTTATACCGGCATTCTTGTCGTGCTGGCGATGATTCTGGTCATGTCGGTCCGCCTGTTTGCGAGCCGAAAGCGCAAAGCGTATTTATCGCTGACCGTGTCCATCGTCGTCTTCATCGCGCATTACGCCGCGATGATCGGCTTATCCCTTTCCGGCGCGACGAGCGGCTGGGGCGATTTGGCGGCGCAGACGCTGCTGATCGTCGCCTTCATTACGATCAATCGCGCGATCTATCAACTGTATAATTCCACAAAAAAACGCCATCACCTTTATTTTTATTTGTCGCTGCTGACTGCCGCGGCGCTCGCCGCGTTCCGGCTTAATGTGCGCTTCTTGTTCGACGGGCCTCCGGAACTGCTGGACACGCTTGGCCGGATCGGCGGAGATTTGTATTTGCTGCTGCTGGTGTTCGTGTTCTTCATCGCCATCCCGAACCAGATCGGCTCGAGGCACGCTTACATGTCCGGACTGGCTATCTTCTTCATGTCCCATCTGGCCCATCTGATCAACCACTATATGCTGGAGGAGCCTGCCGTCGCTCTGACGCTGACCGAGTTGTACGCGCCCTTGTTCTATTACTTTATTCTGTTCGTGCTGTTATTTGAACGGATCGTAGAATTAATGCAGGCCAGCTACCGGACGGCGATTACGGACGGGCTGACCGGGCTGTACAACCGGCGCTTCCTGCTGAGCAAGACCGAGCAGTACATACGCTACGGCTACACCGTATCCGTCCTGTTCAGCGATATCGACAACTTCAAGAAGCTGAACGATACGAAAGGACATCAGGCGGGAGACGAAGCTTTGAAGGACGTAGCCCGCATCATGATGGAAGAAGCCGAGGAGATCGGCCTGGCCGGCCGCTTCGGCGGCGAAGAGATGGTCGTGCTCGTCACGGACTCGTCGCTCAATATGGCCAAGTTCTGCGAAAAGGTGCGCGCCCGGATCGAGGCGGAGGCCGGCGTCACCGTCAGCATCGGCTTCAGCAAGTCCGGCGCCAACGTCACCGCGGAGCAGTTGATCGCCCAGGCGGATCAGGCGATGTACAAAGCGAAAACGACCGGCAAGAACAAGGTCGTCAAATATACCGCCGGCAAAGGCGCCGCAGTCAAAACGTAAAGAAGGAGTACGACAATGAATTCGCTACCGCCACTCTTTATCGAGCATATTCGCAGCCAATTGGGGGAGGAACAGGCGACGCCGTTTTTGGCCAGCTATCATGAACCGCGGACGACCGGACTGCGGCTGAATCCGCTTAAGCTCGGCGAGAGCGATGCTGCGGGGGGCTTCAGCGGAACCGTTGCGGACATGCTGCGCCGCCTGTTCCGACTCGAGCCGATCCCGTGGTGCCCGGAAGGCTATTATTACGACGAAGCAAGCCGGCCTGGCAAGCATCCGTTCCATCAGGCCGGACTGTATTACATCCAGGAGCCTTCGGCGATGTCGGCCGTCCAACTGCTCGATCCCCGTCCGGGGGATATCGTGCTGGATCTGGCTGCGGCGCCGGGCGGCAAGTCGACCCAGATCGCTGGACGGCTTAACGGACAAGGGCTCCTCGTAGCCAACGAGATTCACCCCGCGCGCGCCAAAATATTGGCCGAAAACGTGGAGCGGCTGGGCATCGCCAACGCCATCGTCGTCAGCTCCGACCCGGACTCGCTGTCCCGCAGACTGCCCTCCGCCTTCGATAAAATCATGCTGGACGCGCCATGCTCCGGCGAAGGCATGTTCCGCAAAGATCCCGACGCAAGGGAGGAATGGTCCCCGGACCATGTCCGTATGTGCGCAGCGCGCCAGCTGGACATTCTCGAGGCGGCCGCCCCGATGTTAAAGCCCGGCGGTACGCTCGTCTATTCCACTTGCACGTTCAACCGGTCGGAGAACGAGGATGTGCTGGAAGCTTTTACGGCGGCGCATCCCGAATTTACGGTGCTCCGCACGGAGCGGCTGTGGCCTCATCTTGTACGGGGAGAAGGCCATTTCGTGGCCTTGCTCGGCAAAAGCGGAGAGCCGGGCGACGTCCTGGCCTCCGAAGCAGGCCATACGCGCAAAAAAGAGCGCAGAGCCAGAGGGGGCCAGCCCGCCGATAAAGCGGCACGCGAGGCGATGGCGACGGTCAACGCGATGCTGGCGGAGACGGTGCCCGGCTTTACGCCCGAAGCAGGAGAACCGCTATTGTTCGGCGACCGGTTGTACTGGCTCCCCTCGCCCCCCGGGAGCCCGCTCCCGGCCGGCCTGCTCGACGGGTTGAAGACGCTGCGGCCCGGCTTGCACGTAGCCGAGCTGAAGAAAGGCCGGGCCGAGCCGGCACATTCGCTCGCTATGGCCTTACGTCCGGAGCAATGCCGGAACGCCGTATCGTTTGCCGCCGATGCGCCGGAAGTGAGCGCCTTTCTGCGAGGCGAGACGGTCCCGGCAAGCCGCGAGCTGAGCGGCTGGACGCTTGTGGCCGTCGAAGGCTTCCCCTTGGGCTGGGGCAAAGCCAGCGAAGGACAGATCAAAAACCATTACCCGAAAGGACTCCGCACGTCCGGCCCCTCCGTCTCCGTGGTAATAAGCCGTACGGTTGGATAGTACAAAGTCAGACCTTAGTTAGCTCTGACTTTGTACTTGATGGCAGGATTGCGCAAAAAGACGGGACTCCCCGCTGAATCGCGGCAGGAGCGTCCGTCTTATTTTCGTCCAAACGTTATTTCGTATTAACGATATTTCATATTAATGGAAATACTCGGTTTCATACCAGATTTCATCGATCAGCTCGTTGTTCACGAGCATCGTCAAATTCAGCGACTCGCAATCCTCGTCCTTGTCCAGCTCCCGCATCAGCAGCGAGCCGATATATTCGCGATCGGCTGAGCTTTCCGGGTCGCGGAAGTCGATGAATCCGGTCAGCTCGCGCTGGCTCACAACGACGGTCGCCTGCGCAATCGGCAGCCCGCCATGCGACTGTTCGTACAGGTCGTACGTCAGCGTATCCCCGTCGTTGCGAACCAGCACCACCGAATAATCGCGCTCGCGGCTGAATAGCGGCACTACGTCAGCTTCGTCAGCTTCCTCATCCTCGTCCTCGTCCAGCAAATCCTCATGCGCCAGTTGGATCGTCTCCAGCAGTTCCCCGTCAAGCTTCATCTCGATGCGGAACAGGTCCACCTCATCCGGGTCAAAATCGGCGACGAGCAGCTCTGCCGCATATTCGCTTTCCTCCTCGTCCGGCTCGTAGCGCCAGTCGATTTCGGCATAAACGCTGGCCCCGCTAATCCGCACATACGCTTCTCCCAACCAATTTTGCTCGCCGTCGTACAAATGATATTCGATCCGGTTGCGGCTCTCTCCGACCACGACAAGATCGATGTCCGGCTCCTCGTCCGGGTCCGCGTACATCTCGATCGTATCGCTCTGCTCCGGGTCTATATCTTCCAGATGTCCGTCGTCGTCGCCGTCGCCGTCGGCTTGCAGGTCGTAAAGCTCCGTTTCATCGGCGAACGAATCGGTATCCCCTCGATGATATCCGGCTGCCAGGATGCGCTCATAGCTGCTGCAGGTCACGATAACTTCGCAGTCGTCCGCCCCAAGCGCATCCGTCAGATGCTCCACGTAAGCGCGGGCCGCTCGAACGACCTCGTTCTTCGAGCGCGCTTCCAGCGACTTGCTTTCCAATTGAATGGACCCGGAGAGTCGTCCGCCCTCCCGGTACACGAGCGTCATGACACCAACGAAACGCCCGTCGAATAGCAGCTCCGTCACTTCTCCGCCGGCCGTCTTCAGATCGGGCCTAACCGTTAACCCTGACATGGACATCCTCTCCTTTCTGGACTTCCCAGCGCATTCTCCACTATTATCCGGCCAGAGCCCATTTTCTATGCGTCCGGGCAAATGTCCAAACGGATTTGCGATCATCACAATATGATGGAGTATGCCGAATGCAGAAAAACCAACTTTCTCGTTAGAGAAACAACGACGGCACTAGAACTGCCGCATTCGGGAAATACCTTCAAATGGGGAGGAATCGCAATGTCCGGTATTGGAGGCTTCACGTCGACTGGCGTCATTCTCGTGCTGTTCATCCTGTTGGTCATCATATCCCGCGGATTCCTGTATTAATGGCGGGAACGAGACGGATCCCTTTTTGAAAAAGACCATATTGTACGAATAAGGAGGAGTTCGCATGTCTGGTGTTGTTGGGGGCTTTACTTCTACGGCTGTTATCTTGGTACTGTTCATCCTGCTCGTTATCGTATCCCGCTCGTTCCTGTACTAATACGAGACGTTGCGGCTGAACGAAAGGGGATCGGCGCATGGAGCGCCGATCCCCTTTTTTGTTGAAGTCTTTCAATTGCGGCTTGTTACCGAGCAAGTCCGTTCAAACAATAGCGGACAAGCGCCTGACGGACGCCTTCCTCGTTGTTGGAAGCCGTAACCGCGTCCGCCTCGGCTTTGACCCCTTCCGGCGAATTGTCCATCGCAATGCCGAGACCGGCGAACCGGATCATCTCCACATCGTTGAAATAGTTGCCGATCGCCATCACCTCGCTGCGCTCGATCCCGAGCGATTCTGCCAGACTGCGCAGCGCGCTCCCTTTCGTCGCCTGCGGATGCATCACATCGATAAACAAATCGCCGCT
This sequence comes from Paenibacillus hodogayensis, assembly GCF_039536325.1. Lineage (NCBI taxonomy): Bacteria > Bacillati > Bacillota > Bacilli > Caryophanales > Paenibacillaceae > Paenibacillus > Paenibacillus hodogayensis. Next base: position 791,008 of record NZ_BAAAYO010000001.1, read on the forward strand.
GCGCAGCACGGACAGCGGCAGCGACATGCCCAGCCAATCCGCCTCCACGCGGTCCATAACGTCCTTGTCGCCGAACACCGTGAATTTGACCGGCGCCCGGCCGAGCTCGAGAATATTGCCGATACGCTGCGGAGTGAGCATAAATTTGCCGTACATCGCCGCCTCCCGTTCGCCCAGCTCGGTTTCCACATACAATTCAAACGGCGTACACATATCCAGATGCACCCGACGTTCACGGCAATAAGCCACAAGCGGTCGGAGCTGCTCCGTTTCGAACGGATATTCGTGCACGACCTGCCGGTCCGTGGAGCGGATCGTGGCGGCCCCGTTATGCGTAATCAGCGTTCCTTCCAGGCCAAGCTGCTCCATCAGCGGCAGCGAATTGACGGGAGAGCGCCCGGTACACAGCACGATCGTCGCGCCTGCCTCATGCACCGCCCTGACGGTTTCGACCGTATCAGCGGTCAGCTCGTATCGGTCATTCAACAGCGTGCCGTCTACATCCAGCGCGATCAGCCGGTAAGTCATTTCGTTTCTCCTCCGTTTCCTTCTGCAAAAAGCCAAGTGTGAGTCTTTTTTTTATAGCTATAGCCGGATTTGCTCTATTGGTCCGTATGCCCGCGAAGCTGCTCCAGCTCCTCTACCGTCAGCTCGCGGTATTGACCTGCGGCCAAATGCTCGTCCAGCAGGAGCGAGCCCATCGCGATGCGCTTCAAATAGACGACCTTTTTGCCCACCGCCTGAAACATCCGCTTCACTTGATGGAATTTGCCTTCCATGATCGTCAGCTCGATTTTCGACACGACGCCGGCCTCCGGGCTGCCTTCCCTCAGCACGAGCAGCTCCGCCGGCATCGTCACGTAACCGTCGTCCAGCGTAACGCCCCGGCGGAACGCGTCCTTGTCCTCTTCCCCGACACGGCCCTCTACTTCGGCGTAGTACGTCTTCGGGACATGCTTGCGCGGCGATAGCAAGTTATGCGCGAGCTTTCCGTCGTTCGTCAGCAGCAGCAAACCCTCCGTATCCTTGTCGAGCCGGCCGACCGGAAAAGCGTCAAAATGGCGGTACTCGTCAGAAAGCAGGTCCACCACCGTACGATCGCGGGAGTCCTCTGTCGCGGAGATGACGCCTTGCGGCTTATTCAGCATCACATAAACAAATTCGCGAAACACGACCCGCTCTTCGCCGACTTCGATGACGTCCAGCTCCGGGTCGACCTGCAAACCAAAATCCTTGATCGTCGCTCCGCCTACTTTAACCGCGCCCTGCTTGACCAGTCGGCGGATTTCGCTGCGGGAACCGAAGCCCATATTGGACAATATTTTATCGACTCGCTGTTTTTTGCCCATGTTAAGACCATCTCCATCCCGGCGGATATTCGTTTTTGAGCATACCGTCCTGCCACTTGCCCCAGCCGAGCGGATAGCCCTCCAGACAGACGAGGCAGTAGCCTTTGGCAGCTGCCTCTTCCCGGCTCCGGTTCAACTTCTCCTCGGCAAGCTGAAGCGTCTCGCCCTTTACATACCGGACGGCCTCCGCGTCGTCCCGTCCGAACGAGATCGAGCGGACGGCGTCCGCATGGCGTTTCAATCCCATCGCCAAGGCGTGCGAGGGCTCGAACCGGTCCTTGTGTACCGTGCCGACGAACCAGCCCGGGCGGGCTGCCTTCAGTCCGTCCAAAGCCGGCGCCCCTTCGGCGGTCAAGTAGACGTAATCCCGCTGCTGCCGGACGACTCCGCTCAGAGCGACGTTCAGGTGATCCCGCACGAACGTCCGGAACAGCGTCTCGCCGTCCGCTGCCTGTTGCCCTCTTCCGCCCTCGTCCGGGCGCTTGCCGTCCCGTTTGCCGCTTGCGGCAAGCCGCTCCGGACGGCCGGATTTGTCCGAGCCCTTGCGGGAACGCATCGCACCGGACTGTCCGCCCGGCCCGACGCCCGTCCATGCGGACGAGTCCGGCCGCTTGGCACTCTCGTCAGCTTCGTCCGGCATGCCGTTCTCCGGCTCTTGAGCGCTGCCCGCCCGTTCCAGCACGGCAACATAATGACCTTCGCCTTGCAGCCGATGCGGCCACAGCCGCACCGTACCGGCCACAGCGGCGCAGACGCTGTCGGGATCGGCACAGCCGATCCAATCCGGCCGGCCCGACGCGAAGCCGTGCCGCAGCGGAACCGAAACGACGCGGAAATCCGGTCTATCCTGCAAAAAAGCGGCGATTGTCCGCTCGTTCTCCTCCGGGGAAAACGTGCAGGTGGAGTATACGATTCGGCCGCCGGGCTTCAGCATATCGGCAGCACGGGCCAAGATGTCGCGCTGCATCGCGGCATAGCGCAGCGGCGCTTGCTCGTCCCAGCTTTTGACCATGCTCTCGTCCTTGCGGAACATCCCTTCCCCGGAGCAAGGAGCGTCCACGAGAATTTTATCGAAAAACTGCGGCAAGGCTGGCGCGAGCCGTTCCGGCGTCTCGTTCAGGACAATGGCGTTGGTCACCCCGTACAGCTCGATATTTTTGACGAGCGCCTTGACCCGGTCCGGCTGGTTGTCGTTGGCAACGAGAAGCCCCTGTCCTTGCAGCGCGGAAGCGATCTGCGTCGATTTGCCCCCGGGGGCGGCGCACAGGTCGAGCACCTTGTCGCCGGGACGCACGTCGAGCAGCTCCACCGGCGCCATGGCGCTCGGCTCCTGCACATAATAAAGGCCGGCATGGTACAGCGGATGCTTGCCGGGACGCTCGGCCTCGGGAATGTAGAAGCCTTGCGGCGCCCAAGCGACGGGGGATAGCGGGAAGGGCGAGAGCTCGCGGAACCGTGATGCGGATAGTTTCAAACCGTTTACGCGGATAGCCTGCTGGCGGGGATGCTCGTACGATCGGAGAAACGGCGAAAATTCGTCCTGAAGCAGCGATTCCATGTGTTGCACAAAAGGGGCAGGCAATTTGGCCATTATACGTCGTACTCCGCTCTGTCTGGTCTCGTTCAAAAAATGATCACGTTTTGCCCCCGGTCCTTGGAGGAAACCGTGGCGGCAAGTCGAATACATACTATTGGCTTTGCATTCTTATACGTACCGAGGTGAAAACATGAAGAAGCTGCTGCTTTATTTAGGCATTATCGTGGGGCTATTCGTCCTTCTTTTCATTGTAAATCATCAAAGCGAAAAGGCCAAGGAAGAAACCCGCGTCAGCAAAATCGATCCGACGGCGAACGATAAAGCGAAGCAGCTTTACGGAGTCGAAGCGTCGAAACTTCGCCCGGAAACGCTGGCCCAGCTGAACGACGCGAATTACCAAAACATTATTAAAACCGCGGATCTGAAAAACGATCTGAAGGACAAAAAGGATATGTTCGTCTACTATTTCCAGACGACATGCCCTCACTGCATCGCCACGACCCCGGTCCTGAACCCGATTGCCAAAACGGCGGGAATCGACTTGAAGCAATTCAATCTGTGGGAATACGAGGCTGGCTGGAACGAATTCAATATTAAAGCGACGCCTACGATCATTTATTATAAGGGCGGCAAGGAAGTCCTTCGAATGGAGGGCGGCCTCAGCCACGACGGGCAGAACGGCTATTCGCCCGACGACTTCAAGAAATTTTTCGAAGAGGCGAAGAGCAAGTAACACCTTGAAGGCATGAAAAGCACCGCAAAGCGGCGCTGACCGGGTTCGGTTGGCGCCGCTTTTTGGCGTTCGTGCCTATAGGGACAGGGAAAAGCCGCTGCCGGCCTCCCGAAGACGACAATTCAGGAAAGCTCCCCCTCTTCCCGCCGAATCGGCGGAAAATGCTTGAGTTCCTCGACCATGGCCGAAAGCTCCGAATGCATGATGACGATATCGAGATCGTAAAACTCGAACGGCTGCTCCTCGATTCGCAGCAGCTTATCCATATACGTCTGCGAGTCGGCCAGCAGCTTGCCGAGGTCGATGCCTATCGTCTGCGGCGGATAAAACTGCAGCTTTTCGATCGCCTGATCGAAAAGCTTGATCGCCCCGCCCACGTTGCCGTTGCGATGATGGTACAAGGCGACCGCGACCTGGAGCAGCCCTTGATGAAGCGGATTGCGGCCTTCCTCCATCCACAGCTCCTCCATCACCTCATGGCATTCGAAGTAGTCTCGCTCCACGTTGAAATAATACAAAAACTCGACGTACAGCATATCGTAACCGAACATAACCGTTCCTCCACTGCCGCAATGCACCGCGGCCGTCGCGACTCCATCCTGCCGGTGCCGTCAGCGGCCCCGGGTCCTCAAATCAGGTAGGGTCCGATTTCTTCGCCCGGATGACCGCTTCCTCGACCTGCACCGACAAGGCACGCATGCCCATAATGTCTTCGGCCTCCCATACTTCGTTGAATTTCAACTGGAAGCCTGCCGCTTCGCGCACGCGGTGGTAATAATACAAATCCTGAATATGATTGAGCAGCTTCGAGACGAGATTGGAATTGTCCTCGAACAGCTTCTGGGCGTCCATAATCTCGTCGCGAATGCTGGACATTTCCTGATCGAGCGCGTGGGCCGCCTCGGCGGCTCTTTGCAGACGCTGCTTGACGTCCTCGGGCAGCCTTTCCCGATGCTTGTAGCTGAGCGAATGCTCGATCGTGGCCCAGAAATTCATCGCCATCGTGCGAATTTGGATTTCCGCCAGCACCGTCTTCAGTCCCAGCGACGTCTGGACCGGAAACTCGATAATAATATGGTAGCTGCGGTAGCCGCTTTCCTTGTAATTCGTAATGTAATCCTTCTCGTAGACGACCGACATGTCCTTGCGCTGCCGGATCAGGTCCGACAAGCTCTGAATGTCCTGAATGAATTGGCACATGATGCGGATGCCTGCAATATCTTCGATCCCTTGCTCAAGCCGGTCCATCGGAACTTGAAGCCGCTTCGCCTTTTCGATAATGCTCGAAATGCGCTTCACCCGTCCCGTCACGAATTCGATCTGGGAATATTCTTCGCGGGCTTTCATCTCTGCCCGAAGCGTCTTGAATTTCACCTTCAGCTCCTCGACCGCCTGCTCGTATGGAATCAAAAACTTTTTCCAATCTCTGCTATCCATACGCCCGCCTCCCGAACCTGTCGTCATGCTTTGGCGTCGACACCCACCGCTTCGGATACGTGCCGGAATCCGTCGCGCGCAAGCAAGCCGAGCAACCCTTTGTTCAATTCGCGCAGCAAGTCCGGCCCTTTGTAGATCAGAGCCGTATACACTTCCACAAGGCTTGCGCCGGCGCGTATTTTTTCATATGCGTCCTCCGCGGTGAAAATACCCCCGGAGCCGACGATCGGCAGCTTCCCGCCGGTGAGCCGGTACACGGTGCGGATCGTCTCCGTCGAACGCGACGTCAGCGGCTTGCCGCTCAAGCCCCCTGTTTCCTTGGCGTTCGGATGGCTCAGCCCTTCCCGGCCAATCGTCGTATTGGTCGCAATGACGCCGGATACCCCGCTTGCCACCAGCGTCTCGATCATATATTCCAGCTCGTTCCCCGTTACGTCCGGAGCGATCTTCACGAACACCGGCTTCATCGGAAGGCGGCGCGCCGCGCTCTGCTGCTCCATCTCGTCCTTGACGGCGGCCACGAGACTTTTCAGCTCGGCCCCGTGCTGCAAGTTGCGCAAGCCGGGGGTGTTCGGCGAGCTGATGTTGACGACGAAGAAGTCGCCGTACGGATAGAGCACGCGGATGCATTTGCGATAATCCTCCTCGGCTTCCTCGTTCGGCGTATCTTTATTTTTACCGATATTGACCGCGATCGGGATGCGTTGAGAGCCGGCCTGCTCCAAATGATGAGCCATCGCCTCGGTTCCGACGTTGTTAAAGCCCATTCGATTGATCAGAGCCTCGTCGGAAGGAAGGCGGAACAGCCTCGGTTTGTCGTTGCCCTTCTGCGGCCGCGGCGTTACCGTGCCGACTTCCATAAAGCCGAAACCCATCGCGGAAAATCCGCGTACCGCCTTGGCGTTCTTGTCGAGGCCGGCGGCCAGTCCGACCGGATTCGGAAACGTCAGCCCGCACAGCGACACTGTCGTCTCGGGACGGCTCGGCACGCCCCATATGGAATGGAGCAGCGCAGTGGCGCCCGGCACCCGGGATGCGGCTCCAAGCCCGTCCACGGTCAGGTGATGCGCCTGCTCGGCATCCATCTGAAATAATACAGGTTTTGCGATATTGCGGTAAATCATGGAAGTAACACTCCGATCTGTCGTAGACTCTATCGATCAGTTTATCCGTTTCTGAAGGAAAAAGAAAGAGCGGAGTTTACGGCCGATTATCGGATTTGTTATAATATTCTGAAAAGGCACTTTCGAAAGAAAGGTTGATATCGATGGCTAACCGGAAACCGAGCTACGTTCAGCGCAAACAGAAGGAAACGGTAAACAAAAAGGCAATCATCTGGGTCGGCTCGATCATCGGCGCAATCGTACTGCTTATGATTGTGCTTCTGATCTGGAACCCCTGATTGCCCTAGCTTGAACGCTTTCCCGCTTTAATCCAGCCATTTGTACGTTTTGTGCGGATTCGTTTCGTCCGCCTCCGACGGAACCCGGAGCGGGATCTCGGAACGATACGTATCGCCCGGTATCGGCAAACCGTCTCCGATCACGACCTTTGTCCCTTTGGGCACCAGATCGAACAGCTCTTCGACATCCTGCTTCAGCATGCGGATACAGCCCAGCGATTTGTCACCCCCGATGCTTGAGGGCTGATTGGTGCCGTGAATGGCGTAAAGCGTATCGGACAGCGTCATTCCCCTGCTGCCGAATGTGCCGTTGTCCCGCCCGTTCGGATTGCGCACTTTCTCGGTAATGACGAATTCGCCCTTCGGCGTCTTCTCCCCGCCCAGCCCCACCGGGTAACTTCGCAGCAGCGTGCTGCCGCTAACGAGAGCAAGCGTATGCGTCTTCCTGTCCACCATAATGCTCAGAGGCTCACTCAACGCCTCGCCGGGCATAAGGAGCGCCCGTCCGGCCGCGTCCCCGTTCGCGGATTGCCCGCCGGACGAGCCGTCGCGGCCCGGGACGCTTCCCCCCTCCGCCCTCTCTCCGGCATTCCGTCCTCCTACCCACTGACTGAAATACGTCTTCATGGCCGGCGTGTAGCCCGAAATCCAATTATCCGGATAGTTGCGAGCCAATTGTTCGATACCATCCGGCGCTTTTCCGTTCTCCTTCTCATAAGCCGCCACCGCGGAACGGACGATCAGCTGCTGTACCTGGACGCTTTGCCAGCGCGCATACTGCTCCTTCGGTACGGACGAATCGGCAGGCTCGCATTGGCACGTTTTCGCCTCATAGTACGTCAGGCGGGCGCCGGCTGCGTTTTCCGAGCGTTCCGCGGTTACGACCGGCACCGCCGGTACAGGCCATAACAGCCAGTTACGTCCGTCGCTCCATTTCGGATCGGCCAGCAGCAGCGTTTGCGGACGGGGTTTGGACGGGTCCTGAAGCAAACCGAGCAGCTGCCCGATCTCATTGGTGCGGCGGGCGCTTCCCGACCCTTCCCGACCTGCCCCGGCGAAGACGACGTCAAAGCCGCCCGGTCCGCCCTGCCCCGGCCCCGTATCGGCCGTCACCGCCGCTTCGACCGCTTTGGCCGTATGCGCATCGGTAGCCGATAGCCCGGGAACGTACCGCTCCGATTGGAGCGGAAGCTGGCTGCCGATCAGCAGCAGCAATACGAGCACCGCCGCCTTGAGGGAAGAGCACTCTCGCGAGGCCGCTTTCTGCGCGGATACGTCCGCCTCCGTAACCTCCGCTTCTCCGCCCCCGCTTTCGTCGGACTCGCCGAATACAGTGCCGTCCTCGAACGCTTTGTACACTTCGCCCGCCTGGGCAAAGCAATAATTGGCCTTGCCGATCTCTCCTTTGGCCGCATACTGGCGGCCAAGCAAATACCAGGCCATTTTATTGGTAGGATGTTCCTTGATGTAGTCTTTTAAATATTGCCGATCCTCCGGGGGCTTCTCCACTCGTATCCCTCCCGACCCGCCTGCCGTACGCTTCCGTTGCGGGCGCGTCCCCTCGTATTTCTATATGTTTATCGGCCGGACGTATGCCGTTTTGAAGGGTTGCCTGGAAAATGAGCCTTTGGGCGGAAAAGCGACAAAAAGCGCCGTTACGGATAACTCCGAACGGCGCCTTTGTTGTTTGACCATGCTGCCAAAAAGCTTTGTTACGACCGATTCGCCTATTGGACGGCGATTCGGTCCCGCAAAATAACGGTGCGCGTCGCTTCGTTCCATTGAACGTCAAGCCCGAGCTCTTCGGCGAAGAAGCGGACCGGCACATAGGTGAGATCGGCTTTGATGTAAGGGGCGACATCGATCGGCCGGACAGCCTCGGCTTTGCCGTTAACGGTCTTTTGCAGCTCCGATTTCCCGATGGTCAGCCGGATCGTCGTTACGTTCCTGCCCAAATCTACCGTGCGTTCGCCCGTATTCGCATCCTCGCTGAATTTGACTTCGAAGCCAAGCGCTTCGGTGACGCTGCGAACCGGAACCATCGTGCGGCCGTCGGCGATCTCCGGAGCGTTATCGAATGCGAGCTTCCGATTGCCGTACACGACATGAATGGCGCCGTCGGCGGCAATACCGGCAGGCAGCTCGTAGAAGGCGATTTGGCGCAGCTTGTTATTGTATGCATCCGCCACGAGCAAGCTTCCGTCGCCCAAAACGGCCACATCCGAAGGATGATGCAGCTCCGCGCTGCGCTCGGTTCCGTCCACGCTGCCCTCTTCCGTGCTCTTCTCGCCCGCGATCGTCCGCACGACCCCGTCCTTCAAGTAACGGACGGAGTGATTGAGGCTGTCGGCAATGAACAATCCGCCCTCGGCCGACACGGCAAGTCCGCGCGGAAAATTGAATTTCGCCTGCGCGGCGGCCCCGTCTTGGAAATCCCCGGTGACGTACAGATTGGATTTGGCGTATTGCACCTGGGCGCTTCCGGCTACTGTAGAGACCGTTTTGGCCGTCAGGTCGATATAACGAATCAGCTGATTGCCGGAATCGCTGACATACAAGTTCCCTTTCGCATCCAGTGCAAGACCGGTCGGCTCGTTGAACTTGGCGGCGGCCAGTGCTCCGTCGGCATAATCGCCAGCCGGGACGGCTTGTCCGGGCACGACCTCGACCACTCGCTGCGACAAAGCGTTGAGCGTCGTAACCGCGCCGTCGGGGGAAATCTGCCGAATCGCATGATTCAGCGTGTCCGCTACATAGACGGTACCGTCGGGGGCAACGACGACATCCTGCGGAGAATGGAAGGCGGCGTCCTTGCCTTTACCGTCCTTGCTGCCCAGCACGCCATTGCCGGCAATCGTCGTCACATTGCCGCCCGCATCGATTTTGCGAATGGCATGATTCTCGGCATCGGCTACATAAATATTACCCTTCGCATCCGCCGCAAGCCCTTTCGGCTGCTGGAATACCGCTGTGGACGCCTTGCCGTCCAACAAGCCGCCGATCGGATACATATAGGCGTCCTTCGTAATCGTAATGCCGGCGAAGGTAGATACGGCGCCTCCGGACAGCTTGCGGATCAGGTGGCTGCGAGCGTCCGCGACGAGCACCGAGCCGTCGGCCAGCGGCAGCAGGCTCCAGGGGGCGCGGAATGTAGCTTCCGCAGCCACTCCGTTCGCTTCGCCGAGATCGCCCTTGCCGGCAATGGTCGTTACTTGCGCGAGCGTCTGTCCTTCGCTGCCGGTGGCGGCCTTCTCGATTCCAGCGCCCCAAGCGCTTGTGCCCCCCATAAGCAAGGACGCGGCAAGCAGTGGAGCGGCTATCAATCTGAATGTTTTTTTCATCGGCTTCTCCTTGAGTTCAGAATAAAGTGCGTGTGTGCTTAGGGTATCTGCGGAGGGACGGGCAGCAGCAAATTCATCAGCTCGCGCAGATCGCGGGAATCCACAATGCCGTCCTGATTCGTATCGTACCGGTAAGCTGACATATTCTTCGCGAACCAGACCAGATCCTGCAGGTGGAACGGAAGTCCGTCGTTCTGCTGCTTGAGTTGTGAGACGCTCAGATGAAGCATGTTCGAACCCTCCGGGTAATAAGCCCGGCCGGTCTGAATGAAAGGGGGCGGGCCGCCTTCCCGCGGGCCGCTGACAACCGTACGGTACTTTAACGATGCTTCATAGCTGTTGTACTGATAAAAGGACGCGATTCCGTTATTGTCGGTATACGTATAATTGCTGCACCAGCCGCATTCATCCTCGATTTCATAAACCTTAGCTCCAATCAATGAAGCACTCATGCCGATGGAGCTCGGGGCATATTCGAGCCGAACGGTACGGAGCCGGTCTACATCAATCTCAAACTCGCTATCATAGGATGGAAAAAGCGTCAGTCTGTTCGTCTTGCCCGTACTGGTGCGGGTCACGTCCACGACCAGCTCCGGGACCATGCTTTCATCGTTGGTTCTTTGTTGAAGAACAAACAACGTGCTCCCGTTATTGTAGAGGATCGTTTGGCTCGGATCGTACCGCTGCACGACCGTTGTAAATGTTTCGTCTGGCGCCGTTTCGGCATACAGATCGGCCTTGAAGACGGTCGCGTTCTCCGGCAAATAGCCGATCATGACGGCATTCGATTTCGTATTGCTTTCGTTCGTGGATATTTCCGCGAACACGTAGCCGCCGGCCGGAAGCCCGATGCCTGTAATCAATCCGCGTCCCTCGTCATCGAGCACCGTCGAGGACAGCTCGGATCCATAGTAAAGCAGTCTTACCCGTTGGCCGCGGTTTCGGTAAGAATCGATCAAAATATCGTGAGCCCCGCCGGTAGGAGCATCCAGCTCGACGACGGAAGACCAGTCGGACTGGTATTGAAAATCCGACGACGGCTTGACGTATACGGCGGACCCTTCCGACATGTACCGGTAGCCGACGTGCAGCTTCCTACCTTCTGCCTGAATGGTGAAAGGATCGATCAAGTATGTTGCGTACCCCGACGGTCCCCCCTGCTGCCTATTGGCAAAGCCGACCGTGCCGTCCGGAAGCTTATACACCACTTCTTCGTCATCCATTCCCTTGACATATACCGTTACGGTCACCGTATCGGCCGTATTGCCTTGTACTTCTATGCTACCGGATAAATAGCAGCTTGTCGTCTGGGAATTGCTGTTGTATACCGCGATGAACACATTCGTTTCGATTTCCGGGCAGGAAGGGTGCGGCGACGACGGTACGGCGTAAGCTCTGCCGCCCTGCAGCAGAATGCCCATGAAGACGAGCCCCAGAGCAAGCAGCCCTAACAAAACGACAGCCAGCTTGTTTTGTAGTTTCAGCGTAATATTCATACGCCCCCCGATCTGATCTCGTACCGGATCGGTTCCAAGTTCGGAAACACTTCGATGCGGTTACCGGCTTTATTGACGAGCGTGATACTCTTGAGCCGAATCGTTCCTTCCGTCACAAACACCTCAAAATTTTTCTGGGCCATGAGCGGAATGAGGACCAACGTTTTGCTTCCCGGGAACGGGGCAATATTGCCCGGGTCCGAAACCGGATCGGATGTAGCATATTGAGTGATGACATAGGTCAGCTCGCTCCCGATCCCAGCCTCGCTTTGGATAAGCTGCGAGCCCAGCACGCTTTCGCTGACGCTCCGGTCAAAAATAAACGTGCCCGGCTGAACGCCGACATTGTCTTCATAGCCTTCATACCAGCGAATGCCGTTGCCAAGCTCGAGATGAGCCTCCGCCGCGTAGAAACGATCGGCCTCATTGGCAAAGTCGGTCAGGACAAGCCCCAGCTTGAACATCTCGTTGCCTTGGAGCTGCAACGTTTCGGTCGTATTCACCGGCTGTCCGTCCTGGATAAGCGACAATGCGGCCTTCTTCTGTGACGGGCTGACCGAAGCCAGCTTGTAAATAACCGTAACGGTCGTCACATTCCCGGCTTTATCGGTGGCGGTAACCAAATACGTGTTCGTTCCTTCCGCCAGATCGTTCACCGGAAACTCGAGCGTCGCCGTCGCGCTTGGACTCGTTTGCTTCTGAAGCAGCGCCGACAAAGAGTCTTTATACAGCCGGACGACAGCCCCTTCTTCGGCTTGAACTTTTATCGTCTGTGCAGGCGTAGATACCGGATACGGACTTCCGATCGGCTCCATGACGCGAAGCTCCGGAGCGGCCGTGTCCAATACGTATACGACCGTTCTCTCCGATACGTTGCCGATAACGTCGGTAGCCGTCACCCGGAACGGATTCAAGCCTTCGACCAGACCGAGACTGGTAAATTCAACTGGCCCATTGGCCGTCCCGGTCAACGTATCGATCGGGCTGAAGTCGGAGCCTTTGTACAACCGGACCTGCACGCCCGCACTCGTCTGCGCCCGGATGGACTGTTGCGGCGAATTGACGTAGAAGGTCTTGTTCGGCTCGTCGGCGTCGAACGGATGAACGATCGTCAGCAACGGACCGCTCGTCACGAGCACGAGCCAGAGCGTCTTCGCAGACGTATTGCCCGCGGCATCGGTCGCGCTTACGATGAAGGTATTCATTCCTTCCGCCAGTTGATTCACCGTCAGCGTTATCGGGGTTGCCCCTTTACCGACAGCCGTTTGCAGCGGCGTACCGTTCATCGTGCCGGCGTATAGTTTGACAGTAGCGCCTTCCTCCGCTTGCAGCTCGATCGTCTGCTGGCTGGAGGAAACGTAAGTCGTGTCGTTCACCGGGCTGTTAATTTGCAGCGACGGCGGCACGGTATCAAGTATGAACGTAACGGATTGCGAGGCCGTATTGCCAAGCGCATCCCGTGCCGTGACTTTGAAAGCGTTCGTGCCTTCCGACAAGTAGTCGTAAAGCGCAAAAACGATGTTTTCCGTCCCGGTTCCCTGCTTGCTGGCAAGAGGCTCCGCCGAATCTCCTTTATACAGACTGACTGTGATTCCTTGCGCAATCTCAGCTTCGATCTTCTGTTCCTTCGAACGGACATAGTTCGTCTCGTTCGCCGGCTGCTTGATAACGAGCGAAGGCGCCGACGTATTCAATACGAACTTGACAGATTTCGCGGTTACATTGCCCGCTGCGTCCGTTGCGGTGAGCTTGAACGTATTCAAGCCTTCCGTCAGGCTCACTACGAACGTAACCAGCGTAGTCGCGCCTAGCCCATTTTTCGTTGCAAGAGGTGTTGCCGCTTCTCCCTGGAACAGCTTCACCGCTGCGCCTTGTTCCGCATAAACGGTTATTTCCTGGGTAATCGTATTCACCGTATACAGGTCGGTCGACGGATAGACGACAGTCAGTTCCGGAGGCGTCGTATCCGGAGGCGTAACGCCGCCGCCACTGTTGCCGTCATCATCGCTGCCTCCGCCTCCGCCCGGCGCGCCGCCGGAATTGCCGCCGCTCGTCGGGGAAGAACCGCCGCCGGACGTACCTGGGCTATTGGGCTGCTGCAGACGCTGCTGATCCTGCAAATACCGTTCGCGCTCGGAAGCGCTCAACGAATTCAGATAAGTCTCGCTTGCTTTTTTCTGCTCCTGTTCCTTGGCGGCCTTGTTGGCTTCCTCCTGCTTCTTCCGTTCGGCCGACAGCCTGTCCAACAGCTCGCTCAACTGCTTGGCCTTATCCTGCTGGCTCTGAATCTCTTGCTTCCGCTGCTGCTCGCGCTGCTCCAGCAGCTTCTTCATCTGCTCCTGTTTGGCTTGCTTTACGCTTGGGTCCAAGCCTATCGAAGTGTCGAACGGCTTCACGTTATTCAGATCGATCCGCTCGCCGGTTATAGTGGCGTTCGCCTTCTCGATCAGCGACTGGACCTCAGCCTGCGAAAGCTTATTGGACTGTATGGCTTCCTTGGCCACATTGGCCAGCAAGTTCGTCAAATTGTCGCCGAATTGCTGCTGCACGTCCGGCGAATCGAGCTTCAAGCCGGTTTGCGGGTCGATCTCCTTCTTGCCATCGGCCACGTCCCGGATAAATTGTTCGTTTTCTTCGCGAATTTGCTGAATCGTTTCGAGCAACGCTTTAATAATCTCTGGCGATGCGCCGCTCACGAATGTTCCGATATCCATCGGCGTGATGTTATCCGACGAATTTCCTTGCGGCTGACCCGGCAGTACGTTAATCTGCTGCCCGGGATATACGTTTGCCGACCCAGAGCCGCTGCCGTTGGTGGCGTTCGTTTCCAATATGCCGGAAGCCATCAGCGCAAACAATTGGCCGTATTTCGTTTCGATGTAGCCATTGGAGCCCCGGACACTCATTACGGCCGTTGGGGTCTCCACGGCAAATTCGTCGTCGGCGTTGACCAGCTTTTTCACCTTGAACCAGAGCGAGCCGGCCCACACTTTCAGCTTCGATTTTTTGCCGCCTTCCCCGGACTCGAACAGCGACGAGATGTACAGCTCGGTGTTCGGTCCGATCGTCACTTCATCGTCCTGATCGACAACCTTCAAAACGATGCTGGAACCGTCTTCGGTGCGAATATGGTCGCCTTGGTTCAAGCTCATGTCTTCAAACGCGCGATATTCGGCCGAGCCTCCCGACTTCATAATCATGACGGTTCCTTCGACGCTCGCCACGATCGCCGCCCGGCTTTCCTTGGCGGACGCCTCTCCGGCCAACAGATTGGACAGCAGGCCGAAAAGCAGCGTCAAACATAACACCGCCGGCAATAAGGATCTCTTCTTCATTCTCCCATTTCTCCCTTGTACCTTTGGACTAATTTATTTATCCTTTGTCAGACCGATTTCTCGGCGTGCACCTGGTAAATCGTAACCGGCAATTCCTTCCCTTTTACTTTTATGTCGCCCATCCCTTCGATGTCGAACAGATGGCTTACCCGTTCGTACACGTTGTCGCTGATTAAAATTTGCCCGGGCTTTGCATTCGACTCCAGACGGGCCGTCAGGTTGACCGTATCCCCGATCGCCGTGTAATCGAGCCGCAGCTCCTCCGACCCTATATTGCCTACGATCGCTGGACCGCAGTTAATGCCGATGCCGAAGCGGACGGTGAAGCCGAGCTTTTCCATCAGCCTTTCCTCCAGCATCGCGGTCTGCTTTTTCATCTCGAGCGCGGCGCGTACCGCCATCTCGGCATGATTGTCGTAGCGTACCGGCGCGCCGAAGATCGCCATGACGCCGTCGCCCATAAATTTGTCCAGCGTACCGTTGAACTTGAAAATCGCTTTCGTGCATACGTCCAAATATTCGTTCAGAAACTGGATGACCTGCTCGGGCTCAAGCTTCTCCGACAGCGTCGTAAAGCCGCGGATATCGACGAATATTAAGGAAATGTCCATCCGTTCGCCGCCCAGCTTCACTTCTTTGCCAGAGGCAAGCATCTGGTCGACGACCGCTTTGGGCACGAACCTGCCGAAGATACCGGTCACCCGGCTGCGTTCGCGACGTTCCGCCAAGTAATGACTGATGATCGAGCTTATGTATAACAAAATAAGGGCCAGCAGCGGATAAAAAATCGGCAGATATAGATGAAGCGCTTCGTTCGCCGCAATAAAAACGACGATATAGAGAACCATCAGACCGATAAACCAGAACAGGGACGTCCGACCTTTGAACCGTTCGAACAAAAAACCGCCCAGCAAGACGATCAGAGCCAAAATAGCGATGCCTGCCGGCTTGCCAACCTCCGACCAGAACTTGTTCTCCAGTATCGATTGGACCATGTTGGCGTGAATTTCGACCCCGAACATTTTGATCGATTTGCTCATCGGCGTCATATATTCGTCCTGCAGTCCTGTCGTGAACGGTCCAATCAGCACGATGTCGTTCTCGAACATCCGGGCGTCGACCTTGTCGTTCAGCACGTCGCTGAAGGAAAACGAATCGTAGCCTGTTTTCAAATCCTTCTCTTGCCGAGGGGATGTGAAATATTGCGTAATGACCTGGTTTCGCCCGTTCACCGGGATGATCTCCGAGCCGCGGTACCACTTGCCCTCTTCGGCAGCCCAGCGAACCTTCTCCCGGTCGCCTAACGCAAAATTGGCCAGCTTGACGCTGAACGCCTCCACGACCGATCCGTTTTTCTCGGGCAAACCTACGATCAGCCTTCTTACCTTGTCGTCATTATCAGGAAAAACGTTAACGTGGGCGAGCTGCTTCTGAGGCGCGTTGACGGCTGAGGTCGGAACCTCAATCCGATCGTACTCAAGACTATCGTTCGCCTTCTGCTTGGCGGGGAAGTTGAAATTGACGGGGAGAACGACGTTGTCGTATTTGGCCATCACTTGCGCCAAAGCCCGATCCTGCTCGGGGTCCTTGCTCGGCTCGGGAAGCATGACGTCAAGCCCGATCGCTTTTGCCTTGCCCTGCTCCAGCTTCTCGATCAGCTTGGCATAGACGGTGCGATCCCACGGAAACTGGCCGATCGCCTCCAAGGACTTGGAATCGATCTTGATGATCTTGATCTTCGTGTCCGGCTCGCGTTGCATGACGCTTTTGGAACCGAGCGCATCGCGGAGCGGATTCTCGATGTAATGAAACGTCCCGCCCGTTCCGGTCGTATACGTGAACACGGCAACCAGGAATACGGCCAGCATGGCGATGACCGTCGTTTTCCAGTTCATTTTACTCAATCTTGATCCTCCTCTAGGAAATACGGTTGCCTCTACCTGAGTCTATTGTATGATGGGTGTCGGTTTATGGCAATGAAAGTTTAAGCACTTATGGCACATTTAACAATTCCGGGACCGCAAAAAAACCTTTTCCCGAGAGAAAAGGTTGGGTTTGGCATTTTTATTAGTTAAACGGAGCATCGGCGATCTTGATCGAATCGGTCGGACAACCGTCGGAGGCGTCTTGCAGATCGTCGTACAAATCTTCCGGAATTTCCGTTACGCCGGTATTGCCGTCGCCGTCGAAAATCACTTCCGCAAGACCTTCGTCGTCGTAGTCGTAAATATCAGGGGCAGTCGCGCCGCAAGCTCCGCAGGCGATGCATGTATCTTTATCTACCCATGTGTACTTTGCCATGAATAATTCCTCCTCGATTAATAACTCTATTGTCCACTATAATACAAAAACTTATAAAGTTCAAACCTTTTGCCGCCTGCCAGCGCGGGTTTTTCGCCTTTCGCAAGTGGGTAAACGCTATCCCTCCGACGAGGATCGGACTGGCTTTTTTTGACGCAAGCGGCCGGGTGCTGCCCCCGTTCACTCGTCAAGTCCCTTCTCCCGCAGATGGTCCATCTGCAAAGACGTCCCCCGCCGCTTATGGTCGCGAATCCAGGCCGAAGGGTCCGTCCCCAGCATACCTGCGGTCAGAATGGCGCTTTCCCCGTACTTGTCGCGAATACGGTCCATCGTGACGTTAAGCTGCTCCTTCTTCGGCTGCTGCTCGTATTCGAACAGATCGAGCTGAATGGCCGCCGTGTCCTTCGGCTGGAGGCTTTGCAGCGTAACGCCGAGCAGCCGCACCGGCCTGCTGTAGCCCCACTGTTCCGAGAACAGCTTGACGGCGATCCGGTGAATGTCGGCCGCATTATCCGTCGGAACGGGCAAGGTGAACGATCGCGTGATCGTCTTCATATCGGGGTCGCGGATCGTGATCTGTATGGTCCCGGAGACGAGCTTCTGCCTCCGCATCCGTCTCGCCACCTGATCGGACAAGTTGAGGAACACGCGGGAAATATCCGCCGCCTCGCTCAAATTGCGGGGCAGCGTCGTCGTATGGCCGATCGACTTGCTCTGCTCCCGCTCCGGATTGACCGGCGAATCGTCGATGCCGTTCGCGGCTCGCTTGAGCCAGGAGCCGTACACGCCGAAATGTTTGGTTAAGAACGCTTCGCCCGAGCCGGCCAGCTCGCCGATCGTAGCTATATTCAGCTTACGCAGACGGTCCGCCATCCGTGAGCCGATTCCGTACATATACGAACAAGGCTTGTCCCAGAGCAGCGCCTGCACGTCCCGCTTACGCAGCACCGATATGCCGTTCGGCTTCTTCATGTCCGAGGCCATCTTCGCCAACAGCTTGTTGGGCGCGACCCCGATCGAGCACGGCAAATGCAGCTCCTCGCGAATGCGGGTCTGAATCAATTCGGCGATTTCCAGCGGGTGGCCGAACTGCCGGGAGCCGGTTATATCGATGAAGCATTCGTCGATCGACATCGCTTCCACGAGCGGAGAGTAGTTGTAGGCGATCTGCATAAACCGCCGGGAAAATTGCCGGTACAGGTCGAAGTCGGGCTGCAGCACGATCAGCTCGGGACACAACTTGAGCGCCTCGCGAATATGCATGCCCGTCTTCACGCCCTTGGCTCTCGCCGCGTAGGAGGAGGTGACGATGATGCCTTTGCGCAGCTCGATGTTGCCTCCTACGGCAATCGCCTTGCCCTTGTAGGTCTCCGGCTCCACGGCCTCGTGTACGGAGCAGTAGAAGGCATTCATATCAATATGCAGAATGACCCTGCCGTTTTTGGGGTATAAATCGCCCCGTCCCGCTTGCTCCGACACCGCCCGCACCCCTGTCCCTCATTTGTATTCCAAGCATACGACTTTTAGGAAAACACTTCAACAACGGTTGGGAAAAATGCTATAATGAAAAGAATGCAGAGCGGCTTTATGCTTTATGACTGTGAAGGAGGACGTAGGAATGGCAACCCCGGTAATCATTTTCGATACGACTTTGCGGGACGGTACGCAAGGAGAAGGCATCAGTCTATCCGTCGAGGACAAATTGAAAATCGCCCAGAAGCTCGACCAGTTGGGCGTTCATTATATTGAAGGCGGATGGCCGGGCAGCAACGGCAAGGACATCGAATTTTTCCACCGGTCCAAGGAATTGAATTTGACCCATGCCAAAGTGACCGCTTTCGGAAGCACCCGGCGCAAAAACTCCAACGCGGAAACGGATCCGAACCTGAACCGGCTCGTCGAGTCCGGCGTTACGGTAGCGACCATCTTCGGCAAATCATGGGACTTCCATGTCCATACCGCAATCCAAACGACGCTTGAAGAAAATTTGAGCATGATTTACGATTCCGTAAAGTATTTGAAAAGCCGGGGCCTGGAAGTCATCTATGACGCCGAGCACTTCTTCGACGGCTACAAAAACAATAGAGAGTACGCGCTTTCGACGATTTTGAAGGCCGAGGAAGCCGGAGCCGACTGGGTCGTCCTATGCGATACGAACGGCGGCTCGCTGCCCGGGGAAGTATCCGAGATCGTCGCGGACGTATGCAGCAAGCTGCACACCCCCGTCGGCATTCACGCCCATAACGATTGCGAGCTCGGCGTTGCCAACAGTTTGGCGGCCGTACAGGCCGGAGCCCGTCAGGTGCAGGGTACGTTCAACGGGTTCGGCGAGCGGTGCGGCAACGCCAATCTTTGCTCGGTTATCCCAAACTTGCAGCTGAAGCTCGACTACAACTGCATTTCCGACGAGCAGCTGCAAAGCTTGACCAGCGTAGCCCGCTACGTAAGCGAGATCGCCAACGTCAGCATGCCGGTCAATCAGCCGTATGTCGGAGCCGCGGCGTTCGCGCACAAGGGCGGCATTCACGTCTCGGCCATTATGCGCCACGCGAAGACGTACGAGCATATCGTGCCGGAGCTGGTCGGCAACAAGCAGCGCGTTCTCGTCTCGGAGCTTGCGGGGCAAAGCAACCTGCTGGCAAAAGCGCAGGAGCTGAACCTCGATATGAGCATCGAAACGAACCAAACGAAGCATATTATCGAGAAGATCAAGGAACTGGAGCATCAGGGCTATTCGTTCGAGGGTGCCGACGCCTCCCTGGAGCTGCTGCTGCGCCGGGCGTTCGGCGATATCACCGATATGTTCTCCGTGGAATCGTTCAAGCTGATCGTCGGCAAAAACAGCGGCTCCTCCATATCCTCCGAAGCGATCGTCAAGCTGAAGGTGAATGGCGAGTCCGTCTACACGGCTGCGGAAGGCAACGGCCCGGTCAACGCTTTGGACAATGCGCTGCGCAAGGCGCTGCTGCCTTACTACCCGGACATTCAGGAAATGCATTTGTCCGACTACAAAGTGCGTGTCATCAACGAAAAGGACGCAACGGCGGCCAAAGTCCGCGTGTTGATCGAGTCCACCAACTACGACAACACATGGAGCACGGTCGGCGTCTCGGAAAACGTTATCGAAGCGAGCTGGGAAGCGCTGGTGGACAGTATCCGTTACGCGCTGATCGGCAAGACGCGCGTCGAGCTGCCGGACAGCCAGACGGAACGGATCGGCTTGGTCAACCACTGAATTAACTTGTTCGAAACGGCAATCATGGTAGACGATAAAGAGGACGTTCCAGCTTTCTTGCCGGATCGTCCTCTTCTCTTTTATTCATTTCGTTCCCATTACGACTCGATCAGCTGCTTGATCCGCTTCTCCAGCTCATCGGGATGGAGAATGCTGAAGCCTTCCTTGATCACTCCGTTTTTGTCCACCAGATACGTCATCGGAATGCCGCTGACGCGGTAAAGCTCGCCGACCCGTCCTTCGGAATCGAGCAATATCGGGAATTTGAAATCGAAATGCTTGACGAACGACTTGATGTTGTCCATTCGGTCGCTCGACGTCATATTGACGGCATAAAAATCGATCCGGTCTTGGTAGACGTCGTACAGCTTCTTCAGATCAGGGGCTTCCAATTCGCAAGGTCCGCACCAAGACGCCCAGAAATTAACGAGCAGGGGCTTCTCGCGAGTCCCTCCGACTTCGTATACATTGCCGTCCAGCGCCGTCAGCTTAAACCCAGGGGCCATATAATTCGGCTTTGGGGCCGCTTCCTTATGGCTCGATGCCTGGCGGTCCTTTGCGGTAAAGTTTTGATAAATGGCAAAACCGGCCAGTACGACGATGGCCAGTACAACGAGCAAATTCCGTTTCTTCATCGCAGGTCCCTCACTTTAATGTCGCAGTCATGGCTGTTCGCTTCCTTTCTATATTATCGCCTTTTTGCCCCGATTTCCATTCTTTCCGCGAAAACATTTCCTGACGGTAAACCGAGAAGCATATTTGGAAATTCTCCGATCGTATGGCCCGGCCCGCCGACGGTCATATTAACGGTACGACACCTGTCCAGGGAGACCCGTAATGGAAAACACAAAATCGCGCAAACTGCCGATATCGTTTCAAAGCGATATGGAAGACGCCGAACCTCAAGTCGGGGCCGACGGCGGCAAAGAAAGCAATCGGCCGGAATCCGGCTCGAAAGGCCGCACTCTCGAATTTCTCGCTATCGCTACCGTTCCGATGGTGCTCGTGCTCGGCAATTCGATGCTTGTGCCGATTTTGCCTGACATGCAGCAGCAGCTTGGCATCACCCAATTTCAAAGCAGCCTCGTCATCACGTTGTTTTCGCTCGCGGCCGGCTTGTTCATTCCGGTAATCGGCTATTTGTCCGACCGGTTCGGGCGCAAAAAAATTATGATTCCTTCTCTAATCGTATACGGAGCTGCCGGTATATTAGCCGGCTTCGGCGCGGTATGGAAATCGTATTCCCTCATTATCGCCGCCCGCGCTATTCAAGGGTTGGCCGCTGCAGGCACGGCCCCGATTGCGATGGCCCTAGTCGGAGATATGTACAAGGGCGGTACGGAAAGCAAAGCGCTGGGTCTGACCGAAGCATCCAATGGGGCGGGCAAGGTGGTCAGCCCGATTCTCGGCTCTCTACTAGCGTTAATCGTCTGGTACGCCGCTTTCTTCGCGTTCCCGCTTTTCTGCGCCTTGTCGCTCGTCGCCGTCATTTGGCTGATCAAGGAGCCCAAGCAGGAGAAGCAGCCGCCGAAGCTGAAGCCGTATATACACGGTGTCCTCGATACGCTGAAAAAGAAAGGGCGGTGGCTCATTACGTCCTTTTTCGCAGGATCGCTTGGCTTGTTTATTTTGTTCGGCGTGCTGTTTTACTTGTCGAATGTGCTGGAGAAGGAGCCTTACCTGATCGACGGGGTGATGAAAGGGTTCGTGCTGGCGATCCCGCTGCTCGGCATGGTGACGACGTCCTACGTGACGGGCAGCGTCATCAAGAAAAACGGCATTCTGATGCGCTGGCTGATGAATATCGGTCTTATCCTGATGACCGTCTCACTCGCCGCAGCCATCTTTTTCTTCCGCAATCTATATGTCTTCATCAGCCTGCTGACGATCAGCAGTATCGGAACCGGCCTGCTGCTGCCGTGTCTGAACACGATGATCACCGGTTCGGTAACCAAGGAGGAGCGCGGGATGATCACCTCGCTCTACAGCAGCCTGCGGTTTCTCGGCGTAGCCGCCGGTCCGCCTCTGTTCGGCTGGCTGATGGACATCTCCGACCAAACCGTATTTATTACCGTATCCTCGCTATCGCTGATTGCGCTCGGCCTGGTCTTCTTCATGATCAAGCCGGACCGGCAGGTGAATTGACGGCATACAACGAAACGAAACCTCCATCCCGCCTGGCGATGGAGGTTTCTTTCTATTCGGATCTGCTCTGTTCAAAGGATTTTATCGGCTCAAAAAATCGTATAGATCGCCCAGCGTGTTCACCTCTCGGGACATGGCCTCGGCAAGCAAGCATTTCCACAGCTGAGCCGTCATTCCGGCATCGCCCAAGGCGTGATGGCGGCCGTTGACCTCGATGCCGTAATCGTTCAGCAGCGTATCCAGATCGTAGCTGCCTCGCTTCGGCTCCAGACGCTGAGCCAAAATCAGGCAGTCGATGAACCGGTGGGACAAGTTGACCTTCGAGGTTTTCCATAATGCAGAGTTGAGAAAATGCTTGTCGTGGCCGCTGCCGTGCACGACGAGCACCCGATGATTGACGAACTCCAAAAACTCCTTCAGCACAACAATCAGCTCTGGCGCCCGCTCGGCTTCTTCATTATAGATGCCGGTAAGCCGTACGACGTCATCAGGGATTTTCTTCTCCGGCCGGACCAGACTGTAGTACGATTCGTGAGCGAGCATCGCATCGCCGGCCATGCCGACCGCCCCGATGGAAATAATCTCGTCACCGCTATAAGGCGAGAAGCCGGTCGTTTCTAAATCGAAGACGACCGTCTCCAGCTTTTGCAGCGGGATGTCGTACATGCTGTTCTTGCGCTGCTCCTTCATGACGGAACGGATGAACGCCATCTGCTGGGCGCTCTGTGGATCGAACATCGAAGCGACGGCCGGGGTGATGCCTCCCAGTTTATATAAGCGCCACAGATTGGACATTCTCATGCTGAACCGCCCCGCTTCCTCGGTACCCGTTCGACAATCCGTTCAACCGTTTTGCGAACTGTCTGCTGCAGCTCGATTCCCGTTCGCAAGCATTGCTTCAACCGCCGCTTGTTCGACTTCGACAAAGCTTCCGGGTCGAGCATGCCCCGGGTCGTATACAGATGGCCTTCTTTATCGTGTTGGGCAAGCGAGCGCAGCTCCAGCGCGACCGTGAACGCCTCCCGCCAGCGCCCGATCTCCGCCGACGGATAAGCGCCCTCCGCATCCAATCGGTTCAGACGCTCCAGCGTTGAAGTCTCCGTCAGCCCGGCGGCAAGCGTCAGAAGCCGGATGCCGTTGACGAGCGGAATATACGCCCCGTACTTGACATCGAACGCCCCAGCGTCCTCTCCGTATCGTTCCGTAATAATATTGCCTAGCACGCCGATCGTAATTTTATGGAACAACGTGTTTTGCAGCATATGTTCCAGCATCGCAGGCCGTTCGGCCAGCATGCTCCTAAAAGCGGATCGCAGCTCGCCGGCAAGCTCCGCACTGCCGTATAAGCAGCGCAAATCGGCAATCATGAGCAAATAGCGGACATTTTCCCACTCCGGATCGTCCAGCCACTGTTCCAACATGTTCGTCCAGCCGCTCAGCGGCTGTCGCCACAACGTATTCGTGCACAGCACATTGCCCGGACAGGGAGGATAGCCGGCCGACTGCAGCCAGCCATGCACCCGCTCGGACAGCATCCGAAAGTAAACGGACGCCTGCTCGGCGAGATGCTCGGGCGGTTGGGCATACACGAGCGCATTGTCCTGATCGCTCCATAACGTCTGCTCCATCCGTCCGGCGCTGCCGACGACAAGGAAGGCGTACGGAACCGGTGGAACGCCGAACCCTTCCAACCGCAGCGTCTGTTCGGCGAGCGCGATCGTACCCGCGATCAGCCGGTCGTGAGCCGCATTGACGCTCGTATTCCATACGATTACGTCGTCAAACAAGGAGGGCCGGAGCTCAAAATGCATCCGGTCCCTCAAACCGCGAAGCTGTTCCGTGCTCACGGCATTGTATATCGACACATCGAACCGTTCCATCCAAGAATGTTCCATGTCGCCCGATCCCTTTCCCGGGATTCGCCGCTCAGCGTTATACCACAATCGTTTCGTTGCCCGATTTTTTCATTTGCTCCGGATAACCGTACGTACCGTGTTCGCTGATGTCGAGTCCCATGATTTCTTCTTCCTCGGTGACACGCAGGCCCATCGTCTTTTTCATCACCCACAAGATTGCATAGGAGAGGGCGAAGACAAAGACGAACGATACCACAACGCCCATAGCCTGAACGCCCAATTGATGCAAGCCCCCACCGTAGAACAGCCCTTCTCTGCCTACGCCGACGATATCCACGAGGCGAGGCGAAGCGAAGAATCCGGTGGACAGCGAACCCCAAACGCCGGCAATACCGTGAACCGAGAAGGCGAATACCGGATCGTCGACACCGGCTTTTTCAAACCATTGGGCCGTGAAGAAGGTCAGCGTGCCCGCTACGAGTCCGATGACGACCGCCGCCCATGTCTCGACGAAAGCGCACGAAGCGGTGATGGCGACCAACGCGGCGAGGACGCCGTTCAGCATGCTCGGGATATCCGCCTTACCGAAGTAGAGCCACGATACGAGCAGCGCCGCTACTCCGCCTGCCGCAGCCGCCAGGTTCGTGTTCATCGCGATGAAGCCGAAAAATCCGTCGTTGACCGCAGTCAGCGTACTGCCGGGGTTGAAGCCGAACCAGCCGATCCACAATATGATAACGCCGAGTACGGAAAGCACCTGGTTGTGACCGGGAATGAGATTCGGCTTGCCATCTTTATTGTATTTACCGAGCCGCGGCTTCAGAAGCAGCGTTGCCGCCAGAGCGGCTGTAGCGCCTTGAAGGTGGACGACCGTAGAACCGGCAAAATCTTGTTTGCCGTGTTCGGCCAGCCAGCCTCCGCCCCAAATCCAGTGAGCTACGAACGGATAGATAACGATCGTAAACAGTACTCCGAATACAAAATATACGGAAAGTTTGGCCCGCTCGGCAAAACCGCCCCAAGCGATCGCCAGCGCTACGCCCACGAAGGCGAGCTGGAATAGGAATTTGATCGCACCCGGCACGATCGAGGCCGATAACGAGGCGAACGATTCCGCCGCCTGCTCCTCGGTACCGTTGAAGAAAAAGCCCCCGAAGCCGATCAGTTTGTTCAGGCTTCCGCCGTCACCGAATGCCAGGCCGAATCCGAACGCCCAGAACGCCAAACCGGCGATGCCGAACGTCAGAATCGTTTTTCCGGCTACGTGGCCGGCATTTTTCATCCGAGTCGAACCCGCTTCAAGCAGAGCGAAGCCCGCTTGCATGAAAATGACGAGAATCGCCGCCAGCATGACCCAGACGGAGTCGACCGCGAGATGCAGCTGTCCGGCGGACGGCTCATCGGCGGCAAACGCCATGGCCGGAAAAGCGAACAGCATCGTCAGACACAGAAACACGACCTTCTTCATTGCGAATACCACCTTTGTGTTAGTTTTTATTACATATTACGAATGCTTTAGTGCCATTATACGCGCGAGCTCAAAAAAAGACAACGGTTTTTTAAAAATAATGTGATATATCCAAACAATAGGTACAAATTCATAGGCGAATGTTCGCCTTTTTCGTAATAATGTTACATTACCTTTCTTCAATTCTAATGAAATATTTCGGGTTTCCGGATAAATATCTCAACCTGACACGAATATAGAGCGGTCTGACGTCAGAAGACGTCACATCACCTCAAGGACATTTCTTCATACAACCTTCACACTTCCCGCAAATTCCGGCGATGCTTTCCGAACGCTCGATATGCGCCGGAAACGGCCCGCAGCGTCAAAAGCGTGACGTTTGACTGTACGGTTTCCGATGGTTTATGATGAGGCTATAAGTTGAACAAATAACCGAGAAGCCCGTCTCATTCCGAAAAGGATTGCCTTGCCGCTCAGACATCTTGTTTTCAACTCCGGGATTGAAAAAGAGATTTAGCGGTATGGAGTTGAAAGCCAAAACTCGCTGCAAGACAAATCCCCTTCTCCATTTCACTCGGCATATCCCGGTAGTTATTTCGTTCAGCTTATATCGTACAAAGACGTATGAGGATTTCTCAAAACGGTCCATAATAGAGGTGAGCATCCATTGGGGTTATGAAACTATACCGGATCGGGGAATTGTCGCGGCTTTCCGAGGTCAGCTCGCGCACGATCGACTATTACACGAACCTGGGTCTTATCTTCCCGGAGAAACGGTCCAATACGAATTATCGGCTTTATTCCGATGAAACCTTGGCCCGGTTGAAACGTATAGAAACGATGAAGAAGGAAAAATACACATTAGATGAAATCAAGGCAAACCTGGATCAATGGAACAAAGTGAGCCAGGATGTAGAAGTGACGGAAAAATTGACATCCTTGCAGCTTCATTTGCGCCAGCTTGAACGCGAAGTGAAGGAACTTAGCCCACTGCTCGCCGAGATGAAGCCGAGACAAGCCAAGTATGCCTTCAATACGCTTGCCACCCAAAGCGCCGCCTGTATCGAAGCGTTGCTCCTTCTTCTTGGCAAAGGACCTTTTATGTAATCAGGGGAGGTATGCGCTATGTTTTTGTTTCACCCTATGGATTTTTTGATTCTCATCGCTTTCGCCGTATCCATTTGGGCGCAATTTCGGGTAAAAAGCACGTTCAACCACTGGACCCAAGTGGCCAACAGCAGCGGCATGACCGGCTACGATGCGGCTCGTCGGATGCTCGATAACAACGGATTGCACGATGTTCCGATCGAGGCTGTGCCGGGAACGCTATCCGACCATTACGACCCGGTTCATCGCGTCGTCCGCCTGTCGGAGCCGGTATACTTCGAACGGTCGATATCGGCCATTTCCGTCGCCTGTCACGAAGTCGGACATGCGATTCAACATCAGCAGCATTATCCGATGCTCGTGGCCCGCCACCGCATCTTCCCGCTGGTCAACTTCACGTCGGGCGTCGCCCCGCTGCTGCTGATCGCCGGATTTTTCTTCAACATGTCCGGCCTGCTGCTGCTCGGCATCCTATTTTTCTCGGCCGCAGTCGCCTTCCAGCTGATTACGCTGCCGGTGGAATTCAACGCCAGCAACCGTGCGCGCGAAGTGATGGTATCCGAAGGTTTCATAACGAACCAGGAGGAGCAGGGCGTGGCCAAGGTGCTGAATGCCGCCGCGCTGACCTATGTAGCCGCCGCCTTGATTTCGCTGCTCCAGCTGGTGAAGTACATTATGATCTTCAACAACCGCAGGGAATAAACGATAACGCTTCTAACGAGAAATAAAAAAGCTTCCGCCGCCCGGATGTCGATTCCGGTGCAGCGGAAGCTTTTTTTATGCGCGGGCTTGTCCTGCCGTTACCTCAGATGAAAATAGTCGAGCAAAAACTGCTGGAACATCTCCGCAACGATCGGCAGCTTCTGCCCGGACTTGCGGATAAAACCGATCGTCCGCGTGACGTGCGGCTCGGTTACTCTCACCTTGACCGGCATCAGCGGGCTAATCTCGACCAAGGCCATCTCCGGCAGCAGACTGACGCCCATGCCGGCGGCCACCAGACCGCGAATCGTATCCGTCTCTTCCCCCTCGAAGCCGATAATCGGCGAGAAGCCGGCCTTGCGGCAAGCCTCCCACACGATAGAGCGCAGCGAATAGTTTTCGCTGAACAACACGAACGATTCGTTCCGAAGCTGCTCCAGCCGGATTGACTGGTAGTCGGCCAGCACGTGATTGCTCGGTAAAATCGCGAACAGCTCCTCGGTCAGCACGATTTCGCCGACGACCTGATCGTTGTTTTCCGGAAACGGGGAAATAAATGCCATATCCACATCCCCCCGGACCACGTCGCGGATCAGGCTGGAGAACGTCCCCATCTTTAGCCTGAACTTGACGTTCGGGTGGTCTTTGCGGAATTCCGCGACCACCGACGGAATGAGACTGATTCCGAGACTGTGCGGGAAGCCGAGGCATATTTCGCCAAGCTCGGGGTCGAGAAACTCCTTGATCTCTCCGACAGCCTTCTCAAGACCCGTCAGCAGCTCCTCCACCCGATGCAGGAACAACTTGCCGACCGGCGTAAGCTGCAAATTGCGGCCCTTCTGCATAAACAGCTGCAGCCCGAGCTCCTCCTCAAGCTGATGAATTTGCCGGCTGACGGCGGATTGCGCCACATGCAGCTCCTCGGCGGCTTGCGTCACGTGCTGCTTACGGGCCACTTTAACGAAATATTGCAATTGTCTAAGCTCCAACGTTTTGTCCTCCAGGAAAGACTGCGTTACGTCCGCCTTCTGCGCAGCAGAGGCGCGAATAGCAGAAAGCCGCCGATAAAACCGCCGATATGCGCATAATAATTGACCTGCGGAATCAGGAACGAATAAATAAGCCCGACCACTACGACCGTAATGATCGTCGAGGAAGATTGCTTATCCAACGCTTTCTTGAAAAACAGGGCAATGAACAGATAAGCGGCAAAAATCCCGTAAATCGCTCCGGAAGCGCCGACAGAAACGACAGGTTCCGACTGTTTGTACAGCAGCACGGTCGCCAAATTGCCGATAAAGCCGCTGCCCAAATAAAACACGAGATACTTCCACTTGCCGAGCATTCTTTCCAGAGGCGGAGCGAATACGAATAAAGAAAAGCTGTTGAACAGCAGATGATCGAACCCGCTGTGCAAAAACATGGAGGCAAAATACCTCCAATATTCTCCGGACCACGGAAACTGGCTGACAAGCGCTCCGAACTTGACAAGCGTCTCCGTCCGCTCCGTACTTCCGTCGATTTCCATCCAGACGTACATGATCAGTTGAATGGCCAAAATCGCGGTCGTCACCGGGTACCACCGGATATATTGCTTGAAACTTTCATACCGCAAAAAAAGCATCGCTACCCTCCGCATCGATCTGTTCAGGAGTCGTTTCCGTTTCCACCATTATCATACAACAAGCCGCCTGTCTTAGCCAAATGCTTCTCCCGCTTTTTACCGGCATAGCGTCAAACGGAACGTGGGAACCTAGTCCCGAAAGGAGGGAAGCGCCTTGGCGGACGAAGCGAAACGAAGCCTGAACGAGCATGCCGCGGAAGTAGCAAGCCAGTCGTTCGACCCTTCCGATTATGGCAGCGAGTCCCCGGTATCCCAAGGACTTGCCGTCACGCATGAGCAAGCAAACGACGTTTATACGGCCGGAACATGCGGACATGCACCCAAGCTTGAGTCCGGAGAACTTTCCGAGCCCTCACAGACAAGCGATGTCTAGTCGTACAACATTAGGCAGACATACAAGCCGGCGGATTGCAGATCATAAGTTTGTACTTCATTACAAATCATGAACAGGAGTTGACGAGTTGAAAAAGACAGCAGCATCTCTCGCTTTGGCCGCAGCCTTGACGCTTACAGCCGTACCTGCCATGGCCATGGGCACAACGACGGACGGTACGGGCACCGGTACGAGTACGACGAACAGCACGACCGCTCCTTATTCGCAGACGACTCCTGGCGCTTATGGCGCGACGCATACGGATATGTCCAACAGCATGACCAACCCGATCGGCACGACGGATACGACGACAGCACCGACGGGCAACACCAGCGCAAAAAACTACAGCACGGACGGCAAGGCGCATAATTATTCGGTCAACAATTACCGCGCTTATGCAACAGACGCGACGAAGACAACGAACTGGAGCTGGCTTGGCCTTCTCGGCCTGATCGGTCTTGCCGGACTGTTCGGACGCGGACGCGAGCGTACAGACGGATAATTCGCCTCACACCGGCGCATCCTTTATTGATAAGGATGCGCCGCTCTTCGTCCGCCTGCCAAATCATTGGACAACCGTCGCACCGTTCCGATATAATGGGTAATGGTGATGGTAAAACTTTGCTCTGGCAGGAGGATGATGATTTCATGGCAACGTTTAAAGGCAATCCGATCAACCTGATCGGTACTGAAATCAAAGTAGGCGACAAAGCTCCAAATTTTACGGTCAATAAAAACTTGGTGACAGAAGCTACGCTTGCCGACTATGCCGGCAAAATCAAACTGATCAGCGTCGTTCCTTCGCTCGACACGGGCGTTTGCGACCAGCAAACCCGCCGGTTCAACGAAGAAGCCGCCAAGCTTGGCGACAACGTCGTCATCCTGACAATCAGCGTCGACCTTCCGTTCGCTCAAGCCCGCTGGTGCGGCGCAGCCGGCGTGGATAAAGTCGAGACCCTGTCCGACTACAAATCCAAATCGTTCGGCCAAGCATACGGCGTGCTGATCGAAGAGCTGCAATTGCTGATGCGCTCCATCTTCGTCATCGATGCCAACGACACCGTGCAATATGTGGAATATTTGGGCGAGATGACCGAGCATCCGAACTACGAAGCGGCTATCAACGCCGTCAAAGCACTCGCATAACTATATCCAGACATGCAAAAAACAGCGCCAGGAATTCCGGTTCCCGCCGCTGTTTTTTTCGTTTGCGGATTGCGCGTTTATTTGCCATCGGTTTTGTAGGAGCCGAGCTTGGCATCGATCATTTTAAACAATTCGAGAATCGTCCGGTAGTTGGCCCCCAAATCTCCCAGAGAGCCGCGAGAGGCGGAATAAATGTCGATAGCCGATTTCACCGGGTTGATGGAGAACAATGTTATCGTAATGTCTTGAGTCCGTCCCGTCATCGTTCGCTTCGTCACGACGATCTCGCCGACGTTTTTCACTTCGTGCAGAAGGGTGTATTTGGGCAGCTTTTTCAGAAGCGATATGACTTCTTCCCAAAGCTTATCCTTCGAAAGTTTGTAGTATCTCGTCTTCAGCGCCGGATCTCTGGCTTTGTCTCCCGTGACTTCGTGACTGCGGATCAGACCGACTAACATTCTCTTCAACAAAAGCGAATCCCCCCTGGTTTGGTACGTCGTTCTCGTTTCTCGCACTATACTCCATATTAACATGCTTTTCCCGCAAGAAAAAGAGATTTTCCATTCGGGTGCCCCGCCCCAGCGCGTTCTTCGCCGCCAAAAGAAAAAAACCGGTCGACGGGACCGGAATTTTATACAATCGTTTCCACCGCAACCTCGGCCAGCAAACGCTGCACGTCCTCTGTTCGCACGTCGCCCGCTTGGGGATTCAGTGCATTAGCCGTACCGCAAGCCGTCGCCAGGCACAGCGCCCGCAAGACCGGTTCTCCTGCCGCGAGCGCCGCAGCCATGCCGGCTACGAACGAATCGCCACTGCCGACGGGATTGACCGCTTCGATACGCGGAGCCCGTATGCGGTACAGCGTTCCCGCATAGCCAGCCAACGCCCCTTCCGCCCCCAGCGTGACCGCAACGCAGCCGACACCCTGCTCGAGCAACTGCAATACGCCGGCATACAGATCCGATTCCCGCTCCGGCTTACGCCCGATCAGCTTGCCCACTTCGTCTTCGTTTGGCTTGATCAGAAACGGCTTGGCTTTAACCCCTTCGACCAGTGCGTCTCCGCTCGTATCCAGCAGCACGGTTGCGCCGGCGGAACGCGCGATATGGATCAGCTCGGCGTACAGCGCAGCGGGAGCGCCCTTCGGCAGGCTGCCGGATAACGCCACAATGGACGAATCGGCCGCCAACTGGCGCACCTTTTCGCGGATCGCCTCGAGATGCTCTTCCCGCACGACAGGCCCCGGCTCCAGCAGCTCCGTCGACGTTCCCGCCGTCTTATCGATCATGTTCAAGCATAGCCGGGATTCCCCGTCGACCTTCACGAAATCGTTCGCCAATCCCGTCTTTGTCAGCTCTTTGACAATATAATCGCCGTTGCTGCCGCCGACAAA
Organism: Paenibacillus hodogayensis; assembly: GCF_039536325.1. NCBI lineage: Bacteria > Bacillati > Bacillota > Bacilli > Caryophanales > Paenibacillaceae > Paenibacillus > Paenibacillus hodogayensis. Next base: position 822,988 of record NZ_BAAAYO010000001.1, read on the forward strand.
GCCGGTCGCCCGCACTTGGGAGCCCAATTGCCCGGCCACCCGCGCGACATTGATCCCTTTGCCTCCGGGGACGCTGATCATCTCGGCGACGCGCGATACTTTGCCGAGAGGAAACGCATCCATGACATACGTTTTATCGATCGCCGCATTTAATGTAACGGTAGTAATCCATGCCATATCGAAGCCGCTTCCTTTACGTTTCGTCTCTTGTGAAGCCCATTCCGGTACAACTGGTACTCCCCCCGGCCTCCCTCGCTTAGCGGAAATCGTCCGCCTTGCCGAAGCTGCCGCACAACCGCATTTTCTCGATAGCCGCTTCCTTGAGCGCCTGCTTGGCCGGCACCATATATTTGCGCGGGTCGTTCTCCTCGGGATTTTTGGCGAATACCGCTTTGATCGCGTCGGAGAACACGATGCGCAGCTCGGTCGCCACGTTCATCTTCGCCATGCCGAGCGAGACGGCGCGCCGCACTTGCTCCTCCGGAATGCCCGATCCTCCGTGCAGGACGAGCGGCACGTCAACGAGAGCGGCGATGCGTCCGATGCGGTCGAAATCGATCTTCGGCTCTCCTTTATAAATGCCGTGCGCCGTCCCGATCGCCGGGGCCAGCGTAGGCACGCCGGTCAGCTCTACGAACTTGGCGCATTCGTCCGGATCGGCCATCAGCGCTTCGTTCTCGGCTACTACGATCTCATCCTCGACTCCGCCGACCTTGCCAAGCTCCGCTTCGACGTTGACGCCGGCCGGCCGGGCCACTTCCACGACGCGCAGCGTCTGTCTGACATTGTCGTCGAACGGGGAATGCGAAGCGTCGATCATGACCGACGTATAGCCGGCGCGGATACAACGTACGATCAGGTCGAATTCGGTGCAATGATCGAGATGGAGCGCGATCGGGATGCGGCTGGAGTTGGCGGCGACGGTAGCGGCGGCGGCAATATATTCCGGGCCAAGATGCTTGACCGTACCGACCGTCGATTGAATAATAAGCGGAGAGTTGGTTTCCACGGCCGCTTCCACAACCGCTTGCAGCATTTCCAGCGTATGCACGTTGAAGGCGCCGATACAATAACCCCCGGCGCGGGCGGCTTGGAGCATCGGAGTCGATGAAACTAGTGGCATAATAGAGTTCCTCCCGATTGCGAGTTGTTTTTTTGAATGTTTCGTTTCGTTTTGTTTCTTTTTCTATTGTAGCCGATCCTTATTCCCCTGACAAATCTTTTTTGGCCGCCCTCGATCCCCGTCAGGTTACGATTAATTGAATGCCCAGATCCCTTATACGGTCGCATGTACGGGCATCGAGGCCGTGATCCGTCACCACCGTATGCACGACCGACAGCGGCGCGACATGGGAAAAGAACACCCGGCCGAACTTGCTGTGGTCGGCGACAACGATAACCTCCTTGGCGATCGAGATCATATTCCGGTCCATGTTCGCCTCGGACAAATTCGGCGTCGTCAGTCCTTCCCGCAAATCGAAGCCGTCCACGCCCAGGAACAGCTTATCCACACGGATGCTGGCCAAAGCGCTTTCGGCCAGCGGGCCGACGAGCGCGAACGATTTGCGGCGCAGCTTGCCGCCGATCAGAATCACCTCGAAATCCGCATAATGACCGATCTGTACGGCGATGTTAGCCGCATTCGTGACAACCTTCAGCCCTTTTTTGCCCGCCAGCTTCTTCGCCAGCATCATATTGGTCGTCCCGGCCGTCAGCAGTACGGCATCCTCGTCGTTCACCAGCTTGGCCGCCGCTTCGGCGATCCGCTCCTTCTCCGCGACAAGCGCTTCCTCCTTCTCCGAGAACGACTTCTCGTGAGCGACCTCGCTTACCCGGGCGTGCAGCGCCAACGCGCCGCCATGCGTACGGATAAGCAGCTCCTTCTCCTCCAGCTTCTCCAGATCGCGCCGCACCGTCACCGGGGACACCCCCAGCGCATCGCTCAGCTCGGCCACCGTCGCTTTCCCTTCGCGGTTGACCAGCTCCATAATGCGTAAATACCTTTCCTCTGCAAACATGAATGTCCTCCTGCCATTTTTCTTGATTGGATGGTTTATATCGCTATCGTTCCATTTCGTTTCTGATCGTTTCTATGTTCAGTTTACCAGTGCCGGCAGCTTTTTACCAGAAACGAAAGAAGAACGGCTTTCCCTGAGGAAAACCGCTCTTCCCGTTCATGGCTTGTCCTTCGGAACAAGCTTGTAAATATCGCCCGATTCCAACGTATCGATGAACCGGTTCAACCACTCGTAGTAACGGAGCGCACTGTCGATTTTGTCCAGATCGCTCTGAATAATCGCCAAGGTCGCTTCCTCCCCATCCGCGGCTTCCTGCAGCCGGCGGAGCTCGGCGGACGACCGGTTCAGGGCGATTACGTTAGCCTCCACCGCTTTGCGCCATTCGATCGCGAAATAGTCGGCAAACGTCTGGTACCAGTCCGGCTCGGCCTCGTACAGATCTTTCCTGGCGCCCTTCTCCCATACTTTATGAACCATCTTCAAGTCGAGCAGGTTGCGCACGCCGGTGCTCATGCTCGTCTTGCTCATCTCCATCTCTTTTCCCATTTCATCAAGCGTCATCGGCTTTTCCGAAAAAAACAGCATGCCGTACAAATGACCGACGGATTGAGTAATTCCATATAAATCCATATTTTTGCCGATGGCCTCGATGACTCGCTTGCGGGCCTTCAGAATTGTATGCATATGCGGTTCCGGTACTGCGTCAGACGGTAGCATCTTCGTCATCCCCTCCTAGTCGGCCAACGCCCGCAATGTCGCTGCAATCCAACGTTTTGACTACTTGTTATTGTATGAGAAGCGATTCGGAATGTAAAGAAACGGGACAAGTTGAAATAGAGAGCATCGGGCAGCATACGGAAGAAATACAACGTACAGTTTTTTCTGAACGTACTTTACGTATAGTTTATGCCGTTGTAATTGCGTGAGCTTTATGGTTACAATAGACCGGTAGCTGTGTCCGGTCTGTTTCGCGAATTTTATAGAGTTTATAGAGAAGGGGTGGTTTCCTATGGCTATGATCGAGCTGCGGGAAGTGAGCAAGCTGTTCGGTCCGGCCGCGCAGCAGGCGGCCCGCCTCGTACAGGAAGGCTGGACGAAGGAAAGGCTGGCTAAAGAGAAGCAGCTCGTGCTTGCCGTCAATCGGGTTAATCTGCACATCGAGGAAGGCGAGATTTTTGTCATAATGGGGCTGTCCGGCAGCGGAAAATCCACGCTCGTCCGCATGTTCAACCGATTGATCGAGCCAACGTCCGGCGATATCGTCGTACGCGGCCGAAGCGTAACCGGCATGAACGGCAAGGAGCTGCGGGAGCTGCGGCGCAAGACGGTCGGCATGGTGTTCCAAAAGTTTGCCCTGCTTCCGCACCGCACGGTGCTCTCCAATGTGGAATTCGGCCTGGAAATCCAGGGCGTTCCGAAAAAAGAAAGAGCGACGAAAGCCGAGCAGGCGCTGCAGCTCGTCGGCCTGGATGGCTGGTCCGACAAAATGCCCGACGAACTGAGCGGCGGCATGCAGCAGCGGGTCGGTCTGGCGCGAGCGCTCGCCAACGATCCCGACGTGCTCTTGATGGACGAGGCGTTCAGCGCCCTCGATCCGCTCATCCGCCGTAGCATGCAGGACGAACTGCTTGAGCTGCAGCTGAATATGAAAAAGACGATCGTATTCATTACGCACGATCTGGACGAGGCGCTGCGGCTCGGCGATAAAATCGCCTTAATGCGGGACGGGGCCGTCGTCCAGGTCGGCACGCCGGAAGAGATTATGATGCAGCCGGCCAACGAATACGTGGAACGGTTTGTAGAGGAGGCCGACTTGTCCAAGGTGCTGACGGCGGAGCATATTATGCGGCGGCCGGAAACGATCGGCCTCGACCGCGGACCGCGCGTCGCTTTGCAGCTTATGCGCGAGCGGGGTATCTCCAATCTGTTCGTCGTCGACCGCTCGCAGACGCTGCTCGGCGTCATCTCGGCCGACGACGCTTCCGAAGCGGTGCGCACGAACCGGTCGCTTGCGGATATCGTCAACCGCGAGGCGCCTTCCGTGTCTCCGCAGACGCTGCTGAACGATCTGTTCGAAATATGCAGCTCGTCGCGGTTTCCCGTGGCCGTCGTGAACGAGCGCAGCCGGCTGGTCGGCGTTATCGTACGCGGGGCCGTGCTGGGGGCGCTTGCGGGGCAAATTCCGCAGAAAGGGGCGATGGCGGATGTTTCCGAAAGTACCTCTTGACCGCTGGATCGAACGGCTAGTCGACTGGCTGACCGTACATTTATCCGATTTCTTCGATCTGCTGTCCTCGGCGATCGGCGGTCTGGTGTCAGCGATCTCCTACACGCTTCACTTGGCGCCGCCGCTGCTGCTAGCAGCCGTTCTCGCCTTGATCGCCTACTGGCTTGGCCGCTGGCCGCTCACGGCGTTTACCGTCGTCGGTCTGCTGCTCATTATGAACCTCGGCTTCTGGGAGGAGACGATGGACACGCTCGGTCTGGTGTTGTCTTCGGCAGTCATCTCTATTGTGATCGGCATTCCGCTTGGTATCGCCTGCTCCCGGAGCAAGTTGGCCGCACAAACGGTCACGCCGGTGCTCGACTTTATGCAGACGATGCCGGCCTTCGTCTATTTAATTCCGGCGGTCATGTTTTTCGGCCTCGGCGTCGTGCCCGGCGTCATCGCTTCGGTCATCTTCGCCGTGCCGCCGACGATCCGGCTGACCCATCTGGGCATCCGGCAAGTGCCTGCGGAGCTTGGCGAGGCTGCCGAAGCCTTCGGTACGACTTCCGGGCAGAAGCTGTTTAAAGTGGAGCTGCCGCTTGCCTGGCCGACCATCATGGCCGGCATTAACCAGACGATCATGCTGTCCTTGTCGATGGTCGTGATCGCTTCGATGATCGGGGCCCAGGGCGTAGGCGCCTCTGTCTACCGCGCGGTGACGCAGATCAAAATCGGCGAAGGCTTCGAAGCCGGCCTCGCCGTCGTCATCGTCGCCATCATCTTGGACCGCTTCACGCAGCGTTTGATGAAATCTAAACGATAAAGGGGATTGGACTTATGAACATGAAATCGTTATTCGTATCTGCCATCACGGTCGCCGTTCTGCTGGCGGGGTGCTCCGACGGAAATAAGACCGCCGGGGAAACCACGGGCGGGAACGCCAAATCCGTCGCCGAGCAGGTGAACCGGCAATTGATCGGCATCGACCCTGGTGCGGGTATCATGAAATCCGCCAACAAGGCGATCGCGGACTACGACTTGAAGGACTGGAAGCTGGTCGAAGGCTCGGGCGCGGCGATGACGGCTGCTCTGGACAAAGCGATTCGCGAGAAAAAGCCGATTATCGTAACCGGCTGGACGCCGCATTGGATGTTCGCCAAATACGATCTGAAATATTTGGAAGATCCGAAGCAGTCCTTCGGCGGGGAAGAACAGATTCATACCGTCGTCCGCAAAGGCCTGAAGGCGGACCACCCGGACGCCTACGCCGTGCTCGACCGGTTCGAATGGTCGACCGACGATATGGCCGCCGTCATGGGCGCCATCCAGGAAGGCAAGAAGCCGGAGCAAGCCGCTCAGGAATGGGTAGGCGCGCATGCTTCTCAGGTGGACCAATGGGTGGGCGATGCCGGGAAAGCGGACGGCAAAGCGCTGAAGCTCGGCTACGTCGCCTGGGATTCGGAGATTGCCAGTACGAACGTCGTAAAGGCCGTTCTGGAGAGCCGGCTCGGCTATAAAGTGACCGCCCTTCAGGTTGAAGCCGGACCGATGTGGGCCGGCATAGCCGGCGGGGATACCGATGCGATGGTCGCGGCATGGCTGCCGACGACGCATGAGGAATATTTCAATAAGTATAAAGACAAGGTCGAGGATCTCGGACCGAATCTGAAAGGCACCAAAACCGGACTCGTCGTCCCGGCCTACATGGATATCGGCTCCATCGAGGATTTGAACAAGTGAGAAAACGGGCCTCCGCTTCCGCCGCAACGGCGGAGACGGAGGCCCGTCTGTATCTATCTACGCGTGTGCCGGCGTAGGCGTCAATTCGCTTCCGCGGCCAGATGGACGATATGCTTGTTGGGCAAATAGTGCAGCGCCCGAATATGGCGGATCGTTCTCGTCTGGGCCCTCATAACGAGCGAATGCGTCTCCGCCCGCTCGCCCGGCATATAGCGGACGCCTTGCAGAAAGCTGCCGGACGTCACCCCGGTGGCGGCGAAAATCACGTCGTCGGTGCCGACCATATCGTTCATCGTCAGCACTTTGTACGGGTCCTGCAGCCCCATCTCCACGCAGCGCTGGTATTCCAGCGCATTGCCCGGCATCAGCCGCCCCTGCAGCTCTCCGCCGAGACATTTCAGCGCGGCGGCGGCCAGTACGCCTTCCGGCGCCCCGCCGGAGCCGATAAACAGGTCGATACCGCTTTCCGGCATGGCCGGAGCGATCGCTCCCGCCACGTCGCCGTCGGTAATGAACTTGATGCGGACTCCCGCTTTGCGCAGCGTCCGCACAATATTTTCATGACGCTCCCGGTCGAGCATCATCACGGTCAGCTCGTGCAAGTTTTTGCGCAGGGTCTCGCTGACGATGCGGAGCGTCTCCTCCAGCGGCGCGTCGATGTCCACTTTGCCGGCCAGGGCGGGTCCGACGGCCAGCTTCTCCATATACATATCGGGCGCGTGCAGCAGCCGGCCTTTGCCCGCAATCGCCAGCACCGATATCGCATTGTCCAAGCCGCGAGCGACGATGTTCGTCCCTTCGAGAGGGTCGACGGCTACATCTACCTCCGGGCCCTGAAGACTGCCGACCTGTTCGCCGATATACAGCATCGGCGCTTCGTCCATCTCGCCTTCCCCGATCACGACAGTGCCTTTGATTGATACCGAATCGAACATCATTCGCATCGCCGTCGTGGCTGCGCCGTCCGCCTCGTTCTTCTTCCCTCTGCCCATCCATTGCGCGGCGGCCAAAGCGGCCGTCTCGGTTACGCGTACGACTTCCAGCGCCAGTTCCCTCTCCACAGTTCCATTCCCCCTAAAACGAAGCTCACTCTCCTTTTATTGTATCATTAATCCATATTAATGTGTCAATATGAATAAAAAACAAGCAAATATAACGTTTTATTTAATTCAATAAAACATTATTTACAAAAAATATGTCGACCGATCTGCTTGATTTGCGGGCGCGACCATATCCAGGCGGACGTTGCCGTCTCCGGATTGAAGTAATACAGCGCCTGACCGGACGGGTCCCAGCCGTTGATCGCATCCTGTACCGCCTTGTAAGCCGAGTCGTTGGGGGTTAACCAAATTTGCCCGTCCGCCACGGCCGTGAATGCGCCTGATTGAAAAATGACACCCGACACCGTATTCGGGAAGGATGCGCTCCTGACCCGGTTAATAATGACGGCCGCGACCGCCACCTGGCCGATATAAGGCTCGCCTCTCGCTTCTCCATAAACCGCCTTGGCCATCAGATTGATATCCGCTTGGCCGAAGCCGCTGTTCCCGCTGGGCAAATTGCTGCCGCCACCGCCGCCGGTCCCGCCACCGCCGGATGCGCCGGGACTCCAGTTTTTGGTCGCGTTGTACAGCATCAGCTTCGTCTTCGGACCGACGACGCCGTCCACCTTCATCCCGAATTTGTACTGAAAATCACGGACGGCCCGGTCGGTCTGCCAGCCGAATACGCCGTCGATCGGACCTCTGTAATAGTCCAGATACGTCAGGCGCCCTTGCAGCTCGTACACGTCCGAGCCGCTGGAGCCGTTCTGCACCGCCGTATTGCTGAAGGAAGACACGATGCCCGGAACGGCCGCCCAAGTTGCGGTAAGGAGCGTGCCGAGCAGCGCCAGGACGAGAAACGCTTTTTTCCATTTGAATGCGAACAAATACCAACACCTCCATAGCGTTAGTATGAAGGTGTTCGTTTTTTTCTATTCGTCTAATTGACCTCGGCGACCAGCGGACCGGCAAGCTCCCGGAGAAAGAACAGCTTGCCTGGAAGAGTCGGCATGAACGTCGACGGCAGCCACATATCCGGTTCGTGCCGCAGCGTAATCCAGAGCGACATGCCCTGCCACTGCATGCCGCGGCCGAGCGCTCCGTCGCAGCCCCCGATAATCCGGTCGGACTGCAGGAACAAACCCGGTCCTATCGTATTGGCTCGGCAAGGGACGAGCGTTGTGCGGCTTTTGAAGCTTGTAATGGCGTTTTGCTCGATCGTAAGCGGGTGCAGCTGCGCGCCGATCCGGTGCGTTTCCGCCTTCCACTGCTCCGCATCGGCGAACTCGGCAGCGAAATGCGGTTCCCAGAACGCAATATGCAGCATACGCCCGATACCGAATACGGTGATCAGCTCGGCCCCTTCCGCCTTCAGATCGGCGATTTTGCCGGCGTAGGTCGGCAGGTTGTCGCGGGTGGCGAAATTCCGCTGTCCTTCCGGCACGCTGAGCGAACCGAGCGGTCCGTAGAAAGCTTGCTCCATGGCGAACTGGAACGAGCCCGGATTGGAGGGAGCAAGCGTCCGGCCTTCGGCGTCGCTCCATTCGTCCATATTGAAGCCGTACACGTGGGAGCAGTCGATATTCCATTCTTTCAGAAAATAAACGGCCCACTTGTACATGCCCATCGGTCCGGCCGGCAAAATCATCGCCAGCTTGGTCCCCGCTTCCCGGGTCCGACGAATGTTCAGAGCCATCTCATGGCCAAGCATCATATCGAAATCGTATACATTCTCGCACAATACCGGATGAAAGTCGGCATTCCAGAACGATTGCCGCTCCGTCGCCGTCTCCGGCGGATGACTGCAACAGCGGTCGATCCGTTCCATATCCCACCCGGCCGGGTAAAAGCCTTCCAGCAGCGAGCCCTTAACGGTTGACATAAAATCCATGGGTTGAGCACCTCCGAACAGGAATAGGGGGCGATTTGCCGCCCCGCTTGCAAGCTTGATTTCAAAATATAGCAATATCGTGCGAAGACCGGTCATGATTTCGGTACACGAATGGCCCGGGGCGATCGGCTTACGGCAGCAGCCTCACCGTAGTCAGACGAGGCCATGCTTTGCACTGGACGAAGCCTTCGGCATAGGCGGCGCCGCACTGCAGCCCGCGGAATTTGGATACGGTGCGCACGAAGTCGAGAAAATCGATTCCGTCATGCTCGTACAGCCATTTGATCTGGCTTTCGTGAGCCGCATTCATGGCGATTTTTGTCTCGATCGTCTCCGTAATATCGACGTATTCGGTCGGCAGGAAGCCGACGCCCGCAAGCGTATCCATGTAATAGATCGGAGCCGCCTTGATCGTGTCCGGGGCGGGGACGCCGCTCTCGTAATGCGGCACCGTAGCCGCGAAGCTGGCGTCGAACACCGCCTTCGACACTTCCATATGGTCTTTCATATAGTCTTCCGGCGGATGCGTAATAATGACGTCCGGCTGCGTCTGCCGGATGACGTCCACCAGCTTGCGAATCAGCTCGTCCTCGTCCGATTTGACGTTCAGATCGGGCACGTCCAGGCTAATTACCTTGGCCCCGATCAACGCCCCCGAATTTTGCGCTTCCTGCGCGCGTATGAGCCGCAGCTCGTCCGGCCGGATCACCTTGTGTCCCTTGTTGCCGTTAGCTACATGAACCATCGTCACCTGATGGCCGAGCTTGGCGTATTTGGCCAGCGTTCCGCCGCATCCGATCTCCAGATCGTCCGGATGGCAAGCGATAGCGAGTACGTTCATTCGTTTGTTCCTCCCATATGACCGATAAATTAGCGCGATGCCGCAATTTCCCGCAGCGTTAGCCGAAGCGAGTCGCAGCCATCCTGAAGCGTGGAATTGCCGATAGGCTGCCCCGACGTCAGACACGTCAGGAAATAGTTCAGCTCGTTGTAATAACCGCCCAGGCTCGCAATGTTGCCTCCGCCCTCGGCGGCCGAGTTGGCGAGCGTTTCCAGCTGCGGCTCAAGGATAGCTCCGCCATTTTCGTAAATGCGAAGCGAAGGCGTCGAGGCCGAACTGAACACGACGGTCGCCTTCTCGAAGCTGACGCGGTACGCCATTTCGAACGGGAACGTCTCGGGGTACTCCCAGCCGCCCTCCAGCGAGATAACCGCGTCCCCGTACCGGTACAGGCTGAATATATGTCCGTTCGTTCCATTCCGCGTTACCGTCTCGGCAGAGAGCCGTTCCGGCTCACCGAGCAGGGAACGGACGAAATCGACGTCATGCACATGCAGATCGAGCGCCGCCGAGCCGCTTTTCTCCGGCTCATGCAGCCATTGCTGCCATGCCCAGCCCGGCTTCGGGCTAATCCGTTTGAATACGCCGGACAGGATGCGCCCGTATACGTTCTCGTCGGCAAGCCGCTTCAGCTCGATATATTCCGGCCAGAACCGGATGCATTGGCCGACCATCACCTGTGTCTTCGTCTCGCGCTGCAGCGCAAGCAGCTGCTCGGCTTCACTCTCGTTCAAACATACCGGCTTCTCCACGAATACGTTATAGCCTTTTCTCATCGCGGCCGACGCAATGCCGAAATGCAAGAACGTCGGCAGGCAAATATCGATCGTGTTCACGTCCGCCTCTTGAAGCAGCGCTTCCGCCGACGGGTATACCTTTGCCCCGAACTTGGCGGCAAGCTTCGCCGCTTTGTCCGCATCGTCGTCGGCAACGGCCGCGACCCGGAATTCGCCTGTGCCGGCAAGCGCCTCGTAGCAGGAAGCGTGCATCGAGCCCATAAAGCCCGCGCCGATTAACCCGATTTTGATCATAATAAGCTCCCTCCCGTTCTGCCCAAAATGGCGTCCATCGAACCCGATGTATTGTAGACGATCTGCTCCGGATAATGAAGGTAAGGCGGAATCATCTCGGCAATAACGTACCCGTCGTAGCCGACATCCCGCAGCTTCTGCGTCACCAGCGGATAATCGACGTCTCCGGCCAGCAGGTCGACGAAGGCAGACAGACCGGCTCCGCTGCGGCGGTAATCTTTGAAATGCACCTTCTTGATGCGGCTGTTCAATATTTTGATCCAATGCTCGGGATAGCCGTTAAGCAGCGTATTCCCGATATCCAGATAAGCGCCTACATAAGGCGAGCCGATGCTGTCGAGAAAGTTCCTCGTCTCCAGCGGAGACAGCAAAAACTTGTTCCAGACGTTCTCCACGCCGATCGAGACGCCTGCGGCTTCCGCCTCTGGAGCCAGCCGCTGCAGCGCTTCCAATGCGTTGTCATAGGCGACGTCATATTCGGTCACCTCCGTACCGGGCATGAAGTCCACGCCGACATGCCCAGGTACGACCAGAATCGTATCCGCTTTCAACTCCGCCGCCACTTCGAGCTGCCGCTTGACGATATCGATCGCCTTCTGACGGTTTGTCTCGGAAGTGCTCGTCAAAGCGTAAGACCACCCCAAGCCGGAAGCAAGGCTTGCGATCTCGATTCCTTCACCGTCGGCGACACTGCGCAATTCCGCAAGCTGCTTCGTTCCGCTTTCCAGACTGAGCTCGCCCGTTTCGGCCAACGCCAGCTCGATGCCGTCGAAGCCGGCCCGCTTCGCCAGCCGGATGCAGGCTTGGGCGGGCATCTCATTGGGAAACGACCATTGATTGATTCCTTTTTTCATTGCCATCCATTCCCCTCGGTTTATTGCAGCCTGCTTCCATCGTAAAGTTTCGCGCAGCCGAAAGCTTTACCGTTTCCAACGGAATGTTTATCATTTTTTCCGCGGCGGGGGTTTCCTTGAAGCAATCGTTTCGTCTAAGATGGAAGTGCGGACATGCCGCAATCGATTCCGGAGGCGGAGGGCGTTTCAGCTTATGAGTTTTATCCGAAGCCCGTTAAGAAACACATTTGAGGTCACCGACCTGTTCTCCTTGCACTATTTCGAATTTGCCAAAGACTTTATTTTCGAAGGGGAAGCTCACGATTTTTGGGAAATTTTGTATGTCGATAAAGGGGAGATTGAGGTGACCGCCGATTCGGTCGGATACGTCCTCAAGCAGGGGGATATTCTGTTCCATAAGCCGAACGAATTTCATTCCGTATGGGCGAACCGCAAAATCGGCCCCAACGTCATCGTCGTCTGCTTCGAATGCCGTTCTCCGGCAATGAAGGTATTCGAGAACAAGCTGTTCTGCCTGAACGATCAGGAGCGCAACTGGATCGCCGCGATCCTCTCATACGGCTTCGCGGCTTACGAGCCGCCGTTCGACATGCCCCGCTATCACGATCTGATCCGGCGGGATGACGCTCCATTCGGCTGTGAGCAGCAGCTGCGCATTCATATGGAGCTGCTGCTGCTCAGTCTGGCCTCGCGAGGACAGTCGCTGCCAAGGTCTAATCGGCTCTCCTCGGCCGCCAAGGAACGCAGCGAGGACGAGCTGCTGAAGCGGGCAATCGCCTATATGGAAGAGCGCCTGGAAGCCAACCTGACACTGGAGGAACTGTGCGCACGGTTCCACGTCGGGCAGTCGAGGATGAGCGCGCTGTTTAAAGATCGGCTCGGCACCGGGGTCATGAAAACGTACAAAACGCTTAAAATCGAACGAATCAAGCTGCTGATCCGCGAGGAACGCTACAACTTCACGGAAATTGCCGAAATGCTCGGTTACAGCAGCATTCATACGTTCTCACGGCATTTCAAGACGTCTGTCGACATGACGCCTACCGAGTACGCCAAAACGGTAAAAGCACGCATTTTGTAGACGGGACGTCTCCTTTACATTTAAAAAAGACCGGCTCCCGTATTAGGGGGCCGGTCGTTTTGGATGAAGTGTGCAACGTGCAAAATTCCTGCTAAAACAACAAAGAACCCGCATATGCCGTTCGATTTTCATGTTTCAAACCCGCTCTCGCAGGTGGGTGTCCGCAGCCGTCTTTTTGAAGTCCCCTTTTGAGGGCATGTCAGCCGGACGAGCAATATGGGGCTCCCTAGAAACATCCATTGGTTCAAAACAGTAGAAAATCGTGACGCACATCGCAGGATGGGCTTTGTTGTATGTTGTTCTTGCAATATGATTATTATAGGCCCAATGCCGGCAAAAGTAAACCTTCGACCGCGATTTAAGCAAAGCGGCTTCTGCCGATCGCTCTGATCAATCCGTCGGCTTCTTGTTGCCGTCCCGTTCGGCTTCATTCGGCTTGTCTGCAGCTTCGATGGCCTTTGCGGCCCCCTCGCTCTCGTTGCGCTCGCCGTCCGGACTCTCTTCCTCTATGGCATTGGCCGCCGCCTCGGCTTCTTCCTGTTCCTTCTTCTCCGTTATCATCTTCATCCGGTCAAAGATGCGGAAAAACACCCAGAACGATACGAGCGCCATCAGGCTGCCCATGAAAAACGGAATCAGAAACGTGAAATGGTAAAAACTGACGTATAAGATAACTCCATTGCCGACAAGCAGGAAAATCGTCATAACCGGATTGCCGATCGTGATAAGCATGGAGTTTTTCATAATTTGCCAAAACTTCATGTGGAAATGGACCATGATCGAGAAAAAGTGAAGCATTGCCGCCAGGACGATAAACGACAGCACGATAAATAAGATGGACAGCAGGCTGAGCGTTCCCGATTGACGCAAATAAAACGTATAGTTGATGTACATGACCGTGCCGAGCAGCACGAACACCAAGCCGCCGAGCATGCTTTGCAAATAGTTTTCCTTATAGCTGCGGAAATACGTCTTGAACAGCGGGACGTCCACGTCCCCGGTCACCCACTTGCGCGCCACCGCGAACATCGCCGCCGTTGCCGGAAACAGCGTGAAGGGCGTTACGATCGCGATGAATACAATCGATTGCTTGAAGAAATCGATCGACTCGGTGCTGCCGATCAGACCGGCCAAAGCCAAGTAAAAAAAAGGGATGGAGCAGATGACCCAAAGCACGTTGATGACCGAAAAGCGCATAATCCATTCGGATATCCGGTACAGCCCACCCATTAGTCCGCGAAATTCCAACCTGAACGTCCTCCTCCGAAGCCTTGTCTCACTTTATGTTACCTCTAATATACTATTATATTCCACAAAAGAAAAGCAAAGCCCTTCCAGGCCGGGCGGTCTGACTGCCGCGCTCCGTCCTCCCGGGACACCAATCGCGGCAGCCCGGCAGTCCCGTCCAGACTCTCGCATTGGAAGCGCTGCCTTACGTTCAAGCGAAGAAGGGACCTGCCGCTAGCGACAGGCCCCCTTCTGTATGCCGGTTAAATATTCACGAACTCCGAGTTGCTCTTCGGCTTGCGGAAATCGTCCGATTTCCGTTGGCTGCGATCTCCGTCGCGGTAACGGTCGTCACGGCTGCCATATCCGCCGCGTCCGGCGCCGTCACGGCGTCCGCCGCCGCCGGAGTAAGAAGGACGATCGCCCCCGCGGTAGCCGCCACGACTTTGCCCTTGCCCGTCGCGAACGTAGGAGCCGGGCATTTTGCGGCCCGAGCTGCGTACGTCCGGACGACGCTTCTTGGCGCGCAACGGATCTTCCGGGGTCAGCTCGATGTCGACTTCCTTCTTGTCGCCAGTCAGAAGCTTGAGCGCCGCCGCAAGAAGCTGCACGGAATCGTACTGCTCCAGCAATTGAATGGCAATGCCCTTGAATTCGGTAGAATTTTCCTGATTAACGGTCTCGATGATGCGCTCCGCCGTAACGCGTTGCTTGCCTTCGATCGCTTCGGCCAGACTAGGCAGCGGCTTGCGCGGAATGCGGTGACGCGTGACCTTCTCGATAAAGTGCAGATGATCGATCTCGCGAGGCGTAACGAACGTCCAGGCAGCTCCTTCGCGTCCTGCGCGGCCGGTACGGCCGATCCGGTGCACGTAGCTTTCCGGGTCTTGCGGAAGGTCAAAGTTCACGACATGGGTTACGCCGGATACGTCGAGTCCGCGTGCAGCCACGTCGGTAGCAACGAGCACGTCGATGCTTCCGTCGCGGAATTTGCGCATGACGTTATCGCGTTGGTTTTGCGACAAGTCGCCATGAAGCCCTTCCGCGGAATATCCGCGCTTTTGCAGCGCTTCGGACAATTCGTCTACGCGGCGCTTCGTGCGGCCGAAGATGATCGCCAGCTCCGGCGATTCCATATCCAACAGACGGGACAGCGCCTCGAACTTTTGCTTCTCGTGCACTTCCACGTACGATTGGTCGATCAACGGCGCGCTTACTTGCTTCGGAATAACCGACACGTGCTCCGGATCGGTCAGGAATTGCTTGGCCAGACGCTTGATGTTTTCCGGCATCGTAGCCGAGAACAGCATCGTGTGGCGATCCGACGGAACGAGCTGGAGAATCGATTGGATATCTTCCATAAAGCCCATATCGAGCATTTCGTCGGCCTCGTCGAGCACGACGGTGTTGACGTTGTCGAGCTTGATCGTTTTGCGGTTGATATGGTCAAGCAGGCGTCCCGGCGTACCGATAATGATTTGCGGCTTTTTCTTCAGGGCGCGGATTTGCTTCACGATGTCCTGTCCGCCGTAAATCGGCAGCGAGCGGATTCCTTTGAACCGGCCCAGCTTGCTGATTTCTTCGGCTACCTGAATAGCCAGCTCGCGGGTCGGGCACATGATCAGCGCTACGATCTTCTCTTCCGAAGGCTCGATCCGGCTGACGAGCGGAATGCCGAAAGCGGCCGTCTTGCCCGTACCCGTCTGTGCTTGACCGATCAAGTCTTTGCCTTCGAGGGCAAGCGGAATCGTCTTCTCCTGAATGGGGGTGGATTCTTCAAACCCCATCTCCGTAATAGCCCGGACAACCTTGGCGTCCAAGCCGAAATCGCTAAATAATTTCAAATCGTTTCTACTCCTTTTTACTTAGGGTATCCGTGATCCCTCTAATTTGATTTACCCTTAAGCGCGACTTTTCTATCCGATGGTTTAGTATCTCTTTCCTTAAACCCGTTTCATACGGGGATCATTTGCGGATCCGATCTCGTGATAAGAAAAACGTCAAATTCTCCCGTTCCCGCCCAAAATAAGCATTGCAACCCGAAGCCGATGCCGGATGGTTGGGGGGATCCCGAACGGGATACGCGTTTTTCCTGGAAAAGTTCAAGAAAAGGTATGAGCGGGTACCATCGCCGCCTCATTCCGTTCGTCAGCCGAACTTAAGAATATCTTTTATATAATACCACAAATCAATCTGTCATTTCCAGCTTTTTTCACTGGATAGCTGCGGATTTCTCGCCGGTTCTCTCCCTGCGCCGGAAAGGCTCTGCAGCCGCGCATATTCCGCTTCCCTCCAAGCATCTCCATGCCGGGGATGTTTGATACGTCTGTCGAACATTGTTTATTCCCGAAACCATTTGCCGAGTGAGCCGTATAACCTCATAATAAAACATATGCGAACCATGTACGCGAAGGAGCGAACGCTTTATGTCCATTTTCAAACGAATCGGCAACATACTCCGAAGCCGCAAAGAGCCTGCAGCCCCGTCGCCGCAGTCCACGCTTCCGCCGCTGGAAGCCATCTCCGTCGGCGACATCGTCAATGTCGATCTGGAAGAATACGTCGTCTCCGGCAAAGTGATCTATGCCGATCCGGGGTACGCGCCTCACCGGTTCGCTTATTATTTGCAAAGCGGTCGCGAAGTCCACTGCCTGGTCGTGGAGAAGGGCCGCACCTACGATTGCTTCATGTGCCGTTTCCTGGAGGGCGGTCTGGACGATCCGAACGACGTGCCTACGCAGCTTCAGGTCGACGGAGACGTCACCTACGAGCTGGAGCATCACCGTACGGACCGCACCCAAGCGCAGGGCAACACCGACTTCCGCAGCGGCGATCAGGTGACGGTATGGAGATATTTCGCCAACGAAACCGATCATTTTTATTTGCAGTGGCAGGACGGCAAATTTGTCGCCATGGAAGGATCGCGCATCCCTTCCGGCGAAGTGAAAGTTATCAAATCCAAAGCCTAGGAAAACCCAAACTATAAAGGCGGGAGTGAATGTCATGAAACGTTGGAACCGCTGGACGACCTGGGTCAGCATGCTGCTTGTCGTCGCCCTGCTTGCAGGATGCTCCAATGCGGCCAACTACGTCAAAGATACGTACCCGCTCGTCAACATGGACGGCAAAGGCAAGTCTGCTGCGAAGGTGTACGAGGCGGAAGGCAAAACCGTTCCCGAAGTCGCCAAGGAAATGACCGGGCAGGAAAAGCCCAAGGAAACCAGCAAGGAAGATCTGGACCAGATGTTCCTCGTGTACGACAACCGGATCGTCAATCTGCAAAAAAATCCGGAAAAGCCCGAGAATACGCTGATCGAGATCGATACGATCGAATACGCCAAAAATCACTACGATTCTTCCTTCTTGGAAGGTTATATTACCGCTTCTATTGTCCAGTCGCTATTCGGCGGGGGCTGGTGGGGAAATTCCGGCTCAAACCGAACGTCGTCGACACCTTATAAAGGGTATTCGTCGGTTCCGAAAAGCCAGACTTCCTCCTCGTCGTCCAACGACGAGAAGAAGCCTACGACGAGCGACCGCACCGGCAGCTTTACTTCGAAAGGCTCCGTTTCCGGCGGCTCGACGAGCGGAAGCGCGGGCAGCACGGGGTCAAGTTCCGGCAGCACCGGGTCCAGCTCCAGTTCCGGCAAATCGAGCAGTTCCGGATCGGGCAGCAGCTCCAGCTCCAGCAAATCGACCGGCAATTGGTCCACCTCGTCGTCGTCAAGTTCGGGCAGCATCCGCAAAAACGACGGCTCCACATCGTCGACGAAGTCGACCAGCAAGCCGAGCACATCAAGCCGAAGCGGCAGCTTCTCCAGCAAGAGCAGCGGCGGGAAGAAAAGATAATCGATCGGCATTCGCTCAGGCCCCCCGGCAGACGGAAACGTCTTGCGGGGGGCTTCGTTATTCCTGCCGAAGATGGGCATAATAGGCAGCATGGAGGCGCCATTATGATCCGTCTGACTTGGAGCGACACGCTCGCCGCCGTCTACATAGCGCTCGGCGCGGCTTTGATCGCCGCCGGCATCAATTTGTTTCTTGTTCCCCACCGGCTGCTCAGCGGGGGGCTTTCGGGCATTTCGATGATGGTCGGCTATTTTACCGGCTGGAACATCGGTCTGCTCTATTTTCTGTTCAATTTGCCCGTGCTGATCTGGGGATGGATCGCGATCGGACATCGCTTCGTCGTACTCAGCATCGTCTCGGTCGTGTTGACGACGTGTTGGATGCAGCTCGTTCCCGACAACTTGCTCAACACCGATCCGATCATCGGAGCGGTGTTCGGCGGGGCGCTGCTGGGCGTCGGCTCGGGGCTGTCTCTGCGGGCCGGCGGATCGACCGGAGGACTGGACATCGTCGGTTCTATCGTGACCCGCAGACGCGATTTTCCGCTCGGCATGCTGCTGTTCGTCCTGAACGGTCTCGTCGTGCTCGCGCTCGGTCTCGTAATCGGCTGGGATGCGGCGCTTAGCTCGATGCTGTCGATTTTCATAGCCGGCAAAGTCGTGGACGCGATTCACATTCGCCATGTCAAGGTGACCGCCTTTATCGTGACGAGCTTCAAACAGGAGATGACCGACAAGCTGCTCGAGCTTCCGCGCGGCGTTACGCTTATTCATACGGAAGGAGCTTTCAGCCATCTGCCCCAGCATATGCTCATGACCGTCACGACCCGCTACGAGCTGGCCGAGCTGCGCCGCATTATTAAAGACACCGATCCGAAAGCGTTCGTGAACATCGTCGAAACGGTAGAGGTTATCGGAGAATTCCGCAAGCTCAAGTAAGCAAATGTTGGGCCTTGTAAAAGTTGGCGAAAACGATACAAACCGAATCGTTGTGTGATATAATGGACTTGTAATTTCATAGGTTCTGGTTTGAGCGCTTAACAACCGAAGATCTTTTCGTCTTTTTTACCGATCGTCGCAAGACAGATTCGAAAAAAAACGCGGAAAGGTGATGCTTATGGAAACGGTCAAATTATCCAGGATTGTCATGAAATTAACGCCCGACATGT
Organism: Paenibacillus hodogayensis; assembly: GCF_039536325.1. Lineage (NCBI taxonomy): Bacteria > Bacillati > Bacillota > Bacilli > Caryophanales > Paenibacillaceae > Paenibacillus > Paenibacillus hodogayensis. The sequence continues at coordinate 841,940 of NZ_BAAAYO010000001.1, forward strand.
ATCCTTGCCTGAAATCCTCCGAGCTTGACCTTGACATCGTGCTGAAGTACGGTTTTGATCGCCTGGAAGCGGAGGACGCGATGGATATCGTCAAGTACAGCATTTCCGAATATCAAAAGGACGCCCTTCTTCATTGAAGAGGCGTCTTCTTTAATAGGGCCATGCCCGACCAAAGACCAGTAGCAATACCGCCCGCAGTCGGTTTTCGGCTGGCGTCGTTTGCGGTTAAGCTGGACGTATAACGATGCGACGGAAAGAAGGTATTCCATATGAAGGACCATTACTACCAGGCGGGCCCCAATACGAACGCCCACGCCTTTGGCCGCACGCCCCCCTACGGAGCAGAGGCCGGTCCGCTGAATTATAACGGGAATCTGCCGCTGAAAAGCAAGTTTCTCGCTACCGTATTCTCGATGTTCGTGCCCGGGACGGGACAAATGTACGTGGGAGCGGTTATGCGGGGCATGAGTATTATGCTGCTGCTTGTGATGAACATCGTAGCCATCGTCTATTTCGTCAACAGTCCCGCCGAGCTGAACGTCCTGCCCGTTACGCTGCTATCGCTGCTTATTCCCGTCCTGTACTTCTACAACGTATTCGATGCGCTGCATCAGACGGAAGCCATTAATCAGGCGATCCGCGAAGGCCACGCTTACTCCGGCCCGATCCGGTATCCGAATGCGGACGGGGGCAACCTGCTGCTCGGCTTGATCGGCGTTATCGTGTTCGTCTGCTCGCTGTCCGCCTTCGGCGGCTGGTGGGACGGCTTGTTCACTATTAACACGGCCATCGGCGGAGCCGTTTTGCTGGTCGGCGGAGCATTTCTGCTATTCAAGGAATTTCGCAAAAAGTCGTAGCATCCTACTCGCGACAAAAACCTCCGATCGCCCTCTCCGGCGGATTGGAGGTTTTTTTGCATCCTTCCTTAGCTGCGCAACGACCGGCACAGCTTGAGAAAATAATCGATCGCCCGGATCGTCCGCTCTTGCACATGCGTCGAGACCGGATCGCCTTCCGCGTCGAACTGCCGGTTCTCGCCACCGATCGATATCCACTCCGGGCAATTGACCCCGTGAACGGCCCGCACCATAACCTGGAGCTGCAGGAGCGGACTAACGCCTACAGCACCGCCGGTCGAGCAAACCGACAAGACGACCTTGCCGTCAAAATGGTCAAAGCCGAGATGATCGATCACATTTTTGAGCACACCCGATATCGACCCGTGATAGTCCGGCGTGCTTAGGACGATGCCGTCCGCTTTCAGCATCGTTTCCTTGAGAGCCGCCAGATTGACGTCGGCCGGATTACGGTTGTCGGGCGAGAACAGCGGCACCGGCCTGCTGTACAGATCGAACAGCGAGGCCTCGCACTCCCTCTCCTCCAACCGTCTTGCTATATATCGGCACAGCTTCGTGCTGGTGGAAGACTGCTTGTTGCTTCCCGCCAATATGGCTATGTTCATAAACCGTTCTCTCCTTCCTCTGTATAATTTTACATACATTTTAGTTAATAAAATTTTGGAAGTCAATGGGCTGAGAATCATTTTCGACGATTCCGGCACTATTCAGGATGAATCAACTATGTCATAATATAAATACCTGTATGTAATCTGTATTTGTTTTTTATCTCATGCAGGATACTCTATGAAAAAGGAGATGTTCATTTATGAAACCGCTTACCGATTCTCAGCAAAAGCTCCCTGCCTTCAGACGAACCGGATTGTGCACCCTGCTCGCTCTCGTCCTGCTGTGCGTCGCAGCGCCGGGTGCCTACGCCTCCGGCAACAACTGGTACGACGACTACGTCGCTTATGAAAGCGTGCAGGGCGGACTCTATTATACGTCGTCCGACTCCGCTCTGCTCGGCTGGCAGGAAAGCTACATGCTGCGCAGCTACCTCAATCTGTACGACATGACGCATCAGACCGCCTGGCTGGACAAGCTCACGACTCATGCCGACACGATGCTTGCCAATGCGGACGACTCCGACGGAGACGGCTATCTGGGCTGGAGCACGTACCGCTATTCGCCGAACAAGTCGGCTAACGGCACCTTCGCCAACGCGGCAGCCGGGGATGCCACGCTTCCGGCCGATTGGACCCGGTCCAATCGACCTCCGCCACCGCCAACCGCTCCAATGCGTCGGGAGCGTACAATCCCGATGCCGCGGATACGTGGGGGCTCGTGCTGAAGACGAACGGCTCCTCCTGGCAGAAGCTGTACCAGCAAGTGGCCTACGAGCCGAACACGAAGTACCGGGTCGCCTTCAACGGCAAGACGAACGGCTCGGCCGCCCAAGGTAGGGTTTACATACACGACCGCACCTCCAATACGATACTCGGCAGCGTCATTTTCAATAACACGGCCTGGCAATCGTATACGTTTGACTTCATGGCTCCGTCCGCCTCCGGCCATACGCTCGAACTCTGGCTTGCTCACGCCGATTATACGGTTGCCGGAGGCACCGCTTATTTCGACGACATCTCGCTGAACGGCTGGTACCCTTATATCGTGCACGACGGCATGATCGGGGTGCCTCTTGCCGAATTTATCCGTCTCGTGGACCGCAATCCGACCGCTCTGTCCGCTTATGCGTCCAAAGCCGCCGCGTACCGCGATTTTATCGAGCAGCAGCTTGTGCCGCGCTGGGAGAGCAGCAGCTACCTGGGCAATACGTGGGTCTCCGCCTCCTCCACGGCAGGCTATTACAAGGAGCCGCCCAATGTCGATTCGTTCGCCACGACGACCGTTCTCGATCCGCTTCCGTACAACCAGTACCTCGCCTTCGCCGAGCTTCTTGCCATCATGCATGACGTCAACGGCAATGCAAGCTATTTGGACAAAGCGAAAAAGATGGGCCAGACGTTCAAAAACAGCCTGACCACGACCGGCTCGGCCTATAAATGGGACTACGCCGGCTATGCGGCCCGCACCGAGGATACGTCCCATGCCAACGTCGATTTGACCGCCGTGACCGAGCTGTTCAACAAAGGCTACATTTACAGCGGCACGGATATGAACCGATTCGCCTCGACGCTGACGACGAAAGTGTGGAACCAATCCTCTACCGCTCCCAAGCTGCATAATTATGTCGACGGCACGCAGGGTACGCTCGCTTCCGACTACATGTATACGAAAGACTTGAGCGGCTGGCTGAAGCTGGCTCAGTTCGATCCGAACGTGTGGGCGATCGGCGCGGAGCAGTACCGCTCCAGTCCTCCTGTCCGCTTCATCGAAGCGTTGGTGCTCAGCCAGATTATGAAGTGGGACCCGGTGAAGCTGGTCAATCAAGGCCTCGAGCTGAAGTCGGCCCAGGACGCCACGCTCCCGGCCCGGTGGACCCGCTTCCAGTCCACGGCTGCCACGGCTTACCTGGACTCGGCCAACAAAGCGTCCGGCAGCTACGGGTTGACGATCGTCGCCAATGGCACCTCCTGGCAGAAGGTGTACCAGGAATGGGAGAAGTATAAAGCTTCAACCGGCTATACGGTCACCTTCGACGCCAAGACGGATGGCTCCGCCGCCGGAGGGAAAATATGGGTCGTCAACGAAACCGCAGGCACGACGATTGCGGCTTACAACTTCGTCAACACTGCTTGGCAATCGCATACGTTCACTTTCACCGCTCCGGCGAATGCGACCGACGCAGTCCGCATTTATTTGGGACATAACAGCTATACGACCAGCGGGGGCAAAGCCTATTTCGATAACGTAGTCGTCAAACAGACGGGAGATGCCTGGTAAATAGCGCGTCCGGCGGTCGTGTCCCTTCGGCGGTTCATTGGCTTGAGCAGCTTCGGACGAGTATAATGGTGCTTAAGTAAACAAGCCAAACCAAGCAACCGAAAGGAGGCTGCCCGTCATGCTGCAAATCGGCGACAAAGCCCCGCTGTTCGAGGCCGACAGCACGCAAGGTCCGGTTCGTCTGCAAGAGCTGATCGGACGCAAGCCGGTCGTGCTTATCTTTTACCCGAAGGACGAGACGCCCGGCTGCACGGCGCAATTGTGCGCGGTACGGGACAGCAAGCGCCAGTACGAAGACGCCGGAGCCGCCGTGTTCGGCGTCAATTCGGCGGACGTCAACGAGCACAAGCAGTTTTCCGAGCATCACGGGCTCGATTTTCCGATTATCGTGGATAAGGACGAACAGATTCGCAAGCTGTACGACGTCGGCAAAATTTTGGGCCTGTTTCTGCAGCAGCGCATCGTGTACGCCATCGACCTGAAAGGAAATATCGCCTTCGCCCAGAAAGGCAGCCCTTCCGCGGATAAAATACTGGCTTCGCTCCGCTGACGGCACGCTAACGAAAAGACGCTTCCATCTCCGCTTGCGCGGTGTGGAGGCGTCCTTTTGTTTGCTATTTATCCTTCGCAGTACATGCGGCTAGTTTCCTGCCATACTTCGCCCGGTGCCAGCGAGACGAGCCCCGTCTCTTCTGCCGGGAATGGAGCGGCTGGAGCGTTGACCATATTGGTCTGAGGCTCCGGACAGAAGAAGCCGCTTTCGGCGTCGGCGTTGTAGATCATCCAGAATTTGTAAGAATTTCCGACGTCGTAGACTAGCTTCGCGTTCAGGCGGGTGTCCGTCAGCTCCATCACATTGCGTCCGCCCTGCGGCTCGGCCGTGTAATGGTTGTCCAGTTTGGCGAAAAACGGCGACGTTCCTTCTTCCTTCAACCGCTGCTCGTCCGCATCGAGCGCCGCGTAGCGCCCAGTCGGCAGCATCCGTTCGTTCATCTCGATTCGCTGTCCGATCGTCATGCGCAGCACACAGTCGGCCGGTGCGCTCTCCGGAGAGAACGGCGCATTCAGTGAAGTATGAAAGCCGATCGTGCACGGCATCGGCTCGCTGCCGTCGTTGCGGACGCCTACTTCCTGCTGCAAGCCGGAAGCGCTTAACGAATACCGCAGCTTGAGCGTAAAGGAATGCGGGAAATGCGTGTAGGACGGGTGCGATTCGGTGACGCGCTGCGCTACGACTACATAGCTGGACGTCTCGTCCGCACCGAAGTCGTCAACCTCCCAAGGAATGTCGAAATAAAAGCCGTGCAAATGATTGCCGCGGTTCGGTTCGTTCACCGGCAGACGGTAAGTGGCGCCATTCCACGAAAACGCGCCGTCCTCGTACCGGTTCGGCGGAAACAGCACCGGAATGCCGTGGACCATCGGCCGTTTTTTGAATGCCTCGATCTCCTCGCCCTGCGGCTCTCGAATGAAAGCGAAGCCGCGCTCTTTATCGCGAAAAGCGATCAGGTTGCCTCCGATGTTCGGCAGCACCGCCGCCTCGTACGGCCCGAATTGAAGCCAGATTGCCCGTTCTCCATGATATGTGCCTTCGTACGCCTTAGACATTATGAGCGTCTCCTCCCGATATCCGCCTGTTCGTAACGGCCAAGCTCCCGACACGCGGTCTATGGTTGTCATTATATCACAAGCGGCGCGCCTTGCCATAGATAGAACGGACCTGGAAAAAGGCGCGCCTCCCGGGGAGACGCGCCTTTATGCGATGGACCGCGGATTATTGCGACAAGCGGGAAGCCAGCTCGTACAAGTCACGGTTGAACTCTTTCTTCGTATTCACGACGGTATCGATATCCGTAGCGACCAGTTGGCCCTTGATCACGCCACAAGCTTTGCCGGAATCGCCCTGCAGCAGGCTGCGCACCGCGAAGTCGCCAAGCCGGCTCGCCAGAATGCGGTCGTTGTGCGTCGGCGTGCCGCCGCGCTGAATATGGCCGAGCACGGTAACGCGGGCCTCGATGCCGTTCATTTCCTTGATATGATCCGCCACGCTCTGGGCGCTTCCCGCCCCTTCGGCTACGACGATAATACTGTGGCGCTTGCCGACCTGGAAGTTGGCCTCCATCCGTTGCGCCACTTCGTCCAGGTTAAACGGCACTTCGGGCACAAGAATCGTCTCCGCGCCGCTGGCCAGACCGGCGTACAGAGCGATATCCCCGCAATGGCGACCCATCACCTCGACGATCGAGGAGCGCTCGTGCGAGCTCATCGTATCACGCAGCTTATTGATCGCGTCTACGACGATGCTGACGGCCGTATCGAAGCCGATCGTGTAGTCCGTGAACGGAATGTCGTTGTCGATCGTGCCCGGGAGTCCCATCGTGCGGATGCCAAGCTTGCTCAGCTTGTTGGCGCCCTGATAGGAGCCGTCGCCCCCAATGACGACAAGCCCGCCGATGCCGCGCTTGCGCAAATTGTCGGCTCCGAGCTGCTGCCCTTCCGGGGTGGTGAATTCCTTGCAGCGGGCGGTTTGCAGAATCGTTCCGCCGCGTTGAATGATGTCGCCGACGCTGCGCAAATCCATCGGACGAATATCGTCGTTGATCAGACCGGCGTAGCCGCGCTGAACGCCGAATACCTCCAGCCCGTGGAAAATCGCGCTGCGCACGACCGCCCTCACCGCGGCATTCATTCCTTGCGAGTCGCCCCCGCTTGTCAAGACGGCTATCGATTGAACTGTCATTACCATAAATCCCCTTTCGCTTTGGTCGCATGTAGCATAAGCATATGATGTCAGACGGACGACTTGCGAATCCAGACGCTGAAAGCGAAGAAAAATACGCGCATAAGCGGGCTCCCCTTCATCAGCTGCCGGGAAATGTGCCGGACCTGCCGCTGCTGCCGAACCTTCGGGTCGGACAAGTACAGCGCCAACAGCCCTTCGATAATCATCCGATGAAACCGCGGGTGCTCCAGGCCGCCGATATCCCGTCGGGCCCGTTCGGCGATGGCGGCGATTTGCTTCGCCGTCGTCTCGCCGTCTTCGTAATAGCTGCAAAAATTCAAATCCCCGCCTGCCAAATCTTCTTCCTGATCGATCAAATAATCGAGCAAAATATGAAGTCCGCATACGTGCGGGAAGTAAGCCCGGCATATCGCATCGGCCTGCTCTTCGCTCAACCGCTCCTCGGACGCCGCCAGAAACAAATAAAAAACCGCCAGCGTCGAACCGGTAGCCGCGGCGAATTCATTCCAGCGCAGCCCCTCGTAACGCGAACGATGCTTTTCCCACCAGCCCAGCAGCTCGCCTTCGCGCAAATCTTTGCGAATATGCTTGTACACCTGCAGATCGGCGTACAGTCCTACGAGCCGGGCGACATGATCGCGCACAACGGTATAGGAGGCAAGACGGGCGATGCTCGACTGGCATTGCCGTACGAGCATATGCAGGTAGCCGCCGTCGTCCTTCTCCGCGCGCAAGGCGTAATAGTCGGCGAGCGGCGCATCCGGATCGACGGCGTCCAGCATCGCCTGGTGCAGCAGGCGGAAATCGTCCGGGTCAAGCGAGGTACTGCGGTCGCACAAGTTATCCAAATAATCGCTGATCGTCTGGAAGGCGACGATAAGCGGAATCAACACGTGGCGCATCGGCAAATTGGCGGCGGCGTAGACGGCCCCGCCCTTGCAGTGAAATTCCTTGCTCGTCATGCTGTCGACAGCCTGTTTGCGCAGCTCTGCGTCCGGCATCCGCTCGGCCGCTTGCCGCCACTTGCTCAGCTCGTTCCGGACATCGGGGAAGACGTACCGGTATACGCTGTTTACGAGCGCAACCGGGTTTCGGGGAACCATGCGGCCGTTTCGCAATGTCGTTTTCACTTGCGGCGATCCTCCAGAGCTTTGATTCCCTTATTATAGTACAAACTTCCCCAACTTCCTAATTATGCACCCGCCCTCCGATCCGTCGCCCGGACCGAAAAGCATGCTTCCCTAGGCCGTTAGTCGTGTCCTTTGTCCGAGACGCGGCTATCCGCTCTGAACCACAGATGAAGATCGGTAATGCAGCTGGCCAGCTCGGCGATCTGCGTATTGAGACGGCATGACGTCGGAAAGTCGTCCTCGACGTTCAACCGGTTCTGCTTGTCGACGATCTCGCGCTCGAGCTGCATGATGCGGTCCGGAATGCGTCCGCGAATCCGTTCCCAATCGTTCAGCAGAACGGCCTGCTCGGCAACGGTCAACGCTTCCCATTCCTCGTGAAGCATCGGAAGCTCGATGCCGAGACGCTCGTCATATACGAATTCGAATTTCATCGTGTGCCTCCCGACGCAGCTCTTGAACTCTAATTTACCACGCTGATGCGGGTTACGCCAAGACGCTTTCCCCCGCTTTTGACGAAAAAAAGGAGCCCTGCAACATTTTCTGCTATGCGGGGAGGGCAAACCGTTCTATACTATTCATAAAGTCTTTACAATTCATGAAGTCTTTACAATTCCGCGCAGATGCCGACACCGCCCGAAACACGGGAGACCTTGGAGAGAATCGATATGACGAATCCAGAGCATCAACGGCTGACCATGGGGCAGCTTTTTGCTTTTTTCATACCATTGGGCGTATCCGCCAGTCTTGTCACGATTTCTCACGTTATCATCAACAGCACGCTAGCGCGCTCGTCCGACCCCGAAGTCATTATCGCCAGCTACGCGATCGGTCTCAGTATGCTGGGCATTATCGAGAAACCCGCCATCTTGCTTCGCCAGACATGTTCCGCGCTCGTACGCGACCGGACCTCGTTCAGGGCGATGAGCAAAGTGGCGGTTTGTCTATTAATCGGCATGTTCGCCGCGGGGCTCCTGATTTCGTACACCGCCTTCGGCCGAATCTTGTTCCTGAAGCTGTTCGGCGTGGAAACTTCCATGATGGAGGCGATCGTCGACGTTTACCGCGTCCTGATGTTCGTCAGCATTTTCTCCGGCATCCGCTGCCTGTATCACGGCATCATTATCAGCCATATGCGCACGAAATGGCTGACGATCGGGATGGCGTTCCGCCTCGCCGCGATGTATGTCGTCTCGCTTATTTTCATTCATACGACCGGCGTCACCAGTGGCCGGGTCGGGGCGATCATCTTCCTCGTCGGCATGGCGATCGAAGCCGTACTGAGCTACTGGGAGGGCAGCAAGCTTGCCCGTTCGCTGCCGGTGAAGAAGGAAGGGCACGGAATCGAGAAAACGGGGCAAATTTTGCAGTTTTACCGCCCGCTCCTGTTCTCCTCGCTCATTGCCGTCATCATCGGTCCCGCAATCAACGCCATGCTCGGCAAGACGACCGATATCAAGCTCGCGATCGCCTCGTTCGCGATTGCAGCCAGCCTCACCCAGCTCGTACAAAGCTTCTTCTCGTATATTCACCAGATCGTGCTTAATTTTTACCGCAAAGACGCGGCGCTAGCTATCCGGTTCGTCATGACATGCGCGTTCATTCCAACGATTCTGCTCGGTGTGCTCGGATACACGCCGGTCGGGCCATGGTTCATGGAGCACGTCATGGGCGTAAGCGAGCGGCTGATGGCCGCAAGCCTGCACACACTTCGCGTATTCATGTTTATGACGCTGCTGTTTCCATGGCTGGACTTCTTCAACGGGATGATTATGCTTCGCGGCCAGACGAAGGTGATGATGTACTCGCAGGCGGCCAACGTAGTGGTTACACTCTCAGCGCTGATCGTCTGCATCGCGACCGCTCCGGGCTGGAACGGGGTCATCGGCGCTCTCGCGCAGTCGCTCGGCATCGCCGCCGAGCTGGCCGTGGTCGTCTATGCCATTCGTTCCTCTTCGTCCGGCGTCGGGCGTAGAGCCGAAACGGCACTTTAACCAAAGGAGGGGAACCATGACTACCGAACTCAAGGGACGTTCCGCTCCGGATACCGCCGACGGAGGCGCCGCTCTGCGCGGGCAAACCGGCGATGGAGCGCCCGGACCCGCTGCTGGCGAACCCTCCGCAGCCGCGCCGGCCGAAGGGGAGCGCGCCCCTGTCGAGACGACGGCGAAGGAAGCGGCGGTCATGCGATCGTTTTCGTTCGTCTTCTATATGACCATGGCGTTGACCGTCTCGTTTTTCCCGCTTTATTTCAGCGACAAAGGCTACTCGACCTTGCAGATCGGTGCGATCTACTCGATCGGCCCGCTGATCGGCATCGCCGCCAATCTGTTCTGGGGCTATGCCAGCGACAGACTGCGGACGATCCGCAAGGTGCTGCTCGTCATGCTCTTCGGACAGCTGCTGACGACGATCGTCCTGACGCAGATCGACGCGATCGCCTGGCTGTACGTGGCCATGACCGTTTACAACTTCTTTCACACGCCGATCAACGCCCTGAACGACAGCTTGACGCTTCTGTCCATCCGCCGCAGCAAGAGAAGCTTCGCCAGCTTCCGCGTATGGGGATCGCTCGGCTTCGCCTTCTCTTCCGTCGTATTCGGCACCGTACTGCATATCGTCGGGGTGAACCGCACGCTGCTGTTCGCGATCGGGACGATCTCGCTGTCGCTGCTGCTCGCTTTTTTCCTCAAGGATCGGGTCCGCGGCGGGTCGTCCGCCAAACAAGTGCGGGTGTCCGAGTTTTGGAGCGTTCTTAAGCAGCCCAGCCTGCTCTTGTTTCTGGCGCTTATCTTCACGATGTCGTTCGCCCACCGGACGAACGACGGCTTTCTTGCTTTGTCGATGCGCGAGCTGGGCGCCAGCGATACGATTGTCGGCTGGGCCTGGACGGCTTCCGCGCTGAGCGAGATTCCGATGTTCGTCTGGCTGAGCAAGAACGGGCACCGCTACAAGGAGCTGCCGCTGCTTATGATCGCGTCGTTTTTCTATGCGGTGCGCTTCTTCCTGGTCAGCATCGTGTCCGATCCGCTCTGGTTCATCCCGCTCCAGCTGATGCACAGCGTCACGTTCGGCATTTTCCTCGTCACCGCGCTGCGCTACATCCAGCAGCTGATTCCGGACGATTTCCGCGCCACCGGACAAGCTTTGTACAATATCGTCTGGTCGTGTCTGGCCGGCTTGGCGAGCGGGCTGATCGGAGGCTGGGTGTTCGAGACGTGGGGCTTCCCGGTCATGTACAAAGTCGCGGCAGCCTCCGGCTTGCTCGCCTGTCTCGGCTTCTTCCTCACTTACCGGTACCAGCGCAGCCGCGAATGAGGATGAAGCTGCGCTTCCCCCTTCCCCTTTTCTACAGCCGCAGCCCTCTCTCGATCTCCTCCATAATCGCGCCGACCCCCCGGTCGATATCGCTCTCCTTCACATTGGACGCGTTCAGCTTCAAGATCCGCTCGCGCGGAAAGCCGGTCATGTAATGCTTGTCGATCGGCTCTACAAGGATGCCGCGTTTTTTCAAACGCGACGCAAGCGGTCCGACCGCAATACGCGGATCGAGCACCAGATGCGTATGGATCGCCGGCGGCTCGGGTGCCGGAAAGCGGAAAGCCATTTCCCCTGTCGCGGCATACCGGGAAACGGCCGAAGCGAGCAGCCGCGCCCGCTTATCGCACAGCGCGCGGATTTTATCCCGGTGGCGCTCGAACATGCCGCTTTTCAAATAGATCTCCAGCGCCGCCTGCGACAGCATCGAGCTGTCGATGTCGACCAGCTTCTTGTGCCGCGCGAACGGCCCGGCCAGCGGCTCCGGAAGGACGGCGACGCCGATGCGCAGACCGGGGAAAATAATCTTCGAGTAGCTTTTCAAATAAATGACTTTGGCGTCTTCGTCGTACGCATAGATCGGGTCGGACTTGGCGTTCGTCTCCAGATCGGCCAAGTAATCGTCCTCGACGATATAGACGTCGTACCGGGCGGCCAGCCGGGCGATCTTCTTCTTCTGCGCCTCGCTGTACGAGCTGCCGAGCGGGCTGTGGAAACGCGACATCGTATAAAAAAACTTGATGTCGCCCGTGCGGAACAGCCTCTCCAACTCGTCCGTGTCGATCCCTGCGGCGGTGCGGCGGATGCCGACGGCGGGAAGGCCGAGCGTCTCCAACTGTTCGACGAACAGGTGGTAGCCCGGCTGCTCGATCAGAATCGTCCGCTTGCCGTTCGGAAACGGAATCGAAGCCAGCACCGACAGCGCCTGCTGAACCCCGGACGTAATAAAGATCCGGCTTTCCGGGACGAATACCTGATGGTCGGTCAAATGCTTGCGGACGGCCGGCATCAGCGAGGGCAAACCTTTAGCCGTTCCGTATACGAACAGCTCGTTCCGGTACGTGTCGATCGCCTTGTTGATGCAATGGCGAAAATCCAGGTACGGAAACATATCCGGATCGGGAGCGGACGCGATAAAATCGAGCTGTTCCGGCTTGGCTGTCTCTCCCCCGGCCTCCTGCTTTACCACATAATAGCCGCTCTTCGCTACGGCGTATACCTCGTGCTGCTTTTCCAGCTCGTTCAGCGCCCTCACGACTGTGCCGACATTGCACCCGTACCGGACCGCAAGCTCTCTCACGGACGGAAGCTTGTCCCCTTCCTTGTAGGTTCCTTCCCGGATTTGTCGTTCCAATTCGTTCAACAGCCGCATATATTTGTGCATCTTGTCACCCGCTCGCCCCGATTTCTGTATCGATACAGATACCTCTTTTTTGTATTGTAGCACAATGCTTTGCCGTGTACGATAGAACTGTAGCTTGTTAAAACTTATCCGACAAGGAGGCGATACCCATGGCGCCAACCAGCAATCGTACGGCCTACACGGCCTTGCTCGTATACGCCGGCATTATCGGTTTTTCGTTTTTGTTCATCAAATATGCGCTGACGGTCGCGGCTCCTATGGATATTTTGGCCCACCGCTTCACGATCTCGCTTGCCGCCGCGCTGCTGGCCGTCGCCTTCGGCTGGATGCGGCTGGCCATTCGGCTTCGGGATGTGCTGGCCGTACTGCCGCTTGCTTTGTTTTACCCTGCGCTGTTCTTCAGCTTTCAGATGTTCGGGCTTTCCTATACCACGTCCTCGGAAGCGGGCATCGTGCAGGCGACCGCTCCGGCGCTGACGACGATTATCGCTTACTTCGCGCTGGGGGAACGCCCGGGCTTGTGGCAGAAGCTGTCCGTCGTGTTGTCCATGGCCGGAGTCATCTTCATGTTCGTCATGTCGGGCGCACGCTTCGAAGGAAATTCTACGCTCGGCATGGCACTGATAGCCGTAAGCGCGCTGGCGCTCGCCGGATACGGCGTGCTGGCGCGCAAGATGAGCCAGCGCTTCCGGGTCGCGGACATGACGTTCATGATGTCGCTGATCGGCTTCGTGACGTTCAACGCCATCTCCGTCGTCCAGCACGCCTCGGCGCATACGCTGTCCGCGTACTTCCTGCCGTTTGCCAGCCCGTTGTTCATTATGTCGATTTTGTATCTCGGCATCGTCGCGTCTCTCGTGTCCTCGTTCCTGTCCAACTATTCGCTGTCCAGGCTGGAGGCGTACAAGGTGAGCGCATTCAACAACGTCTCCACGCTGATTACGATCGTAGCCGGAGTCGTTCTGTTGAAGGAACAACTGGAATACTACCATTTCATCGGGGCCGTGCTTATTATCGCCGGGGTTCTCGGCACGAATCTGCTCCGGACGCCCGACAAAGGCTTCAAGACCAAAAGGGCCGCGGCGGCATCCGGCAAAGCGGGATAAGGGATAAGAAGCAGGGCCATTCGCTCCCCCATCTGTACCTCAATGGGATTCTCTGATATGATCATAAGTAAAATTACGTATAATTTTTATACGTTCATCTACTAAATGATCCTATTCGTGAACATATTATGCCCATATACGAGAACAGGAGGCGGCTGGCCGATGAACGAAGCGTCCAGCGAGCGGTTGAATCCGGTGCCCAGCGGTTTTTCCATTCACCGTGCCCACCGGATCACTCCATTCACGATGCCGCTCCATCATTACCACGATGCGTACGAATTGTATTACATGCGCTCGGGCGAACGGTTTTACTTTATTAAGGACCGTACTTACCGCATCCGACCCGGCGATCTGGTGCTCATCGACAAGCATGTGCTGCACAAGACGCAGCATATTACGGATACCCACGAGCGGATACTGCTCCATTATCGCGACGGCTTTCTCGACGCGATGACCGTCGACTGCGACTGGAATCCGCGGTCCGTCTTCGCCCATCCGGTTATTCGACTAAACCTCAAGCAGCAGGCGGTCGTGGAAGGGCTGCTCGACAAGCTGCTGGCCGAAAGCAAGCTGCAGACGCCCGAATCGCCGGTGTACCTGAAGGTAGCGCTCACGGAGCTGCTGCTGTACGCCGGTCGCTGCGCCCGCGAGCAGGCGGACGGCGCGGTGCGCAGCGAGCCGGACAATCCGATGTTCGAGCGCATTTCCGCCGTGGCCGCCTATATTAACGACCATTACGCCGACGACCTATCGCTCACCCTGTTGTCCGGCTTGTTCCATATCAATCCGCACTATTTGAGCCGCATTTTCAATAAGGTGACGGGCTTCTCCTTCGTGGAATACGTCAATCTCGTCCGGCTGAAGGAAGCGCAAAGGCTGCTGCTGACGCGCGGACCGAACGTAACCGAGGTGGCGGAAAGCGTCGGCTTCGAAAGCTTGTCGCATTTCGGCCGCGTCTTCAAGGCGTCGATGGGCATGAGCCCAAAGGAGTACCGCAAGCGTTTCGGCAGTTGACGAACCGGCCTCAGCAGACGAACGGCGGGATGCGCCAGCCCCGACACTCATCACAAAAAACCTCCATGACCGCCGTTTATTATGGCGGCAATGGAGGTTTTGTCGACTGTATGGGCGTTACCGGCCGCTACTTATGGAAAAGGCAGCGCAAATCCGGCCTGCTCGAGCAGCTCTCCCCAGGTCGTTAGAGTCGGCTGCTTGGCTCCGCTGAACAGCGGATTGGTGACGGCGGACAAGGTGCCGTCGGCATGGCGCAGCTCGAACCGCCGCCAGCCGTAATGCCGCCGATGCCAGCGGAAGGCAAGCTCGAACCGCTGCTGCTCCTGCTCGACGGTCAAAACCGACACTTCCGCTCCGTTCTCGATGACATACAGGTTCTGGCCTGCCGCTCCCGACACCGTTAGCGTGCACGGGATAAGCGCACTTTCCGAACCTTCCGCCGGTTCGATCCGTTCGGTCAAATCCGCTCCGAACGTGAAGCCGTTCTCCCCGCCGGCAATGACGATATCCAGCTCGGGTCCGCGCGAGACATAGACGCTTCCGGAGCGGACGGCATCCAGAACGGCCCGGGCGGACAGCCTGTCGGCATATACCCACGTTCCCGGATCGCCGAGCAGGCGGGGCGGCAAGCTTTCGTCCAGACCGGCGCGGTCCGGCAAATCGTGCGTGTCCGACCCGCCGATGCCCGGAACGCGCCATCCGTCGTTCCACAGGGCGGACCATAGAGCGAGCGACGCTTTGTTTTCGTGCGGGCCGTTCCAGATCTCGATCGCATCAAGCTGCTCCAGCAGCGTCTCCGTGGTCTGCCACGCCCACTTGCCGTGCGTCGGATGGTTGATCGAGCGCAGCGCTCCCAACTCCCGGGCTTCCCGTTTCAGCCGCCGCTGCCCTTCTGCGGTGCGCATCCCGCCGTCGGCGCCGCCCCAACAATCGAGCCAAGCCGTCAAGCCGAGCGCGTTCCAATCCCCTTTCTCGAACGAGGTGAACTCCATGCCCGGTATAACGAGCGGCCCTCCAGCAGGCCAGGAGGAATGGAGCATATTGTGGTCGGTAGGCGAGTAGAAGTCCAGACCCCGGGCTATTGCCTGATCCCGCATCTGCTCCGGCGTCATCAGGCCGTCCGACCATAACGTGTGCGCATGCAGGTCGCCGCGGTACCACCGGCGGCGCTCGTCCGCGCAGCGTTCCCAGTCGTACAGGTGAAGCGCGGCAAGCCCTTGCGCGGAGCGTTCGCTCCCGTCCGTCCACGAGACGTTGAAGAGGGCCGGCTCGGGTGCGCCTTCCGGCAATTCCCCGTCTCCGAATTCCACTGCGAACGAGAACGTCTGTCCCGGCTGGAAGCGGATCAGCTCGAGCGTCCAGACGCCGGCGCCGATCCGACCTGGCACGCCCGCATAGCCGGTAGAAGCCGGCTGCTTATGCAGTACCGCCGCGCGTCGGGCATGCACGTCCATATAGGTATAGCGCAGCGTCCCTTCCGGGTCCTTCAGGCGCAGCTCCGCCCAGCTCATCCGAGTGCTGTAGTCGAATCGCAGCACCAGCCAATCGCAGTCGCGGTCGATACGAAACTCCACCGTCGAATCCGCCTGCTCCACTTGCATGTTTCTGCCTTTCATATCCGATTTCCCCTCTCCCGCCTACTCCTTTATTCTTTCAACGAACCGGGCCAAGTTCCCTTCGTGAAATACTTTGCTTAAAAGAAAGAAAGCAAAAAGAGCTTCCGTTTGAGAGGGAAGATTTTGATGTCGTGATGCCCCGATTGTAGAATACGCGCCGCATGTTTTCGCCGAGTAAGACGGATGTGAATATATTGTAAAAGTGCATTGCGGCCGGGGAGACTGCTCTTCGTCGTCGAACGTTTTTTCTCCCCTGGCCGGAACGCACGGTCAAGCGGTCATCACTTTCACGCCGGCCTCGCGGAACAGCTTGAGCTGCGCCGGGCTCGCTTCTTCGCCCGTTATGAACGTATGCACCGCCTGAATAGGAGCAACCGCATGCAGCGAAGCCTTGCCGATCTTCGTATCGTCAGCTACGACGATGATTTCCTGCGCGGCGCCGATCATCCCCTGCTTCGTCGGGACGAGCTGAGCCTCCGGATGCGTAAGCCCGTGCTTCGGGTGGATCGCCGGCGTGCCGATGAACGCCTTCTGCACATGCAGCGTGGACAGTACCCGGTCGGTAAACATGCCGTTGAGCATATAGCTGGAGTGATACAGCGCCCCTCCGGTCACGATGACGGAAATGCCCTTGGAATCCCGCAGCTCGGCCGCGATGTTCATATCGTTCGTGACGACCGTAATCCGCGACCGGTCAACGAGATGCCGGGCGATATGCAGCGTCGTCGTCCCCGAATCGAGAATGATATGGTCGCCATCCTCGACCATATCGGCTGCTTGCTTGCCGATTCGCCGCTTCTGTTCAAGCTGCTCGTGCGCCCGTTCCGAGAACGGCGGCTCGCTGTTGGCCCCTTGATCGACGATCACACCGCCATGGGTTCGCTTGAGCAGCCCTTCCTGCTCGATCTCGGCCAAATCCCGGCGAATCGTCGCCTCATGAACCTGAAATTCCCCGGCCAGCAACGAGACCGAGGCGACACGATTATGCTTGACATACTCGACAATACGCATTTTCCTTTCCGCCGCCAGCATGAGCCATCCTCCTTATTGCGCATATATGTACTAGTGTAAACTAAAAAACGCAAAAAGTTTAGCAAATATGCTTGAAATCGTGCAAAAATGTCCAAAAAACCTCAAAAAGCCCGCCTTCCTCCGATTCAACCGAAGAAAGACGGACTATTATTATGCCGTACCTTATGGCTTCTGTTTCTGCTGGGCGGAAGCCTCGATCCGCTGCATGAACTCCTCTGCCGCACTGTACCCCTGCAGCCGCAAATACCAGTTGTTCGCCGCTGCTTCGACCAGTCCGGCGACATCGCGCCCGGGCTGGAGCGAAATTTGAATGTGGGGAATTTTTACATCCATATAGGTCGTATATTTCGGCTCCACGTCCAATTCGTTGTACAGCTCATGCTCCTTCCACTGGGTCAGCTCAATATCGAGCACGATGCGCGTCTCGTCCTGAAACGCCCCCCGGCCGTAAATGCGGGCCACATTGATCAGCCCGACGCTCCGCAGGGCTAGGAACTCTTTCGTATTCCCGTCGTGCGTGCCGAGTATCGTTTCCGGACTTATTTTTTTGAGCACGACCGCGTCGTCGGCGACAAGGCGGTGGCCGCGGCGGATCAGCGTCAGCGCCGTCTCGCTTTTGCCGACGCCGGATTTGCCGCGCAGCAGGATGCCGATTCCGGCGACGTTGACGCATACGCCGTGCACCTGAATTTCCGGAGCGAGCGATTTGGTCAGAAAGGCGTCGGCCATTCCGATCCATTTCGTCGTCGAATCCGGCGTACGGAGCAGCGGTATGCCTTCTTTCTCGCAATGGGTGATCAAATAGCGGAGCCCTTCGATCTCCTGGTTCCACGTAACGACGAAGCACGGCGGATGATACTGGACGACATGGCCGATCCGGCTATCCCGCTCCTCTTCGGTTTGCTTATGCAAATACGTAATTTCTTTGCGGCCGAGCACCTGTACCCGCTGCTGCGGGAAAAAATCGAAATAGCCGACAAACTCGAGACCCGGACGATGGACGCGGGGTTTGCTGATCGTGCGGTCGAGCCCGTTCTGCCCCGCCAGTAATTCCAGATGGAAGCGATTGACCAAATCTTGAACCGTTATCGATTTCATGGCAGTCGCCAGCACCTCTCTCTATAAATTGACTTGAACTCATTATGCCGTGGTTTGCCCGCTTCCGCAAGCGATTTTGGTACGATCTCTTTGCCGAATTTATGACATTCCCCTTGACTTCTGCAGAAGGATTTGCTGATCCAGCACCTGCTGTAGAAGTCCGGATTGATCCGAAGAAAGAACGCCGGGTCGCCTCCTCTTGGAGCGGTCCGGCGTTTGGTTTTAAGGAGGCATTGTTGTTCGGGCGAGGGTCAACGAGACAAAGCCCGGATGTCCATGACCATCTGCGGCGTCTCCGGATAGCCGGGCTTTGCCGCCCGCCCAAATCGGCGCTCAGCCAGTATGCGCCGGAAACGTTCCGTCCGGTATTTCGCCATCCTCGCCCAAATAATAATGCCGGATCGGAACCAATTGGTCGTCCAGCTCGTAGACGAGCGGCACGCCGGTCGGGATGTTCAAGTCGGCGATGCCGTCCCCGGGAATTTGATCGAGGTGCTTGACCAGCGCGCGCAGCGTGTTGCCGTGTGCGGCAACAATGATCCGCTTGCCGGACGACAGAGCCTGCGCGATCTCCCCTTGCCAGTAGGTCAGCACCCGGCGCTCCGTATCCTCGAGATTTTCCGCCAGCGGGTATTCTCCCGGCTGCAAGGTGCGGTAGCGCGGATCCGACGCCTCGTAACGGTCGTCGGTCCTGTCGAGAGCCGGGGGGCGAATGTGCACCGATCTGCGCCACAAGCGGACCTGTTCCTCTCCGTACCGGACCGCCGTCTCCGCCTTGTTGAGCCCTTGCAGAGCCCCGTAATGCCGCTCGTTCAGCATCCAGCTCTTGTGCTCGGGAATCCACATCAGATCCATTTCGCGCAGCACGATCCACAGCGTCCCGATCGCCCGCTTCAGCACCGACGTATACGCCGCGTCGAACACGTAGCCGCGTTTCTTCAGCACGGCTCCGGCCCGCCGCGCTTCCTCCAGCCCGTCTGCGGACAAATCGACATCGGTCCAGCCTGTAAACCGGTTCTCTACATTCCATACGCTCTGGCCATGGCGAATCAATACGACTTTGATCAAACCCGCACTCTCCCTTCGTTTCCCTTATTTTACCGGAAGGCCGCCTCGGCTTCAAACCGTTATCGTCCGACTCCCCTCACCTCCATCCGCCACTATCCATCGATCATGGAACCACATCGTAATCGGTCAGTTGGCCTTTCTTTACGTAGTCGATCAGCTTCCCGCACTCTTCCGTGGCCCTGATCCGACCCGTTTCATTCAAAAACCAGTTATCCCGTCTCGTATCCTGGTCGTTCACCGCGCAAAACGAATATTCGATAGAGGCGGGCATATACGTTTTCAAGGTTAGAAAGCAGCGTCTCATATGGTAGGCGGTCGTTACAATTAATATACGCCGGATATGTTCCAAGCCGATGTGGTGATCCAGCACCGCCGTGGAAAAGACGACATTCTCCAGGGTATGCCTGGATGTGGCCTCGACCAAAATATCCGCTTCCGGGATGCCGAGCTTCACGGCCTCCGTCTTCATCATGCCCGCCTCGACATCGGGTTGGCCTTCCCATTGGACGCCACCGGAAAACAGGATGATGGGCGCCCGCTTCTCCCGGTAAAGCTCAATCGCTTTCGGGAACCGGTACCTCATGCTCCTTTTGCTGCCGAAAACGAATATGCAATCGCCGAAGGCGTGATCATCGTCCATATTTTGAAAGAGTATCAGGTCGACATCCCGCTTGCTCAAATTTTTGCTATCGAACTGGGATACAAGCAAGTTAATCCCTCCCTGGGCCATTTGGCCATTGATCCCTCTTTTCCCATATGATAGTATACTATTTTTACTATGAAATGTTGTGGAGGGATGCCATATGGATCGTTACGAATTTCGCGTGCGCGTGACGGGCGTACTTATCCCCAGAACGTTCATCCGTCCGGTAAGATGCGAACCGAGCCGAATAGCCAAAGAGGCTGCTCTCCCTGAGAAGAAGCAGCCTCGGACTTTTGACAACCGGTCAGCGCGCAACTCTAACGGCTATCGTTTCACTGGATGTTGCTCCGGAACCGTTTAGAAGCTCGCAGCGATACTCGTAGAGGCCGGCCGGCTTGCCGCGAATCGTCGTCACTGCCGACTGCGCCTGCGGCGTTCTCCCTATTAGCGCTTGCGTATCGATGAGCACCCCGTTTTCATAAAGCCGGTACTCCGTTCCGTTCGTGCCCCACCATAAATTCATGGCGACTTGATAATTGCCGTCCCCGTCCCAATTATCGTGGGAAAGGACCGGTTTGGCGGGAGTCGCCTGCGTAACGGACACGGTCCATGTATCGCTTCGCGTCGTGCCGAATGCGTTGGTGAGCTCCGCTACATACCGGTATGTTCCGTTCGGCTTATACGTAACGGATGTAACCGTAGACTGGGCTCCCGGCGAATGATCCGCCAGCGTCTGCGTGTCGATCAGCTTATCGTTCTCATACAAATGGTAGCTTGTGCCGTTGTTCCCCCACCACATGTTCATTGTTACCTTGTAGCTGCCGTCCAGTATCCCCGTATCGTGGCCGTTATCGTCGGAGAGTACGGGCTTGCCCGGTATTCCATTGCTATTGGACGCGATGTTGGTCACGACAGCCGTCGCCGTTCCCCGGTTTCCGGCGGCATCGACAAACTCGAACGTAAAGGTGCCGTTCGTCGTAAACGTATAGCTGCCGGACCCTCCGTTGTTCGTAATCGTAACCGGTTCGTTTGGCGTAAGAGTAGCGACGACCGGTTGACTGGTCGGCGTCGTCAAACTATAAGCAATCGTGGCCGCAGGCACCGTCGTATCGATACGGAACATAGCCGCTTGCGCCGTTTCCGTATTGCCCGCCCGGTCAAGCGAACGGTACATCAACCGGTGTTCCCCGTCTCGATCGAAGACGATCGGAGCCGAATAAGGCTGCCAGGAGCCCCCGTTATCGAGGCTGATTTCGGTTTTTTCCACGCCTGACCAAGCATCTTCCGCTGTCAGTGTTACCGTCACCGGGTGCACGTAATGGCCATTCCATCCGTCCGGCTCAGCGGGGGAAACGGCCGCCTTCGTAACCGGAGAGGTTTTATCGATGCGAATATCGATAAATTGCGGCGCTTCCACGTTACCGGCATCATCCGTCGAGCGGTAATCCACCCGGTACTTTCCATCCGCTTCGAAGGAGAGCGGCGACGTGTAGCCATGCCATGCCGTACCGCCGTCCATACTGTAGACAGTCTCGGTAACGGAGCCATCGTCCGTGGCGTTTAGTGTGACTTTTACCGGAGTGACGTACCAGCCGCTGCGCTCCGTTCCTTCCAAGAGGGCGACCGTTGTCGGAGGTGTGTCGGAGACGGCCATCCATTGAATGGTGCGGAATTTGGACGTTTGCTTGCCGTCTCCGATCCCTCCGCCCCACTCGATATACCCTTTCCGGCCGGCGCCGTCATTGTCGTTGACGAGCATCGAGAAGCTGAACACCTCGTTTTTGCTCGCCTTGACGGGAGTCAATTCCGACCAAGGGAGCGACAATTCATAAACGGTGTACTTCTGATCTTCGTCTCTCGACAGCTTCAGCCGCCCATTCGTCACCGCACCTTTTTCCGCGCCCGGAGGGGTGATCCAACGGTAAATTTGCGGCCCGTCCGGCGTTTGCGAAACGCCGTATTCGTACCAATATTGGCTTTCCCCCGGCAAGCCGCTTGCGATGGCGAACTGAATGCTGTCGTTCTTCCAAATATCCGCTCCCGTAAACGGCGCGTACATCGTGTCGTCTTTGATTTGTGCGGTGACGTACAGATGACTTGAATCGAAATGAAGCCAAATGCTGCCGCTTAAATCGTTCGCTCCCTGATAGCCGGTCATTTTGACCGTGCCTTTGGACACGTCGATCGTGGGCGGGGCGGCGGACGTTTCCGGATCGAGCGTTCCATCCACCTGTACCGTCCTTGACTTGACGGGATTAAATTCAGCCGTGCCTTCATACGTAAACGGATCGAACTCGTCAAAGTAAACCGTCACCTTGATCGCGCTGCTTGCGCCGAGGCCAAAGCCCGCAAGCGGAAAATCGACCGTTGCGCCCGAATCCGCCGGAATGGAAATCGGCTGTTCCTTTGTTCCCGTTTGCGTTCCGAATCGCCACTCCACTTTTTTTACATGTAACGGCTTCGATTTGGATTCGTTTTTAATCGTTACCAACAGCGATTTGTCGAGCGTACCCGGATCGGTAATGACGGGACGTACCCGGACGGCATAAGAGCGAAGGGCGGAAGCCGAGCTTCGGAGCAGACCGATCCGTTCGCCGCCTTTTGTCAAAACGCCCGTTACAAGGCGGATACCGGGCTCGTTTCCGCTCGGCACCCGGATCGATTGCACCGTCTGCTGCCCGCTTGGCGTTACGATCGGATACGACTGTCCTTCCACGCTCAAACTCAGATCGAATGCCGCGGACGTCGTATTGTCCGTTTTCAAAACGAACTCCGCCGTTCCGCCGACCTGCGTCGCCTCCCCATTCAGGGCAAACGTCGAATCTTTTTCGATAGCAGAGACTTCCCCTTCAACGAAATAAGGTTCATCGCTTAAAGTCACATACACGCTGCCGTTATACGGAGAGTACGTATGCGAATTGCCCATCATGTCGGTGATTCGGATCGGATTCGCGGCGCGAATGACAGCCGGAATCGTAACTCCTGGGGACCAAAGCACCCGGACCTGCGCTTCGCCTTTATCGAATATATAACTCCGGATGTCCGGCTCCGTCGATTCTCGGCCTGCAAACTGCGCGCCGGCAAGCGCCCTTGTCATCGCAGCCAAAGCCGTATAGGCCGGTTTGGGCGTATAAGCGCCCAGTTTATCGTTCGGGTGGCGGATGACGCCGAAATTGTCTTCATTGTAATCGATCTGAACACCGTCGTTCATAAAATCGTACCACATCACTTTTTCGACCCCGCTGGCGATCGAAACGACATACCCGCGAATAAGATAGTTGGCCTGCGTCTTCTCATCCACACCGCGATTGTCCAGCTCCGTCGGCCAGCCGAACTCGCTGATCCATAACGGCTTCAGCTGCCCGTTGTTGTATGTTCGCATCAAATCCTGCACGCTTCGGATTTTGCTTTCCAGTCCTTCCGGCGCTCCCGGGTATACGTAAGGATGGATCGAAACCGCATCCAAATAGTGCATGCCCCCGAGTTGAAACACTTTCTCCATCCAGGTCAGATCGACCCCGGACACCATCCCGACGACCGGCAGATCCGGGTGAGCGGCTTTGACCGTTTCATACGTCTTTTTCAGCAGCGGAAAGTAATATTCCGGCTTCGAATCGGCCGGACCGGTACCCCTGTCTCCAAAACCGCCTTCAAATTCATTGAACACTTCGGCGGCGTACAGTTGGTCTTCGAAGTAATCCGTATACGCTTTTACGTAATTCGCAAACCCTTCTCGGCCTTCGTCCGTATAGGGGGTGCTGTTGTTATCGTAAAACGGGTTGTTGAATCCGGTCATCAGCGTGAAATCGAAACGGCTATCCTTCAGCGTCGTCATGTATCTATCACGCCATGTCTCAAAGGTATAGACGCCCTTCTGCTTCTCGATACCGTTCCATTCGATGCCGTCCCGAACCATGGACACGCCGGCCGCTTTCATCATCCGGATGACATCGGCAGTCGCCGCAGTCGGAACCCGATGGAGATGCGTCGCCATGCCGAACGGCGAAGATTCGCTTCCCGCCGTACTTTCCGGTGGCAGTACCGCTAGCGGCGTTTTGAACAGAACGGGGTCGCTTCCGGTCATTTCGACTTTGGCTTGCAGCGTGAAATATCCGTAACCGGTAAAAGGAACCGTCCACACGGCTTCATTCTGAACTGACAGAGCGACGCCTTCCGATACGAGCGCCCCATCGTAATCGTAAACGGCCCACTTGACGTCCGGCCTAGTCGTAGCGACCTTGAACCGGATCGGCTCTCCATCCGCAAAGACATTGCCGGGACGAAGCTGGATTAATTGGGTCGTCGGCATTGTTATAGAGGCATACGGGCCGTCCGTGCTCCATTGATTCAGCGCATTCCCGGCCTCGATCTTGAACGTAACGTGCTGACCGGCCTTCAGCCCTGTCACCGCGTAGGACGTTGCCGATGCGCCAACCGTGGCAAGCGCGGTTCCGTTCTTATAAATCGTGTAGCCGGTCACTCCAGCAGGGTCCGCTGCAGGCGACCAATTCAATTGCAAGCCGGTTTCGGTTGCATTCGAAATATCGAGTCCCCCTCCCCCCTGCCAGCTCGGAGCAGCCGCATTCGTCCTGCCTGCGGACAGCTCCAGGAAAGGGCGATTAACCGCATTCTCCCTGCTATTGACAGTAACGGCGTGGCCTTTGGCCGCCTGCTCCACGAGAGCGAAGCTGGCTGTTCCATCCAGCGAAGCTTGCCGTTTCACGAAGGAGGTCACGTCGAATTCGTACCAGCCCGCGGTTTTGCCTACACTAACAGAGCCGAAGTAATGATCGATATCGGGTTTGTTGTTCCAGGTGAGCGCAAGCTCCTTCCAGGAATCGTCCTCCATGCCGTACGCCTGCACGCCGATCGTCGAGTTTTCGGTGTCGGCGGCGTATATGTTCAGCTTGGCCGTTCCGATTTCCCCGGAAACCGACCGCAAATCGTACTTCATGAACGTTTGACGGTTCAAGTTGGCGTCCGCATCGTAATTTTTGACAAGCAGAACAGTCGAAGCGCCGTAATTATTATTGGCATTGCTTCCGCCATTCACATACGTATCTTCGCCAGGCGGCAAGACAGTTTTGCCCAGGCCCGGCGTTGTCTCCGTCACATACGGCCCGTCGCCGCTCCATGCGTTCAGGGCGTTCCCTGCCTCGATCTTGAACGTATATTTTCGGTCAGGCGCAAGCCCCGGCACCGTGTACGCGGTCGTCGTTCCGTCCACAGCCGCGATTACGCTGCCGTTCCGATAAACCTTGTAGCCGGTTATGTTGGCAGCGTCCGTAGCGGCAGACCAGTTCAATTGCAAATGGGTATCGTTGACGCTAGAGACGCTAACGAAGCCAACGTCCGGCCAACTGGGAGCGCTTCCATTTACCCGCTCGCCGGACAGCTCCAAATACGGCCGGTTTTCCGTGTGTTCCTTGCTGTTGATCGACACCGCATGGCCTTTGGCCGCTTGCTCGATAAAGGCGAATCCGGCTTTCCCGTCCAGCGCCTTCTGCCGCTTCACGAATGCGGTCACATCGATTTCATACCAGCCCGGCGTTTTGCCGACATCGATCGTTGCGATATAATGATCAGCGGACGGTTTGGTGTTCCAAGTCGCCGTGGCTTCTTTCCAGGAATCGTCCTCCATGCCGTACACCTGTACGCCGATCGTCGAATTCTCGTTATCGACGGCGTACACTTTGAGTTTGGCCGAACCGATTTCTCCGGTAAACGAACTCAAGTCGTATTTCATATAGGCTTGCCGGTTCAAGTTGCTGTCCGCATCGTAATTTTTCACAAGGAGCACATTCGAGGAACCGTAATTGTTCCCTGCGGCATATCCGCCATTTACATATGTATCTTCGAGCGGATTCAACTGCACGGCCCCCGGAACGGAAGCCGGATTACCCGCGGCTTCCACGGCGAGAAACGGCGCATACTCCTTCCAGCCGGGTACAAAAGGCATAACAAAACTATGGAACAATAATACCGTCAAGGACAAACCCAAGATGCGAGCGGCTGCTTTCGAGCGCCTACTTTTGAACATCCTTCTCACCCCAAATGAACGAATTTTCTCCCGCGCTTGAACTCCATATCATCATCACGCCTCATTTGTCGAACCGTCCCGGGAACTTGTTCCGAATCAATCGCACGGACAAGTTCCCGTCGGTTACCGATTTTGTACGGTTTATTTCATGCCGCTTTTATTTTTCTCGTACCACTCCTGAGCCAGCTTCTCCACATTGTCGCCGCCGAGACGCTTCCATTCTTTGCGCAGCTCGGCCATCCCGTCTTCGGGCGTCATCGCCTTGCCGCCGGTTACGACTTTCGCTTCGATCTGCTGGGCGATCGGATTAAACGTCGCGATCAACTGGGTGAGCTCCGGAAAATCGGGATTAAACGGAATATCTCTGCGGTATTTGTTTTTCAGCGCCAGCTCCAGGGATTTTCCTTTCAGCTTGGCGTAATTTTGCGAAATCTCATCCTTTGCCGCCATGGCCGGGAACAGCTCCGGCTTCAGTACCGAATCCATCACGATCGGGTATTCGAACGCGTAAGCGAGCTCTTTTTTGTTTTTGTCCGCGTCGATTTTTTGTTGGACGCCGTCCACCATCTTGTAGTGAACATTTTCTTCCCCGTATTTGAGCGTTTCCCAACCGTCCTTCAGCATCCAATCGATAAACTGAATCGCCGCTTTGATCTGATCTTCCTTCATTTTGCTGTTGAACGCGGTAAAAATGCTCGGCGGCGCCTCCTGGTACAAACCGTTTTTGCCATACTTCGTGCTGACCGATTCCAGCGGCACCATTTTGGCATTCGACTCGTTTTTGACCAGATTGCCGTTGAGCGCCTCCATATCCCAGCCCCCGAAGTAGATGCCGGCCTTTCCGGTCGTGAGCAGCTGTGTGGAGCGTTGGAAATTCGTATCCGTAATATACTCCTTGTCGATCAGCCCTTCGTCGAACAGCTGCTTCTGGAAAGCAAGCGAATCTCCGTATCGGTCGAGAAGTCTGCCGTATTGAAGCTTGCCGCCCTCCACATACCACTGGCCTTCGTTGGTAAAATACAATGCGCGGTAAATGCTGCTTGCATTGGCGCTCAAGGCGATCGGCACCGTATCCGCCTTGCCGTTGCCGTCCGGGTCCCCGTCCTTGAACTTGCGGGCCACTTCGATCAATTCCTCCACCGTGGTCGGCGTTTTCAGTCCCAGCTTATCAAGCCAATCCTGACGAATC
Source organism: Paenibacillus hodogayensis (assembly GCF_039536325.1). Taxonomy (NCBI): domain Bacteria; kingdom Bacillati; phylum Bacillota; class Bacilli; order Caryophanales; family Paenibacillaceae; genus Paenibacillus; species Paenibacillus hodogayensis. The sequence continues at coordinate 869,043 of NZ_BAAAYO010000001.1, forward strand.
CACATGCCGTGGTTGGCGACCGTTTCCCGCGCAAACGACACGGCGTACACTTTCCCGCCGAAGTTCAAATAAGACTTGAGTTCGGGATGCTTATCCAAATAAGCCTTGTACGTCGTGCTGTATTTCTCGATATAATCGCCGATCGGTTGAATGGCGCCTTGGTTGGCAAGCTGGCTGATGTAGTTCCGGTCGTATTCCCAGATCAAGTCCGGCGCTTCCCCGGAAGCGATCAAGGCGTTCAGCTTCGGCTGCGCCTGATTTCGCGCAACCGGTACCCACTTCACATTTACCGGCGCGTGCTCGTTGATCCACTTCGTCCAGCGGTTGTTCTCGTAGGTTCCTTCCTCCGTCGGCACCGTTCCGCGATCGAACATCGAGACGCTGATCTCCTTCTTCGGTCCCCCGTTTCCTGCGGTGGAGGTTCCGGGCGTGCCGCTCGGCTGCTCCGAACCGGATTTGGCCGTGCCGCATGCGGCAAGCATCGTCATTGCAATCGTGGCGGCGATCGCCGCTGTCCCCGTCTGTCTTCTCTTGTTCATTGGTTCATCCCCTTATCTCATCCATAAATCTGTATTCGGTCGCCCTGCGATACGCGGCCTCAGCCTTTAACGGAACCGATCAGCACGCCTTTGACGAAATGCCGCTGAAGGAACGGATATACACATAGAATCGGCGCGACGGCAATGACGACGGCAGCCGCCTTGATCGCCTCCGGCGTGAGCATGATGTGCTCCGCCGCTTCGTTTCCGCTTATATTGTTCAGCAGATTGTCGTCCACCTTATTGACCATCTGATACAGCTTGACCATAATGGTCAACTTGGTCGACTTCGTAATGTAAAGAAGCACATTGAAGTAGCTGTTCCACCAGCCGACGGCGTAAAAGAGCGATAACGCCGCCAAAATCGGCTTGCACAACGGCATGAAAATTTGCAGCAAAATTCGCCAATCGCCCGCCCCGTCTATCGCGGCGGATTCCTCGATCTCCTCCGGCAGCCCTTCCATAAACGTCTTCATGACGAACATGTTGTACGTGCTGATCAGTCCGGGCAGCCAAACCGCCCAATACGAATTCATCAGCCCAAGCGATTTGATCAATATAAAGTTCGGGATGATTCCCGCGACGAACAGCATCGTAACCGTAATGAATACAAGCAGCGCGCTGCGGCCGAACAGTCTGCGTCTGGACAGCGGATACGCCGCGAGAATCGTCATCGCCATGTTCAGCACGGTCCCAACAATCGTTACGACCACGGTATTGCGCATCGCCACGAATAATTGCCCGTCTTCGATCAGACGCTTGTAGGCGACCACATTGAATTCGACCGGCCACAGGAACACTTCCCCGGACGTAATGGCCCGGCTGCTGCTGAGCGATGCCGCAATCTCGTACCAGAACGGAAATAGCGTGAGCAGCGAAACAAAACCAAGAAATAAGTAAGCGCTTACTGAAGCGATTCGATAACTTGCTGTCCGCCCCGTCCTCCTGCCGTGGTGCGCCGAAGTCCCGGATGTCGCATGGGTCTGGTTCATCTCTTACCACAACCCCCGTTCCCCGGTAACCCGGATTAGGCGATTGACGCCGATAACCAGAATGAGTCCGATTACCGACTGAAACAATCCGATCGCCGTCGTATAGCTGTAGCTCATATTTTGCAAGCCGACCCGGTACACGTACGTACTGATGACGTCGGCTACGTCGAGCACGGAATTATTTTGCAGGACGAGCGTTTGCTCAAGTCCGACATCCATCATTTGCCCCATTCTCAAAATAAGCAGAATGGCGATCGTGCCCCGGATGCCGGGCAGCGTGATGTGCCAAATTTGCCTCAGCTTGGCGGCGCCGTCGATTTTGGCCGCTTCGTAAAGCTGGGGATCGATCGAAGCCATGGCCGCCAGGTACAATATCGTCCCCCATCCCGCTTCCCGCCAAATGCCGGATATCGTATAAGCGATCGGCCACCAGAACGAATCGGCCATGAAATAAATCGTTTCCCCGGTTATTTTCTTCAAGATCAGATTGACGATCCCCGTACTCGGCGATAACGCCGCCACCACGATGCTTCCAAGCACCGCCCACGACATGAAGTGGGGGATGTAGAGCATATTTTGCACGACGCGCTTGTACCAGTTGAGACGAACTTCATTTAATAGAAGCGCGAGCACAATCGGTACGGGAAAGCCGAATACGAGGCTGTACAAGTTCAGCACAAGCGTGTTTCGTAAAATTCGCCAAAAGTCCGGACTTGCGAATATCATCTGAAAATGTTTGAATCCGACCCACTGGCTGCCGAACACCCCGTCCGCAAACCTGTAGTTTTTAAACGCAATAATTTCTCCGGCCATCGGGGCGTATTTGAACAACAAATAAAAACCGATGACCGGCAGGAGCATCAAATACAGGTGTTTGTCCTGCCTCATTCTTCTCCAAGCCGCCTGTCCGGACGTTCTTGCTGTCGTTCCCATCCCGGTCCGTTCTTCCGCCGCCGGGAGATTCCCCTTCATAGCGCTTCACCCTTTCCTTGCCGCCTTGTCATGTTTGCTCTGCGGTACGTTTTTCATTGTAGGCACGGGAGGCTTGCGGCGGAAAGAGACGCGTTATACGGAGGGTGCCTTTTTTTGCGAAAAGGCGCGTGACCTTTTTTGCAGCCGGTGCCTTTTTTTATGCTGCGGCGGCAACAATCCTACTCCGGCGAGGCTTGTGAGGCGATCGCCGAATCCCGGTATTCGCTCGGAGTCATGCCGGTATATTTTTTGAAAGCGCGCAGAAAGCTGCGCGTATTCGTATAGCCGACCGCTTCGGCCACGTCGTTGACTTTGCGGTTTTTGTCCAGCAGCAGCTCCTTCGAGGCATTGATCCGGATTTCGATCAGGTAGTCGATAAAGTTTCGTTCCATATGTTCCTTGAACAATTTGCTTATGTATGTCGGAGAGAGCTCGAACTTGTCGGCAAGCCGGTCGAGTGAAAATTCGCTTTGCCCGTAATGTTCCTGAATATAAGCGACCATTTTCTCGATCGCCTTGTGGCTGCCCCGCTGCATGCGCTTGTCCTCGATCTTCCTCGCCATTTGCTCAAGCGCGGCGAGCACGATGTCTTCCAGATCCTTCCAGCCGCTGCAGCGGCCAATCCGCTCATGAAGATTGCCGAGGCCGGCCAGCGTTTCTTCCGTGTCGATACCCGTCGCGGCGATCCCTTGCAGCGATTTCATGACAAGCTCGTAGGAAAGCTGCCGGAGCAGCTCCGGCGACAGACCGCCTCCAACGGCTTCGCGGAAAAGCTCCGCGACGAATTCGTTCAGCTTGCCGTACTCCGTCTGCCTGAGCGCTTCCACGATGCGGTCGGTCATCTTGATAATCCGGTAGTAGTCCTGGTTGTCCGAGCCGATCAAATCTAGGACGGAAATGACGGAATGGCTGCCGATGACCATGCGGTATTGCAGCGCTTTTTGCGACTCGTCGTACGACCTTGGGATATCGCTCATATCCCGGTAACACCGGCCGACACCCGCCGTTACGAGCAGGCCGAATTGGCGTCTCATGATGTCGAGAATTTGCTCGACTGCGGCGAATGCGCGAAGATGGTTCTGCTCCTCGTCCCCCTCGGCAAAGCTGAATATAATCGCCGCCGAGCTTGCGCCCAGATCGACCGCTATGCCCGCGTTTTCCATATTGATCACTTCTTCCGCGACGTTGCATAGCGCATAAGCGTACAGCGTCTCGTCCTTCGGGCCGATACCGCCGTCCTTGTCGAACTCGGCGGTACAGACGACGAACATTTCCGGCAGAAGCCTTATGCCGATAAACTCCAGCTGACGGCTGACGGACGCATAATCGGTCCGGTATCCGGTGAGCATATCCATCACCATTCGCCACTTCAGCGCCGGCTTGGAATCCCTCACTCTTTTTTCAAGCTGCTCGCGATCGGTGAACATTTGGTCGAACGCCGTCTCCAAATAGCCGAGGCTGCCCGTTTGTCCCGCCTTGACATGCCTCAGCGAACCGGACAGCTTGCCGGCGAGCCGGTCCAGCGGCTTGAACGTGCGGCGGTTCACGAAGAAAAGCGCCGTCAGCGCCATGACGACCATCAGCGAGGCGATGGCGATCATCAGCTTGCGCAGCGACTCCAGCGGTTGATACAACTGGCTCTGCGGAACGACGCTGACGATTTTCCATCCCGTGTAGGCCGACGTCCTGTAGAATACGGACTGCTCGGCTCCGCCGGATTTGACCGTGAATTGCCCGTTGCCGTTCCCGCCCAATATCCGTTTGATATAAGGCTCGTCGGTCATATCGGTATACAGCCGGGACTTGTCGTCGTGCGTCACGATACCGCCGCTTCCGTCAATGATGAACGTATGCCCGTCCTGCTGACCGCCGTCGTACACGTCTCCCATGATGCGGAACAGCTCGTCCTCCGTGATGTTGACGGCGACGAGACCTTTCCGGTACCCCGGACTGCTGATAAGCGGATACGGCCGGATATGCGTAACGGCGTTGTGCTCTTTGTCGCCGTCCCACACTTTGTGGGTGGAAATCCACTTGGAGTACCCTTCCATATCGATGTAGCCGGCCAGCCAATTGTCCGCCGAATCGCTGCGCTGGAGAAACGATTTATCGGTCATCATGTCTTTGCTTGCGTCGGAGTAGACGAATACGGACGAGAGCTGCTCATTGGTAGACACGATCGTTTTCAATTTGTTCGACAGCGCAAAAAAATTCGCATACTTCTGGGAAGGGTCGTCGTAGCTGTCGTACATGAAATAGACGTATTCGACTTGCTGCGACAAATTGAGCAAATCTTTCTCCGTCGTTCGGAACGTGATTTCGATTTTATCGTCGATCTGCTTGAGCAGCGCAAGATGCGTATTCTTCAGATCCTGCTCCAGCCGGCCTACCGTGCCGTAATAAGACAACCCGAAAGTTAAAAATATGATAGCGATGAAAATGGAGCCGTAAATGACCATAACTTTTCCGGAAATGCTGAACCGCATAAAATCCCCCTCTGCCGGCCAACGTGTTCAGATCCATATGTTGATAGATTTGATTTACTATATCATACTACCCCACCCACAAAATACTAGATCTGTGGGTGGGGTTTTGCCCGTTTGACATAAACAAACGGATTGGGGTATACTACTGCACAATTACATATGCGCATTATGCCGATGACGAGCATCCAACTCCGAGGCGTTTGCGATCGGGATTCGTCAGCTTTTCTGTCCGGCGGCGTCCTCTAAGCATGCCGGGAACCGCCCCGTTACCGCGGAACCAAGCGGGCCGGTTATCCGGTCAAATTGGGTGGCACCGCGGGTGATAAGCGCTCCTCGTCCCAAACGACGAAGGGCGCTTTTTTGCCATTTTGCGGAAAAGGACGTGGATTGCATGCTGGACATCCGATTTATTCGAGAAAACAAAGAACTGCTGCAGTTGACGGCGGAGCGGAAACGGCTGGCCGTCCCGCTGGACGATCTGCTGCGAACGGACGAGGAGAGAAAGCGGCTGCTCGCCGAAGCCGAGGCTTTGAGACACGAGCGGAACCGGCTTTCGGAGCAAATACCGCTCCTCATGCGAGCCGGATCGCGGGAAGAGGCGGACGCACTGAAAATGGAATCGAAACGGGTCGGGGAAATGCTGGCCGCCCTGGAGCCGCAGCTCGAGAAGCTCGAAAGCCGATGCAAGGAGCTGATGCTGCTCGTCCCGAACATCGTTTCGCCCGATACGCCGATCGGCGCGTCGGATGCGGACAATGTGGAAGTGAAACGAGTAGGGACCCCTCCCGGCTTCGATTTCGAGGCCCGCGACCATATCGCGCTGGGAGAGTCGCTCGGCCTGATCGATATCGCCCGCGGAGTGAAGGTCGCCGGGAGCCGCAACTATTACTTGCTTGGCGCCGGACTGCATCTGCACCGGGCCGTTCAACAGTTGGCCGTCGATCTGCTTGCAAAGAAAGGCTTCACGGTAATGGAGGTGCCGCTGCTCGTCCGGGAGGAAACGCTCGTTGGCGCCGGTTTCTTCCCCGGAGGAAGAGATCAGACATTCGAGCTTCCCGCGGACGACAAGTGGCTCGTCGGCACGTCGGAGGCGTCGCTCGCCTCCTATTACGCCGGCGAAATCGTCGACGTCTCGCAGCCTATCCGGCTCGCAGCCGTCTCGAATTGCTTTCGCCGCGAGATCGGCTCGGCGGGCCGGGACGTGCACGGCCTGTACCGCGTGCATCAGTTCGCCAAGGTGGAGCAGGTCATCCTGTGCCGGGGCGAAGCCGACGAGTCGGAGCAAATGCTGCAGGACATTACGCAAAACGCCGAGGAGCTGCTCGGACTGCTCGAGCTTCCATACCGGGTCGTCGCGGTCTGCACCGGCGATATGGGACAAAAAAACTACAAGCAGTTCGACATCGAAACGTGGATGCCAAGCAGAGGCAGCTACGGCGAGACGCATTCGTCGTCGAATGTGCACGATTTCCAGGCGCGGCGCCTGGGCATCCGCTACCGCGATGCGGACGGCAAGCTGCGCTTCTGCCACACGCTCAACAATACGGCCGTAGCGTCTCCGCGCATCCTTATCCCGCTGCTCGAAAACCATCAGCGGGAGGACGGCTCGATCCATATCCCGCCCGCTCTGCGGCCGTACATGTACGGAATGGATTCGATCCGGCCCGGTGGTTGAAGATAACGGTTTTCGGAAGCAGTTAGGTTGGAAAGAATACAGGCCGGGGAGCATGAGCTCTCCGGCCTGTCTGTTATTCGTTCGCATGATCTTCTTCCCGCTCCGCCTTGTCGCTCTCCGGCAGCGGTTCTTTTTCCTCTTCGCGCAAATATTGATCCTGATCGCTTCCCCATATAAAATCGTAATTCGTCAAATTCGGCTGGAAAGCGGCATCCTGCTTCTCTTCCATCCTCGGTCACATCCTTTTTTCGGTAAGTATGCGGCAATCCCCCCAAAACTATTCATCGCGCACACGGAAATAAGTATTGTCAGCACTTGGATAGGGATGTATACTGATGATGAATTAATGGTATAGGTAAGGTACATATACCATTATGATGATTTCAAGGGGGAGTCAACTTGAATTGGATCGATGCGCACGTGCATTTGCAAGGAGCGGATTTGCATCCGCTCACGCTGAGCGAGGGCGACCGGCTGGGAGTAGAGCGTTTCGTCTGCTCCACCGTGGTAGGCATGGGGTACTACCCGACCTTCGAGCAGGTGAGCCAGTCTAACGATCACCTGTCTGCCGTTATTCGTCGACATCCCGATAGGGTATCCGGTTATTGTTACGTCAATCCGCGCCATGGCGCAAAGGCGCTGGACGACTTCCGCCGGCGTATGGAAGACCAAGGCATGATCGGCCTCAAACTGTGGGTGGCGACGTTGTGCGACGATCCGCTGACGTATCCGTTCATCGAGCAGGCCATTCAATACCGCGCGCCGATTCTGATTCACGCCTGGCGCAAGACGGTCGGACAGCTTCCTTACGAGTCGACCGCATCCCATGTGGCGAACTTGGCACGCCTCTATCCGGAGGCGCGTATCATTATGGCGCACATGTCCGGCCAAGTGGAGAGTTCCGTCCAGTTGGTCGAGCCTTATCCGAATGTGTATACGGATACTTCGGGTTCTCCGATCGGCGGCGGTGAGGTGGCGATAGCGGTGAAGCGCCTTGGGGCGAAACGGGTATTGTTCGGTTCGGATTTGTACGGCGCCTGTCTGGCCAGCAATATCGGCAAAGTCCTTGGCGCAGGGCTAAGCGAAGAAGATTTTGAACGGGTGATGGGTCAAAATATGGTATCGTTGCTGAGCGAAGTCAAAACCAGCCATTCCTATGCCGGGGGAGAAGCGAAATGAACAAAAGCCGCGTTTGGAGAACGTTCTCCGTAGTTTTGGCTAGCGCATCGCTTTTCGCTGCCGGATGCTCCGGCAAACAAAGCGGGGGCAGCGAAGCGGCCGCGAACGACGGCCGGCCGCCCTCTCCCGCGCCGGCAGAGCCGGTGGAGCTGGCGGTTCACGCCACGATGAGCGGAATGACGGAAGATTTTATGAAGAAGCATTTCGGCGCGTATATCACCAAAAAATTCCCGCACGTAACACTGAAATATATGCCGACCGTTTCCGGCAGAACGACTAAAGACTATTTGGCCTCCGGCGAGAAGTTCGATATTTTGATCACCCCGAGCGGCTCGACCCCCGGTTCCCTTCTCGATAACCAGCTGCAGCTCGACCTGACGCCCTTTATTAAAAAATACAATTTCGATTTGAACAAGCTGGAGTCTTCCAGCGTGGATATTCAAAGAAAGTTCGCCGGAGGCGAAGGTATTTACGGCATCCCCTTTACGGCGAATACGCTCGTTTTGTTCTACAACAAAGATTTGTTCAATCAATTCGGCGTTCCGCTTCCGACGAACCATTCAACCTGGGACGACATTTACGAAAGCGTCAAAAAATTGTCGCGGACAGAAGGCGGCACCGCGTATCGCGGATTGACTGCGGCCTATTGGCACTTGTTCCTGCTGAACCAAACTTCGACTCCCGGCCAAGACGCCAAAACGTTCAAATCGCTTTACATGGGCGAACCGTACAAAAAAGAAATGGAATTTATGACGAGCTTTTTCCGGGTTCCCGGGAACAATTGGGAGAAAGGAACGTCCGTAGCCGAGATGGTAAACGCTTTCGTGCAAGGGACGTCGGCCATGTATGTAGGACTCGATAATACTTGGCAGCTCTACAAATTTCCGAAGGAGCTGAACTGGGATATGATCCGCCTTCCCCAGCGCAAGGAAATGCCCGACACCGGCCCGCAAACGTATCCGAACTATATGTATGTGACGAGCACCAGCAAGCATCCGGATACCGCGTTTCAAGTAGCGGCCGCTTTCGCTTCCGACGAATTTCAAAGTTATTACACGAAGCAAGGCTATTTGCCCGTCACGAAAAACAGCGCCGAGCTCATGAAGCAGTACAGCGCGGATTTGCCCGAGTTTGCCGGCAAAAACAAAGATATATTGTGGCCGAAATTGGCGCCGAGTACGGGCGTTACCAAATACCAGTCGATCGACACGAAGTATGAAGGACAGTTGTTCATCGATATTGTAACGGGCAAAAAAGATATCAACACGGCGCTTCGCGACGCGGCGGAAGCCCACGACAAAGATTTGGCGGCGGCACTCAGCAAGTGAGGTCCAGGCGCGGAGCGCAATGGATTACGCGAATAACGGCAGGAGGCGAAGGACGCGATGGAGCAAACGCAATCGCAGCTATGGACGGAAAGACTGAACGAATCGATACCGGGCGGGTCGAGCACGGGCTCGAAAGCTCCCTTGTACTTGCCGGAGGAGCCGGGAGCTATCGTGCGCGGCAAAGGGTGCCGGATCTGGGACGTCGACGGGCGCGAATTTATCGACTTCCGTAACGGACTCGGGCCGGTTACGCTCGGCTATGGGTTTCCCGATGTCGATGAGGCAATTCGGCGTCAGTTGGATAACGGGATCGTGTACGGCCACCCTCATGTACTGGAAGGAGAAGTCGCCGAGCTATGCCGCGAGCTGATTCCATGCGCCGAGCAAGTACGGTTTCTGAAAACCGGCGGAGAAGCGATTGCGGCCGCCATCAAGCTGGCCCGGGCCTATACGGGACGGGATCATGTCGTGCAAATCGGGTACAACGGCTGGCTGAACGGCAACGCCGTCGGCGGCGTCGCCTTGCCCGGACGCACGGCCCAAACATTGCCCGGCGTCCCTTCCGCCGTCAGCCAGCTTCACCACGCTTGCCGGTGGAACGATATCCCGGCGCTGGAGCAGCTGCTCGACCGGCATGCCGGTCAAATCGCGGCCATCGTCGTCGCCGCCGATTATGCCGGAATCGAAGACGGACGCACGTTCTACCCCGCTTTGCGTTCGATTGCCGACAAACACGGGGCACTGCTGCTGTTCGACGAAATCGTAACCGGGTTCCGCATCGCGATCGGCGGAGTCCAGCAATACTTCGGCGTTACCCCGGATTTAGCCGTATTCAGCAAAGGGATCGCCAACGGCATGCCGCTTTCCGTCTATGCCGGACGGAAGGACATCATGTCGTACTGCGCGCCGGGCAAAGCGGTCATCTCCTCGACATTCGGCGGCGAGACGTTGTCGCTCGCGGCGGCGAAAGCGTGTATGGACACGTATCGGAGCCGCGATGTCGTCGGCTTTTTGTGGAAGCAGGGCGAGACGCTGTGGGGCGGGTTAAGCCGGATGTTCGGCTCCAAGGGCGTGCCGATCGAGATTCGCGGCTTCTGGCCGTGCCCCGCTTTCAGAGCGACGGAAGGCGGTGACCTGCCGCGGTTTTTCCGACTAGCTTACAAGCACGGGATTTCGATGTACAACGTCTCCTATGTCAATTTCAGTCACAGGGACGAAGATATCGCGGAAGCTTTGGAACGGTTCGAGCGGGTTTGCGATGACTATATGACGATGCAGGAGCAATAAGTCTACTGGGAGGTAACGGAATGACTGCAAGCAAGGAAAGCAACGGAATGGGAAAACAAGCTGAAAATCGGGAACACGGCGCTTCCGGGCATACGTTGTCGGCGGCGACGCGCCTGCTCGAGCCTTTTGCAGCGGAGAAGGCAATCGATTTGACCGCATTTATGGGCCAATGGCCGGCAAGGCTGTCGGTACGCGCGTCGGCGGACGATTTGTCCGCTATGGCCGATCGGCTTGGACTCGGCGCTCTGTGCGTCAGTCATATCGCTTCTATTTTCGGATTCGACACGAGGGAAGGCAATGAGGAGCTGTTCCGGGAAACGGCGGGCGATAGTCGGTTATGGCCGTTCGCCATCGTCAATCCGGACGAAGCCGGCTGGGAGCAAGAACTGGAATGGGCCGCGGGCGCCGGCGCGCGCGGAATCCGCATCGTTCCGGGCTACCATCGGTACAGCTTGGCGTCGCCGCAGGCGCTGGATCTGGTCAAAAGGCTGGAGTCGTACCGGCTTCCTTTGCACATATGCCTTAGGCTGGAAGACGAACGGCTCGTCCATCCGCGACTTCCGGTCAGCCAAATTCCGCCTCACGAGGTGGCCGAGCTGCTGCGTCAAGCAGGGAGTTTGCCGATCGTGCTAAGCGGGCTCAGAGCCCACGAATGGGCGGGCATCGCCGAACATTTGAACGATGATGAAAGAGCGCAGCGGGAAAAGCTGGTCCTGCTCGATTTGTGGTTTGCGAACGGGCCAATCGGCGTCATCGCTTCGCTCTGCCTGAACGGATCGTCCAGCCGGCTCGGCTACGGCTCCTGCGCGCCGATTCAGGTGCCCGAGGCAACCGCGCTTCAGCTTGCCGCAGCTGACATCACACCGGAGCACCGCACCGCCTTGTGCCGCGGGAACGCCTCTACGCTGCTCGGGCTGTAGGATAGCGCATTCGTCTCCAGCACGGTTCCAGCCCGATCTCAGCCATTTCGTGATGTTTTGAGCACCGCTCAGAAGCGAATTTCTTTTAAAGAAAAGGACCCCAAATTCCACTTTG
>NZ_BAAAYO010000001.1:880563-1228457 GCF_039536325.1 Paenibacillus hodogayensis
ATCGGGATGCTCCTTGTCATGCGAACCCCGCTGGGACATCCCCTCGTTATACGCAATCAAAATCGCTCCGCAATGGTTGAAGCATCCTCCAAGCCGAGCCAAAACAAGCCCATTTCCGCCATTAAGTCCGACTGATCCAGATGCTCGTCAAACAGCTCGTACAAAAAGAAGTTGTTGTCGATCAGATCGTCCCCGATATTGAGCGCCCGCATATAGTCGGGCGGGTGCGTGGCGCGGTTTACGGCCTCTCTGACGGACAGGAAAGGCGTCTTGCCGCTCATCTCCTGCTGCACCTCTTCCTGTAAAGCCATCCTCACGAATTCCATGGACAGGTTCGGGTCGGCGCAATGGTTGGGCACCATCAGCAGGTTCGCCTGCATCAGCGTCGATTTCGTATCCCCGAACGGCAGCGGCGCGATTTTCGGCGCGAAACCGATCCCTCGCTCCTGCCAGGTGGACATTTCGAACAACGTCGTCAGCGTCATCGCCGCTTTTCCGAAAATAAACGGATTGATCAAATTTTTGTTGTCGGTATACACGGTTGCGATCCGTTTCCGGTGAAGCCAGTCTTGGAGTCTGTCGAGCGCTTTCGCGATCATGCTGCGGTTGTCCGCTCCGTTTGGCTTCATTCCGTTTTGCAAGGCGAATACGAGCCATCGGTTAAGGGACGGAAACATGCTGAAGCCAAAGCAATCGATACGCCCGGCGGAATAAGAGGTCAACCGCTGCGCCGCCTCGGCGAAATCGTCGACATTCCAATCCGCACGGGGAGCGGGCACGCCGGCTGCGGCGAACAGCTCGGGGTTGTAGGCGAGACATAACGGCGAGAACGTCACCGGAACGGCCGTCACGGGCGATCCCGAACAGAACGGACGGCGCAGCGCCGGGTATAACGCTCCTATCGTTTCGCCAACGGCTGGCCCAAGGTCGGCGAACAATCGTTTGTCATCGAATTGCGACAACTGGCTTTCGCCGACGAGCACAATGTCCGGGGAAAACCCGAGCCGGTTGCTTTCCAGCAGCGAGTGAGCGAACGTATCGTTCGGCAGGTTGAGCACGTGGATGTCCACATGCGGATATTTGTGCTTGAACGCATCGCACAACAGGGGCAAGCCGTAATCGACGAAGTACGCGGGGAACGGCGCAACGATCCGGAGCTTCTTCCGGTCCCCGTCCTGGATGGCCACATCGGCCGGAACCATCGTGCCGAGTCCGACCTTCTTGACGACCAAACCTTCCTTATGCAGCTCGTCGAGCGCTTTGCGCACGGAATTGCGGCTTAAGCCATAATGCTTGCACAGCTCGTTCTCCGGTATCAAATACTCTCCGGGTTTGATTAAACCGGTTAATATTTGCTCTTTCAACGTTTTGTACAATCTCACATATAGAAAATCGCTCGCTCTGCGCATAGTCGGGGCATGTATCTCCTTTTTTCAATATACTCATCATTCCGTCAAGCTCCTGCAACAAAAGGCCGTCCACTCTCGCGTATCCCCGTCTTCGTCATTCGTCCGAGCCGTCCCTGTCCTCCCCGTATTTGGCCGCGAACGTTTCCGCCAGCTCGATCGCCAGCTCCTTGTTCGCAACCAAACGGTCCAGCTCTTCCTGCTCCATATCCACGATCGCCGCTCCGGAAAAAATAGCGAGGAAATGAACGTACCGAATCGGCTTCGTAAAGCCGATCGCCCTCGAAAACTCCGCCATCTCCCGGGCAAGCCGCGAAAGCGTCACACGGATTCCATTCTGCGCAAACACGCGCTCGTATTCCTCTTCCGGCAGTTCCCGGGGCAAGTCCGGATCGGCTTCGCCGTTCCCCGCCGCCGCGAAGTACAGAGCTTCTTTCTCCTCTATGCCGGCAATATAACTCTCCGACTCAACGGAGCTTAACAAATCCTCATACATCCCGATCCGGTCATATTCCGTTTGGAAGCATCGTTCTTTTCCGATCCAAGCGGCGTAAAGCTGCGAACCCAGCACCCGTTCCATCGCCTGCTGCGGCGTCGCCCCTTCCCGGAGCAGCCCCTTCGCATACTCGTTTATTTCCTGGGAAGCGTCCCAATCGGCGTAAAACTTCGCTTCCTCCTCCGGAGTCATCTCTTTGGCCGCTTCCGGGGGAACGAGCCATTTCGCGTACAGGAAGCGGTCGTCTCCGTCGATTACCCGTCGCTCGTGCATCGTATAACCCGCGCTCTCGTAGAGCCGCCGTGCCGCCGTCTGTTCCTCCGTCGTATCCAGATGCAGCATCGCGCAGCCTTGCTCCCGCGCCCGCTCCTCCAGCTTGTTCAGTAGAAGACGGCCGCAGCCCCCTCTTTGCCGGTCCGGGGTGACGAGCATCCGTTTAATTTCCGCCGTGTCTTCCGACGTTTTGTGGAAAGCACCCGTTGCGATCAGTTCTCCATCCGCCTCACCGACCCAAAACTCGCCGCCTGCCGCCAAATAATTCCCTTCAATATCGCGCAGATCGGCTTCCCTGGAACCGTCTCCCTTGCAGACGCCCGCTTCGCGCAAGGCAAGCTCATGCAGGTTCAGCACCGAATCGCGGTCCGTTTGTCGGTATGGTCGTAATTCCATTCGCGGTTCCTCCTTGCCCGTAGTTAAGTATGTTCTTGAAGATTCATGGAAACAACTAGGCCTAAAATCAAATGATACCTCCATTCTACTCCAAATGGAAGCGATTCGCTTGCTGCGAAAACCGCTCGGAAGTATCCATATTGTGGCGAGTGACAATGGCGGACGTTTCTTTTTGTTCGCTGCAACAATGACAGCCCTCCCGCCTTCGCCTATACTGGAAAAGCTGAACCATACGAACGGTTTGAACATGCGGAGCGCAGCGGGCAAAAAGGGAACATCGCAATCAAACCGGCACGGAGCGGAGTGTAGTGTACTATGAACGAAGACATGAACGGCCTGGAGCCGGCTATCGGTTACCGTCCTACTTGGGCGGAAGTTTATTTGGAAGCGATTGCGTGTAATACGAGGCTGTTCAAATCGAACCTCGGCGAACAAACGCTCATGATGGCCGTCGTCAAAGCGAACGGTTACGGTCATGGGGCCCCGGAGACGGCCAAAGCCGCCTTAAACGCCGGCGCGGACCGGCTGGGCGTCGCGATCGTAGACGAAGCGATCCAGCTTCGCCGCGCCGGTATCGGGCATCCGGTGCTTGTGCTCGGATACACGCCGCCCGAATCCGTACGCGCTGCAGTCGAAAACGACATCGACATAACCGTTTTTACCGACGAAGTGCTAGCCGAGGCCAAGCATTGGGCGGAAACCTTGAACAAGCCCGTCCGGTTTCACTTGAAAGTCGACACCGGCATGAACCGCATCGGCATCTCGAATCCCGAAGAAGCGCTGCGGTTTGCCCGTCAAATCAACACGTCCCGCTACACGGTCCTGGAGGGGTTATTCACCCATTTCGCCGATGCGGACGGACCCGATCCCGGGTATACGCACGAACAATTCGAGGCGTTCCTGAGCATCATTCGCCTGTTGGAGGCAGACGGAATCCACGTTCCGATCAAACATTGCTGCAACAGCGCGGGCGCGATGCGATACCCGCATATGCATCTCGACATGGTCCGCATCGGGATAGCGCTCTACGGGCTGCATCCGTCCGAGCATACACGGCTGCCGGCTTACCCGCTTCTCCCCGCCCTCGGCTTAAAAACAAAAATTGCTTATTTGAAACATACCTTGCCCGGCCAACCCGTCGGGTACGGCTGCACGTTCGTCCCTTCGCGCGACAGCCGGATCGCTACCATACCGATCGGCTATGCGGACGGCTTGTCCCGGCTGCTGTCGGGCAAAGGAACCGCGCTCGTCCATGGAGTACGGACCCCTTACGTCGGCAAGGTGTGCATGGATCAAATGATGCTGGACGTCACGGACATCCCGGATGTCCAGGTTCATGACGAGGTCGTGCTGTATGGATGTACCGGAAACGAGTGCGTCACGGTTGACGAGATCGCTTCCCTGATCGGAACGATCAACTACGAGGTGGTTTGCGCTCTCGGCAGCCGCGTCCCCCGGATCTACTTATAGGCAGCTTCCCCTCCCGACTCTATCATTTTCGTTGTCCTTTCCCCTATCGTTCCTCACAATTCTTAAGAAAAACTTCACTTTTTCTTGAAAAACTGTTAAGTACAATCGTGTATGATAGAGCATGTCGAGGAGCCGTCTGCGGACGGCTTTTGTGTCATGCATGCAGGAACAACAGCAAAAGCCACAATTCGGAGGGGTATCGTGCTAGTCGTGCAACAGCTTTCCCATTCGTTCCTGAACGGAACGGAACCGACGCGGGTGCTCATCGGCATCGACTTTCGCGTCGAGCGCGGCGAGATCGTCGCGCTGCTCGGCAGCTCCGGCTCGGGCAAGTCGACGCTGCTTAACCTGATGGCCGGTTTGATGAAGCCGACCGAAGGGAGCATTCTGATCGCCGACCGGAAGATCGAGAAGATGAACGAGAACGAGCTTGCCGTGTTTCGGCGCACGCATATCGGCTTTATTTTTCAATCGTACGAGTTGATTCCCCACCTGACGGTGCGCGAGAACGTCGAGCTGCCGCTCGTCTTCCAGGGCCTCAAAGCCAAGCTGCGCCGGGAACGGGCCCTTACGCTGCTTACGCGCGTCGGATTGGCCGGCAAAACCGAGCTGTTCCCTTCGCAGCTTTCCGGCGGCCAGCAGCAGCGGGTCAGCATCGCCCGCTCGCTCATTACGGAGCCTGCGGTCGTCTTCGCGGACGAGCCTACAGGCAATTTGGATACGGCTACCGAATCGGAGATTATCGATCTGCTGCTTGAGCTGAACGTCAATCTGGGCATCACGTTCGTCATCGTCACCCACGAGCACGAGGTGGCCAAGCGGACGAAGCGGATTATTCAACTGCGGGACGGCCGACTTGTGGAACCGGGATCGGACCCGGAACCTCTTGCCGCTGAAACGGATGTCGCAGGAGCGGATGCCATGGGGACGGTCGCCGCCGGGCATGCCGGACAGAACGAAGAAGCGGACAGCGGCGCGGACCGGCGATTGCGGGAGGGTGAGAAACGATGAGATTCCGCGATTATATCGCGCTAGGCTGGGATCAGCTGCGCCGCCGCAAAGTCGTTACGCTGCTCTGCGTGATGGGGATCGCCATCGGCTCGGCCTCGATCGTGGTGGCGCTCGCTTTCGGGGAATCGATCTCCCACTACAGCACGAAGCAGATGAGCTACTATTTGAAAACGGATGAAATTACGATCATGAACCAGAACGGGGGATCGGCCGACGGCTCGAATGGAGAATTGAACGAATTCGGCCTGACGAAGCAGAAGCTGAACATGATCAAGGAGCTCCCCCATGTCAAATCGGCGGCAAGCTTTGCGGACGTCGGCTCCATGCCGTTTATCGTCGACGATACGAAAACCGGCATGGTGAGCATCGTAGCCACCGAGCTTAGCACCTTGCCCGATTTCGGCCACGAATTTCAGCAAGGGGTTCCGATCGATCAGGACAACGTTATCGTGCTCAGCTATACGGCGACGGTAGGGCTGCGCGACTGGCAGACGTCGTTGACCGATGGGGGCCGCCGGCAGCAGAGCCAGCTCGAGCAGGATATTATCCAGGGCCGCGAGAAGGCGCCGATCGTCCCTTACCCGCTGTACCGCAAGCAAATTCGGCTGCAAAAGACGATCAACCTGCCGGACGGCACCGTCAAGACGCTGGAGTTTCCGGTTCGGGTCGTCGCTATCGGGAAACGCGAGGAAGGCATGTCGGACCGCGGGGTCTTTTTCTCGCAAAAGCAAGCTTACATATCGCCGGGACTGGCCCAGCAAATTCGCGACGCGGAGGCGGCCGTTACCGGCAAAAACCAAAGAACGGGCAATGCCGAAAACCAGTTCGATACCGTACAGGTGAAAATCGATAATGCCGCCAACGTCGAGAAAACCGACAAGCTGATCCAATCGCTCAAGCTGCGGACGTCGAACAACCTGAGCCGTCAGGAAAGCATGAGCAAGGAATTCGCTATCGTGCGGATCATCTTCGGAGGGGCCGGTCTGTTCATCCTGTTCGTGGCCTCCATCTCGATTGTTGTCGCGATGACGATGTCGACGCACCAGCGGCGGCGGCAAATCGGCATTATGAAGGTGCTGGGAGCGAATCTGAAGCAGATCCGCAATATGTTTGTCGTGGAATCCGCGCTGCTCGGCGTCATGGGAGGGCTGGCCGGCATTTTGTTCGCGTATTGGGTCATCTGGGGCATTAACGTCATCCTGGTCCAAACGAACCCGGCCGGCTCGGCGGAGGCGGAGATTATGTTCATCAGCCTGTGGATTTTGCCGCTCGGGATGTTCTTCGCCATCATGACCGGGGTCATGTCGGGCATCTTCCCGGCAATCAAGGCTTCCAGAACAGACGCGCTAACCGCGATCAAACGAGAGTAGCAAAGGAGCAGCCATCATGAGTAAAAAGAAAATATGGCTATACGGGGTCGTTGCCGTCGCAGTGATCGGCATCAGCGGCCTACTCTATACTCAAAGCCAATCCCGTCCCCAAAAGCCTCCTCCCCCTGCGGCAGGCAGCACGTTGAGCTTCAAGGCGACGCGGGAAAACTTGGCGAACACCGTCGAAGTCAAAGGCAAATCCTCCTATATCAAGGAGACGGTCGTGTACGCTCCCTTCACGGCGAACGTGGAGCAATGGGCGGTCAGCGACGGCGCTCAGGTCGAGCAAGGAAGCCCGCTGTTCAAGATGGAGGACAAGGCGCTGCGCGACGACATCGCCCAGCAGACGGCCAATATCCGCAAAACCGAGCTGGAAGCGAAGCTGCGCACCGTCGAGCAGGCCGCTCAAGCGAAGGCGGGGGAAACGATATCGGCGAGCGAAGGCGAGGCGCTGCAGCGTTTTGCCAAAAATGCCTCCAAAGAAGTGCAGCAGGAGCTGGATCAACTGAACCGGACGCTCGCGGCTACCGATCTGGAGTCGAAGCGGAAAAAGCTGGACAAAGCCCAGATCAACGCGCCGGACAAGGGCATCTTCCTGTTAAGCGGCCAAACGAAGCCGCAGAAGCTGGCGGAAGGCGAAGCGGTCGGCAAAATCGTCGACGTCTCCGGTTTGCAAATGACGACCTCCGTGGGCGAATACGACGTATTTCGCATCCAGCCCGGCATGCCGGTACAGGTGACGATCAACGCCCTGAAGCAGACGAAGCTGACCGGAAAGGTCGAGAAAGTGTCCAAATTCCCGAAAGCCGTCGCCGCCAACGATACCGGCCCGGCCCAATTCGAAGTCGTCATCTCGCTGGACACGCACGACAATTTGGTCGCCGGTCTCACCCTGACCGCTCTGATCGAGACGGACAACAAGCAGGATGTGCTGACTGTGTCGACGATCGCCGTGCAGCGCGACAAGGAGGGCTACTACGTGCTGCTTCAGACGCCTCAAGGGTCCGAGCGGCGGGCTATCAAGGTCGGACTGGAAACCGCCGACAAGACCGAGGTGCTGGAAGGGCTTCAGGAAGGCGACACCGTCGTTCTGCAATAAAGCTTTGGCCCTGTAGGTAGTTTCAAAAATGCCTTCCGAGAAAGCTCTTCGGAAGGCATTTCAGCATTAAAAAACGAAACGCAGCACCATAATCGAAATGATCCCGACCACGACTGTTCCCAGCAAGCTGCGCGTGAATACAGCCGTGAGCCATGTTGGCAATGCTGCCAGCAACTCGATTTTATTACGGGCAAGGGAAAGCTCCCCGTCTGCAACCAACAACTCCTCCCCCACTAAAGCGGCCAAGACGGCAATCGGAACGTAATGCAGCCACCGCATGGCCCAATCCGGTATTCGCATGCGGCTAAGAACCATAAGCGGTATCACTCTGGGAATGAGGGTTGCCAGGGATGCTCCTATAATAATCAATAGAATAGACCATCTTACTTCCATTTTTCCACCACCGTTCCTATGGTCGCCGCAATGATAGTGGCCCCGATAACCGCCATGCTTCCGGATACGACAAGATTCAGTCCTACAAAAGCAACAACGGCGCTAATTGCAACTACCAGATCCTTACGGATTTTTCTTCGGCTGGCCATCTGTAGAACAAGAAGCCCGATAAACATCGCGGGCAATGCAAAATCCAAACCAAACTTTTCGGGATTCGTAATCCATTTGCCAAAAAAAGCTCCTGCTAAAGTGGCCAAGATCCAATTCAGATATGCGGTTATATTAAGTCCATGCATCCATCTTTCACTGATAAGCGTTTTGTTTGCCGGTTGGTTCATTGCAACACCGAATGTCTCGTCCGTGAGCAAAGAGCCTATTCCCATAGCTTTGATGGGAGGAAGATGACGAAAATAAGGCGACAACGCTGCGCTGAGCAACAGATGGCGAAGATTCACAATCCAAACGGTGGCAATGATAGCAGCCGCCGATCCATTAGCCGCAATCATCCCCGCCACGATAAATTGAGCGGAGCCGGCATAAATAAGCGCAGACATTAAAGTGATTTCGGCTACGCTTAATCCGGATGTTTTTCCAACAACTCCAGCAGCAAATCCTATGCTCAAGTAACCCAACAACGTGGGAACGCAGTCTTTCACGCCCTGGAAAAAGCTTTCTCCGGGCTCCTCCACTCTGCTCTCCTTTATGTGAACATTCTCCTCTTGCATCGCATTCGATCCTCCGTTTTTATGGTAATCCTTTTTGTCACTTTTTTATGAAAAAGAAAATAACCGGCATATGCGGCCGGTCTGATTGACTACGAGGTCCACTTCTCATCCGCCGATGACCAGAACTCATCCTCAGGCGGGCAGGGAATAACCTCTCCCCGAAATTGTATCATCATTACAGATGGAAGTGTTATCAAAAATGATGACTTATCGATACAATGCCGGAGTGAGGTTGATACCTGCATTACCCGGAGCCTAATTCTTACAAGACAAAGGATACAATCGATTCGATCTCGTTTTTCTCCTCCGGATATTTGGCCGTAAACCGCTCATATAAAGACTCGTCAGGCTTGCCCGCTTTTTTCAGCGCCGCCAAATACCAGCGCGTTCCGGACTTGCTTATTTCGGCATCCAGCCGTTCGTCAGCGGTCGCAGCCAGCAATTCAGCCGCTTTTCCCGCATCCCCGGAAATATAATAGATTTGTCCGAGCGTAAGCGAGAAACCGGGCGTGATGTCAAATGGACTTCCTGCCATTTGTCCCTTCGGCAACGACTCCAGCTTCTTCTGGCGGGCCAGCACTTCCTGATGAAGCTCGATACCGGCTGTCCAATGCGAATCCGCGACCTTTTTCATACCGGACTGCCTTGCCTTCTCGCCCAGCTGCAAATGCAGCATAGCCGCCCGTTCGTACATTCCGATCACCCACGGGAACCGCCGCAATCCGTCTTCCATCAGGGCCAACGCTTCCTCCTGTTTATTCCCCAGCATGTAATGATTATAACCCGCTTCAAATACGCTGCGGTCGTAAGGCTCGGTTTTTTTGATGGAATCGAGCCACTTGGTCCCTTCCTTGTAATACGCTTCATTCTGGGTCTGCTTGTATACTTGCTCCATGAAGTTGACTCGCGTCAAGGCGTAGTACAGGTTGTTCGGCTGCAGCTCAAGCGCCTTGTCCAGCGGGACAAGCACCTCGTTCAGCGATTTCCCTTCCCCTGCTAGTTGTAGAGCGCGGGCGTACTGCCTGTCCGCACTCCAATGAATGAACGAGGTGATCAGAAACAGCACCGACACGATCCCGAGAAATAAGGGAAACACATATTTGCTCTTCACCCATTTGAATGTTTCGCCTCTTGGTCGAAGCGGTGCGCTGAAACCGGATGCGAGCCCGCCCAAGCTGAGGAAAACGATTGCCGATACGAAGACGTAGCTCATCTCGAAGTCCATTAGACTATGCAATAAAATGGCCACGACGACGGCATAAAACAGCAAATCGCGTTCTCCGTCCGCCTCCGATCGGCCGGCAAAATACCGCTTTGCGAACAAAACCAGGATCGAGCCGATGAAAGCCAGCAAAATGAGGACTCCGACGATGCCCGTCTCCACCATATACTGCAGCAGGAAGCTATGCACCTGACTGACCGTGTACGGATTATTCGCATACTGGGGATACAGGACGGCCCACGCATTGCCGCCCGCTCCGAACAACGGGTAATCCTGCAGCGCCTTGAACGTATCGCGGTACATCGTGAATCGCTCCAAGACACTATGCTGTTGCAAGTTGATGCTTTGTATGCGCGAAGACAGCGCTTCTGGAAGTACATTCACGACAAACGACTTACTGGCGACAAGGAACACTCCCAGCGCCAAGCCAAAGACGATCAAGACCGGGATGTACAGATTGGAAAATTTGGCGCGGGAGAGCCGGCTCAATCCCTTGTCCAGCCAAGGCATCCCAAATCGATGCAGCAGGACAATGACCAAAGCCGCGAGAGTAGACGCTGCAAGTAATGTGCTCCAACCGGCAAACGATAAAGAATCAAAGAAGGAGAGCGTATCCTTCACCTTGAAATCCGGCCCGCGTCGTGCCGCCATCGTGTCCAGCACCTTCGATGCGATATCGCGGATCTTGTCGGTAATGAGAAGGGAAGCCACTCCCCCGATGACCAGATACAGAAAAAAACGAATTTGTTTCGCAAACGCCATAAAAGGCAAAAAGGCAAGCAAAATAAACGGCAGCATGACCAAACCGCCGCGGGACAATGTCAAGAAAAACGACAGCAGTACCGGCACGAGCATCACCGCATGAATGGCCGTGACGTACCATCTCCGGGAGGAAATAATCAAGTGCAAGCAGCACAGCAATGGTATGATCAAAAAACCGGCGAACGCATTCGCATATTGGAAAACCGAGGTCAGGCGCAGCTCTTCCCCTTGTTTCATGACCGCATCATAAAAATAAACGTTTCCGAACACGTTGAGCAGGCAAAACACGACGACAGCGTAAGCGGAGCACACGATGCCGTAGCGGATAGCCGCATGTCCGAACCGATTCCTGGCAAGCCATAGGCCCATGAGGAAAAATACGGCATACATCACATGGAACAGCAGCAGGTTTTCGGCATGGTGCCGAGTAACGGCTGACAATAGCGATAGCAAATAGCCGAGCGGTACGCCCCATACGGCTACGGCGTAAAGATCGCGCTGTTCTTTCCACTGCCACCGGCTATATAGGTAAACGACGAGCAGCAATAAAACGACCGCGGCCCAAACCATCGACGTATAAATAGGGCCCTCGTATTTGGCACTGGAGCCGTAAAACAACGCAGTCTGAAAAGGAGCTATCATTAAAAAGGCCAAAACGAATCCGGTTATGCACCAATACAAAATCGAATGATGCTCCTGCTGCTCGGCTCGTTCGCGGCCGAGCCGGTACACATTTTTGTTCTGAACAGTAACCATTGGCCTCTCCCTATATACCAATTTTTGTATTTTTTAAACTATCATACCATGGCTGAATGAAACGAACCAATCATGTACTCGTATAATGACGTTCGTTGTTAAACATTGGTTACACTTCGATCAAAAAAATAAAGCCTTGCCGTGTTAATCGGCCAAGGCTTAAGAATCGTATTTTTATTTTTTTATGAAGCCCCGCTCTTCTCCTTCCGACCGTCGCGCACCGAGCCTGGCCAGAACGCCGCGCGGCCCAAAACCGTCGTCAGCGCCGGCACCAGAAACGGGCGCACGATGAACGTGTCGAGCAGCACGCCGATGGCGGTAATGACGCCGAATTGCAGCAGCACTTGAATCGGCAGCGTCGCCAGTACGGCGAACGTCCCGGCCAGAATCAGCCCGGCCGACGTAATGACGCCGCCGGTTTCGCTGACGCCCTGGCGAATCGCCTCCTTAAGCGGCATCTCCCGGCTTTTCTTCCAGATGCTCGAGATCATGAAGATATTGTAATCCTCGCCGAGCGCCACCAGGAAGACGAAGGCGTACAGCGGAATCGCTCCAGCGACCGCATCCGCGCCCATCATGTAATGAAGCACGATCCAGCCGAGTCCGAGCGCCGAACCGAACGAAAGCACGACGGTGCCGATCAAATAGAGCATGGCGACGACCGAGCGCAAATAAGCGAGCAGGAGCAGGGCGATCAGCCCGATCACGACCGGGATCACGAGCAGTTCGTCGCGGTCGCCGGCATGCTTCGTGTCGTATTGGGCGGCTGTCTGCCCGCCGATCCAGACGCGATCGCCGGCATCGGACACCCCTGACGCCCGCAGCGCCGCCTCGACCTCGGTCCGCAGCCCGGGTATATGGTCCATCGCTTCGTTATCGTAAGGGTTGACGTTCAGCTGCACGTCGACCGCGACGATATTCGGATTGGCTTTGCCTTTCTGCGGAGCCGATGCGGCATCCACGAACGGCAGCCGGGACAAAGTCCCCTGCACGTCGGCCCCCCTTCCCTCGGTATCGGCCATTACTTTCACCGGGGCGAGACTGCCCGGAGAGTACGACTCCCCGATCAGTTGGAAGCCTTCTCGGGACGGCATGTCTTTCGGAAAGGACGATAGCAAGTCATACGTGTATTTGACGCCGGGCGCGAAAGAAGCGGCGCCTCCCAGCACGAGGACGGTCACGACGATAACGGCCCATGGTCGGGCAATGACCAGATGCGCAAACCGGTCTCCGACCGTTTTCCGCGTTCTCGGCTGCGGGACGGGTACGCCCTTCTTCTCCGCCCGCTGCCGGATCATCTCCGGCGTCCGCGGGATGAGCGGAAAAAACGAAGCACGGCCGAGCACAGCGAGCATGGCCGGCACGAACGTCAGGCTCGCGATCGCCATAATCAGGATGGCGAGGCTAAACGGCACCGCAAACCGCTTCAGCACCCCGTAATCGGCGAGCAGCAGCGCGGCAAGCGACAGCACGACGGTAAAGCCGCTCATCGCGATCGCTCCGGACGCGCCGGATATCGCCCGCTTCAGCGCGGCCCGCTTGTCGCTTTCAACGGTCAGCATCTGCCGGTAGCGGGCGATCAGGAACAGGCAATAATCGGTTCCCGCCCCGAACAGGAGCACGGTCATGATCGAGATGGCCTGGGAATCGACCTCGATCCAGCCGCGCTGCGCCATAAAGCCGAGTATCGGACCGGTAACGGCATAGGCGAAGCCGACCCCGATCAGCGGGATAATCGCCAATATCGGCGAACGGTAAATGGCGAGCAGCAGCACAAGCACAAGCAGCACGGTGCCGATCAACAGCGAGACGTCGGCTTTTTTGAACAACGCGCTGGCGTCGACGGAGATACCCGCCGGACCGGATACCCGGGCGATCAGCTGTCCGGACGCCAGCTCTTCTCCGAACGGATCGTGTCCGGTCAACGCCTTCACCTGGTCCCGGATGGTGGCAAAGTTCTCCTTCAGCTGAGCGGAATCCGCTTCGCCGGAGAACACGATCGGCGTGACAAGCGTTTTCTTATTCTCGGACAGCTGCGCCTTCAAAGCGGGCAGCGGCATCTGGTGATACGGGGGAAGCGCCGTCTGGGCCGGCAAAGGCTTGGCGGTATAAGCTTCGGCCAGCTTCTGCACGATCTGCAGATCGCTGTCCGCAAGCCCTCCCTCGCGATGCCAGACGAGCAGCGCCGGAACCCCGTCGGCGTTCGGGAATTCCCGTTTCGCCACTTCGTCGGCCTGCACGGACGGGAACGACTCCGGCAGGTTGGCAGCGTTGTTGTTCACTTGCGAATTCACGGCGGGCCAAACGGCGCTAAGCGCCCCGGCGATCACGACCCACAGCAGGAGCGTCACCCATTTGCCGCGGGGGCCCGTTACCCCTCTTCCGTATTTCTCCAGCAATTTGCCCATCGTACTGCCTCCTCGGGTTGCAGCGAATCCAGCAATCGGATACCATCAATAGTATAGGCTTATTATATATACCGAACGGTTAATATTGCAACACCGTTTCCAATATATTCACAGCTGCCACCTACACCTACACCATGTCGCAATGCGTGAGCGAATTCTCCCCCGCAAGCGGAAGCCTCAACCGGCCGCTCTTGCAAGCGGTGCGAGGCCGCACGATCGCATATGGCGTACGGGAAATTTCCGACAAAGGAGCATACCCCCTTGAAGCCGTCCCGACCGACTGCACGAAGAAAACCCGGACGTCCCAAGATTGGCGAGCCCTCTAACGTAAAAGAAACATTGCTGCGCACCGCGTCCGCGCTTTTTATGCAATTCGGCTACGATAGCGTCTCGCTGGACCAGATCGGCAAAGCCGCCGGCGTCACGAAAGCGTCGATCTACTACTATTTCCCGAATAAATCGGAGCTGTTCACGGCCGCCGTCGTTCAGATGATGGCCAATATCGCCGGGCTGACGAAGCGGCTGCTTGACGCCCCCGGCTCGTTCCGCGAACGGCTGATCGCCGTTACGTCCGCGCATATGCAGACGTCGCACGTCGATTTCGAAAGCTTGCTGCGTGAAGCCGGCAGCTCGCTGTCCCCCGGCCAAATCGCCGATATCCGGGAAGCCGAGCGTTCGATCCATCTTGTACTGGCCGACGTTTTCCGCGAGCAGATCGGTCTCGGCACGATCCGCCCCGGCGACCCGCTGCTGTACGCCTATGCGTTTTCTTCGATCATGATGCTCGGCGGGCGCCGCGACACGGGGGCGGAAGCGGAGAGGACGCCTTCTCCTTTCGCGCATCTGGGCCCTGGCGATATCGTCGACCTGTTTTGGTACGGAGTCGGACATATGGTATAATCTCCCTACCCACAACTACGGGAGGATGAATCATGTCGCAGCAATCGGTTGTGCAGTTGCGCAACGTTACGAAACGGATAGGCGGCAAGACCATCGTCGATTCGCTGTCGTTCGACGTTCCGAAAGGCGAGGTATTCGGCTTTCTCGGTCCGAACGGCGCCGGCAAGACGACGACGATCCGCATGATGGTCGGGCTTATTTCCATGAGCGCCGGAGAGGTGCTCGTGAACGGCTTAAGCGTAAACAAACAGTTTGAACAAGCAATGCGGCACGTCGGGGCGATTGTGGAAAACCCGGAGCTGTACAAATTTTTGACCGGTTATCAGAATCTAATCCACTTCGCGCGCATGATTCCCGGCGTTACGCGCGAACGTATTGACGAGGTCGTCGCGCTGGTGAAGCTGGAAAACCGCATTCACGACAAAGTCAAGACGTATTCGCTCGGCATGCGCCAGCGTCTCGGCGTCGCCCAGGCAATCTTGCACAAGCCGGACGTGCTCATACTGGACGAGCCGACCAACGGTCTCGATCCGGAAGGCATCCGCGAGCTTCGCGATTATTTGCGTCAGCTGTCCAAGGAGGAAGGAACGGCAATTATCGTCTCCAGCCATCTGCTGTCGGAGATGGAGCTGATGTGCGACCGGGTCGCCGTCATCCAGAACGGCAAGCTCGTCGACGTCAGACCGGTCAAGGATATGGTCGCTCCCGCTTCCGGAGCGCTCGAAGTCGCCTTCGTCGCAGAGCCTGCGGAGCGGGCGGCGCAGGTCGTCGCGCAAGCTTTGCCGGAAGCGTCGGTCTCTTTGCAGCCGGGCGGCTTTACGGCGTTTGTCGGCTACGAGGATATTCCCGGGCTGATCCGCGCGCTCGTCCTTGCCGACATCCGCGTCTACGGAGTCAAAGCCGCCTCCAAAACGTTGGAAGACCAATTCCTGGAGATGACGCGAGGTGGTCAAATTGTCTAATCTGCTGAGCCTCGTCCAGAACGAGAATATGAAAATATACCGCCGCCCGCGGACATGGATCATGGCGGGTATCGTCCTGGTCGCCACGATCGCTCTCGGCCTGCTGCTCCGTTCCTTCTCCGAGGTGAATGAGGTGAACGTCTGGAGCTTTATGAGCACCGCGTCTTCCATGACGTTCTTCGCCTTTATCTTCACCGTGGTAATCGCGGCGGACAGCGTGGCGGGAGAATTTACATGGGGAACGATCAAGCTCCTGCTGATCCGGCCGGTAGGGCGCTCCAAGGTGCTGCTGTCCAAATATATCGCGGTGCTGCTGTTCATGCTGGCGCTTCTGGCGCTGCTTATCGTGTCCTCCTTTATCGTCGGCCTGCTCTTGTTCGGAGCATCCGGCTCCAATGGGGGAGAAGAGCTGCTCGCGCTGCTGCGCAGTTATGGCTTCCGGCTTGTCGGTCTGGTGATGAACGTCACGTTCGCCTTCATGATCTCCACCGTGTTCCGCTCCAGCGCCTTGGCCATTTCGCTGGCTTTCGTGATTATGTTTGCCTCCAATACGGCGATGGCCGCCCTGATTGCTCTGAAAAAGCAATGGGCCAAATACATTCTGTTCGCCAATACCGATTTGAGCATGTACTACAATGGCGGCGTTCCGCCCTTCAAAGGGATGACGCTCGGATTTTCCGTTACGGTGCTGATCGTTTATTACGTGCTCTTTATCGGGCTCACATGGATCATTTTCCGTAAAAGGGACGTTGCAGGGTGACAGGCACGCTGCGATCGGATATAATGAAGAAAGGTTTTAGTACCTGGTCTTAACCACAGGAGCTTTCCTTTTCTTCATTTATACCGACTATGAGATAAAGGCGGAACAGCCCATGAATTATGAAGCGTTCAAGCAAATTGTGCTCGACCGGCGCAGCGTCCGCAAGTTTACGGATCGCGACGTCTCCGTCGAGGATGTCAAAGAATTGATAGAATGTGCTCGGTACGCGCCAAGCGATACGAACTCGCAGACGTGGGAATTCATCGCCATCATGAACCGGGACAAAATCAAGGCGATCGAGCAGATGACTTGGGATGAGCTGCACAAGCGCGGCGAGGAAGCGGAACGGAACGGGCTCGCCCGGGAAGCGCGGCTGCTCGTCAAGTCGTTCGGCCCTTATGCGACGGCGTTCTCTGATGCGCCCGTGCTTCTCGTTCTGCTGGCGACGCCGTACAACTCCAAGTTTCGCGAGCGTATTTTCGACCCGATCGCGCTTGTGGACGATGCGGTATGGGCCGAGGAAGGCATCAAGAGCAGTTGCTTGGCTGCGCAAAACCTGATGCTCGCCGCCCACGCCAAAGGCTTGGCGACTTGTCCGATGACCGGCCCCGTGCTGCTTGCGCAGCATCGATTGCGCGAATACTTGTCGATCGACGAAAGCCGGCAAATCAACATGGTGATCGCCCTCGGCCACCCGTCGGAGCAGCCCGGTCGGCTCGCGCGCAAAGAAGTGGACGATATTCTCACCATCGTGCAATAAAGGGGTACGCGTCTGCCGCATCCATCATGACCGAAACAACAAAAGCTGCCTGAAGTCGTCACGCTTCATGGCAGCTTTTGTTTGGCGCGGAGTCGCATATCGGGTTGATCGGCTTGATCGGCTTGATACGATCGCGCATTTGGAAGGCTTCTGGCATATTTGTCCATCTCGGCGAATTATACTAGTACAAAGCCGGATTCTTTAAAACGCACCGTACCCTCGGGGAACCGTTCCTTGCGCGCATAGGACGGAACCTGCCGGGGACGCAAACCGAACTCCAATTATGTATCCGTACAAAAGCAGGACGTTATTTGGAAAGGAGTCCTCCCTAAATGGACATGACCATGCTTGGCATCTCCGCCGTATCTTTCGCCGCCGTCGCTCTGCTCACCCCGGTGCTGATCCGGGGCTTGCGCACGCTCAATCTGACTCAGCCGATCCGCGCGGAGATGCCCGCCGATCACCAGGCCAAAAAAGGTACGCCACTCATGGCGGGGCTTATCTTCCTGATCGGCGTGCTGATGGTCGGCTTGCTCTCGCCGAGCCCGCTTACGCTGTATTTGTGCGCCGTGTTTGTCTTGTTCGGCATCGTGGGTTTCCTCGACGATTACAAGAAAGCGGCGTTTCAGGACCCGCGCGGAGCAAGCGGCAAGATGAAGCTGGCCTTGCAGTTTCTGTTCACGTTCGCTTTGATTGCCGTTCTGTTCCAGCTTCTCCCGGTCAGTACGGATATCGTCCTGTTCCGCGACGTCCGGCTGGAGCTGCTGCCCGTTGTGTATCTCGCGGTCATGTCGCTGTTCATAGTCGGCTCGGCCAATGCGATCAACTTCACCGACGGCTTGGACGGCCTGCTTATCGTCGTCGCCATCCCGACGTACTTTTTCTTCTTCGTCATCTCCGACCATCCCGAGGTGCGGCTGTTCTGCCTGACGATGATCGCTTGCCTGCTCGGTCTGCTTATCTATAACA
The DNA here is from genome assembly GCF_039536325.1 of Paenibacillus hodogayensis. Classification (NCBI taxonomy): domain Bacteria; kingdom Bacillati; phylum Bacillota; class Bacilli; order Caryophanales; family Paenibacillaceae; genus Paenibacillus; species Paenibacillus hodogayensis. Next base: position 898,702 of record NZ_BAAAYO010000001.1, read on the forward strand.
TTTATCCGGCAAAAGCGTTCATGGGCGACACCGGATCGCTCGCAATCGGCGGTTCTCTGGCGTTCCTCGCGATGATCGAGAAGGTGGAGCTGCTCATTCCGCTGTTGTTTCTGGTCTATTTCGCCGAGCAGCTTTCGGTCATTCTGCAAGTGTGGTACTACAAACGAACGAAGCTGCGCATTTTCCGGATGGCTCCTATTCATTACCACTACAGCCTGAAATACGGCTGGTCGGAAAACCGTATCGTCATCCTGTTCGGTCTCGTCTCCTGGGGCTGCTGCCTCATCTGCTTGCTTTTGTGGAAGCTGCTGTATTGACGAACGAAGGACGGCCGGGTTGAAACCGGCCGGGCCTGGTCAGTGCCGGCAAGATCCGGCCCCAAGCCATTCGCCGGCCCTCCGCTAGTGCTCGAAAGAGCACTATTCTCGCGGATCGGGCCTTTTTGGCGTGGGTTAATGCCAGAAAGAGCACTAAGTCGGCGCAGATTGGCCCTGATCGGCCGTTTCCGGTAGGGTCCAGACTCCGCTAGTGCTCGAAAGAACATTATTCCCGCGGATCGGGCCTTTTTGGCGCGGGTTAATGCCAGAAAGAGCACTAAGTCGGCGCAAATGGCCCTGGACGGCCGTTTCCGGTCGGGTCCAGGCTCCGCTAGTGCTCGAAAGAACACTATTCTCGCGGATCGGGCCTTTTTGGCGCGGGATAACGCCAGAAAGAGCACTAAGTCGGCGCAAATTGGCCCTGGACGGCCGTTTCCGGTCGGGTCCAGGTTCCGCCAGTGCTCGAAAGAGCATTATTCCCGCAGATCGGACCCTTTTGGCGCGGGTTAATGCCAGAAAGAGCACTAGCTAGCAGCGAGAAGAGGCCGCTCGAATCAACGGCCTCCTTTGCAAGCTTGGTTCTTCTTAAATGGCCATCCCAGCCTCTATTGCTGCCCGCGCTCCATAGCAGCCTTCAGCGCATCGCCGAGGCTTGAGCCGAGCGATACGTTGTCGCTAAACTGCTGCGCCAACTGGGCTTGCTGACGGCGACCGGCTTTGCCCCCGCCCCCTTGTCCGTCCAACTTCTCGATGACGTTACACGGACGGCATTGAAAATATTTGCCGGCTTTGCCGTCGTGCATTTCCATTTTTTTGCGGCACTGCGGGCAACGCCGGTTGGTCAATGCCGGTTCGGCGGCGCGGCGGAATCCGCATTCGCGGTTCGGGCAAACGAGCATTTTGCCGCGCTTGCCGTTCGTCTCCATCATCTTCTGCCCGCAATCGGGGCATTTCGTATGGGTCAAGTTATGCGGCTTGTATTCGATCTCACTTGCCTTCACCTCGGCGACCAGCCGTTCGGTTCGGCTGCGGATGTCGGCGATGAACGCCTTCGGATCGCCTTTGCCCTTGGCGATCCGCTCCAGCTCTTGCTCCCAGCGAGCGGTCAAGTCCGGAGAGCGAAGGTCGGCGGCGACGATCTCGATCAGTTGCTTTCCTTTGCCGGTCGGGACGAGCCGGTTTTGCTGGCGTTCGATCGTATCGGTATGTAGCAGCTTCTCGATAATGTCGGCCCGAGTCGCCGGCGTGCCCAGGTTGTGCTTCTCCATCCTCGACAGCAGCGTCGCTTCGGAATGGCGCGCCGGCGGCTTGGTCTGATGATCGCCGATGCGGCAGCCTTTGACGCCGAGCGTTTGGCCGTTTGCCAGCGCCGGCAGCGACTGCGCAGGAGTCAGCCGGTCGCGGCCTTCCGTCTTGTCGTCCCCGGACCGTCCGTCATCCTCCGCATCGTCCTCGTCAAGGTCGTCAGCGAGCGCCTGCGCCCCGCCGTATACATCCTTCCAGCCCGCTTCCTTCTGTACGAAGCCTTTGGCATAAAAGCAGTCATCCCCGACACGTATCGCGAGACTCGTCTCGTCGTACCGGCTGGGCCCGTAAAACAGCGAGATAAACCGTCTCACGATCAGATCGTACAGCCTACGCTCCTCCGGGCTCAAATTTCCGAGCTGTACGAACTGTTCGGTCGGGATGATGGCGTGATGGTCGGTGACCTTCGCATCGTCGACGATCCGCTTCGTCACGTTGAGCGGCTTGCGCAGCAGCGCGCGTGCCAAAGATACATACGGTCCGGTCGCGACGCTTTCCAGCCGGCTTTTAAATGTCGACACCATGTCCGACGTCAAGTAGCGCGAATCCGTACGCGGGTACGTCACCAGCTTATGCTGCTCATACAGCCGCTGCAGCACGTTGGACGTCTGCTTGGCCGAGAAGCCGAGCCGCTTGTTCGCGTCCCGCTGCAGCTCGGTCAAATCGTACGCCAGCGGCTGCGGCTCCGCTCGCTCGACCGTACGCACTTGTTCGACCTTCCCACTCTTCCCCTTCACCCGCGCTGCCAGTGCTTCGGCCTCGGCCTTGTCGGACAGGCGGCCGTCATGACGGTCGTCCTTGCGCCACAAGCCGGTAAAACCGCCGAAATCGGCCGTTACGGTGCAATATGGCACCGGTCGGAAGCCGGCGATTTCCCGCTCTCGATCCATCAGCATCGACAGCGTAGGCGTTTGCACCCGTCCGGCCGCCAATTGCGCGTTGTACTTGCTCGTCAGCGCACGGGTCACATTCAACCCGACCAACCAGTCCGCCTCGGCCCGGCAGACAGCGGACGCATACAGCCGGTCGTATTCCCGGCCCGGCTTCAACTTGTCGAAGCCTTCGCGGATCGCCTTGTCCGTCTGCGACGAAATCCACAGCCGCTTGAACGGCTTGTTCCAACGGACCAATTCCATAATCCAGCGAGCAACCAGTTCGCCTTCCCGCCCGGCGTCAGTCGCGATGACCAGATCGCCGATATCGGAGCGCTTGCACAGCTGCGCGACCGCCTTGTACTGGTGAGACGTCTCGCGGATCACCTTGAGGTTCATTTTCGCGGGAACGATCGGCAAATCTTCGAGCTTCCACGTTTTATACTTGGGATCGTAATCCTCGGGCTCGGCCAGCTCGACCAGATGACCCAGCGCCCACGTGACTACATAGTGGGGACCTTCGTACCAGCTTTTTTGCTTCGTATTCGCCCCCAGCACGCGGGCGATTTCTTTGGCTACGCTCGGCTTTTCGGCCAAAACGAGGCTTTTCATCGGCTTCATCCCTTTCATTCTTGTTTCTATCCGCTTCAAAAAAACAAAGGTCCCGTTTCCGGGACCTTGTGCGCCTCCGCTGCGAGCGGCTTTATCACGCCATACGCTACTTGAGAAAATAGAAAGTGCGGTTTACCGGCATCTGAGCTTCCCGTCACTCCGCGCTAAGTGCACCGACGACGCAATATAAGCGTCAATCTTAGCCAATATCCCCGCACGAACGAGCTTCGGAGTAAACAACTTGCGCTTCCAAAAGGAAGCAGCCTATGATTTTTAACCTCGATTAGAATAAATCGTATTTCGATGCTGCATCTAATATTTTATCACTTTCACCCGCGAACGCAAAATAGCTGAACGATACGACCGACCGCTGTCTCCAATGGGCACGAAAGTAGTTATTTCTTCTCGAGAACGAATGTGAAACGCTATCCACCTTCCATTTCGCGAATCCGCGCCAAGCTTTCATGCTTGTCGGCGTGGAGCGGGCGGCAGGCTCTCAACGGCAGCATGCCAATCCATTCGGTCCGGCATGCGTTCGGGTACTACCCGAACGGTCTTAGAAGATGAAATCCGTACAGCTCCATCTCCTTGTCCGGCGTATCCGGTTCGTGGCATTCGACAAAGTCGGCATCGTCCGCAAATTCGGAGTAGACGGTTTCATGGGCAAAGCACCAGCTTTTCTGCGACTTGCTATAAAATCTGGTGAATCCGTCCTCGCTCCAGCGATCCAGCGACGCCTGATTGAGCGGCATACTGTAGCGGTCAACCCTCGACCACTGATAGCGACTATGGAGCCGGGAATGCTGCTGCGGCTCGTTTCTGGGAAGCTTCGCCCGGTACTTCGGATCCTTCAGCTCCCGAACGCTCTTGCCCTTAAGCGCCTCCAAATCCGGCTTGTACGCTTCGGTCTGCTCCGCTTTCTTGAACTGGGGAGGCAGCTGTGCATCCTCCTCCATTTTCCCTTTATCTACCAGCTTACGCTTCTTCTCCTCCGTCTCGTCTTCCGTGGCCGGCGTCCACATCGATAGATCCGGATCGAGAAGCTCCCCATTCGTTTTTTGGTAATGAATCTTTTCGGCCTCCACCATAAGGCCGAGCAGCTTTTCAAAAAGAATGTCGTCCATCTGCTTGGCTTCGGACTGCTTGAACTCCGTCATCAGCTCGAACATATGCTCGTACAGCTCCGAGCGAGGCGTCATCTGCCCCGACTCGAGCCGGTTGCCGTCAAAGCCGCGGTTGGGGTCCTCCACCCGATTGCCGGAGTTCGGTCCGGCCGTAATATCCGAACCGAGGCTCTTGAACGAATTCGCCCCCGCGTTCGACGTCAAATCGAGCTGCTGCTTCGCGGTAGCAAGCTGGTTGGGAGTCAACGCCCGATAAAAGTCCTCCATCATGCTTTTCGGCACCTTATGATGCCCGGTGTTCATGCCGGGATTGTTTTTGGCGAATTGGGTCAGCGCTTCGTTCAGTTTTCCGGTAGCCCAGCTGCGGCTGCCCTTGCTGTCTTCATCCTGCTCGTTGTCGTTACCTCTTTGCACATAAGCCCCGTCGCGCTGGAGCATCCGCTGAACCGCCCGATTGCCTACCGTGCGGTGAAGATGCTGAATCCAGGACGGGGATGCACGGCCGGAAGCGGCCGGGGAAGACTTCGCCCCGGGGCTTTCCCATGCCGTTCCGGGACGCGGGTGGCGCGCAGATTGTCGTTTCACCGATCTTGTTCTCCTTTAGCCGTTTGGTCCAAAGCAATTCTGCCGAAACAAAGCTGCAAAGATGATGTCAAGACCGTGATGAGCTTTCGCTTTCCTAGCCTTCTGCCACGTCGGCGCCCAGGTCGCCGGCGACTTCCAGCATCTTGGGAATGACGGCATCGTCCGTTCCCGACACGTACAAATCTCCCTGATAGTGGCGAAACGGAATTTCCTTGCCGCCTACGCTCCACAGGAAAAAGTCCCCTTCAATGGACATCGTGGCAGCGCCCTTCACCGTATAAACCCGGGTATAGGCGAAATCCGCCTTGTCCGAAAAATAAAGCTTGCATTCCTCCAGCGTCAACGTTCGCTCTGCGCCTTCCTCCTCCCGCATCGTTCTTGTAATCCGGTACCGTCTGCTCATTCCTCCGCCTCCATGGGGCTTGATATGGGATTGCCAAATTTGTTTTATTTTACTTCACCGGCCGCCCGGGATCAACTGTCGTCTTCCGGCTAGCCCTCGATCGGCACGCAACACGTGCAATCGTTCAAACGGCGAGATATCAATCGTTTAGCCGTAGGGTTGCGGAAGTCTGGGCACCTCCGGAGCGTCAGTTTAGAAGCCAATGGCTGCTAACGCCCGCCGATAGAAGGACCGTCCGGCCCCGGTCCCGAAATCCGTGCATTGAAAGAAGCCTCCGCTCCCCTTCAAAAAAGAAGGGTCAGGGAGGCTTCCTGCATGCCGGTATGCGGAATCTCGACAGGCTTCGTCCGGCTCTCGCGCGGTGTCAACCGCGGGAGCCGGGGCTCGCGGTCGGAACGCGAGCTTCACTCATTCGACGGGAGCGTCGTCAAATTTGACCGCATCCGCACGCGTATACACCTCAAACAAGGGCGGATTCGACGTCGGCGTCGTCCGAAGCAGGCGTACGTACTCGGAGCCGTCCCCGGCAAAATCGAAGGCGCCGAGATTCACCCAACCGGATGTGCCCGAGGCGGCATCGACCGTCACGACGGTTTGACCCGTCCCGTGCTTGATCTCCACCTGTACGGACTCGTCTCCTCCAGACATGCGCACGATGTTGTAGAACGATGCCGTATACCGGCCGGGCGGCAACGTAGCCTTCCAGGTCGCCGTCGCTCCCTGCGTATCCGTATAGCGGGAGCGAACGCTCGGGCTGTAACCGGTAAGTCCGCTCAGCTTCCACGGTCCCGATTCCGCATAGGCCGCCTGATTCGTGCTGTCGACAATGACCGTCAGCGGACGAATCCGGATGGTCAGCGTCGGCGACTGCACGACGTTCGCGCCGTCCGCGACGCTGGCCGTGACGTTCACCTCATCTGTCGATTCGTCCACGCCGATAACCGTCAGCTTGCCGTTTACGTCAATGGACGCGAGATCCGGTCGATCGACCGTATAGGTCACATTCGGACCGTTTACGGAGGCGCTCAGCTCGGTATCCCAGACGGCGACGGCGCGCAACTGCGCGGACTGCGACCGCATCAGCTCGAGGCGGTCGGACGTCAGACGGACCTGCACGAGCGACGGCGAATAGCCGTCCGGCACCCACATGAAGGCGTCCGCGGCAACGACGGAGCCGGCGGAGGCACGGTTCGTCATCTCGACGTACCCGGAGCGGCCCGCGGCAAACGGGTGCTTGCCGAGCAGCGTCCAGTCCCCGTTCGTCGTCTTCTCGTTGATCGCGTAGGTTTGCTCTCCGCCGTCGTAATGAACGGTGACGGCGGCATCGGACGCCCACTCGCTGCGGCCGACGGGCAATTTGTAATACACATTGTACAGTCCTCCGTCAGGCAGCTCGGGCTTCCAGCGCATACGGCTCGTCGGCTGGCCCCCCGCTTTGGCGGTGACGTAGTTGTCTCCGTAATAATCGTTCGCCGCTGTCGCCCGCGACCAGCTTCCGTCCGATTCGCTGTCCGCATTGTCGACGATAACCGACGGACGCGTGCCCGGCTGCGCAGGCTGGGAAGGAGGCACGGAGACGTAGCGCGGCAAGTACAGCGTCCGGGCTTGCGTCCTTCTCCCGTCAGACTCGACGTAATATGTGAACGGGACGGACGGATCGTTCACCGGAATCGACCATTCCATCGGATAGACGTCGTCCGCGCTCGCCGCGTAGGTCGTCCCCCCGTCGAATGAATAGTGCAGCGTGGCGGGACGCGTCGTCTTGGCCTGAACATAGGCGCGGTAGGCGCTTTCGTCCGGTTTGACGAGCAGCATGCCCTTGACCGCATCGATCGGGCTGTACCGGTCGAAAAAGTAGCTTTTGTCCGACGTATCCCGCGAATCCGGCGTCCGATGCAGCGGAACGTCGATATTCATACCCTCCACAATGATCGCGGCCATGCCTTGCGCCGTCAACGTCACTTCAATTTTCCCGTTCGTCATGACGGCTTGTTCCGGCGCTCCGTTATCGCGAATGACCGTGACCGGATACGTGCCGTTCGGGTCAAAGCCGATCAGCTGCGCGTTCAAGGCAACGGAGGTCGTCACCGCCTGGTGCGATTCATTCGACAAGCCGATATAGAACCGGCTGCCGCTTTCCGCCGTAATCCAGTTCAACTGCTTGCTGCCCGGATCGATAATGCCCTTGGGCATCCACAGCCACGCATCGGAATGGCCGTAGAACGTACCCGGCTCGCTGCCGTACACGTGGTATTTGAACCACAGAAAGTCCGATTCGAATACGGAAGGAAACGAGATGCGCCCGGCCGATTTGACCATCTGCTCCGTGACAAGGTAGTCCATCGTCTGTCCCAATTGCGCCGGTACATGATGGTAATAGATCGACGTTCCTTCGGTCGGCCCGAGCAAAGGGAATTCCGGCTGCTGCTGGCTTTCGATCAGCCCGCGGTAATAGTACCCGGGGTAATTCGTATATCTGCCAATGACCGCATTGTGCGCAATGTCCTGCAGTAGACGGTCCCCGGTATAGGCGGCAAGCCGCAGCAGAAACGGCGCTTCCTGCGCGTTCATCCGGTAAGCCGCCGACGTGTCACCCGCCTCGTAGATCAGACCGTTCGGCGAGACGCGCCAGGCGTCCGTCTGTACATTGGCGCCGGGCGCATCTTCGGGCAGACGGCTGCGGCCGTACGGGAATTTGTAGCGGTCGTCCCATAGGAAGGCAATCTCGTAACGAAACGGAGACGGCTGAGGAATGGACACCGTCCCCTGCGGCACGGGACGCGCGACGAACATTGAGGCGTACCGCTTCCCTTCTTTGTAAGCCGCCGCCAAATACTTCGGCTCCTTCGTTTCCTCGTACAGCTCCAGGATTTCGACCCACAGCTTGCCGTAATTGTAGAAGAAATCCCGGCCGTTCATAGCCGCCGTGCTCGGCGTGTCGATCTCTTTCTCGATGTAGGCGTCGGCAGCCGCCATCGCTTCGTTTAAGTAGCGGACGTCGCCCGTCATCCGGTACGTCATCAACGGCTGAATGACCGGGCCGCGCACGAATGGATCCGGGTTGCGGAAGCGGTATTCCTCCTGTCCGACCGCGTACAGGCCGGCGTTCAATCCCCGCGTCATGTCGTAGAAGGCAGCGACCGACGTCACGTCGAACGGCACCGACGCCATTTTCCACAGCGACGTATCGCCGTAAACCGGCGCCATTGTCGGGGACCAGCCCCGTTCGTTGCGGGAAACGCCGTGCTCCAGCATGGGCAGCGCCCGATTCTCGTACAGCTCGTCGTCCCCGGTCATATAGTAGGCGCCGAGCATCACCGGGCCGGCCGCCGTACGGATCGCGTCCGGATTTTCAATATCCATAAAGCCTTTGGCCCGGCTCCACCAGCCGCTGAGCGACGGGACGAAGTCCACGGAGTCGTCTCCCTCCGGATCGATCTTCAGCAGATCGATCATGTTGTACATGGCATCGTTCAGCGAGCCCGCTGCGACATTCTCTCGATAAGCCGAGTAGCCGTAATCCGTACGCAAAATATCCGTGTAGGCGTCATATACAGCCCCCTTCTGGGCATACACGCCGACGGAGGCTCGGTACGTCGTTCCGCCGTTCAGCTGCGAGTACGTGCCGTACTGAGGCGCATACCAGATTGGCTGGACCGCTCCTTCATTATTGATCAGACTCATCCCGAGACGCTGGTTGCCCGCCGTACCGGCCGGCTCGAACACAAGCGGCAGCTGTGCGGACGGTATGTACAGCCCGTACGTGAACGGGTCGCCGGCAGGGGTCTTCTTCTCGACCAGACTCATCGGCGCCGTCAGCTCCCACAAGCCGGTCGATTCGACCGTCCCGGCCATTTTGGCATGGTTGCGCGCCCCGCTCAGCACTTCGCTTACGTCGGACAAGCTTTCGGCCGTGAACGACTGGTAGCCGACGACGTACTGACCGGAGGCGACAGGCGTAAGCGCATATTCGATGAGAGGCCGGGCTCCTGCCAGCGACCAGGTAACGGTCAGCGCATAACGGTCGCTGTGGGACGTATCCGCCAGCACCACGGTTTGCGCGTCCGGCATGCTGAAGCTGTCGAACGCGGTCCAATCGGCATCCATCGTTTCGTAATAGTCCGCTCTGTCTCCCGACGCGCCGCCGAGAACGACCCATTGCTCCTCCAGCCGCTCGTTCTCGTTGTTCATCGGCCTCCAAACTCCGTCTTCCCGATGGTAGACGTCCCGCACGACCGTGCGGCCTCCATTCCAAGCCGCCTCCAGAAATGTCACTTTGTAATCCTCGTTCTCAATCGTGCCTTTCTCGGTGTAGATCACATTCGTCAGCGCCCGGCTGCGCAGCGGCCCTAAGGGGGGCGGCAGACGCTCGATCGTGCCTTCGAATTTGACGGCGCTGGCCCGCGTGTAGATTCCCGATCCGCTGCCCGTGGTCCGCGTCAGCCGCACGTATTCGTTGCCGTCCCCGGTAAAGTCGTACGTGCCGAGGTCGATCCAGCCCTCGCCGGCAGGCGTCAGATTCAGGTAGCGCGTCTCAGTCGAGCCGCCGTGCACGATATCCAATCTGACCTGCGGGTCGGCATTGTCCGGCCAATTCACCTTGTAGAACGATACGGCCGCCCGGCCCGCGGTCATTCGCGGCTTCCACGTCGTAGTCGCTCCCGCGGTTGACGTATAGCGGGTGTTGTTCTTGTTGTAGCCCTTCACCGACGAAGACGTGAACCAGGAGCCGGTTTCGGAATAGCCGCCGTCGCCGTATTGGAGAACGATCGAATTGCTGGGCTTGCGAGTCACTTGCAATGTATACGTTTTCAAAATAGTGCCGTCCGCACTCTCCACCTCGACGTCAATCTCGTTCGCGCCGACAGTAAGAGCAATGTCCGGCGATGGAGAGCCGGCGGCCACGGCGGTGCCGTTGACCTTCACCACGCTCCCGGGCGTCGAGGCCTCCGCCGTGACCCGGACGGACGCCGTGCGCAGCTCCACTTCACTCGCATAGCTCGTCACCTGCGGATCGAACGAGGGGCTGAGCGTACCTTCGCTGAGCGTCAGCCGGGCGAGCGACGCCTCGGGCGGACGGACGGCGGTTACGGTATACGTGCGTGTCTCCGTGCCGTCTGCGGACAGAACGACGATGTCGATCGCCGCTTGCTCGCCGGGAGCCAGTGCTAAGGCGGGCGCGGGCGCGCCGTTTCCGACCGGCGCTCCCCTCACACGCAGCGTAGCCGCCGGGTCGTACGTCAAGGCAGTCACCGTTACCGCGGCCGTCCCCGGAGTCAATTGGTACGTGTATGCCGTCACCGCCGGAGAAAAGGCGGGCGCAGGCTCGCCCCCGTTCACGCTCAAGCTTTGCAACGAGGCGTCCGAGCCTGCCTGCACCCTCTCGAATTTGACGGCGTCCGCGTGGATGAACGTATTCGCCGCCGTCGTCAGCTTGGTCAGCTTGACGTATTCGCCGCCCGAGCCGTCGAACGAAAACGTGCCGAGCTCGACCCAGCCCGACGTTCCCTGCGTGGCGTCAATGTCCCGAAGGTCGGATACCCCTCTATGGAATACCTCGATCCTCATATGCGGGTCGTCCGTGGGCGTCGGCCTTTTTACTTTGAATAGGGAAACTTTGTACGCCCCCTGAAGAGAACCGGCCGCAGGTGTCCATGTCGCAAAAGCTCCGTATCCGCCGGTCACTCGGGTCGAACTGTCGTTGTAGCCTTTCACGCTGCTGCTGCCCCAGCCTGCGCTTTCTTCATAGCCGGGATCGCCGTTGTCGATCAGAATCGCATTTTCCGCCGCTTCGGCCAATCCTCTCCGCGCGCCGCCGGGTACCGATAATGCCGCGAATGCCGTCATCAGCGCGAGCAGCAAAGCAAGACACCTGCGAATCGTCCCATAGTTCACCAGAACGCCCCCTCGATTATTGACGTCGTATGCGTACCGCCAAGTCCGTTTGCCCTGCGGGCAGATCAAAACGCCAGAAGCCATCCCCGATTTCGATCGCCTCCGCCGCTTCGGTTTCCGGCCGTCCGGCCCCGCTCCAGATGGCGAACGGACCGCTTTCCCTCAATCTGACGATCAGCTCCCGCTCAGTCGCCGAGATCGTCTCGACGGCGGCAGCCGACAAAAACTTGTCCGTCCGCCCGATCGCCGACCAGCCTTCGCGAATCGGCGTCAGTTGGAACAGCCGGTTGCCGTAGCCCGGCAGATCGAAGGCGAACGGCGCTTCGAGTCGAACGGCGCGCTGCGCGAGCCAGTCGAACAAGACAAGCCCTTCTCCCGGTACCGTCCATTCTCCGCGATCCGACAGCAGGTTCCCGGCATCCGCGTAATGCGCCGGACGAATGCTCCCCTTCAGCGGAACCTCCGGCTCCGACAAGTTGTAGGCGACGATCGCCACAGCCCCGCCTGCAAGCGGCGCGGACACGACATACGGGCTTGCGCCCTCCAGCGGATTGTCGAACAAGCATTCCCGGATCGGCGCCGCCGGCGCGAGAGGACGAAGCAGCTCTCCGTTCCCGTAACAGAGCGGAAGCACGTTGGCCGCATCGAACGAGGCCGGATTGTCGGACAAGTAGACGGGACCGCCCGACATCGCCTTGGAGATCGCCATCATCTGCCCGCTGTCCTTGTCGCCGGAGTGGAACATGTCGTGATCGCCCCATACCGTTTGCCCGAGCCACGGCATATTGCCGTACGAATTGTGCAGGTGCCGACGCGCCCGGCCAAGATCGCCGACCGCGTAATCTTCGCTGCAGCGCGTCACCGCGCTCAACCTCGTATTGAATGCGCACACGGCGTTGTGCGCCATGCAGTTGATCAAGCCCTTCATATGGCGGGCGCTTGCCGTTTCCAGCGCTTGGGCATTGTGCGCCGCCCTTTCGGTTCCGTTGTCCATGCCGCTGTTCATCTCTACGTTCTTCGCCTGGTTGTCGACCTTGATAAAATCGAAGCCCGCCTCCCGTACGGAGCCGATCATCGCCTCATAGAAAGCCAGCGAGTCGGCGAAGGCGTTTTTCGGCTGCAGCGCTCCGCTCGCGACTGGCTCCAAATGGCGGTTCAGCTCGCCAAGCTCGTTATCCGGGCTAATGCCGCCCCAATAGCCGTTGAAGTTGAGCCACAGCCCCATCCAGCGAATACCGTCCTTCGAACGCCGAGCGAGCAGTCCCTCCCAGCCTTCGGGGAATTTGTCCGCGTCCGGCCGAAAGCTGATCAGCCGGCGCCGGGCATCCGCGTGCAGATGGCCGTCGTCGACAAGCACATAGCGAATCGGCAGTCCAGACGCTTCGATCCGGTCGAACGCCTGCTGCAGCATCGTGCCGTCAATGTCGAACTTGTACTCCTCCCACGTGCACCAGCCCAAGTAGCGGAACGGCTCGGGATACGACTTCTCCTCCCGCAGACGCGTGGAGCCGTTCAGCCGGTTGTCGGCTGCGGCCGTCTCCCAGACGCGGCGGCATGCGCCGTAAGGGTCTTGATCCTCCGCCCAGGCGCAAAGCGGAATCTCGATTCCTTCAACCTTTGTGGTGCCTAATGTGCCGACTGCGAGCAGAAGCTTGCCGTCTTCTCCGGCAAACCATGCGAACGTGCGCTTGCCGACTGCCGCCAGCACTGCCAAATAACGCCCGTTATGCAGCTGAAGCAACAGAAAATGCCCACCCACCGCCAGGTCGGCGAAATTCGTGATCGCAAGCGGCTGAATGCGATTGCAGCCATCCGGCCAAGATTGGGTATGACCGGGAATCGGGTCATATTTCTGGTATGGCGCAAAATACGAGGCCGCCGCAAACGGCGGAACCTCCACCTCGTACGTCAAAATCACGCCCCGATTGTCGGGCGTCCATGTTTCCGCGGGCTGTGTCATAAACCCGGCCGAGCCTTGCTCTGCCGAAAACGTCAGCCGCCTTGTCTTCGTATCGCTTGCGTTGCTTCCCACCTTGTTTTCCTCCTCGCCCTCAGTCGGCCCGCAGCCGCGGTGCTGGCGTTGACACGCCGGCCCCGCGGCTGCAAGGACGTTTATTTCTTCGCGCTTTCGATCTTCTTGATGAAATCGTTCATTTGCTTCACGTAATCTTCGCCGCCGGCTTTATACCAGCCGGAAAGCAGATCGTCGAATTTGGCTACCGGCGTCTGGCCCAGAATGATCTTCATGACGGTTTGATCCCATGCCTTCTGGTAATCCATCAGCTCCGGCTTCTTCGCCGCATCCGGCGTAAAGTCGAGGTCTTTGCCGCGCACGACGGTATCGACCGACTTTTTGAGCCACGGCATAATCATATCGCGGATCTTCTGGTCGGTACCTACGGCAATGAAGAAATCGGTGTCGTTGGCGCGGCGCATCGTGTTTTTGCGGACGAAGCTGGTCGGCGGGTTCGGGATCGCCACTTTCTGCCCGTTTTCCACTTTGTAGTCCGAGCCCTCGAAGCCTTCGCTGACCGTAGGCCACAATTCGTCCGACAAGTACGCGTCGAGGAAATCGACGGCTTGCTGCGGATTTTTGGCCGATTTGGTCAACGCCCAGAAGCCCCACAGCCCGGACGCATAGCCGCCGCCCTTCACTTGCCCCTTCTCGTCCTTCACGAACACGTACGTCAGCTCGACATTCGGGTTCAGCTTGCGCATTTCATCGGTGTGCCAGGTGTAGTGGCCGGCAAAGCCCGGGAATACGCCCGTGATGCCTTTCCAGAAGCGCTCCCGCGCCTTGGTCGCATCGTTCGTCGCAGCGTCGGGGTCCAGCAGTCCCTCCTTGTACAGGTCGTTCGTAAAGGCAAGCGCTTTCTTATAGGCGTCCGACGAAGGGTCGTATTTGGGATCGATATAGTCATACTTGCCTCCTGCCGTCTTCTGCCACCCGGTCAGCCCGAACGGACCTGTCAACACGGGATCGAGCACTTTGCGGCCGTTGACGTTTGCGGCCAGGCCGAACGTATCGTTTTTACCGTTTTTGTCCGGGTCCTCCTTCGTAAATTTACGCAGCATATCGGTAAACTGGTCGATCGTCATTTCGGCGTTGTCGGGCAGCGTAATGCCGACGTTGTTCAACCAGTCCTTGCGCACCCAGAACTGGTCGTTACGGGTTACCGAGGTACGCGGAATCCCGTACATTTTGTCGTCCTGCTTCACCTTGAGCGCATCCCACGACGTATCGTACGTGTGCTTCTGCAAATTTTTGGCATTCTTGATGTAATCGTTCACCGGCAGCAGAATGCCGTCCTTCATGGCGTTCAGAAAGCTCGGGTCGTTCGTGCTCGGGAAGAAGACAAGGTCCGGGTAGTCGCCAGACGCCAGCATCAGCTGCAGCCGCTCGTTATAACCGGTCAGAGGCGGAATTTCGAAGGTTACCTTCGTATTCGTCTTCTTCTCCAGCAGCTCGACCATCTTCTTGTCGGTTTCCGACAAGTTCGCCTGATCGTAGTTCCCCATAATCTTCAACGACACCGGCTGTGCCGGCGTTGCGGGCGACGATCCGCCCTTGTCGTTGCTGTCGCTTGCGTTCGGCCCGCTCTTGCCGCAGGCCGTGCTCGTCAGCAGCAGCGCGGCGGCGAGCAGTGCGAGCATCCCCTTTTGTTTTCCCGACATGTGATTTCCTCCATCGTAAATGGTTTATAGCAAAGGGCGATGCCCTTCGACTATCCTTTGACCGATCCCAGCATGATACCTTTGACAAAATACTTTTGGATGAACGGATAGACGAGCAGGATCGGCAGCATGACAATCGTCAGCGTCGCATACTTGAGCGTCTCCGACGTCACCTGATCGCTTCCCAGCTCCGCGGCATTGCCGCCGGCCGCAATCTGTTTGGCGCTGGCGCCCTCGATAATTTCGCGAAGAAACAGCATCAGCGGCCATTTGTCCACGCTGCGGATGTAGATGACGCCGTTGAAAAAGTTGTTCCAGTACCCGACAGCCGCGAACAACCCCAGGGTGGCGATAATCGGCATCGAGAGCGGTACCAGAATGCGGAACAAAATATACGGATCGGATGCGCCGTCGATGCGCGCCGCCTCCTCCAGCTCCTCGGGCAGTCCCTCATAATAATTTTTCATCAGGATCAGGCTGAAACCCGAGAACAAAGAGGGCAATACGAGAGCGGCGAGCGAATCGAGCAAGCCGAGCGAACGCATCAAGTAGTAGTTGGGGATGAGTCCGCCGCTGAACAGCATAGAGAAGATAACCAGCGTCATCAGCGTGCGCCTTCCCTTCAGCTCCTTCTTGGACAGTGGATACGCCGTAACGATATACATCAGCAGCCCGAGAAAGACGCCGACGACGGTGACGATGATCGTATTCCGGTAGCTCGTCCACAATACCGGATGCCCCACAATCTCCTTGTAGGCGCTGAGATCGAAATCGTGCGGCCACAGCATCAGCGGGTTGGCCACGTACGCGGTATACGAGCTGAACGAGACGGCCAGGACGTTGACGAACGGATACAGCATCAGGACGCACACCAAGACGATCAAGGCGTAATTGACTGTATCGAAAGCATTGAAGCGAAGTCGCAAGTTCTTTTTCATATCGGCACCTACCATACTTGTTTTCCGAACAGCCGCGCCAGACGGTTCGCTCCGAGGATCAGCACGAAGCCGACCAGAGCCTTGAACAGACCGACCGTAGAGGCGAACGAGAGGCGGCCGTCAATGAGACCGATCCGGTACGTATACGTTTCGAATACGTCGCCTACGTCGTAGGTCAGCGGGTTGTACAGCAAAAAGATTTGCTCGAAGCCGTTGTCCAGAATATGACCGACCTGCAAAACCAGCAGCACGATGATCGTCGAGGCGATGCCGGGCAGCGTAATGTGGCGAATTTGCTGGAAGCGGTTGGCACCGTCCATCTTCGCGGATTCGTAAAGTGTCGGGTCGATGGAGGTCATCGCCGCCAGGTAGATAATCGTTCCCCAGCCAACTCCCTTCCATACTTCGGCCGTGACGATAATCGTACGAAAAAATTCGGGCTTCAGCAGGAACGGAATCGGCTCGTGTCCGAACGATTTCAGAATCTCGTTGACGATGCCGGTCGACGGCGACAGGAAGTTCATCACGATGCTCGCCAGCACGACCCATGAAATAAAGTGCGGCAGGTACAATATCGTTTGAGATACCCGCTTGAAGACGATATGCCGCACCTCGTTCAGCATCACTGCCAGGACGATCGGCGCGGGAAACTCGAATACGATCTGATAAAAGCTGAGCACCAGCGAGTTGCGCAGTACCTTGTAAAAATCGGGGGCGTGCAGCAGGTAGGCGAAGTTCTCCAGCCCGACCCATTCGCTGCCGCCGATGCCGCGCACCAGACTGAAATCCTGAAACGCAATGACGATTCCGAACATCGGAATGTATTTGAAGATCAGCAGATAAAGAAAGCCGGGAATCAGAAACAGGTACAGCCATTTGTGGCGGACCATATGTCGGTAAAGCTCCCCCCGCGTCTTCTCCCCCTTCGTGACCGCTTGGGCCGGCGGCGTCTCTTGAACGGTCCATTGCATGGCGTATCTTTCCTTTCCTCTTGAGCATATCGTCATTATAGTCATGGCGAACGAGCGGCAACATCCAAATTCTCACGAAATGATTTGTTATTTCACCATGTGCCAACCAAACAAAAAAACCCCGTCCTTCCCCAAGGGGAATGACGGAGCACGCGCGATTCTCCGCGCCTCTATCGAATCATGCCTAGGCTTTTCAACTGCCGCTCGGCGGCCTGACGATAGGCCTCGTACCGGTATTCCGTATCGAGCGTGGCGAGAAACTCGCCGTAGCTGTCCAGCGGACGTTTGCCGTAGATGAATTTGTACAGTTCTTCCTTGATATATCGTTCCGCATCGGCGGCCGAATAGTCGTCGGGCGGATCGATGAACGAATCGAGCACCTCCAGACGCGGCTGCCGCATAGCAAACGAGAAGTAAGGCTCCTGCTTCGGAAACTTCGTCTTCAAATACGTCAACTCGTCTCGCCCAACTAACTGGTACAAGTACGCATATTTCATTTGCGACATTTGCGCGGTCGGGACGATTTGGTTCCCCGCGACCGTGTAATGCTTGCCCTCAAGTCCGTACATGACGAGCCGGCTTCCTTCGGGGGAAGTCACGTACCGGAGCAGCCGGATGATTTTGTCCAGCTTTGCGGGGGCTCGCTGCAGCGTCTTCGGCATGACGAGCACGCTTGCGGCCCCCGGATCGTAGAAGCTATAGCTGGCCCCGCCCGGCCCCTGCGGGCTCGGCAGTTGGACCCAGCGGGCATTCGGATTGAGCGGCTGCCATTCCTTGACCTTGTTGTCGTTCATCATATTCGGCCAGTTGTAGTAAAATAAACCGACTTGTCCTTGAAAAGCTTTCATCTCGTGCTGGGCGGTTTTGTTGGAGAGCAGATCGGGATCGACGACGCCGGCCTCGATCAGCGATTGGATATAAGCGAGTGCGGGAACCATGCCCGGATCGGTCAAGGAATTGACCAGTTGCCCGTTCTTGCGATAAAAGTGCCCGGGGTACGTCGTACCGAACGCGCCGAATATCGGGCCGAGCGCCTGATCGGGATTGCCGCCGAAGCCGTACGTATCGTTCTTGCCGTTGCCGTCGGGGTCTCCGAACGTGAACGCCCGGGCTGTCCGGGCCAGCTCGTCGAGAGTGGCCGGCGGCTGAAGCCCCAGCTTGTCCAGCCAGTCCTCGCGCACCCAATACGTGAACTGGAAGGCGTTATCGCCGATGGCAAGGCCGTACAGCTTGCCGCCGTTCTCCGGCAGCTCCACTTTCCCGCCGCCGGCGAAATCGATGGCCGGCTGGAGCAGATCGACGTAAGGGGACAGATCGAGCAGCTGATTTTGTTTGACCAGCCGGGCTAGCGTACGCCGGTCTACATAAAACAGATCCGGCGGATTGCCCTCCGCCAGTCTCATGCTCAATTGAGTCTTGCACGCGTCGCCGAGGCAAGGAACGATGCGCAGATCGATATTGAGCTTGGCATCGATCGTTTTCTTGATGTCGTCTTCGAGCGCATCGGGCAGCTCGCTTCCCAGCACGAGCGCTTCGATGACCGGCGCGTCGCCGGTAGCGAACGGGGGCTCATCCGTCGGACGGATCGTCCTCTCGGTACAGGCGGTGCCGGACAGAACGAGAACGGCGGCTACGACGGCGAACCTGCATCTTCCGGCGAATAATCGGCGCATGAAGCTCCACTCCTCCCGCTAGTAGGACCTGTCGTTTTCTTTTCTTCTTATTATAAACCGATGGACGCGGTCCGACTATCGGAGGCGGGTTTCGGTATTTCACGATTTCTTTTGCTTTATCGCTTTTTTATGCCCCTTCCTACCCAGTCCGGCAGCTTTGCTCTTATAATGAAAAGACACACACCTTCCGGAAGGATGGCACCGGCATGAGACGCCCTTTTCCAGACAGCAATCCGCTTCGCTTCAAGCTTTCGACCAAAATGTTTCTCATTACCTTCGGGCTGGTCGAATCGATAATTCTGCTGCTCGGCTTCTCCTATTACCGGTACTCGGCCAATACGCTTCAGCACGCCCAGACAGAGTACGCGAAGCAGATGGTGCAAAAATCCGATCAATATTTGCAGCTGACACTGGCCCATATACGCAGCTTCTTTCTCTCGGTGGCGAACGACAACCGGCTCCGTACGGGGACGGAGTCGGAAATCCGCCATTGGCTGAACGACAATCTGATTTATTTTATGCCGAATGCCAGCAACATTCATGTCATTGCGGACGAGAGTACCATTATCAGTACGGATGCGGGGGGATGGAAGCTCGCGGAAAGCAGCTATCTGATGCAGCAGTTGGCCCTCGTTATTCATCCGGGGGAGCTGTACTGGATCGGTCCTTACTTCTCCCCCGTCTCGGGCTATACGTTCTCCGTCGTCATGACGGCGGCGGACGGGCAAGGGGAGCCGCGCCAGCTGATGGTGGACCTGAATCTGCAAAGCTTGTACACGGCGCTCATTCCCAACGGCAGCTCCCAGCAGCAAGGCTCGCTGCTGCTGCTCGACGCCAAAAACCGTCCGATCTTCGCCAATCCGCCTTATGCGAACTATTCGGTGTTTTCCAAAAGCTTCCGTCTGAACGATATACCGGAGTCGCTGTTCGCCTCGAACTGGAAGCAGTACGAGTTGATGGACGACAGCCGACAGCTGTTCCTGACCCGCAGCCGGACGAACTTCGTGGGCTGGCAGGTCGTCTGGATTATGGACCTGCAAACGCTGCTCAGTCCGCTGCGCAAGCTGCTGGACTATACCGGCCTTCTGATCGGGCTGTCGCTCGTACTGTCGCTCGGTATAGCGATGCTCATCTCGGTGCTGGTCAGCCGACCGATCCGCCGCATCGCCGCGACGATGGTAGAGGTGAGCGACGGCAATCTGGACGTGTCGATCCCCATCAAGCGTACGGACGAGCTCGGCTTGCTTGCCCGGCATTTTAACCTGATGATCGGACGGCTTCGCGGGCTGATCGATGATCTTCGACGTACGGAGGAGGAGCGGAACAAAGCGGACTTCATTGCGCTGCAGGCGCAAATCAAGCCGCACTTTCTGTTCAATACGCTGAATACGATCAGCATGGTCGCCAGGCAAGGGGCGCTGGATAAAGTCGATGAGCTAATCTCCGCGCTGACCGACCAACTGCAATACAGCCTGGATTCGTCCCCCGCCCCCGCCACTCTCCGCGAGGAGCTGCGCTCGCTGGAAAGCTATGTAGAGCTGATGGGCGCCCGGTATGGGGACGCCTTCTCGATTGAGACGGATATCGATCCGGCCGTGCTGGAGCGGCTGCTGCCGAAATTTACACTTCAGCCGATCGTGGAGAACGCGATCTTCCACGGACTCGTGCCGTCGGGCCGACAAGGCACTCTGTTCATCGGAGCGGCCGATCAGGGCGAGCAGTGGGAGCTGATGGTGGAGGACGACGGCATCGGCATGTCCGAAGCGCGGCTGCAGCTGCTGCTGGACAGCTTGGGCGGGACGAGGCAGGCCGAACGAATCGGCATGCTCAATGTACACCGGCGGCTGCGCCTGATGTTCGGCGAACACTACGCGTGCCGGATCGACAGCTCGCCCGGCAACGGAACGCGCCTCATCATGACCTTGCCTGCCGTTCGCAAAGCGGGCACAATTCCCATACAGGAGGACGGACGATGAGAAAAATATTGCTGGTGGACGACGAATCCGCCGCCCGCGACCATATTCGCAATTGCTTCCCCTGGCTGGCTTACGGCTGCGAGATCATTGGCGAAGCCGGCAACGGCGAGGAAGCGCTGGAGCAATGCCGGAGGCTGAACCCGGACATCGCCCTGATCGATATTACCATGCCGGTGATGGATGGAATGGAGCTGCTGGACCGGCTTGAGCGCGATTTTCCGCATATTCGCAGCATCGTGCTGACCGCCCACCGCGACTTCGCCTACGCCCAGCAAGCCATGCTGCACCGTGCCTGCGGATATGTGCTGAAAGCTCCGATCAGCATGGTGGAAATGAAGAAAGCGCTCGACCGGGCGTTCGCGGATTTGGACCGCGACCGGGATTACGACAGGAGCGAGAAATCGCATGCGCAAATGCTGAGAAGCTATCAATATCCGCTGCGGCGCAAGTTTTTCGCCGATATCCGCAACGGAGTGCTGGACGATGATGAGGAGATCGTTCGCGAGGGAAGCAAGCTGGACATCCACCTTACGGCGCCGGAGCATGGGCTCGTCGTCTGCGCCGCGGATAAAATGAACGAATACGTCATGAGGTATCCGGAGCGGGACCGTTCGTTGATCGAATTCAGCATGCTAGAGATCGTTCGCGAGACGCTGAACGATTCGGAACGGTATCCGTTCGAGCTGTTGCCGCTCGAGTTCGGACGGTTTGCCCTCCTGTTCGGCTGCGACAGCGCGGATGCGGAGCCGTACGCGGCGCGGGTGAGCCGCGTCTGCCGCACGATAGCCGTTCCTTTGGAGAACTATTTGCATATGCATCTGTCCGCAACGTTCAGCCGGCCGCTTCGATCGTTGTCTGCCCTTCGCCCGGCGTTCGCGGAGACGATGCGGTTTGCCTCCCTCCGCTTCTATCAGGATCGCCCTACGCCGATCGACGCCGGCGGGTTGCTGCTGTTCCAGCCCGTGCCGGAGAAGCAGTGGGAGACTTGCCGGCTGGAGCTAGCCGACACCCTGCGGGAACAAGACGCGGAGCTTCTGCAACGGTTTGACAAATGGCTTCGGGAAGTCCATTATTTGCTGCGCCGGTTCCAGCCCCGCCCGGATGAGGCGCTTGGCCTGCTCGCCGGGCTGGAACCGGTCGTTGGGGAGCAGTTCCCCGTCCTGCCGGGCCATTCTGCGGACTGGCCGCCGTTCCGTTCGTTCGCCTGCCTGGGCGATGCGCTGGCGGCCTTGCAGCAGCACGTGTACGAGCGGGTCCGCCTTCACTCGAACGTACGCGAGCTTCGCCCGGAAATATCGGCCGCCATCCAGTACATCCGCAGTAACCTGCATGCCGAGCTGACACTCGACACGATCGCTCATTCGGTGCAGCTCAGCGCTTCTTATTTTGGTCATCTGTTCAAGAAGGAAATGGGAGTAACGCTCGTCGATTACATCGTCGAGCAGCGGATCGAGCAGGCCAAAAAATGGCTGGCGGACGGCAAATACCGAAACTACGAGCTTGCGGAAAAAATCGGCTTCTCCAACTATTCGTATTTCTGCACGCTGTTCAAAAAACAAACCGGCATGACGCCGAACGAGTTCAAGAATGTTCACAAGACGAGAACAATCATTTGAACGAAACCGTATGCCAAAAAGACAACATGAAGGCCAGCAGCTTCAACGATAAAAAAGGGTTCCGCAGCGCTCCTAGCGGAGAGCGGCGAAACCCCGATTCTTGATGACCGTACCGTGTAGCGGCCGGCTGGCGATTTACAGCTTGTATACGTTGGCGGCTTGCGGACCGCGCTCCCCGTCTACTTTATCGAATTCCACTTCCTGGCCCTCGTCCAGCGACTTGAAGCCGTCTCCCTGAATGGCCGAGAAGTGAACGAACAAGTCTTCTCCATCATCCGAGCGAATAAATCCGTAGCCTTTTTCCGCGTTGAACCATTTGACTGTACCTTTCAATGCAACAACCTCCATTATACTGTTAACGTTTAACGGCCGTTTGCACGGCTCCACGGCTAGTATACGCAAACAGGCGCACATTTATTCGGCACGTCCGCATTCATTTTTTGTCAATGACCAGCATGTCGGTCGAGCCTGGAATGAAAGGCAGCGCGGATTTGCGCAGCTCGCATGATGCGCCGAGCGTTTCGAGATGTCGCATCAAACGCTCCAGTCCCGGATACGGCTCCCAGCGCAGCGACAATAGCGGGTAAATCCGGACTTCCCCGCCCGGCCGGCATACCCGGAGCAGCTCGGTTACGGCGTCCCGGTGAAAAGCCTCGTCGAATTGATCCCCGTACAGAAATAAGAAGTGGCTGCACAAGACGAGCGAGAAGCGGTCGTCGGCAAACGATAAATTCGGCAATGCGTCGGGCACGTAGCTTTCCCGCGCCTCCGGCCGGTTGAAGTCCTGTATAAATAAATCGAGCGAGCGCAGCCTTCCGGCTTTGTGCCGGGCGCTGTCGCCGTAATAGCTCCAATCGAAGCGTTCGGCGAGCCGCTCCAATTTGTTAGTGGATGTTTCGATCTCGGCGTAGCCTTCCTCGCCGATCTGTAAAGCGGTCATGGCGTATCTCGGATCGGCACACCTTACGTCTGCGCCTTTAGCTTTAGCCTCCGCAGCGAAAGACGATGCTCCTGCGGCGACGTCCAGAATGGCTCCCCGTTCCAACGTCCCGGCGTCCAAACCGAACATCCGCTCATATTCGGCATAGCCCCTGCAAGTCATGGCTACCCCGATTTGTTCATAATGCTGCTGTTCTCCCATTCTTCTCCACTCTCCTCGGCTATTCTCCACTCGTCTGCACTCTGCTCGCCAGCCGTTGCTGCGGCCGCCGCTCAACCCGACCTCGCCGGGTATGGTCAAGATTATAGTATCGGGAAGTGCGGAAAGCAACACTTATTTTTCCGGATTTCTCCAACTTTGCATTTGCGCATTTCTTTAACATATATAATAATATGTATTACAATTATATATTTATAAATTATAATGCATTGGAGCGATACGAAATGAGCAAACATACGGATGCGTTAACCGGCCTGCCTAATCACAAAGCGCTGGAAAAAGCTTTGCAGGAGCGGATTGAACGCGATGAGCCGGTAGCGCTCGCACTGATCGACGTCGATCATTTTCACGAGGTGAACCACCTGCTGGGCAGCGAAGCGGGGGATGAGGTGCTGAAGCGGATCGCCGAAATGCTGTCCGAAGAGGGCGGGGCTTCTGCGTTCCGGGTGTCGGGAGACGAGTTCGCGATTGCGCTCGACGGCGTGTCGCTGGAACAGGCCTTTCTCGGTATGGAGAAGCTGCGTCTAAGGGTGGAAACCGATCAGGGAAGCTTCGCTTTGCCGGACGGACAGACGCTCACGCTAACGATCGGCGTCGCCCAGTACCCTCGCGACGGCAAGACCGAAGGCGCGCTGAGACGTGCGGCCAGCGCCGCCCTCGTCTCGGCCAAGGAAACCGGACGCAACCAGGTTGCGCTGCCTCCCAACGAAGAGATGGTCATGAAATCGTGCTACTATCCGTCGACGAACGTACGCCGCCTGAAATCGCTCGCCGAGCAGCTGAACAAGAAAGAATCCGCCTTGCTGCGCGAAGCGCTGGACGACTTGCTGCGCAAGTACGACCGCGGCGAAATCGCCCGCAAGTCCAGACAAAGCTCAGATTCGTAAACCTCCTCCGCGTCATCCCGCTGCTCGCAAGGTGCACACGGGGTTCCCGGTATTGCTTTCGGCGCCCCGATGCGCTATGATGCAACCATTGGCGACAACGACTGGATTGGAGAACATAGCTATGATCAAAAAACTGCAAATTTTTAAAAGAGACAAATGGAACATGATCAACGCCGAGGTGCACGGTGCGCGCATCGTCGTCCGTGTCATTTCCGATCAATGGGGCGAAGACAACTTCGAATTTCTGAGCCGTCCGGCTTTGATGCATTGGGCGGAAGGCACGTTTACGCAGGATCGGTTCGACGGAACCGAGGAAGAACGGCAGCAAATCCTCGCCGCCTTCAAGGAAGTCTAGCTTTCCCCTGCTTGTCCGGCACGGCATGACACGAACGCCCCGGCGCGCTTTTGGCGCAACGGGGCGTTTTTACGCTCTATCGGTTTGCGTCGGAAGAGGGGCTGGCCTTAGTTGGCGTAAGCGTTCAAAAGCCGGGTTAGCCTTGGCAGCCTCCGGGTCCCACCGACCGAGTTTCCGGGCAATCCATGCAATCAGCCTGCCTGCCGCGTCTCGGACCGTCCGGAGCCGAGCCGTTCAGGAAACCTCCTGCCTGTCAGGAAGCGTATACCGCTCCGGCACTTGCACGAGCAGGCGGGCGATCCGCATCCGGTCGACCTCTTCGATCGTGTACTCGAAGCCGCCGTGACGGAACCGCTGTTCCGGGCGGGGCGGCATCTCCACCTGGGAGCAGAACCAGCCTCCGATCGTGTCGTAATCGTCCGTTTCGATGGCGGTGCCGAAATACCGGTTTACTTCCTCTATCAGGAGCAACCCGTCCACGGAGTAAACGGACGGACATTTTTCCTCGATGCGGGGGCGATCCTCGTCGAACTCGTCGAGAATTTCGCCGACGATCTCCTCCATAATGTCTTCGATGGTAACCAGGCCGGATGTGCCGCCATATTCGTCGATCAGCAGCGCCATCTCCGTCCGCTCGTTCTGCATGCGACCGAGCAGAACGCTGACCGGCATCGAATCCGGCACTGTCATCAAGGGCCGCGTAATCGCCGCGATTTGACCGGCTCCTTCGCGATGCTTGAGCATTTCTTTAATATGAACGAAGCCGATGACGTTGTCTTTGTCCGGATCGCACACCGGATACCGGGTCCGCCGTTCGTCGACGGCGATCCGTCTGTTTTCCTCGTATGACAATTGGGCGTACAAGCAAGCCATCTCGGTGCGGGGGATCATGATATCTCTGGCGTTTTTTTCGCGGAATTGGAATATATGTTCAACCAGGCTCAGTTCGGTATGGCCGATCAGCCCGTTTCGATGGCTTTCCTTCACCAAATGGCGTATTTCCTCTCCGGTATGGACCGATTCCGGAGCTTCCTCCGGCTCCATCCCCGACTTCCGCAGCATCCAGTCGGATACTCCGCTCAGCAGCCGGATAAATGGCTGCATCACCCTATAGAACAGCATCAACGGCGCGGCCGTTCCGAGCGCGATCCGCTCCGGCTTGCGGATGGCGTACGTCTTCGGGAACTGCTCGCCAATCGTAATGTGCAGAGCCGTTATGAGGGTGAATGCGATGACGAATGCGACGGCATGCATGACCGGGGCCGGCAATCCCATGAGGGTCATCACAGGCTCCAGCAGACGGACGATCGCCGGCTCGCCGACCCAGCCGAGACCAAGCGACGTAAGCGTAATGCCGAGCTGGCAAGCCGACAAATAAGCGTTTAGATCGGCCAGGATAACGCGGGCGCGGGCGGCTTGCCGATTGCCCCCCTGCGCCAGGCTGTCGATCCGGCTGGCGCGGATTTTGACGATCGCGAATTCGGCCGCCACGAAAAATCCGTTGGCAAGCACAAGCGCTACGATCAGCGCCGCGCTCCACCCTATCGGTATCGGGTCACCTTCCACTCCTGCTCCTGTCGCCTGCTTGAGGCGGACAGGTACACCTCCTTGACGGCCGTTTGGGCTTCTCTTACACTCCTCGCCTCTATTCTTACTTTATTCGCCGACGATGCCGTTATGCCTGGACTCGCTTTTCCCGATCACGGAAGGCTTGCCGGTGTTCCGCTAACCGTCCGCCCCCCGCTTGCCGGTTCTGTCGCGCTCCTCCGCTCCGTATACTTGCCTATCGCCTTTGTCGGCTTGGCTATGCGCGAGTTGTTTTCTGCAGACTTCGAACGGACTTCTCCAAGGGCCTTGCCGGGGCTTCATCAGCCGGTTCGGCGAGCGGTTTCCGCCATAAGGCCCCCAGAGCAAATTTCGCGGCAAGCAGGGAATTCGCGGCTGTCTGGAGAATACAAGAGAACAGCACAAGCTATGAGGTGAACTGCGTTGAACGACACCGGCTCGATCGTCTTGTTTACGATTCTCGCTTTCTCGCTGGCCGTCATTCTGATCATGACGAAAGATACGATCCAGCCGCAAATGAGACGGATGCTCGCTCTGGTGACGATCGTCCTGGTGGGCTGCTCCTTCTTTATGATCGTATTCAGCTTTTTGCGCGCCGGCAGTTAGCGAGGAAGGAATCGCGGGGTGCTGCCAAACTTTTCATAACAGCCCGCCGGAACGGCCATAATAGGGAGAGTCGACTTTGCTCCGCAAAGCTCGGTCCATGCTTTCGAAGCGAACTTTGCTTTGCAAAGTTCTGAGGAGGTTTTTCCCCCACCATGAAGCTGATTCCGCTGCTTGCTTCCGTATGCCTGGCCGCTATGGCGGCAGCGCCCGCGTACGCCAATGACGACGCCAAACCGTCAAAAACCGATAGGAGGGTACCTATGAGTCAATTGTTGAAACGTACCGAAGTTCCGGCCGAAAACCGCTGGAAGCTGGAACATATGTTCGCCGATCAGCAAGCTTGGGATAACGAATACGCCGAGTTGAAAAAGCAGCTCAAGGACATCGCCGCATTCGAAGGTAAGCTGAACGCGGCAAAGCCGATCCTGGACTGCTTCACCCTGGAGGACGACATTTCCCTGCATATCGAACGGCTGTACGTGTATGCGAATATGCGCCATCACGAAGATATGGCCGATCCCGCCTACCAGGCGTTATCCGAAAAAGCGAAAAAGCTGAATGTCGAGGTCAGCGAAGCGCTGTCCTATATTACCCCGGAAATATTGAGCCTTCCGGATAAGAAATTGCAAGAGCTGGTGGCCGATCCGCTGCTCGTCAAGTATAAAAAAACGCTGGAGGATATGCTCCGCCAAAAACCTCATACGCTGTCCAAAGCCGAGGAGGCGCTGCTCGCCCAGGTCGGCAACCTGTCACAGGCTCCGGAAACGATTTTCGGCATGCTCAACAACGCCGACATGAAATTTCCGAAGGTAAAAGACGAAAACGGCAAGGAAATCGAGCTGACCCACGGCCGTTATATCCAATTTTTGGAAAGCGAAAATCGCGAGGTGCGCAAAAACGCCTTCGAAGCGATGTACGGCACGTACGGCAAGCTGCGCAACACGCTGGCTGCGACGCTCGGCGCCAACTTGACGAAAAATATCTTTTACTCCAAAGCGAGAAAATATCCTTCGACTCTAGAATCGTCGCTCTATGGCGACAAAATTCCGGTTGACGTTTACAACAGCCTGATCTCGACCATTCATGAAAGCTTGCCGCTGCTCCACCGGTATATGGACTTGCGCAAAAAGCTGCTGAACGTCGACGAGCTGCATATGTACGACCTGTTCGCCCCTCTGGTCGACGAATACAAGATGGACATTACATACGAAGAAGCGAAGAAAACGGTTTTGGAGAGCCTGAAGCCGCTCGGCGAGCCGTACGGCAATATTCTCAAGGAAGGTTTCGACGGAGGCTGGATCGACGTCTACGAGAACGAAGGCAAGCGGAGCGGGGCGTACCAATGGGGAGCATTCGGCACTCATCCTTTCGTGCTGCTCAATCATAAGGATAACCTGAACAGCATGTTTACGCTCACGCACGAAATGGGTCACGCCTTGCACTCTTATTTGTCCGACTCGCACCAGGAGTACCGCGACGCCCAATATACGATATTCTTGGCCGAGGTTGCCTCTACGCTCAACGAGGCGCTGCTGATGAACTACCTGCTGGAGAAGTCGACCGATCCGAAGCAAAAAATGTTCTTGCTCACTTACTACGCCGACCAGTTCCGGACCACCGTCTTCCGGCAGACGATGTTCGCGGAATTCGAGAAAATCATTTACGACAAGGCGGAGAAGGGCGAGTCGCTGACGCACCAGGATCTGTGCAGCATTTATTACGACCTGAACTTGCAATATCACGGCTCCTCCATGACCGTGGACAAAGATATCGAGATGGAATGGGCGCGCATTCCTCATTTCTACAATAGCTTCTATGTGTTCAAATATGCGACCGGCTTCTCGGCGGCTACCAGCTTCGCCAAGCAGATTCTCGACAATGGCGAGCCGGCCGTCGACCGCTACCTCGGCTTCCTGCAAAGCGGCGGCAGCGACTATTCGATCGAGATTTTGAAACGGGCCGGCGTCGATATGTCCACGCCTCAGCCCGTTCGTGAAGCCATGAGCGTGTTCGAGAGCCTGATCGAGCAAATGGAAGAACTGACGAAGTAATCGGCGGAGGGCGATCGCCTCCGCTTCAACCGAACGGCTGGCCGACATGGACGCCCGCCCGGACCGGCATACGGGTCCCGGCACCACAGGGATGACCGTGAGCCGCTGCATGCAAAGTCCCCGGCTGCGAATGGCCGGGGCTTTTCTTTTCCGCTTTTTCTATAAAATCCCGTCTTTCAAGGAGGCCTATACGATGGAAGCAGTATGGAAACGTTCCGAGGTGCCTGCCGGCTACCGCTGGCGGCTAGAGGATTTGTTCGCCGATCAGGCGGCGTGGGACAGACAGTACGACGAGGTGAAGCGGCTTCTCGGCGATATCGGCCGACTAGAGGGCAAGCTGAAGGACGCCGAAGCGATCCGGCAATGCTTCGAGCTGGAGGATGAGCTGTCGCTGCGGACAGAGCAGTTGTATGTGTACGCCAGCAACCGCCATAACGAAAACACGGCCGATCCGGTGTTCCAAGCGCTGCTCGACAAAGCGAAGAAGCTGGCTGTCGAAGCGAACGGCGCGATGTCGTTCATTACCCCGGATATTCTGGAGCTGCCCGAAGAGCAGCTGGAGGCGCTGTTGAACGAGCCGAGTCTGATCCGCTACCGGAAGACGCTGACCGACATGCTCCGGCAGAAGCCGCATATTTTGTCCAAGCCGGAGGAAGCGCTGCTTGCGCGGGTCGGCAACGTCTCCCAGGCGCCCGGTACCATATTCGGCATGCTGAACAATGCGGATATGAAGTTCCCTTTGGTCCAAAACGAGGACGGCGCCAAGGTCGAGCTGACGCACGGCCGCTACATCCAATTTCTCGAAAGCCGCGACCGCGACGTGCGCAAAGGCGCTTTCGAAGCGATGTACGCCACGTACGGCAAGCTGCGCAATACGCTGGCCGCCACGCTCGGCGCCAATGTGACGAAAAACCAGTTTTATGCGAAAGCGCGCAAATACGGCTCCGCCCTCGAAGCGTCGCTGTACGACGACAAAATTCCGGTAAGCGTCTACGACAGCTTGATCTCCACGATCCACGAAAGCTTGCCGTTGCTGCACCGGTACATGAACCTGCGCAAGAAGCTGCTGAACGTCGACGAGCTGCATATGTACGACCTGTTCGCCCCACTCGTGGACGAATACAAGATGGACATCGCTTACGAGGAGGCGAAGCAGACCGTACTCGCCAGCATTAGGCCGCTCGGAGACGAGTACGGCGCTATTTTCGCCCAAGGGCTGGATGGCGGCTGGATCGATGTGTACGAGAACGAGGGCAAGCGCAACGGCGCCTATTGTTCGGGGGCTTACGGCACCCATCCGTTCGTACTGTTGAATCATAAGGACAATCTGAGCAGCATGTTCACCCTGTCCCACGAAATGGGCCACGCGCTGCATTCGTACTTGTCCGATGCCGTCCAAGATTACCGCAACGCCCAGTATACGATTTTCCTCGCCGAGGTCGCCTCGACGCTGAACGAAGCGCTGCTGATGGACGATTTGCTCCGCCGCGCAACCGACCCGCAGCAGAAAATGTACCTGCTCTGCTACTACGCCGACAAATTCCGCACGACCGTCTTCCGTCAGACGATGTTCGCGGAGTTCGAGCGGCTGATCTACAGCAAGGCGGAGCAGGGCGAATCGCTGACGCACGAGGATTTATGCCGGATTTACTACGATTTGAACGTGCAATACCACGGGCCGGCGATGACCGTCGACCGCGATATCGAGATGGAGTGGGCGCGCATCCCGCATTTTTACCGCAGCTTCTACGTGTTCAAATACGCGACCGGTTTTTCCGCAGCCACCAGCTTCGCGAAGCAAATTTTGGATGAAGGCGCTCCTGCCGTCGAACGGTATCTCGGCTTCCTGCAGAGCGGCGGCAGCGACTATTCGATCGAGATATTGAAGCGGGCCGGCGTCGACATGTCGTCTCCCGAGCCGATCCGGCAGGCGATGAGCGTATTCGAGGACCTGCTCGGGCAAATGGAGCGGATGACGTCGTAACGTCAGCGCGCATGGCCACGCAAACGGCAAAAGGATCGTTCGCCTTAGGCGGACGATCCTGCACGGTAAACCTCTTTTCCTTTCACATACGTCGACAGCAGCTCCAAACCCGGCGTCAGCAGCAGGAAATCGGCTTGCTTGCCCGGCGCCAGCGTGCCTCTCTGCCGATCCAGCCGAGCTTGGCGGGCGGGTACGGACGTCAATGAGGGAAGCAGCTTCTCGAGCGGGTAACCGGTGAAGCGCAGTGCGTTTTTCAGCGCCTGCAGCATCGTCAGCGAGCTGCCGGCCAACGAAGATCCGTGCTTCAGCGTAATTTGGCCTGACGCAACGACGACCTCCCCGTATTCCCCATCCGGCAAGCCCGCTGGACCGACCGCATCGGTGATCAAGCATATTTTCTCCGGATTTTTCATTTCGAACATCAGCTTGACGGCGGCCGGATGCACATGAATGCCGTCGCAGATCAGTTCCGTCGTCAGACCGCCGAGCAGCAGCCCCGCTCCGGCCAGTCCGGGCTCCCGGTGATGCAGCGGACTCATCCCGTTGAAATGGTGCGTCGTATGGCTCACGCCCGCTCGCATCGCCGCCTCGATCTGCTCGTAAGTGGCGTTCGAATGGCCGGCGGAGACGGTAATGCGCTTGCCCGCGAGCTGGCTTACCGCCGCCATGCCGCCTTCGATTTCCGGGGCGATCGTAACGAGCCGGATATGCCCGTCGGCCGCTGCGCACCATTCCTCGATTTCCGCAGCCGTAGGCAGCTTCAGATGCTCCCTGTCCTGCGCTCCCCGCCGCTTCTCGTCCAGGTAAGGGCCCTCCAGATGAATGCCGGCCAGCTCGGCTCCCGACGTCTTGCCGATATGCGCGGCGGCGTTGCGCAGCGCCTGCACGATCCGTTCTTCCGAAGCCGTCGTCGTCGTCGCCAAAAACGCAGTCGTGCCGTGACCGGCATGATACCGGCTCATGCCGTCCAGCGACTCGAACGTGCCGTCCATCATGCTGAAGCCATTGCCGCCGTGCACATGGACATCGATAAAGCCGGGGAGCATCGTCGTTCCTTCGCAGTCGCGCACTCGCGCATGGGCCGGGACCGGCAGCAGCTCGTCCCCGACGGCCCGAATCGTTCCTTCCTCGGTAACGATCATGCGTCCTCCGGCAATGACACGCTGCCCTGTATAAAGCTTCGCATTGATCCATATTGTTTCCGCCATACGCCCCGCCCTTTTTCTTCGCTTTTTGCATTCAATCGTATGATATCACGCTCTACCATCGGCGTACACAGCTATTTCGCGGCACAAAAAAAGAAGGGATCGCTCCCTTCTTGCTGCAAATCGTATCGCTGAATGCTAGCGCGCTCCGACCTTTTCCTTGACCGGCTCGGCTTCCGGCTTTGCCGTCTGATGCGCGACCGGCGTATGCGTATACCGTACGACGTTGTCCGGGCTTTCCTCCGCCTCGCCGGCCAAGCCGTAAGGCAGGCAGAGCGGGGCGCCGGAGCGCGGATCCGGGATGACGTCGGCGCGGATGCCGAATACTTCGCGCAGCATGGCCGGATGCACGACCTCGGACGGGCTGCCCTCGTATATGACGTCGCCGTTCTTGATCGCCACGATATGATGGGCGTACTGCGTAGCATGATTCAGGTCGTGGACGACCATGACGATCGTCCGGCCTTCCTCGCGGTTAAGCCGTTCGAGCAGCTTCAACACTTCCAATTGATGGGCCATGTCGAGGAACGTCGTCGGCTCGTCGAGGAACAAGATGTCTGTTCCTTGCGCAAGCGCCATGGCAATCCAAGCCCGCTGGCGTTGACCGCCGGACATTTGTTCGATCGGCCGCTCGGAGAATTCGGTCATGCCCGTCACTTGAAGCGACCAGCCGACCATTTCCTTATCTTCTTTGCTGAGGGAACCGAAGCCCTTCTGATGCGGAAACCGTCCGAACGAGACAAGCTCGCTGACGGTCAAGCCTTCCGGCGCCACCGGGTTTTGCGGCAGAATGGCCAGCTGCTTCGCCACTTCCTTCGTCTGCATCTGGTGAATGGACTTGCCGTCCAGGAAAACGCCGCCCTTCTGCGGCTTCATGATCCGGGCCATCGTCTTCAGAATCGTCGATTTCCCCGAGCCGTTGGCCCCTACGAGCGCCGTCACCTTTCCGGCCGGGATGGACAGATCCAATTGATTGACGATTACTTTTTCACCATATGCGATATGAAGCTTTTCAGCGAATAAACGAGCCATCCTGCCCCACTCCTTTTACATGTATGCTACAGGCCGTTCCAGCCATTATAAGAAAAGCTTCGAATCGAAGCCTTCCGAAATCGCACAAAATCGTGATAACGATTCTCATTCTTTTTATCATAACAAATGATAATGGTTATCACTGTCAATGTCAATACCATTTTTGGCAAAATGAGCGGCGCGGCGCAAAAAAAACAGCTTAGTCCGGTCGCGAGCGACAGAACAAAGCTGCTTTCCCCTCTTCTCCTTTATTGCCGCTCAGCGAACAGTCGCCCGGCCCTGCACCGGCCCGATTCCGGTGTCCAGCGTATAGCCGCATTCCGTTGCGCACGTTACGTCGAACTTGCCGGCATCCAGATCGTAATCGACCACGGCGACCTTATCCGGGGAATCGAGCACGATGCTGAACGGTTTCGTGAACACGTACCCGCCCACGGTCAACCGTCCCTGCGCCGGCAGACGGACGGGCGTCCGGTGAGCCTGGCGGTTGTCCTCGCTTTCCCGCCTTACTCGTTCCATCATCTCTGCGGTAGCGCGGCCCCAATGATCCTTCGTTCCGACTCCAGGCAGCTCGTAATAGCGGACGAGCGACTGCTTGCCCAGCTCCGCCGCTTTGGCCGCGAACAGGCGCGAATGCTCGGCCGGCACGCGCTCGTCGGTTTCCCCGTGAGCCAAATAAATCGGAGTATGCAGGTTGCCGGCCAAAGCGAGCCCGCTGCGCGAACGGTAAGCCATCGGATCATCCTCGGGGCTGCGACCGATCCAGACGTCCAACTCGTCGCGGAACTCGCCGACGGCATCATCCTTATACCACAAAGCATAGTCGGACATGCCGCACAAGGCGGTACAAGCCGCGAAATAGTCGGGAAACTTGCCCACGATAGCCATCGCGTTGCCGCCTCCGCCGCTTCCCGCCTCGAAGTAGACGACCTCCGGATCCAGGATATATTCGGCGTAGTGTGCGCGGGCGTACTCCACCGCATCGATGACGTCGTACAGCTCCCAGCCGTTGCAGTCCGGCGCCCCCTCGGAATGGGCGCGGCCGCGCATATCGACCTCGACCTTCAAATAATCGTTGCCTTCCCGCGGCTCGTTCATCTGCTCGAACTTCGGAATGCTCATATGCCAGCCATGCGTTCCGGCCACAATGTAGGACGGTTTGGACGGCTTGATGATGCGCGCGGCCAGCGTAACGCCGGGCGTCCGTGTCGATTCGTAGTACACAAAATCGCAATATGGCGAAGTTTGCGGCTCCTTCTCGCCGGTTCTGCCAGTCAGGCGGATCTTATCCTCGTATTCCTCGTACGCCATAGAAATACCCCCTTGGAGATCATGCGGATCGTTTCTTTCATCATATACACACAATCGTTGTCAATCCTAGTCCAAAATAAAGCGGAAACCGGGAATTCGGCCATATTCCATAAAAATTCATACCAAATTCATATCATTCTGGCTGGATTAAGATCTGTCTCCCGATTTATGTCGTTTTCTTCACACCAATTTCACAGCCCCTTTTCTATAATGAATATATATTGCCATGTAACCGTTTTCTGCAAGCACATTTATAAGGGGGTAATCGGCTCATGTCCCGGATCTTGTTCAACCATGTGTACAAGCAATACGGCAAAGACAAGCAAAACGTCGTGAAGGATTTCAACCTGGAAATCGAAGACAAAGAGTTCGTCGTGTTCGTCGGTCCTTCGGGCTGTGGCAAATCGACCACCCTTCGCATGATAGCGGGTCTGGAGGATATCAGCAAGGGCGAGATTTACATCAACAACGTTCTCGTCAACGAGCTTCCCCCCAAAGACCGCGATATCGCGATGGTGTTCCAGAACTACGCCCTGTACCCGAACATGTCGGTCTACGAGAACATCGCCTTCGGCCTGCGGCTGCGCAAAATGCCGAAGCACGAAATCGACATCGCCGTGAAACGGGCGGCACGCGTGTTGGAAATCGAGGCGTACTTGGACCGCAAGCCGAAGCAGCTGTCCGGCGGTCAGCGGCAGCGTGTCGCGCTTGGCCGGGCGATCGTCCGCAACCCTCAAGTGTTCCTAATGGACGAGCCACTGTCGAACCTGGACGCCAAGCTGCGGGTACAGATGCGCTCCGAGCTGATCCGGCTGCACAAGCAGCTCGAAGTCACGACCATCTACGTAACACACGATCAGACGGAGGCCATGACGATGGCCAACCGGATCGTCGTCATGAAGGACGGCATCATCCAGCAGGTTGATACGCCGGAGGAGATTTACAACAACCCCGCCAACACGTTCGTCGCAAGCTTCATCGGCTCCCCGCCCATGAACTTCATCGACGGCAGACTCGAAGAGCACGGCGGCAAGCTGGAGTTCCACACGAACCGCTTCGCCCTGGAAATTCCCCAAGGAAATGCGAAAGCGCTTATCGCTAAACGGCTGGTCAACAAAGTGGTCACGCTCGGCATCCGGCCGGAGAACATCAGCGTCGACCAAATCGTCTTCGAAGCGTTTCCGAACGCCGTCATGAGCGGCATTCACAAATTCAACGAACTGATGGGCGCCGACCGCTTTCTTCACCTCGACGTCGGAAGCTCGAACCTGCTTGTCGTCCGCACAAGCCCCCGCAATTTCTACAATGACGAGATGAAAATTTCGGTTGCCGTCGACATGCACAAGGCGCTGTTCTTCGACCGGGATAGCGGAGAACGGCTTATCGATTCGTAAAGATGAAAGGAGGATCCCCCTTGCAACGTCGCCGCCATAACAACAAACGCGCTGCGGCCGCCGTCGTGCTCGCCGCTTCGATGCTTGTCGGCGCGAGCATTACCGCTCCCGCTCCGGGTGCGGTCCATGCCGCCGACAGCGCTCCCGCGACTTCGAATGCGAATACGAACGCAGCCAAGCCTGCCGCGTCGTCAGTCAGCGCAGCCAAAGCCGCCAGTAACCTGACAACGAGCTTCGAACCGTTCTATGCTCAGGTATCCGCAGACTGGGTCTCGAAAAACTACGCCAACGGCACCGGAACGGCTCGGGTCGCCGGAGCCGATATTGTTTCGCAATCGTCCGCCCAGCTGGCGCAAGCAAGCTCTTTCCAAGGGAAGGACCGCGTCCTGATCTGGAAAAGCGACCGCGACAATTGGATCGAATACAAAGTCAAAGTCGACCAAACCGGCTTATACGAGTTAAATCTCCAGCACTTCCCTTACGCGTTGACCGACAGCACCGCGGCCGGCAGAAGACCGGTATCGCTCTCCGTCTCGATCGACGGAACGTATCCGTTCCGGGAAGCGCGTGCCGTCACCTTCCGCAAGCAGTTCAAGGACGACTTGCCCGTCAAGAAGGACGAGAAGGGCGACGACGTGCGGCCCCGGTCGCTTACGCTGTCCAATTGGATCGAGGAGCCATTCCGCGATAACGGCGGGGCTTACAGCGAGCCGCTGAAATGGTATTTGACCCAGGGCGAGCATACGATCCGGCTGTCCGGCAGCGAGCCGATCGCCATCGGCCAGCTGACCGTTACGCCGCCGGCCGTCGTTCCCGACTATGCCGCGTATTCGGCGAAGGTTCCGGCCGATTCGGCAAAAAGCGGCGCCACGGTTTCGATTCAGGCGGAAAATATGACGGTCAAGAACGACGCCGCCATTCAGATGGTCGTCGACAAGGACGCCCTCTCTACTCCGCCGGCAGGGGCCCATGAGACGTTCAATACGGTAGGCGGCTCCAGATGGCAAAACGGCGGACAGCGCATCGACTGGACGTTCAAGGTCGAGGAAAGCGGCCGCTACAAAATCGCCATGCGCGCCAAGCAGAATACGATCTCCAACATGACCACGTTCCGTACGATCTCCATTGACGGCAAGGTTCCGTTCAAGGAGCTGCAAACCTACGGAATTCCTTATAACACCGCCTGGCAGGGCATCACGCTCTCGGATGCGGCAGGCAAGCCTTTCGAGATCTATCTGGAGAAAGGCCAGCACACGCTGTCCATGACCGCAACCGTCGCTCCGTTCCAGCCGGTTATCGTCGAATCCGAGGAAGCGACAACCCAGCTCCGCGACCTCACCTCCGAGTTGAAGGCGCTCACGGGCAACGTCGTCGACAAAAACCGGACATGGAAAATCGACGAGGATTTCCCCGAGCTGCCGAAACGGCTCGAAGCCATCCGCGCGCAAATGCAGCTGATGGCCGACGATATGCTCAAGGCGAACGGACGGCGGGAAAATAACGTGCAGACGCTGCTCAACGCGATGCGCGATATTGACAGCTATCTGAGATATCCGAACGAAATTCCGTACCATATGGACGATATATCGTCGCTGCAAGAGAAAGTCGGAGCCATCCGCGAAACGCTGATCAAGGCGCCGTTGCAGCTCGATCAGATCTACATCGTTCCCACGGCGGCCGAGACGCCCAAGCTGACGGCGAATTTTTTCCAGAAGACACAATCGTCTGTAATGAATTTCTTCCGTTCCTTTATCCGCAAGGAAGATTTGAGCAAGCTGGACGATACCGCCCTGAACGTATGGGTCAACCGCGGACGCGACTACGTCAACCTGCTTCAGGAGCTCGCCAACGAGATGTATACGCCGCAAACCGGCGTAAAGGTCAAAGTCAACCTGCTCCCGGACGAAAACCTGTTGATCTATGCGAACGCGGCCGGCATATCGCCAGATATCGCGCTCGGACAGCCGCAGGATAAATCGATCGACTTCGCCATGCGGGGAGCGCTTGAAGATTTGAGCCAGTTTCCGGACTTCAAGCAGATCGCGAATCAATTCGCGCCGGGCGCTCTGCTGCCGTTCTACTACGACAAGGGCTATTATGCGCTCCCGGAAACGCAGTCGTTCAAAGTGCTGTTCTACCGCAAGGACATTCTCGAGAAGTTGAACCTGAAGGTGCCCGACACGTGGGACGACGTCTACAACATGCTGCCGACGCTTCAGCAAAGCGGCTATAACTTCTACGTGCCGCCGACCGACTATATCACGTTCATTTACCAGAACAACGCCGAGTTTTTCAATAAAGACGGCATGAGCACCGCGCTCAGCACGCCGGAGGCGTTCAAAGGCTTCAAGCAATGGACCGATTTGTTCAACATTTACGATCTGGAGCGCAGCGTACCGAGCTTCTATCAGCATTTCCGCAAAGGCGACATGCCGATCGGGATCGCCGACTTCAACTCGTATCTGCAAATATCGGTTGCCGCGCCGGAGTTGACCGGCTGGTGGGGAATGGCTCCGCTGCCCGGCTACAAGCAATCCGACGGCACCGTCGCCCGCTGGTCCTCGGGGGGTCAGACGACCGGATTTATTTACAAGAGCTCGAAGAAGAAGCAGGAAGCGTGGGAATTCCTGAAATGGCTGCTTTCCGCCGACGTGCAGGAGCGTTACGGTTCGGACCTCGAATCGTTCAACGGGATCGCCTTCCGCTGGAATTCCGCCAATATCGAAGCATTCAGCCGGCTCCCGTGGCAGAAGGACGACCTCAAGGTTATCTTCGAGCAGTGGAAATGGTATAAGGAGATGCCGAACCCTCCGGGCGCCTACTTCGTCGCGCGGGAACTGAACAACGCCTGGAACCGGACGGTCGTGGACGGGATGAATTACCGCGAATCGCTGGAGGAAGGCATCATCAATATCGATCGGGAAATGGTTCGGAAGGCGCAGGAGTTTGGCTTCATCACTCCAGATGGAAAAGTAACGCACACGCTTGATTTGCCGCAAGTCACGAAGCCGTGGGAAGGGGTTGACCGCTATGTCCCAAAGTGAAGCCGGAGTGACGGTTCCCATGGGTAAAAGGCAGAAAGCAGATTTCGGTACGCGTATGAATACGTTTTTCAAGCTCATCTGGTCGTACCGGCTTTCTTACTTGTTTATCGCGCCGTTCGTGCTTTGCTTTACCGCCTTTATATTTGTCCCCGTCCTGCTCGCGGTTCTGCTTAGCTTTACGTATTTCAACGCGCTTCAGCCGCCGCATCTGGTCGGCTGGCAGAACTATTTGTATTTGCTCTCGCAGGATTTGATCTTCCTGAAAAACGCTTTGCCGAACACGATCAAGTTCGTGCTGCTGGTAGGTCCGGGAGGCTATATCGCCTCCTTCATTCTGGCCTGGCTCATCTCCCAGCTGCCGAACTACACGCGGACGCTGTACGCGCTGATCATGTACAGCCCGTCGCTCGTAGCCGGCGCGGCAATGACCGCAGTATGGGTGCCGCTCTTGATGGGCGATAGAATCGGTTATATCAACAGCCTGCTGCTCAACATCGGCTTGATCGACAAGCCGATTCTGTGGGTGACCGACCCGAAATTTTTGATGGGCTCAATGGTCGCCGTCACGCTTTGGTCCAGCATGGGCGTAGGCTTCCTCGCCCAGCTAGCAGGCGTGCTGAACGTCAACAAGGAGCTATACGAAGCCGGACGAATCGACGGCATCAAGAGCCGTCTGCAGGAAATCTGGTTCATTACGATTCCGTCGATGAAGCCGCAGATGCTGTTCAGCGCCGTTATGGCGATCGTCGGCACGTTCAAGGCGGGCGAAATCGGGCAGCAATTGTCCGGCACGTTCCCGACTCCCCAGTACTCCGGCCATGTGCTCATGAGTCATATTCAGGATTACGGGGAAATCCGGTTCGAGATGGGCTACGCATCGGCCATTTCGGTATTCCTGCTCGTCATGATGTATATCGCCAACAAGCTTGGTCATAAGTTATTCGGATCTCGAGGTGATGAATGATGGCTAGCCTCGCTAGTAATCCCGTATCCAGCTTTTTCAAAAAAATCCGCACGAAGCGGAAAAATCGTCTGGAGAAGGCGGACTCGTTCCAAAAAGCGTTATATATCTTGCTGACGCTGCTGTCCATCTTCATGCTGATACCGCTCGTCTTCATCTTCGTGCAATCGTTGAAGCCGTATCAGGAGCTGTTCATTACGCCGCCGCGCATCTACGTGGAGGAGCCGACGTTCAACAACTTCCGCGAGCTGTTCGTCTTGTCCAGCTCATCCGTCGTGCCGGTCACGCGCTACTTGTTCAACAGTATCGTCGTCACCATCCTTACCGTCGTCGGCGTCGTCATCGTCAGCGCCTTGTGCGCCTATCCGCTGTCGAAGCACAAGTTTCCGGGACACAAAATCTTGTTCGCCACGATCCTGTTGACGCTTATGTTCGCGCCGGAAACGGTCGGCATTCCGCGTTATCTGGTCGTCTCGAATCTCGGCATCATGAATACGTATTTCGGCCACCTGCTGCCCGCTCTGGCGGCTCCGGTCAGCGTCTTCCTGATGAAGCAGTTCGTCGACCAGGTGCCGAACGAGCTGCTGGAAGCCGCCAAGATGGACGGGGCGCGCGAGTTCACGGTCTTTTACCGGATCGTCATTCCGACGATTATGCCTGCCGTCGCCACCGTCGCCATCCTGACGTTCCAAGGCGCCTGGGGCAACGTGGAGTCGTCCCGTCTGTTCATGCAAGACGAATCGATGAAGACGTTCCCGTTCTTCCTGAGCACGATCACTACCGGGGCGGTCAACTCGGTAGCGCGGCAAGGGGCTGCTGCTGCTGCTGCACTGATCCTGTTCCTGCCGAACTTCATCTTCTTCCTGTTCTACCAGCGTAAAGTAATCGCCACTATGGCGCATTCCGGCATCAAATAAGGACACGACAGATTCGGAGGTCTGACCATGAAACTTGGAAGCAGTCGGCGGATCTTGATGCTACTCGTCCTGATGTTGGCCGTAGCGGCGCTGATGCCGCTGTCCGCCTTTGCGGAAGTGCCATACTGGACGAACTCGAAAGAGAATCAAGGACGCCTGATCTGGACTCAACCGGCCTACACGCCGGAAGGGATATTCGGCAAAGATTTGACGATTCCCGATAAAGATAAACCGGGGACGATGAAAGCGTCGCCGCTGCAAAACCCGAAAGATTTGTTCATCGCGACGAACGATCATATTTACGTCGCCGATACCGGCAACAACCGGATCGTCGAATTCGGTCCGAACGGCGCCTTTGTCCGCTACATCGCCATCGAGGCGAAGGCCGATAATCCGGAGCTGAAGCCGTTCAACAAGCCGGAGGGCGTGTTCGTCACCGACACCCAGGACATTTACGTCGCCGATACCGGCAACAAGCGGGTCGTCCGTCTCGACAAGAACGGTAATTACATTCGACAGTACCTCAAGCCGGATTCCAAATACATTCCG
Organism: Paenibacillus hodogayensis; assembly: GCF_039536325.1. NCBI lineage: Bacteria > Bacillati > Bacillota > Bacilli > Caryophanales > Paenibacillaceae > Paenibacillus > Paenibacillus hodogayensis. Next base: position 939,685 of record NZ_BAAAYO010000001.1, read on the forward strand.
GAAGCGTTCAAGTACGATCCGACGCGGCTTGTCGTCGACAAGCGCGGCTTCCTGTACATCGCCGTATTGGGCGGCTACCAGGGGCTCTTGCAGCTCGACCCGGAAGGCAACTTCCAAAGCTTCTACGGGGCGAACAAAACGATCTTCTCCCCGCTGGACGCAATGAAGCGGCTCGTCTATACGAAGCAGATGTACGCAAACGAAATCAGCAAGCTGCCCGGTGCGATTAGCAGCGTGGCCGTCGACCATGACGGCTTCATGTACACGACCACCTCCGGACAAGGGATCAAAACCGAGCAGATCAAGAAGCTCAGTATCAAGGGTCTGAACCTGCTGGAAAACAAAGCCTTCGGCGAGGTGCGCAGATTCGACATGAAGTTCGCGACGGGCGGTCAAGTGACGTCCCAGCTGATCGATCTGGCCATCGATTCGAACGGCAATATGACGGCGATCGATTCTTCTTACAAATATATTAACCAGTACGACGCCAACGGCAATCTGCTGTTTTTCTGGGCAGGTCCTTCGTCGGCCAACACGACCCAGCTCGGGCTGATGAAAAACCCGGTCGCCGTCGACGCCAACTCCCGCAACGATCTGTTCCTGCTCGACGGTCAGGAGGGCGTCATTCAATTGTTCCGCCTGTCCGAGTTCGGAGCGAAGGTGAACGAAGCGAACAAGCTGACGCTGCAAGGACGTTACGAGGAGAGCGAAAGCCATTGGCGCGAGGTGCTGCGCCTGAACGCCAACTTCTCCCCCGCTATTCTCGGCCTGGCGAAATCGGCCTACAAGCAAGGCAATTATCAGGAGGCGCTGGAGCTGTTCAAGCGCGGAGACGACCATAAAGGCTACTCCGACGCTTACTGGCAAATTCGTCTGCAATGGTTCCAAAGCCATTTCTCGGTACTGGCCACTTCGCTGGTCGTCGCAGTCATCCTGCTCCTGATCGGCGAGAGAGCGACGCGCCGGACGAAATGGCGGCTCGCATGGAAAAACCGCAGACGTTCGAAAAACTCGTTCATCGTTCAGTTCAAGCATATGTTCTACATGCTGAAACATCCGCTCGACGGCTTTTCCGCCCTCCGCTTCGAACAGAAGGGCGGCTACGTAGGCGCATTGATTTTGCTCGTCGTCGCCTACATCACGCTCGTCGTCATGAGGATGTTCACCAGCTTCTCGTTCAATTTGGTCGACGTTCACCGGATCAACCTGCTTTCGCTGTTGTTCCAGTACGGCATCATTTGGATCGGCTGGGTCGTCTCCAACTACCTGGTCAGCTCGATTTACCGCGGCGAAGGCCGCTTCAAGGACGTCTTCGTGGGCAGCGCCTACGCGCTGATCCCGCTCGTGCTGATCGGCATCCCGCTGACGGTGATTTCCACGGTCATGACCTTGTCCGAGAAAGCGATATTCGACTTCCTGCAAAATGTGCTGTATGTGTGGACCGCGTTTATGATTTTCTGGAAAATTCAATCGCTGCAAAACTACTCCGTCGGCGAAACGATCGTCAACATTTTCCTGACGCTCGTCGCCTTCATGACACTCGCCGTCCTGGCACTCGTCGTGCTCGGCCTCAGCAGCGACTTGAAAGACTTCTTGTATGAGGTGTATCAGGAGGTGAGACTGCGATGAAGCAATGGCTCAAACGAATACCGGTATCCGCATGGATCTGGACGGTGCTTATCGTCGCTCTGCTCCTGTTCGTCGTAACGAGACTCGATATCAGTTCCCTGGACCGCGGGGCCGTCACGGCGGCTCCGCAAGCGAACGTCGGGGCGGTCAAAGTGGCAAAAGGGCTCGAAGAGCTGCCGCAGGAAGCGGATTTTAAAACCGTCGCCCAATCCGGTCAGCTCGAACTGAAGCTGGACGCCAAGACCGGTCACTTCAACGTCGTAGACAAACGGAACGGCAATGTGTGGCATTCGTATCCGGACCCGCAGCAGTGGTTGACCGAAGGACAGGAAGGGACGTGGCGGAACCATCTGCGCTCCCCCGTCATGCTGCGCTATATCGACCTGACCGGCAAAGTCACCCAGCCGAAGGAAACGAACCTGCTTGAAGAGCAGGGCAAAATAACGGACATTACCAACATCGACGGAGGCTTCAAGCTGACGTTCGAGATGCCCGCCAAGCAATTTACGATCCCGATCGAAGTCAAGCTGGAAGGCGACTCCATCGTGACGAAAATCATCGATTCCGGCGTCAAGGAAGGCTCCCTCAGCTTGATCTGGATCCGGCTGTACCCGTTCTTCGGAGCGGAGCATTCGGAGGGCCAGGACGGCTACCTGTTCGTACCGGACGGCTCCGGAGCGCTCATTCCTTACAGCCAGAATAGCACGAACGTCAACCGGATTTACCAAGAGCCGGTGTACGGATTGGACCTTTCGTTCAAAGCGAATGACGATCCTCAGTCGCGCAATCCGATCACGATGCCGGTATTCGGCGCCAAATCGGGAGACAAAGGCTTCCTGTCCATTATCGAGGACGGCGCCGAGCTGTCCGATGTCGTCGCTTCGCCTTCCGGCGTATTTAGCGGCTACAACTGGATTACGGCTCAGCAAAACTACCGCTCTACGTATAAACAGGTGACGAACGAAGCGAAAGGCCGCTTCTTCACAACGTACAACAAAACCGATCGCTTCAAAGGCGACCGCGCCGTCCGCTATGTGCTGCTCGACAAGGCGAAAGCGAACTATGTCGGCATGGCCGAGCGCTATCGGCAATATATGATCGATAAGTACAAGATGCAGACGATCAAGCCGAAAAACTCCACCAAGCTGCCGATGACGGTCAGCATCGTCGGAGCGGAGCGCGAGAAGGGGCTCATTACGGACCGTTATCTGAAAACGACGGAAACGTCGGACGCGATGAAAATCGTACAGCGTCTGTATGGCCTCGGCATCGACAATATGGTCGTCAATTACATGGGCTGGGCCAATGGCGGCTATAGCGATTTCGGCTCCCCGGCGCCGGTGGACAGCCGCATCGGCGGCACGGACGGCATGAAGAAATTTATCCAGTTCGCCGATACGCTGCAAATTCCGGTGTATCTGCATACGAATTACACGCAGAACACGTCCAAAATCGGCGGCTTCAACCGCAGGCAGAACGGCCTGCGCGACCTGGGCGGCACGGTGCTGGAAAACTACGTCAGCCTCGGCTATATGGAAAAAGTGATCGAAGAGGATATCCGCTACTTCCAGAAGCTCGGCGCTGCCGGCGTTACGCTAGGGGTCGATTCCCCAAGCGGCAGCTACAAATCCGGTCTCGGCCGGACCGTCAACAGCGACTACAACTCGAACTATCCGCTCGGCCGCGAGGAGAGCCGCAAGAAGCAGCAGGAGCTGCTCCAGAAGTTCAAGGAGGCCTCCCTCGACGTTCGGGGAACGCAATCCAGCAGCTTTGCTTTCCCGTACGTCAGCGCGATCGATCAGCTGATCGACGATTATTCGTACGACTCGTTCTCGGATACGGCGATTCCGTTCGCCCAGATCGCTCTGCACGGACTCGTCAATTATTCGTCGTCCTATGCGAACAACCGTCAGGAGTACCAGAAGCAGTTTTTGCGCGATCTGGAATACGGTTCGGCTCCGGCATTCATCTTCACGTACGAAAGCGCCGAAGAGTTCAAGAACGCCGATACGCTTCACCTGTACAGCCCGGACTTCCGCGATTGGGAATCGCAAGCCGTTCAGGAATACCAAAGAATGAACCAGGCGCTCGGCGACGTTCAGGACAAATTCATTGTCAACCATCGTACGCTGGCATCCGAAGTGAAAGAAACGACGTACTCGAACGGCAAGCGTATTATCGTCAACTACGGCAATTCGGCTTATACGGCCGGCGGCATTACGGTTAAACCGTTGGATTACTTGATCGTGAAAGGAGGAGCTGCACCGTGACGACGAAAAAAAGCAGGCTGTCGGGCCAAACGATCCGCAAGCTGGAAGGCTCCTTGTTCATAGCTCCATGGGCGATCGGTTTTCTGGCGTTCATGCTTTTCCCGCTCGGCTACTCGCTCTACATGAGCTTTCACCAGGTGCGGATACTCGGCACCGGTATCGAGATTACCCCGGTCGGCCTGAAGCATTACAAGTACATCATGCTGGAAAACGGAGCGATCCTGTATAATCAGCTGTTCCCGTTTTTGCGCCAATCGGTCATCATGCTGCCGATCATCCTGATCTTCTCCTTGCTCGTGGCCATTATGCTGAACCAGAACTTCAAAGGCCGCGGCTTGTTCCGCTCCATCTTCTTCCTGCCCGTCATCTTCACGACCGGGCAGGTCGTCAGGGAGTTTATGACTCAGGGCGAAGGCGATCTCGGCTTCATCCAGCGGTATAACATCACGTCGCTGGTCTCGCAAAACTTATCGGCGACGTGGGCGACTCCGATCGTTGCCGTCATGGGCTCGTTCGTGCTCATTCTGTGGTACTCCGGCGTACAGATACTGATCTTCCTTGCCGGACGGCAGACGATCGGAACGTCGGTATACGAAGCGGCGCGGATCGATGGCGCAACGCCTTGGGAAGTGTTCTGGAAAATTACGCTTCCGGGGATGACGCCGTTCATTATGCTCAATCTCATCTACACGACAGTCGACCTGTTCACGTTCCCGACCAACCCGATTCTGACACAGGTAAGCAGCAGCAACTACGGGCAATCGAGCGCGCTCGCCTGGATTTATTTCATCATCATCCTCGTGTTCCTGGGGATTGTCATGTGGGTGTTCCAGCGCGTGCAGAAAGCGGCGGGTCTGGGCGCCGGCCGCTGATGGCAAGACCGGCTCCGCCTCTAACGGAGCCGGGATGACGTCACGCTTGCGAAGCCAGCGACGTTTAAGGAGGATAACTTGTGACCCGACTCATAACGGCTTTGAAAACAAGGCGCACCGGCGGGTTCGACTGGAGATTGGGTTTGACCAAAACCCGTCATGTGGTATTGGGCAAGGAAGCGGACAAAGGACTGATCTTCCGCGCCTTCATCTACTTGATCCTGATCGATGTGGCCTACATCTACTTGAATCCGATTTTGTTCATGATTACGACGATGGTGAAAAATTCGTCCGACCTGCTCGACCCGTCCGTAAGCTGGGTGCCACGGGCAATCTACACGGGCGTTCTGCAGGACGCCTGGACGAAGCTGAAATATCCGAGTGCGTTTACGATCAGTCTCGTACTGTCGCTGACCATATCGGTTTTGCAGACCGTTTCGTGCGCGGTTGCGGGCTATGCGTTCGCCCGGCTCGAATTTCCGTTCAAGCGGACATTGTTTTTCTGCCTGCTGCTGACGTTTATCGTTCCGACGCAGGTTGTCATTTTGCCGAACCTGATCGCCGCGAGCCAGCTCGGTCTGATGAAAACATATATTCCGATCGTGCTTCCGGCCCTGTTCGGCCACGGCTTGAAGGGCGCCTTGTTCGTCATCATTTACCGCCAGTTTTTCTCCACCCAGCCGAAGGAGCTGGAGGAAGCGGCGAAGATCGACGGCGCCAACGTGTTCCGCATTTTCTACAAAGTCATGCTTCCTTTGGCCAAACCGGCCATCCTGGTCGTCTTCCTGTTCTCGTTCGTCTGGACCTGGAACGACTATTACTTGCCGAGCATGTACCTGAACGGGGTTAAGGATGTGCCGCTGTCGATGGGCATCTCGCAAATTTCCGCGGTGCTTACGCAGCAGGCAGCCGAGTTCGGTCCGTCGATCTTCGACGAGCCGCTCAAGATGGCTTCCTCGTTCCTGATCATCATGCCGCCGCTTATTTTGTACATGTTCACACAGCGCTGGTTCGTTGAAGGCGTAGAGCGCACGGGCTTGGTCGAATAGTTGCAAAACGCGTTATAGCCGCGGCGGGAGGAGTTTATCCTCCCGCCGTTGAATTTTTATAGAAGCACAACTCACACATCTTATCAGGAGGAAACCCCGGTGCATATCCTGATTGTCGAAGACGAACCGAAAATCCGCGACGTGCTGATCGCGTACTTCGAGAAGGAAGGCTGGAAAACCGACCATACGTCCAACGGGATGGAAGCGGTGCAAAAGTTCGACTACAGCCAGCACGATCTGATCGTGCTCGATCTGATGCTCGAGGGCTTGTCCGGCGAAGAAGTGTGCTCGCGCATCCGCGAGAAGTCGAACGTTCCGATTATTATGGTAACGTCCAAATCGCGCGAGATCGATGCCATCAACGGGTTGAACCTGGGGGCCGACGATTATATCGTTAAGCCGTTCCGCGCCAAAGAATTGATCGCGCGCATTTACGCCCTGTTCCGCCGGATCGCTCCGGTCAAACGCGCACAAGACGAGGAGCATATTATCCAGTTCTATGGCGGCAAGCTGGTTGTCGATACGGAAGCCCGGGAGGTAATGGCCGACGGCCGTCTCGCTCCTTTGACCGCAACGGAGTTCAAGCTGCTCTCGGTACTGATGCGCAAGCCGGGCAAAGTGTACAGCCGCGCCGATCTATCTTATACGGTGCAAGGCTACCGCTTTCAGGGAGACGGCCGCGCCATTGACGCCCACGTCAAAAATTTGCGCAAAAAAATTGAGCCCGATCCGGGCAATCCGCTCTATATCGTGACCGTTGTAGGAACTGGTTACAAATTCTCCATGCAGCCGGACGAGCCGGAAGCATGAACAAGCTGCTCTCCCTCTCCCGCAAAATGAGCTCGATCGTGTTCATCAGCCTGATGCTGTATTCGCTTGTGTTCGTTTTTCTCATTTCGCTGATCAACAACACGAACTGGCAATCTCTGTTCTCCCGCTTTAATGCGACCCAGATGGAAAAAAACGGTTACCTGGTCATGGACGACATGCGCCGCGAGGGCATCGGTCGCGGACCGCTCAACGAGGAGCAGCGGCTGTGGATGCAGCGGCGGGCTGCGTTGTACGGCATTTTGCTTCGCTACGAAAGCAAGGATCGCAAGGAAGTGTGGTTCGACATGTTCACTCGGGCGAACGTGAGCTCCGAAAACTCCCTGTCCATGCTGTATACGTCCGGCGGCGAAACGCTAGGCACCTTGAAGATGGAATATATTCTGAGCAACACCGAGCTGGAGCCCGCATATGCGGAGTTTATGAAATCTCTGCAATTCCGCTCGAAACTGTTGCTGATCGGAGTTGTCGCAGCCTCCATCCTGTTCAGCCTGTTCATCGCCAGAATGCTGTCCAGACGGCTGAACGAGGTGTACCTGATCGCAAACGAGATCAGCAAAGGCAAGCGCGACGTCACGCTGCCGATCAAAGGTCCGGAGGAAGTGCGCAGGCTCGCCGCGACGTTAAATGAAATGACTCGGGAGCTGAAAAAACAAGAGGATTGGCGTCACAACCTGATGGAGGACTTGACGCATGAGCTGCGGACCCCGCTGACGACGCTGCTGACACAGATCGAAGCGATTATCGACGGCGTATACGAAGCCGACCCCGAGCGTCTTCAGGACATTTACGACGAGCTGATCCGCCTGTCGCGTCTCGTCAACGATCTGGAGCGGCTGTCGGAAGCGGAAAGCGCCCGCTTCTCGCTGAACGTGCGCCGCACGAATATGGTCGAGCTGTCCCGCACTGTTTATTCCAACTTCCTCCCGCTCGCCCGCAGCAAAGGCATCAAACTGACATTCGAGCCGGCCTTCGTCCCTTGCCACGCCGAGGTTGACCGGGACAAAATCGTTCAGGTGCTGTCCAATATCGTCTCGAATGCGATCAAGTACACGCCCGAAGGCGGCAAGGTGAACATCCGCGTATCCTACAACGTCGAATGGACCGTGATCTGCTGCGAGGACAACGGCATCGGCGTCAGCGCGCAGGACCTGCCTTATATATTCAACCGGCTGTACCGCGCCGACAAATCCCGTTCCCGTTTCAGCGGCGGCGTCGGACTCGGACTCAGCATCGCCAAGGCGCTCGTCGAAGCGCACAACGGGACGATTGAAGCGGCCAGCGAGCTGGGCGTCGGTTCCAGCTTCACGATTACGATGCCGATTCATTTCAACATGGGCGACCCCGAATAGTTGACGTCATATTAAATGACATAAAAACTGCATTCTCCTCTTTTAAAATAGATCCCTATTGTTAAAACCACATTTTCATGTTATCATTCATGACATAATTGATTTTAACCTATAACCAAGGGGGTCTTGCAGATGAGTTGGAAAATGATCGCTATCGATTTGGACGGTACGCTTCTGGATCGGAACGGGACGATCTCGGAGGAAAACGCGAAGTGGGTCCGGGAAGCGCAGCGCTCCGGTTTGCATGTCGTTCTCGTAAGCGGTCGCCACCGTCTGCGAATTGTCCCGGTTATGGAGATGCTGGGGCTGCAGGTGCCGATCATTTCTACGAACGGCTGCGAAATCTGGTCCGCCGACGGTCATCTGCTCGACCGCTGCGTCCTCCCTTGGAAAGACGTGACGACCCTCCACCTGATCGCTTTTCAACACCAAATACATTACCGATCTTATTGCGTCGAAGGCGTATTCGATTCCAATGAGCATAACCACCTGGCGCAGATGGACTACAGCTGGCTGAAGGTGCTGCTGAAGTCGGACCATTCCGCAAGTCTGTCCGCCGCTTACGAGCGGCTGCTCGCTACGGAGCGGTTGGAACTGATCGCCTATGGGGCACCCGGCCTGCCGAAGCAGATCGACATTCAGCCGAAGGGGACGGGGAAAGCGCAGGCGCTCGACAAGCTGTGCCGGACGCTTGGTGTCCGCCAGGAGGAGGTCGTTGCCTTCGGCGATGATCGCAACGATCTCGAGATGCTTCGCTGGGCCGGCCTCGGCATCGCCATGGCCCACGCTCCCGACGATGTGCGGGCGGTTGCCGATACGATCGTTCCGAACGGCCTTGGCTCGGGCGTCGGCCATACGCTGTCGCGCATCATGCGCCATGCGTCCGCTTGAAGCTTTTCGGTAACTGAGGCTTTGTAGTAGCTGAAGTTTGCGGTAGCCGAAACTTTGCGGTAACACGAAATGGCGATGCGTTCCCTAACTGCCAGAGAGCCTGGCCCCGCTTATCAGGTCCGATCGATCGCGCGAACTTGGATAAGCCGTCGGCGGTGGGTGCTCAATGGCGTCTGCCTTCGCGACTGCGCCTCGTCCAAAAGAGCACTAGCGCCGGGTGCAGGGGCACCAATTGGACGGTTTTCGGCCCGGTTGCCCGTGGTTGTGCTCGAAAGAGCACTATTCCCCGGGTTCGGGCCTTTTTGTCGAGGTTTAATGTTCGAAAGAGCACTAGCCCTGGGTGCAGGGGCGCGAATGGGCGGTTTTCGGCTCGGTTGCTCGTGGTTATTGCTCGAAAGAGCACTATTCCCCGGGTTCGGGCCTTTTTGTCGAGGTTTAATGCTCGAAAGAGCACTAGCGACGGGTGCAGGGGTGCGAATGGGCGGTTTTCGGCCCGGTTGCCCGTGGTTATTGCTCGAAAGAGCACTATTCCCCGGGTTCGGGCCTTTTTGTCGAGGTTTAATGTTCGAAAGAGCACTAGCTACCTCGGTACAGGGGCTCGAATGGGCGGTTTTCGGCTCGGTTGCCCGTGGTGAACCCGTTTAGACTGACGGCCCTCCTTAACCAAACAATAAGAGCGCCATTGCCGGCGCTCTTATTGTTTTGGCCGCTAAAGGCCGCTTCACCCAAGCCACATCCACGCCTGAGCCAAAATGGCGGCGACGACTGCGCCGGCCAAAGAGCCGGCCACGTTCACCGCATCGTTGTTCCAGCCGGCATAGCCGCGCACCCGGACAGCGGGAAGGCCGCAATGGCTCCTCGCTTCTATATCGCGTTGACAGGCCGGGCATCGGTACATTTGCTGCACGGTCGCCCCAAGCAGCGAGTCGGTTAACGAGCCGACCGTGCCGCCGATCAGCCCAATTCCGGCCCATAGCAGAAGGCGCATTCCCGGATCGCTAATGCCGGACGGCTCGTCCTGCCCCGGAACCAGCAGCAACAACAGCCATGCCGTCACGCCGATAAACAAGCCTCCTGCCAGCGAAGCCGCCAGCCCGAGACCGGACACAGCCCCAGACGTCCCGGCGGGCACCCTTCTGCCAGTCGTAATCGACCGCGGGGGCGATTGACTGAGTCCTCCGATTTCCGTCGCCCACGTATCGGCGTTCACCGCCGCCATTACCCCGAGGAACGCGTACCACCATAAAGGATCCGGCCATAAGGAATGGCCGAGGCACAAGACCAGGGCAACCGCTCCGTTCGCCGCCACCTGTCCCGCATCGCGCCGGCCGGTCTTTTCGTAGCCGCTCTCCGCCTTCTCCTTCCGTCTGCGCTTCCACTTGGACAACAAAGTCGAGGATACGAAAAAAGCAATCAGCGTCCCAAACCATACCGCGCTGCCGACTCCGTACATCACCGTTCCCAGCGCCACCGCTGCGGCGAAGCCAGAGCCCGACAACGACTTGCGCGCATACGCCGCCCCGGCAATGATCACGCTGCCGGCCAAGCCGATCCACCATTCCATGCAACAGGTCCTCCCGCTCTCCGATTCGTTCCGTGCCATTGACCTTATCATACACGGACAAGCGCTGGAGTCAAGCTGGGGAGCTTTAGTAAGGGTTCAAGGGTTCAGCAAGGGATTTAGCAAAAAATCAGCAAAAACCCAGCGAGGGATCCAGCAAGGATTCAGCATGGCTTCAGCAAGTATCCAGTAAAGATTCAGCAAGAGATCTAGCAAGAATTCTCTAAGGATTCAGCATGGTTCAGCATGGCTTCAGCAAGGATTCAGCATCGATTCAGCAAGGGTTCAGTAAGATTCAGCATGGCTTCAGCAAGTATCAAGTAAAGATCCAGCAAGGGCACAGTAAGAATCAGCAAGTGTCCAATAAAGGTCCACCAAGGGATCCAGCAAGGGAACCACCAATAATCCACCAAGGTTCAATAAACGTTCAGTTAGGGTCCGATGGCAGCGCGGTCGCGGTCGCTCTGCCTAAGAAAGTACCCAGCAACTCGTTGAAGCGTTCCGGGCAATCCATCGGAGGAATATGCGCACAATCGGACAGCTGTTCCTGACGGGCGCCAGGGATATCTTGCATAAACCGTCCAGCCGCCGCGTGAGCATCGGGATAATCGAATTCCCCGGCGACGACGAGCGTCGGCACGGCGATCTCGCCCAACCGGCCGATCGGGGCGGGCACCAGCATTTGCGGCATCTCGAATTCGGCGAAGCGGCTCAAGCTTTGGCGCGACAGCTCCTGGAACTTTCGGCGGACCGCTTCGTCCACGCGATCGGAAGGCTGCATCGGCCCATCCAACCACATCTGCGTCCAAGCTTGCAGCATCGCGGGCATATCGCCGGCTTGGGCAGCCTCGTAGAAAAGGGCGTTGTCGCGCTGCAACGGCTCCGATTCCGGCAAGCCGAACAGTCCGGCGGCGACAAGCGACAGCGTGGCGACCCGTTCCGGGTAGGCTAGCGCGAATTCGACGGCCACATAGCCTCCGGCTGAAAGACCGACCACGTGCGCGCGGTCGATCTCCAGAGCGTCCAGCAAGCTGCGCAAATCGTCATAGGAACGGTAGGGAGTAATGCCCAGATCGGACTTACCCATTCCTCGCCAGTCGTATCGTACGACCCGGTACTGCTTCGACAGCGTCTCGAACGTCGCGTCCCATACGCCTGCCGTCATAAACGCCCCATGCATCAGCACGACCGCTTCGCCTTCTCCGGCGCTTTCATAATACAGTTTCGTCCCCTCCACCAGCACATATCCTCTCTCTACCACTCTCATCAATATCCCTCCACCGCTTTGTTCTAGTACATCATGGCGCGTGGCGTGCTACGGCTTATTCGTTTACGGGCCATGTATCCGAGACCCTGCGTCCGAGACCCTGTATCCGGGGCCCTGTACCCGAGCCCGCAAGGCCATAAGCGTGACGGCTGCTTGGCGCCAGTGTGCAACGGTTCGTTCCAACTTTGTACTAGTCAGGTTCTATCATAACCGAATCTCCTGACAATTGCGGTCAGGGGAAAACGGTCCTGAAACGGGCCAAATTCACTTTTTATTCGCGGCCAGGCAGGAAGAACGAAAGCGCGCAGGGAATACAATCAATTGACGAAATGACATGGGCATAAAGACTCACCATGTATGTACGGATGAGGAGTGAACAACGTGCACGAGATGTACGATTTTGAACAACCCCGCTTGAAAAAAGATTTGGAGCCGGAGGAACTGCTCGGCGTCATCCTTGACTATGCGGCCAAAATCGCCAACGAACGGAACTTGGACAATGTGCTGATGCTGATGGCCGACATGGGCAAGCAGATCGTCGTCTCCGACCGGTGCACCGTGTGGCTGCTCGACACCCAGAAGGGCGAGTTGTGGTCCAAGGTGGCGCATGGCATCTCGGAGCTGCGCATTCCGCTGGAGGCCGGACTCGCCGGGCACTGCGTACGGACAGGCGAACCGATCTTCATCGACGATGCATACACGAACTTGGTGTTCCGCGACGTGCTGGCCAGCGGAGCGCTGCATACCGACCAGTTGACCGGATACCGCACAAAAGCATTGCTCGTCATCCCGTTTCGCAACAACGAGGGGCAGATCATGGGCTGCTACCAAGCGGTCAACAAAATGACCGAAAGCGAAGTGTTCTCCGAGCGCGATCTGCGAAATTTGTCGCTGGCCGCCTCCTACTCCGGCAAATCGATCGAATCCGCTTTGCTGGCGCAGGAAATCGAGGAGACGCAGCGGGAAATTATTTTCACCATGGGCGAGATCGGGGAAAGCCGCTCCAAAGAAACCGGCAACCACGTCAAGCGGGTGGCCGAATATTCGTACCTGCTGGCGCTGGGGCTCGGTATCCCTCAAGCCGAAGCGGATATATTGAAGATGGCTTCGCCGATGCACGATATCGGCAAGGTGGCGATTCCGGATTCGGTGCTGGAAAAGCCGGGCAAACTGACCGACGAGGAATTCGATATCATGAAAACCCATACGGAAATCGGCTACAATCTGTTGAAAAATTCCAATCGGCGCATCCTGAAGACGGCGGCCATCGTAGCGGAGCAGCATCACGAGAAGTGGAACGGAAAAGGCTATCCGCGTGGCTTGAAGGGCGAGGAAATCCATATACACGGACGCATCACGGCGATCGCCGACGTCTTCGACGCGCTGGCCAGCGACAGGGTGTACAAGAAAGCGTGGGAGCTCGACCGTATCCTGAACCTGTTCAAGGAAGAACGGGGCGAGCATTTCGATCCTGCGGTGGTGGACGTGTTTTTCGAACAGCTGCCTAACATCCTAAAAATACGCGACCGGTTTTCCGACCCGCTGTGACTTTGGCGATTATACGACTGCCTCCCAAACGGCTGCCTCCCAAGAAGTCGACGCCGATCTCCGGCTGATCTTCGTACGAGAAAGGTTCCGAGCCGGTTCGGCAATATTCCGAAGGCATCCGCGAACAACATCGTGAATACCTCCGATACAAAGCCTTCTGCAAAAAAAGGAAAGGCGAATAAGAAAAGCTTCCGATCGAAGCCTTTTCGATGAAGCGCATCCGAGTTTTAGAGGTTGCTTTTCTTGGTAAAGAAAGTTGCACTTCGCTTTACCGCTTTAGCGAAGTTAAACTTCCGTTGTCTTTAACGTTAAAAAAGACGCTCGCATTCCCGCTCCCCGGCGGTATCGACAGCGTCTTTTGTTCTGACCGGTAGCGTCCCTCCACTTACCCGCTCCGGGGAACTCCCTCTCCGACACCGCCGTCCAGTAGAATACGGATGAGCCGGACAAGGAGCCGCTTGAGCTTTATGACGGATGAGCCGGGCTACTCCTTAAGCGATCCGACCATGGCGCCTTTGACGAAATATTTTTGCAGGAACGGATAAACGATCAGAATAGGCAAGGTGGCGAACAGCGTAATGCCCGCCTTCAGCATCTCGGGCGTCAGCAGCGTCGACACGTCGGTCGTATTGGCCACATTGTTCGCCTGCTCCTCGACGATCAAATTGCGCAGCAGCACCTGGAGCGGCATCAGCTCTTTGCTGCGAATGTAGATCATCGCACCGAAATACGAGTTCCATTGGCCAACGGCGTGAAACAGGGCGATCGTGGCGATCACCGGCGCCGACAGCGGAATGGCGATACGGCCGAAGCTGCCCCATTCCGTGCAGCCGTCGATCTTGGAGGCGTCGAACATTTCACTGGATATTCCCTGGAAGAACGTCTTCATAATGATGACGTTGAACGCATTCAAAGCGCCGGGAATCATAAGCGCCCACAACGTATTTTCCATACCCAGGCTGCGAATCAGCAAGTAGTTGGGAATAAGCGGCGCGGAGAACACAAAGGTGACGATAATGCCGCGAAGCACCCATTTTCGTCCATGCATCGTTGCCCGCGACAGCGGATAGGCGAGCGAAGCCGTAAAGGCGAGCGCGATCAGCGTGCCAACCACCGTTATAACGACGCTGTTGCGCATCGAAGTCCAAATGTTGCCCATCGTCACGATCGTTTTGTACACTTCGATATTGAAACCTCTTGGCCAGAACGTTACCAGCTTCGCTTCGGCATAAAACTGCGAGCTGAACGAAACGGCGGCCAAATGAATAAGCGGCGCGATCATGGTCAGGCATAGAACGACGAAACCTGTGCCGTTGATCAACGGAAACCATTCCAGTCTTTTGCGAACCGGCATCGGACTACCTCCCCTCCCTCAATAGATGCTCTCTCCGGTCGTCTTGCGGCTCAGCGTATTCAGGCCGACCACCAGCAGCAGCCCGACCAGCGATTTGAAAATGCCGATGGCGGTCGTCAGACTGAACTGCGCCCCCAGCAAGCCGACGCGGTACACGTACGTATCCATCACTTCCCCGACGTCGCGCACGAGCGGATTGAGCATAATGAGCACCTGCTCGACGTTGGAATCGAGCACATGGCCGACGCGCAGCAGGAACAGCACGATAATCGCCGGCATGAGCGAGGGCAGCGTAATCGACCACATTTGCCGGAAACGCCCGGCGCCGTCGACCATCGCCGCTTCGTACAAGCTCGGATTGATTCCGGACAAGGCGGCCAAATAAATAATCATGCCCCATCCCATTTCCTTCCATATGCCAACCGAGACGATAATCCCCCGGAAATATTCGGGCTGAGTCAAAAAATCGGTTTTCGATACGCCAAACCAGCCTACAATCGTATTCAAGAAGCCGTCTATCGACAGCAGATTGATAAAGATGCCGCCGACGATGACCCATGACAAAAAGTGCGGAAGATACAGCAGCGTCTGAACCTGCTTTTTGAACCATGTTTTGCGAATCTCATTAAGCAGCAGCGCCAGCACGAGCGGCGCCGGAAACCCGAATACGATCGAATACAAACTGAGCACCAGCGTATTGCGAAGGATGTTGTAAAATTCGGCATACGTAAACATATTGGCAAAATGCTTGAAGCCAACCCACGGGCTGTCCAGAATGCCGGAAAAAATGCTGTAATCCTGGAAGGCGATCACATTGCCGAACATCGGCACATAGCGGAATACGACGAAATGCAAAATGCCAGGCAGCGCAAGCAGCCAGAGCAGCAGCCAGTCGCGGGACATCATTTTCTTCAGTAACATGCTCACCCTCCCTTTCCGTTGCGCGTAAGAAACTTCCCTTTCTTATCGGCAGAAGCCGGCCGGGCCGACGGGTACGAGTCCCGCCGGCGACCGGCGCCGCCGTTATTTTTTATAAAACTTGTTGTACCAGTCGGTCGCTTCCTTGATGGCCGCATCGCCGCCGCGGCGTTTCCATTCGGCTACGAATTTGTCGAAGGCACTGTCGGCGTCTTCCTTGCCGGTAACGACCTTGGCGAACATATCGAGGAACAGCGTGCCGGCTCCGGTGCCAATCGCCAGCTCCGGATGCGTCTTGAGGCTTTCCAGCGTCGGCAAATGCAGAGCGTCGTTCTTGATTACGTTTTTCTTGGCGGTTTGAATGCCCGCCTTGATCGCGTCCGTATTCGGCGACACGTCAAGCACCTTGTCGAGCATCCGTCCGTCGCCGCGCGGGTTGATCGACAGCTGGTAAAAGACCGAAGCGTCGTTATCCTTGTTAACCGCTTCGTTCATATCCCACTTCGGCTTGCCGTTCTCGATCTTGTAGTTGTAATCCTTGATGCCCATTGCGAAAAAATCGTCGGCTTCGTCCGACCAGGCCCAGTTGAGGAATTTGATGGCATCCTCGGCTTTTTTGTTCTTGCTCGGCACCGTCCATACATAATAAATCTGGTCGCCTTGCGCCGCGATGCCTTTGCCTTTGGCCGTCTCCGGCCCTTCGAGCAGCGACAGCTTGACGTTCTTTTCCACGAAATTGGCCGTGTTCCAGTCCGTGTTGTAGTTGGTCACGTCGTGTATCCAGACGCCGCCCTTGCCCTGCTTGATGCCGGCCACCCAGTCGACCCCTTTATTGGTGAACAGGTTCGGATTGATATAGCCGTTATCGTACAGCGACTTCCAGAATTTGATCGCGTCCTTCGTCTCCGGCTGAATCATGCCCGGCTGCAATTGGCCGTTTTTCATATACCACATGTTCGGATCGTAGCCGAAGTTGGAGAAGAACAGGTTCGAATAGATCAAGTTTTCGCGCACGTACATGCCGTATTCGTCGTTGGCGTCGCCGTTGCCGTTCATATCCTGTTTTTTGACTGCCTCGAAAAATTTCAAATAATCGTCCGGCGTTTTCGGCTGCTGCATGCCCAGCTTATCGAGCCAGTCCTGGCGAATGTAGACGACCCGCGTCGCCGGCAAGGCGGCCAGAGCCGGGATGCCGTAGATTTTGCCGTCCTTGCTTACTTTCGGGCTGTTCCAGGCATCTGCGGGAATTTTTTTCTTCAGGTTGGGCCCGTATTTATCGATCAGCTCGGTCAGATCCTGGAACACGCCTTTGTCGAGCGCCCCCGGATGCATCGTCGAGTTGATGCTGTCCGTCCGAATCATGTCCGGCAAACTGCCCGAAGCGAACCGTACGGTCATCTGCTGGGTGAAATCGTCGCCGTGACCCAGAAACTCGAACTTCAGATTAAAGTTGGACAGCTTGGACAGCTCTTTCACGTAACGGTCGTCATCCTTTGCCTGCATCGCGTACTTGGCGTTCGCGTGGGAGAGGAGAATGCTCAAACTCGGCGGCGCCGACGCCGCGCCGCTTCCTGCGGGTGCCGGCGGTTCTTCCTTGCTGCCGCAGCCGGACAGCACGGCGGCCGATACGAGCGAAAGCGCGAATACAGATGCGACGGTCTTTTTGGCTTTGTTCATGGAACACGCTCCTTTTATATATGTGCGGGTTTTCAGCCGCTTGCTTGCCGCAGCTGTCCGCCCTCGGAGGTAAGCCCCCTGCAAGTTCTATCATGTAACCGCTTGCATGATCGTGCAATGCTCCTTTGTTTGGATCGATCGCCACAAATAATGATAAAGGTTAGCCAAAAAAAAGATAATGCCTCAGCAGTCCGCGGCGCTTGACCATTGCCCCCGGCAAAGCCCATGGTGCATGTCCATCTTGGTTTCAGGGACCTTGCGATTCCGACCGAGTCTATCTTCGGAACGATCGTTTCCATCCGCATGGCCGATAAAAGGAAAAGCCCCCGGAAGCGAGGCTTATCCCGGGGCATGGCGCTGCCCTTTGCGGAATTCTCCGGGAGGCAAGCCGCTCCATTGCTTGAATACGCGATTAAAGTTTTGCACGCTGGCGTAGCCGATCTTGTCCGCGATGTCTTTGATCGGCATATCGGTATGCACGAGCCATTCCCGCGCTTTGCCCATACGCAACTCCATCACGAAATCGCTGAAGTTGACGCCCGATTCGTCTTTGAACAGCTTGCTTAAATACGACACGGACAAAGCGAACCGGTCGGCCACCTTTTGCAGCGACAACTCCTCGTCCACATGCTGCTGCACGTAGTTCATCACTTCGCGGATCGTCTTCGTCTGCCTGGACACCGATTCCGCCGCCAGATGCGCTTTGACCGCCGGGAACAGCTCGTCGGCCAGCCAGCGTTCCAGCTCCGGCAGCGACCGCAGGCCGTGCAGCTTGCGGTACATATCGATTCCCGCGGCCTGGCGAATATCGCAGCCGGATTGCTGCAGCATGTAGTCCAGCTCGCCCAGCATGTAGGAGAACAGCCCCATCGCCGTCTCCGGCTGGATTTGCGCCTGACGCAGCTCCACCACGAGCCCGGCGAGCAGTTTGCGCGAATCGTCCATATTGCCATGGAGCACGTAATGCACGATGCGCTTCTGCGTCTCCCCGGTTTCCCGGCTCAGACGCATCAGCCCTTCGTCGGCCTGATCGGCGGTGATCGTCCGGTCCTCTCCGACGATGAATCGATGTCCGAGCAGCGCGATCGCTTCCTCGTAGCCTTTGCCAATCGCGGTAAACGCCTGAAGCGGGCTGCCGATCGCGATGCTGATCGCAAAGTTGAAATAGTCGCGCACATGCCGCCTCGCCTCGTCGGCGCGCTTTCTCAACGACTCCTTCGCCTCCGCGCTGTCGGCATCCATGCCGACGAGCAGGACGACCTGCCCCGTCTTCGGCGTAAAGCCGGCGCAGAACGGCACTCCGTGGAACGTCTCTTCCAGCATTTTGAGCAGCGCATAGTGAATCAGGGCACGGTCCTTCTCGCGGTATGTGCTGTCGAACGTCGGAATATCGTCCGCCTCGGCGACGCAAACGAAGACGAATTCGCCATCCAGCGTCATATTGGCATGCTCGGCCGCGACGGACAGCTCCCGTTCGGACATCTCGCCGCGCAGCAGCTGATGGAAAATGCCCTGCCGCAAGTACGGGAACTGCTCGCTCAATCGGTGATGCAGCTGTCGGTTCGCATCGGCAAGCTGCTCCACATAATCGCCCAGATCGGCTAGCCCGTCACGCCGGCTTGGGCGTTCCGGCCGTTGTCTCGGCAGTAGCCGGTCGGTCAGCCGTTTGATCGGCACGTACATGCGGCGGGTACCGACAGCCGCCAGCGCGGCCCAGAACAGCACGAGCAGGCCGACGACGATCCAGGTGGTCAGCTGAATCCGGTTCGACTGCGCGGTCAGCTCCTTCATCGGCGTAATCGCGATATACGTCCAGCCGTTCGTATCCGACTCCTCCGTCTGTACTTTGTAGCCTTCAGCTCCGATCTTTACCAGCCCGGATAGTCCGGACAGCCCTACCGCAGCCGATGCTCCCGCTTTTCCCTTATCAGCCGGAAGAATGACGTCGTTCAGCATCCTGCCCATCTCGCCGCGTTTCGAGCTGATGACGATGCGTCCGTTCTCGTCCGCCACGACGACCCGCGTGCCGTAGCCGTGCTCCATCGAGCCGACGAACTGCAGGATGTCCTCGGGATTGACGTGCAGGATCAGCACGCCGTCCGTATAAGACGACTGGATCGGAACCGGCCGGAACAGCAGCATATCCTCCTGGTCGTCGAATGTGCCCGCCGGCACGACGACCGGCTCGTTCTCCTTCGGGTTCATCTTGTCCAATATCGTCAAAGCGCGCAGCTGGTCAAGCTGCTGGGCCGTAAATTTGTTGGAATAGGCGAAGTTGTTGAACCGTTTATACATGATCGTCACGTCGAAGCGCACCGGAGAGGTGCTGCGTATGCGCCGGATCGTCTCGTTCATCTCCAGGGAAGCGGTCAAATTGTCGATGCCCGGCCCTTCCCGGACCGACTTTTCCACGGCCAGGTTGGTGGCGATGTAGATGCTGTTCGTATGAATGCTGTTCATAAATTGGTTCAACTGCACCTGCATCCGGTTCAGCATATAGCGGTGATTTTGATCGACCTCGCTCTGGATGCTGGTCGAGGCGATATACGAGGCGATCAGCCCGACCGTCAGCACGGGCATAATGCTGAGCAGCAGCGAATAGACCAGCAGCTTGCGTTGAAAAGACCAGCTCTTGAACATTCTCGACGCCCATCCGTTCCTCATGCCCCCACCTCTTCCTCGCCACGTTTGCTTGTCATTCATTAAAGCGTTTTCACAAATAAGAATATTTATTCGACTTGTACTTAACTTGTATTATACCTTCCGGGACAGGGAGAAGAAAAGCGCCCGGGCGAAACTTTTTTTGATGATGACAAAAGCTTCGGGTCGAAGCCTTTTCGATGAAGGATATCCGAGCTTACGAGGTTGCTTGTCTTGTTACAAAAAGTTCAAAAAAACGGTGGGTCGACTGCCGACCCCACCGTTTTCTTGAACACTCCTTCACAGCTGCGCCATCAAACGAGACGAATAATCCCTTCGCCCCATACGTCGCCGCCGTACTGCAGCTGAAATGCATCCCCGTCGGCAACCGCTCCTACCCCCGCTGGGGTCCCGGTAAACAATACGTCCCCTGGTCCGATGCCGAAATGCTCGGCGGAAAAGTCGACCAGCGTCTGCAGATCGAAGATCATCTCGCTTGCCTTGCCCTGCTGGGCGACCGCGCCGTTCTTGAGCAGCCGGAATTCCGTCGAGACCAGCTCCCCGACCCCGGGAAACGGACGGAATCCGGTGACCGGAGCGGACCGCAGGAAGCCTTTGGCGGCCAGCCACGGATAGCCCTTCTTCTTCAGCTCGCTCTGCACGTCGCGCAGCGTAAAATCGATGCCCAGCGCCATACCGTCCACCACCTCGTCGACCCGGATGCCCTTCTCGTACGGGCGGCCGATGCGGATCACGATCTCCGCCTCGTAATGCACCTCGCCCCTGCTTCCCGGCAGCTCGATCTCGCGTCCGTCGAACGGAACGAGCGCATGGGTGGGCTTGGAGAACAGCATCGGCTGTTCGGGAATCGCATTGCCAAGCTCTGCGGCGTGCAACCCGTAATTTCTTCCAACGCAATAAACGTTGCGTATTTCGCTAAAGCTTCTGCTCATGCCGCTATCCCCTGTCCACGTGTATTGGTGTCCGTTGAACCCTGTAATGTGATGCTACTTCGCGCGCAAAATGCCGTCGCGGTCCAGCTCCGTATCGAACGAAATGCCGTTCAGCCGCCTGAACAGCCGGGCTCCGGCTTCCTCGTCCATCGGCTCCGGATTAGCCAGCTTGCTCAGCACCGGAACCGCCTTGAGCAGGCAGCCGCCTTCCTTAGAGCAGGATGCTTGCAGGATGATCGTTTCCCACGTAACCGGATTCGAATTCATCGTAAAAATAAAGTTGCCGAGGCTGTAGGCGATCCATTTGTCCTTGTACTTCTCGAATCCTTGCAGCACATGCGGGTGTCCGCCTACCACAAGATCGGCGCCTGCATCGATATATTCCCGGGCAAATTCCTTCTGGTATTTCTCCGGCTGGTCCTGCTGCTCGACGCCCCAATGGGCGACCACGACGACGAGATCGGCTTGCTTCTTGGCCTCTGCGATCGCTTCCAGCGGCACCTTCAGAGCATACGTATCGGCTACGCCGGGCCGGTTATTGCCGGCCTTCCATTCCGGCAGCGGCACAACCTTGCTCAGACCGAGGAAGGCGATCTTGATCCCCTTCTTCTCGACGACAAGCGGCTTGAACGCCTGGGAAGTGTTGCGGCCGGCGCCGAACCAGCCGATGCCTTGCTTGTCGAGGTGGTCGAACGTATCGAGCAGCCCGACGGTGCCGTAATCGAGAATATGGTTATTCGCCAGGTTGACCAGATCGAAGCCCGCTTCCTTGAAGGCGGGCAGCGCCTTCGGGGAGGACCGGTAGGCGTATTCCTTGATCTGCTTCGTGCCTCTTTCCGTAATCGGCGTCTCCAGGTTGGCGATCGTCAAATCGGCCTTTTCCAAGTAGGAGCTCACTTGGCGGTACGGATAATCGAAGCCGTTCGCGTTCAGGGCGGCCGCCACATTGTCTGCAAAAATAACGTCCCCGACAAACGTCAACAGCACTTTGCTCGGGTCGTCCGCCTCCTTGCTCCATTCGGCAGACCCCAACCACGACGCGGCCGGAGCCGAACCGCCGCCGGAGCTTCCCGGCTGACCGCCGACGGGGGCGCTCCCGCCAGGGCTTCCGCCCGCTGTGCCGGACGGGGCTTTGCCGCCGCCGGAAGCATCAGGCTGACCGTTGGCCGTCCCCGGCGGATTGCCGGAGCCGTTGTTGTCCGCGTCGTTGCGGTCGTCCGGCTTCCCGGGCTGCGTCTTCGGCGGGTCGGCAGGCGGCGTGGCGTTTCCCGCGGTGCCTTTGGCTCCGTTCTTGCCGTCTTCTCCGTTTTTCCCCGCAGGAGGATCGGCAGTCTGTCCGGTCCCCTGCTTCGCGTCCGGGGCCGCAGGCTTCGCCGCCTTGTCCCCGGAGCCGTTGTATGAGAGCCACAGTATGACCGCCAGCGCGAAAAACGCGACGACGAACGCCGACGTCACGAGCCGCCGCTTCGTTCTGCGCGCCGAATGGCTGCGCTTGCGCCGATAGGCTTCCTTCCGCGAAGTTTGCTCCATTTGGTCTCCTTTGCCACTTTTCTATGAACCTATTATAACAGAATTTTCTGCAAGCATTCCGTTCAACTTCTTTTTTAGCGGAAATGGGTCGGCGGACCTGCCTATTCGCTTCGGTGCGCCCTTCCGTGCAGGGAATGCGAACGGCCGCAGGCGGCGCATCGATGGCGCCCCTGCGGCCGTTCGGTTCGATCTATGGAGGTTGGCCCGCAACCGGCTGCCTTTAGCGGCGGCGGCCGGTGCCGGGGCCGCGTTTGCCCGCGCTGCGCGAGGAGCCGCCCTTGCGAGGCGGGGAACTCTCCCAGGCACCGTGGCTGTCGCCCTTTCCGGTCGAGCCGGAGCGTGCTCCGCGTTTCCCGTTTGCCCAGCGGCCTTCCGGCTTGGCGTCTCCCGAACGGGTACCCCGTTTTCTCGTCTCCCAATTGCCCGGCGTCTGCGCTTCGGGGCTTTTGCCGCCGCGTCCGGCGGACAGCCGTCCTTCCACTCTTGGCGCTTCCGCACGCTCCGGCCGGTTATCCCGGCTGAAGCGGCCGGACGGCTTGCCGCCTGCGCTTGCAGCGGGGACGGCAGCCTCCGAACGCCGCCCCGGCTTGTCCGGCTGCTGTCCGCGCTGTCGCCCGGCTCCTCCGGACGCGTGCGCCTTAACGGCCGGACGGCTCCATCCTCCCGTTTCCGGCTCGGCTGATAGGTCGGCAGCCGGTCGGCCGGCAGGCTTCGAACGGAAGTTTGTTTTCGCCGTCGAGGCAGCCTCCGTCCGTTTCGGCTTTCCTGCCGCGGAAGTGGACATCTGCCTGCCCGCATCCGCCTTGCCCGAGCTTCGACGGTTTCCGCCCCCCGACAAGTCTGCCCGTTCGGCGCCAGCCGGCGCGCGGCCGCTTTTCCTTTCCGGGCCGGAACGCCCGCCCGACCCGCCTCTTGGCTTCACTGCGGACGGCGCGGAGGCCGACTGCGGTCGCGAGCCATGGAGCGGAATCCGCTCCAGCACGCTGCCGATCGCCCGCTCGATTTCCCGCAGCTCGCCTTCGTCCTTCGGCGCGATCAGCGTCACGGCCGTTCCCTGCTGCCCCGCCCTGCCGGTACGGCCGATCCGGTGAATGTAGCTCTCCGGATCTTGCGGGACGTCGTAATTGTATACGTGCGTCACTCCCTCGACATCGAGCCCGCGGGCCGCAACGTCGGTCGCTACAAGAAATTGCAGCTTCGCCTCCCGGAAACGCTTCATGACCTGCTCCCGCTTCGCCTGGGTCAAATCCCCGTGCAGCTCGTCGACGATCAGCCCTTCGGCGGCAAGATACTCCGTCAGCTTTTTGGCCCGAATCTTCGTGCGGCAAAAAATAACGGCCAGGAACGGCGGGTTTTCCAGCATCAGCTTCAGCAGCGTATCCCGTTTCGCCCGATCGGTCGTATACACGACGTACTGCCGGATTTCGTCGAGCGTAATGCGCCTGCCCTGTATCCGGATGTCCTGCGGTCGCTTCATATAACGTTCGGACAGCACCCGGACGGATTCCGGGAACGTGGCCGAGAACAGCATCGTCTGCCGGTCTTCGGGCACCTGCCGAATCACTTCCTCGACCTCGGGCAGGAAGCCCATATGCAGCATCTGGTCGGCTTCGTCCAGCACGAGCGCGGACAGCCGGGACAAGTCGATCGTGCCCCGTCTCACATGATCCAGCAGCCGCCCCGGCGTGGCGATGATCAGATCCGGCGTCGCCCCAAGCTTATGAATCTGGGCAATGACGTCCTGACCGCCATATACCGACATGACGGACGAGCCGGTCGCTTCGGCCAGCCTGGACGCTTCCCCGGCGATCTGGATGGCCAGCTCGCGAGTGGGTGTCAGCACGAGCGAGCGGATGCGGTCGCTGCGGGGTGAGGCGTCCTGCAGCAGGGGCAGCAAAAAGGCGAGCGTCTTGCCGGTTCCCGTCTGGGCCTGCACGATCACATCGCGGCCGTTCATGGCGAACGGTATCGCTTCGGCCTGAACCGGTGTCGGCGAGACGAGTCCGGTTTGTTGCAGCGCATCGCAAAGCTCGGGGCGGACGCCGAGCGAGGTAAAGGTGGTAGTCAACGTGTTTCCTCTTTTCCTGGCGGCCGGTGTCGGCCGCATCGTTTTCAATAGGATGGTAATAGTATAGGGGAAAGGACAACTTCCGTCCAATCGTCGGGACAAGAGCAATCGCTCTCGCTGCGTCTTGCGAGATTTCTCCCTGGTTTTTTCGCACCAAAGTGTTGACAAAGCTCCCGATGCGTATTATCTTTAAATTAAGATAAATAAAACAAAGATAAATCGTACATCAAGGAGCGGTTGCTATGGAAGATTTTACTACACTGGTCAAATCCCGGCGCTCAGCCACCAAATTCATACAAGGCGTTTCTTTGACCGACAAACAGCTGGAGGACATCTTCGCGCCGCTCAAGTTCGCCCCTTCCGCCTTCAATCTGCAGCATGCCCGCTACCTCGTCGTGCGCGAGCCTGCCGCCAAGCAGCGCATTTACGAGGCTGCCAATAAGCAATATAAAGTGTTGACCGCTTCGGCCGTCGTCGTCGTATTGGGCGATACGCAAGCTTACCGCCAGGTCGGCCGATTGAATGAAGGCTTTCTCCACTTGGGGGTCATCGATCAGCGGGAATATGACGAAACGGTGCAGTCGGTTACCGATTTCTACGAGCAGCGGGGAGAAACGTTCATGCGCGAGGAAGCGATCCGCAACGCAAGCCTGTCGGCCATGCTGTTCATGCTGTCCGCCAAGGATCAGGGCTGGGACAGCTGCCCGATGATCGGCTTCGATCCGGAGGCGCTGAAGGAGACGCTGGCCATTCCGGCGTCGCTGGTGCCGGTTATGCTCGTCACGCTCGGCAAGGAGGATACGTCGTCGCAGCGTCCGCGCGGTTACCGGAAGCCGACCGGCGAATTCCTCGATTACGAAGCCGTTTCCGCCGCAGCGCACGTCCTTTAACCGGCAAAACGCATAAAACGAGGGGCTGCAGCCCCACGTATCCCTATATACATTCGAAAGGAGCAAACGCCATGAGCCAGGACCGCAACCTGTCGCTGCAATTATTCATCGTCCTGTCGCGGGCGAGCCAATGGGTAAACGCCCATGCTGACCGGCACATTCGCAAGCAAAACCTCAACCGTACGGAATTTGGCGTACTTGAGCTATTGTACCATAGAGGTAGACAGCCCTTGCAGCAAATCGGCGATAAAATATTGATGACCAGCGGCAATATTACGTACGTCGTCGACAAGCTGGTACAGAAGGAATTCGTCGTTCGCGTCGGCGATCCGAGCGACCGGCGTGTATGGTACGCGGAAATCACGCAGAAGGGAACCGACTTTATCGAAGCGGTATTCCCGGAGCATACCGAGGTAATCGAAGCCGCGGTCAGCGGCCTGACGCCGGAAGAGCAGGAGATCGCTGCCGGATTGCTCAAAAAGCTGGGCCGAAGCGCCCAGGAAAGCTTCAAAGCGAAGTAGCGGCCGCACAGACATGCCGGACGCTCCCATACACATTTCGAAGGAGGCGCAAGCCATGACGATTGTACGTTATTCCCCAGACCAGCAAGGAAAAGGCGCATTTGACGGAGGAAACATTACCGAGCAGAAGCCGATCGGCTTTCCCGGAGAAGGCGGAGCGGTAAAACGCGTCGGGCCGCTGTTTTATTGGGCCTGGGCGTTCGCCCCGGTAGAAGGCTATATCCCCCGCCACCCGCATCAGGCGTTCGAAATTTTGACCTACGTCGTCCAGGGAACGGGCGTGCACGGCGATTCGCTCGGCACCGACAGCCGGATCGGTCCGGGAGGCGTTCAGGTGATGCAGACTGGCTCGGGAGTATCCCATGAGGAGCGGTTTGTCGGACCGGATATGGAAGGGTTCCAAATTTGGTTCGAGCCGGATCTTCGCCGGTCCAGATTGCAGCCGCCGACGTACCGGCAGTTCGAGCACGAACAGTTTCCAATCGAGCGGAGCCGCGGAGTCGTCGTCAAGCAAGTGATCGGCGGAAGCGCTCCGGTCGAGCTCGTGACCGACGCCGCGATGTGGGATGTGACGCTCTCGCCCGGCAGCGTATATCGATATGAACTTGCCGCAGGCCGCTCCCTGTCGGTGCTGGCGATCCGCGGAAACGGCACGGCGGCGTACGCGGAGGAAGGTGCCGCTTCCTCCGTACGTTTGGCGCACACCGACTTCGCGGTCATAGCGGCCGAGGCCGACCGTACCGTAGAGCTCTCGGCCGACAACGCCGGAGAAGAACTGCGGCTGATCGCGATCGAGGTGCCCACCGCAGTCGATTATCCGCTGTACAACAAACGTTAATCGCACGTGCAAGCAACCGCAAGCGCTCCCTGCCGTTTTCCGGACGGCCAGAAGGGAGCGCTTGGTTTGTTTGCGGACGTTTTTTTGCGGATGCTTGCTTGCGGTTGCTTGCCTGCGGTTGCTTGCCTGCGGTTGCTTGTTTTGGGGTTGCTTGTTTGGGGTTGCTTGCTTGCTGTTGCTTGTTTGCTGACGCTTGAATTCGGGCTCCACCCGCTCCGGAAGCGCGAGCTGTCTTGACCTTGCGCCCGGAGGCACTTATGATCAAGATATTTAGATTCCAGTGACCCCAAACCTGTCCGTCGCAGCCCGGGAGCGCGGCCAAGCCGACCGGGACGGGTTCGCCCAAGGAGGTTGCCCGATGAGTTCATGGCTGGATGCGGACGCTCCGGAACGTTTTGCCGCTTTCTCCCCGTCGCATCTCGGCGCCCTGGCGGCATTCGCCCTTCTTGTCGCCCTCTTGTTTGCAGGACGCCGCTGGATGCGGACGGAACGAAGAAGCCGGATCGTCCGGTATACGCTGG
The DNA here is from genome assembly GCF_039536325.1 of Paenibacillus hodogayensis. Taxonomy (NCBI): domain Bacteria; kingdom Bacillati; phylum Bacillota; class Bacilli; order Caryophanales; family Paenibacillaceae; genus Paenibacillus; species Paenibacillus hodogayensis. The sequence goes on from NZ_BAAAYO010000001.1 coordinate 966,862, forward strand.
CTGCCGTATTGACGATATGCGAGCTAACGCTAAATGTCTGGTACGTCGCGGAGGGCGTGTACGATCCTAAAGACACGCTGCCGTTCGAGCTGTGCAGCATCTCCCTCTACTTATGCGTCTTCATGCTGCTATTCCGGAGCGCCCGGCTGTTCCGCATCGTGTACTTCATCGGCATCGGAGGCGCTGCTCAAGCGCTGCTGACGCCGGTGCTCGGCTACGACTTCCCTCATTTCCGGTTTATCGAATTTTTTGCCGCCCATGCCGCAATCATTTTGTCCATTCTGTACATGGTGTGGGTAGAACGGCTGCAGCCGGCCTGGCGAAACGTATGGATTACGTTCGGCCTGCTGAACTCGGCGCTCGTGCTTATATTCCTGATCAATGGCGCAACCGGCGGCAACTATATGTTCGTCTCCCGCAAGCCCGAAACCGCGTCGCTCCTTGACTTCCTCGGACCGTATCCGTGGTATTTGCTGTCCATGGAGGCCGTCGCCCTGGCGATGTTCTCACTGCTGTATGCGCCTTTCGCCTTGCGGAGCCGCTTGGCGGCAAAGAAACGCAGCGGAGCAGGCTGACTGTCCCTGGGATCGAACCGGCGACCCTTTCCTTTTTTAATACCATGACCGTCTAAGACGTACGCCGCACCTATTGCCAAATACGACCGCAATCCGGAGGACTTGACTCATGCTCGATCGACGTGCGCTCAATCGCGCCCTGCTCGTCCGGCAGCTGCTGCTGGAGCGCTCCGATAAAACGGCCGCCGAAGCGTTGGAGCATTTGGCCGGCCTGCAGGCCCAAGCGCCCAATCCGCCTTATATCGCTTTATGGGCCCGTCTGCACGATTTTCGCCACGAGCAATTATCCCGTCTGATCCTGGAACGCCAGGCGGTGCGCATCGCGCTGATGCGTTCGACGATCCATCTGGTTACGGCGGACGATTGCCTGAAGCTGCGCTCGACGTTGGCGCCCGTGCAGCTTCGCGGCTTGCAGAGCAACTACGGCAAACGGCTGGCCGGGCTGGATCTGGACGCCGTTGCGGCGGCGGGACGCGCCCTCTTGGAGGAGCAGCCGCTTACCTTCAGCGAGCTCGGCAAGAGGCTGGCAGCGGAGTGGCCGGAACGCGACCCGGCCGCTCTGGCTATCGCCGTCCGTTGTCTCGTTCCGCTCGTTCAAGTGCCGCCGCGCGGCATATGGGGAGCGAGCGGACAAGCGGCCCATACGTCGGCCGAAGCGTGGCTGGGGGCCGATCCAGCTCCTCCCTCGCAGGACGCGCTGGACGAGCTGGTCCTGCGTTATTTGGGCGCCTTCGGTCCCGCCTCCGTCAAGGATGCGCAAGTATGGTCCGGCCTTACCCGGCTCGGCGATACGATGGAGCGGCTTCGCCCTCGCCTCCTTGCCTTTCGCGACGAAAGCGGTACCGAACTGTTCGACTTGCCGGACGCGCCGCGGCCCGGCGCCGATACGCCCGTGTCCGCGCGCTTCTTGGGCGAATTCGACAACATGCTGCTGTCCTACGCCGACCGGACCCGGATCATGACGGAGGAGCATAAACGGCAAGTGTTTACCGAGAACGGCATCATCCGTTCCGTTATTCTCGTCGACGGATTCGTAGCCGGGCTGTGGAGAATCGAGCGGCAGCGCGGCCATGCGACGCTGATCGTCGAGCCGTTCGGGCCGCTCACCGTGGTTGACGCCGCAGAGCTGCGCGACGAAGGGAGCCGGCTGCTGCAATTTGCCGCCGCCGATGCCCGCACCTGAGAGATCCGCTTCGTCCCCTCGTCTTGACCGAAAACGGCGCGAACGAAACAGTCCGGGCAACGAGCATTGTCCGCTCAACCGCCGGTTGAATCGCCCAGTCCGTGCCGGGCAGTCCTGCGCTCAACCAGCCGTCGATTGGCCAAGCCTGCCGGTTATGGTACGTTGATTGCATCAGGTGGACGCAGGCCGGAGGTTCCTATATAATAGGGGCAACACGGGAGCAGAGGCGGTGTCGGCATGGACAAAACGGTACAAGAGCAATGCGACGAAACGTGCGCGGGCACTACGGACGCGGTCGCCGTCAAAACGGCCATGATCCCCGAGCAGACGGCGAGCGAGCTGGCCGAGCTGTTCAAAGCGTTGGGCGACCCGACGCGGGTTCGGCTCATCCATGCGCTGCTCCAGCAGCAGGAGCTGTGCGTTCACGATTTGTCCGCCGCGCTCGATATGGGTCAGTCGGCCGTGTCCCACCAGCTGCGATATTTGCGCAACCTGCGGATCGTCAAGCGCCGCAAAGCCGGCAAGACGGTCTACTATTCGCTGGACGACAGCCATATCGAACAAATTTTCGTGCAGACGCTGCAGCACTTGAAGCATGAATAGAATAGCCCCTCTCGGGGAAACGTAAAAACCTCCAATGCCGTTCCAAAAAGCGGCTGCGGAGGTTTTGTTTGGCATGCAAAAAAGGGCGATTCAAATATGAATAACTGCTCATATATTTATTGACAAAAACGACATCCTGGGAATATGATGAAGAAGACATATGAATATGTAATCATGTATTGGAGGACATCTTCATGACTCACAACCCGGGCAAAAAAATAAAACAAACCGGTCCGCATAGCGACTCGCACCATCATGATCATTCTCACAGCCATGATCATTCGCACGGACATGATCATTCTCACAACCACAATCACAAACACGACCATAATCATTCACATGAGCATGACCACAACCATGATCACAAGCACGGTCACGATCATTCGCACTCACACGGAGACGCTTGCTGCGGCGGTCCAAGCGGGCCCGAGCCCGACGATCAGCCGGTTCTCAGCCCCCCTTCGTGCAGCTGCTGTTCTCACGGAAGCGACGACCGCTCCTCCTCCGAATCAGAGACGGCTGCTGCCGGCGGACTGTTCGGAGCGGCGGCGGGATCGATCGGCTTCGCCGGAGCCGCCGGCACGATCAGCGTCTTCCGCATCGGCGGGATGGATTGCGCGGACTGCGCCCGCGGGCTGGAGAAGCGCGTCGGCGCGATCCGCGACGTCGCTCGGGTCAACGTCAATTTCGGCGCGGCCAAAATGACGGTCGAGCACAGCGCTGCCGGCACGATCGATTCGATCGTCAAAACGGTGGAACAGGCCGGCTATTCAGCTTATGCGCAAACCGGCCGAACGGACTCCGCCGCGCCGCCGGAAGTCTCGTTCTGGCGCCGCAACCGCAAAGCGGCCGGCACGGCCGCTTCCGGTCTGCTGTTCGCCGCTGGCTGGCTGCTGTCGCTCCTTGGCGCAGGGCCGGAGCTGCTGCCCACCGTTCTGTACGGGGCAGCCATCGCGGCTGGCGGCTATCGGATCGCGAAAAGCGGCCTGTACGGCCTGAAATCCGGCACGATCGGCATGGATCTGCTGATGACGATCGCAGCGGTCGGCGCGGCGGCGATCGGGGAGTGGGCCGAAGGGGCCGCGGTCGTCACGCTGTTCTCGCTCGGGGAGACGCTGGAGGCGCTCACGATGGACCGGACGCGGCGCTCGATTCGCGGCCTGATGGAGCTGGCCCCTCGCGAAGCACGCCTGCGCCGGGACGGCACGGAGGTGACGGTGCCGGTGGACGACATCCGGGTTGGCGATATAATGCTCGTGCGGCCAGGGGAAAAGCTGGCCATGGACGGCACGATCGTCGCCGGACGATCGGCGGTCAACGAAGCGCCGATTACCGGAGAATCTCTTCCCGTGGAGAAAAACGCCGGAGACGACGTCTTCGCAGGCACGATCAACGAATACGGCGCGCTAGACGTGCGCGTGACGAAGCTCGCCAGCGACAATACGCTGGCCCGCATCGTGCATATGGTCGAGGAGGCGCAGGCGCAGAAGGCGCCGTCCCAGCGGTTTGTCGACCGGTTCGCAGCGGTGTACACGCCTGCCGTGATCGTTATCGCCGCCGGTATCGCGGTCATCCCTCCGCTGCTGTTCGACGGAGCGTTCTCCGAATGGTTTTACAAAGCGCTGATGATGCTCGTCGTCTCCTGTCCGTGCGCGCTGGTCATCTCCACGCCGGTTACGATCGTCTCCGCGATCGGCCGAGCGGCCCGCACCGGCATCCTGATCAAAGGCGGGGCTCATCTGGAGCGGCTCGGGGCGATTACCGCGGTCGCCTTCGACAAGACCGGTACGCTCACCGAAGGCAAGCCCCGGGTTACCGGCGTCGTCCCGCTTCACGGCGATCGTTCGCCGGATGAGCTGCTGGCGCTGGCCGCAGCGGTAGAGCGGTATTCCGAGCATCCTCTGGCGAAGGCCATCGTGCAGAAGGCCGAGGAGGACGGATTGGTAGTGCCGGCAAGCGGCGAATTTCAATCCGTGCCCGGGGGCGGAGCCATCGCCATGGTCGACGGAGCGGCGTTCCGCATCGGCAGTCCGCGCTGGGTTCGCCAGGAGCTCGGACTTCCGGCCGACTACGCCGACGACCGGATCGTCCCGCAGCAGGAAGCCGGCCAGACCGTAATGCTGCTCGCCTCGGAGGGACGGATCGAAGGCTTGCTGACGGTAGCGGACACGGTGCGGACGGACAGCGCCGATACGCTGCGCAAGCTGCGCGAGAGCGGGATCGGCACGATGGTTATGCTGACCGGCGACAACGCCGGCACGGCGCGCAGCGTAGCCGAGCGGCTCGGAGGCATCGATTATCGCGCCGAGCTGCTGCCGCAGGATAAGGTGACCGCCATCCGCGAGTTGCTGGAACGTCACGGCGGGGTGGCGATGGTCGGAGACGGCGTGAACGATACGCCGGCGCTCGCCTCCGCCACGGTCGGTATCGCCATGGGAGCGGCCGGCGCCGATACCGCGCTGGAGACGGCCGACGTCGCGCTGATGGGAGACGACCTCGGCAAGCTGCCGACCGCGATCCGTCTTAGCCGAAAGGCGCTCCGCGTCATCAAGCAGAACATCGCCTTCTCGCTGCTCGTCAAAGCCGTCTTCCTCATCCTGATCGCCCTCGGCCATTCCTCGCTATGGCTGGCCGTGCTGGCCGACACCGGCAGCTCGCTCATCGTTATCGCCAACGGCATGCGGCTGCTGCGCGCTCCGGAGTGAAGCTGTGAAGCGGGGGTAGCCCGCAGCCAGCCGACGACAAATAGCCGCCATGAGCACGACCGCTGCCGGATCATCCGGCGCGGCCGCTCATGGCGGCTATTCTTGCTGAAAGATCAAAGACTTTGCATAAGGACGGCTTCTCTTTCCCGGAAATACCGGACCGAATCCTGTACGAGCCGGTCCAGCGTCTGCGGATCGGGCTTGCCGTACATGGCCGGATAAGGAGCGCCGCCGGGACCGAGCGGCTCGAAGGTCGCGTATTTGCGCTCCCCGCCGAAACCGATCAGGTGCAAACTCATAATGATGGCGTCCACATCCATTGAGCCGTGGCCCATAGCGCCGCGGTTGCTGTCCGCCAAGTGCAGGTTGACCAGTTGATCGCCCGCTTCGAGAATGGCTTCGCCGATGTGCGCTTCTTCCGACTGCATATGGTACACGTCGCCATTGATATGAGCGATACCCGGATGGTTGAGCGCGGCGATGTAGCGCTGCGCATCTCCGACAGTGCGCACGAGACTGACTTCTGCGGAGCGGATCGGTTCAATGGCACCCTTGATACCATATTCCGTGAACAGATCCGCCACAAGCCCGAGCGCCTCGACGCTGCGCTCGAATTCCGTGTCGTCGTACTTGTCCGGACGTCCTACCGCGCTGGGCACGACGAGCATATATTCGGCGCCGACCGCGGCGGCGAATTCCAGCGTGCGCTTCGTGTAGTCGATCGCGGCTTGTCTGTGAATGGCGCGGTTGCTGGAGAAGTCGCTATCGCTCGAATACATGCCGCAAATCCCCGATACTTGCATCTCGTAGGCTTTCAGCAGCTTCAATACTTCCTGCGGCCGGTACCCGAGATCGGGACCATAATGGTTGCCGTGCAGCTCGATATAGGACAGGCCTGCCTGATGCAGCCTCTTGATGGACGTTTCCAGCGGCTCAATGCCGAAGCCCCAGTTGCTCCAGGACAAGTTCAGGCTCGTTTCCGCCTGAGGGTTCTGCTTCCTCCACTCCTGGAAACGTTGACGAATCCGCTCATTTTTCTCTTCGAAACGCTGCTTCAAACGGTTCTCCTCCTCCAGAGGCTGCGCCCTTCTTATCCGTTCGGCAATAGGACCGATTTGGCATGGTTCAGGGCGTGCATCTCGTCGAATGCTTCTTGCCAGTCGTCCATGTGGTACACTTTCGTCATCGGCATCGGATCGATCTGATTCCGGTCCATCAGCTTCAGGACGTTCTCCCATTGATAATACTTATGGCTGAACGAGCCTTGCAGCGTAGCCGCCTTCTGAATGAGCGGGTCCAGCGAGAAGCCCACCGGAGCCGGTCCCCAGCCGACCTTCGTAATCTGCCCGCCGTGGCGGACCATCTCTAGGCTTTGCTGCAACGTGGCGCTGATGCCGACGCAATCCACGACCAGATCGGCGCCGAAGCCGTCGCCTACCGACATGACCTTGGCTACCGCATCCTCTTCCTCCACGATAATGACCTCATCCGCTCCGAACTGACGGGCCAGCTCCAGACGCTTGCTGTCCCGCTTCGTGCCGACAATGGTCAGATGGCCGGGCGAGGACAGTTTGGCAACTTGCAGACACATCAGGCCGATCGGACCCGGGCCGATGACGACGACATGGTCGCCGGGCTGAATCCGCGAATGGTGGGCAACCGCATTGTACGCCACGCTGGCCGGTTCGGTCAAGGCCGCTTTTTCGTAAGAGATGCTATCCGGCACATGGTGGCAGATGCCTTCGCGGGTTTTGACGTATTGCGCCATGCCGCCGTCGGCCGTAGCGCCGAACGCCAGCCGGCGGGGGCAAAGATCGAATTGCCCCGAGCGGCAGTAGACGCAGGCATCGCATACGTAGATGGGCGTTTCGCTGACGATGCGGTCGCCCTTCTTGAACAGCTTGACTTCGGGACCGACGTCGACGACGAAGCCCGAATATTCATGGCCCAGCACGAGACGATCCTTGACGTAGAAGCCGTTGGTGCCGTGATAAATGTGCAGGTCGCTTCCGCAGACGCCGACCGCCTGGACTTGCATCAGAATATCTTTCGGTCCGAGTTCGTTCGGGACCGGAATTTCCTCGATACGTACTTTCTTGCTACCTTTTTCATACTGCACCAATGCTTTCATGTTCATAGCGCGATACCACCTAGAGGTAATTTGGAGTTAAGAAAGAGTGACGTTTTTACCATCTTGCGGTAACCATCTTTTTGCGCGTATAAAATTCCACGCCGTCCGTGCCGTTGGCATGCAAATCCCCGTAGAAGGAATTTTTCCAGCCGGAGAACGGGAAGAAGGCCATCGGCGCAGGCACGCCTACGTTCACGCCAAGCATCCCGGCGTCCACGCGCTCTCTGAATTGCCGGACATGGCTGCCGTTTTGCGTATAAATGCAGGCTCCGTTGGCGAAATCGGAGCGGTTCATCACTTCGATCGCTTCATCCAGCGACTCGACGCGCATGATGGACAGCACCGGAGCGAAAATCTCGTCGCGCCAGATCTTCATATTCGTCTGCACATGGTCGAAAATCGTCGGGCCGAGGAAGTAGCCGCTCTCCGCCGTTTGCGGATCGCTGCGGCCGTCCCGGATCAAGCTCGCGCCTTCTTCCACTCCGCTCTCGATGTAGCCGAGCGCGCGTTCCTTGTGCGATCCGCGGATCAGCGGACCGAGGAATACGTCCGGCTCCAGACCGTCGCCGATGCGGATGCGGTCGCTCGCCGTCTTGATTTCCTCGATCAGCCGATCGGCAACGTCGCCTACCGCGACGACAACGGAGCAAGCCATGCAGCGCTCGCCTGCCGAACCGAAGGAGGCATTGACGATTTGCCGAACCGCCAGCTCCAGATCGGCGTCAGGCATGACGATGCTGTGGTTTTTGGCTCCGGCCAGCGCTTGGACGCGTTTGCCGTTGGCCGAGGCGGTTTTATGCACATATTCGGCGACAGGCTGCGAACCGACGAAGGAAATCGCCCGGATGTCCGGATGGTTCAGCAAGCCGTTGACGACGTCGCGCGCGCCATGGACGATATTGAATACGCCGTCCGGCAATCCGGCTTCCTTCAACAGCTCGGCCAACCGGTTGGCGAGCAGCGGCGTTCTTTCCGAAGGCTTCAACACGAACGTATTGCCGCAGGCGATCGCAAGCGGGAACATCCAGCAAGGCACCATCATCGGGAAGTTGAACGGCGTAATGCCGCCGATCACGCCGATCGGGTAACGGTACATGCCCGATTCCATGCGGCTCGCAATATCCGGAAGCTGCTTGCCCATCATGAGCGAAGGCGCGCCTGCGGCAAATTCGACGCATTCGATGCCGCGCAGCACTTCCCCGTAAGCTTCCTCGTAGTTTTTGCCGTTCTCGGTCGTGATCAGACGGGCCAGTTCCTCCCAATGCTCCACTAGCAGCTGCTGGTAGCGGAACAGCACTCTCGCCCGTTTCGGCACCGGCGTCTGGCTCCAGGTCAAGAAAGCGGCGGATGCGGCGTTCACTGCCGTATCCACGTCCTCCTTGGTCGAGAGCGGCACGTAAGCCAGGATGCTTCCGTTCGCAGGCTGGTAGACCGCTTCGGTCTCGGCTGCCTCCGAGGCGGGCACCCATTGCCCGTTTATGAAATTGTTCAAGGTTTGGATTGCTTCCGTCTTCGTCTCTATCTGTTGCCCCATCTCTCTCACCTCTATCAATTTGAATTATGGATGAATGATTACTTTAATCGCGTCCGCCTTTTTATCGAGCAGCACTTCAAAGCCGCTTTCGATTTGATCCAGCGGGAATTCGTGAGTAATCAAAGGTTTGACGTCGATCCGGCCGTCGGCGATCATGTTCAGCACGGTAGGTCCTTCGAAGGAAAAGCCGGTGCAGCCTACGATCGTAACCTCGCTGAAGAGCAGCGGTTGAATCGGAATCGTCACCTGGTCGGCGGCAAAGCCGAGAGCCATAACCGTACCTTGCATTTTGGCCGCGCGTACCGCCGTGTCGTACGTAGCCGGCAGACCGACCATCTCCAGCACGATATCGGCGCCATAGCCGCCCGTTTCTTCCTTGATCACCGCGATCGCATCTTCCTTGATCGGGTTGATCGTCCGGTCCGCCCCGAATCGGGCCGCCAGCGCAAGCTTGGAATCGGACGTGTCGACCGCGATAATTTTGCCTGCGCCTCTCAGCTTGGCCAATTGCACGGCAATCAGGCCAATCGCGCCTGTTCCGATAATGACGAAGGTGTCGCCGAGCTTGCTGTTCGAACGGTTCAGCACGTGCACCGCATTGCCGACGAAGTCCAGCGTCGCGCCTTCATCGAAGCTGACGTTGTCGGGAAGCTTGTAAATTTGCCGGGTAGGCACCGTAATATATTCGCGCATCGCTCCGTGCGTCAGATGCTTACGGGAAGAACCGATCGTAACGCCGTTCTCGCAAAGGTTTTTCCAGCCTCTTTCGCAAGCGTAGCAATACCCGCAAGACAACTGGGGATCGATGGCTACGCGGTCGCCCGCCTTCCAATCCGTCACGTTAGGACCGACGGCTTCGATCTGACCCGCAGACTCATGACCCATAATCAGCCCCGGTTGACGGCGTTGTCCCCCATCGGCTTCCATCCCGTGAACGTCCGAGCCGCAAATGCCGACCGCATGGATGCGGATCAGCACTTCCCCTGGTCCGGGCTGCGGAACCGGATGATCTTCAATGTTGAAACGATAAGGTGCGCGAATCACTGCTGCTTTCATAGGTGTCATTCTCCTCTGTTGTATATATAGTTAATTGGCGGTGGCTTTAACGGCGGCAATAAATGCCGTGAGCTTCTCCAATGCATTCTCCGAACTAAGAATCGGTTCTCCCTGTACAATAAAGGAAGCTCCTGCGGCAAGAGACTCCAAGGCGTCCTCGATTCCGAATGTGGATACCCCGACCGGGATGGAGACGGCTTCGACGATTTCTTTCACGTAGTCGGAGCATTTGCGTTCCGGGTAATATTTCGTCTCGTCCATGCCAAGATGCTTGAGCAAGTAGTCCACGCCAAGGGCTTCCATCGCTTTGGCTTTCTGCGCAAGCTCCTCCGGAGGAACGGAGAACAGGTCGGCGCATACTTGGATGCCGTGCTCTTTACCGGCTCTTACCGCTTCCTTGATGCTTCCTTCGTTCATTTGGGCCAGAACCGTCGCGACTTTGGCGCCTTGTCTCGCCGCTTCCGCGAAATATTTGTAGACGCCGTCCTGGGCTTTGAAATCGGCAACGACAGGCACGTCGCCGCTGAACTTCACCATCTTCTCGATCACGCCGATTCCTTCATAATAAAGAAGGGGAGTGCCCGCTTCGATCCAGTCCGCGCCCGCCTTCAGGGCGATCCCTGTGTATTGCTGCGCTTTCTCGGCGTTCAACGTGTCAATCGCAATTTGTACCCATGGTTTCTTCATCGGAATCTCCATCCTCTTGTTTGTTTTTGTTTGTAGTTAAGACTTCTGAATCTGACGCAAGAAATAAACGCTAACCAACAAAATAATCACCAGCATGACATTGGATAGCGCCGCCGCGTAACCGGTTTTCAAAAATTCAAAAGCTTGGTGATAAATGTAAATATTAAGCGTCTCTGTCTTGTTGCCGGGGCCGCCGCCCGTCATGATGTAGATCGTATCGAACCGTTTGATGGCGTCCATCATCCGGAACAAGAGAGCCATGTAGATGTAAGGCTTCAGCAATGGCAGCGTGACGTACCAGAACATCTGGAACCGGTTCGCGCCGTCCAGCTCAGCCGACTCGTACGGATCGGCTGGCAGCGTCTGCAGGCCGGCCAGCAAAATCATCGTCAGGAACGGCGTGGACAGCCACACGTCCGACAATATAATCGACGGCATCGCCCAGCCCGGATCGCCGAGCCAGTTCGGACCGGTTATGCCGATCTTGCCCAGGTAGTAGTTGATCATTCCGAGCTCGGGATTGAACAGCATCCGCCAGACGAGGCCGACTACGATCGGCGTGGTCATCATCGGCAGCAGGTACAGCGAGCGCAGCACCTTCACGCCCTTGAACGTGCGGTTCAGCAGCAGCGCGATGACGAGCCCCACCAGCAGCTGAATGCCGACCGTGCCGACCACCTGATACAGCGTGTTGAGCAGCGCATTCCAGAAAAACGTGTCCTGCAAAATTTCCTTGTAGTTTCCGAAGCCTACGAACGTTTTGGTAGGCTTGGACATATTCCAATCGAACATGCCCGTGTAAAGACTATGCAAGAGCGGCCCCATGCTGAGCACAAGCAAGATGATGAAGGCAGGGGCAATCAGCAGCAGCAAGACCATGCCGTCTCGCGACTGATTGCCGCCCCACTTCTTGGACCGAGGGAGCTGCGTCGGGTTTGCCATGAGGTACCTCCTTCAAAGATGAGGGAAGGGCAAGCCTTCCCCCCGTGCGAAAATATCAACCTTACTTTTTGCCGGTAATCTTCTTGATGCGATCGTTCGCTTCTTTCAAAGCCGCTTCCGTCGAGGCTTGGCCGGTTGCCGCTTTCGCGATGGCTACGGACAAGGCGTCGCGGATTTCGTTGCCTTCCGGAATGAGCGGCGTGTAGCCGAAGTCCGCGTGGTTAAGCGCTACCTTGTTCGCTTCGGCCCACTCGGCGTTGAAGTTTTTCTTGAACATCTCGGAGTCCAGAACCGATGTGCGCGTCGCGTCGGAACGAATCTTCTTGTCGGCCATATCCTGCATAACTTCCTTGCTCGTCGCCCATTTCATAAATTCCCAAGAAACGTCCTTCTTCTTCGTATCCTTAGGCAGGAAAATCCCCCAAGTCGGTCCAACCGTATACTCGTCGCCCGTACCTTCCAGCACGCTGTATCCGACATTGCCGGCCACGGTCGATTTTTCCTTGTTTTCTACCTCTGGCATAAACGTATTGACATCGATCATCATCGCCGCTTTGCCTTGCTGGAACGCGAGCAGAGATTCGTTGAAGCCATAGCTATGGATGCCCTTAGGCGCGTAGTTGTTGACCAGATCGATCCACGTATTCGTTGCGTCGATCGCTTCCTTCTTGTCGAGTACGGCATAAGGCGCTTCGGCTTGCGCAAGCCAGTTGCCGCCGAGCATTTTCCAAACCATGATCCAGGAGAAGCTGTTCGCGTTGCCCTCTCTGGTAGCCCGAACGACGATACCCGCTTGGTCCTTGTCCTTCTTGGTCAGCTTCGCGGCGTATTCCTTCAGCTCGGTGAGGTTCTTGGGCGGAGTCGTCAGGCCGGCTTCCTTGAACATGTTTTTGTTGTAGTACAAAATGTTCGCTTCGCCATTGCCTGGCAGTCCGTAAATTTTGCCTTCCTGGGACAAGTTTTTGGCCAGCTTCGGAATAAAGTCGCCGTAGTCGAAAGACTTGTCCGTCTTCGCCGGATCGTCGAGGTAGCTGTTGATCGGTTCGACCCAGCCGCCGGAAATCATCGAAGGCAAGCTCTTGTTGTTGCCCCACACGACATCGTATTCGCCCGTTTTGTTCGACAGCGAAATCTCGAGCTTTTGGAAATACGATTTTTCGGGCAAGGAGTCGAAGTTGACCTTGATGCCGGTTTTTTGTTCGAACTCCGACGTTTTGGACACGAGAGCGTCCCAAGCAGGCGTTTTCAATATAAGTACGTTGATGCTTTGACCCGCGTAAGGCTTGTCTGATTTTCCCGCCCCCGGTGCCGGATCTGCCTGATTCGTGCTTCCGTTGCTGCAACCCGCCGCAACGATCGAAATAGCTGACAACAATATCGCCGATGCTTTCCATTTTTTCATGTGTGTGCAACCTCCCCATTTTTAGCTGCTGCTAGAAACCGCTATTCGTCAATCCACAACCGCCGCGAAAACCGCTTGCCTCCCGCACCACCTCCCCGAATGAGGAACTTTGCCGAGCGGATACGCTTTGTTATTTAACCGCGCCGCCGGTAAGTCCTTTGACGAGACCTTTCTGGAAGATGAAGGAGACGACGAGTACGGGCAAGGTGACGAATACCCCGACGGCGGCCAGCTCGCCCCAGTTGATGCCTTCGAACGTGATGAAGCCTTGCACCATAACCGGAGCGGTTCGCGTTCCTCTGCCGGAGATGATCAGCGCGTACAAAAATTCGTTCCAGGAGTTGATAAAGGTGAAGATCGCACAGGTTGCGATACCGGGAAGCACAAGCGGCAAGTTGATCTTCGTCAGCACCTTGACTCTTCCGCATCCGTCAAGCAAGGCCGCCTCTTCGATTTCCTCCGGGATGCCTTTAAAAAAGCTCGACATCATCCAGGTGACGAAGGGAAGCGTTATCAGCAGATACGTCAAGGCTAAGCCCAAATACGAATCCAATGCGCCGACCGTGCGAAGCATAATGTAGAGCGGCAGGATAAACATAATCGGTGAAGCCATGCGAACGAGAATGATCCATAGTCCCATAACTTTGCCGGCCATCGATTTGGAGCGAGCCAGCGAGTATCCGGACAAAACGCCGAAGTACAACGAGATAGCTGTGGTCATCACACTGACGACGACGCTGTTATAATAGCTTTTCATAAATGCAGCGTCGGTAAAAACGCTTACAAAGTTCTTAAATGTCGGCGTGAATATCCACTTCGGCGGCAGCGAAAAAGCGATGACCTGCGGCTTGATGGACGTTAAAAACAACCAGATCAACGGAAGCAAGCTTCCAATGACGATGACGGCCGTGACGACATTCAAGGTGTAGTTGCGAAAGCGATTTCCTTGTCTTAATTCCATTCACCTTGTCCCCTTCTAGTCATTATTTCAGTAAGTACTTATTACTATAAAAGAAACCCGAGAATGAGTCAATATATTTTATAAAAGTATTTAACAAAATAGATTTTAAAAATAGCCTTTGTTTCCGCAACAAGCGTTAACAAGGCTATTATGTCCGAAAAGAACGGTTTTACTCGAAGCTTATAAGTTCAAAGTCGGTTCTTTGAAAAACTGATCGATCACCAGAAAACAGCTCCCCAGCGGATAAAGATCCTGCTCGAGTCTGCCGACGATGAGGTTCATCTCGCCCGACATATGCTTAAAGATGTTTTTCTTCAAATGATCGCGAATCAGGTTCGTATACAGCTCGCTGTCCGGACCGCCGATGACAACCGTCGTCAAGCCGAACAGCTTCACCACGTTGGCGATGCCGATCCCCATATAGTTGCCGACCTCGTCCAGCACGTCCGTCGCCGTCTGCTCGCCGGCCAGCGATCGGGCATAGATGTCCCGGATGCCGCGTATATGCTCCAGGTCTTCCCCGTCGCCTATCAGCGCTTTATACCGTTTGATGACGTTCGGTTCCCCGGCGATCAGCTCAAGGCATCCCCGGCTGCCGCAAGTGCACGGTTCGCCGTTGACATCGATGGTCATATGGCCGAGCAAATGCGCGTTGCCGTTGACTCCGCCGTAGAAGGAGCCGTTGATCTGCATCGCGAGACCGATCCCCGAGCGGATGCCCGGACGAATGCCGACGTAGGCGAAATCCTCCTCCAGGTCGGGCAGGAACAACCGCTTCTCGGCCAGCGCCATCATATGAATGTCGTTCTGCACGTATACCGGCAGTCCGAACCGTTCTTTGATCAATTGCTTGAAATCGACGTCCTTCCAATCCGGAATCCGGATAATTTCAACGGAAATTCCTTGATTGGCCTTCAAATAGCCGAGCATGCCGATGCCGATGCCGATAAATTGTTCTTTGGCGATGCCCGATTCTGCGATCATCCCGTCCAGCTCTTGAAACATCAGCTCAATAATCTGATTTCGGGAAAAATGCCGTTCCACCGTGATGCCCCGCTTATGGACGACTTCCCCTTTCAAATTGGAAATCGCCATTCGGATAGGCGGAAACTCGAAATCGATGCCGATCGTATAGTAGGAGTTGGCGTTCAGCGACAGTAGAGTCGGCAGACGGCCTCCGGTATACTCGGCGTAACCCGACTTGAAGACGATATTTTTCTCCGTCAGCTCTTTGACGATATTTACGATCGTGGGCCTGCTTAATTTGGTTTTTTTAACCACATCCTCGATCGTAATCGATTCTGCGGAAATGATGCTATTCAAAACCAGGTACGTATTGGCTTGCTTTAATATCTTCGTATTGTTTCCTGCCATTTCTTCACAGATCCTTTTTTGGGTATTAGAGTAAGCTTATATTATCACAACCTGATCATTTTACAAAATAACTTTACAAAATATTTTTCTCTTGACGGAATACCGGCAGCATCAATAAGCCTCCGGCCCACAATTCTCTGTGGTTCCGGAGGCTATTGGCGCTGCCTGTATGCCGAGCGGTCCGTGCTCGACCGGTATTCGCTTTAGGCTCGCCCATTAAACCGTCAGCAAGCCCATATACAGCCATTCCGACGGATTGGCCGGATGGCGGCCTAGCGCGACCCGGTCCCCCTGACGCGGAATTTGAATTTTCGAGACCAGCGTCTCGAGCGATTGCCGGGCCGTATTGCCGCCCTCGTCCGTCACGTCGAGCACAAGCGTGACGACGGGATCGAAATTGATCAGCTTCCCCGTATCCGTTACGGTGACGACAATCCCGGTCGCGGCATGCGGAACGGCGCCGCTGGCCGCCAATTGGGCCTGCTTGGCGGAATCGAGGCTCTGGTTGATCAGCTCGCGATGCTCCTTCGAAACCGTTCCTTTCATGAACAGTCCCGTCAAACCTTTATTCATCATTTTATCGGCTTTTTCCAGCGCAGCCTGCGGATCTTTGCTTTTTCCGAACCATCCCATACGATCTTCACGCCTCTCCGTAAAAATACGATCCCGGTATAGTTCAAGTGTAAACGATCGGCGATCGGCCGGACAATAGGTTCGGCCGGATACAAACAATGCGGCGGTAAAGCGGTTTCGAGTACCCCTCGGGCATCTTTTTTTTGGGAATGACCGGTATTTTCGCAAATAAAACGCCGCTTTCGCCTGCCGGAAACGGCCCAGGACAGCCGTTTTTTTGCACGTTCAGCCCGGGCTGCCCGTTCCGCCCCCGTTGCGACTGCGCAGCAAATACGTCAGCTTGCGGTAATACAGCGCCGCTTCCTTGTACCGCCGCCCTTCTTCCGCTACGACGGCCAGCGATTCGTACAGCTGCTCCAGCCGCAGCGCGTGGCCGGTCGATTCGAAGTACGGCAAGCACGTCATCGACTGCGCCCAGAACGTCTCCGTGTCTCCCTGCGCCAACGCCTGCCGGCTTTCGTAGAAGGAGAGCGCCATCCGCTGGTCCTCCCCGAAGCAGCACTTCCGCAGGCGCTCGACGCCTTCGGCCAGCAGGGGACCGTTGTTTTGCGCCAACGCCGCCTCGCACCGGTAAATAACGACAACCGGCTCCATCAGCAGCCTTGTTTCCTCCGGCTCCCGGGCGATCAGCTCCTCGAAGCGGACGATTTCGTCCAGAGCCCGGTCGATTTCCCCCGTCATCGTCAGCATGACGATCCGGTTGTTCATGATGGCCGTCATCGTGTCGCCCGGCTGCTCTACGTAGACGAGATTCGCCTCGGCCATCGAGAGCGCCCGCAGCGCTTCCTGCACAAGGCCCATGGCGAAGCAATAGCCGCTGTAAGCGACATAGAGGCCGGACAACCGATGGAACAGCCGGTCGTCGACGATCTGCTGCATCGTCTGCTCGAATACGCGTTTGGCCTGTTCGAACTGCTTCAGGTGGATGCAGGCCTCCATCGTAATATGCTGCAGGTTAAGCCAGATGTCCGTTCCCGTCTCCACAAGCCCGCTCAGGCGGGACGCGTCGTCCAGCGCTTCGGCGAAGCGGTTTTTGGAGCGGAAATGCTGCACCTTATACAACAACAGCGCTTTTTTCAAAGGCAAAGGCAGGTTGGCCGCTTCGGGGATTGCCACTTTCTCCAAATAGTGATTCAAATAGGTGCGGTGCAAATAGTCGTAAGCGCTTGGATCGTTCGCCTGCTGGTAATAGACGGCTTTCATCAGCGAGGTGGTCAGCTCGACGACAAGCGCGTCGTCGCGATCCTCCAGCGCGTCCACGACGCTCTCCGGCACCGTCGGCCCGGACAGCTTCCGGAATACCTGCTCCGCCCGCTCGAGCGTAGACTCGTCCGCTGCCGCAACGCCGGTCAAGTACGAGGCGGTTACGCCCAGACGGACGGCGATCGGTCCGGCCAGATCGTCGGCAATCGGATAGCGCCCGGCCAAAATGTTAGCGAAATGCGCCTGCGTGACTAGCCCTTCCACAAGCTCCTTTCGCGAAAGCTGCTTCTTCTTGCACAGCAGCTCGATACGTCCCTTGAGCAAGCGGCATCTCCTCCCTTTTCTGCCTTCCATTGTATCCGCTTGTCCGACGGCGAGCCAGTGCGGACAGCACTATCCTTTCGTTTCCCGGCAAAAAAAAGGCGCAACAAAACGGCAAGAGCCGCCTTCGTCCGAACGACGAAAAGCGGTCTTGCCGAGCAGGACGGCAGCGGCCGAAAGCCGGTCTCAGCGGAAATACGCGTACGGCTGGGACGGAACGTATCCCGGCGGCCAAGGCTGGGGCGCATAGGCCGGCTGAGCGAACGGCTCCTGGGGCTGACCGGCCGCCGTCTGCCGGGTCCATTCCTCGACAGGCTGGCCGAAGAAGGGCTGGGTCGCCGCTTCGGCCGCGCCGAAGCCGGGGAACGGCTGCCGATTCGGATCTCCGGGGAAGGGGGCGTATGACGGCGGCTGGGCGAACGGCCCGTTGCCATACGGCGCATAAGGTAATTGGGCAAAGGCGGGATAGGCGCTCGTGTATGCCTGAAAAGCCTTTTGCGCGGCCGACGGGTCTTCGCCGTAAGGGACGTATTGCGGCTGACGCTCCGTTTCGCCGGCGTAGCCGTAGGCGGGATAAGGCTGGCCGGCCGACGCTCCGGCGTAAATCTCTTCGGGCGTCTGAAAGGCCTCCGTTTGCTCCGGCTCTTCCGATTCCGGCACGAACCATTCGCGCGCCTGGGAATTCGGTTTAGCGGCTTTTTTGCCTGCCATATTGCCGATGGTCGCGTTCTCGACCAGCTTGCAGTCCGCAGGCGGTCCGATGAACACCGATTTTTTGATCGGCGCCAGCGTCTGCTTCACTTCCGCCTCGTTCAGACAATACGTATGCGCCAGCACGCTTGCAGGCGTCAGCCGCAGCAGATCCGAGCCGAGAATGACTTCGGGCGTCGGCGCGTTGAAGATGGCCAGCAGATGCGTATCGTCGACCGAAGCCATCTCATAGTGCCACCATCCTTGCGGCACGTTGGCCACCTGCCCCGGCTTGATCGGAAAGTGCAGCAGCTCGTTCGTGAACGGGTTGATCAGCGAGACGACCGCCGCGCCCGAGATGCAGTAGACCAGCTCTGCGGCATTTTGATGGTAATGCGGCTCGACTACATTGCTTTTGCTGAGGTAAATGTCGAGCAGGGACGTACTGTCCAGCGTATTCAACTGATCGATCGAAAGCACGTTGATGTAATTGCGCGCATCCTTCTTGAACAGCGTATTGTTGTTCATATCGTAAGAAAACTGCACGGAAGGAGACTTATAATCGATATACAAAGTCACTTTCGGGGTCCCGCCCTTCGTCTTGGGTATTGGCCTTATGGAAATATGCTATGTGAACGCCCATGGGCGGGTGCGCCCAATTTTTTGGAAAAGAGGAAAAATGGCGGAAGTTCGCCGCCGCATCGATCCTTCGCTCCTCAATCGCTCTTGAAAACGTATCCCCTGTTTTCGGGTAGCGAGCGGAACCAGGCTTTGTGTACTTGACTTTGTACGCCGGCCCCGATATCGTGAAAGTACGTCTATTCAAGGGAGATCGGTCATGGTTACAAGAGACGATGTGGCCCGACACGCAGGCGTTTCCGTCGCGGTCGTGTCTTATGTCATCAACAATAAAGCCGTCGTGAAGGAAGCGACCCGGCAGAAGGTGCTCCAGTCGATCCGCGAGCTCGGGTACAATCCGAACTTGACGGCCCGCAGCCTGAAGACACGCAAAATGAACCAGTTCGGGGTGCTGTTCAATAATATCGGCAACTCGTTCGAGACGGGGATCAGTCTCGGGCTGGAGCAGAAGGCGCGCGGGCATGGGCAGTCGCTTATTTTCCAAACCTATGCCCGACAGGAAGAAGACAGCCTGAAGACGATTTTTATGGGGCGCACGGATGCGATTATTTTGTTCGGCCAAAGCCTGAAGGCGGAAACGGCCGACCATTTCGCCGGCATCGGCGTTCCCCTCTTCTCGATCATGACGCCGGAGCTGCGTCACGCTTCCGTTCCGTACGCGGATATCGACTGGCTCGCGGCGTACCGCGCGCTTGCGGAGCATCTGTTGAGTCTCGGCCATACGCGGATCGGCTTTATGGGCACCCGCCTGAGGGAGACGCATTACGAGGTCCGCTTCCGTCAATTCCGTGAGGCGCTGCTCGCATACGGCATCGAATTTCGCGACGAATGGTTGCTGCGCGGCCCCTTCGGAACGCTGGAATCGGCTTACGAGACGATGTCCGCCCGCCTGGAGGCGAGTCGCGACCTGCCGTTTACCGCCATCGTCTGCGTTAACGATCTGATGGCCATCGGCGTGCTGTCCGCCTGCCGGGACCGGGGCTTGTCGGTGCCGGAGCAGTTGTCTGTCGCTTCCAGCGAGGACATCCTGATGGCCAACCATACGTCGCCGTCTTTGACGACCATCCATTACCCCCGGAGGGACATCGGCCATGCGGCCATCGAAGCGATCGTGAGCCATCTGAACGAGGGCACGCCTTTAACCGGCTTTATGGCGAAACATGAGCTGGTCGTCAGGCAATCTACGGGACAAGCGCGGGATACCGGAACGAGCTGAAAATAACTATTGCATTTTTGTTTTACACGAGTAAAATAGAAGATGTAATCATCGTCTGGAGGGTTTTGGATTTACGCCCTCCGCATTTTTTAAATAAAATTTTACTCGTGTAAAATCAGGAGGAATGTACGATGAACGACTTGAACTTGGACGTCCCGGCGCTGAGCCGGCAATTTGCGGAAGACGGCTACTTGCTGCTGCGCAGCGCGTTGTCCGACGGTAAGGTCGCCGAGCTGAACGCGGCCATCGACCGGATCATCGCCGCAGAGCCGGAGTCGCTCGCCTATAACGTATACAACAGCGTCGAGTGCGACGCGTCGATTTTGTCGCTAATCGATCATCCGTCGCTGCTGCCGCTGATCGTCAACCTGCTTGGCTACAACATTCAGCTGCACATCTCCCATCTGACCGTGCGCAAGCCGAATCCGAACGACGAGAAGACCGCGACGAGCAGCTTCATCAACTGGCACCAAGACGGTCCCCATCCAAAGTTTCCGCAGATCAGCGGACTGACCGCCCCGTATTACGTGAAAATTTGCTACATTCTGAGCGACATGTCGGAGCCGGATCGCGGCAACACGAAGATCATCCCCGGCAGCCACCGGAAGCCCGATTTCCATCCGGTGCAGACCGACGTGAACGTGCCGCTGGAGGGCGAGCTGCAAGTATGCGGCAAGCCGGGAGACGTGTTCATTTTCCCGCAAAATTTGTGGCACGCCGGCTCGCATAACCGTTCGTCCTTCACGCGCCGCCAGCTGTTTATCGGCTACAGCCCGATCTGGATTCGTCCGATCGACTACCACCGGGCATCGCCTGCCCTGCTCGAAGCGGCCGATCCGATTCGCCGGCAGCTGCTCGGCGATATCAGCGACAATTGCTTCAAATATTACGTGCCGGAGGAATCCATGGTGCCTCTGAAACAGTTCTGGCTGGGAGGAAACGCCGCACAGACGGCTTACGCCCACTGACGCCCAAAAGGCATCATCTGCAGGGGCCTTAACTATGGCTCCTGCCTTTTGAGCTTGTTCCATGATCGGTTATACAACCGGTAACGGAATGCCAGATTCGTTATATTTACCAGCGACAGTATAGCTAGCCATACGATCAGAGACGGCATGGTGGTCCATAGTCCAAACCAGGGTACGACTCGCCCGGCGCCAATAAAAGTAGTTAGCGGTGACAGGAATAGAAGAATCAACACAGGGAGCAGTCTCCCGACCGATGAAATAATCAATTTCACGGTTGTGATGTCCTTCTTCCTCCTCTGGATACGGAAGATCGAATAGGCTCCCCAAAGGGACGTTCCAATGACCAGAACCACCATAGCCGTCTCCATATGTCTGCCGGTCAAGACAGAAGTTTCAGCCTTCTCTCCTTTTAGAATCCGTGAAATCCCTTCAACAAAAGAGGAATAATTGACAAACGCATGTAACCCGGAGTCGAACATCACCGCGATGCCAAACTGCTGATCCAAATAGATCGTTTCCTCCGCCTTATACGTCCAGAAAATTCCGCTATGGGAAATCGTGCGTCCCCCATGTTCATCCTCCTCTGCAAGCCACCCCATTCCATACGGGCCGCGTGGCCCAACTGCATGGTATTGCTCCATAAGCTCCGGAGCGAGAAGACGGGCATGATATTGGGCAAGCATCCATTTTGCCATGTCTTCTGCAGTTGAAACAATTCCGGCCGGACCATCAATAAACCAAGAGGGCTCCGCCTTTCTTATCGGATGACCAAACCAGAGATAATGCCCTTGCGGAATGGCGGGATTCTCGTTGATTTGCCGTGTGGTACTGACGTTGAAGGTGTGGCTCATCCCCAAGGGATCGAATATATGCTGTTTCAGATAAGCGGAGAAACGCTGTCCGCTGACTTTCTCCACAAGAAGCGCCAAATACTGGTAGTTGGGATTGTGGTACGCATAGGCTTCTCCGGGATCATGGGCGAGCTTTACCGTGTTCAACGATCTGTTAACCTCTTGCAACGATTGATATTGCGGGTCTCTTGTCATGTCGGGATTCACTTTATCCGTAAGACCGCTTGTCTGATTAAGCAAATGCCGAACCGTCATATCGTGAACGCGTTCGTCCTCAGGGGATAGGTCTGGAAAAAAGGAAGTATACGGCGCATCAAGGTCGATTAGTCCTTCTTCCGCCATCTGCAGGACAGCCAGTGCTGTAAACGATTTACTTAATGAAGCAATCGGAAAGGGGGTACTGCCTCTTATAGCGCGGCCATCGGAGCTTACACCGTAACCTTGCGCATAGAATATCTCTTCCTTATTGGCTATAGCAAGAGTTGCGCCCTTAATACTGTTGGCTTTCATGTTTTTTAGAACGTAGTCATCAATTTCCTTGCGGATTTCAGTCTCGTTTCGAACTTCGATAGCGGAAACGGGTATAGCAAAAATGGAAAATACCATCGACAAGCAGCTCAAGCAGAGGACTAATTTCTTTTGCACAGCGATCATTGCAGCACTCCTTATCCCTATGATAAGGAAATACTAATGCATCATTTTCAACTTTTTATCAACCCTGCAGAAAAACGGGCCGTTACTTTTCCGCCGCCATCGGATTCGTTCTCTACATGCAGACTCCCCTCATGTTTGTCGCACAGCACTTTGCAAATATAAAGTCCCAGCCCATGGTGTTCATTCGCATCCCACGCCTCTCCCCGGTAAAAAGGAAGCACGGCCTTTTGAAGTGCGGCATCCGAAAATCCGGCCCCATCATCCGTAACGGTTATGGAAAAGACACCCTTGTCGACGCTATAATGAATACTTACATGACTGGAAGCATAACGCACTCCATTCGCCATGACATTCTCAAAAATCTGCGTCACCACATGGATATCGACAATGATTTTTGGGGAATCCCCCGTTCTGGACGAGTCGAACGTCTTGCCGTTTCGACTTGTGATTTGTCGCGCGCTGTCATCCAGCAAGGAGGTCAGATGATCCACTTCAACCTCTTGGCGATGGATCGGCATATCCTCCAGCCTTTGAATCGAGTTCATGGCTTCCGTGTAGCTTTCAAGACGCACAATATGGACTTTCATCGTTTGAATCGTGTCCAGAAGTTTTTCCTCGGATACGCGGTTTTCAGGGAGATAGGTGGTAAGAAACTCGGAATATCCTTTCAGGACCGATAGCGGCGTCCTCAGGTCATGGGCAAAAATAGCATTCAGTTGTTTGCGCTCCTCGACCGAACGCCACAGCACTTTATAGTTTTGCTCCAATTGACCGCGCATTTTTTCAAACACGCCGCATAGCTCGCCCATCTCATCCTGCGCATCGTAAGTAATATGAAACCCCAAATCGTTCTTCGCGATTTTCTCCGATGCCTTCCTCAGTAGGTCAATCGGCTTCTTCAGTTTCCATCGATAAAAGAGGCTCGCCATCAGCACTATACCTACGGCAACAGTTACTAGTACCAGCGCAACGAGGGAAAGCGACACCCAGTCATTTACGGAAGAACGGTCGGCAAAATGCAGCCGTATGCTTTCCGCCCATCTAAACTCCAGAACGATGACGGTTAAAACGGCAATGAGCGTAAGCGAGCATAAAAGGATGAAAGATTGCGGTAAGGTCATCCGCTTCAGTTGCAGCCAGCCTAAGATTTTCGCCATTTGTATCCGACTCCCCAGACCGTTTCAACCTTATTTTCGCAGCCATGCTCTTTCAATTTCAAACGAATACGCCTGATATGTTCCGCGATCACAGCGCTGTCGCCCTCGACGTCAAACCCCCATACTTTTTCATAAATGCGTTCCTTATCAAACACCATTCCAGGATGAGTGGACAACAGCTCTATAATATCGAACTCCTTTTTTGCCAAGGAAATGGGAACATCATGGATGTAAAGAGCACGAGCCGAATAATCAATAACCAAATCTTCACTAAACTTGATCGACGCTTTATTGTGGCTCCGCATTTCCCTGCGTAAATGCGCCTCTACCCTTGCGCCCAGTTCATGAATACTGAACGGCTTCAGAATATAATCGTCTCCCCCGGCCTGAAAACCGGATATTTTATCCGTATCCTCCACGCGAGCGGTTAGAAATAAAATGGGGCAGGACACAAAACGCCGGATTTTTTGGCATAACTCAAGACCGTTCAGTTCAGGCATATTGATATCCAGCAAAACAAGGTCCGGTTGGTTTTGATTTTCAATCCGCCGCAGCGCCTCAAAGCCGTTCTCCGCGGTCACTACCAAATAGCCGTTCATTTCAAAGTAATCCGTCAGCAGTTTCCGAAGATCGGCTTCATCATCGATGATCAGAATTTTTTTCATATAGGTTCCCTGCTTCCTTCTCTCAAATCCTCTATAGGAAGCATAACAAAAAACGCGCGGCATCCCAAGCGCGGTGAATTTCAAACAAATATAGACATGATATTGACTAAATCGTGAAATCAGATAAAATAGACAATATATTGTCTACTTGGAGGCTGGGGTTATGGATACTTACAAAGAGATATTTTTAATGCAACAAGCTTTTGCAACCCTTTTTTCTCTGACAAATAAGCTTCAGATTCAAGGCGATAAATCCATTGGGCATGTTACGACAAGACAGTTTATGGCCATGACAGCAGTTGCTCATCTGGCTGAGAATGAAACAACACTCAACAATATTGCAAGAAAGTTAGGGACCAGCAAGCAAAGTGTGAAACAACTCATTACCATTCTTGAAAATAAAGGGTTCTTACTTTCTGTACCCAGTCAACAGGATAAACGTGCGATCAACGTTAAAATTACGGAATCCGGAAAACAGGTATTGCTGCAAGCCTCTGAAAATGGACTATTTTTCTTGGAACATCTTTTCAAAGATTTCACAATGGAAGAAATGGAGAGCTTATGGAGCTTGTTAAAGAAGCTGTACCGTTATGACGGTAATGAGCAAGATGGCTTTGAAGAAGACAGCGTGTTGGAAGTGGACGAGAACGATCAGGAGACGCAAACGAGAGTCATAAAGGAATTTGAAAGACGAAGGAATCAATCGAAGAATAGAGGATAGGAAAATGAAGAATACATCTAAACGTTCGATTTATAGGGAAGAATATGTGCCTATCAATGGGATCGACCAGTATTTGTTTCATGCTGGTACAAAAACTGACAATCCGGTTCTATTATATTTGCATGGCGGGCCTGGCAGCGTCGAATCCCTATTCGCACATCTCTTTCAAGGTAAATTGGAAGAAATATTCACTATCGTTCATTGGGACCAACGCGGTGCCGGAAAAACGCTGGTTAGAAATAAAGAGGATTATCCCACAATGGACTTGATGCTTAAGGATTTGTTTGAAGTGATTCAATATCTAAAGAAAACATATAATCAGCAAAAGATCGTTTTACTTGGCCGTTCCTGGGGCAGTGTACTAGGGAGTACGTTTATCAAGCAATATCCGGAAGAAGTCGCTTATTATATTGGAGTCGCGCAAGTAATTTCCATGCTTGAAAATGAGCGTGTCGCTTATGAGAAATTAAAGGAATTAATCGTACAGGCTAACGATAAAAAATCACTGAAGAAGCTTGAATATATAGGGGATTACCCTGGCGATAAGTTCCTATTAGATCGGGAGTTCCTAAAAAAATGCAGCAAAGTACGCAAGCTTCAAGGGAAATTCAATTTAGCTGGTAAAAATGATCTTTCCATTTGGTTAAAAGTATGTAAAAGCCCTATCTTTAAGCTCTCGGATATTTGGGCATTTTTAAATGCATTTAAGGCAAACCAAAACGTACTGGAACAATTTCTAGGAGGCTTTGACTTAAACGCTGAATCCACAGATTATAAAGTTCCCGTTTACTATATTTTAGGCGGGGATGACTGGCAAGCCCCCTACATTATCGCCCAAACCTACTTTGCTCGAATCCATGCTCCTACTAAACGTTTATTTTTAATTCCTAATGCCGGGCATAGGATCATGCTTGATCAAACAGACTTGTTTTACGGTGCATTACTAGAAGTCCACGACACCTGGCACACTTGAATTTTTGGAACCCCTGACCTCAAAGCAAAAAAAGATCTCGACTTATACTGTTTCTATGTAACCAAAGATGATGTGGTTGGTAAAATATACTACCGTAATCTTGGTTCGATCGATAAAACACCCTACATACAACTTGATGGCGATGCACGAGTTCATGGAAAGGAAACCATTCAAATTCATCGACCGGAAGAACTAAAATACGTTATGTTTGCAGCTTATAGCGCAGTCAGTAATGGTTTCGGTAGTTTCAAAAAGATGAAGGCCCGTGCAGTTGTAGATAACCATCAAGGTCAAGTTGTAGCAGCTCCTCTCCACCAGAAGAACAGCTTTGCGTACTGGGTAGCTATTGCACAAATCGACTTCACCAGTGAATACCAGATGCAGGTCAATCATGTTGAAAAATATTCACGCAGCGGAGTTGAGCGCAGCCCGCTCCTCTATCAAGACGGTACCTTTAAATGGATGTGGGACCCGTTGAGTTTAAAAAGTTATTTTAGCCACGACAAAACGGATACATCCGTAGGCTGAACACGGCATAGCCAGAAGACAACTCGGAAATCCCTATTCCTGCAGCTGCTGACCGTCAAACCGGTTTTTCCTCATACTTGTGCCCAGTATGATCAAGGCGACATAGAGTACGATGGCTATCGAATCTATAAACGTACCCGCGAGCTTCGAAGCGTCAAACAATACTGTGACGCCAAGAATGACCATGAAATCCGTGCAAACAAAACAACCACGCCTAGCCAAGCAGCCTAAAAATCGAATCGTAAACCTGAGAAGAAAATGTACAGACCATCGTCAAACTGACGATGGTCTCCCGGATGCTCTTGCACAAGGTCACGGCTGAACAGTACGACGATCGCTTGCTCGAAATCATGTCTCAAACGGCTTCCCCCCGACTAGCAGGGGGAATGTGCCGCCCCGATAGGAATACGAATCATCTGTCCAGTTCCTGAATCGCTTTCGTCAGCTTCTCGTCCGCCTCCCGTAGCGCCGTATTGATGTCTTTCCCGGTCGTCATCACTTCCTGGAACGCTTTCGATACGAGTACGGCAGGGTTCGTCTCGGTCGGGAATTTGTACTTGAACGGTTGAATAATGGCCAGCTTCGGCTTTGTCATCGCGACGACGTTTTTGGACTGATATTCGGCGGAGTCTTGGCCGAACGCCTGCTGCACTTTGTCATCCTTCAATACAGACACCCTCGCGTATCGGGACAGATCGTTCTGGACTTCGTTCGACAGTAGCGTTTCGATGACTTGGAACGCCGCCTCTTTATTCGGGCTCGCATTCGTGATCGAGAAAACAAGCGAATCGACCCGCTGCCCGGTTCCCGGCGCTTTCGGATTGACCGGATAGGTGACGACGTCCCAGTTGAAGTTTTTCACCGTTTTCAAGCTTTGCAGAGTGGCTGAATGTCCGGCAAGCATCCCCACCTCCCCTTTCAGAAACGATTGCGTCGCCTGCGTCGGAGGGTCGCTAGGCAGCAAATTCGTCGCGCCGGGAATTTTGTACAGGCCGGACCATAGCTCGAACAGTTGCTTCCACCCTTCCGTTTGCAAAGCGCCCTTCTTGCCGGCAAAATCGATAAACGGCAGGCCGGCCTGGTACGCGCCACGGTACAGTTCCCCCGGGTACAACCCCCAGTATTGCACGCCTCCTTCGGTTCTCGTCATTTTCGCGGCGATCGTGCGCGTGCCATCCCAGGTCATGCCGTCTTTCGGGTACGGGACGCCCATTTTGTCGAACAAATCTTTGTTGTAGAACAAGGCGAACGAGTTGTTGTAAATCGGAAGCCCGATCAAATAGTTCAGTCCGCTGGCCGTCTTGATCGACTCAAGAAATTCTGGGCGAATCCGGTTCAAATCGAACTTTGCACTTTTGATCACATCGTCCATATTCAGCTCGACCTTCATATCAAGCAATTGGGTCAAAGCGAGCGGATAGTCGACGCTGATGTCGGGGGTTTCTTTGGTTGTAATCATACTGGCCAAAGATACTTTGGACGAATCGACCCATTGCGCCGTAATGTGCGGATACTTTTTCTTGACCGGCTCGATGATAAAACGTTTGAACTCGTCCTCGGTTAGGTGTCGTTGGGCGATTTTGACCGTTACCGGCTTCGGGCTCTCATTCTTCGGCGGCTCCGTCTTCACCTGCTGTGCGGATTCTTCGTTTCCGCCGCAAGCTCCGAGCAGAAACAATAAGGATAATGCTGCCGCTGTCGTATAAATCGCAGATTGTCTCAATATGAGTCACCTCATAAACTGAATGTAGGATTTTTGGAAATCGATTACTGATTGTACAAAACAGAGCTTCGGCCTTATATCGGTGAAAACGTCTCGTTCGCATCACACAGCCGTCCCCGAATTCGCGGGGCTCGGACCAGCCTTCGCCGATCGCACCAGCGGGTGCGGTCGGGAAGGTCTTTTATTCGGAAGGTCCTCAATCCAGCTTATAAATGGCGACGTCGTCAATGTAAACTTGTTCGCCGGGGGCGAAATTCCAAAGCGTAATAACGGCCTGGGCGTATTGCACCGTCTTCCCCCCATAGCTCGGCTTCACTTCAAAGATGTGAAGAGCGGTCGTCCATTGCCCGCTCGAATATTGCACAGCGACCCGGTTCGATTGCGTCGCCGCTAAGGTTGCCCCACCGGAAGCTTTTAGATTGAACATCCATTGCAACGAGCCTTTTGTTTGTGTCCCTCCGGGAGTGTAATAATGGAAGACGGCTCCGTATTTGCCTGGCCCGAGCGGTACGTTTTGCAGAACGGGCCCTCCAGGATTGACCCCGCTGGCGAGCAGGCTATAGCCGCCGTTCCGGGACGCGGCGTTCGTCCGCTGAATCACACCGGAAGCCGTGTTTTCCACCCAGAAATACCATGGCGGAGCGGTCGTCGCCCCCGACTCAAACGACGGATTTTGCGCCAAATTCGTCACACCTCGTACTTGCGCGAGCAGAAGCGCGGCCATATCGACAACGCCGGGCACCGGGCTTCCGGTCGCCAGTTGCTCCAGCCGCAGCCTGACAGCACCGCCCGAAGGTTCCGCCAGCACCCAATCGCTCAAAGCGTTGAACGCCCCGCTCTTCATGCCGGACCAGATGCCGTCCCACTCCGGCGGCTTATGGGGCTGCATCAGCACCGGATCGGTCTCGAACTGCCAGAGCAGATCTTTTTGCTTCTGAGCCCATTCCACCTTCTCCATCGCCTTGTCCAGCAGCTCCAGCGCTTGCGTCTCGTCGGCCGGCGCGGCCACCGCCGATTCGCGCGGATAACCGAGTGCGGCCGCCTCGTAATAGTCGAACGAACGAAGCAGCAGTTGGGCTCGCTTCACCTGTTGAGCCGTTCCCGCCTGGGCGACAGCTAATTCCAGCCTACTACGGCTGTCGGCGATTTCCTGCTCCGTCACCA
The DNA here is from genome assembly GCF_039536325.1 of Paenibacillus hodogayensis. Classification (NCBI taxonomy): domain Bacteria; kingdom Bacillati; phylum Bacillota; class Bacilli; order Caryophanales; family Paenibacillaceae; genus Paenibacillus; species Paenibacillus hodogayensis. Next base: position 996,121 of record NZ_BAAAYO010000001.1, read on the forward strand.
AGTTCATGTAATCCGAATCGAGGAACGGCAAATATTCGTACCTGCCGCGCACCCCGGGGACGGATGCTTTCCATGCCTGGAACCAGTTCGACGGAAGCACGCGCGTAGTCCAGAACTGCTCCCAATGATCGAAATATTGCTTCAAATAGGGTGCGGCCGCGGCGCCAACGGCATGCGTATACCAGTCGTCCAGCAATACGTCGACGTTCTGATTCGGATTCCACTGGAGTTTCGCCGCTAACCACGCTTTCGGCCCTTCACCGAAGTTCGGATACAACTCCGCAGCATGTCCGATCACATGATGACTGTCCCCCGCTGCATAGTTGTCCTTCATCAAATGCGGATAGACGCGAGGCAGCGCATACGGCGTTCCGTACAAATAATCGTACCAGCCGATTTTGTCCGCCTTCGCCGCCCATGTAGCCATCGCAGTCGATCCACTCGCGGATAAGTCCGGATCGGCCCACGCCATCCGGTCGTCGGTGATGTACGGAATGACATGCGAATTCAGCGCAAAAGAAGGTGGGTCGTAGACGCTGCTGTAAGCGAGCAAGCCGAAATATTTGTCCGGTTTCGTTTGCAGCACGCCTGCCGCCACCTGGTTTACCCACCCATAATAAATGTCTGACATGTCAAGCTTACCGATCGAATTCAGTTTGTTCGGATAACTCGGGTGAGCCGGATTCGCTTCGCAAAAATTTTTGCTGTCATTGATACCGAGCGAATAGTACATCTTATCCGGGTTCGCATCGAAATATTGATTGATCCTATAAACCGCCGCCGTGACCGTTGCCGGATTGGAGAAGCAGGGCTGCCAGTCGAACGGATGCGTCGGCACGTTGCCGCCCGGGTAATATTCGGGATGGTCCGCGAATTTCTTCGGATCGAACAGCACGTTCATGTTGTGATGAAACGCAATGGTTTCGTGCATGCGGTTGAAGCGCGCCCACTTTTCCCGCTCCGGGGTCCACAATCCGAAAAATTGACGCGAAATTGCTGCAGGCTCCTCGCGGATCGCTGTTCGCGGAACAGTGACTTGCGTCCGCGCCGGCACGTCTTCCCCGTCGGGACCGGGAAGTAGCCAACGGACGCCGACATAACGCTCGAGAAAATCGTATACGCCGAATTCTGTTCCGGTCGGCGTCGGACCGACAATTGCAATGGTATGACCGTAAGGGCGAATCACGAAGCCGTCCCCGTTCATCCCCGATAGCTCGGTGCTTGCATTCGGGTCCCCGCCCGTACCAATGTAGCCGACGAAGATGCGGACGTAGCCGTTTTGCGATGGGCTCAGGTCGGCTTCGGTCATAACCGGCAGGCTCGCTCCCGTCGACTTGTAAACATAGTCGGTCAACGTCCCCGCCGCGGCGACCGTACCTGAATCGGCACTGGGCGAGACGAGGACGACCGCCTTCGCCTCGCCGTTTTTCACAATGTCGAGCGGTACGCCCGACGAAGCCTCACCATTGCTGGCGGCATAAACGAGCATGCCCGCTCCGAGCATTATGACCAAACAAACCGCAATCGTGTGTTTGACCTTGCATCTCATTGCAATCCTCCTTCGCAATAAATAATTGAACGTTTACAATTCTGTTGTTAAAGTAATGAAACCGGTTTCAAAAAGAATTATATTAAACGTTTACAATTTTTACAATACCCTTTTTTTAAAAATATTGATTTTACTTGTATATGAATAGGTAATTTTAATATAATACAGTTATCGTAAACGTTTCCTATTTGATTCCTGTATCACATTCTTGAGCCAGTTATATGCTGCTTGCGACGCTAGACGTTTTGTATTCATTTGTATGTTATACTTATTCCGACGACGATAGGTAAAGGGAGTCGATTCTCCATGACGACAATTAAAGATATTGCCAAAGCCGCCGGGGTTACGATCGCCACCGTGTCCAGGGCGTTGAACAATGAGCCAGGCGTCAACGAGCTGACGAGAAGCAAAATTGTCGCGCTCGCCAACGAACTGAACTATATCCCAAATTTTGCCGCCAAGCGGTTGGTCAATAAAAGATCGAATTGTATCGGCATCATCTGGCACGGGGCGCGGGGATTGTTCTTCAGTCATTGGTGCAACAGCTTGCAGAAGCGGGCCGACCAGCGCGGGTTCAGCACGATGATTTCGCTGGCGCATCCGGATAAAGCGATCCGGCAGTTCAGCGAACATTTCATCGATCGGCTTATATTCTGGAGCAGCCCGGGATTGCCGCTTAGTCTGAGCTTTCTCCAGCAAAAGGAGAAGTTTGCAGGCTCCATGCTGGTAATGGGAGGCAATGTCCTGGAGAACGCACACCGGATCGGCATCGATCGCAAAGGCGCCATATTCAAGGCAGTACAGCATTTGGCCGAGTTCGGTCACCGGAGCATCGCATTTATTGGCCAAGACGAGGAAAAACTGTCTGGATTCATGCACGGTTTGCTGGAGTTTCAGCTGTCGTATCACCCGGATTTTATCATCCATTATCCGAGGCCTTCTTCGCTGCCGGAAGCGAAATTGCTGGCGCTCATCGGCAAAAAACCGCAAGAGAGACCGACTGCCTTCGTCTTGGACAGCCACGGTGTGCTGTTCGAGTTCAACAAAATTGTGAGAAAGCAGCAGGCCCGCATCCCGGAACAGTTTTCCGTTGTTGTGTACGACAGTATTCCGGAGATGGAGCAAGTTTTCGACGTTCCGCTCACTACTGTCGGCCCGAACATTGAGCAACTGACCGAAGCGGCGCTGGACATTTTGACCGGCGACCAGCCTGATGCCTCCCAGGGCCGGTGGGTGGATATGAATGTGGAATCGGAGTTGACCGTCCGTGAATCGGTATTACGGACGGAGAATAGGAGTTGACAAGCAATTGTAATTCGTATTGTCGCCCTGCATTCTTCGCTTCCTTCAGCAGTTCGATCGCCTGGGTCGCCCAGCTTCGTCCCCAGGAACACCACCGTGCGGGAATGGGAACATGTCGCGCATGATTGACAGGTTGCCGGCGACGATGGCATACTGCTCTGCCGCTTGACGAGCCAATTGGCGCAAAGTGAAGGAGGAGTAGTCTGGGAACCATTGGATTGTTTCTACCAAGACGCCACGGGCCTGTAGAGCCGCATGGGTCATTTCGATATCCAGAGACGTGAAGGCCAAGATCGGGAAGGAATGGGGCTTCACTGGCCCCCGGGCGGGAGTAAGGTGAAACATGTACTTCCCGTCCAGCTGCATTTCGGCGAAGGAGCCAAATTCATGGGGACCAATCTCGAATCCGAGGTTTTCATGGTACTATTCGGCTGATTGCCTAACATCCCGGACATGATGGATGATGGTGGTTTTTTGGTGATCGAGGTGGGCGGTCATCTTTCGTTCTCCTTCCATATCTTCTAGTAGGTTTGGACTTTGCCATATGGCGTAAGCCGCCTGCTATAGCCCTAAGCGCCATAGGCACAGCAGAAGGCTTATAGCCTTCATTGAGCTTCTTCACAGGCTGAATCATAACGTACCTCCCGTTGTGATGATCGGAATATAGCACTCCACGACGGTTGTCCGCTCCAGATCGGCGTCGTCCCCCGACACATACCGGGCGAACACGCTCGGGTTCCATCGGATACGTATGCTCTGACTAGTTGGGCCACCGGTAGAGCGCATAGAACAGCCGGTACAGGTTGGAAAGCGACATGGCCGCCGCCCCCCAGTGATCCGCTCCAGCTCCAATGGCTCGAACAGGTGGTCCACGATTTAGTCGAAGTCCCACTGGACAGCGTCAATGGTCACGGTTACCTTCCTCCCTATGCTTTGGAATCATTTCAATTAAGTTCATCTTAACAAAAAGACCGGCGCAAGGTATGTATTTTTTTATCAAATCGCCCCACTGCGCGGGCCATGATGGTAACGAAATAGAGAAAGCATGTTAATAAGGAGAGCCATCAGAATATGAGGGCTCTCTCATTTACATTTTTAACTATCGTGCCCGTTAGCTTAATAAAGGACTTATTTACAGACTTTCATTATGTTCTGATAAATGTTATCAATTTCGTCATCATTTAGAGCCACATCTTTATATTGTTCAATCATTCTGAGTAAAGAGTGATAAAAAGTCACATCTGCCTGGTTATTATAAAGATTGGCAGTTTTAATTTTAGGAATAATGATGACAATGGGATGGAAAGGAATCCTTTTTTCAATGGGATGCACATGCTTTTTTAACGATACGGAAAACAATTGTGCTTCAATTAATGGATTTCGGACTTTTATATGAGTATCACCAAGCCCCGGTACTAAGGGAAGTCGAATACTTGAAAAACGAGTCCAAGTCCAATTCTCACCATGTTCCCTCCCCTTGAGTCCAGAGAATCTGTGTTTTAAATTCAATAGTTTAATTAGAAATATGCCGTACTTAGATACAATCAAATAATCGATGAAAAGATTTTGCCCTGTGGCCGAATACGGCACCATTTCTCCATTTTTTAACTTATGAACATGATATTCGGGCAAGGATACATTCTGAATAATTCTGTAATTTTTATGATTTAGCTTTTTTAAATTTACCCTTATATGCATGTTCTCAAAAGAAAGCCTTAAAAAAGGCATAACATATTTGTAAACGATAAAGAATACCACAACATATATATATAACTTCATTACCCACCTCTTCTTGTATCACGAGCACCCGGATAACAGGGCACCGCATAACACATAGATTGTATGCGCCTTTTTCATTCGTTCCACTGCCACGAATGATTCACTCCACTATCTCTTTATCTTTATCTTGTCCTTCGTGCTCGGCATTCCACCCCTAATGGCGGTTATGAAAGCCAAAGCGGCAGGAATGAGGATCGCAAATATAAATAGAAGCAGCGCCAATCCGTTGCTGTACAAACTTACTTTGGCTAACCCGACAATCAAGGAGTAGATGTAGGCAAACGTATTGATTATAGTGAAAAAAATGCCGATAACAACCATCATTACACGATTGTTAGCCATGTTCCGCTTGATTCCTGAAATGTTCAACTGAAACGATGCGGAAATGGAAAAAGTTGAAGTAAAAGTAAGAACGACGCCGGCAAGAGGCTCCGATTCCGCCGCGACTGCGGCTAAACAAAGACCGAGCAGAAACAACACTGCTCCCCATATTAGCCATATTGATTTCTTTCACTCGGCATTTCCCCCTTTAAAGAATAAGGCCCTCCACTTCATTCGTGCTTATTTGTCTCATCCAACCATCCATCAAGCTCGGAAGCTAATCGTGAAAGTTCCATTTGCACTTCCGCTTCCGAACGGAGAGAAACAAGATGATTCAACATATTTTTTGCCGCAGCGATCTTTTTGATTTTGGGGTTGCGGTAAACGATCGGCTTGACGGCATGATTCAATTCGTCTATGAATACCTTCCATGCCGGCTCGTCGTTCAGCTTAAGCTTTTGAATGGAAGACCGGGAGACAGGCATTCCCAGTTTCGACCAATCCGCTTGGAATTCGCTATCCGGGTTAAGGACAATATCCTTGATAAACTTCCAGGCCAGCGGTTGCTGCTTGGAAGCGGCGACGATGGACAGAGCAGCCTCGATCCCGATCGTATTGGCCCGAACTCCTCTCGCCAGGCGGGGCAGCGGCGCGACTCCGATCCTATCTTTCAACTCCGGGTTACGGGCAAGAAACAAATAGTTTCCGATTACCCCGATGCCCATTCCCATATTGCCTGAGAAAATTTCCCCCAGGATTGCATCTGCCCCGTTCGGCATCTTTTTTATGACATCTTGGTTGTTGATCTCCTTCAGCAGCAAGGCGAACGCTTCGATGACAGGTCGGCTATCCAGATATCCGGTAAAGCGGCTATTGTCAGGTGACAGCATGCTGCCGCCGTTGCTTTGTGCAAGGGATTCAAATAACCCTGGGAAGATCGGAACTGCGCTGCCGCAAATCTCCTTCCCCCGAGCCGTGTTGGCCTCTTTCAAACGGGCCGACATGGCGAAAAACTGTTCCCATGTCCAATCCTCCGTAGGCTCGGGCAAATCTGCCCTGTTGAACCAATCTCTGTTGTAAAATACGGCCAGAGGTTGAGGAGACATCGGGATCCCTGTCCATTGTCCGTCCTCTGTCATCAGATCGGTTAGCGGTTTGTACAAGTCGTCGGGAGTTATTCCATCTTCCTTGCAAAAGGGAAGCAGATCGGCAAACAGGCCCTGTCTGCTGAACGCGGCATCATAAGGCCATAAGACGAGGTCTACGGCATGGGATCCGCTTATTCGTTCCAAAAACTTGGCCCCCTGGAAATCGGGTATTGGCATTGTGGCAATGGTAACCTCTATCCCGGGATTGGCGGATTTGAAAACTTGCGCACATTCGACGAATGTGGATATTCTGCATCGGAGCGAGCCGTCGTCATTGTTGGGTATAAGAATCGTCAAACACCGTTCTTTCGAACTTGGCTGTTCCGGAGGCACTACGGCTCCTGATGAGTTACACGCATCATCCATATACTGGTCTATCAAGAACTGCTTCCACTCCGCCTCGAACTGGCCAGATGGGCGCCCAACGATGGATTCGAGGTTGCCCGGGTCTCGAAGCAGGCGGTGGAGGGCGTCCCAGCTATGTCGGGTTACGATAAAATCAATCACGGTGTAGCATAAATCGAAGCCTCCAAGCTCTAAAAACTTAAGCCAGTCCGCTACCCGCAAGTAAGTCATCGAAGGCAGTTCACGTTGTCGGTACCTGGAAGTTATCCGACTTCGTACTTGCTCGCGGGACAATCCTTGCCCGACATACCCTCCTATCCCATATACTAGAAAAAGCGGTGTTTGAGGATTCGATTGCTTGGTTAACGCCATGCTATACAGAGCCAAAGATTGCCGGACGGTATTGTGATAATCAACTCCCGGATTCAAAGGTGAAACGATCTTCACAACGTTCAACTTACCGACGTTTCCGATGCTGGTTTTTTTAGAGGGATGCCCTTCGGGAAGCATAGAAAGCATCGACTCCCGATCGGGATAAATCTCATACGCTATTTTGGTGTGCGGGGTGAAATTTAAAGCTGATGTAATGCGCCGGAAGTTTTTGCGTAAAATGGCCGTGAAATCGTCGGTCACCTTCTGGAATTCCGGACCGCTTTGCCCCGTTTCCAGCATATTGACCATATGAATGTACTGCTTCGGGTTGAAGGGCACTGCGATGTGCCAGTTTTCCAAGTCATTTCTCATTTTTCCGAGACAGCGGTACATCCTGTTTTTGATCGCGCCTTCATTCAATTTCAACAGCTTGGCGATGTCGCGGAAGGAGTAGTCGGCAATATAACGCAAGGTGAGAATTTCCCGGTCGAGCTGATCCAGTTTATTGAAGGAAGTACCGAGATCAATTTTGAAATCCACCTCCTTCGTGAAGTCAGTCGTTATGAACCGCGAAAAGCCAGTCTCCTGACCTACCGGCAACTCCTTGGTATGATACGCCCTCCGTGCTTCGTTCATCATGATGTTGGAGGCAATGGCATACAGCCAAGTGTACAAACTCGACTTGTTCTGAAACGAGTTCAGCGACTGATTGGCTTTGAGAAACACCTGCTGCGTCAAATCCTCCGCTTGATCGATTCCGGCTTTGTAAACGATGTACCGCTTGATGCGATCATAATGCTCCATTAACAGATCATTATCGTGCCAATTCACGGATCGGTGCACCTCCCAGTTGTGTTAGACACTTCAGGATGGAAAAAAGACACAAATTTTTTTAAAATTTTTCTCTGTTCCGGACAAAGCGGGGGCTTTTGAAGCTGCGAATGTAACGACCAGGAGCAGTTCGCCGGGGTGCTTTCTCCCATTGTATTCGTTACCTAGGCTCTGTCAGTTGTTAGTTCTATTTTTCGCTGAGGATCTTCAGCGTTTTTTAAGTTCTGAGTGCTTTTCGGAACTGGATTGGGAAAACAAAAAAGAGCGCTTAATCCAAAGATTAGCCACTCTCACCCAGGCGTACATATAATAACGCCAGAAGCGCGTACTCGCGCGGGGAATCACAGGTGATCTTGAAACGATTACCACTTTATTCCACACTTATATTGCATTATCCTGCCCGTTAGCGCAACGACGGCAGCCGAACATTTTGGCCGGCTGCCGTCGTGTAACCACCTTTTTCGCTTGACCGCTTATCCCATCTATTACTTGTCGAACGAAATCAGATCGATCTCTCGCGAATAACCGTCACACCCCACCAAACGATACTTCGAGCCCCCCTCCCCGGCCTTTGCATCCTCGAGCCGTTTGCAGCTTACTGCCATGATCGCCATGCTGCCGAACCGATCGCGAGACCGATCTTGAATGTAATGGATGTTTTTGGAGGCACTATCGTAAATCAACGATTCAATAAGCGGATCACCCTCAATCGTATGCGACGTCAGACGAATCCAGTCTTCCGTATCCTCATGCACGCTTCGCACGAAAGTTTCGATCTTCTTCTTGTCCGGGCGCCGCTTCATCAGATCGCCGTTGCGTTCCGCCATCTCGTACGTATACGGATCGGGCAGAGCAGGTAATGGCGCCAAGCTGACCGAGACCGCTTCCTCCCGCTCGTCATACGACACCTTTCCACCAAACTGCTCCGCCAGGTACCGGATCGGTACATAAGCATGACCTCTATAATTCAGAATCGCTAATTCCTCCGGAAGCTTCTTCTGCTCCCCATTCAGCCACAACTTGACCGGAAACAAGTCGACTTCGATCTTGCTGGTCGCATAGGCGAACGGCGCCAACGCCAGAAGCAATCCGAATAGCACGCCGATCACAAATTTCTTCATCGTCGCTACACCTCCCATGTTTTACCGTTTAAACGCAGAAGGAGGCTTTTTGTTGCGCCAGACCGCAATCATCGTTGACTGGAATCGGCCAGCTGTTCGTAAAGCAATTCCCGCTTCGCTTCGAGCATCGCCGCAAGCTTGCCCGCATCATCTTCAACCATCATAGCGTCGATCAAACAGCGCCACGTAGTGCAATAATTTCCACTCAATTCGGTTATGGATTTATGTTCTTGTCCAAATACGGTAAAGGATATATGTTCGTGCTGAGCTGGGGTCAGAACAACGTAAAAAACACGAGCCTTATCGTAGGTGAAGACACCAACCCCGGCCTTTGCATCATCGAGCCGTTTGCAGCTTACTGCCGTGATCGCCATGCTGCCGAACCGATCCCGCGAACGATACAATAAGCGGATCACCCTCAATCGTATGCGACGTCAGACGGATCCAGTCTTCCGTATCCTCATGCACGCTTCGCACGAAAGCTTCGATCTTCTTCTTGTCCGGGCGCCGTTTCATCAGATGGCCGTTGCGTTCTGCCATCTCGTAAGTGTACGGATCGGGCAGAGCAGGTAATGGCGCCGACCTGACCGAGATCGCTCCCTCCCGCTCGTCATACGACACCTTCCCGCCAAATTGCTCCGTCAGATACCGGATCGGCACATAAGCATGACCGCTATAATTCAGAATCACATATTCCTCCGGAACATGCTTGTGTGCCGTTCCTAGAGACTCGGACCCTCGACGAACTGTAGATAAGCAAAACGTACGATTAGTGAAGAGAACAGGAGAAATGTAAGAAATCTAAGCATACGGTAATCAATATATGTTCTTGTCCCAATACGGCAAAGGATATAGGTTCTTGTCCTGAGCCAAGGACAAGAACCTATATCCTTAAAACACAAAAACCGCGACCTACGCGGATTCTTAAGCATACATGTTCTTGTCTCCCGACAGATCAGTGCAGGAGATTTACACAGAAAAACCGCATACACGTTGTGTGTTGAACATAACTGGCGAGTGTGGATACACCCGCGATTGTCAAAGCCGATCTGCGATTTTCAACCCCAAACCTAAAAACGCTCACCAGGTTATCCGCCTTCAATGGTTAACGGCTAACCTAGCGAGCAGTCGATTTATATAGTAGTACAACGTCACAAAGGATATACGGCCCCGTCATCCCTTTGGAATGCGTGCGCTTTACCGTTGAATTATAAGCATCTGTTATGTGAAACATTTATTGTAAACTAAGCTTGCATCGCTCCGAAGTCTTTCCAAATCCCCTATTCACAACAATTCCATCTCGAGAGTTTTTTTCAAACTGTCCGGTCATAGTCAATGACGACCATCTGGTGGCATTCGACAACCGGAACCCGGTAACGGATCGCCGCCCCCTCTTGCGTGAACGCCAGTTCCTCCATTTGTGGCGCCAAATAGACCCGCTTCACAGGCTCCGGCACATTCAGCGAAACATCAACCTTATAGATCGGCGTCATATCCTCGATAATTTCCATATTCCTTCCGCGTTTGACCGGGCATGCATACAACAGATGGTTCACATAACGCGCTTCATGCGGCTGATGCTGCAGCGTAACCGTCCCCTGCGCGGGCAAGCTTGTCTTAAGCGTTCGGCCGGGGCCGAGCAGCAAGTCCAGCGCATGCAGGATCGTTTCCTTGATGAACAAGCTGGCGTTCTCGCCATAATCATAAAACGCGTTCCAAGCATAATAAATGCCGTTTGCGCTTTGAATCATACCCGGCCCCGCGTTGTTGCGGCAATTTGGCGTGTGCGTGTAGTAATAGGCGCTCGCAGTGCGGTTGAAATAAGAATCTTCCCGTATGCCCAACTCGACGCCGCCCGCGGCCAGCTCCACCTTCTGCCCCAGCGCATAGAAGACGAACGAACCTTCCCCCAAGCTCGGTGTTGCAAAATGCGGCCGGAAATAGGCCGGCTGGAACGGATTCGTGCCGGTCCACGCTGCGCCGAGGTCCAAAGCGAACGCATCGCCGGCTTCGTTCAACCCCGATTCGCCGGTAGCGAGCACCTTCCCGCCGCTCTTGAAGTACGCGTCAAGCTTGGCGGCGAGTTTCGGCGTGATTCGTACCCTATCCGGCAGGATGACGACCTTGTAGGCGGTGAAATCCGAATCCGTGTCGAGGAAATCGAACAGGATGTTCCCCTCCTGCAAAATCCGGTACGCGCCGATGTCCGACCGCCCTTTCCTCTCCTCCGCAGGGCCAAGCGACTCGACGGCGAGGATGGCGACATCGGCGACGTTGCGGGCATCCGTACACCACGGCTCCTTCGCTTCAACCTCCCGGTAAGCTTCGCCGACCGACCGATAGACGATCGGGTCCATGAGGCCGTCGGGATGCAGATGATCTCCGACCGAACAGAGCGTGCCATGCGCCAGCGAAAGCGCCGCTTCGAAGCGGAGTGCGTTCGGATGTTTGTAGTTGCCGAAATCTCCCCAGTTTTTATGGAAACGTCCAGTCATGCCGACGATCTTTTTCTCAATTTGCTGCAAATATCTGGCCGACATCGGAAAAAAATCGTAACCCCAGCCGCCGGAGGGCAGGCATTCCACCTCCAGATGGCTGTTCATCGCGGCCATGTCGCGGCGTCCGAAGCGAATGCCGCTATTATGGTATACAGGCATATCCGGCTTGATCGCCCGCACGCGCTCGTTGATCTGGGCGGTGTAGCGAGCGTAAACCCGCTCCGCCATTTCCTCGGCCGCCTGCTTGTCGTACGGGTCTTTCCCTTCCGCCAGCAGCGTCGACCGGCAGTAGTGGCAGTAGCATGTTTTCGGATAAACGATGTCGAGGAAAATACCGTCCGCGTCATAACCGGTAGCGACCTCCTCGATGTGCTGCGTTATATATTCCAGATACGGCGAATGGAAGCAAAAAACATGCAGCCCCGGCTCGCGGAACCCGGCCTCGCAGGTGATTCGGTCGTTCTCGTCGCGGCGCAGCCACTCCGGACGCCGCCTTGCAAGCTGCTCATCCAGCCCGACGTTGAGATATACCGGCGTTTTGACGCCGATCTCATGGGCCGCTTCAATCATTTCGGCAAGCAGGTCCAACGACAAGCCCGGGTGCTTGGCGAATTTCTGCGTATCGTAATAAGCCCATCCATGAAAGCATTTGGCGAAAATCGTAATTGAATCGACATTCCCCAGCCGCAGCATATCTTGAAACTGTTTTTTGGAAAACTGCGTGCCGATCATTACATTTTTATCGTTATGGAAATCAAGATGAATTTGTCTGAATCTCATACGTAAACTCCCTCCGAAAATTGACGCGTATTTATTCCTTCACGCTTCCGAGCACGATGCCCTTCATGAAATATTTTTGCAGGAACGGATAAACGATTAGGATCGGCAATGCGCCCATAAAAATTTGCGCCGCCTTCACCGTTCTGTCCGAAATGTTCCGTAGCGCTTCCTCGTTCAGATCGGTCAACTCCGAGAAATCTTTCTGGATAATGATCGTTTGCAAATAACTTTGCAGCGGATAATGCTCAGGCGAGTTCATCAGAATAAGGCCGTCAAACCAGCTATTCCAATGAGCGACCATCGTCAGCAGCAAAATCGTCGCCAGCGACGGGGTCGATAGCGGCAAAATGATTTTGGCCAGCGTCCTGAAATGCCCCGCCCCGTCGATAAACGCCGCTTCCTCCAGTTCCTTCGGCAGCCCGCGGAAAAAATTGAGCAGCAGGATGACGTTGAACACCGGCACAGCGCCAGGAAGGACGAGCGCCCAAAGCGAATCCAGCAAGCCAACTGACTTAATGACCATGTAATACGGAATGAGTCCGCCGCTGAACAAAATCGTGATGACGAGCATCCAGACGTACCATGTTCGCGATTTGAACTTTGCCGATTCTTTAGACAACGGATAAGCCAGCAAAACGGTCATCAGCATATTAACGATCGTGCCGAGAATGACCCGCTTCACGGATACGAGCAAGGAACGGACAAATTCCTGCTTGCCGAGCACATAGGAATAGGACGTCGTAGTGAAGTCTACCGGCCATAGCTTGACGGTCCCTGCGGACGCCGCATGATTCGCGCTAAACGATACGGCAAGAACATGAACGAGCGGCAGCAAGCATAGCACGGCCAGCAGACAGAGAAAGGTGTAGTTGAACAGATTGAAGCCGATTCTCCAGCCGGTTGCCCGCATTTCATCCTCCCCTTTCAAAAAATCCGGTAATTGGCAAAGCGATGCGCCAGAAAATAGGCGGACGAGATCATCACGAACGAAACGAGCGATTTCAGCAAGCCGATCGCCGTCGCTGTGCTATATTGGGCGCTGATCAGCCCCATCCGGTACACGTACGTGTCGATAATGTCGCCGCTCTCATACACCTGCGGATTGTACAAATTGAATACTTGATCAAAGCCGGCGTTCAGCACGTTGCCAAGGCTAAGCGTCGCCATCAGCACGATGATCGGCCGCATGCCCGGCAGCGTAATATGCCAGGTTTGACGCAGCCTGCCCGCCCCGTCGACAAGCGCCGCCTCATAGAGCGACGGACTGATGCTCGTCAGCGCGGCCAAATAAATGATCGTGCTGAAGCCGAACTCCTTCCATTCGTTCGTGACGACAAGCACATAAGGAAACCAGTCGTTGCTGCCGAGAAAATAAATCGGTTTGATGCCAACCACGCCCAAAATCGCATTCACGATACCGACAGAGGGCGAAAGCAGGTCAAGCAGCACGCCGCCGAGAATGGTCCAGGACAAAAAATGCGGCAAGTAGATTAGCGTCTGCACGCCGCGCTTGATAAATGTGGACGCCACTTCATTGAGCAGCAGCGCGATCCCGATCGGCACGACCAGTCCGGCCGCGATTTTCATCAGCGCGATAAAGACCGTATTGCGCAGCACCTCGAACGTGTCCGGCAAGCTCAGCACATAACGGAAATTTTTCAACCCAACCCACTCCGAGCCGAGAAATCCTTTGGCCGGGATATACTTCTGGAAAGCGATAACAATGCCGAACATCGGACCGTAATGAAACAGAATAACGAGCAGCAAGCCGGGCAAAATCATCAGATGAAGCGGCCAGTTTGCCAGCTTCTTGCGAAGCCTCCTCCCGTATCGTGGAGAAGGAGGGAGAGGAAGCGTACCCTCTCCCCCATGTCCCGGCCCGCTTACTTGGCCGTTTTGTACCATTCGTTAACCTCCTTAACGACTTCGTCGCCGCCTTGTTTTTTCCACTGCTCCACGTATTTGTCGAATTCGTCGACCGGCGATGAGCCCAAAATGATTTTAGTCAGCGCCTCGAATTCCAGCTTGTCGAGCACAGGCTTCTTCTCCAGCATCGAAGGCAGCGGCGACGTAATGAACTCGTTGACAAGGTATAAATTGTTTTTGCGGTAATGGTCGGCCACCGACATCGTACCGCCTTTGTTGAACATCAAATTCCATCCCCAGTTGCTGAGATCGCCCGCCTGGAATTTCAAAATGCGGTCGTACACACCCTTATCCTCCGGCGTCAGCTTCGACAGATCCTTCGTCTCCAGCGCCCCGATAATACGCAAGCTCTCGTCGATGTTTTTGTACGATTTGTAAGCGGCCATCGCGTTAAGCAGCCAAACCTGGTTGCCGTCCGCCGACGTATTGTACTGCTGGTAAATATCGTTCGACGTATTTTCGTAGAACGATTTTAGCCAAAATTCAAGCAGCTTGAACACCGCTTCCGGATGCTGAACCCCTTTCTTGACCACCCAATAGTTGCTTACGCCGACCCCTACCTGCGATTTGGCCGGCTTGTCGTCCACCGACAGGATCGGAAACGCCTTCCACTCCATCGTCGGGTCTTTATCCTTCGCGGCTTGCAGCGGCGACAGACCGGCATACGGCGTGTTATAGAACATGCCGACTTTGCCGCTCGCGATCGATTCGTATACCTTCGATAAATTTTTCGCCCCGAACTCGGGATCGATTTGTCCCGCTTTAAACATATCCTGAAGCTGCTTGAACGCCTTCTTCATCTCCGGCTGCGTGGTGCTGTACGCCAAGCTTCCGTCCGCCCCTTTGACGTAAATCCCCCAATAGGCGTGGAAGCTGTTAAAAAAGCCGGTCAACAGCCCAAACTCTTTATCGATAGCGAGCCCGAACGTATCGTTTTTGCCGTTGCCGTCAGGGTCCTTCGTTACAAAAGCCTCGCTGATCGCGAGCAAATCGTTGAACGTCTTCGGCTCCGGCAAATTGAGCTTTTTCAGCCAGTCGGTGCGGACGAACACCATTTGCGAACGTTCTTTGGCCGCCGCCGTGTATGGAATCGCCATCAGCTTGCCGTTAATCGTAGCCGATTTTAGCGCCGTGTCCCCGTCCTCTGTCAGCAGCTTTTTGATGCTGTCGCTGGCATTCTTGTTGTAAACATCCGTCAAGTCGGCGATCAAGCCGGCTTCGGCAAGCTGCTTGAACTGGGTTGGAGTCACCTGGAAGAAATCCGGAATTTCCCCCGATGCGATCGTCAAATTCATTTTTTGCTCCAATTGGGTCGGATCGACCGCCCATAGCGTCTTCAGCTTGATGCCGTATTCCTTCTTGTAGGCGCGGGTCCAGGCGTTATTCTCGAGTGAATCGCCTTCGGCAAATTTGACGGTCGGCGCTTGTGCCCGTACGGTCGTCAAGGTGATCGGCGGGTCGTATTTGCCGTCCTTCATACCGTTTGCCGTACCGCTGTCCTGCGGTTTGGCGCTTGCCTCGGGTTTGGCCGATGGCTGCGGCGTTTGCTCCTTTCCTCCGCTGCATCCCGCAATGGCGATTGAAAGCGCGGACATAAGTGTTACGGTTGTGAGTCCAGCCTTTTTCATTTCAAACATCCCCTTCTAAATGCTGTCCATGTGACCGCAAGCTGCTATCGGAACCGCTTGCATTTGTAGAGTAACCGCAACAGCCACGGCTGAAAAGCTTCTGTTTAGGTTGACTTATTCCGTTAAACGCCTATATGCCGGATAACATCCTTCATGGAATAAAAAATTGGAAATTGCTTGTACGGCAAAAATCGGTCTGGCATCAATCGGGTTGCTTCATGTAAACGTCATCCAGCCAAGCGTTTCCGTTCACGGCTTGATCCGCTTTGAAATAAAGCTGCATCGATGACGGTGTTAATCGGCGCCGTGTAGGTAAGCGAGGCCGGGCAGCTCGCGAGATGCCAGCATACCCGACCTCGTCTGCATCACGGATAGGTCCCTCTTTACAGCGGAACTTCGTTCAGCTCAAGATCGTCGACCCACGCCGCGCCGTTCGCGGCCTGATCGATCTTGAAGTAAATCCAGACCGTTTTCGTTTGCGGCAACGCAGTGAACGCAACCTCAACCTTCGTCCAGTCGCCCGTTCGGGCTCCTTCTGTCCACAAATAGGAAGTGCTTCCGCCGCTTGCATCAACCTGTCTGACGCCAAGCGCCACGGAGCCGGCCGTCGCGCTGTTCTTGACCCAGCCCGACAAGACGTAGCGATGACCCGACGTTACGGCGATCGCCTTCGGCGTGTCCGTATTGAGCACATTGAACGTGTCGTTCGCGTCGGGAATGAGCTTCGCCGAATATTGCCCCGTGCGCGCGACCGTCTGATCCCACACGGCGGCCCGCATCGACCAGCCGTCCGGTCTCGCCCAGCCGACCGTTATTTTCTCGAAGCTGCTGTTGTATACGAGATTCGTATCGACGTTCACCTGAAGCGGCAACGTGGCATAACTGACGTCCCCAACCTTCGCTTCGATGGTTACGCCATATGTGTCTTTGGTTACCGAAGCAGGAACGTAGACCGAGCCCTGTACCGTCCTCTTCTCCCGTGCCGCCAGAGCGACGGAGTCGTCAAGCGTCATGGTGATTCCGTTCGGCGTCATGCGTGGCAAATCGACCGTTATCGGATGATTCGTGCCGTTCGTCAGCTCGACAGCAAACGAATACGCTCCGGCCTGCCTAATATCCATAACGCTCGGCGTCAACTGTGCGTCAAGAACGGTCATGACTTCGTTCAATTCCAGATCGTCCACCCACGCTGCGCCGTTCGCAGCCTGATCGAGCTTGAAGTACACCGCTCCGCGCTTCGTATTAGTCAGAGCCGTGAAGACGACCTCGACCTTCGTCCAATCGCCGGTTTTTGCCGCTTCCGCCCATGTATAGGTCACCGATGCGCCCCCTGCGTCGATTTGGCGAACGCCGAGCGCGACCGAGCCTGCCGTCGCTTCTGTCTTCACCCAGCCGGTTAGCTTATACGTGGTTCCGGCAGCAAGCGGGAATTCTTTGCTCGAATCCGTATTCAGTACGTTAAACGCATTGCTTGCGTCAGGAATCAGCTTGGCGGATGATTGGCCGCTGTGAGCCACGGTATTATCCCATACGCCCGCACGCATGTACCAGCCGTCCTTTCTTGCCCCGCCGGCGGTAACCTTCTCGAAGCCGCCGTTGTATACAGGGTTCGTATCAACCGACAGTGTAAACGGCAGTACCCCGTAGCTGACGCCGTAAACCCGGGTTTCGACGGTTACGGCATAATTGCCGCGCGCAGCCTCTGCGGGGATTGTGACAGCTCCCTGAACCGTCTTCGTCTCATGCCCGGTCAACGTCGCGGCCCCAGGGAGATCGACCGTCACGCCATCCGCAGCCGTCCGCTCCAGTTCAACGGTAATCGGCTCGTCAGAGCCGTTCGTCAGCTCGACGGAGAACGGGTACGTTCCCGCCTCTGTGACATCCATGCTCCCCGGGGTCAGCTTGGCGGCAAGAAGCGGCAACACCGTAAATGCCCTTTTTGCCGCGACTTGAATGTCTGAGCCTTTGTATTCGAAGGAAAGCGTAGCTTTTGCCACATAATCGCCTGGCGGCAGCGTTGCCGGAATAACCGGATTTACGCTGTGGGCGGCGCTTTCCCCACTCTTGATTTTACCGAACTGCGTCTCGATCGGCGGAATTCCCATCGCTTCCGGCAGTTCGATGCGCAATCGCGCATTTTGGATCGCCTTGTCGCCGACATTCCGGATTTCTGCGCTTAATGCCCATTCATCGCCCTGCACAAGCGACGATACCGCAGCTTGCAAATCCAGGAGCGCCATCGATTGCAAGATCGGCATAATGCTTGCGGTCACATCGTCCAGCAAAGCGTTCAACTGCTCTCTTTTGCCTTCCAAAACAAGATCGGATTTTCCGCTAACCCAATTTTTCAGCTTACCGGCACCGTCCAGCGCTTTCTCCGACTTGCTCATGGCTTTCCCTGCATCCACAGACGCCGCCGTCAACTCCTGCTTCACCTTCAGCAGCTTTTGGATCAGCTTCTCCGTTTTCTTCAACCACTGATGGTTTGCAATGAGGCCGGTTGCGCCTTGAAGCTCTCCGACCGCCCGATCGATCCCTGCCGTTAAAGGCGTGATCCGGTATACAACCGATTGCTCCGGCCCGAGGTTGACGCTAAGCTCATGCGCCCAACTGCTTGACTTCTGCGGCGGGGCGCCGTACAGCAGCTCCACCTGACTGCCTGCCTGCGCAAGCGGAAGCACGGCTGTCTGCGCTTGCTTGGTCAGGTTGATGGCTACGGCGTATTGCTCCTGCCCTTTGGCATAGATCGCCCATTGGACGTCACTGCCGATATGCTCCGCCGCCTTGTTGCCTGCGGAGACGAGATCCCCCATCAAGGCGATCTCGTCCTTGAAATTCACCAAACCCGGCCACAGCGCAGAATCCCGCAGCTTCCAGCCCGGGTCGTTGATTGAATAATACCCGAGACCCTTGCTGCCTGCGAGGAACGCCTGATAAGCCATATTGCGAAGTTGATCGATTGTCGGCAAATAGTTCCATATGGTTCCGGCATGTTTGAACGTTTGCAGCACCGTCCAAACCGGTTTCGTGCCGTCCACGTCCGCAGCCGCTTTACGCACCCCGTCTCCGACCGCCGAGATCGGCTGGTTGTAGTCCTGGTTATACGGGTAAACGTCCGTAACGAGAATGTCCGTCGCCTGACCCGTCGAACGATAATAATGCGAATCGACCTCGACCATATATGTCGGATGAACGGGATCGATCGAGCGAATCAGCTTGTAGGCATCCAGCAATTCAGACTGCGGAATACCGTTTCCGCTCGGTTCGTCCATAATCATATAAGCGAGCACAGCGGGATGGCTTTTGAATTTCGTTACAACTTGCCGGGTCAGCTCGAAGTTTTCCTTAACCTTCATATCAAGATAAAGCGGAACGAGCACCTTCAGCCCGCTAGCCTGAGCGGTATCCAGCATCGACTGCAAGGATGTCTCACTTCCGTTATTTGTGCCTTGAATCGTATTGACACCGATCTCCTTCAAGTAGGGATAATCCTCCGGGTAAGCATGGTAAGCGATGACCGGGAAGAAGGGCTGCCCGTCGACAAGTACCGGACCGTTCTGTGGGAGGGAAGTCGGACGCTCCCAACGGTATATCGCACAGGTTTCCAGCTCGATCCGTTGCCCCGCCTCATCTTTCAGCTCCACCTGTAGTTGGTAGGGCTGCTCAAGCGCCATCCCTGACGTCGGGAAGGCAACGTTCAAAGTTGCTTCGGCGGCAATGCCGTTCTGCTCAAAGACCGAATGGCCGGAAGCCTGCTCAACGAACCGAACATCAACCGTTTTGCCCGCCATACTGCCGTCCGAAGGTTCAAGCTTGATTAAAGCGCTTCCATTCGTCACATCGGGATAAAAATACCGCTGAGACGGTTCGATGATAATCTGCGGCTTGTCTTTTGTCTTGACAGCCGCCAAATCGTCGAAGTAAACGGTTCCCGTTCCGTACAACCGCAAGTACACATACATATAGGCCGATTCCGGCGGCACCTGAATGTTGTATTCCAGCTCATGCCACTGTCCGTCGTTAGCGGTTCGCGCCGCTTGGTAGCTATAACCGGTTACCCAGTTCTCGACCGTGCTGTCGATTCCTTTGTAAAATTCAAATTTATAGCCTACATTTCCGTTAACTCCGATTGCTTTGAACCAAGTCGTGATGTTGTATGTAGCCCCTTCCTCTACCGGAACAGGAATCGCCACCCACGGATTATTCCCTGTGCTCGTTTGAATGGAGACGCCGTAATTCCCCGTATGCGCCGCTTCCGGGGCCGCCTTGAATGCTTCCCCCCAGGCGTTGCCGATGACTTTCCACTGCGCGGGAACAACTCCCGTCACTTCCTCGAAGCCGGGATTCGCGACAAGATTGCCGCTCGAGGCCGCCGCTGTCCGTGCCTGAAAAGCGGCAATCAGTTGAAATGTTAAACAGAAGGAGAGCAATAACGATAACCAGGACTTCCTGCACAAGTGCATGTCTTTCATCCTCTCAAGCGTTTTTTGGGCAAGCAGAAAAAAACAGGGCGCCGGAATGCTCAACGCTCGCCGTTGCTTACACCGGACACCCCCTTTTTTTCTATTTAGTTGCATGAGATCTGTTCCCCCGGTCGCCGACAAAGCCGAACGCGACGGCCAGGAAGCTTGTTACGCTGATGGTTCGATTATCTCAATCGCGACGGCCGTATGCAAACCGAACGGAGGCACGACGAATGAGATGCGGTCGGAAGACTTGCAAATCGCAAGCTCGGTTCCTTCCGGGATTAACCGGACGCTGCCGGCATCGAGACGCAGCGAAATTTCGACTTCTCCGACCGGATGCACCTCCTCGATGAACACCTTCGAGCCTGCCGCCGTTTCTTCGCGCACATTGACCAGATGAACGATCACACGCGATTCGCCGGGCTGCCGCATCACGTTCATTTCCACGGAGAGCGGCGCGCGAACGACGATTCCCGGATCGGGATTCAATACCCGCAGGCCATTCAGGTATACATTGCGCAGCCACGGCGAGCCGCTGCTCCAATACCCCGCCTCCAGCGGCAGCGGGATGTACAGGCAACTTCCTTGACCGAACGCGTTCACCACAACGGACGGATGAGGCGTCTCGGCTGCCGGATGGGCGTGTTGGTGGTACACATGACGATGAACCTTCGTCTCAACGGCCGGCTCCATCAGCCCAGCCAGCTTCGTCCCGGTTGTCGGCGACACCTTTAGCGCAGGCAGCGCCGGGGTTTTCAGCAGCAGCGGCATATTAGGTACGTTGCCCGCAAGCCGGGCATCAAGCGGATACAGATACGAAACCCCATACAGCCACATGTCAAGGAAATCGGCGCCAAACACATCGCTCAGTCCAAAGTTTTCGCTACGCTCTCCGTTTGCTTGATACAAGGAGGTGCGTCCGCTTGCCAGCAGCTTGCCGCCGCTTCGCACATAGTCGCGTATGATCGCCTGCAGCTCTTCGCTCACATACGCTTGATCCGGCAGTATCACCATTTCATACCGGCCGATATTCGCCGCGAGCCCGTCTTCGTCAAGGAAATCGAAGTGGATATGCCCTTCCGACAAGAGCCGGTGTACGCCTTGCAATGTCGCTTCGTCCAGACTGCGCGGCAGCGCCGACGCTTCCAGCATGCGCTTGTTGCCGATGCTGAACAGCACGGCGACGTTAGGCTCGCTGACCGCCTCCAGCAGCCACGGCTCCAGCGACTGAACCCAGTCATTGGCATGCTTGACCGCCTCCATGACCGGCTGCGGCACGCTGCCCTTCAAGGCACCGGAGGGATACGCGACGTGGCCGAAGCTGATCGAGCCTCCGTTCGCCACGGCGATCGCCGCTGTCGTGCGCAGCGTTTCCGGCGGCGCGACCGTCCATTCCCCCCAGCTCCCCATCTCGCTTGGCATCATCAGCTCGAACGGCTTGCCGAACGACCGTTTCCAGCGCGCGAGCAGGCTGCCGTACATGTAGTGCGGCGGATGAAACTCCGAGGTGAAGTAATCCGCATACCGGTCCGCCTCCACTTGCCCGAACCGAGGGTCGCCGGCATGATTCCAGCCGATCAGGAAGTCCGGACGGATCGCCTTCAGCCCGTTCGCCGCATCGCGCAGAAACCGGTAGCGAATGTCGCGCTGGAACGATTGCCACTGAGCCATTTCCTTCGTCCCTGGGACCGGCGCCGTCGGGGCATCATAGCCGAATCGGTTGCGGTACGCCGCGCGGCAATATTCGCAGTGGCAGCAGTTGTCCCACACATACGTGATGTCGAAGAAAAATCCGGCCACCTCGTAGCGTTCCGCGATTTCGTACAATTGACCATACACGTAATCCCGATAAGGCGAGTTCATGCAGAGCAAATCGTAGAAGCCGAACGCTTCCTGAATCGGCGTCTGATCGGCGGCCCGCTGCCGGTAATCCGGGTTGGCGGCGGCGACATGGCTGTTAAGCCCGACATTATAATAGGCAATGATGGCGATGTTATGCTTTTTGGCTTCGGTTATAGCTTCGGAGAGCAGATCGCCGTTCAGCTTCGCATTTTTATGACCGATCTGCGTGTCGAAGTAGCTGTTTCCGAATGCATCCTTGGTCATGAAAGTAATGGTCTGCATACCCGCTTCGGCAGCGGCGGCGAAATACTCCGCTACGTTCAACCGCACCTCCGGAACAGCTTCTCCCGCGTGAAAGTCAAACAGCCCGCGGCGTATCGTTTGACGGTACAACTGGTTTTCCATCCGTAATGACTCCGTTATTTCTTGTTGATTTTGCGTATTTTCCGACCGTAAACCCTGCATTTCCGCGATCATCTCCCCCCGCCTGTTATCATTTCCGGCAAGCCGACCGGTCGCAACCGCTTGCAAATGTAGCGTAACCGTCATAATCATCGCTGAAAAGCTTCCGTTTCCGCCTACTTATTCCGTTTTACGCCTTTTAGCCGGTTCATGACCGGGAATGAATAAATAATTCAAAATTGCAGGTTCCCCACGCGCGGCAATATCGCCTATTATTAAAACAGAGAAAAATAGATACAGGGGGGTACGGAGGTGATCAACAGTCTGCAAGTTAAACGAAACTCCTTATTTGTCAAGCTGCTTCTCGGATTTATCATAATCATTGTCATTTCCTTTATTTTCAATGTGCTGTCCTTCAAATTTTTTACCGTCAGCATTCATGAGGAAGTTGTCCTGTACAACAAGTCGAATATGAGCAACACCGTGTCCAAATACGAAGATCATTTTCAATTAATGGAAGAGATTGCGATGAACTTCTATAACAACACAAATGTAACCGCTCTCAGCCGGGATAAAACAAACTTCTTCGCGATGAACGACTTGGCCGTCGAATTTACGACGCTGGTCATGAATTATAAAAATCTCGGTTTGGACAACCTGTTTCTGTATAACGGCCGCCATTCGTTTCTTGTTGACAAAAGCGGATTAATGAAGGAAGACGATATGTTCGCCAAGCAGTACATCAGCGCCAAATACGACGCCGCCTTTTGGGCGAAGCAATTTGATGAAGATTTTTATATGCGCATTTATCCTGCCGCGGACTTTACAAGACAAACGTTACACGGCTCTATCGAGCCTGCCGGCAAGCTGTTTCCCGTCATCGTCAAAAGCAAGCTGCAAAAGAACTACTATATCGCCGCTCTGCTTGACGCCGAGGCCCTTTATGAGAAATACCATTTGTCGGTTTCCGATCTTTTCTATATTGCCGACGCCGACGGAACGTTGTATTACAGCTCGAATGCCCAAGGTCAGACCGTAACTCCGCAGTCGCTCGCGGCATCCGGCAACTATTATATGAAAAATAATAACTATTACTTTTATACAAAAGGAGAGAAAACCGGGTTTACGTACGTTAATGTGGTCCCGAACCAGAACATCGCCGCCAAAATTTCGCGGCTCAGCGCCATTCTCATCTTGCTGCTGGCGGTATCGCTGGCGCTCAGTCTCATTATTTCCGTGCTGCTCAGCATCCGCTTCAAGAGCCCGATCCAAAAGATCGTCGAGTCTATGCACAAAATGAATCCGAATATTCAACTGGGCAGCAAAATCAACGAATTCAACGCCATCGTAGATAATTTGCGGACGATCATCGCCTCGAACCGCAGCATTCATAAGGATTTGCAAAATAAGAACACGCTGCTCAAAAAATACGGCTACTGGAACAAAGTCAAAAGCATCCCGATCGGAAGCCGCGACGTGCAAAGCTTGATCGATACGTCAAGACCTTATTTTTTCGTCATGTTCCATCTTCATTTCACACGTCGCTTCCATGAGCTGATTTCCGAGGAGCAGAAACAGTCCCATATTCTCGAATTTATTCAACTGAACATTCAACAATCGTTCCCGCAATCGGAGACGGTACAGTCGGAGAAAGATTTGATCTTCTCGATCGTATTTGCCGAGCCGGGTGCTTCGGAAACATTGCGCGGCGTGCTGGACAGGATGAAGCGGGTGTTTGACACGGACAGCGAATATTATTATGTCACGATCGCCTTCAATCCGGCGCCGTACAGCCCGAGCGGCTTTACGGCCGCTTATGACGAGGGACGGGAAATGATCCGCCGCCGCCGGCTGAACGGCGAGACGCAGATCGTCTCGGACTTCGCCGGCCCCCAGCAGGACTTTCATCTGACGCCGTCTGAGGAGAAAGAGTTTACTGCCCATTTGGCGGCAGCCAACGAGGCGGACATTATGACGATGATCGGCCGGATGATGAACAGGCTCCGCGCGAACGGCACGGCGGAGCAGTACCGGCAGCTTGCAGGCGAGGTCGTTTCCAAAACGTTGTTGGCGCTAGTGCTGCAAAATATTAACGCGGGAGCTTTGCAGGAAGAACTGTCGCCCTACGAACAGATTAAGGAATTTGTTTCGGAGGAGCAGTATGACGACTTCTTCAGAAGCTTGATCCGTTACGCGGCAACTCTCATGAACGATAAGAGAATGGAAAAAGACTCGATTATCGATTTCGCGCTGGCTTATATGGAGCAGCATTACGGGGATGACATAGGCCCGGATGCCGTTGCCGAGAAGCTGAATCTGTCGTCCGGATACATGTGCAAATACATCAAAAATAAAACAGGCAAAACGTTCGGTGACTTCCTCGACGATATCCGGATCATGAAGGCGAAGGAAATTTTGGAATCGACCGATTGCAAAATCCATGAGGTTGCTCTTCAGGTCGGTTACCAGAACGCGAATTCGTTCACGCGGATGTTTCGCAGGCTGACCGGCGTCACGCCGGGCGAGTACCGGCGGGAGAAGCGGATCGACGTCGCTTCGGACATGCAATAACGGAGCCTCCCGGCTCCGTCAGGCTGTCGAGAAAGAGTCGACAGTGGCAAACACGGAACGCTCGGTGCAGTGTTTATTTAAGCCGTGATGCTTCCTCAGATGAAGCGGAAAAGCATTCCACATAACAGGTGGCTTGGACAATCGACTGACCGCTCCCCAGACGACTCTTGAACGCGAAAGTCCAATCTTACAACGGCTGGATTCATCCTGCCGGAAGTACCCAAAACAAAGAGGGGCAATAATTTCTCCATGGAGTCGATTGCCTCTACTCTCGGTCAGACGTTACGTTCTGTTTGACCAATAGCATTTTTCCATCCTCTAGCAATATCCCCGTTACTCTAACCTGCAAAAGATTGCCCATCGCTCCTCGCCCCCCCAATGTCCCTCATTTTAGAAGTTATGAAACACCCTATTTCATTCGGCACTGCTTGAAATCTCCTTAGAGTTCTGTATAAAGAAATGTAAAAGCAAAAATACATTGCAATTGTAACCTAAAGGTTATATTATGTGTATTAAAGGTTACAATATTAAGGAGGAGATCGCTTTGGCATCCGAAGTAACACAGTTGGAAAAGAACAGGACAACATTCATTAAAAGAAGTCTGATCGGTTTTGCAATATGGCAACTGCCATATTTGATTCAACATCTTCATTTTGATACATTCATCACAGGCTTCATAACCATTATTTCCGTTATTGGTGCGATTGTCTGGGCGTATTACCTCATTAAAATTGTTCGGTTATCGTTTCTGTCGCAAAAGAAGCGCTCGCTGGCCATCTCCTTAAATAATGAGTATTTTCAAATGATTCGACTTAAGAGCTTTACGGTCGGATTCTGGGTTGTTTTGGGGTTAGTTGGGATTTTATTCGTTCTCAGCTTGTATGTTGCATTAAATATCCGGCTTGTTTTACACCTGTTGCTCGTTGTTGGTGTCATTTCTCCCCTGGTAAGTTACCTAATCATTGACAAAGATGAGGTTCTCGAAGATGAGTGAAGATGTTCTAGAAAATACGATAAAGGTGCAACGAGCCAAAATGAATCTGACACAAGAACAGTTGGCGGAATTGATTGGGGTCACCAGAAAAACGGTCAACACGATTGAAAACGGCAAGTTCATACCGAGTACCGTGTTAGCCATTAAGATGGCAAGAGTTTTTGGTCTTCCCGTCGAGGAATTGTTTATTCTGAAGTGATGGACCGAACCCTGAAATAACAAAACACCCCCTTTTCGAACAAAATTCAATTGCTCGAGAAGGGGGATTATTTAGCTTAACCTAGTTTATGAATCGAATCGTCGAAGCGGCCATACTACACTAAAACTTTACTTGCCCTTGTACGCCAACATTTTCAGCAATACGGTTACCGCCTCGGCTCTAGTCGTTTTATCGCCCGGAGCAAATTGGTTCGCTCCTTTGCCTTCCATGATGCCGAGCTTCTTTAGATCCTCCGTCGCGCCTCTCGCCCAAGAAGGAATGTCCTCGTCGTCCGCGAAGCCCGATTCTGCAGTCGCAGCGGCAGATTGGCCCAGAGCCCGAGCGACCATCACAGCCATCTCCGAACGGGTGATTTCGGCATCCGGACGGAAGGTGCCGTCGTCATAGCCGCTGATGACGTGCACCTCGACTGCTTGCGCCACCGCTTTCTGCGCCAAGGAAGCGATCTTGCCGTTGTCGGTAAACTTCAGTTCCGCCCCATTCCCCTGCTGCTTCGACGCATTCATCAGTATAACCGCAAATTCCGCGCGCGTTACGGTTCGGTTCGGCTTGAACGAGCCGTCCGAATAACCGTTGACGATGGCGGCGCTTGCCGCTTGCTTGATATTCGGGTGCTGTCCAAACATACTTTGTGCGAAAAATCGTACAATATGCCCCGACCGCATCGAAACCAGCGTTTGCTTGTATGAATTATATGACAAACTTATTAAGCTGGCCAACATTTTCGCAAAAAAACAGTCCTTGAAGGCTGCTAGTTGCCCACGAATCTCTTACGATCATGCGGGTCGTTACACCACGTTGAACTTTTCGGTGAACCACTTAAAGTTGACCGCCGGCTCCCCGAGGCGGTAAGCCTTGCTTTTTCCGCGTCTACGGTGCTCGTTATACTTATTTGATATAAATTCGACCCCGTTTCAGGTTAAGGACGCAGCCGTTTTCGTATCCGCCGGCAGCTTGAAGTAAAACCGACTGCCTGTCCCGGGCTGGCTTTCCGCCCAAATCGATCCTTTATGGAATTCAATGATCACCTTCGCGATCGAAAGTCCCAATCCGTTTCCACTCGAAGAATTGGGGGCCACTTTGACCGTCCGGTTAAAAATAACCTCAAGATGCTCCGGAGCGATGCCTTCTCCTTCATCCTCCACGCTTACGAGTACTTCTTCGTTTTCCGACCAGGCATGCAGACGGACCATGCCGCCTTTAGAGGAGAATTTGCCTGCATTATGCACAAGGTTGGCCAGCACACGGCTTACTTCATGGGAATGCATCGCGACCACGGCACGCGGGTCAACGGAAACCGAAACTTGACATTGCAAGCCGGCCATTTGAATCGTTGAAGCTAACGTATCAAATTCGCTTGAAATCCAGTCCGCGAAAGAAACCTTTTCCAGTGCTTCCGTATCGCGAGATCGCTCCAGATTGCTTATATCAAATAAATCGTCGATAAATGTATTGATATACAAAACTTTATCATACAACGTTTTCAGAAATCTTGCTTTCGCTTCCGGTTCAATCTCTATGCCTTGGATCAACACCCTGATTCCGCCCTGCACAACCGTAAGCGGCGATCGAATATCGTGCGAGATGTTTTGCAATAGATCGTTGCGCGTTTGCTGCATCCGTTCATTCATCGTAATTTGCTGCAGCGCTTTTTCTTTATCCAATTGAGTCTGCCTTAATTGATAGGACAGTGCAATCGAGAACATGATATATTCGGCTATCGAACCTACCTGAAAGCCGTAATGGGTCAGGAAATTTTCCTGCATCAAGCTGTACGTGTTCAGTATCGTGGGAAGAGCCATCCCCAGAAAAGGAATGGTAGCCATAACCACATAACGAGCCGCCACATTCCCGCGATACACCGTCCAATAGGTGCTGACCGTGAGCAATATGGCAAACATCGATTCATACAATATAGCGATGGTCGCATATCCCGGCCAATGAAACAGCGAAGCAATCAATACGAGCGGAGACGAAACATTCAGCAATCGGTAAATAATAAGCATGCGGGGAGCATAGATGTGCAATTGTAGGATTTGGCCCAGAAACAAAAGCCCGAACCAAAGACAGGAGATGAAGAAGAAATAATCGATGCCCTCGTAATTGCTAAATATACGAAGCAAAAAGGCCAGCAATTTACTTTCCGTGCCAAGAAACTCTTTCAATAACCCGTTCCATACGAGCTGAGAAATACTGAAGCATAAGATGTATAACGAATAAAACAGATAGGCCGATATTCGGTTGAAAATGAACATGGATAGCATATAGGCGGCCATCATCAATACAAATCCATAATAAATGCCGAAAAAGATATACTCGTTCTTGAGTTTGCCCAGGAAAGTACGATTATCCATCAATTCGATCGGAATAATCATAGAGCCATTAATTACGGTTCTCATATAAATGGTCTCGGGAACGCCTACAGGGAGATGGATGTAAAACGAAGTGAAGTGCTCGTCGACTTTCTCCAGAATATTGGGCTGTCCGGTATCCGCGGAGTTTTCGTTATGGAAGTACATGTCAAACTGTTCAATGACCGAATTGTTCACGCGAATGACCCATCGATCGATGGGAGATTGATTAATAACTGTCGTCCTTATCCAATACGTTCCAGCAGTCAATCCGAATGCGGATTTCCCTGAAGCAGGTTGAAATTGTTTAGCCACACTGGGAGCTTGAATATCGGCAAGCGTCAATCGACCGTTCTCATCGACAAAAACATCCATCTGATCGTTTACGAAATAAATGCCTTCATTCTCATGCAATACAATCTCATTGCCGGATACAGGCGCGTAAGTTGCAGGAGTTACCAGCATCCATATTACAGCAACGCCACCAATGAGCAATAGGATGGATAGGGCAAAAAACCAATTTTTCGCGATAATCGTCTTCTTACTGTCCATCGTGTCAGGCCCCCGTAGATAACGGCAGTTTCTCATCCTGTAATATCGGATACTCTATAGGTTTACTTGTATAACATTCAATTTCCTATGTTGCAATTCCTTCTTTCTTTCGACGGTATTCGAGTGCTTTCTGCTCGTTCGTTAAGGGGGCAAGACCTTTCACACAACATCTAGTCCTCTGCAGTCAGCTCCGTGCACAAATCCCACAATTTCGCTACTTGAATAGGATCAATCGCATATTGAGGATAGTTTCGGGATCCGAAAATATTTTTCAATTGCGCGAAGCCCTTCTCGCTTATCGATGGCTGAACAACTTCTCGTTTATGATTAAAAAGCAGACCTGTCGCATGCTTGTAATCCTGCGACGTGCAGAGCTGATAATAGTTGTCCGCCATGCCCGTTGGCAGAGGATTGGTGAAGTTTTGGAGCTTCGCCAGCATTCTGAACATTGGACTCATCTTCTGAATCGTCTCTTTCGACAGCTTGACCCGGTTAATTTGCAAGGCGTTCACTTTAATCCCCTGGCTTTTGAACTGCTCTGCCATTTTGAAGGTCAGCATTAAAAACGCCATTTTCGAGTCTCCGTACATTTTATAGACGCTGTAAGGCCGGGTTTCGCGATATTCTCCTCGTAGATTGTCAAATTCTATGTTTCGTTTCGGATCGAAGAAATGCTTGATGTTGGTCGTGCAAGCATTGAGCACACGAGGATCTTCCGATTTCGCGAGATGATCTGCCAGCAGATGAGTTAACAAATACGGACCGAATGCATTCGTGGCAAAAGACAGCTCGATATGCTCCGGGCTGAGTTTGTACGCCTTCTCGCCGTGATTCAAGTAGGCAGCATTATGAATGAGAATGTCGAGGTACGGATACTTGGCTTTAAAAGTGGCACGGAATGAACGAATGGAGGCGAAAGAAGATACGTCCAGCTCCATCAGATCCACTTGAGCACGGTCGGTTACGCCAATAATCTCTTGCTGCGCAGCTTTGCTGATCGTTAGATTGCGGCAAGCCATGACGACGCGATAGCCTTCCGCAGCAAACTTCAATGCCGCCGCTTTGCCGATACCCGAATTGGCTCCGGTAATGACTACGATTTTCTCTTTCATACAGAGCCTCCTGATTTGCGCGCGTGAGCCGCTGTGATGATATCCGTAGCCGCACTGTTCAAGATGTGAATCATTTTCTCTTCATCAAAATCATTGGGCAGCAATCCGTTAGCCACCATAACCGAAAGTCCCGTCTGAAAAATTTTCATTTTCAACAGAATGGCCATCAACTCCTCGTCAGCGAGGCCTTGAAGATGAGCATCTTGCTTCATGAGACTTACGAGCATGTCCATATCTTGCTCTCGATCGTTCTTATAATCGTTTTTGTTCATGACGAGATCCCGGTACAGCACACCATACTCCTTCGCAAATCGGATACTGGCGATACCAATATCCTGGAACGGGTTTCCTGAATGCTGTTCCTTCAGCAATTGCTTACTGATTGCGAACGTCTTCTTTACAACTTCCTGAATCAATTCGTCGACTTCTTTGAAATTCACATAGATCGGCGCGATGGAGCTGCCCAGCTTTTCCGAAACTTTCCGAATCGTAATAGCATTGATTCCTTCTATTCTCGCAATTTCGAAGGCTGCATCAATGATTTGTTCCTTCGAAAATTTCGTTTTAGGTGCCATACTTTCACCCCAATTATACAGTTCGATCGATATATATCATATGTTATATATCGATTATTATACATGTGTTTTGGAGGATTACAACATCATCTCGATCGAAGATTAGGAAGCGAAGGCTATATAAAATAATGAACAAAAAAAACGGCACTTCTGCCGTTTGTCTTTGTCATATGGTGGACCTTAGGGGGATCGAACCCCTGCGGCGCGTCACTATGCAGCTCGAATTGGAATCATGGTATAATAATAACAAGGATTGGAGTTGATTCGGATTCATGACCTACTTGATACAAACTGGGAGGTGTTGAAAGTGAACGAACCAGCTTTGGGTAAAGCAATGACCGCATTGGAATATCTGAGCCAAGATGCGGAAGCTCGTCGCTTATACGAGATGAGACAAAAAGCTCTTCACGATGAAGCCTCTATGCTGGAAGGTGCCAGAACGGAAGGGAAATTTGAAGTGGCTCAAAACATGCTGGCAAAAGGAATGGACATCGCCACAGTCGCGGAACTGACTGGACTTTCCGCCGAGCAACTGGCTCAACTGAGACGAACACATTGAATACATTAGGCTGCGTAGGATCGATTCCCAGCAGCCTTTGTTCATTTGATGCATATAAATGCTACTTTCGTTTGAAAAGCGAAGATACGACGTTAGAGAAAAAATAAAGTAAATTTGCTTTTTTTGCGGCCACCTACTTCATATCCTCCATGAATCGTCTGAAGTTCTCCACAATTTCCTTCGATTTTGTGTGATGTACGTAATGATCAGCATCGAAGGTGATCACTTTACCGTTCGCCACGTCAGCCGCTTGCTCCTCGTGCAAAGGAATCCATCCCTCTACGTCTTCATTGTTCCCTTGGATAAGAAGCAGCAGGGGAAGATCGGCCGGGAACTTCATATGCTGGGCTCCTTTAAAGTTCGAAGAGATATGCTCCATCTCGTTCAAGACGGTCGGATTGAACATGTTTTTGAGTTGAATCATCCGCAACTGTTTCCTTGTCTCCTCATCATAAGGCAAGCCTTCATAAGGATCGGCGCCTAGCTTCATCGCCAGTCGGGCAAAACCTGATTTTTTGAGTAGCTTATATTGTCCGATCGGGAATTGGACATCCATGCCTCCCTGAGTTGGAACACTGGTATCGATTCCGATAAACGCAGTGACTTCATCCCTATACTTGCTCACATAATCAATACCGTATAAACCGGCGATCGAGTGTCCCATCAAAATATAGCGGTCCATGTTAAGGCTCTGAAGCGCCTCATGGATTTCTTGAACGATAGTATCGGTCGTGCGGTCCTTATCGGTTAAGTCGCTTAATCCATAGCCAAACGGCTCGATTGCGACTACTTTATAATAAGGAGACAACTCGTCGATAAGCGGCTTGAAATCAAGCACAGGCGACGCAGTTCCATAACCCGGAAGCAGCACGATGGTTTGTTCCCCATCCCCTTGAATAAGCACATTCATCTCCTTGCCGTCTACCGGAACGAGTTGACCGTAAGCCTGTATTTTACCCTCCTCCGATTTGCTGCTGATCACATTAACGGTATATACGATCGCGACAATAGCTACAACGATGATTAGGATTGCTGCCAATGTTTTGAGCAAAATTCCAAGCCACTTTTTCATCATGCCTCCACCTTTCTTCACCAGTTAGTTAAGCGTTCTAAAACGACGATTATTCCAAGCTTAACCGATGAAGATGTACAGACGATGACGTGACTATGAACTGAATATGAACAGCGGCCAAAATATTGCGGATCACTCTGCCGGATCCGCCATTGGCAAGGTGACGATAAACGCGGCGCCGTGTCCTGGCTCGCTCTCGACTCGAATATGGCCCTGATGCAGCGATACGATCCGCTTCACGATGGCGAGCCCCATGCCGCTGCCGTCATACTTGCGGCTATGGGAACGATCGGCTTTGAAGAACCGCTCGAATATCCGTTTTTGATCCTCCCGAGAGATGCCGATACCCGTGTCGGCTATGCGTACGGTCACGTTTTTGGCGTCTTGCCTGGTACTGACATGAATCGTGCCGCCCTCTTCGGAAAACTTGATGCTGTTGCCAATAATGTTGGTCCATACCTGGTTGAGCTGATCATGATCTGCCGCGATTGTTACGGGCTTCAGATTTAATTCAAAGCTAATGTTGCGCACTGACCATTGCGGCTGAATCGCCACAATGACACGTCTGACCTGCTCATCAAGTCTGAGCTCCGTTACCCGGAGCTGCTGTGTATTGGATTCCAGCAAGCTCAGCTTCAGCAGGCTGTCGCTCATTTTGGACATGCGCTTCGCTTCGGAGATAATAATATCGAGGTAACGCTCGCGCTCGCTTTCGGTAATGCCAGCTTGCTTGAGCGCTATGGCATATCCGGATATCGAGGTGAGCGGCGACTGCACCTCATGCGATACATTCGATACGAATTCCTTGCGCATCTGTTCCAGTTGCTTCAGGTCGCGCATCATTTCCTCGAAGCTGCGGGCAAGCGTGCCCAGCTCCCCTTTTTGCTTAATGTTCAACTTGACGTTGAAGTCTCCCGCCGCGATACGTTTGGTCGCTTCCGTCAGCTTTTTAATCGGCCTAACGAGGAACACAGCTGCAACTAGAATGAGCAAGCTTCCCGCAATCAAGCAGTTGGTCAAAAACCTGATCAATAGCGATACGGAAGAAGCGGCAAGCGGCTCTACAAACATTGCTTTCATCCCTGTGTCTGTGTGAAGAGGCATGCCTAGCAGAACGGGTACTAACCCCTTCGAGCTGATCTGCAGCACTTCTCCAGCCAGCACTTGACTGATTTGTTCCGGCGTTACTTCGGATACGCGCTGGCCGTTCAGCTCTCCGTATGACTGTAGGTGACCGTCTTTGTCGTACATGCGAATAGAGTAGGAATGGAGCTGATTCATTCCGCTGACATACGAATCCGCCTCCTCTAACGGCAAGGCATCATAGATCCTTGCGACGTCCTGACCGAAATGGACAACATTTGCCAGCAGGTTATCGTTCAACTTCTCCTGATAC
Organism: Paenibacillus hodogayensis; assembly: GCF_039536325.1. Classification (NCBI taxonomy): domain Bacteria; kingdom Bacillati; phylum Bacillota; class Bacilli; order Caryophanales; family Paenibacillaceae; genus Paenibacillus; species Paenibacillus hodogayensis. The sequence continues at coordinate 1,029,833 of NZ_BAAAYO010000001.1, forward strand.
AACCATGTCGTGGTAAAAGAAGCAATGATCGTCCCGCCGATGACAGAAGCCAGAAAGGTCAGTACGACGCGGGTATATAAGGAACTGATCATGGCGATACCTCAACCCGGTAACCAAGACCGCGGACCGTTTCGATCCGAAAATCAGGCGTTGTTGCGAACCGTTCGCGCAGTCGCTTGATATGGACATCAACCGTCCGTTCATCGCCTGTGTAATCCATCCCCCAGATTTGATCGATCAGTTGCTCGCGCGTATAGATTTGTCCGGGCTTGCTGGCCAGCTTGTACAATAATTCAAACTCCTTAAGCGGGAGCGCCAGCGAATCCGCCCCCCTTATCACCTTATACGTCTGTCGGTCCAGCTGAACGCTGCCGAGCTGAATGGTCTGCATCGAGCTGCCCCCGTATCGCTTCAGCAGCGCCCTTACGCGAACGGCCAGCTCCAGCGGATCAAACGGCTTCGTCAAATAATCATCCGCCCCAAGCTGGAACCCTTTCACCTTCTCCCATGTCTCGCCTCTTGCCGTCAGCATCAGCAACGGGAGATCCGGATTGGCTTTTCGAAGCTCCCTGCACAGCTCCCAGCCGTCCATAAGCGGCATCATAATATCAAGCACGACAAGATCGACTCTCGTCGAGGCATATAAGGTCATCGCTTCTTTGCCGTCTGCGGCTTCTATGGTCTCAAATCCGTCATTTCGCAAAAACAAACAGACGAGTTCGCGAATATTCAAATCATCATCAGCAACTAATATCGTAGGCATCTGTTCCCTCTTTTCCCTCGTTATAGTTGTTAACCAGTATCAACTTCTGAATCATGCCAAATACTGCATATTGAATATGTTCCTCCTGCTTTACCGCAAACTTTTCGCGGCAGTAAATTTAACGCCGTGCTCCTCCAGTTTGTTCTGTCCGCACGAGTGGACCCGGGTTCGCGCCCAAGCAAGCTACCACTGAAATAAAAAACACGCGCCATAACGAGGCGCGTAGATATCATTTGTTTGGTGGAGCCTAAGGGGACTGAACCCCTGACCTTATCGCTGCCAGCGATGCCCTCTTCCGCAATGGTTATACTGCCCCGATTAGCAGTATTGAATTATTTTAAGAAATGCATTATGATACGTTTAAGTAATTAAACATTATAACGGAGTGAGCCATGAGCGAATTCATCGGGAATCAGAAGGCAATTCATATTTTTGAGAAGCTGGGCCCCTATTTTCAAGGACTGGGAGACCCTATTCGTCAGCAGATCATATCGCTGTTGATCGATAAAGAGAGTATGAATGTGACGCAGATCGCAGAGCATATTCCGATGTCGCGCCCTACCGTCTCTCACCACCTGAAAATATTGCGGCAAGCAGGGCTGATTACCGTTCAGAAGAAGGGTACGGAAATGTTCTACAGGCTTGAGTTTGACGGAGTGATCGCAATGATGAAACAGCTTGTCCAGTTCGTTGAGGAGGAATGCCGGTACTAGTGCCATTACCTTGGCCAGCACATGTCGTTCCTATTTTTTCGATTTGTACGTTTAAAAAATTAAACATATAAGCATTCAAACATTTAAACGGAGGTTTATCTTATGATCAGAAAGTTGGTACTTATTGTAGGAGGATACGGTGAAGTAGGCAGACAGATCGCCCAAATCTTACACGATCGGCACCCCGATCTGGATATTGCCCTGGGAGGAAGGTCTCCGGGAAAAGCAGCACCATTCGGATCGGGACGGGTCCAAACAGTCGTTGTTGATAATAATGCGGAAGATCCGCTGCTCTATGCTGGCGACAATGTATCGTTGATCATCAACGCCGTCAACGATCTACAGGATCGGCTGCTTCTGTCTGCCGTTAGAAGAAGGATTCCACTCATCGACATTACGCGCTGGACAGAGATATTCCAACAAGCGATCACCAAATTGAAGAACACGGAGCTTCATGCCCCTGTCGTTCTGTCTTCCGGATGGATGGCGGGAACTGCTTCACTGTTCGCTATGCTGAATTCAACCTCACTTCAGAATGTCTCTGTTCATATTCATGCGCTTTACTCGGTGCGGGATAAAGCAGGACCCGACTCCGTGGCGTACATGGATCGTATGAACGTTCCATTCTACATTACCGAACCGAAAGGAAGTCGGCTTGTATTTCCAATGACCGATCCTGTAAAAGTGCAATTTCCAAACGGATACGAAACAAAATGCTATCGGCTTGGCACCCCGGACCATGTGACCCTGCTCAAGCCAGGCCATATCGACTCCGCCAGTTTCCGCATTTCCTTCGACAACAAAGCATCCACCTACGCGCTTGTTGGACTGGTCAAGAGCGGTATATGGAAGAGGATCAGCGGGGACCGATTCCGTTCACTTAGACGAAGCCTGCTCTACAATCCGGGCACGGGCAGCACGCATCACATCCTTATTCATCTAAACGGTCGTGACCATAATGGGCGATCGGTTGAACGGAGAATAGCGATTTCTGATCCGCTGGGTCAAACTCATCTCACCGCCTTGGGAGCTGCCGTCCAGGCAGAAAAGCTATTACGAACCTCAGAGGATAAGCCGCTGGCTCCAGGCATTTATTATCCGGAAGACCTGCCTGATGTAAGGATGGACAAGTCTGCAATTATCCATTTTTTCGAACAATATGGGGTTCATATATCTCACTAATGTTCTTTAGTTAATCTGGATTCCAGTTGTGTTGCTCTGTAACAATGACAACGGTCCGCGAAGCGCCCACCACTTCGAGCACTTCGCGGACGAATTGAATTAGAATGGGAGGCATCATCCATCGTGGTTCTCTACAACGATCTCCTGTAGCTGCTTTGGACATATAACCTCAACCCTGATAAACAAAAAACGGCATCTCTGCCGTTTTTGTTTAATGTGTTGGTGGAGCCTAGGGGATCTAACCCCTGACCTCATCGCTGCCAGCGATGAGCTCTACTACGGATGGTCATTAACATACCAAAATCTACTTTCAAGACTAATTGTCCCATCGGTTTTGCAATATTCATCATCATTCAATTATTCATGTACCAATTGATCTTTTTTCAAACACTCGCTTACCATGGTGAGACTAAGAATACAAATCCCTAATTAGCCATGAATATTATCATCGTTCATTTGGTTCATTTTTGAAATTCCAGAAGACACTTCCTTAATCCAATCGCCTCTTAGTTCCTTACCAAATAATTCCTGATAAACTTTTGCTTTAATTTGTATCATCTCTTTAGCTAAACCACCCTCTAATTCTTGAAGGATTTTTAAGTCTGCATCAGATAAAGGTTTGCTTTTGGTCGCAACATGATTGCGATATATGGAAGTCTCCATACGCCAAGCGTAAAACTCTGCTGTAAATTGCTCCTTCATATTGTTTAACATCTGAATGCCTGGAACATCTAAATCCCCTGAATAGTAAATGATGCAGTTTGGGCTTGCTTCAAGACATTTTTCTATAAATACTTTAGAAGCGGTTCTTGCCTGTCCGATCGTACAAAGAAGAACTGGAAAATCCGGTGGAAGTTGTTCTAATGAGAATTCATTTAGATTAAGAAAATGAATGGTTTCATCAACTAGATAAGATATCACAGACGGATTTTCCAGAATATATATTGACGAGTACTTTGGTAATTGCTCCATCTCTTCAATCTCACGTAAATTTAACGTGCGGGGCGAAGTCCCTTTGACGAGATGTGGAACAAAAACATGCGAAATCGAACTAAGATCATCATCCAGAACGTCGAAATTCCTATAAATTTGACGTTCGAACAAATACTCTGGTATGGCTGACATATGGTTATCAATATTTCCGTTTTGATTTAGACTTTGGCTATTTATATCATTGAGAGCGCTCCATAATAATCTTCCTTTTGCATTTGTTTTATCAAAGGCATGTGAATCCTCAGTAACATAAGCAGCGAACATAGGTAATCTAATTTTTCCAGTTGAGATCCCACATCTTTCAAACATTTCATCTTTTCTCATCAGCAAATGCCATAGAGCGCTCAGACATGTCAGCAATTCTGAATAGACATTTGTGTCTCTGTCAAAAACAGTTCTCAAAACCCTATAACCCTTGGCATCTCCTTCCTTTAATCTTTGAAACCAGTTAAATGTCTGTTGAATAAATATTTCAAGTTCAGTATTAGAGATATTAAAACGAGTAATAAAATCTAGTTCAACTTGAATGAATAGATTAGCCCAAGCTGAAAGTTTTGACTCTTTTTGTTGGCGTTTGGTGGAAAGTTGATGGCCGTAGTATAATTCTAACAATTCAAGTAAAGAAACTGAGTATCCTGCTTCTCTAGCCGCTTTTTCAAAATCAGCGGCTGGGAAACGTGGACCCTTGTAGCGAATGCCAAGAAAGCCGCGCAAAGCTTTTTCCTCTTCTTCGGTGGGTCGCATTGGCACCGTGCCGAATGCTCCGTAGCTTTCAAACTTCTTGCAATACAAGTCAAAAAGGCGGCCAAAGCCGCCGCTCTGCCGAAAAATCTCAACTAGTTGTCTGTTATCCTGCATAGAGGGAACGCTCCTCGATACTTTGCTCTAGCGATAGAAGATGTTTTTCTTTCCCATCCCAATAGTAACGTGCAACAGCGAGTACTGGAGAATCCACAGGTCGAAGAATTTGGGCAATGGAGAGTTCATCAACCGTTTCGTAGCAACCCCACAGCACCTGGGAGTTCATAATGTAATCAAACTCAAAGTCATGCACAAGTTGAAACATCTGTGCAATATTTTCGTTATCGATACCCGCAAAAGCTTCATCCAAAGAAATAACACGCGGTGCATCAGGTGCGGCATAAGAATATTTGGCAGCTATCGCCGCAAAGAGCGGCGAGTAGATGCTCATCGCCTTTTCCCCGCCGCTGAGCTCCCCGAACACTTTGTTTGTAAAGCGCTCCTCGGGAATACCCTTGCGCGTGATGAACATGTCAAACCGGAACCATTTGCGGTAATCCAGCGCCTTTTTCATCTCTTCAAACATAGAAAAACTCGCGTCGTCCCTGCACTTTTTTCGAGCTTCATTGATTTTGGATATGAAATGTAGACGCACCTTTTCCTTTTGAGATGGCGTCAGATATATGGACTCCTTGGATAAGTACGACAACAGCTCTGTTGTTGAAATTTGGTCCTCTTCTTTGCTCGTGAGGGGGATCCATTCGAGCCGCATCTGAATAGTGCCTGTTACACGTCGCAGCATCACGTTCGCGTCTTGTTCCCAGCGCTTCGCAGCCCGCACTTTCTCATGGATCGTAGTACCGACAACATCAATGAGCACCTTTTCAAATAACTTCTGCTCCTCTTCCCGAATATGTCTCGAAATGCGCTCTAGTTGTTCATTCACATAACGGTGTACTTCAAGTGGCGTGTTCTCTACATGCTGGAGGGAAAAGACCAGGAATTGTCGCGAGCAGTTCTGCACGAGGATCTGCCAGGACGGGTTCTCCATGTCTTCAGTCTTAATCTCAAGCGAAATAGAACGCCGCGCCGGCTTAAGATTGTAATCCACAAGTTCGCGCTGAGCGTAGCCTTCTGCTTCTTTTAATGCTGAAAGCACTTCATCAAACGAGAGTCCCTTGCACGATTGTTCCAGTGCCATAACGGTCTCAGAAGCACTCCGTGGAGGACATACAAAACCGAGATATAGCTCCTCTTGGTACAATTTCATCCACCCATTTAGCAATCGCAGCCGCTCTTCCATCACCGGTTGCTCCTTCGTTTGATTATCAATGAGGCCGCGAATTTTAATCTCTGCTTCGTTTATTTGTTTACGATAAGAGTCTAACCACACATCTGCCGACTTCGCCGCATTTATCGCTACCTCTATCTCATGTTTTAAGTCCGTATTGCCAAGATCCTGTATTCGCTCAAGAAACATTGATTCATAAGACTTGTTCTTCGCAATATCCCGCTCAAGATCGGATTTCTCATCTACAAGATAGTCATAATCGTCTGTCAATCGTTCTATCTCCGACTTAAGATCTGTCTGTGACTGATTCGCTGTAAGCCATGCATTGTGAGCAACGCGGAGATCAGCAAGTGTATTATTGTAAATTGTAAGGTCGCTAAGAGCCTGTTGGTAGCTGGCAAGCTTAAGCGGCAATTCCAACTGCTCCGTAGCATAATAGAGCGCATTACGCAAAACTTGTGTTTCGTTTCGGTAGACACGCAATGCAACTTGGAGCCTTTCTACCACAGAATGTTGAGTGGCGCGTTCATGACGCTTGATTTCATGGCATCTAAGTAACTCTTTAAGCCCCTGGAGGGATGGGAACACTTCCCGTTCCATGACAAGGAGATGCTGCTGCTTTTCTATGGAAAGCTGTTCCGATTCCAAGTTATCTTTATGGTGCATGAGTTCATCACATTGACTTTGCAGTTCTTTCAACTTGCGCAGACGGATTTGTTCCCGCGCCGATTTGCCAATGTATTTATCTTCATACTTAGGGGCCAGCCCCCCAACCATACCACTGCGGAATTCCCCGTTTTCCAACACATACCCTTCCTTATGGGGAACAATAGAAATGGTTTGCAGTACAGTGTTAATATCTTCCTCCGTGAGACCGTTGGTTGGCGTCGGACGTACATAAGTCAGTAAATTTTCTCTTTTGTACGACCCTACTTGCACCACAGCCATCGAGGCAGCGACTATAGAGCGATCACTCTCATGCACTACAAGAGCCGTAAGGAGTCCCGCGCGGGTAATGGCGTCTTCGATGGCTTCCTTTACCGTCGGCTGTAAGTGTTCCAAAAATTCAACCGTTTCATAAAAATAAGCAACACGTACGTTTTGTGTGCGCAAGCGCTCCATTTCTTCCACTTCCGAAATGGTAAGAACGGGCTCCATCTCCTTTTGTGCAGATAAAGCTTCAGCCTTTCGTTCAGCCTCCTCGATTTGCTCTAGGATATGACGGACGGAGGCCACGAGATTCGCATTCTGCTCCTGAAGTGATCGAAAGCGTTTGTCGTATAAGAAACTCAGCCAGTCAGTAACCGTTGCTGGAGAGACGTCATCCAGAAGATCTCCAATCCCTTGCAAGATTTCCTTCACTTCGAGAAGTTCTGCGGGCTGAATTTGAAATTGGTGAGCACTTTCCGCCCATTCGGCAACGGAATGTTCGACAGATGTCGAGCATGCGGAAATCTCTTTCACTAAGATGCTAATCTCAACGTCTAACTGATTGGCACGCTCTTCTTCGGTCGCCATATTTCGCTGCATTTGATCCTCTTGTTCAAGACGAGATTTCAGTGAAAGGAGCTGATCGGCAATCTTTTGCACCTTACTTCGGTACTCGTGGAGAGTTTCTTGCCAATTTTTAAAAGCTGCATCTGAAAAACTTTCAAGGCTAGATTTAAAGTGGTTACGTAAGATCCCGTGGGGTGAGAAGCAAGTCTCATCCGCCAGTGAATCCAGTTCCAAAAGCGCCTTCTCACGGCTCTGGACTGCTTTGTATTTATTTCCCTCAATCTGCTTAAACCGGTACTCCACTTGTCGTTGCTGGTTTTCATTCTTCTCTATGGCCTCAGTCTTTCCCTGCAGTTTCTCCCCTGAATCTCGTAGAGTTTGTCTTACCTGTTCCAATTCTTGCTCAAGTGTGAAAATTGGGTGCCCTTGTAGTGATACTATTTTCTTCTGCATGGTTTCCTTTATGTTAATTTGTTCTGCGTGCCTCCGCTCCAGTTCTGTTTTGGTCGCGGAGACTTCGACTTCAGCAACCTTACAATCCTTAATGCGTTTCATGGATTCATTAAATCGTTTCTCGCTGAACAACAGATGTTTCGCCTTCTCATAGAGAGAGAGTTGATTGTAGACGTCATACGCTTCTACTAACTTCGTAAGGAATCCTAGTTCCTTTTCAAGATGATTTTTCTTTTCTTGCAGGCTATCCATGCTCTCCAGCGACGAAGAAAGCGGCAACAATTCATGTTGCGACAATTCAGGAAGGGCATCAGAGAGGATGTTGGACACTTCGCTCGCTTTCACGGCATTGGAGAGCTTCGGGCTACGGAGCTGGAGCAGCACGCTAATTAGTTCTTTAAATTCCTGTGTGGTTCTAAATCCAAAGATTTCTTGATTCACGAGCTCCACATAACGCTGCTGACTGTCGGTGACTTCCCCGTCTCTGCCAATACGGTCTGCTAAGTCCCCCATAGTAAGAGGAAACTTTTTGGGTTCCCCGCTTATAATTTTTTCATCATATAACTGAATGTCGTACCCAATACGCTTATTGCGGAGAATAAAATACCACGTGCGCATAGTGTTGTCGCTCTCCCGCCTTTTTCCATTCAAGCCGATGCCAACGGTCACAAAGTTGTTTCCATTGCGATATTCCATGTAGAGATATCCCGTACCTTCTTCTCGTTTTGATACATGTTTATTGCCGAGCAATAGATCGATCATCCGTCGATCCTGTGAACCGAATGGATCAAGACGTGACGGGCGCTTATCGCCGTCGAGCAAAAATGGGACTGCCATGGTAGTGGATACTGATTTACCAGAACCGTTAGCGCCGCGGACAAAAAGGCGTCCATTACTAAATTCAAAAACTGTGTCACCGTGATACCAGAAATTAATGAGACCAAAGCGATTCAAATGGAATGAACTCAACGCCTATTACCTCCGTTTACCATAGATTAAGATACATATTCCCCTGTAACACGGCCAGCGGCGGAATAGAATACAACCTGATCGTCCGTAAGCGCATCTGCCATGTGAAAGTCAGACATAAATCCTATAACCTCTTCCCAAATGACGGTAAGAGACCGTTCTGTAAATGATTTGGTCCACCCATGACGGTGTAGATCCTTGATCTCTTGAAACCAAACGATTGCCTCATTTTTTGAACATAGGGCATGACCATTATGATTAAGAGCTATTTCTTGAGTGTTTACCTTATCCCAAATAAGAGTTGCATACTGCACAGCTGCATTGGAGATCTGATCATCTTTCGGATAATAGTCTCCATAACGACTTTCTGTATGAGTGAGCATCGTCGTACGATGGTACCGTTCAAGGTTCCAATATTCAAACAGTTCTGATATCATCGCATTAAACTTATTAAATTCTTCCTTATCCTCCAAAATTCCAGATTCCTCTGCAGACAATTCATCATCATATATAACTGATTCTAAAAATAATCTACGCAGAAGCCGCTGCCTCGGGGTTGTGACATGAACGATCTCTTTGCCAATATGTTCTTCCAACTGCCTAAGATTTTGAATTTTGCTGAGATCAAAGAAGTAAAGCAGTGCAAAATGACGGAAATACGGCGTAGTCTGCAACAGAACATCGTGCTGATCATTGTCTCGAAACCCATCTATTTCACGGTCCACGACATAGACGAGCCTTAATTTCACACAATGTTGCAGAACATCTGCAAAAGCCTTACGATGCGAACGCTCTTCCCAAGCGAAAGGAACGGCTTCTTCTGGGTAATACATACGGATGGCATCACAAGCGTTTTGCAGTGTAAATTGCTGGTCTTCCCCATTATCCTCTAAATAAGCAAGCAGGCAGCAGAAAAATATATAATGGAGTGATGCTGTAAAATCGCCAACTCCCATAAATGACTTTGACGTGACGGGAATTTTCTCTAGTTTGATGAACTCATTACGCAGAAGTAAACGATATCCGAAATATTCGCGCACGATTTCGGCAATATCCGCTTTTCGTGCGAGAATCTGAAAATATAGGTCCGCCTGCGTATCCCGATGAATCCAATGGTAATGAAACAGGGCTTCAATACATTCCTGAAGCACCAACCGATCTTTATCCATCCTGGTCCTCCATAAATACGAATTCGTAATCATTCATTGTCAACGTACCATCGGTGGAACGCAGGCGAATAAGCTTGCTAGAACGTAACTTAAGATTAAATTGGCGGCCATCTTCCGTTCGGCTTTTTAAACTTTTTGTAATCATAGCTTGTCCTAACAATTCAAGTAGAAGGTCCCTAACTTCGGGATACACGATACCGATTTCATCCAACGTAATTTTACCTTCCTTAATTAGGTTGTTGAATTGCTCACGTATCATACGCGTTTTCTCCAGATGCTCTTGAATCAGAAGCATCTGCGCCAAGGGATCTTCATATACAGCTACTTTGGTGCGTCCACTACGGTTCCCAGGCGCCTTTTTGTTAAGAGACACTTCAAAAGGATCGCATTCCCACACATGCTTTGTAGTGTCATCCTCAGATTTACGAAGGACTAAAAAGTGCTTTGCGGTGGAAGCGCCAAACATCGCGCCAGCAATAACATGGCAGTCTCGCAAGTCTGAAGTGTGCGCAAAAATGCGAGCCAATTCCAAATAGTCATTTTTGCGGCTTTTAAAGTAGTTGAATTTATCGCTGATTTGATCTGCAATTCGCACAATTTTTTGGATAGTGCCGCGAGTTTGTTCAATAAGAAAACGAGAACTAGCTTTTCGGCCGTTGATTTCCACAAACCACCCTCTAAAACCGAGCCATTCTGCCCTTCTTCGTGCAGAGGCAAGCTCTGCCTCAAATGTTTCATCAATTTGCTGCTCCGCTTCGTAAGAAACAATCACGGAAATAATGTGTTCGATCTCACTTTCATCGATAACCCCGAGGCGCTCCTCTATCAAATCTTTCTTCTCCATAATGCCTACTACGAAGTCACTTAACAAACGTACAAATTTTTCTTTGTATGGCAAAAAAGACTCCGTGCGGACTAGGCGTTCATATGGTTCGCTGTTTACATGCGACAAAAAATCGGCGGTGTCGTTGCGAAGGGATTCAAACCGAGACATGAGGTCGCGCCAGATGTTGCGGATATCGCCTAGAGTTCCGTTGTTAGAAGGCCTCCACTTGCGGAGTTTGGTCAGGTCCTCTAAAATATGGTCCGTCAATACGCGCTCGAAAGATCCTCCGCGAATCGCCTGCAGATTATGCTGCATCTCCTCCAGCGTACGTTCGAGTGAAATTGTATATTGTGTGACCTCATAATAATTCTTTCGTTTATAAAAATCCTCAATGCGCTGTGCATGGGATTCGTCTTGATGGATGATTAGGTTGTTCCATCTCACGAGTGACTTGAGGTCTTCTTCCAGGTCTTTCTCGGAATAATCCTTAAAGTGAGGACCAAATTGCTCTGACGTTACTAATTCTCGATACACATCATCCTGGAACATATAAGAGTTGTATTCCTGTCGGTACTTCTGATAGAAAACGTAGCAGATGGGACGATAACGGTCTGCCTTATTAACAGAAAGATATGTCGCCTCTTTTACAGAATTTAATTGAAAGCTCATTCAGCAACCCCCATTCTGTTACAAATATATACTATAATTACATATAAATTTAAAAACTCAAATTAACATTTTCGACAAAAAAGATAATATCCATGGATATGATAAGACATATTCGACATATGGGTATTTTTCCCTTCCAAATCGGAAAGCATCCACCTTTTGACCTAAAGGTTTGGTCAACTTCTATTCCACAAGCCCTATAGAATTATCGCTGTATGTGTGGGCGTTTTTGAACTAACCAATTGTCAAACTAAGTGCGACTCCTCGCCCATGAAAGAATTCGTGAACCAGCGCGCCATTCCGAGATATTTACGAGAGTGGTTTTTATCAAACGAATAGCATCAGCGAATTGGCAATCTATAACTTAAAATATAATTTTTAGCAGTATATTCAAACGTCGTGCTCCTCCTTTTGCAGTGTTCCCTCGAAACCTTATCACTTCATTCCGTCCGCGCGGACTGAAACCCGGGGTTCGCCCCCTTGGCATTCCATACAAAAAAACTCCACCACGTAATGAAGTTACCCCTGTCAAGTAAACATTGAAGATGAACCGTCATTAGACAGTGATGACGTTCTTTTTGTATGGAGCCTAGGGGGACTGAACCCCTGACCTCATCGCTGCCAGCGATGCGCTCTCCCAGCTAAGCTAGTGCCCCACGATATTTAATTCTTCATTTGCTGGCTCTGTCAATGCTACATGGCGCTCTCCGAACTGAGCCATGACCCTACAAAAAAATCCCTCCCAAACGGATCGTAAGAGGCAAGCCTCTACTTTCCGTTCGGAAGGAATCTCTTCTTTCCCTTACCCACGCTTCTCCAGCCGCAGCGTCCCGTCCTCGTCCAGAAACACCCGGCGGCCGGGATCGTTCTTTAACTTCACGTTCGCCAGCTTCAGCTGCATCTCCGTAACCGGCACGACTTCCCAGGAAGACGATTCCCCGACGCCTCTCGCTTCCAGAAAACCGGCCTTCTCGCGCACGGCCGCCTCCTCATCCTCCCAATCCTTCACACCGAAGTACGGCAGGTCGTATCGATTGACGAGCGTGCAGGCGAACAGCTCCGCACTTTCGGCATGCTTCAAGACGTACGGCATGCGCTTCCCTCCCCTGAAAACCTTCGAACTCCGGCTCGTCCGGCTGAACCCGCTTGCCGCGTGAACATTCCGGACCAACTTCCAGCTCGTCACCGATTTGCAAACGAAGAGGAGGCGAGCGCGAAGCTGCCGGTCATCCGCAGCTTCGCCGCCCGCCCCCATGTACGTTTACAAATAAGGATTTTCGTGCTTGGCCTTCAGCCGGTTCCAGCGGCGGTTGACCTCCTGCTCGAACGAAGCGAGCGCGTCGGCGTTTTCCGGCTTCGTCATATGCTTCGTCTTGCCCATCGAGCCGAGCCAATCGGCGACGGACACCGCTTTGTTTTTCTCCTCCGGGTTGTACGTAATGTTCGTAATGCCGTTCTCCACCTCGTACAGCGGGAAGAAGTTGGAGCTGACCGCAGCGTCGATAATGTTCGTGCCCTCCTGGTCCTCGGACAACCAGTTGAGCGGGCAGGTAATCAGGATTTTGCCGTAAACGAGCCCTTCGTGCTGCGCGTACCATTGCGCCTTGGCCGCTTTCTTGACCAGATCCTGCGGATACGATTCCGAACCGGTGAACACGTACGGAATGTTCGTGGCCGCCATAATTTGCGCCGTATCTTTATGATGGAACAGCTTGCCGGCCTGCTTCTTGCCGACGTTGGACGTCGAGGTGCGGTGCCCGATCGGCGTCGAATAGGATAGCTGCGCCCCGGTATTCATGTAGCCCTCGTTGTCGTATTCGAGAATGATCATCTTGTGATTGCGCAGCGCGGCGCCGATCGCCGGTCCCATGCCGATATCCATCCCGCCATCGCCGGTCACCATGACGAAGGTAAAGTCGTCGGGCAGGTTCAGATGGTCCAGCTCGCCTCTGCGCTTGCGCTCCCAGAACATCTCGACCGTACCAGACAGCGTCGCCGCCCCGTTCTGGAACAGGTTGTGGATATACGTCGCCTTGTGGGCCGAATACGGGTAGCCGGTCGTGACGACCATGGCGCAGCCGGTATGGAACAGCGTGACGATATCGCCCTCGATGCCTTTGAAGAACAGCTCCAGGCCGGAGAAAATACCGCAGCCCGGACAGGCGCCATGCCCCGGAGCGATCCGCTTCGGCTTCTTCGTCAGCGAACGGAGCGGCGGGATGCGCACGTTCAGCTTGCCCGAGGCGGCGTCCGGCGTGACGGTGATCAGGCCGGTTTTCAGATCCTCGTATTTCATCGGATTGAGCACCCGCTTGGGCGCTTTCGCCGGATCGCCTGGCGTATGGCCGTAATAATCGAACGGCTTCTCGACGTAGCCCTTCTCCGCCGCCTCGATGGCGAACCGGAACAGGTTATGGCCGTCCTCGGCGTAGAAGTCTTTGCCCCCCAAGCCATATATACGACTGACGACCAGCGTGTCGCTGTTGCCGTGCGTGAACAGGGCCGCCTTGATCTCGTTGACCATATTGCCGCCGTGCCCGCCGTAAGAGTCGGCCCGGTCCCCTACCGTAATCGCCCGCACGCCCTTGAGCGCCTCGGCGATCTGCTTCTGCGGGAACGGACGGATGATGTTCGGGGCGATGGAGCCGGCTTTGATGCCCTGCTCGCGCAGTTGGTCGACGACGTCCTTAATAATCTCCGAAGCCGAGTTCATCAGGAAGACGGCGACCTCCGCGTCGTCCATTCGGTACAGGTCGAGAATCGGGTAGTCGCGTCCGGTCAGTTCGGCGTATTCCTGACGGATGCGGTCGTAGACGCGCTCCGCGTTGTACATCGCCATCGACTGCTGGTAGCAGTTGTTGATATAGTCCGGCTCGTTCATGTAAGGACCGACCGTAATCGGGTTGTTCCGGTCCAGCACGTCCGGGTAGCCGGCAGGCGGCTGGGCTCCGACGAAATCGTGCACGTCCTGGCGGTGCGCGAACGTCATGACGCGGCGCTTCTGGTGGGACGTGAAATAGCCGTCCGAGGCGACCAGCACCGGCAGGCGCACCTCCGGGTCCTCCGCCAGCTTGAGCGCGATGATGTTCATATCGTAGACGGCTTGCGGATCGCGGCACATCACGATCGGCCAGCCGGTATTCAGTGCATAGTACAGATCCGAGTGGTCGCCGTGAATGTCGAGCGGCCCGGACACCGAGCGGCAGACGAGATTCATGACCATCGGAAAACGCGTCCCCGACTGCACCGGCATCTGCTCGATCATGTACAGATAACCGTTGGCGCTGGTAGCGTTGAACACGCGGCCTCCCGCGGCGGACGCGCCGTAGCACACCCCTGCGGAGCCATGCTCGCCGTCGGCCGGAATGAGCACGACGTCATGCTGGCCGTTGGCTTTCATCAGATCGAGAAACTGGGCAACTTCCGTGGACGGGGATATCGGAAAGTATCCCATAATGTGGTAATTGATTTGATGCGCCGCATAAGCGGCCATTTCGTTGCCGGATTCGTATACGATGCGCTGTTCGACTTTACCCGTATGCTGCTCTTCGCGCTTGATGTCAATAGCCATGTGCTTCTTGTCACCCTTTCGCTGGAAATGGGAAAGCTGCTACACGATCACCCGGTCAAACCGGTGCGGCACCCGATGCTGCTCGGCATAGCTGTCGTCGTCGCGCGATTTGGACAACGCCTCGGTCGGACAGGCGACGACGCATTTCAGACAGCCTTTGCAATACTGGTAGTCGATGCCTTGCAGAAACATTTGCGGACGACCCTTCTTGTCGGGCAGTTCGTCCCAGACGAAGCAGAAATCCGGACAGACGTTGTCGCAGGCGGCGCAATGAATGCATTTGTCGTCGTCGAATTGGGGCATCATTCCCGCGCGGGAAATGCTCAAATCTTTCAAAATGCTGTTGCCGGGGTTCGTAATGACGCCGCCCAGCGGCTGCGTCGCGAAGCCGAGCACAGGCGTATCCTGGCGGATGTACGCCGGCATCGTCTCGCCTTCCGGCAAGGCGAATGTCTCAAAGCGGACTTCGTTGTAACCCCTTTCAAACGTACGGATTGCCGGTTGAACGGCTTGCGGGTACTTTTTCTCCAGGGACTTGCGGATGACGCCCTTCATGAACTCCGCGTCCAGGAAAGCGCACAACCGGAACATCGCGCCGAGCATCGCCATATTGACCCTGTTCTTCTCTTCGAGCGCAATGCCGATGGCGTCGACGACCGCGATCGTCCCGCCCTTCAGCTTGAGCTTCTCCTTCAGCTCTGCCGTTGTGCGGACAGAATTGACAAGCACCAGGCTGTCTTCATAAATGCCGCTCACCACATTGACTGTCTTCGCCAGCGACTCGTGAAAAATACCGACTACATGGGGCCGTTCCACCGGCGACGTATCGCGGATATTCGTATCCGGAGCGCAGAAGCGGATATGCGCCTTGACGGCGGAGCCTTTCTTCTCCGAGCCGTACGAGGAAAAGCTGACTCCGTTCAAGCCGGCGCCCATGACACCCGCCTCGGCCAGCATTTTGCCGGCCAGATTGGCGCCCAAGCCACCGATCGATTCAAGGCGGATCTCGAAAAAGCCGAGCTCGTTCATTTTCGGTAACGATACCATTTGACGTTGCTCCTTTCGGGATGAGTGCGGCGAATGACGAAGTTGAATTGTGTCGAATATGTGTCTCTTTTTTTATTGTACCAGCTATTGCGGCGGGGGCAATCTTTTTTTCGGAATTTTCACGCAAACCGGTTATAACGATTTATAATAGAAATGCCGCAGCAGATCGCGCGGGGCCGCCTGCTTGTTTTTCACTATATGAGCGAGCCGAATCAATCATTCGCATCGCGCGGACGCGGCCGGAGTCGGTCTGCGGAGACTTTGCGCCGGAGAGAGGGTTACGCGCCGAATGTCCTACTTCCCTGAATATATCGAAACTTACCCGAACATGGACACCGCCTTTCCCTTGCATTTTTCCGTCAACCGGCTGGAAAGCGGGTTCCGCGCCCATCGTCACGACTATCTGGAAATGTCGTACGTCATCGGAGGCGAAGGGACGGAGACGATCAACGGAGCCACGCATCCGATGAAGCCCGGAACGCTGTCGTTTATTCAGCCTTACCAAATTCACGAATTGTTCACATTTCCCGGCTGTACGTTGACCCTCTATAATATTCGCTTCAGTCACGGACTGTTCGCCGAACTGGAAAGCAAGGCGGAGCTGCAGAGGCTGCTGATCGGCACCGACGCGGCGCTGCCTTCCTATCATCATTTCGAGGGCGAGCAGGGCGATTCCCTGCGGCGCGCCTTCGATGCGCTGTATGAGGAATACCGGGGAGACGAGAGCTGGAGAAGACTGAGGATGAAAATCATGCTGATCGATATTCTGATCGGCTTCGACCGCAACCGCACGAGGGCGGCCGCGCTTCAAGCCCGGCACGAGGAAGGCGCAGCCGGCAAAAGCCTGTTTCTAGACATCATCCGGTTCATCCAGCATCGGTACAAGGAAGACTTGACGCTGAACGCGGTAGCCGATCATTTCCGCATAAGCCCGGCCTACTTAAGCACGCTGTTCCGCAAAAAAACGGGGCGCACGTTTTTGCAGCACGTGCACGATGTGCGGCTCCGCCACGCCTGCGGCCTGCTGTCCTCGACCGATATGAAGATCGCCGACATTGCCATGGAGGCCGGCTACGGCTCCTACAATACGTTCTCGCGCATCTTCCGCGAGCTCAAGGGGACGACCCCGAACGACTACCGCAAGCTGTCGGGGGAGCTGTCCGGGCTTTCGCGCTAAAGGGGACGAAGGGGAACGCCTGGCGCTGCCGAGCATTTCGAAGGAACGGACCATCTTCTTTTGTGTAAAAAAGAAATCCTGCGACACGCCGCGTCGATCCGATAGCTTCCGCCTCGCGGACGAAAAAAGCCATGCTCCCGGCGCCAAGCCTCCTTCGTTCGAGAAAGGGGGTGGCGCCAAGGACATGGCTTATGTGTCAATCGCTTAGATGCCTGCCTCGGCGAACAGCCGGTCGTATTGCGCCGCCGTTCTTCTCACCCGCTCCTCCGCCGGCTCCTGCGGCGGCTGCTGGGTCAGCACCTCCTGGGCGACCGCTCCGGCGTAGCCGGTCTGCTTGAGCGCCTTCAGGAAGCCGACCAGGTCGATCACGCCTTCGCCGGCAATCAGCCGGCCGTTGTCCAGCGCTTCCTCGACCGGAACGTCCGGCGCGTCGTTCACATGGACGTGCACGATCTGCTCCGGGCGCAGCCGGGCGATATCTTCCGTAGTGAGGCCGTTCGTGTACCAGTGGTAGCAATCCAGCAGCAGCCCGACGTTCGGCTCGCCGATCGCCGCGACCATCTCGAGCGTATCCGCCATCGTCCAAATAAACGGATGCTTCCAGCGGGTCCGCAGATGGTGCGGGCCGACGAATTCGAGGCCGAGCCGGATGCCGTACGCGCCGAGTATTTGCGCGCACAGGCGCAGCCGGCGGACGGCCGACGCCATGAACGGAGCCGCCGGCTCGTCGGTGGACGGCAGTATATACGTCGTACAGGCCGTGCATCCGAGCTGGCGGGCGATAGCCGCCTGTTCCGCAAGGGCGGGAAGCCCGGCAAGGAACTCTTCTTCGGTCGTCCGCCACTGCACCGTCAGCCCGATGGCGCCCAGCACGACGCCGTGCGAGCGGAGCAGTGCGGCCGCTTCCTCTACGCTTCTTCCTTTGGTCAAGCTCCCCATGTCGATATCGACCGCTCCGAACCCGTACTTGGCCGCCAGAGCGATATATTGCTCGGCATTGCCGACGTCGCCGAGTCCGGCTTTCGTCAATCCGCGAATCATAGCGCAAGCCCCTTCCGTATTTCGTTGTGTATTAACGCAAGCCGTCCCAATCCAGCTTGACTTCCGAGCCCGTGCGGGACGATTCGTAGATGGCGTCGATGATCAGATTGTTCGTCAAACCGGTCAACGCCGACGTCAGCGGCTGCGTGCCGTTCTGCACGCAATCGAGGAAGTGCCGGCTCAAGCGGATGCGCGGTCCTTCGTCGCCAGCAGGCGTTTTCAGACCGACCTCCATCGCCCGGTCGAACGATTCGGACAAAAATTTGCCTTCATTGCCCTTGAGCGAAGCCCCTCCATCGGCGCCCATCAGATGAATGAACGGCTGGCTGTCCGTATCCATATGAACCGCCCAGCTTACCTCGAGCGTCAGCGTGCTGCCGTCTTCCATGCGGATGAGCGCCGTGCTGAAATCCTCGACGTCCCAGACGCCGTTCCAGTCCGGCTTGCCCCAGGTGCCGATCCCTTTCTTCTTAGGCCCGAATTCGGCATATACCGCTCCAGATACGGCCACCGGCTTCGGATCGCCCATCAGGTGCAGCGCCAGATCGAGCATATGGACGCCGATATCGATCAACGGCCCGCCGCCGGACATATCCTTGCGCGTAAACCAGGTGCCCCAGCCCGGGATGCCTTTGCGGCGGTACCAGCCGGTTTTGGCCGAATAAATACGGCCCAACGCGCCCTGCTCGACTTGCTGCTTCACCTGCAGCGGCAGCCAGTCCCAGCGCATCTGATGCGAGACCATCAAGATGTTTCCGGTCGCCTGCTGCGCCCGCACAATCCGCTTCGCATGCTCCGCGTCCAGTCCCATCGGCTTTTCCAGCAGTACGTGCTTGCCCGATTCGAGAGCGCTTACGGCCAGATCCGCGTGGAAACGGTTCGGCACCCCTATAATAACGGCATCGAGATCGCTGCGGGCGATCAGCTGCTCGGGGCTCTCCTCCACGTCCGGAATGCCGAATTGCTTCGCCCGCGATTCCGCAAGCGGCTTGTATACGTCGGTAATGGCCGCGATTTCGCAGCGCTCCGCCAATTTTCCGAATTCCGTGGCATGCACCGCGCCGATATTGCCCGCTCCGATAATGCCCAGTTTTGTTTTCCGAGTCATCGTCCTGCCCCTCTCCTGATCTGCATGCGCCTGCCGTGCCGCTTGTCCGGCCGTTCCCGGCCTCGGGTCTGCCTGCCGGCTCCCCGCCGGCGCGGCGGCGTCCATGAGTATTCCGACTCCAGTATAGCGCTTCCTCGGCGTCTTTTCGTTGCATTTTTTAAGCTCAATATCCCAACTTTTTAAGCAAAAAAAGAACATCGTGCCCAATCGTATTATGAGATCAACCAGTTCTTGCTGGTTGGGACCGAGACAGCCGCTTCAATCCCACCAAAACACCCATATATCGTGGCGGCGTAGATAGGCTGCATATTGTCCGACTGAATCAAACGAATCCAACACATATTGGCAAAACAGAAAATGTTCCTTTGCGAGTTGCAGTGCCTCGGCTTCCGTCGAAGGGCGTTTGCTGACACGAACGACCCATGTATCCTGGGTGACCACAAGCGGGACCATCCCATGTTCGTCCTGCCAATGCCGGAACAGCACAACCTGTTCCAATGGCTGGGGGCATTCATTGAATCCGCCCATCGGTACGATCAGCGGCGCATATTGCGATTCGCCGGCAGGCAGCGTCAACAGCAGCAGCCCTTCTTCCTCCCGATCCGCGATCCACGACAAATCGATGTCCGGATGCGAATAGGACGGCTCGCTCCACTGCTCCTCCAGCATCTCATGCCCGTCCCTCACCGAGATATATGCCGCATAGACGGCTTCGAAGGTCGCATACGTTTCTTTCTCGCGCGGCACCCCGTCAAGAGCGCTTAGAAACGAACGAACGATACTGCCAAACGCATCGAGCTTCGTCATCTGCCGTGCCTGCTCCAACTTCTGTGCAACATAGGTAACAAGCGACATTCCATCTTCCAACGTCGCGTCCATCACCTCCAGGATGTTGTCGCTCGGCAGGACAAGCAATTGCTGATCAGCAGTTTGTCCGTGCCAAGGCAAGGACAACTGCTCCGTTGTGACACGCTGGCATCCATACGGCGACAGCAGGGTATCAAGCGGTTCCACACCATTTCCCTCCTCTGTATGTTGCGTTAGCTGTACTATCCCCTCACCATCCCTTAATGGCTGAACAAAGAAAATGAAACGTTTTCAAATACACCATTCAACACTGGTAGGGATTATCCTCCTAGATGTGGAAATAGTTATTTGGAGGTGTTTCCAATGATCGAAAAATATAAGCTTGCCAACGAGCCTGACAAAACGATGTTCGTGTTTCCTGCGCTAGCCGGCAAGGTCTATGGTCATATCGTCAAAGATCGGACAGAGAAGGGGCCGGCGAAGCTCGTATTTGAAACGAGCCGATACGATTCGATCGAAGCGTTGAAAGCCGACTATCCGGAGGCGAGCAGCTGATGCTTGCCGTGATTTCGTAAATATCGGAGGCGTCCTATGCACAGGAAGTGGTTTCAGCGATTGCTGCTTTCTTACCTGCCAATCCTATTCGTGGTCAGTCTCAGTTTATTGCTGATGACGTATCTGACTTTAAGCGAGATATCCAAAAAATCCGCGCTTCGGGCGAATGAAATGCTTTCGCGGGACATTATGCAGTCCCTCGAGGTTTCGCTGCGCGGCATCGATACGATGCTGAACAAGGCCATTACGGATAATGGCCCGATAAAGCGACTATTCGAACCGCTTCCCGCCGATCAAAGGCAATATGCCGATTATCAGGCCGCTGTCGCCCTGAGCGATCTTGCTGCCGGCAATCCGTTGATCCATTCGCTCTACGTATACAGGCTGGAAGATAATATGATTATTACGCCCTCGACATCGGTTGGATTGGCCGACTTCGGCGACAGGGAGTTTATCGGACAGCAGGTTACGAACTTCTATCCTTTTAAGTGGACGGGGCGAAGAGAATACCGAAAGGAAACCGGAGACCGGCCCGCGGATGTCGTCAGCCTGGTTAAATTCGCCAAGCTATCGAATAGAAGCCTCATTGTCGTTAACGTGGATACAGCCAGTCTGAACAGGCACATGCGCGTCATGTCGAGCTTGTCGCTTCATTTCCTCGATTTAGTCGATCAGGAGGGAAGTCTTGTCGCATCGCGGGATTTGGCGGATGGCACGAATGCCGGCACTCCCCACCCCTCGGGCAGACAATGGTCGAGCGTTCGCTCCGATTATACTCAATGGTCGCTGCGCAGCGGCGTGTATCAAGCCAGTATTGCCGAATGGGTATCCTCCCTGTTCTATTTATGGATTGCCATCGGTTTTCTTGTCGTAGCGCTTTGTATCGTATGGCTTGTCTACGCAACCAGACGCAACTATAAACCGATTCGAAACTTCGCCGATAAAGTTGCCGATTATTCCGTACAACAAAGAGATCCTCCCGCTCATACGGACAAATTGGACGAATTCCAATATATCGAAACGGTGTTCGAACAATTGCTGGACCGTTCCAGCTTGCTGCAGGAGCAAAATAAGGAGAATCTCGATTATCGCAAGCTTCATGTTTTTCTTAATTTGCTAGAGGGCTCCGCGAGCAGTAGAAAAGACGGTTGGGTGTCCGAGCTGAAGCAGCTGGGGTTTCAAGGTACCTATCCGGGTTTTCTGGCTGTCGTTGTAGAGATAGATCGTTACGCAGACTTCGTCGCACGCTATAACAGCCGGGACCAATATGTGCTGAAGCAAGCGCTGCGGACCGTCGTTATGGAAATTAGCGAGAGCAGCCCTTTCCCCGTTTGGCCGGAATGGGTAAGCCGGCATCAGCTGGCCGTCCTTTATTTTTATCAGGATGCCGTAGACTCGGAACAAGACGAGAAGGTTATACAGCTGTGCGAAGAGCTGCGCACTTGGGTAGAGCAAAATCTGGCCTTTACCGTCACCGTCGGCATCGGAAACCGAATCTCACACATCGAGGATACCTCGGAAACGTATAAAAACGCTCTTCAGGCTCTGCATTACAAATCATCTCTCGGCATGAATCGGCTCATCATGCCAAGCGATTTGACATCGAAGCCGCAGGGCGAAATTTTCATGCAGCTGCATATCATCCGCACCATCTGTCAATCTTTTCGTACGGGGGACAGCGATTGGGAGGGACGATTTCATGAGCTTTGCAATACGCTCGATTCCTGCATGTTTTCCCATGAGGATCTGCTTAACTTGCTGAATTATTTGGTCTACCATCTTCATAAGGAAATGCTGGAATTGCCCGAGGAGCAGCGCGGGATTTGGGAATCCGACGCACATCCGGCGCTGCAGCTTATATTGGAGCGCGAAGAAACCGCAGCCGAGATCTATGCGGAATTTTTCCGGGTTCTGCTGGAAGCCTCCGTACAAATTCGCGGGCTGCGCGAAAGCAAAAACAGTTACCATCTGATTCGCAATGTAAAACAATATATCGGCGACAATTTTATGAATCCAGACTTGTCCTTGTCCCATCTGAGCGATGAATTCGGCTTGAATGCCAGCCATTTGAGCAGATTGTTCAAGGAAGCGTTCGGCGTGAATTTCGTAGATAGTTTAACCCGGATAAGAATCGATAAAGCGGAGGAACTGCTGCAAAATACCGGGAAGGCCGTCCAGGATGTTGCGATCGCTGTCGGCTATACGAATGCCCGTACATTCATCAGGGTGTTCAAAAAGCTCAAGGGATCCACTCCGGGTAGTTTCCGCAATGAAGACATTTGACGACAGCCTGAATCTGTCCGGCCCGTGCTAAAGGCGCTGGCTGAGCGGATTCAGGCTGTTTTATATAGCAAATGCAAATTTTGACCATCAGAAAAAAAACGGTCATTTACGCTTCATGGGCGGCATGGTACCTTAAGTCACGAAACCGGCGCTTGCCGGGAACGGGGAAAGGAGGTATCGCTTGCTGTCCAAGCAGCGAGCTCGCCAAAGCTTAAAATTTTCGGAAATATAAACAAGCATTTCAGGGAGGGGCAGCTTTGAAAATCAACAATTGGAGAGTTATAGGGGTATCGCTTTTTTGTCTCACCGCCTCGCTGTCGCTGGTCGGCTGCAGCGGTAAAAACGATGGGTCGCCTTCCGCAAGCCCGCTTCCGGCGAACAACTCCCCGGCCGCGGAGACTAAAGTTTATGCGGAGAACGGGCTGCCGCAGGATGAGAAAGTGACGCTGAAGGTCGGCTTTTTCGAAGGCGGTATGGGCAGGGAATATTTCGATTACGCGATGGATACGTTCAAGAAAAAATTTCCTAATGTCAACTTTGCCGTTACCTATTCGCCGGAGATGACGAAAATCATTACAACCAAAGTATCGGCCAACAACGATAACGACATGTTCGATATGTTCTCCACCGCTACGGATGCCCTGTCGCTCGTAAAAGCGGGCAAACTGGAGCCGCAGGATGACGTTTGGGACCGGAAAGCATACGACGGCAACGGCAAAACCTTGAAGGAATTGTCGCTGGACGGCCAATTCGCCTCGGCGCCGCGCTTTCTCGGGAAAACGTACGCCGTACCGATCGTTTCCTCCGGCGGCGGGTTGTTCTTCGACAAAGCCTTGTTCGAGGAGCATGGCTGGAATCAAAACCCGAAAACCTGGAAGGAATTCGTCGCATTATGCGAATCCATCAAAGCTAAAGGAATCATTCCGATTACTTACCCCGGCAAATTCCCCGGCTACGTGACGAATGGCTTTGGGGATTATAAGCTGTTCGAGCTTGCCAACTTGAAAGGGAATTTAAAAACGGTCGAGGACAGCTTCAGAAATTATACGCAATCGCTATATATGTCGCCTGAAAGCGTCGAGCTCTGGAACCGCATTTACGAGCTTGGCAAGAAGGGATTTTTCCCCGAGGGCGTTGCCGCTCTGAACCATACCCAATCGCAAATGCAGGTGCTTCAGCGTAAGGCCGCCTTGGTATCTACAGGCGTCTGGGTGCAGAACGAAATGAAAGAATCGACGCCGCAAAATTTCAAATGGGGATTCATGTCGGTGCCGATGGGGGACAGTCCCGACGATACGATCTGGGTTAGAAATACGACCAGCGAAGGCTTCTTTATTTGGGCGGCCAAACCGGAATTGACCAAAAAGTGGGCGAAAGAATTCAGCGCTTGGCTGTGGAATCTGGATATCCAGGGGGCCATTGCGGAGACGGGGGGACAGCTGCCGATTCGCAAAGATTTTACGGATGACCAGACCCGCGCCGGCAAGCTTCAGGACGCTCCTAGAGCATTGCTGGAGTATATGAAACGCAATAAGGTTCATATCGAAAGCGAATTCCGCGCTACGAATTTGACCGACCCCGCTGCAGCCCAAGCGAAGAAGGTCATGCAAGACGCGACTTCGGAAATTGCCGCGGGCAAACAGGACCCTCTGCCGAAGCTGCAGGAAGCGGATCAATTGTTGAAAAAGGCAATCGAAGCACAGACCAAATAGACGGCATCTGTGGAGGAGGCTTTGGGCCTCGGGGCATTGAGCTTCAGTGATTCGAGACCTCGAGGGCTTCGAGCATCAGACTTAAGCGGCCCATGCCCCCTCCTCCCGCCGGTTTTGAAAGGAGCGCTGTCGTTGAGCCAGCATGAAACTGCCGCAGCCGCACGAAGACCCGCTCGACAGGGGTGGCTGCAAAAAAGGTTGACCCGCGCGCAAACGCAAAAAAATATTTTTCTTCTTGTAGCGATTGCGCCCGCTTTCGGAGGATATTTGCTGTTTACGCTGTATCCCAATCTTCTGTCCGTCTACTATTCGCTGCTGGATTGGGACGGCATTTCGCCGGCGAAATTCGTAGGACTGAGCAACTATACGGCGATGCTCCAAGATAAATACGTCTGGCGCGCGCTGCTGCATAATTTGCTTTACATGGCGACCGTTCCGTTTCTCGTCATCTTCATTTCCTTGCTGCTGGCGTATATCTTGACAAGCAAAGCCTACAAAGGCTCCTCTTTGTTCAAACTGTTGTTTTTCTTTCCCAATGTTCTGTCTACCGTAGTGATCGCCTTGCTATGGGCGTTCGTCTACGATGGCAGCATCGGCATTCTTAACGCTTTGCTGAGGCTTGTCGGGATCGATGTCGGCAATTTTTACTGGCTTGGCGACGTCCGCACGGCGATATGGGCTGTTATTCCGCCTTATGTGTGGGGAGGGGTCGGCTTATATGTGATCATTTTCGTCAATGCCATGACGACGATTCCGAAGTCGCTCTATGAGTCTGCTGTTTTGGAGGGGGCCTCTCATCTGACCCGCCTCATGCGGATTACGATCCCGCTAATTATGCCGATCATCCGCGTCGGGGCTTTATTTCTCGTTCTCGGTTCGCTCAAGGGTTTCGAGCATGTGCTGATTTTGACAAACGGAGGGCCGGCTGGCTCGACGGATGTGATCGGCTTGTATATGTTCAACCTCGCCTTCGGCAAAGATTATCACAATTACGGTTATGCTTCGGCGGTAGGCATGTTCCTGTTCGTTATTCTCGTAGCCGCCAAGCTGCTGATGGACAAAGCGATGCCGAACAAGTCCGTCGAATATTAACTTGCAGCGCGAAAGGGCAGGTAGCTTGCATGAAGGAAAAACGCACTTGGGTTGACGGCTTATGGTGGATCATTTTGCTGGCCTGGTCCGTCACCATTCTATTCCCGCTGGTATGGGTGCTGTACGAATCGTTAAAAACGAACCGTGATTTTTTTCAAGACGTATGGGCGCTTCCCGAGAAGCTTCAGTGGCTCAATTATTCACGGGCCTGGTCCAAATACGGGATCGGCGCAGCGATGATCAACACATTGTATTACGTTGGAGCGAGCTTGCTGATCGGTCTCTTCCTGACGACCATTAATGCCTACGCGCTGACGCGCATGCAATTTAGAGGCCAAAAGCTGATTTGGGCGATCATTATGCTCTCCTTGTTTCTCCCCGGTATTAATGCTTTGATTCCGCAGTATGTGCTGATGCGGGAATTGCATTTGACCAACAGCTTGACAGGGCTCGTCATTCTCGACAGTCTTGGCGAAAGCGTATTTTATTTGCTGCTGCTTGGAGGCTTTATGCAGTCGCTTCCCAAGGAGCTGGAGGAGAGCGCTTTCATGGATGGCGCAACCCTTTTCCAAGTGTTTTGGCGCATTATCGTGCCGTTGTCGATGCCGGGTGTCATGACGGTCGCCATATTCAAGTTTCTCGGGTTGTACAACAACTTCCTCAGCCCGTTTATATACTTGAGCGATCCCAAGAAATATACGATTGGCGTCAGCATGTATGCGGCCAATCAGATGATGCAGTATACGGCCGATTGGGTCACCCTGTTTGCGGGCGTCGTCATTGCGTTGATCCCTTCGATCGCAATGTTCGTTTTCTTCCAGAGGTGGATAGTCGAAGGCGCTACACTCGGGGCCGTAAAGGGCTGAATTTGTAACGGCTCCCGAAAGGAGGCGGTTGCCGAAGCAGAGAGAAGACAGGCTTTCTGAGCGTGAACAAATTCATGAGAAAAGGAAGTGTCCATGAGCGTGCGAAAAGCAATGAAGCTTATGAAAAGCAGTCTTGTCCTTTATCTTTTGCTTCTCAGTCTGCTTGTAAGTGGGATGCCTGGCGTTACTTCGCCTGTCGCCCATGCCTCAGGAACG
Source organism: Paenibacillus hodogayensis (assembly GCF_039536325.1). Taxonomy (NCBI): domain Bacteria; kingdom Bacillati; phylum Bacillota; class Bacilli; order Caryophanales; family Paenibacillaceae; genus Paenibacillus; species Paenibacillus hodogayensis. Next base: position 1,056,574 of record NZ_BAAAYO010000001.1, read on the forward strand.
AGCCCTATCGTTTACAAATTCACCCACATCGGATTTCCCGGACAGCCGACACAGCCAGGCTGGAGCCTGGTAGGTTTAACGACGACTTACCCTGTCCTGGGCTATCAGTTTTACGGAGCGGCGATCGGCACCGAGAATGTGGGCATGTCGCGCGACTTCTTGTTCGATGTCCCCGAAGATGGAACGTATTTGATCAAGTTCAAAGGCTTCCTTGCCGGATCGGGAGCGATCGCGGAGCTGCAAATCGACGGCAAAGCGATTGGCTCCTACGACTTCTACGGCGCGACCGTCGGCTATGGCCCGACGACCCCGATTCGATACGCCGCTTTAACAGCAGGCACGCACACGTTGACGCTTAAAACGATTGGCAAGCAAGCGGCGTCGGCCCAATACCGGATGACACCGAGCGAATTTATACTGGAGCCGGTTTCAGCCATGCCGTCATTGGCGGGCGTGGCGCTTGCCGCCGGGCAGCCGGACATCTTCCTCGGCTCCCAAGTGCAATTAGCCGTCTACGGCCAAACGAATAACGGCGTTGCGTCGGATCTTCCCGGAGCGCAAATTCAGTATGCCAGCGATAACGAAGCGGTCGCCCTCGTCGATTCCAATAGCGGCATTCTGACCGCCGCCGGAGCAGGCGCCGCTTCCGTAACGGCAAATGTTTATTATAACGGCGCCCGCTTTACCGCGGTATTGCCAATCAATGTGAGGATTCCGACAATGACTTACAAGTTCACGCACATCGGCTTCCCCGGCCAACCGACACAGCCAGGCTGGAGTCTTGTAGGCTTGCCAACGACTTATCCTGTTCTTGGCTATCAATATTACGGAGCGGCGATCGGCACCGAAAGTGCGGGCATGTCGCGCGACTTCCGGTTTGATGTCTCTACAGACGGAACGTATTTGATTAAATTCAAAGGCTTCCTGGCCGGGTCGGGAGCGATCGCGGAGCTGCAAATCGACGGCAAAGCGATGGGCACCTACGACTTCTACGGCGCGACCGCCGGCTTTGGCCCGACGACCGCAATTCGATACGCCGCTTTAACGGCAGGCACGCACACGCTGACGCTCAAAACGATCGGCAAGCAAGCGGCATCGGCCCAATACCGGATGACGCCAAGCGAATTTATTTTGGAGCATACCCCTGTCTTGCCTGTATTGGATAGCGTTGCGTTCACTGCCACGCCGCCCGAGCTTTACGCCGGTTCCAAGTTTAACCTCCCGGTTATCGGGATGACGCAAGCCGGCATTCGGTTTGAATTGGCACAGGAATACGTTCAATATTCAAGCAGCGACGAGAATGTCGCCACAGTCGATCATACCGGAATGCTGACGGCGTCCGGACTAGGAACGGCTACCGTAACAGCCGACGTCTATTTAAACGGCGTTAGCCGCTCGGCCTCCTTGCCGGTCAGCGTTACCGAAGTCGTATACGGGAAAACCCGCAGCACGATCTATACAGCCGATAAAATCGCCGCAGCCCGCAGCAATATTGATAACTACGCTTGGGCAGCCGATTTGAGAGACAATGCCGTCGCCAGAGCGAACAGCTATTTGACGAAAGGGCTTAATGCTCTTTGGGAGCTGGTGCCGCCGCAAAGTCTGCCCCGCAGCTATAGCGTAAACGAGGCTCTCGGAAGTCCGGTCACCGGGAAGGAAATCGATAAATTCGGTCCCTATCCTTATATTACCGATCCACTCAACGACCCCTGGAAAATTACCGATCCGAGCAGCGGCTACAGATTCCCAACGAACGATTTCGGCGCTTATTATCGCAGCGGACTCGATCAGCATGGCATCTTTGATCCGACTAAAGCGGACCGCAGCCTGCTCGTCAATACTCTTTATCCGGAAAAGGGCCCGACCTGGGGAGTGGATGACGGCACAGGCTGGGTTGATGAAAATGGAAAATCATATACATTCATCGCTTTCTATATCCACTGGGGGCTTTGGGCCGATAACGGTCCCGGAGGCTTGAAAGGATTTATTCCGAAGGCGCTGGATGCGTTCCGGGACGCCTATCTGTATACGGGAGATATCAAATATGCCCGTGCGGGCGCCATTTTGCTGGATCGCATAGCCGATATTTATCCAAGCTTGGATACGTCGGTTTACAACAGAAGCATTTACCAGAATTCCGACGGCTATACCCGCTTGGGCAAAGCCACAGGGTCCATCTGGGAAACCCTGCTCGTCAAGCATTTCCTATATGCTTACGACGCTTTCTATCCGGCAATGAACGATTCGGCGCTCCTCTCGTTTCTGGGTGCGAAATCAGACACCTATGATCTGGGACCGCTTAAATTCAGCGCAAGCGGCATTCGCCGCAACATTGAGGATGGGATCGTCAAACAGATTTATCCCGGTGTGCAATCCTCCCGCATAAGGGGGAATCCCGGATTTCACCAAAGCGCGCTGGCGCTGGCGGCTGTTGTCTACGACAAATTTCCGGAGACGAAGGAATGGCTGGATTTCGACTTCCAGTCCGGTGGCTTCCAAATGAACCCGTATCGCGTTACTGGGGGTAACATCGGCTCGACGTTGGTGAACGATGTAGACCGCGACGGCAACGGCAACGAGGCCGCTCCACTCTATAACTCGTTATGGCTAATTAACTATCTCGAGCTGGCCAATATTCTTGACGGCTACGACTTGTATCCGAGCGCTGACCTTTACCAGAACGTAAAGTTCCGAAACATGTTTTCAGGCGTATATCAATGGATGCAAAGCGAGGTTTTCACCCCGTCAATAGGCGATTCGGGAAGTACGGGAAAACCGCTCATCTTTTTCTCGATGCCGACGATGATCGAAGCATTCAAGCACTATCAAGACCCGGAATACGCGCAGTTGATCCATTTCTTGAACGGGTTTAGCACGGAGGGCTTGTACGGCGACATTTTTTCGAGTGATCCCGAGCAAATTGCCGATGATATTGATGCGGTTATTGCGCAATACGGTCCTTTGAATTTAAAAAGCACGAATATGACCGGTACCGGGTTCGCCGCGCTAAGGGACGGCAAAGGCGAAGGCTTCAATAGCGACACGCTGCGCAATGTCTGGATGTATTACGGGAATAACAGCTTCCACGGCCACCGGGACACGCTGCAAATCGGGCTGCACGCCTTCGGCCTTGACCTAACGCCGGATTTGGGCTATCCCGAGACGACCGAATCGGCGGATACACACAATTATCAATGGGTACGCAATACGATTTCCCACAATACAGTTGTCGTCGATAAGGCGAAGCAGCAGATTCAATGGGACGGCGATCCGCAGCATTTTGACGATAGCGAGCAAGTGAAGCTGATCGACGTAGATGCGCCCGATCCGTATCCGCAAACCGAGCTGTACAAACGGACGACGGCGATGATCAAGGTCGACGACGCCAATTCTTACACGGTGGACTTCTTCCGGATTAAGGGCGGCAACGACCATCATTTCAGCTTCCATGCGGCCGAGGGACCTGTGACGACGGATGGCTTGACCCTCGTTTCGCAGAAGGACGGAAGCGGCAACTATATCGGCTCTTATGCAGGTGACAATGTAGAGTATGGAAAACGGGCGCCAGGCGACAGCGTCGATGGCCCCAACTATATGGGCTCGGGCTTCCACTATTTGAAAAATGTCGATCGGGATACGGCTCCGGCCGAGCAATTCAGCGTGGATTGGGATGTTACGGATACATGGAATATCAACCAGCCGCCGCGGGACGTTCATCTCCGCTTGACTATGCTCGGACAGGTCGACGATGTGGCGCTGGCGGACGGAAGCCCGTCGCAAAGAGTGCCGAACAATCCGAAAAGCTTCCGTTATGTAGTCGCCCATCGCGGTGGCAGCAATCTGGATTCGCTGTTCACTTCGATCATCGAGCCGTACGAATCGCAACGATACGTTCAATCGATCGAGCCGGTAACGGTAACCGTGTATGGCGCACCAGCGATCGGCAATGATGTGAAGGCGGTGAAGGTTGTTTTGACGAACGGCAGAACCGACTACATCGTCAGCGCGCTCGATCCGTCCGTGCTTTATACCGTGGATGGGAAATTCCAGTTCCAGGGGGAGTTCGGGGTTTACTCCGAGCAAAACGGCGCGCCTGTGTATAGCTACCTTAATGAAGGAACGCTGATCGGACCGGCCGGGCTTCCGCTTATCGACGAAGATACGGCGCAATTGACAGGCACCGTCGCCGATTTCACGCGGGATCTGTCCATGACGAACGACATCACGGTCAACCTGGATCTGCAGGGTGTAGACAGCGGCGAGCTTGTCGGAAAATACGTCTATATCGCCAATGACGGCGAGCGGAATGCGGTTTATAAAATTCACGGCGTCACGCAACTCGGAACGAATCAATACAAGCTCGATTTGGGAACCACCACGCTCATCCGGCGTTATGTGGACAACAATGACTTCAGCAAGGGATATGTGTATGACATTGCTCCCGGGGCTGCTTTCCGCATCCCGCTGGCTTACGAAAAGGCGATTGTGTCTGCCCGCAAATAAAGCACCCGTCGCTCGAGATATGAAGGTGTCGACCTTGAAAAAACGGCAATAAGCGGTACTTTACCAGCTGCGGACGGCGATGCGGACCAACCCAGACCCGGATAAACACCGCGAGTTTAGAGCCGCTATTACAAAACCAAAAGAAAGACGGTACAGCCCTTAGCCGTACCGTCTTTCTTTGTGACTTATTGTAGTGAATTGGCTGCATGAATGTTTTCATCGAGCCTGTCCGCCGCCTGCTGCTCCGTCCGTCATACCGGCTGCAGCCGTTCGGCGGCTTCGCGTTTGCGTATAGAGACGGCGAGTCCGCCTTCTCCCAGACCGACCTGCACGACCGAGCCCGCTTCCGCCTCGCCGGAGATGAGAGCTCGCGCGACGCGGGTTTCCAGGCTGCGCTGGATGAACCGTTTCAGCGGCCGCGCTCCGTACACCGGATCGAAGCCTTCCTTGGCGATATGGTTCACGGCCTCCTCCGTCAGCTCCAGCCCGATGTCCCGATCGGCCAGCCGCTTCCGCAAGCTGTCGGCCAGCTTGACGACAATCCGCCCGATCTCCGCTACCGTCAGCGGCTTGAACAGCACGATATCGTCGACCCGGTTCAGAAACTCCGGCCGGAAATGGCCGCTCAGCTCGTTCAAAACCCGCTGCTTGACGGCCTCGGTCAAATTCCCGTTGTCGTCGGTGCCCTGGAGCAGATGCGGAGAACCGATGTTGGAGGTCATGATGACGATCGTGTTTTTGAAATCGACGACCCGTCCCTGCGAATCGGTGAGCCTGCCATCGTCGAGCAATTGCAGCAATAGGTGGAACACGTCCGGATGCGCCTTCTCTACCTCATCGAGCAGCAGAACGGAGTACGGCTGCCTGCGCACCGCCTCGGTCAGTTGGCCGCCTTCCTCGTAGCCGACATATCCCGGAGGCGCTCCGACCAGCCGCGAGACGCTATGCTTCTCCATATATTCGGACATATCGATCCGCACCAGTCCGTCCTCGCGGTCGAACAACGCGACCGCAAGCGCTTTGGCCAGCTCCGTCTTGCCGACCCCGGTCGGGCCGAGGAACAGGAACGAGCCGATCGGCCGGTTCGGGTCCTTGATGCCCGCCCGCGCCCGCAGCACCGCGTCGGACACCAGCGTCACGGCCTCGTCCTGGCCGACGACCCGCTCGTGCAGCGCGTCCTCCAGCCGCAGCAGCTTCTCACGCTCGCCCTCCACGAGCCGGCTTACCGGAACGCCGGTCCAGCGCGAGACGATATCGGCGATCTCGTCCTCGGTTACCGCTTCGCGCAGCAGCCGGGCGTCCGGATCGCGCTGCGCCTCCTCTTCGGCGGCCTTCAGCTGCCGCTCCAGATCGGGAATGATGCCATAGCTCAGCTCGGCCGACTTGTTCAGATCGTATTCCTCCTGGGCGTCGACCAAGTCTTTGCGCGCCTGCTCCAGCCGTTTCTTCAGGTCGCGAATGCCCTGAATCGCCGATTTCTCCTTCTCCCAGCGCGCGGCCATGCCGAGCTGCTTTTCCTTCAGATCGGCCAGCTCCCGCTGGAGCGCCTCCAGCCGCTTCTTGCTCGCTTCGTCGGTTTCTTTTTTCAAAGCGGCTTCCTCGATCTCCATCTGCATGATGCGTCGGGTCACTTCGTCCATCTCGCCCGGCATCGAATCGATTTCCGTACGGATCATGGCGCACGCCTCGTCGACGAGATCGATCGCCTTGTCCGGCAGAAAACGGTCGGAGATGTAGCGGTCCGACAGCGTCACGGCGGCGACAAGCGCGCTGTCGTGGATTTTGACGCCATGATGCACCTCGAACCTTTCCTTAAGCCCGCGCAAGATCGAAACCGTATCCTCCGCATCCGGCTCGCTGACCAGCACCTGTTGGAAACGCCGCTCCAGCGCCGGATCTTTCTCGATATATTTGCGGTATTCGTCCAAGGTCGTCGCCCCGATGCAGTGCAGCTCCCCGCGCGCCAGCATCGGCTTGAGCATGTTGCCGGCATCCATCGCCCCTTCGGTCTTGCCTGCCCCGACGATCGTATGCACCTCGTCGATAAACAAAATGATCCGGCCGTCGCTTTCCTTCACTTCCTTGAGCACGGCCTGCAGTCGTTCCTCGAACTCCCCCCGGTATTTGGCCCCGGCGACGAGAGCGCTCATGTCGAGCGAGAAGATCGTTTTGTCCTTCAACCCTTCCGGCACGTCCTTGCGTACGATCCGGTGGGCCAAGCCTTCCACGATCGCGGTTTTGCCGACACCGGGCTCTCCGATCAGCACCGGGTTGTTCTTCGTCTTGCGCGACAGGATGCGGATGACCCGGCGAATTTCCGCGTCTCGGCCGATGACCGGGTCGATCTTGCCCGCCCGCACCTCGGCTACGAGATCTCGCCCGTACTTTTCCAGCACCTCGTAGGTGGCCTCCGGCTCGCGGCTCGTCACCCGCTGATGGCCGCGGATGCCGGCCAGCGCGGCGAGCAGCTTCTCCCTCGTCGCGCCGAAGCCGTGCAGCAGCTCACGGATGTCGCGATTGCCGGCGTGCCTTTCCGTGGCCATGGCCAGCACCGCATGCTCGACGGCGACAAATTCGTCCTGCATCGCCTCCGCTTCCTTCTCCGCGCTTTCCAGCACATGGATGAGCCCCGGCGAAGCATAGCGCCGCATTGACTCCGCTCCCGAGCCGCTGACACGCGGCTTGCGCTCGATCAGGGCGTTGGCGCGAGCGGCAATATCCGCTACCGGCACATTCGTTTTTTGCAGCAAGCGAGGCAGCAGCCCTTCCGGCTGTTGCAGCAGCGCCTTGAACAGATGCGGCGTGTCGATTTCGGCATGCCCGTGCTGCGAAGCAAGCGTCTGCGCGGCGGCGACCGCTTCCTGCAGCTTTTGCGTATATTTGTTAAAATCCATAGACCATCCGCTCCTTCTATTCGGTTCCTGTATGTTTGTGTCCGGCAAAAGGCGCATTATAGCCGGTCTCCCTCTACAATGCGCCTCACGCCCCTTTATGTGAATGGAATGGCGGCTCGGGGCGTTTCGTTAAGCGCCCGCGAGGCCTCATCCATGTCTGTCCTGGTCTGTCCTGGTCTGTCCTGGTCTGTCCTGGTCTGTCCTGAACTTGCCGTTCTCCGGCTCAAGCGCCGTCCTGAATCTCGATGCGCTGCGCCGGCGTCGGTGTTTTCTTCTGCACATGCAGCGATAGCACGCCATCCTTCATCGATGCCCGAATGCCTTGTTCCCCGACATCCTTGATATAGAAGCGCCGGACGTACTCGCCCTCCAGCCGCTCCCGGCGAATATACCGCTTCGCCGCGTCACCGTCACTTTCGTCTTCGCTTCGGCGCATCGCACGGATCGTCAAGTAAGGGCTCGAATAATCGATCTCGATCTCTTCCTTGCGGAAACCCGGCAGCTCGGCTTCGATGACGTACCCTTGCTCCGTCTCGCGGATGTCCGTGCCGAATGCGACCGAGCGAAGCTGCTTCGTCGGCACGGCGGGCATCCCGCTGCGGAACAGCGCATCCAACGAACGGGCCAGCTGGCCGAACGATTCATTTCTATATTTTCCAACAGGGATCAATTCAAACATCTTTCATTCCCCTTTCTTTGACCAAGTTTGACCTTACACCTTTATTATAGCAGCGAACGGAGATTAAACAATGACAGTTATTGCTCAAAAATGCTCGTATTCCACCATTTTCGGCTGTTTGAAGTGTTTAACACGGTGCGAATCCTTTGTTTGACCTTTTTTGACCTTAATAAGACAGAATGGTCTTTGCCGCGAAAAACAGCATTAAAAGAGTAGGAATGAGCGCGGTCCGGCGAAACAAAAAAGGAGAACGGCTGTCGGCATAGGCCACACCATTCTCCTTGTCGTTTTACTGGCATGGATGCTCAAAGCGACTCCCGCACCCGTGCGACCTGCTCCGGCGATAGCGTAATCGTACCGGCGCGGGCATTGGATTCAAGCTGCTTCACCGATGTGGAGGACGGAATAAGGGTTCCCATCCCGGGCAGCGTCAGCATATACGCCATAACCAGTTGGCTCAGCTCATAGTCCCATTCGCGCGCCAGCGAGCCCAGACGGTGCAGCTTGGCGGTCGTGTCCGAATCGACCTTCCAGTCTCCTTCGTCGTATCGGCGGTCGCCCGGCCCCACTTTCGCCGCATCGAGATAACGGTCGGTCAGCAGTCCTCGGGCAAGAGGGCTCCACGGCACGAACGATATGCCTTCCGCTGCGCAATAATCGAGCGCACCCGTCCGTTCGGCCTGCTCCCCATCCAGAAGGTCGAACTGGTTTTGCACCGCCGCGACCCGGCAGCGGACAGACAAGGAAGCCGATAGACGCTTGTACAGCTCCAACTGCGGTACGGTAAAATTCGAAACGGCGAAGTAGCGGACCGTACCGGAACGCACCAAATCCTCCACCGTCGCCAAGCTTTCCTCCGCGGGCGCGTCCTCATCGAAGCCGTGAAAATACAGCACGTCGATCCGGTCTGTCTGCAGCCGTTCCAGACTGGCCGAGACCGAGTCGAGAATGTTCGAGCGCGACAAGCCGCCATGGTTCGGGGTCGTCCCGTCCATGCCGCCGAACAGCTTCGTGGCCAGTACGATATCGCGCCGGTGCGCGGCGTTCGCTTTGAACCATCTGCCGATGACCCGCTCGGAATTGCCGGAGCCAAGATTATAGCGGTTCGCCGTGTCCCAGAACGTAACGCCCAGCTCGAGCGCCCGGTCGAACAAGGCGAACGCCTCCGCTTCGCCGACCCGCGCCCCGTCTCCTGTTTCGGGCAGCCCGATCTTCCAGGTGCCGAGCCCGATGCTCGATACTTGCAAACCGGTGGAGCCGAGTCTGCGGTAAGGCATTCCGTTGAAAGAGTTCGTGCGGAACGGTACATTGTATAAAGCCGGATTCGGTGTTAGCGCATCCATAAAGCAGCCTCCTCGCTTTTGGTTGTATGCAACCTGTATATGATCCTGATCATACCATATTCCGCTAGGCATGCGATACCCGTTCGCGAGACGGAGACGGGAGGCACGGGAGGCAATCTTACCGAATCCGCGTTTCGTTCCTACGAAGATTGCCTCAACAAGACAGCATGCCCGCTTCGCGCTCAATCTTTCGCGTAAACGGGCATCGGTTCTTTGCTTATTTCAACAAAAACTTGTTCAAGTCGTCGAGCATCAGGTTTGCGGAAATGATTCCTCCGGACGAGTTCCAAATACCGTCGTCCACCTTGATCGCCTTGCCCTTCTTTGCCACGTCCAGGTTTTTCCACAGCGGGTCCTGCAGCCAGTCGTTTTCCGTCTTCGTCGTTTCGCCTTTGTCGTCGAGCAGAGTAAAATAGAACAAAATATCGCCGTCGGCTTCGGGCAGACGCTCTTTGCCGATAATGTCGGCGAACGTCTCCTTGTCCTGCGCGGCCGGGCGCTTCAAACCGACTTTTTGCAGAATTCCGCCGGGAAATGTGTCATTATAGTAGATGCGGACCTTGTCCCCCACATAAAAGCGGACAAGCGACACTTTCGTATTGATTTTATCGCCCAACTGCTTGCGCAATTCTTCGGCTCTTTTATCGAACGCGGCCAGCTTCTTGTCGCCTTCGGCTTTCTTGTTCAAAGCTTCGGCATATACTTTGTAGTTGATGAACGTATCGGAGTTCGTCCGCGTCGAGAACACGGTCGGCGCGATACGGGACAACTGCTCGTACACTTTTTCCTGACGCAGCTTGTTGCCGATAATCAGGTCCGGCTTCAGCGCCGCGATCAGCTCCAGATTGGGCTGGTTCTCGTCGCCGACGATTTGCACGTCCTTCAACTGGTCTTTCAAATGAGCATACATCGGATCGGTGCCCCATGCCCGGACCATGCCTACCGGCTTGATGCCCAGATCGAGCGCCGCTTCCACGGCGTCATTGACCAGGACGACGACCCGCTTGGGAGTCCCCTTCACCGTCGTTTCGCCCATGGCGTGCTTCACCGTGTAAGGCGTATTGCTATCCTCCGTTGTCTGCGTATTGGCGGAAGCGGGCGGGGTCGGCGAATTGGCCGAAGTCGCAGGCGATGTCGGCTGGGATGCCGGGGCGGGTTTCGAAGCTCCCCCGCAGGCTGCCAAAGCAGCCGCCAGAAGCAGCAGCAGCAACGCAACCATTGCCGGGTACAAACGGTAATTTCGAATCATGATGGTCTCTCTCTCCCTTTCTGTGATAATGATTCTTGTTATCAATAATGCTAGTGTATATCAATGCAGAATCTGTCGTCCATGAACGGACGTATCCGTTTTGATGCACGATTCTACCCGAACCGCTATACTCCGGTCCGCATGTCTCAACCGGACAACCTTTACACCTCGATCGAACAGGAAGGAGCCGCTCTCTATGTCCACACGTTCGCCGGAAAGGCCCAGCCGCACGCTGCTGCTGCTGTCGTCCGTTCGCCGCATTCGCCGGTCCGGTCCCCGCTTCCTAACGCGCCGCGTCTCGCCCGCTCCGATGCTTTGCTGCGTCATCGCGGGGAGCGGGACGCTGCGACTCGATGGGGAGGCGTTTCCGGCGGAGCCATCCCGGCTTTATTACATTCCCGCAGGCGCAGTTATCGAAGCGGAGGTCGGCGCCAACGGGATCGAATACGTGCTCATCGTCACGAGGCCGGTCGCCGTCCCGGGCAAACGCGCTCTCCACGGCCACTCTATTCAGGCCAGAGGGCATGTCGGTTCAGGAGCGGAGGCGGGACCGGTTGGCTCTGACAAGCAGGGTGGTTCCGGCGGGCAGGTCGGTCCGGAAGAGCAGGCCGGCTCTGGCGAGCAAGCTGACTTCGGGGAGCAAGAAGCTTCGGACAAGCAAACCGACTTTGGCGAGCCGTTCGGTCTGGACAAGCACTTGGACCGCTCCCGCGAGCAGGTCGCTTCGGATAAGCAGGCCGACTTTGGCGAGACGGTCACAGCCGATCAGGTTTTTCCTCCCGGCGGCAGCATGCTTTCGCGCCATCCGGACGCGGCCCTTCCCTTTTTGCCCGGGCTCCTTCCGTTAGACAAGCCGCAGGAAGCGCTCCTGTTGCTGCACAGGTTGGAGAAAGCTGCCGGGAAGACGGCCAGCTCCTCTCCCCGGCGAGGCGGTCCGGAGCCGGAATGGCTGCTTTATGCGCTGCTCGTTCTGCTCACCGGCGGTCCGGAACGGGAATTGGCAGTTAGAACCATAGCGATAGCAGCGACAGGAACGTTAGAAGCAGCGGTAGAAACAAAGGAGCCTGAGCACAAGGCCGAAGACCAGACGACCCGTTCGTCCGACAGCGTCATCCAGCCCTGCATCGCCTATATACAGGAGCATTATTCGCGCAAAATCAGCCGCGAGACGCTGGCGGATATCGCCAAGCTGACCCCGAATGCCTTTTGCCGCAGCTTCAAACGCGTGACGGGCGTTTCCCCAACCGATTATATAAACCGCATCCGTATCGAGCGGGCTAAGGACTTGCTCTCGCCCGCCGGCTCGGTCAAGGACGTGGCCGCTTCCGTCGGATACGTCAGCGAATATTATTTTAGCCGCATGTTCAAGAAGACGGTCGGCTTATCTCCTACGCTGTTTATCAAAAGAGAGCGGCTCCGGGTCGCGACCGCTTCGCGCAACGGCTTCCACGATAATTTGTCCTTCATCGGGGTCGAAGCGGCCGCAGGCGTCGATTGCTATCGATACCCGTGGATGGATGACGCCGAGTACAACCGGAAGCTGCAATCCCAGCTCGGGCAGCTGCGTCTCGTCAAGCCCGATTTGATTATCGCTGACTATTTTCATGCCGGACTGTACAAAACGTTGAATGAAATCGCGCCGACCGTGCTGCTGGAGCACCACCTCGATTGGAAGCTGACTCACCGGAAACTTGCGGAGCTGACCGGCCGCGAACGGGAGGCCGAGCAGACGTTCCGGCTGCTGGAGGAACGTAAGGAGGAAGCACGCAGCCGGCTGGAAAGATCGGAGCGGGCGGGAACCGTAGCGGTCATGCAGCTTCTGCCGAGCGTCGTGCGTTTGCAAGGGGCGGTCAACCATCCTTTGAACGAGCTGCTTTACCTCGAATTGGGGCTCAAACCTGGCCAATCGGTGCCGTTGAATAAAATGAGGGAAGAGTGGCCGGCCGCTTCCTCGGCAAGTCTGCTCCCAGAGAACAACTTGTCCGATACGCAAACCGACTATTTGTTCATCTACCGGCATGAGGGCGAAATCGATTTTGACTTTGCAACAGCCATCAAGAAGCTGCCGGGAGCCGTCCATACCCGGTTTATCGCAAATTGGCTGCACATGAGCTGGACGCCTGCGGGGCGGCTGGCGATTATCGACGAAATCATCTCGACACTCGGCTAGACTGGCGCCGCTGCTCGATGACGCACAAAAAAAACCGCTGAAGCTCCCTGCTTTCAGGAACTTCGGCGGTTTTTTTGCATTTTTTCGATTGAGGAGTTTGGAAGGAACCAGTTAGTCGGAAAACCTGTCAATTTGGTGCCTATAACGGGCAAAATGCTCAGGCTTTTCCTCCCCACGCCCAGGCTTAATGCTCGAACGAACACTACCGCTCCGGAAAATCGCTCAATTCGCTCGGTTAACGCGCTTTGGAGCACTATCCGTACCCGGGTTCGCTCCAAACGGGTCGCTTTCCGGGTCCATGCCCAGGCTTAATGCTCAAACGAACACTACCAGACCGGAAAAGCACCCAATTCGCTCGGTTAACGCGCTTTGGAACACTATCCGCATCGGATTCGCTCCGAACATGCCGCTTTCCGGCCTCATGCCCTCGCTTAGTGTCCAAACGAACACTACCACTCCGGAAAATCGCTCAATTCGCTCGGTTAACGCTCTTTGGAGCACTATCCGTACCCGGGTTCGCTCCAAACGGGTCGCTTTCCGGCTACATACCCATGCTTAATGTCCAAATGCTCTCCCCTTACCATCCATCGCTCAGCAATTAACGGCTAAAGCCCTTCACCGTTCACCGCTTCGACTCGACTGCCCGCTCCTGCAGCTTGCGAAGACGGTGCATCGACTCGTTCGCGCCTTTGCCGAAATAGTCGTGCAGCGTCACGTATTCGCGGTACAGCTCCTCGTACAGGCGGACATGGTCCGCGTTCGGGTAATACGACTGTTTCACCGGCGGAGCCATGCGGGCTGCCGCATCGGCCAACGTCGCGTAGCCGCCGCCGGCGATTCCCGCCGCCACCGCGCCCATCATCGCCGAGCCGAGGGCGGTCGACTGCTCCGCCGCCGGGATGTCGATCTGCTTGCCGGTCACGTCGGCGTAAATCTGCATAAGCAGCGGATTGCGCTGCGGAATGCCGCCGTTGGCCGCCACGACCGAGATCGGGATGCCGCTCGCCTCGAACGCCTCGATCACCCGCTTCGTACCGAAGGCGGTCGCCTCCAGCAGCGCCCGGTATATTTGCGCCGGCCGCGTCTGGAGGCCGAGCCCGACGATCAGGCCCCGCAGGCTTTCGTCGGCGAGGACGGAACGGTTGCCGTTCCACCAGTCGAGCGCCAGCAGCCCGCTTTCGCCCGGCGCCATCGCCTCGGCCTCGCGTCCGAGCCAATCGAACACGGACTCGCCCTTCTGCGCCGCCTGATCGCGGACATACGCCGGAACGGCATGGTCGACGAACCAGGCGAACATGTCGCCGACCGCCGGCTGGCCGGCTTCATAGCCGAAATAGCCGGGCACGATGCCGTCCTCGACGACGCCGCGAATGCCCTCCACCTCGCGCTCCGAATCGGCGATCAGCATATGGCATAGCGACGTGCCCATGGCGAGCACCATCGTGCCGGGCCGGACAACGCCCACGCCAGGCACGGCCGCATGCGCATCGATAATCGCCGCCGCTACCGGGATGCCCGCGCGCAGCCCCGTCAGCTGCGCCATCTCGGGCGTCAGTTCCCCCGCCTTTGTGCCGGAGGGGATCGTCTCGCCGCGCAGCTTCGTCTCGGGGAGCGAAGCCAGCCGCGGATCGGCGGCCTCGAGATAGCCGCGGTCCGGGTAGCCTTCCGTCTTATGCCACGTCCCCTTGTAGCCGGCCGCGCAGCTGTTGCGCTTAAGCGTCCCGGTCATCGCCCAGACGACCCAATCCGCCGCCTCGACGAACCGGTCGGTCGCGTCGAACAGCTCGGGGTCCTCGCGCAGCGTCTGGGCTACTTTCGGCAGCAGCCACTCCGAGGACAGACTGCCGCCGTAGCGGCTCAGGAACGTCTCGCCGCGGGCGACCGCCAGCTCGTTCAGCCGGTCCGCATCCTCCTGCGCGGCGTGATGCTTCCACAGCTTTACCCAGGCGTGCGGCCGCCGTTTCCACGTCTCGCTGAAGCACAACGGCGCGTTGGCGCCATCGACCGGCAAGATCGTACATGCGGTAAAATCGATGCCGATGCCGACGATCTCGTCGGCCGACACGCCGGACTGGCGCAAAGCCTCGGGCACGGAACGGCGCAGCACCTCGAGATAGTCGTCGGGATGCTGAAGCGCCCAATCCGCGCCCAGCTTGACGCCGCCCTCCGGCAGCTCCTTGTCCATCACCCCGTGCGGGTACGGTGTTACATGAGTGGCCAGCACGCGGCCGTTTTTCGTATCGACGATCAGCGCACGGCCCGATTCCGTACCGTAGTCGATGCCGATCGCGTAAGTTCCGTTCATCGATTCATCGTTCCTTTCGCGTTACTTGTACAGCGGTCCATACGCGCTGCAGGCGCGGTAGTCCGCCCCTTCGGAATCGCTCGTGCCGAAGGCGTTCCATGCCGACGGGCGAAACACGCGTTCGGCCGGCACGTTGTGCATGCTCACCGGAATGCGCAGCATCGAAGCCAGCGTGATCAAATCGCCGCCGATATGCCCGAAGCTGACCGCGCAATGGTTCGAGCCCCAATGGTTCATGACCGAATAGACGTCGCGGAACGGGCCTTCGCCGGTCAAGTTCGGGACAAACCATGTCGTCGGCCACGTTTGGTCGGTGCGGCGGTCCAGGATGTCGTGCACGTCGTCAGGCAGCTCGACCGTATAGCCTTCGGCAATTTGCAGCACCGGCCCGATGCCGGCAACCAGATTGACACGAGCCATCGTCGCCGGCATCCCTCCGCGCGTCGTGAAATCGGTCGAGAACCCGCCTCCGCGGAAAAAGTCGATGGCCGGCCGCCACTGCGTCGCCTCCAGACACGCCTGCGCCTCCTGCTCGGAAATGTCCCAATGCGGCTTGACCGTCGGCGCCCCGTCGGCATCCTGCTGCCGTCCCGTCCAGTCCAGCGAAGCCGGGCCGGAGTTGATCAGATGGATGACGCCGTTCTCCGCGCGGCCGCTCAACCGCTGTCCGGTCACGCGCTCGACCGCATCTGGGCTCCAGTACGTGCGCACGTCGGCGAACAGTTGGGCCGAATGGGTAAGCAGATGCCCGAACAGCATCGTCACTGCATTCAATGTATCATTTTCGGTGGACACCGTATAGGGCTCGCGGATGCCGTTCCAGTCGAACGAGGTCGTCAAGATCGCCTCCATGAAGTCGCCGGTCGGATAATAGTCCGTCCATGCCCGCTGCCCTTGGAAGCCGGCGGCGATCGCATTGCGGCCGTGAGCCTCCTCGCCGTACCCCATTGCCGCCAGCTTCGGGTTGCCGACCATCAGGTCGCGCGCGATCAGCGCCATTTTGACGATCGTCTGCCAGTCTCCGTCCTTCTGCTCGCTCGTCCGCTTCAAATGTTCCGGATTGACGTCCTCGCCCTCGCGGCAATGCTCCTTGACCCATTGAAGCGCTTTCTCAAACTCGGCTTGGTCGTAAATGCCTTTCTCGATGCGCCGCACGAACTCCGTCATGTCGACGTACTCGTTGCGCATGCCCAGATAGCGCTGGAAGAACGGCTCGTCGGCGATACAGCTGGCGATGCCCATCGACACGTTGCCCATCGACAAATACGATTTTCCTTTGAGCGTTGCGACCGCAAGCGCCGCTTTGGCGAACTGGAGCAGCTTTTGCCGGACGTCGGGCGTAATCGTCTTGTCGCCCATATCCTGAACGTCGTTGCCATAGATCGCGAACGCCGGCAGCCCCTTCTGGTTATGCGCGGACATTGCCGCCGCCAAGTAAACGGCCCCCGGGCGCTCCGTTCCGTTAAAACCCCAGATCGCCTTCGGTATCGTCGGATCGGTGTCGATCGTCTCGGTCGGGTAGCACCAGGACGGGGTGACGCTAATCGAGACGCCTACGCCCTCGCGCGCGAATTTCTCCGCCGCCTGCGCCGCTTCGGCCACGCCGCCGATCGTCGTATCGGCGATGACGCATTCGACCGGAGCGCCGTTGGCATGCCGGAGATTGCCGCTCAACAGTTCCGCGACCGAACGCGCCATCTCCATCGTAACCTGCTCCAGCGATTCACGAATGCCCCCTTGGCGGCCGTCCAGTACCGGGCGGATACCGATTTTCGGCAAACTTCCTTTAAAACGATTGACGTATGGCGAACTCATGGGAAATCCCTCCTCAAAAGTTAGGGTTATCGATAACACTAAAGATTGTTTCCAAACGCAGCCTCCATCAAAATGGGCAAAGGCACCGTAGAGTTATCGATAACATTTTTCATTTAACTTTAGTTTATTCCGAAAAGCGGGTACGTGCAAGCTCTTTTTTTAGGGGGGATTTTCCACAACCCCCACCTCTTTTCCACGTCTATATGATTATGATCTATACCTGTAAAAGCTAGGAGGAATTTACCGATGAAAAAGTTCGTGATCGGCTTCATTTGCGGAGCGGCCGTCGCCGCCTCCACCGCGGTTGCCGCTTCCGACGCGATCCAGGCGCATTTGTTTCCGAGCGAGGTGTTCATCCGCAGCGGCGAGACGACGATCCAGCCGATCGAGGTCGACGGAGAAAATCCCGTGATCAACTACAACGGCAAAGCGTATATTCCGCTCCGCACGTTCGCCGAAGCGTTCGGGCTCCATGCCCGCTTCGAGGAAGGAAACCCGGACGATGGTGTCAAACACCGCATAACGCTGAAGAAATACGATATGCCCGACGACAACAATCTCTATCTCACCGATCCGGATAACCATGTCCATATGGGACAGTTTTACATGAGCAGGCAGCCAAACGGCCAATACGTGCTGACCCGCGGCACAATCCGCATCGACAAAGCGCTGGACAACAAGGCAATCTCGATTTCTGCGCTTGACGTTAACGGAAAGCCGATCGGGTCCTCGAATTTTGTATACATCGACGGCTCGAACGCCGCTCCGCCGCAGCCCGGGGAAACTCGTACGTTCTCTACGCTGATCGCTCTTAACGGCAGGGAGGTGGACTCCTACAAGGTTGCCGTCCGCGACGTGATGACTCCGATCCAAAACGAGCAGGTCGGGATGTTTTTGAACGACGGCGTGGTCGCGGCACTGTTTCCTTCAAACGGCTTCGATCCCAAACCGCGACAGGGAGACACCATGCCGTTCCATGCCTCGTTCCAGAACAACTACAAAAAGGAAATCGTCCTGGAGCCGTATGCATGGTCATGGTCCGTCTACAGAATGGACGATAATGGCGAAACGGGCCCTCTCGTTCTCGAGCAGCCACTGCCCGCGATCTCCGGTCCGCTCGCGGGCTGGGCTTCCTACTCGATACCCGTTAATCTCGATCTGAAGCGGGACAAGGACGGACAGCCGCTCGCCCCCGGACGCTACCGGATCGTTCTGAACCGACCGGATACGGTTGGCTACCGTTCGGAGGGGAGCGACCTCGTCACGGAAAAGCTGCTGACCAATACGCGAACGCCGAACGGGTTTGGATTTGAGCTCGAATAAACGGACTCGCGCGCGTTAGAAAAGCTTCTGATCGAAGCCTCTCGATGAAACGCATTCGAGCTTCAGAGGCATCTGCTCATAGACAGGAAGAAGCGCCTATCGGTGCCCCTTCCAAATAACGGCGCGCACGCGGCCCACCGCCTCGTCCCTCCACTCCTCGCACTCCCGCAGCAGCGCGGATGCGCGCTCCTCATACGCATCCCGCTCCCCCTCGTCCTTCAGCGAGGCGAGGTTGATCTCTACCGTCAAATACGCCGAACGAGCCGACGTTTCGAACAGCAAAGCGCCGATGCCCAGATCGGAAATCACGTTCGGATTGCCCGCAGCGGCGAGACGCGCCGTCAGCTCCATCGCATCGCGGCATACCCGCATAAGCGCGAGCGGCACTTCGATCGCCTGCTGCGACGCGTGCCGAAGCGCTTCGGCACGGGCCCGCTTCTCCTCGTCCGTCCCTTTGGGCAGCTTCAGCGCCGTCATATACCGGTCGAACGAGGCGATATCCGCCTCCAGCAAGTCTTCGCAATCCCGCGTCCAGCCGCTCAGCCGGTCAACCGCTTCCCGCATCGCCGGACCGACGTCGGCAAACTTCTCCCCTTGCGTGAAATTGGCGGTCATCGACACCATTGCCGCTCCCAGAGCGCCAACCAGCGCAGCGGCGCTGCCGCCCCCGGGCGTCGGCACAGCCGCTCCGGCCTCCTCCAGAAACGAGCGGATCGTCCGGTCGAACCGGCTTCCTTCTGTCGTCGTCATGCGCGTGCTCCTCCTTTCGTTTCAACGTCGCGGCGGGCTTCCTGCTGGAGCCCGATCGCCCGGATCGCATTGACGAACAGCAGCGCGGTCGTCAGCGTGCCGACGCCGCCCGGCACCGGAGAGACGGCAGCGGCCGTATGGATCGCTTCCGCGTCGACGTCGCCGACGACCCGGCCCTCCTCCGCCTCGTTAATGCCCGCGTCCACGACGACCGAGCCGGCGTGGAACATATCCGCGGTCAGCAGCCCCGGCCGGCCGACGGCGGCGATGACGATATCCGCCTGCTTCACATGCCGGCTCAGATCGGCGGTGCGGGAATGGCACACCGTAACGGTCGCCTGCTCGCGCTGGAGCATATGGAACAGCGGCAGCCCTACCGTCTGGCCGCGGCCGACGAGCGTTACGTTTTTCCCTTCGAGGGAGTACCCGTAAGCTTTCAGCAGCAAAATGCACGATTGCGGCGTAGCCGGGTACAGTCCCGCTTCGCCGGTCATGACGGCCAGCTTGTTGGCCGGCGTGACGCCGTCTACGTCCTTCAGCGGATCGATCGCGGCAGCGACCGCAGCGGCCGACACATGGCCCGGCAAAGGCAGCTCCACCATAATGCCGTGCACCGATTCGTCACGGCTCCAGGCGGAGACGAGACCGACCAGCTCCGCTTCCGCCGTCTCGCGCGGCAGCTCGGCCAGCACGAACTCGATCCCAAGCGAGGCGGCCAGTTTCTTCTTGGCGTTGGCGTAATAAGCCGAAGCCGGATCGCCCTCCACGAGCAGCGCCGCCACTTTGGGCACCACGCCTTCGGCTCTCAGCCGGGCAGCCTCCTCGGCCGCTTGTGCCCGCACCCGGGCCGCGGTTTCCTTCGCATTCATCCAAATTCCCACAGCGATACACCCACTTTGCCTAGAATAGCCGGACAAAGAAAAAAGCGCCCGAAGCGTGCCGCTTAACGCGGCCGCTTCGGACACTTTACCCAGGCGAACGGTCATGTCCGTTCCGCGCGCTCCCTTGTGGTTCCCCACCGATTCGCCAGTTACGCGCGGACTTGATCCTTTTTCCATTTTAGCAAATCCGGCTCCAAAAGAGAAGCGTCCGGCACATACGGCAAATATAAATCGATGACCGTCCCGAGACCTTGTTTGCTCCGGATATGGATCCGATACGACTCGCCATACGTCAATCTCAACCGTTTGTTCGTGTTGAACAAGCCGATGTGTCCCGTCAGCTCCGTATGATTCCGCACATGCTCTCCGACTGCGGCAAGCCACTCCGGGCTCATTCCGACGCCATTATCGGTTACGGTGATCCGCATGCAGGACGTAGACTGCAGCTGCGCTTTGACTTTAATCCGGCCCTCTCCCCGCTTCTCCTTCAGCCCGTGGTAAATGGCGTTTTCAATAAGCGGCTGGAGCGTCATTTTCACGATGCGGCAGGACTGAATTTCTTGCTCGTCGTATTCCCAGACGACGTCGAATGTATGCGGATATCGGATTTTCTGGATATCGATATAGCTTTTCGCCACTTTCATCTCGGTTTCAAAATGAACGATCTCGCCCGAGCCGTCCAGCGCGTAGCGGAGCAGGTTGGACAAATTCTCCAGCATGGCGTTCGCCGCGTTCGGCCGTCCCGTCAAGCTTAACGTTTTCCAATAAATCGTCTCCAGCGTATTGAACAGAAAGTGCGGATTGATCTGGTTTTGCAAGGCCAGCAGTTCCGCCGATTTCAGCAAATATTTTTCTTCGGACAGCTGCAGCTTCAACTGATTCCGCTCGGCGAACGATTGCAGGATGTTGTTCACGATGAAGCCGTATTCGTCCGCTCTGACGGAGGGCGACGGCCCGGGACGCGGCACTCCGCGTTCATGCGACCGGATGGTCGAGACGATCAACTGGATATGCGCCACGCTTTTCCACGTCATGAAGGCGGCCAAAGCAAGTCCCAGCAGCATTGCCAAGCCGATCGACAGCAACGTCAGCAGGCTGAGCTGGGACGGAATCGCATACAGCGATTGCCTCGGCGTGACGGAGATGTACTTCCATCCGTTGTCCGGCGATTGCAGTTGGAGCAAGGAGTAAGATTCGCCCCCGAGCTTAATAACGACCGCTTTGCCGGAATTATCGTTAAAGCGTTCAAGATCGAGCTCCCGCAAATACGGATAATCCCGGTTTTGAAACAAAATCCGGTTGTTCTCGTCGGCGATCAGCAGGCTTTGGTTCGGAAGCGTTTCGATATGCTGCAGCAAACTTTCGATATATCGGGTGCGCAAATTGAGCGCGATTACGCCGTCGGGACTGCTGCGAGTCGTCGAGGTGAGCGATTTGTACACGGTCGTAATCGGAGTCGGCTTCTCGAACGAATATCGCGTAATTGTTCGCGATTCGGCGAATATCCCCTGCTTGCTCTGGCCGCGCCGGTAGCCGTCGAACCACGAATGATCCGGGTAATCGCCCAGTCTGGCCAACCCTTCCGTCGTCGAAGTCAGAAAAAAACCGTTATCGTTCTCGATATACACATAAACCGACTCGATGTACGGCCTTGCATTGGCCGGCGTGTCGATCGAAGCTTTGAGCGTATTCATCAGCTGATTCTGCTCATACGTAAGCGTCTGCGTGCGAAGCACTTCTTTCAGCGAATAAATGACGCCCGGACTGCTGAAGCTCAAATATAGCGAATCCAGCTCGTGGAACAGCAGCTGAATGTTTTGATCGATCTGGGTGAACAGGTTCGTATTGTTCCGTTCCACCTCGTTGTTCACGTAACGCTGCACGGCTAAAAACGACAAGCTGCCGAGAAGCAGCAGCGGGACGACCATCGGAACGAGAAACAACGCCAAGTTTTTGACGAAAAACCGTTTGCGCACCTTCATCCCGTCCTTAGCGGTTTCGATATTCCCGCGGGCTGCTGCCGAAATAGTGCTTGAACGCCCGGGCAAAATTTTTCGCGTTGCTGTACCCGACCATCTCGCTGACCTCGTACGTTTTGTAGCGGATGTCCATCAGCAGCTCGGCCGCTTTGTCCATCTTCACCTGAAGCACGAAATCGGAAAAATATTCGCCCGTCTTCTCCTTGAAATAGGTGCTCACGTAATGCGGGTTCATATGGATAAGCCCGGCCGCCTCCTCCAACGTGGCGCGGCGGTAATTTTGCAGCACGTAATGGCGGATCGCCTGAATGATCTTTTCGTTGAAGCCGGCCCCTTCCGCCCCGGTCTTGGCCAGCTCCTCGCCCCGGTCTTCGTCCAACTCCGCCTTGAGCCGCGAAAACACATCGTAGAGCTCCTGATAAACGGTCGGTTTGACGATATAATTTCTAACGCCATACTGCAGCGCTTTCCTGGCATACTCGAAATCTTTGTAACCGCTTAAGAAAACGGTTTTCACGTCCAGCTTGCGCTCGTACAAGTGGCGGGCCAGCTCGATGCCGTTCATGACGGGCATTTTTATATCGCACAGCAGGGCGTCCACCTGGTGGTTCAGCATGTATTGCAGGGCGACCTGCCCGTTCTCGCAATGAAACGCGACTTGAAAGCCGATTTCCCCCCATGGGAAATAGCGGATCATGCCGCTGCGGATTTCAACCTCATCGTCTACGATGACCAGCTTGTACAAAGAACCTCTCCCTTTCGTCCGATGATCGTTTCTTCGGGCTTAAGGCCCGGCCCACTTTTGCCGGCGTCCGTGTCGATACCGGCCTGCGCCATCGGTGGACCGGGAGGCGGCTGCTTCCTTCTTTTTCGAGTATAGCTTATTTGGGCAAGGAAGTTTAGACGCAGGGCAAGAAAGCCAAAGCGGAAAACCCCAAATCTGACGAAATGATACCTTTTCGGCCATTGCCGCCCAACCGCTGAACGAATGATACGAAATATGAACCGGAGTGCCTTCCCCCCGATCGCTCCCGCTTTCTATACTGGGGGGAGAAAGCGGTAACCTTGCAGCAACGTACAAAAAGGGAGGATTCGAAATATGAGACCGATTGCATTCCGTTCCAAAACGAAAGTAGCCGTTGTCGCGTGCGGCATGTCGCTGGCGATGACGGCGCTGGCCGCCTGCTCCGGGAATAGCGGGAGCGCGCCCGCGGACAAAGCCGGCACCCAGGCGAATCCGAATGACCCCAAGTCGGCCCCGGCGGCCAAACCAGTGGAGCTGACGTTCGGATGGTGGGGCACGACCGTTCATAACGAACGGTATCAGAAAATTATCGATGCGTTCCAGCAGAAAAACCCGAACATCAAGATCAACACGCAATACGCCGACTATAACGGATTCTGGGAGAAGCTGGCGGTTCAAGCGGCGGGCAACAGCATGCCCCAGCTCATTCAGATAGAGCTGCCGAAAATCAACGAGTGGGTATCGCGCAATACGCTCCAGCCGCTGGACGGGTTCGTCAAAGACAATGTCATCAATTTGAAGGATGTCAGCCAGCTTCTGCTCGACGGAGGACGGGTCAACAACCAGCTGTATGCGGTAAGCGTGGGCACGAATTCGCCTGCCATGATCTACGACCCGGCGATGTTCGAGAAAGCCGGCGTCAAGCCGCTGGAGCCCGGCTATACGTGGGAGGATCTGGCGGAGACGTCCCGGAAGCTGAAGGAGAAGCTGGGCAAAGACTTCTACATCACTCCCTCGGACGGCATGCTCGGGTTTTACCATTATTTGCGAGAGAACGGACTTTGGTTTTACAACAAGGATAACAACGGACTCGGATTCGACGATCAGACGCTGATCGACTTCCTGAACTACTGGGCTCCGCTGCGCAAGGAAGGCGTGACTCCCCCGGCCAATGTTACCGCGGCGGTCAAAAAGAACGAAGACAAGCTGATCGTAAAGGGCAAGTCCCCGATGGACTTCATGTACGACGCGCAGACGCAGGCGATTCAGGAGCTGGGCGGACGGCCGCTGCAGCTGACCTCGTTTCCGACGAAGCCCGGCGGGCAAAAAGCGCTGTATTTCAAGCCGAGCGTCATGCTCTCGATTACGAAAAACGCAAATCCGGATCAAGCGAAAGCGGCGGCGATGTTTATCGAATATTTCACGAGCAGCGAAGAGGCCAACATGATTCTGCTCGGCATCCGCGGCGTGCCGATTCATAAAGACATACAGGATAAGCTGTATCCGAAGCTGGACGATTCGGTGAAAAAAATATTCGATTACGCCAAGATCGTGGAAAAATACGCCGGTCCGCTCTACACGGCCGAACCCGCCGGCCATTCGGAGGTGTCCGCTTTGTGGGACCGTCTGCATGAGCAAACGATATTCGAGAAGATTACGCCGGAGCAATTTGCCAAGCAGCTGCGCGAAGGGGTCCAAAAAATATTCGCCAAGTAACGCCCCGGCTCCCGACATCGGCGTAAAAGAAGGAGTGTCCCCCCATGAGCAAAGGAGAGCTAAGGCGCAACGCCGCGGGATATATGTTCATTTCCCCATGGCTGATCGGTTTTGTCGGCTTTATTATCGGACCGATGATCGCTTCGCTGTATTTATCGTTCACCGACTACGATTTGCTGTCCCCGGCCCGCTGGGTCGGTACGGCCAATTACAAAGAGATGTTCGACGACTCGCGGTTTTGGAAATCGCTGCAGGTCACCTTATCGTTTGCCGTCGTGTCCGTACCGCTCAAGCTGGGGGCGGCCCTTCTGCTCGCCATGCTGTTTAATACCGGCCGCAAAGGAACGAGAACGTATACCCTGCTTTATTACGTGCCCTCGATTCTCGGCGGCAGCGTAGCGGTTGCCGTCATGTGGAAGCAGCTGTTCAGCCTGGACGGCGTCGTCAATTGGGTCATCCGCATGTTCGGCGTCGAGCCGGTCGATTGGATTTTCAGTCCGGATTACGCCTTGTCGGTGATCGTTTTGCAAGTCGTCTGGCAGTTCGGCGCGCCCATGCTCATCTTCTTGTCCGGGCTGCGGGCGATTCCGAAGGAACTGTACGAGGCATCCTCGATCGACGGAGCTAGCAGATTTCGCCGCTTCGCCGCCGTTACGCTGCCTCTTCTGACTCCGGTCGTCCTGTTCAATCTGGTCATGCAGACGATCCATGCCTTTCTCACGTTTTCCCAGGCGTACCTGATTACCGGCGGAGGTCCGCTCGACGAAACGTTATTTTACGCCTTGTATTTGTATGAGCAGGCTTTCACCCATCACAACATGGGCTATGCGTCGGCGATGGCTTGGGTGCTGCTAGCCATTATCGCGATCTGCACGGCGCTCATCTTCCGCTCGTCCAAAGCCTGGGTCCATTACGAATCATGAGAAAGGAATGACGGATTGATGAAAGCAGGCATCGGGAGCACCTTCTACCATTTTTTTGTGATCGCTTTCGGCTTTTTGATGATTTACCCGATCCTTTGGACGGTGGCTAGCTCCTTAAAGCCCGGCTCCGAAATATTCACCAACGTCGCTTCGCTCCTGCCCAGCCGGTTCATGTGGGACAATTACGCGATCGGCTGGAGAGGCACCGGCAAAATCGGATTTTCCGACTTTTTCGCCAATTCCGCAGTCGTGACGTTCTTTTCCGTAATCGGCAGCCTGCTGTCCGCAAGCTTGGTCGGCTTCGGCTTCGCCAGACTGCAGTTCAAGTACCGTTCCTTCCTGTTCGGCTGCCTGCTCGTCACCATGATGCTGCCCGGACAGGTCACCTTGATCCCGCAGTACATTTTGTTTCAAAAGATCGGCTGGGTCAATACGTATTTTCCGTTGACCGTCCCCTCTTTTATCGGCGGAACCCCTTTCTTCATCTTTTTGATGGTGCAGTTTTACCGGGGAATTCCGCGCGAGCTCGACGAGGCTGCGGTCATCGACGGGTGCAGCACGTTCGGCGTTTGGCGCAGGGTCGTGCTTCCGCTGTGCATGCCCGCGCTGACGACGGTCGCGATCTTCTCGTTTTTGTGGACGTGGGACGAATTTTTCGCGCCGCTCATTTACTTGAACGATCCGAAGCTGTACACGATCGCGCTCGGCTTGAGCTTGTTCTCCGATCCGTCCGCCAGCACGGAGTGGGGACCGCTGCTCGCCATGTCGACGCTGACGCTCATTCCGCAGTTCGTCATTTTCATGATATTCCAAAAGTATATCGTCGAAGGCATCGCTACGACCGGCATTAAGGGGTGAAGGCAACCATGGAAAAGGTTCGGAGAAACGTATTGTTCATTACGTCCGACCAGCAAACGACCGAGGCGCTTGGCTGCGCCGACGCCAGCTTCAAGACGCCGAATTTGGACCGGCTGGCGGCCCAAGCGGCCCGCTTTACCGGGCATATGTGCACGTCGGCGCAGTGCACCCCTTCGCGGGCGAGCTGGATGACCGGGCGCTTCCCGCATCAGGTCGGAGTGAATGTCATCGGCCACATGCTCGATCCGCAAGAGGAAAGCATCGCCAAAGCCTTTAACAGACATGGCTACGAAACGGTTTATTTCGGCAAATGGCATCTGGGCTTGTCGGCGGCCGACCATGCGTTCCAAGTGACGGACTACCGGACGGACCTGATCGATCTATGGGGAGCTCATACCGATTATCCGCAGTACCACAGCCATGCCGACGCCCGAAGCACGGCGATGGCCGCCGCTTACCTTGACGATTATGACAGCGCAAAGCCGTTTTTCATGCACGTTTCGTGGAACATGCCTCATCCGAATACGCCGAAAGGGTCGGGGATGGGCCCGTTCGAGCCGATCGAGCCTTATATGGACGATTTTCCCGAAGCGGCGATGCCGGTCCCGCCCAGCTTCTACGCCGACGATTTGTCGACCAAGCCTCCGCATCAGCGAAGGCGGGCGGAGTCCGCCGAATCGGTCTTGACGGAAGACGTCATTCGCCGGGACGCCCAACGGTATCGTACGCTCGTTTCGCTGATGGACCGCAATCTCGGCATCGTGCTGGATAAACTGGAGGAGCGGGGACTGGCCGAACAAACCGTCATCGTCTTCTCCTCCGACCACGGGGATATGCAGGGAGCCCATCGCCTCCGGTTGAAGGGCGTGCTGCCCTACAAAGAGCTGTACAACGTCCCGCTCCTGATCCGTGTGCCGGGCATCGATCCTGCGCGGAAGGTCGTGGACGACCTGACTTCCGGCAGCTCGGTGGCCGGAACGCTGCTGGACGCGGCGGGACTGCCGATCCCCCCTTCGTTCGAAGGAAGATCTCTGCTGCCTTTATTGCACAGCACCGATCCGCCGCCCGGCGAGAGCGTATTTTTCGAGCATTACGAAGCTTACTGGGGCGAGCATCCGTTCCGGGGCATCCAGACCAAGCGGTGGAAGTATGTCTACTATTACATCGAAAATGACGAGGAAATGTACGATCTTCTGAACGATCCGGACGAATGCGTCAATGTGGCGGGCGAGGCCCGCGTTGCCGCTGTCCGCGAACAGCTGAAGCGCGAGGTGGATAATTGGTGGGAAGCTACCGGTGCGCTTTCGCGTACGCCGCTCCAGGACGAAGCGAGCGACTGGGCGCCGAGAAGCCGAAGCCAATTGCGAGAGAAAGGATGAGGAAACGATGAGAATGCTCGTCTTGGATTTGGACTCGCTCAGTCCCGATCATCTGGGGTGTTATGGTTACCATCGCAATACGTCCCCGAATATCGACCGCATCGCGGCCGAAGGGACGCTTTTTACCAACTACTATACGTCGGACGCGCCGTGCATGCCTTCCCGGACCGCTCTGATGACCGGGCAATTCGGCATCCGCAACGGCGTCGTCGGACATGGAGGCACCGCCGCCGATCTGCGGCGCGAAGGAACCGCCCGCGGGTTTCGCGACCGTCTCGGCGAAGGGCACAGCCTGCCCGGCTTTATGCGCACGCTCGACATGAAGACGGTGCTGTTCAGCCCGTTCGGCGAACGCCATGCGTCATGGAATTTTTACGCCGGGTTTAACGAAATGTACAACTCCGGCAAAGGCGGCATGGAGTCGGCGGAAGACGTGACGCCTTCCGTGCTCGATTGGCTAAGCCGCCACGCCCGCGAGGACGACTGGTTCGTATACGTCAATTACTGGGACCCGCACACGCCGTACCGCGCGCCGGAAGGCTTCGGCAACCCTTTCGCCGGCGAACCGCTGCCGGACTTTTTCACCGAGGACGTATTGGAGCGGCACAAGCGGAAGGTCGGGCCGCACAGCGCCCGCGAGATCAACATGTTCAACAATCGGACGTCCCCCGCGTATCCGCGTCATCCCGGAGAATTGCTCGACATGGACGGCCTGAGGCAAATGATCGACGGCTACGACTGCGGGATCCGCTACATGGACGAGCATATCGGCAAGCTGTTCGCCTCGCTCGAGCAAGCCGGCTTCATGGACGATCTGGTCATTATCATTACGGCCGATCACGGCGAAAACATGGGACAGCTTGGCATATACGGCGAGCACGGTACGGCCGACCAAGGAACATGCCATATTCCGATGATCGTCCGTTGGCCCGGCATGACGAAGCCCGGTCACGTCGATACGGGGCTGCATTACCATCTCGATCTCGGTCCGACGTTGGCGGAGCTGCTCGGCAAGCCCCCGGCCGCGAGCTGGGACGGGCAAAGCTATGCCGCGGCGCTGAACGCCCAAGAAGAATGCGGTCGGGATTACTTGGTCGTGTCGCAGTGCGCCCACGTATGCCAGCGCAGCGTACGGTTCGGCGATTGGCTGTACATGCGGACGTATCACGACGGGTATCATCTGTTCGACGAGGAAATGCTGTTTCATCTGGGCGACGATCCCTACGAGCAGCACAATGTGGCGCAGCAGCATAAGGACGTCTGCAAGGATGCGGTGTATTATTTGAACCAGTGGCACGATGAGCGGATGAGATCGATGCCGTATGACAGCGACCCGCTGTGGACGGTTATGAAGGAAGGCGGTCCGTATCATGCCAAAGGCAATTTGGCCAAATACATCCCCCATCTGGAGAACACCGGCCGCGGCGATGCCGTTCAGGAGCTGAGGCGCCGCCATCCGCTGGAACAAGTTTGAACGCACTCCTAACCCTAACGGAGCGATCGCTCCCCCTGAAGCCCACATTCTATTGGGAGAAATGGTCGATGCGAGCGTACGTTTTATGATAAAATAACGTACAACCGCAATCGCACATGAAATGACTCAGCGAATCGCCCTACGACGGCGAAACGAAAGCGGCACAGATCCATTCTGCGCCGCTTTTTTCCTTTATAAAGCCGGGAGAGATGGCCTCTTCGCCGGTGAAAACCGCCCACCCGCTTGACGGACGCTGACGAACGGCCGTTTCAAGCCCGGTGCAGCCCGGCAAATACGCCGCCGCGCGCCACCAGCTCTTCGTACCGTCCCTGTTCGACGATTCCGTCCTCGGTGACGACGACGATCCGGTCGGCGTGGCGAATCGTCGCCAGCCGGTGGGCGATGACCAGCGTCGTACGGTTGACAGCCAATTGCTCGAGCGCCTGCTGGATCACGACCTCCGTCTCCGTGTCGAGCGCCGAAGTCGCTTCGTCGAGGATCAGAATCGGCGGGTTCTTCAGGAACATCCGGGCGATGGCGAGCCGTTGCTTTTGCCCGCCGGACAGCTTGATGCCGCGTTCGCCGATCTGGGTGTCGAAGCCGTCGGGCTGCGCGGCGATAAACGTCTCCAGATGGGCGCGGCGGGCGGCTTCCCGAATGTCAGCATCGGTGGCGTCGAGCCAGCCGTAGGCGATGTTTTCGCGGATCGAGCCGGTGAACAGGAACACGTCCTGCTGCACGATGCCGATGTTGCTTCTCAACGAGCGCTGGGTCATGCTGCGGATGTCGGTTCCGTCGATCTCGATGGCGCCCCCGTCCACCTCGTAGAATCGCGGAATGAGGCTGCAAAGCGTCGTTTTGCCCGCGCCCGAAGGCCCGACGAAGGCGACCGTCTCCCCTGCCCGGATGCTTAGATCGATATGCCGCAGCACCTTGGCGTGGCCCTCGTAGCCGAACGTCACGTCCTTGAAGACGATATCGCCGCGCAGCGGACCGACTTCCTTCGCCCCCGGCGAGTCGGCCACGTCCGGCTTCGTATCGAGCAGCTCGGTAAAGCGTTTGAAGCCCGCCATTCCTCTCGGGTACATTTCCAGCAGCGCATTAATTTTCTCGATCGGTTTGAAAAACAGGTTCACGTACAGCAAGAAGCCGATCAGTTCCCCGTAGCTGAGCCGGTCCTTGAAGCTGAACCACGCGCCGAACATCAGCACCAGCAGGGCGAACACGCGCGTCAGGAAATAAATGCCGGACGAGCTAAACGAAATGATCCAGTACGACCGAAGCTTCGCTTTGCGGAAATTGGCGTTGTCCCGCATGAACTTCTCCGTCTCGAACGCCTCGTTCGTGAACGACTGGACAACGCGTATGCCGGACATGCTGTCCTCGACCCGCGCGTTTACTTCGCCGATCTCCGCGTACATGCGGCGAGCCGCCTCGTGCAGCAGCTTGTTGCAGGCGGCAACGAGCCAGACGAGCACCGGCACGGCGACGAACGTGATGAGCGCAAGCGGCGTATGGATCGACAGCATAATCGCGAAGGAGGCCACGAACGTCATGCAGGCGATGAACAAATCCTCCGGTCCGTGGTGAGCCATCTCGCCGATGTCGAACAAATCGTTCGTCATCCGCGACATGAGATAGCCGGTTTTCGTATTGTCAAAAAAACGGAACGACAGCTTCTGCACGTGCTGAAACAATTGCTGCCGCATATCCGTCTCGATATTGATGCCGAGTTTGTGCCCCCAGTAGTTGACGATAAACTGCAGCCCGGTGCTGACCACATACAGCGCGAACAGCCCGCTTCCGGCCAGCACGATCGTCCGCCATTCGCCTGCCGGCAGAAGCGAATCAACGAACCATTGCACCGCGAGCGGAAAAGCCAGCTCCAGCACCGCGACGACGCAGGCGCTTCCGAAATCGAGCATAAACAGCCGCTTATGCGGCTTGTAGTACGTAAAAAAACGACGAATCACATTCATGTCTTTCTGACTCCCATTGTCCAATGTCGTGCCTATTATATAAGCTCTCGTCCGCAGGGACAAGGGAAAGAACGACTGAAAACCGATCATCCCGCAAAGGAAGTGTCGCTTACCCATGACTACCCGAAATCGCAATCGTACTCGCGGCAGACATCTCCTCCGCCTATTGTGGCCGGCCAAGGATCACAGCGCTGCCGGACACCGGCCGCATGCGCGCCAGCCCGGAAGCGGGTACGGGCTGCGCTCCCGCATTGCGGCACTCGCCCTGACCGCCCTGCTGGGCGTCTCGCTGGCGCTTCCGCCGGTCGCGAGCGGCGCGGAGCATCCGTGGAACCTCCACCTGAAAGCGGAAGCTTACCGTCAAGCCGGCCAGACGCATCTCGCCGTGCCGATCTGGGACGGGCTGATGCGCGCCGGAGAAGCCGCAGGAGACTGGAACACGGCGGCTATCTACGCCGGCTATATCGACGAATACTATGACGCCATAGGCGATTACGAGAACGCGATTCTTTATTACGAGCTCGAGAACGATTACTGGCTGAAGGACGGCAAAGACTGGGGGGCCAACGATATCGTGCGCGCCAACCAGCTTCGCACAACCGTCGAGCTGTACGCCACGGCTCCGGAGGACGACGCGCTGCTGCGCGCCCATGCCCCTTCGTCCGGTTCATTGGCCAAGTTCGAGCCCGCTTACGGCATGTATGTCGGCATTTATTCCGAGCAGGACAGCGAGATGGGCAACGAGTTCAATAAGTCGGCGTCGATCTACGGGCGCAAGCATGCGATGTACCTCGCATACGCCACCTACGGCGAGCCGTTCCCGCAGCGCTACGTTCAGCGGGCGAAGGAAGCGGGCGGGGCGCTGCAGATCGCCTGGCAGCCGCTGGACGGACTGGAGCGCGTCGCCGACGACGGCTATTTGCGGCAGTGGGCGAAGGCCGCCAAAGCGGCAGGCATCCCGATCTTCCTGCGCTTCGCCGGGGAAATGAACGGGGACTGGACCGCCTGGAGCGGGGACGCCGCCGCTTATATCGAGAAGTTCCGCATCGTAGCCGACGCCATCCATAGCGAGGCGCCCAACGTGGCGATGGTGTGGAGCCCGGGAGACGTGCCCCGCTACAATATGGACCGCTTCTACCCGGGGGACGCCTATGTCGATTGGGTCGGGGTCAGCCTGTACACCGAGCCGTATTCGCACGGCAATCCGCAGGAAAGTATGGAGGCGACGACGCCGATCGAACGGCTGGACGAGCTCTACTCGTTGTACGCCGACCGCAAGCCGGTCATGCTGAGCGAATCCGCGGTATCCCATTATACGAACGCCGACGACAAATCGCATACCGACTTCGCCCTGATGAATCTTGACCGGCTGTACCGCGTCATGCCGGCAAAATATCCGCGACTGAAGGCCATTACGTACTTCAACGTCGACCTGAAGCAAAAAGAATCCCGCAACGACTACTTGCTGCGGGACAATCCGGATATGCTGGCCTTATACAAAACGCTGATCGCCGATCCATACATGCTGTCGGAAGTCAAGACCGGGGCGAAGCCGTCCGATGCGACCGGCTACCGCAGCGCCTCGGCCCCGTTCGCCGGGAAGACGTCGATCGTGCCGTTCGTGCGCATTCCGGACATCTGGATCGGCAAGCTCGAATACGTATTGAACGGGAAGACGATCGCCGAGCAGACGAAGCCGCCTTACGGCATCTCGCTCGCGGCCGGTCAGGTGCCGGACGGCTCCCGCCTGGAGCTGCGCGTGTTCAACCGTTCGGGGACGATCGCCGCGACGAAGACCGTACCGCTCTCCTCGCTCGTCTCGGTACGGATCGATGGCCGGACCGAGTCTTTCGAGCAGCCGCCCGTTATCGTCGACGGCAGCACGCTTGCCCCGCTGCGCGCCATCTTCGAACGGATGGGCGCAGCCGTAACGTGGGACGCCGCCACGCAAACGGCGACCGCCCGCAAAGGCGACAAAACCGTCACGCTCGCAATCGGCCAAAGCGTCGCCTATGTCAACGGCCAAGCGGTCAATCTCGGGGTGCCTGCACGGCTCGTCGGCGGTTTTACGATGGCGCCGGCCCGATTCGTCGGCGAAACGTTCGGCGGTACCGTAACGTGGGACGGCGATTCGCGCACGGTGATTATCGTCAGGAAGCAATAAAACGGTCAAGAAACAGGAGTGTGCGCGAAACCGCCCGAGGCGGAGCGCATGCTCCTGTTACGCTTTCCCGATCTCCGCCGCCTTCGGCTCCGAGCCGAGAGGAAATTCGATGCGGAAAGTCGTGCCTTCGCCGAAACGGCTGTCGATCTTCATCGAGCCTTGATGATTGGCGATAATCCGCTGAGTGATCATAAGGCCGAGACCGGTTCCTTTTTCCTTGGTCGTGTAGAACGGCTCGCCGATGTGAGCCAGCACATGGTTAGGAATGCCCTTTCCTTTGTCGGATACTTCGATGTGCAGCCTGTCCTCCGCGGCCTGCACCTCGATCAGCACATCCCCGCCTTCCGGCATGGCCTCCATCGCGTTTTTGATCAGATTGATCAATACTTGCTTGATCTGATTCTCGTCGCAGCGCAAGTACAAGGAACGATGCTCGCAGCGGATCGCCAGCCGGATATTGGTCAGGACCGCCTGCGTCTCCAGCAGCGACGTCACCTGGACGAGAAGCGATACGATATCGTTATGATCGAACTTCACCTGCTGCGGCTTGGCGAGCATAAGCAGCTCGGTCAATATCGATTCGATGCGGTTGATTTCCGACGACAAAATATCGAAATATTGCTGCTTCGCCCCGCCGTTCTGCATCAGCTGGTGAAACCCGCGGATCGCCGTCAGCGGATTACGGATTTCATGGGCAATGCCGGCCGCCAACTGGCCGGCGATCGACAACCGCTCCGAATTGTTCAGCAGCTCCATCGTTTTGGTCTGCTCCGTAATATCTTTGGCGAGCAGCAGGATCGAATCGACCGCTCCGTTCTCGTCGCGCACGATGCGCACCGTACTGTCAAACCAGACGTAATGCCCCTCCTTATGCCGGTAGCGGCTCGTCTGGCCATACCGGTCTTCCGACCAAATCTGCGGAAGCTGAGGGTCCTCTGGATGGCGGTAATCGACCTCGTTCCGGCCCACCATCTCCTCCGGCGCGTATCCGAGCAGCACGGTGACCGCCGGCGATATGTAGAGAATGTCCATGTTGGCCGAGCAGAACGCAATCACGTCCTGAGACTGTTCCGTAACGAGCCGGTACAGCTCCTCGTAGCGTCGCGTTTCCCTTCCGGTCTCCGGACAGTCCCGCCCCTCGATCTGGGCGATCAAATACAGCGGCATCCCGCGCCCGTTCCGGACGACCGAAGTATGCAGCACCGCTTTGACGCAATGCCCCTCCTTATGTATATACCGCTTCTCCAGCCGGTACGAATCCAGTCTGCCCGACAGCAGCAAGTCGGCTTGGACGACTTCCTTGTAAATTTCGTCGGGGTGGGAAATATCGATAAACATGCGATTCAGCAGTTCCGCCTCGTCGTATCCGATCAGCCGACGCAACGCTTCATTGATTTTCAGAAAACGGCCGCTCGTATCCATTAGCGCCATCCCGATGGGAGCATGCTTGAAGGCGCTGTCAAAGAGAGCCATATTATCTTTTCGCAAATAACCTTTTCTGACCATCCGATACTCCTCTCGGCGTTTGGCCGCCTTCGGGCCGCTGCGCCTGTCCCCCATGAGCGGATAAGCCCACGACCTTTTGATCAACTCCTTCATATCATAGGACTAAATGACTATTTTTTCAACTCCTTCATGCGTATAACATGCTGCGTCTTCGTACGCCGATTTGCGCGGACATGCTATAATGGACCGTATGCAAGTCGGGACGCAATCGGAACGCAAGGAGTGAGAACGTCTTGGGTAATTGGAAACTGAATTTAATCGTTCTGTGGTTCGGCAATTTTCTGGTTATGGCCGGCATGACGATGATTATTCCGTTCCTGCCTCTCTATATTCAGGAGCTTGGGGTAACCGATCCGGGCAAGGTCGCCTTCTGGTCGGGACTCGTATTCGCCGGCAATTTCGTCAGCTCGTTCCTGTTCCAGCCGTTATGGGGCAAGCTTGCCGATCGGCATGGCCGCAAGGTGATGCTGCTGCGTTCCGGGTTCGGGATGGCCATCGTCATGGTGCTGATGG
Source organism: Paenibacillus hodogayensis (assembly GCF_039536325.1). Lineage (NCBI taxonomy): Bacteria > Bacillati > Bacillota > Bacilli > Caryophanales > Paenibacillaceae > Paenibacillus > Paenibacillus hodogayensis. Next base: position 1,091,722 of record NZ_BAAAYO010000001.1, read on the forward strand.
GCTTCGCCGGCAACGTATGGCACTTGTTCCTGCTGCGCATGCTTAACGGCACCATCTCCGGCTTCGTGCCGGCCGCCGTCGCGCTCATGTCGGCCAATACGCCGCGGGAGAAAATAGGCTTCTCGATGGGGACGCTCCAGTCCGGGGGAACCGCCGGAAGCATCCTCGGTCCGTTCATCGGCGGACTGCTGGCGGAATGGGTCGGCTTCCGGCCGATCTTCTACATTACCGGCACGCTGCTGTTTCTCGCCTCGATGCTGGCGATGATCGTCGTCAAGGAGAAGTTCGATGCCGGCAAAGCCGCCAAACAGCCCAACGTATCGGTCGTGGCCGGCCTGAAGGAGCTGGCGCGCATTCCGCAGCTGACCTCCTTGTTTACGGTAACGTTTCTGATCCAGTTTTCGATGCTGAGCTCCATGCCGCTTATTCCGCTGTTCGTGCAGCATTTGCACGGGGAGGGGCATATGCTGGCCTTTTTCTCCGGACTCGTCGGCTCGATTACCGGTTTTTCCAATATGATCGCCTCCCCTCTGCTCGGCAAGCTGGGCGACCGGATCGGACAGGAGCGGGTGCTGTTCCTGTCGTTGATCGGCGCCGCGATCATGTTCATTCCCCAAGCGCTCGTCCAGAACGTCTGGCAGTTGTTCGCCGCCCGCTTCATGCTCGGCATGTTCATAGGCGGACTGCTCCCCTCGGTGAACGCGCTCATCCGCAAGTATACGCCCGACGGTATGGAAAGCCGCTCGTACAGCTTTAACAGCAGCTTCCTGAGCCTCGGCAATATGATCGGCCCGGTCGTGGGCGGGGCGCTCTCCGGGCTGCTGACGATACGCGGCATTTTCCTGATCGCCATGGTTATGCTGTTCGCCAATGCCGTCTGGGTCAACCGGACGCTGATCCGCAAGCCGGCCCCTAAAGTCGAAAGACTGCCGTAGCCGCCATGCGTGCATTCGAAGCGCAACCTGTACCGTTTAGGAGGGCCCGCCGAGGCCGAGGACTCATGCTGCCGCCATAAGCATGCCGGCGTAGGGCCCATATGTTCCGCCGTCCGGATCGCCTCACCATCGGCTCGAAGCCCTTGCGGGCAGCACAAAAACCTCCAAAACTGCTTCTTTCGGCAGCTTGGAGGTTTTGTGCGTTAACGGGCTCTCTTTTATTTCAATTGTCCCTGCAAATCCTTGTTCGCCTGCTCTTCCGCCTTGCTGAGCGCGCTGTTGATATCGGAGGAGCCGCTTATCACGTCTTTGAGCGCCTGCGTCAAATATTTATCCGGAACCCGGTCGTATTGCGTCGGGCCGGAGAAGGATTGAGGCTTGGCTTTCGTAAGCGCCTCCAGATGCTTTCCTTTCAGCGAACCGAGACTGCTGGCGAACGTCTTGACGACAGCATCGTTTTTGAGGACAGGCAGAACGCCCTTTTCCGACAAAAACGTCTGATACTCCACCGAAGCGGACAAATAGGAAATGATTTTGTACACAAGCGCGGTATTCTTCGACTGGGACCCGATAGCCAGCAAATTCGGCACGCCGCTGCGGTTGTAGCCTTGATAGGTAGGCGCCTGCGCCAGTTCCCAATTGAACACGTTGCCCGCCTTCGTCTCCGCCTCGAGACGGCCCGAATCGAAATGATACGGAATCATGGCTAGCGTCTTATCCTTGTAAAACTTGTTCAAAGCGGCCGCATAGTCGATATACTCCATCCCCTGCGAGGCAAAGCCGGACTTGAGCAGCTCGAACGTCTGCTTCATCTCGGCGTTGTTGAAGCTCATTTTGCCGTTCGCCGCGTCGACGTAGCCTTTATTGAACAAGGCGTACGTGAAGCTGTAATTGCCCGGGTAAAATCCGCTGTACTGGACGCCTCCGTCCGTCCGGGTCAGCTTTTTGCCCAGCTCGATCGCTTCTTCGTACGACATGCCGTCCTTCGGATAAGGAAGCGCGAACTTGTCGAAGATGTCCTTGTTGTAGTACAGCGCGGAGGCATAGTTCGAGTAAGGCAAAGCGTACAGTCCGCCGTTCGGGCTGAAGCTCTTGATCGTATCGATAATCGTCGGCTGGTAGGTTCCCAGGTCGAGCCGGTCTTTGGCGATCCATTCGTCCATGTTAGCGATCAGCTTCGTATTGATTTCCAGCGGAAAGCTCCACGATGTCGCCATGAACATATCTGGCGCGATGCCGCTTGCGGCCAGCTCGCTGACATACGTTCCCTTGCCGGGCTTGATCACTTCGAAGGTGACGTTTGGAAACTTCTTCTTGACCGGCTGTGCGAACCGTTCCTCGAATACCTCCGGAGCCATATTCGACTCGTCGTAGAACAGCAGCTTGACCGGCGTCTGCAGATCGACCTGAATGCCTTCCTCCTTGGGTGGCGCGGCTTTCCCCGGCTGACTCTCCTTCGCCCCTTGATCGGATGCGCATCCTCCCAGCAGACCTACCGACAGCGCTAAAGCGGCTAATGCTGTTACTTGAAATTTCACGTTCATGTTGATCTCTCCCCCTCTTATATATACCAGTTGAACGAACGGCGGGCAATCCGTTACGGCGATCGCCGCTCGAACCGGACCGCATCCGCACGCGTATAAATCAGACTGCTGCTTGCCGTGGTGCGCGTGAGGCTGACATATTCGACGCCCGTGCTGGAGAACTCGAATGTCCCCAGTTCGATCCATCCCGATGCTCCAGTCGTCATATTCAAATAACGGGTATCGGTCTGTCCGTTGTGCCGATATAGACCTTGACGTTCGGATCGGCCTTGTCCGGCCAGTTGAACTTGTAAATCGATACAGTGACCGTGCCCGCCTCAAGCATCGGATTTCATGTAATCGACGAGCCTCCAATCGACGTATACCTCGAGCTGGAACCGTTTACACCTTTCACTGCAGTCGATGTCGACCACGAGCCCGATTCGGAATACCCGGCGTCTCCGGCATCAATCACGATGCTGCGGTATACGGATGCCGGCCCCCCGGTATCGGCGTAAGCCGTCCAGCTTGGTATTCCGGCGGGCAGCGCCCAGGTCAGGCACGAGCACAGAGCCGTATCAGCCATTCCTTTCAACCTCATAAGCACCCCCTTTTACTTCTTTCCATTGCGGGTACGATGGCAGCGCTGCGATTGTTTTTCGCCCCTTGCGGGAGCGGCGGCGATTACGGTAAGCCCTTTCCCCTTTATAGTAAGACAGACGCCGTCTGCAAAGACATATCCAATCGCAGCAAAATGTTAACGAATCTTACGATTTTTTTGGTATTCCTTTTAATGTAATAAGGCCTCCTTAAACAGAAACCGGGTTTACGGATTTGCGCATAGCCATTAGACTGAAGAAAGGAATGGCCGGAGGAACGGCGTCTGAAAATTCGCGTAGGCGGAGGGGATCATTCAATGGAGATTATTTCGGTGGGTCATTCCATTCACACCAAGCCGTTTTATACCGATAAGCGCGGCGGTTTGGGACACTATATCGTTCGGCTGCAAACGGACGGCGCCTGCCGGGTCGTCGTCAACGGCGTTACGCATCGTCTTGGCCCGGGCGACCTGCTGCTGTGCAGACCAGGCGATTCCTACGAGCTGACGATCGGGGAGAACGCGGGCCCTTCTTTCCGCAGCATCGACTATTTTCTACTTATCTCGGCCGAACAAAGCTGGTTCGCGGAATGGTGGGAACGATACCGTTACATCGGCCAGTGCCAGCTCGGACTGGACGATGACCTGATCGCGATGTGGAAGCTGATCCGTTACGAGAAACGGCGCCTGAAGAAGATGGACCCCGTTATTCTGGAATGCCTGGTTCACGCTTTCTTCCTCCATCTCGGCCGGCTGATCTCTGAAGGGAAGCGGTCCACCGCCTACGAGCGGTCCGTCGCCAGCGGGATCAAATATTTTATCGACAAGCGCGCGCCGGACAAATTAATGCTGAAGGAAATATGCGCCCATGCCGGCCTAAGCGTGTCGCGGGCATCTCAGCTGTTTAAATCCGCCTTCAATCAGTCCATTATGGATTATGTGATCGAAACCCGGCTGACGATGGCAAAGGAATATATACTGGTCGGAGGAACGACGCTGGAGGAAGTCGCTTACCGGAGCGGCTTCTCGAGCTACATTCATTTCAGCAGGACGTTTCGTTCGCGGTACGGGGTTTCTCCAAGCGATTTCAAAAAGACAGCGCTTTCAATCGAGGAACGGGCAAACGAGCCGAAGCCCCTCCAATGAAGGGACCGCCTCGCCGGCGCAAGCAAGCGCGCTGCACCGCAGGGATGCGCAGACAAACGCGCGTCACTTGCAAGGATGCACAGACAACCGCGCGTCCTTGCAAGGATGCGGGAGCAAGCCCGCATCCGAAACCGGCGCAGCGTGCGGCGCCGGTCCGTGCCACCTTTACCTTTTGACTCTGGCGATGCACAGGCCGTCGTAGGCCGGCAATATCGTACTCTCCAGCCGCGGATCGGCGGCGAACCGCCTGTTGAACTCGCGCACGACGGCAACGGAGCTGCCCTTGGCCTCGGGGTCCATCGTTTTGCCGTGCAGCAGAGCGTTGTCGCCGACGATCAGAGCGCCCGGGGCTGCCAGCCTTATCGCCCAATCGAGATAATTCACGTAGTTGCCTTTGTCCGCATCGATGAAGAAGAAATCGAAAGCCGTCCCTTCCTCGCCAAGCTGCTCCAGACTGGTCAACGCCTCGCCGATCCGGTAGTCGACGACGCCCCCGAAGCCGGCCGCCGTCACATTCGCCTTTGCCACGGCGGCGAACTCCTCCTTGAGCTCCAGCGAGAGCAGCTTTCCTGCGCCGTCGAGCCCTCTAGCGAGACAAATGCCGCTGTAGCCGCCGAGCGCCCCGATCTCCAGCAGCCGTTTGGCCCCGGACAGCCGGACAAGCATCGTCAGCAGTCTGCCGTAGCCGGGCGCGACCGATATATCGGGCATGCCGTGCCGCTTGATCGCCTCGTTGACCCGCTCCAAATCCGCATCCGCTTCATACAACGACTCCACATACCGGTCCGCCGTTTGAAAATACCGATCCTCCATACGATCCTCCGCTTCCCGCCGCGATGGGCGCGTTTGTATCCTTGTTTCGTTTCGCCTATACTTATTGTATTATTTCGCCGGCATGGAAACAACAATGCCGGGACACAACGAATGACGCAACAGCGAAGATGGAGTGGACAAACAGTGAATAAAGTGCAGTTAATCGCAACGGCCCCGATGGGACTGGAGGCGATCGTCGCCCGCGAGGTGCGGGAGCTTGGCTACGACGACGTTATGGTAGAGAACGGAAAGGTCCTGTTTCAAGCGGAGCCATCGGCTATCGCCCGCGCCAACCTGTGGCTGCGAACGTCGGACCGGATTTTGCTCAAGCTGGGCGAATTCCCGGCCCGCACGTTCGACGAGCTGTTCGAGGGAACGAAGGCTTTGCCTTGGCCGGACTGGATTCCCGGCGACGCCGCCTTCCCGGTCGAAGGCCGTTCCCATAAATCGCAGCTGTCGAGCGTGCCCGCCTGCCAAGGCATCGTCAAGAAAGCGGTCGTCGAAAAAATGAAGCAGCGCTACGGGACCGAATGGTTCCCCGAGGACGGCCCGCGCTATGTAATCGAGGTCTCGCTGCTGAACGACATCGCTACGCTGACGATCGACACGACCGGACCGAGTTTGCATAAGCGCGGCTACCGCAAGCTGATTACCGAAGCGCCGCTCAAGGAAACGATGGCTGCGGCCATGGTGCTGCTGAGCCGTTGGCGTCCGGGCCGGCCGCTGATCGACCCGTTCTGCGGCTCCGGCACGATTCCGATCGAGGCGGCTATGATCGGCTGGAATATCGCGCCGGGACTGCGCCGCGAGTTTTCGGCGGAAGCTTGGCCGACGCTCGACCGCAATCTGTGGGATGACGCCCGCGAGGAAGCGTACGACCTGCTGCGCGACGACGAGCCGCTCGATATTATCGGCTCGGATATCGATCCGGAGGCGGTCGAGGTAGCCCGGGCGAACGCGAAGAAAGCCGGCCTGTCCGGCGAGCTGCGCTTCCACGAGGCGCCTGTCGCCAAGCTGTGGCCGGATACCGAGTACGGCTGCATCATTACGAACCCGCCATACGGCGAGCGGATCGGCACCATGGAGGAAGTGGAGAAGACGATCCGCCAGCTTGGCTCGATCTTCGCCAAGCTGCCCACGTGGTCGCTGTTCGCCCTGAGCCCAAGCAAGCAGTTCGAGCATTATTTCGGCAAAAACGCCGACAAGAAGCGGAAGCTGTTCAACGGCCGAATCGAGTGCAACCTGTTGATGTACCACGGCCCCCTGCCACCGCGCCATTAATCCGGACAGGGCCGTACTCAAACCAAAACCGCATGGCCTCCAGCAGCCGATTCCGGCCAAAGGAAGTCATGCGGTTTTATCGTTACGGGGAGCTTGTCCAGTAACAATCGCAACCGATCCGTCTGCTCCCACAGGCGGTCATGCTTACGCTCGGACGCCGACGGCCATCTCCTCCGCAAACGGCTCCAGCCAGTCCGCTTGATCGGCCAGCTGCAGAATGGTGTACCGGCTGCGAACCTCCTTGGCCATGCGCAGCGCCTCCGCCAATTCCTCCCCGCCGATCCCGATTTGTTCCGGCTTGGCGGGCGCGCCCGCTTGACGGAGCAAATCCGGCAAGTCCGAGGCGAGGTCGAGAATCGCCCTCAGCCGCGACTTCAGTCCGGGCCAGTGCGCGACAAGCCTGTCGCGGCGAATATCCAGCTCCGGCTGGGGCAGCAGCAGGCCGCGGTTGGCGGCGATGATTTCCTCGGCCAGCGCGCCGTAGCAGCGGCGAATATCGCGCTCCCATTGCTCCCTCCGCTCCGCCGGCTTCTCGCGCATCGCGATCGTCTCGACGTCGGTTTGCAGCAGCTTCTCGTACAGCTTCGCGATAACTGGGGTGGCGACCCCCACTTTGATTCCGTGCAGCTCCGGTTTGTGCCCCGCGGCGAAATGCTTCATCTCCCAATAATGCGAAAGGTGATGCTCGGCTCCGGAGGCCGGACGGGAGCTGCCGACCATCTGCATGGCGATGCCGGACAGCACGAGCCCTTCCATCAGCAGGCGGGTCGCCTGCTCCTCCCCGTCGCGTATCGCTCCGATGCTGTCGATAATGCCTGTCAGCGCACGCACCATCAGCCCTGCAACGATGTCGCAATAATATTCCTGCTCCACGACAGACGCCAGCAGCCAATCGCATAATGCCGTTATCTTCGCCAGCATATCCCCAACCCCGGCCGCCGCCCGGTCGGCCGGAGCCTGCCGAAGCACGGTCAAATCGCCGACGACCGCGACCGGAGAAGCCAGCGCGTACGTCTTCTTGAAGCCGTTCACAAGAAGCGGCGAGGCCGTCGAGGCGTAGCCGTCCATGGAAGGCGCCGTTGCCGCCACGATATACGGAAGCTTCGCCTTGGAGCTGACGAAGCGGACGATATCGTTGATCGTCCCGGAACCGACGGCTATAACCAGCTCCGTATCCGGCTCCAGATCGATCAAGACGCGGACGATCGCTTTCTCCTCGGCATACCATTGCTCTTCGGGAAATACGCTCAGCCGAATGTCCATCCCTTGGCGCGACAGTTCCCCGGCCAACGTCTCTCCCGCCGCTGCATAGCTCGCGCGATCGGCTACAAGCAGCGCCTTCCGGCCCAGCCCCAGCTCCCGGATCAGCCCGTACGTCCGGTACAGGGCCCCTTCCTCCAGCACGAATTTCCGAATATGCACCTCATGTTCCCGCCCGCACGGGCAATGAAAAGAAACGCCCGCAAGCTGCTCCGCCGACTGCCGCAGCACCGATTCCGCCGTGTTGTTCATCGCTCTCTCCTTTGTCTGCCGCGTCTCCGGCTTTACAGCTCGATCCAAAATCTGCGCAGTACGTTGCCGTCTTCATCCCTGTATTCGGATTCCAATCGACCGCCGTTTTTCAAGATGGTCTTCTCGGAGCCCGTGTTCTCTTTGTCGCACACGACCAGCACCTTGTCCAGCCCCAGCTCCTTCGTCTTTTGCAAAGCAAAGCGCAGCAGGACCGACGCGTAGCCTTTTCGCCGCGCGGACGGCCGTATTCCATAGCCGATATGGCCTCCGCTGTTCAGCAGCTTCTCATTCAGCCGATGGCGGATATTCACCGCTCCGACCACTTGGTCCCCTTCGTCGACCAGCCAATAGGTGGAGTGGGGGACCCAGCCGGGGGTGAACAGCTTCTCTTCGCTGTCTTCGGCATACAGAAAGTCGAGCATCGCCGTGAAATCGTCAGGCGCCCGTTCGACGACCCAAGGCACGATATCCTCCCCGCTGCTCCTCCACTCTTCGTAAAACGATACATACTGCTCGCGGTATTCTTCCGCTGGCCTTACCAGACGTACCCGACTTTGCTCCAACAACCGCACCACCCGCATTTAAATTTCACTAATGGTATCATACGGAGGCGGAACAAAGCAATTGCGGCTAGGCGTCTCTGCCCGGGCCGGATACGAAGTTGTTCACCCGCTCCCGGCACTTCTCCTTGTCGCCGTAGTTATCGTACAATCGGCTCGCCACCTTGCCCCCATCCCCGAAAAAGAACCGTTCGTACAGCGTCTGCCTCCCGGCGAACGAGCTTGCGCTCAGCTCCCAAGCGAGCCGGAACAACCCGATCTTCGAACGGGCGTCCGTATCGATGCCTTTCAGATGGGCGTTCAAATCGGCTTCGACGGGAGAAAGGAAATCGCGCTCGCCCGGAATCATAACCAATCCGCTCGCCCCGAGCAGCTGAACGATCTCGATCAGGCGCGGATACAGCTTTGGATACAGGAAATTGGCCGTATAAAGCGGGCCGGGAGCGGGGAGCATCGTTCCCCACCGATCGTTCTTCGCTTGAAGCTCGGAGGAGGTCAGCAGCGCTTTCAGCGTCTCCAAAGCGGCAATCACCTCCGCGGCTTTCTCCACGACATGCGGGTACGTGCGCAGGCCGAGCATTTGAATAATCGCTTCGATCGTTCCGAGCAGGAACTCCGTCTTGGCGACGTTGCGGCAAAGCACTTGATGAGTGGCGTGGGTATGAAACCGGCTCTGCTCGATAAAGCTCACCGCCATATTCTCGTCGCCGTACAGAAATACACGGTCGTGCGGAACGAGGACGCGGTCGAATACGACCAGCATATCCATCTCCTCGAACCTCGAGCTGAGCGGGTAATCGAAGGGGGAATCTCCCGCTACGAAGCTCTCCCGGGCGATAAAGCGGATGCCCGGCAAATCGCTCGGCACCGCGAAGGCGAAGGCATGCGGGTTGACGTCGGCAAAGGAGGGCAAAGGGGCCGGGAAGATAAGAATCTCCTCCGCCGTAGCTCCCTGCGTGGCTAGCAGGAATGCGCCGCTGACGACGAGTCCGTCCTTGTTCTTCTCGATGACCCGCGCCGTTTCCGGCTGCTCCAGCGTCTTCATGAAGGTCGACAGACGACCTGCATGGGGAACGATAAACGCATGCGACAACGTAATATCCTGATCCCGGCAATATTCGTAATATCTCCTTAAGTTGTCCGCATATTGCGGGTTATGCTCCTCCAGCAGTCCGGCGGCCGCACCGAAAGCCATGATCGTCGTATTCATATAGTCTGGGGCGCGCCCCAAAAACCCGTGATGACGTCCGGACCACAGCGTCATCATCGCTCGCCGACGTTCCAGGTCCCCCTTCTCGACGGGACGCAGAAACGACAAGCCGACAGGATCGCCGGTAGCCGGGGAGGCATACGTCATCGCATCCTTGAAGGCTTCGCTGCCCTGCATGTCGTAAAGAGACGCTTGCGTCGAAATCAGTCCGCGAAAAGCCGGATGCGCCGAGAGCGGTCCCTTCACCTTCTCCCCGCTCAGCCATATTTCCATCTTTGCTTGATCGATTCGATCCGTATACTGTTTTCCGTTTTTGATCGGCATATACATCCACCTTCCGGCGTAATGCTATAGCATACGCAGAACGCGGCGGAAGGCAAGGGACAACAGCCTTCGTCGGGCACGGAACGGGAAACGAAACGGTGCCGGGACAAGCGTCCGCATACGACAACGAGCCTTCTTGACCGCTTTCGGCGGCTTTGAGGGCTCGTTATTCTTATACTTATCCGTTCTGTTTCATCGTCGAGACGATCCGCTCCAGCGATTCGTTAGCGGAATCGTAAGCGACCTGGCACGTTCCTGCGGCAACATGCCCGCCTCCTCCGAAGCCGAGCATCAGCGCGCCGACGTCAGTACGGGAGCCGCGGTTCACGATGCTGTGCCCGCAGGCGAATACGCAATTTTGCTTGTTTTTGCCGTCCACAATCCAGATTGAAATGTTCTGCTCCGGATAGAGAGCGTAGATCATGAACCGGTTGCCCGGATAGATCGGATCGACGCCGCGCAGGTCGGTCACGATCACGTTGCCGTCGGTACGCGTATGCGCCGCCAGCATCGCGCGATACTGCTCGTCAAGCTCGTTGTACCGCTTCACCCGCTCCAGCACGTCCGGCAGCTGCATGATCTCGTCCACCGACTTCGTCGCGCAGTGCTCCACCAGCTCCTCCATCAGCTGGTAGTTGCTGATCCGGTAATCGCGGTATCGGCCAAGCCCGGTGCGGGCATCCATAATAAAGGACAACAGGTCCCAGCCTTGCGGTTGCAAAATATCGTCCCGGCTGAACTGCGCCGAATCGGCCTTGTCCACGCCGGCCATAATGTCGTCAAGTTCGGCCCCGAACTTCTCTCGGCCGCCGTAATAATCGTATACGACCCGCGCTGCGCTCGGCGCTACGCGCGTCTCGCCCTCGAAGCGGATGTTTTCCCCGTTGCGCAGCAGCTCGCTGGAATGATGATCGAACCATAGACCGCAGCCCGGCGCATAAGGCAGGTTGGCCAATATATCGTTCCCGTTCACTTCGACCAGTCCGTCCTGCACATCCTTCGGATGCACGAACTTCATCTCGTCGATCATTCCCAGCTTCTTAAACAACATGGCGCAGACGAGCCCGTCGAAATCGGATCTTGTAATTAAGCGCATTGTCCGCTTCTCCCCTCCATAGTCCATTGGAACTATACATATTCGCGAAGGAATGATCGTTTCCTGCTGCTTCACGCTTTTTTTACAATCATCTTTTCTACTATAAAAAAAGAAAGAGACGGCGCCATCGCAGCACCGTCTACTTGTCGTCCCTTTTACCCGGGACGCGGAATCATTTTATTATTTGACCACCATATGGATCGGATGACCCAAAGCGCCTTCCGCCGCGTCCATCACGATCTCGCCGAGAGTCGGATGCGCGTGGATCGTCAGCGAAATATCTTCGATCGTTGCTCCCATCTCAACCGCGAGACCCAGCTCGGCAATCAGGTTGGATGCTTCCGCGCCGACGATTTGCGCGCCGATCAGCAGCCCCGTATCTTTGTCGCCGATCAGCTTGACGAACCCTTCGTTCGCTCCGATCGACTGGGCGCGACCGTTCGCTCCGTAGCTGAAGCGTCCGGAAAAGACGTTGACGCCCTTCTCTTTCGCTTCGGTTTCGCTCAAGCCGACGCTGGCGATTTCCGGCTCCGAGAAGACGACGGCTGGAATCGCTTTGTAATCGACCGCGCTCGATTGTCCGGCGATCGCTTCCGCAGCCACTTTCGCCTCGTAGGAAGCTTTGTGGGCCAGCGACGGGCCAGGAACGACGTCGCCGATGGCGAAAATCGCCGGCACGCTCGTGCGTCCTTGACGGTCGACCTCGATCAGTCCGCGGTCGGACACCTTCACGCCGATGGCTTGCAAGCCAAGCTCATCGGTGTTCGGTCTGCGTCCTACGGTAACGAGTACGTAGTCGGCCGTTACTTGCTTCTCTTCTCCGCCGACCGTGTACGTCACCGTAACGTCGGAATCGGTTTGCTTCGCGTCCTTCGCCAGTGCTTCCGTCACGACGTCCACATTGGACTTCTTCAGGCTGCGGCCGACATAGCGGGACAGTTCTTTCTCAAAGCCCGGCAGAATCGTGTCGGAGCCTTCCAGTACGGTAACTTTCGTGCCGAACTTGGCAAACGTCTGTCCAAGCTCGATTCCGATGTAGCCGCCGCCGATGACGACGAGGCTTTGCGGGATTTCGCTCAAGGAGAGCGCTTCTGTCGAGGACAAAATCCGTTTGCCGAACGGGAAAGCTTTCAGCTCGACCGGACGGGAGCCGGTAGCAATAATGCAGTTGTTGAATTTATATTGCGTCGAGTCGCTTTCGGTTGCGACGCTGACGACGGACTCGTTGACGAAGAACGCTTCTCCGCTGACGAACTGAATTTTGTTGCCCTTGAGCAGCGAGCTTACGCCGCCGCTTTGTTTTTTGACGATACCGTTTTTCCATTCCTGTACTTTGGCCCAATCGACCTTAACGCCGTCGACCTCGATGCCGTATTCGGACCCTTGCAGGGCCGATTCGTAGCGATGAGCCGCGGAAATAAGCGCTTTGGACGGAATGCAGCCGCGGTTCAGGCAGACACCGCCGATTTCGGCTTTATCCACACAAACGACAGACTTGCCAAGCTGAGCGGCGCGAATGGCAGCCACATATCCTCCGGGACCGGAACCGATAACCAACACGTCGACATCTACTGTAAGCGTTCCGACTACCATGTGTTTATACCTCCATTACCATAAGCTGCGGGTCTTCCAGCAGCGATTTGATGTAGTTCATGGCGTTTTGCGCCGTTGCGCCGTCGATCAGGCGATGGTCGAAGCTGAGCGAGAGCGCCATGACGTTGCCGATAACGATCTGACCGTCGCGCACGACCGGCTTCTCGGAGATGCGTCCGGTGCCGAGAATGGCCACTTCGGGATAGTTGATAACCGGGGTAAAGAACATGCCGCCGGCCGAACCGATATTCGTGATGGAGATCGTACTGCCCTTCAACTCGCCCGATTGCAGCTTGCCGTCGCGCCCGCGCGCGGCCAACTCGCGGATTTCACCCGCCACCTGCCATACGTTCTTGCGGTCGGCGTCGAATACGACAGGCACGAGCAGTCCGTTGTCCGTATCGGTAGCGATGCCGATGTTGTAATACTTTTTATACACGATCTCGCTTTTCTCGTCGTCGATCGACGCGTTAAGCGCCGGGAATTGCTTCACTGCAGCTACCAAAGCTTTCACGATGAAAGGCAGGTACGTCAGCTTGACGCCCTTCTTCTCCGCCAGCGGCTTCGCTTTTTGACGAAGCTCGACGAGCGCCGTTACGTCCACTTCGTCCATGATCGTAACATGAGGCGCCGTATAGACGGATTTGACCATCGCATTTGCAATCGCCTTGCGCATGCCCTTAAGCGGTACGCGTTCTTCGACGCGGTCGCCGGAAACTGCCGACGACGATGCGGGAGCGGATGCCGACGCTTGCGGCGCCGCATCCTCTTGAGCGGGAGCCGAAGCTTGACCGCCACCCGCTTCGAAAGCGAGCACGTCGTCCTTCGTTACTTGGCCGTTGCGGCCGGTGCCGCGGATCGCGGCAAGATCGACGCCCTTCTCGCGGGCGAACTTGCGCACGCTAGGCGTAGCGAGCACTTGACCGCCAGCGGCGGCTGCCGGTGCGGCCGGAGCCGGTGCTGCTTCCTTCGGCGCAGCCGTCTCGGAAGCGGCAGGTGCGGATGGCGCAGCCGCAGGTGGCGCTGCTTGAGCCGGCGCTGCCTCACCGGCAGCGTCTCCGCCGCCATGGTGAATGGATTCGGGCGGAATTTCCCCGACTACATCGATAACCGCGAGCGGATCGCCTACGTGAGAAACCGTTCCTTCCTTCACTTTCAGCTCGACGATTTTGCCGGTTACCGGGGAAGGCACTTCCACGACCGCTTTATCGTTCTGCACGTCCATAATGATTTGATCTTCTTTTATTTCGTCTCCAGGCTTGACGTGCCATTTCACGATTTCGCCTTCATGGAGTCCTTCGCCGAGCTCCGGAAGTCTGAATTGCCAGATCGCCATAATGATGCCTCCTTCGGATCGCCCCGCGAGCGACCAAGCGGTCCGGGGCAAAGTATGCGTATTGCGGAAGGCAATGACGGGAACGCGGTTCCGTCATTGCCTGCGGCATGGTTATTAGAAATTGAGCACTTGATTGATGCCGGCGATGATGCGTGCCGGCGTCGGCAGCCATTCGTCTTCGATCTGGCCGAACGCGTAAACCGTATCCGGAGCGGCTACCCGCAGCACCGGCGCTTCGAGGTGCAGGATCGCTTTTTCGTTGACCTGGGCGATCACTTCTGCGGCGATGCCGGCCGTTTTTTGCGCTTCCTGTACGACGATGGCCCGGTTCGTTTTCTTGATCGATTCGACGATCGTCTCGATATCCAGCGGCATGAGCGTGCGCAGGTCGATGACTTCGACGGAAACGCCTTGCGCCTTCTCGATTTCTTCCGCAGCTTTAAGCGACGTGTGCACCATCGCGCCGTACGTCAGAATCGTGACGTCTTTTCCTTCGCGAACGATGTTCGCCTTGCCGATCGGCACCGTGTAGTCGCCTTCCGGCACTTCGGCGCGGAATGCACGGTACAGCTTCAAATGCTCCATGAAAAAGACCGGATCGTTGTCGCGGATAGCCGAGATCAGCAAGCCTTTGGCATCGTAAGGATTCGAAGGAATGACGACCTTAATCCCCGGCGTTTGCACCAGCATGCCTTCCAGGCTGTCCGTATGCAGCTCGGCTGCCTTGACGCCGCCGCCGAACGGAGTGCGGACGACGATCGGCGCATTGTAGCTGCCGCCGGAACGCCAGCGCAGGCGGGCGGCCTGAGCGACGATGGAGTCCATTACTTCAAAAATAAAGCCGATAAACTGAACTTCCATGATCGGACGGAACCCTTGAACGGAAAGCCCTACGGCCAAACCGCCGATACCGGACTCGGCCAGCGGCGTATCGAATACGCGCTCCTCGCCGAATTCCTTCTGCAAACCTTCGGTAGCGCGGAATACGCCGCCGACATGACCGACGTCTTCGCCGAAAACCATGACGTTCGGATCGCGTTGAAGCTCCAGCTTCATCGCCTCGTTAATCGCTTGAACCATCGTCAATTGTGCCATGACTTACTTGCCCCCCTTGCCAGCGAACCAAGCTTTTTGCTCTTCCAGATGCGCCGGAGTCGTTTCGAACATCGAGTCGATCAAGTCCGGAAGCGTCATTTTGGCCGTTTCCTCGGCTTTCTTGATCTGCTCGTTGACGTGCTCCTTCGCTTCCTCGATCACCTTGTTTTCCGCTTCTTCGTTCCACAGGCCTTTTTCAGTCAAATAGTTGCGGAACCGGACGAGCGGGTCGCGAGTCTCCCAGTCGCCGGACTCTTCCTTCGTTCTGTATTTCGACGGGTCGTCCCCGGACATCGAGTGCGGGCCGAACCGGTACGTGATCGCTTCGATCAAGGTCGGTACGCCTTCGAGCGCATGCTCGCGAGCTTCGGATACGGCTTTGTAAACCGCCAGCACGTCCATGCCGTCCACTTGCACGCCGCGGATACCGGCTGCGACGGCTTTCTGGGCGATTGTCGGAGCCATCGTCTGCTTGGCGCGTGGCGTCGAAATGGCATAGCCGTTATTTTGCACGACAAAAACGCAAGGAAGCTTGAAAGCTCCGGCAAAGTTCATGCCTTCGTAGAAATCGCCCTGCGAGCTGCCGCCGTCTCCGGTGTAGGCGATCGCGATGTTTTTCTTGCCGCGGCGCTTGAGGCCCATGGCGATGCCCGGAGCTTGTACGATTTGAGCGCCGATTATAATTTGCGGGAGCAGCACATTGACGCCTTCCGGAATTTGTCCGCCATGCTGATGGCCGCGGGAATACAGGAATGCCTGATACATCGGCAGGCCGTGCCATACGAGCTGCGGGATATCCCGGTAGCCCGGACATACCCAGTCTTCCTTGTCGAGTGCGAACTCGCTCCCGATCATGGACGCCTCTTGGCCGGAAACCGGCGCGAAGAACCCGAGCCGTCCCTGACGGCTTAAGCTGACGGCGCGCTGGTCCCAAGTGCGGGTAAATACCATGCGACGCATCAGTTCCTTCAATTGATCGTCGGACAAATTCGGTAAGGCTTCCGGATTGACGACCTCGCCGTTCGGAGACAATACCGACAACGGCGCGATTTCGTCGATCCGAACTTCGGACAATGGCTTGCTCATCGCTTTTCACCTCTAAAGTTAATGTACGTATCTGTTATACAGAACAGCAAACTGTTATAGTATATCAATCGCTCTGTTTCATAACAACTTACCCTTATCTGCTTGAAAAGTACGCAATATGCCTTGCAGAAGGGTATGTAACAGAGCACTCTCATTATATAGTACAGAACAACAAAAATCTACACCATCCCACAAAATCTTTTACAAAAAAAACGTATCCCGCCGTGCCGCGCGGCTTCCGGCCCGCATAGAAAAATCCGTTTCTCCGCTAGCGGCGGCGGAACGTCATGAAACAGAAGCGCTCCTCTGCTCGGTTCTGAGCGCAAACTGTCTCTTTTCATTTTGCCCGGTATCGCTGCTATAATTATTGTACACGTAACGAGGCAAATTCAATCGGGAAAGGAACGCGACATGGACGACAATCGCTACACGAAACGGACGATCAAGAAAGAAGAAGTGCCATCCTCGCGGCTGAACGAAACGCGTCATGCGAGAATTTACCTGCCGCCCGGCTACAACGAGCTGCTTAGCTACCCCGTGCTGTACTGCCAGGACGGGGAAGATTTTTTCAACTTCGGACGTCTTGCCACCCAGATGACGAAGCTTGTTCTCGATGAAGGGGTCGAGCCCGCGATCATCGTCGGCGTCGATGTGGACAAGGCGGTACGCACCGAGGAATATTCGCCGGACGGCTCGCGCTTCAACGCCTATTGCCGGTTTTTCGCCGAAGAGCTGGTGCCTTACATCCAGGAGCGTTATCCGGCAAGACGCGATAGCGGCTCGCGCATCATCGCCGGCGACTCGCTGGGCGGCACGGTCTCGCTGCATATCGCGCTCGACTATCCGGAGCTGTTCCGGCGAGTTATCGCTTTGTCGGGCGCTTTTTTTGCCGGCACCCGTGAGCGCATAGCTTCGGAGAACGATCTGTCCTGGCTGCAGCTGTACATGCTGGTCGGTCTGCAGGAGACGGACGTGTCGACGTCTCGGGGAACGTACGATTTTCTGGAAGAAAACCGGCGTACGCATGAGCTGCTGGAGGCCCGAGAGGCCGATCTGGTTTATGAAGAGAAAGACGGCAAGCATGTATGGGGCTTTTGGCAGCAGGAGCTGCCTGCCGCGCTGCGGCTGTTTCTGGACTGATCGGGTGCGAACCCGTTCCTCAAACGGTTTGTAACTTTTAACGGTCCCGTTTCGTCAAAATATAGGATACGCATAAGACGATAACGATACACCCTGGGAGGAAAATAACGTGAAACCTTACATAATCCGGACTGCGTCCGCCTTGCTTCTGACCGGCAGCCTGCTTGCGCTGGCTGCCTGCTCCGGGGACAAAACGCCGACGGGAGATGGGGGGGCGGGAGGCGGGACACCTACCGCCCAAAACGCGGCGACGAACGATTCCGGCAAAACGGCGGGCGGAACAGCCGACAAGACGACGCCACCCGACAATAATAATGCCGGAGGCAAGTCGGACGGGGCCACAAAGTCGGAAGGCAATGCGGGCAAAACCGGTGGAACGACGCCCCCAGGCCAAGCGGGAACGAACGGGAGCTCCGGGGGGACCGACAAAACCGAGCAGGTCGTGGCCAAGCCGGCCGATATCGCCGTACTGGTCAACAAGACGTACAAGCTGCCGGACAACTATAAGCCGGACGATCTGGTCGAGCCGAATATCCCGTTCATCTTCAAGGAGAAAAGCGACAAGCGGCTGATGCGCAAGGAAGCCGCCGGAGCTCTCGAGAAGCTCGTCGCCGCCGCCAAGAAGGACGGCGTTCCGCTCGCCGGCGTGTCCGGCTACCGTTCACAGGATACCCAGAAGACGCTATTCGCCAACTATGCCAAAAAGGACGGCGAGGAAGCGGCCCGCAAATACAGCGCCGTTCCCGGACATAGCGAGCACCAAACGGGCTTGGCAATGGACGTTTCGGGCAGCGACGGCAAATGCGCCGCCTCGGACTGCTTCGCCGGGACGAAGGAAGCGAAATGGCTCGCCGAGCATGCCGCCGAGCACGGCTTCGTTATCCGTTATTTGAAAGGCAAGGAAGAGATCACCGGCTACCAGTATGAGCCTTGGCATCTTCGCTATGTCGGCGTCAAGATGGCCAAAGAAATCGCCGAGAAGGGTCTCACGCTGGAGGAATATTTGAAGCAGGCCGTCCCTGTGTCCAAATAAGAAGGAAACGCAAAGAGCGCTGCGCCGCCGTTACAGTTGGAGGCGGGTAGCGCTCTTTGTCATTGTCGGAAGATCAACCCCGGCTATTCGGTTCCCGACCCAAGACGGGAACGGCTTACGACTCCGCCGGGGAGGCGTTGTCGTAACGGTTGCGAAGCGCAGCCGTCATCTGCTCCAGCTCGGCCATCGACGGCTTGTCCGGATGCCTGCCGATCGTGCCGCCCCATTCTGATAGCGTGACCGCTAGCGCCCGCATGAATGTCCGTACGGTCGCGCCGCGGCCGCCAGCCTCGTTCAACGTCGTCATCGTCGCCGGGTCCACGCGCGGCGCGTCCAGCTCCGGATCGCCCCCGGTCGCTACTTCATAGAATGAACGGATCAGCTCGCCGCGTCGGAACGCATGCCCTTCGGCCGCGACGAATGCATTGACGATGAACGCTTTCGTCTGCCGGCGCTGCGAAATGCCGCACAGCTTGCGACCGTTTACGCTGACGTCGTATTCCCCGGGACAGTAGGAGCCCGCCACTTCTCCCTTGAACGCCTCCATCCCGAGCTTGTCCAAGCTTTCGCGGATCAGCGCGTACATCAGCTCGAAGTCTTCCTTGAACTCCAGACGGCCGTCCGGATTCGGCATGACGATCGAGATATTGACGATCCCCGGATCGAGCGATACCGCTGCGCCTCCCGAGTTGCGCACCCCGACCTGGTAGCCTTGCATCTTCAGCCATTCGATCGCCCGGTCGGCGTGAGGCAGCCTCCGGTCGCGAAGACCGAGCACGATAGCCTTCTCGTGACGCCATATATGGACGAACGGAACTGCGCCCTCGCCGACTTTGCGGCACAGCAGCTCGTCATACGCAAACGGAAACAAAATATCGCCTACCAGCGTGTTGTCGCCGGAATTCTGAATGTAAAAAGGAGACGGTATCCGTCCACTCATGTCTCTCATCTCCCCTACTCGCGATTTCGCGAAAATCAGTAAGAGAATACCATGAAAATGGATTTAGTTCAACGCCGCGGGTCCCCGGACGAGGCCGCCACTCTACCCTACGACGGGATAACCCTCTTCGCCTTTACGAATCGCTCCTTCCAGCGCGTGTCCAGCTCCGATACGATAACGCCGATGCCGGTCCGGTATGTGTGCAAGATTTTATTGTCGCCCACATAGACGGCCACGTGCCCGATCCGCTCCACCCCCGTGTTGTTTTTGCGCTTGGGCGTCGTAAAAAACAGCAAATCTCCTTTGCGCAATCCGTCCAGCCCGACTTCCGTACCCACATCGCTCTGCTGGCGCGAGTTGCGCGGCAGCTTGATGCCGTTTTGCCCGAAGATGAAATTCATGAAGGACGAGCAATCGAACGTATCCGTTTGACCGAGCGACGCGCCGAAATCGTACGGCGTCCCCATGTACTGCATGCCCAGCAGCGCCACCGCATCGGCACGCCGCTCCCAATTGGCCGCCCCTTCTCCGGCCGGCATATACTTGTAATGCGGGTAGTTGCCGTTGGAATCTTGCTCGCCGGCCAGCGGGTCGTCTTCATTCTCGGCGGTAATAATCGCCGTTTGCGTCTTTTCGTTCCACTGCACTTTGTACCCGAGCGATTGCGCGGCCAGACGAAGCGGCACGTAAGTCGTTCCTTTGTAATTGAGGCTCGACGGAAGCTCCGTGTCGCCGTCGGCGTAAGGCTTGTCCGAGCTGTAGGTCTGCCCTCCGACGATCCAGCGGAACGGCACGGCGTCCAGTTCGACCTTCATCGTCCCGGAAGCGAGCGCGATTTGCGTCATAAACGAAAGTCCGGCCAACCCTGTCAATGTATAAGCGATCCATTTGCGCATCGAGCTTCTCCTCCGCTGCGTTGATTGGTGATCTTATAACGGTTCGGATCGACTGGCGGGTTTCGGGCAGTGAGTCAATTGGTACATATAACCAAAAAGCGCTTGGGGCGCAGGGTTATTTTATATACATAAACGTATATTATATTAAAAAATATTTGACAAAGCGGCGCCGATCTTTCAATATGAAAGAAAAGGCAGCTTACAAACTCGATCAGGGAGATGTCATCGTCATGAAACTACTCGGAATATCCGGAACGATCATCGGAGCAAAGACCGGCATTGCCGTCC
Source organism: Paenibacillus hodogayensis (assembly GCF_039536325.1). Taxonomy (NCBI): domain Bacteria; kingdom Bacillati; phylum Bacillota; class Bacilli; order Caryophanales; family Paenibacillaceae; genus Paenibacillus; species Paenibacillus hodogayensis. The sequence continues at coordinate 1,112,127 of NZ_BAAAYO010000001.1, forward strand.
AAAGCGTGCTGGAAGAAGCCAAGAAGCTCCATCCGGAGCTGGAAACGGAGCTTCTCGATCTGAAGCAATACAATGTGCAATTTTGCGACGGACGCGATCCGTCCGCCTACGACGGCGATACGCGGACGGTTATCGATAAAGTGAACGAAGCCGACTTTTACGTCATCGGCACGCCCATATTTCAAGCTTCCCTGTCCGGCCCGTTGAAAAATTTGTTCGATCTCATTCCCGTAACGGCTCTCACCAAAAAAGTCGTCGGCTTCGTCGCCACCGGCGGGACGTTCCAGCATTACCTCGTTATCGAAAACCAGCTCAAGCCGATCGCCGGCTATTTCCGCTCCTATGTGGCGCCGAGCTATGTGTATTTGCACGACAGCCACTTCAACGAGCGCCGGGAAATCGTCGATCCTGACGTGACGGACCGGATCGGACGGCTCGCGCAGGAGCTTCTGCATATGCATACCCGCCTGAACGGTTAAAACGAACGCGGCAGGCGGCGCGAAAGGGGGACACAACCGATGAAGCTGAGCGTGACCGATGCGGCCGTGTTTTGTTTTTCCAAGGAATGGGGCTTTCGCGAGGGCGAGCATATTCGCGTATACGTCCGCTATGCGGGCGGAGGTGAAGACCCGTACGCTCTCGGCATTATGAGCGGCAAGCCGATGGATGCCGGCCTGGAATCGAAGGCCGGAGGAATGACGTTTTTTATGGAAGAAACGGATCTGTGGTATTTGGAGGAGCGCGATTTGACGCTGGACGCCAAAGGCGAAGATATTTTTTTCCATCTGTCCGATTTAAGCTAGGCGCTTCGGAAGGTGGATGGGAAGAGACGCTCGGTGTTGTCGCCGGCGTCTCTTTTTTGGCATGTCCTTTATATTAGGCCGCAAGCGGCGGCATCCCGGAGAGGCAAAAAAAGCTCCGCATATGACATGCGAAGCTTGTCTGTAATGATCTATGCCGTTAGCGCGTCCGCTTGGACGAGACGCGTTCCTGCAGCAGCCGATACAGTTGAATGACCGAATCCTGATTTTTGTTGAACCGGAACGAAATTTTCGTTTCCCCTTGCCAATAAAAAATAAACAGGTTGTTTTTGCGGCCGATGACCAGCTCCACTTCCCATTTCGAATCCGTCAGCCGGTATTTGTCTTTGTTGAAAAACAGCTTGGGCCCGTCGGGCGTTTCATACATACCGAAAAAATCGTCGCCCAGTTTCAAATAAAAGCCGCGCTCGGTCGAGTCGAGCCTTTCTTCCATGACGCTATCGCTCCTTTGCTTCCGTTCGTTAGCATTCTTTATGCGAGCTTTCCCGTTCCCCGCAAAAAACAAAGCCCGAACAACAAAAAAACTTCAATCGGTTCGTTCGGCAGCTGGCTGGCATCGTTTTCGGTCAAGGCGACCTACGACTTTAGCCCCTTTAGCTTTGCGTCCCCAGCTTTCGCTAGGTTTGCCATTATCGGGAAATTTCCTGAAGTTTCGACGGCTATCAATCGACTCCTATTCATAGGATAATAGAGGACCTTGCTCTATACATCCTACTTTGTACCTATCTTTCAACCAGTACCATGCCTTTATACATAGCTCAAAAGCGTCACAAAACAACCGGACGGCAAACCGCCCGGTTGTTTCTGCTTCGCATTTTCATTGAACGAGCGCGGTCGTGACTCCGATCGAGGATTAATGCTCCTGATGCGGCTCTTTGATGACGAGCACGGGAATATTCGCATGCTGCACGACATGATGACTGACGCTGCCGAGGAACCATTCCTTGATCGTATTCAAGCCTCTGCTGCCGATGACGATCAGATCCGCCCCGGTTTCGGAGGCGCACTCCAAGATCGATTCGGCCGCATCCCCCTGCAGAAGCGTATACGTCACGCCCGGCAAATCGGTTACGCGAGCCTTCGCTTCGTCCAGCAGCTGCTCGGAGCTGGTCATTTCTTCGAGATCGGTAACGACAGGTGCGACAACCATCGCCTCGCCAACGATAAAATTCGGGTATTGAAACGCATGGGCCACCGTCAAATGCGCCCCGGGCGTCGCGCGGACCAGGCTTACCGCCCGATCCAAAGCCGATTGGGATTGCGGAGAGCCGTCATAAGCGACGAGTACGTGTTGGAACGGCATGGTCGAACACCTCTTCTATACGAAATTAGGTTTCTGCCTACAGTATATCATTTGCACCTTTATTATTCATACCCTTGTCTGACCGGTTTGAACCACCGGCATAGCGCGCGAAAAGCCGGACGCTCCTTGTGAGAAAGCCATTACTTGCCGGGAAAGATTTGGTATAATAAATAAGTCAGACTTCTGTTTGAAAAGAGCATCCATTCCTAAGAATGACCTTGCCAATCGAACATTTCCCAACGGGAACTTGTTTTGAATAGCGAAGTCGTTCCCTCACCTCATTTCACTTCGCATTTCCTTGAAATCCATTCGTTCAGCATATATAGACCAAGAATAAGGGAGTAATCCGATGAAAACGAACAGCAAGCACACCCCCGCGACGGCACCAAAAACCACACGATCCGCCAGCCAAGCCGCATTCGGCTCCGAAAGCGCGGCCAAGCCTGCCTTCGGAACGGGAGCCTCCTGGATCACGGCTCAGCGGACGATGGGCAACCGTGCGGTCGGCCGCATGCTCGAACAAACCGTTATGCGTCGCGCGGAGCCTCTCATGCCTATCTCTACGGCATCGAATACGGCCGTTCAAAGACTGATGAGCGAGGACAGCTTCAAGAAGCTGACAAAGGTGGATTACCGGATTCGCTCTAAAATCAAACCGGTGGACAAAGCTCTGGCCAAATACAACGCCACCGACAAATCCGATTATGTGAAAAGAGACGCGCTGCTTGATGACATACGCATGCACTGCGAAAACTACCTGGCCCATCCGAAAGCGCATCCCGACCGGATCGCGGGGGTTCAAACGCTGCTTGGACAAATCGACCGCGAGAAGGAAGTCTACGTCCCGTTGGCCGAAGCATCCGCAGCAGCAGATCCGAAAACAAGGTTCGCCAAATTGTGCGAGGGGCAAGACGCGCTCTTGGCCATCCGTGACAGAGAGGCCCTCGGACTTGATAACATGTCGCTCGATACGCAAATCATGAGCTGTCTGGAAGAACTCAAAGCCGTGCCTGGCGCAATCGACGATATTCTTCAACAAGAGCTGAACCAGCTATTGTCCATTATGAACGCCCCGGATACGCCCGACATTACGAAGCGCGTTCTGGCAGAAGTGCTGAACAATGCCGATAAGGTCCATATGAAATCTCATTTGCCGGGCGCCAGGCTGACCAATCAAAAGGAGAAGGATGAAGGTATCGGGGAAAAGTATGTCGTCAACCATCGCTTAGTCGCTCCGCTCGGCACAACCGAACGTCTGGGCTCGTTGGCGCACGAGCTAACCCACGTTTCGGTCTCGGAGCAGTTCGATAACTCTCAGCTGTTCTTCGCTTTCCCCCGAGATGCCAGCGACGACGAGGTCATGGATCTGGTACATAAGCGCCATGGCGATCTGGACGCGCTGCTCGGGCTGTTGGATCGAACGGTGTTCACGGGAGAGCAGATTGGGCTGTTGAACTCGAAGCTGGAGTACCCGCGCAAGTACGGAGGAGACGGCGTACGCCGCTACATAGGAAGTTTTTTTACGGCCAAGAAAATAACGGCCGAAGAAAAGGTGAAGTTCGAAGGTCTTGTCGAAAAAGGGATGGACAACTCGGTCATCGAATTCGATACGGTCATCAATCAGATGCTGATCTACATGCAGCAGTGGAAAGTGCCGCAAGATAATCCATTTTACGAGAAATTGAGGTCGGTCGCGGAGGATGCTTACGCCCATCGGACGGGCGGCTGACAAAGAGCAACTGCCGTCAAGAAGCTGCCGGCCTAGCGTCGGATCATCGTCTCGTACCTACGCTTGGTACGCAGCTCCGGCCACCTCTAGCATATCGCCGCATTCGCAAAGTTAATTTTAGTTAGAATCGTGCTGTCTCGCTTTTCTCCGGAAGGCGCTCGGACTCATCCCGACCCGTTTGCGGAATTGGTGCAAAAAATGGTTGTAGTTGGCAAAGCCGACGTCGAACGCCGCCTCCGAAGCGTTGCGGTCCGTATAGGAAAGCAGAAGCTCCGCCTGCCGCACCCTCATCGTATTCAACGTTTCGACGATCGAGTGCCCGGTCAGTTCCTTGAACAGATGAGAGAGCCGGGAGGGCGATAGTCCGACGGCTTTGGCCAACTCTTCGATCTTGAGCGGCTCGCGCATCCCCTCGGACAGCAGGCGCAGCGTCTCCTCGATCCGCGGGTCCAGCGGTCTTCTGAGCCGCTGCGCCAGCAGCAGCACGATTTCCCGGACGGCGTTCTCCCCAAGCTGCTGCCAATAAGGCCCGCGTTCCCCGATGTCGCGCACGGCGCGCTGCAGGGCGCCGTATACCCGTGTGCGCACCGAGTCGCTTTCGATACGGTGCACGATCAAGGGGCGGTCGGGCAGCAGCCCCGTTTCCGATAACCGGGCGGAGAAATGCGCCCACACGAAATGCCACCTCTCTCCCCGAACCGTGCCATAATGCTGCGGATTCCCCGGCGGGATCAGCACCATATCCCCCGCTTCGCACACGCTTCTTGCGCCTTCGGAAACGAAGAAGCCTCTCCCCTCGATCGTGTACGTCATCAACCAGTCGTCCCGCCCGTGAGGGCGCTGCACCGCGTAGCTGTCCGGTTCATCAAAATGCCCGGCGATGAACAGCCCTTCGTCGCCGCCGTTTCCGCCATTCCCTCCAGCATTCCTTTCTTCATACGCGAACCGTCCCAATCCGCTTTCCCGCCTCTCTACCGTTCGGCTGCCGCACAGACAGCGTGTCTCTTCCTTATAGGATACTGTAATAAAGGCTTGGGGAACAATGGTTTCCTGATCAATCCAGCAGAATCGTGTGATATTTCGGCACAAATGCGAATTCAAGCCGCACCCGTTCCGCCGTATGATGAAGCTATGTAAGCCGAATCGTTACGATATCAGGAGGAATGCCCATATGTCCACCGTGCCGAATCAGTTAACCCCGCAACAAAAACGCCGTTTTGAGGAAGACGGCTATCTACTCGTGAAAGGACTATTCGACCCCCTGGAGGTGTCGGAGCTGGAATCGGTGTTCGAAGAAATCAGCCACCGGGCGATCCCCGGGCACTTCATGCCCGATCTGCAAGCGGACGCGTCCGATCCGCTAAAGCGTTACCCGCGCGTCATGCATCCTCACCGGTTTAACGAAGCGGCCAAATCGTTCATGCTGCACAAGCCGGTAATGGATGTGCTGCGGGAGCTGTACGGAGAAGAGCCGCTCGCCGCGCAGAGCATGTTTTACTACAAGCCGCCGGGCTCCCGCGGGCAAGCGCTTCATCAGGACAATTTTTATTTAAAGGTTGAGCCGGGCAACTGTATCGCCGCCTGGACCGCCGTCGACGCGGCAGACGAGGAGAACGGCGGACTGCTCGTCGTCCCCGGGACGAACGGCTACGAGATTGTTTGCCCGGACGAAGCGGACCGGAACGAATCATTTACGACCCACTATGTCAAGCCGCCCAAGGATGCCAAAGCCGTCCCCGTCGTCATGGATAAAGGGGATGTGCTGTTTTTCAACGGCAATCTTATACACGGCTCGTACCGTAACAAGACGAAGGACCGATTCCGCAGGGCGTTCATCTGTCACTATGCCAACAGCTCGGCAGCGAGCATAGCGGCGCATTACCGCCCGCTTTATCGAAGCGACGGCACGGAAGTGATGCTGGAGGAAAATCCCGGCGGCGGACCTTGCGGAATGGAGGCCGATGTCGCATATCCTCATTAAAAGGAAGCTGATTCAAAATAGGAAGTTGATCTCGGATGGAGCTTGAACAACTTTCAGCTGACGTTCAGTTTTCTTTTATGTTCATTTAAGCAAGACAACCTATACTTGGGGGGGTGGTTCGAGAACACTTTGACGGAAGCGGGGAATGTTATGAATTACCGAAAAGCGTTTGGGACGGGAATCGCATTGATGATCATATTGAGCGGCTGCGCATCGGACAAAGGCTCCGCGTCGAACGGCGGCCAGACGGCAAGCGCCGCCTCCTCGCCGCAGGCCAATGCGCAGAACGGGCAAGGCGGGAGGAACGGGGGACCGGGACAAGACGGCATGAACCGCCAGTCCCTGAAGATGAACTTCACCTTCCGCTCGCTCCTGACGATGGATAAATCGGATGGACTGGCGATCACGAAAGAGCAGGCCGACTACATGCTCCCACTCGTACAGGCCGCCATAACGAAAGCGGATTTGACCGACGAGGACGAGAAAAAGCTGCTGGAGAAGCTGACGGACAAGCAAAAAGCGTACATACAGGATGCTTCGTCGCGGGTGCCGAACGGCGGGGGCCAGCAGGGCGGCGGCAGGCCCGAGGGACGCGGCGGCGGTCCGGACCGCGGCAGCGCTTCGGGCAGCAGCGGCGCTCCAGGCGGCTCCGACGCATCCGGCAATGCCGGATCCGCAACCGGCGGCACCCAAGGACGTGCAGGCGCCACCGACGGCGGCAGCGCTCCCGGCCAAGGACGCGGCGGCGCTCAAGGCCAAGGCCAGGGACGCGGTGGCGGCCAAGGCGCTCCCGGCGCACAGGGCAGCGACGCTCCCGACGGCGGAACGATAAACGACGGCATGAATATAGCCACCATCGGGCAGCAGCTTGTCGAGATGCTTCAGTCCAAAATCAAAACATAAACGAAGAAGGCCTCCGCAGCGGAGGCCTTCTTTGCTGCGTCAGCCCCGGAAAAAACCGCACGTCATCCCTCCATTCAAGCTGAAGCCGCTCAATTGGGCGCTTCGGCGCTTTTTACCCAAAATGCAGAACGGTTGGCGAACTTCCCGCATATCGTAGCCATTGGGAGTCTGTGCATTCGCGGAGGCCGGCCGATCTTGCTTCTATTTATTACTTTTTCTGATCGGTTCCACAAAAGTTCATTATGAATAGAAGAATGACCTCTAATATAATAAATCGCCTTAAATTCCACTCGAAATACGCGGATTACTTGGTTTTCTCAGGTTTCTTTATTCCAAAATAACATAATCTCCAATCCGTATTGACACGTATTCCCAGCGATGGTACGATTGCATCCATATTAAAACCAACTAAATTTATTGGTTTAATTGGTCAACCGGACAGCCGGAGACCTGGAGAGCCGCTGGCTCTAACAATCCAATTAAAGAAAAGGGAGTTCGAAACCAATGAAGAAACCGATCCTGCTGTCCGTTCTATCCACCGTCCTGCTTATCGGTCTTACCGCTTGCGGAGGAGGAAACGCCGCATCGGGCGGGGATACGAAAGCAGCATCAGGCTCCGAGAAGTCGGCCCCAACTGCCGGTGCTACGGATAACAAGCCCGCCGCCAAGCCGGCCATTGAATTGCTGAATGTCTCCTATGACCCTACACGCGAATTGTACGATGAATATAACAAGGCGTTTTCTAAATACTGGCAGGAAAAAGCGAATCAAAAAGTAACCATCAAGCAGTCGCACGGCGGTTCGGGCAGCCAAGGCCGCTCGGTCATCGACGGCATCCAAGCCGACGTGGTCACGCTGGCGCTGGCCTACGATATCGACGAGATTCAAGGAAAAGGACTTATTAACGCCGATTGGCAAAAACGACTGAAGGACAACAGCTCGCCTTATACGTCCACGATCGTCTTCCTTGTGCGCAAAGGCAATCCGAAGGGTATCAAAGACTGGAACGATCTGATCAAGCCGGGAGTCAGTATCATAACGCCGAACCCGAAAACATCCGGCGGCGCCCGCTGGAATTACTTAGCCGCATGGGGTTATGCCCTGAAGCATAACAACAACGACGAGAATGCAGCCAAAGATTTCGTCAGCAAGCTGTACAAGAACGTGCCGGTGCTCGATTCGGGCGCGCGCGGCTCCACGACTACCTTCGTCGAACGCGGTATCGGCGACGTGCTGCTCGCTTGGGAGAACGAAGCGTTTCTTTCTTTGAAAGAATTCGGTCCGGAGAAGTTCGAAATCGTCGTTCCGTCCTTGAGCATTCTCGCCGAACCGCCCGTATCGATCGTCGATAAAGTCGCCGACAAGAAGGGCAGCCGCGAGGTCGCTCAAGCGTACCTGGAGTACTTATACTCCGAAGAAGGCCAGGAAATCGCCGCCAAAAACTTCTATCGCCCGCGTCTGGAGTCGGTAGCCAAGAAATACGAAAAGCAATTTCCGAAAATCGAGCTGATTACCATCGATAAGCCGTTCGGCGGCTGGCAGACGGCGCAAAAAACGCATTTTGCCGACGGCGGGACGTTCGATCAAATTTACAAACCTTCCAAATAACTGGTTCGCATATTGGCGCAAAGCATTCGACTTTGCGCCAATGCGCACTGGGTGACAGGAGAGACCTGAACCTATGGCTTCCATTAAAAAGAGACGTTCCGTCCTGCCGGGCTTCGGCTTATCCATGGGCTTTACCATTCTGTACCTGAGTTTGCTCGTTTTGTTTCCGCTTGCAAGCATTATCATCAAGTCGACGGAACAAAGCTGGAGCAAGTTCTGGGGAACGGTCACCGATCCTCGCGTGGTCGCTTCCATTCAGGTCAGCCTCACGACGTCCTTCACCGCCGCTCTAATCAACGCCGTGTTCGGCTTGATCGTCGCCTGGGTGCTGGTACGTTATACGTTTCCGGGCAAACGGCTCATCGACGGGCTCGTCGACCTGCCGTTCGCCCTGCCAACGGCCGTAGCCGGCATCGCCTTGACGGCGATCTATTCGCAGAACGGCTGGCTCGGCAGCTTCTTCGCCAAATTCGACATCAAAACCGCCTATTCGCCGCTCGGCATTACGATCGCCCTGCTGTTTATCGGCTTGCCGTTCGTGGTGCGGACGATTCAGCCGGTGCTGGAGGATCTGGAGAAGGACGTCGAGGAAGCCGCCGCCTCGCTCGGCGCCTCCCGCTGGCGCACGTTCCGGCGCGTTATTTTTCCCGCCGTCCTGCCTTCTCTGCTGACGGGCTTCGCGCTCGCCTTCGCCCGCGCGATCGGCGAATACGGCTCGGTCGTGTTCATATCCGGCAACATGCCGATGAAGACGGAGATCGCTCCGCTCCTCATCCGCACGAAGCTGGAGCAATACGATTATATCGGCGCAACGACCATTGCCCTCGTCATGATGGTTATTTCGTTCGTCCTGCTGTTCGTCATTAACATTCTACAGTGGCGCGCAAGCCGCCGAACGATTCAGAACGTCTAGGAGGAGAATCTAATGGCCGGAACTGTCGCCGCACGCACCGCCCTTCCGTCCAGCCAGCCGCGGACGTCCGCTACGAGCGAATCCGCCGTGGTCAAATGGCTGCTGATCGCCATCGCTCTGCTGTTTATCGGAGTGGTGCTTATTTTGCCGCTCATTACCGTGTTTACGCAAGCGTTCCGTAAAGGAGCTGAGGTTTTCTTAGCCGCCATCGTCGAGAAGGAAGCGTTGTCCGCCGTCCGTCTGACGCTGACGACCGCCTTGATCGCCGTGCCGCTGAATACGCTGTTCGGCGTCGCCGCGGCATGGGCGATCGCCAAATTCAGCTTTCGCGGCAAGCAGCTGCTGACGACTTTGATCGATCTGCCGTTCGCTATCTCCCCGGTTATCTCCGGGTTGATCTTCGTGCTGCTGTTCGGCGCGCAAGGCTGGTTCGGTCCGTATCTGATCGATCACGACATCCCGATCATCTTCGCGCTGCCCGGCATCGTGCTGGCCACGATGTTCGTCACGTTCCCGTTCGTCGCCCGCGAGCTGATCCCGCTAATGCAGGCGCAGGGCAGCCAGGAGGAAGAAGCCGCCGTCAGCCTCGGCGCAAGCGGCTGGACCGTCTTCCGTCGGGTGACGCTGCCGAATATCAAGTGGGGGCTTCTGTACGGCATTATCCTTTGCAACGCGCGGGCTATGGGCGAATTCGGAGCCGTCTCGGTCGTATCCGGACATATCCGCGGCGAAACGAACACGATGCCGCTGCACGTAGAAATTTTATACAACGAATATCAGTTCGCGGCCTCGTTCGCCGTCGCCTCGCTGCTCGTGCTGCTGGCGCTCGTCACGCTGGTCGTCAAAAGCATCGTCGAGTGGAAGCATCATCAGGCCACCGTACAAACGGAATCGCCGGGAGGGAACTAAGCGATGTATATTGAAGTGAAGGGCTTGGTCAAAACGTTCGGAAGCTATACCGCCTCCGACAACATCAGCTTCGGCATCGAGAAGGGCCGCCTGATCGGGCTGCTCGGACCGAGCGGCGGCGGCAAAACGACCATTTTGCGCATGCTGGCCGGTCTGGAAACGCCGGACTCCGGCGATATTTTCATCGACGGCAAACGGGTCAACGACGTTCCAGCGCAGCAGCGGGGCATCGGCTTCGTCTTTCAAAGCTACGCGCTCTTCCGTCATATGACGGTATACGATAATATCGCCTTCGGGCTAACCGTGCAAAAAAAATCGCGCAGCGCCATTCAAGCTCGCGTCTCCGAGCTGATCGAGCTGACCGGCCTGAAAGGGCTGGAGAAGCGCTACCCGAACCAGCTGTCCGGCGGACAGCGTCAGCGCGTCGCCTTCGCCCGCGCTCTTGCTCCCGAGCCGCATCTGCTTCTGCTCGACGAGCCGTTCGCGGCCATTGACGCCAAAGTCCGCAAGGAGCTGCGCTCGTGGCTGCGGGCAACGATCGAGCGAATCGGCATCACGACGCTATTCGTCACGCACGACCAGGAAGAAGCGGTCGAGGTTGCGGACGAAATTATGATTATTAGCGGGGGACGTTTGGAGCAGAAGGGTGCGCCGATCGATATTTACAAAAATCCGCATACTCCGTTCGTCGCGGGCTTTATCGGCGAATCGAGCCAGCTTGACAATCCGTCCGGTCTGAAAGGCTTCGAGAACGAGCTGCCGGGCTCGAAGGCGATTATCCGCCCCGAGTTTGTGGAAGTCGGGCTGCCGGGCGAGCTGCCGACCCCGTCCGCCGCGGAAAGCGGCTTCGTACGCAATGTGTTTTTTCGCGGCAGCAGCTGGCAAATCGACGTGCAGATCGGCTCGCAATGGGTTTCCGCCTATCGTTCGCTGGAGAAAGAACCGCTTCAAGCCGGCGACCGCGTGCTCGTGCTGATTCACCGCCTGTACCTGTTCAACGACAAACAATCGCGCATTGTGGAGAACGGGATGAAAACCGATCCGATGCCGGTCAGCATTTAAATACAACCATCAAACGAGCAGGAGGGGTTCATGTGAGCACACCGGTGCAATTGGACGATATATGGGCGGAGCGCATTCTGGGCAGCATTGCGGGTCTGGAATACGGAAGCGTGCAAATCATCGTACATGACGGTAAAATCGTGCAGATCGAGCGGACCGAACGCAAGCGGTTCGACACGCCCGCGGGCAAACCCGCGCAGCCAGAGCGCCCGAGAACGAACGCTCAGCGGGATGCCGACGGCCAAGTCGCCCAGTGGAAAAAACGCAAAGGCTAGCTTCGAAACGACAGGCGGCTTGCCGCAACTCGCTGCGCAATAGCCCAAACCGAATAAAAGACGCCCCTGCCTCATTAGGAGGAAGGGGCGTCTTTGTATGATCGCGGCTGCTTAGGCGTTGAACAGCGTACGGTCCGTACCCGAGGCTCGGTACAGAGTTCTGCGCCTGCGGTCGCCCTATCCGGCCACGGGCTCGTACCAAGCGATTACTTCGTCCCAAGCGTATGCCCCATAGTAGAAGGACGCTGCGTCGATACCGGCAATCGCCCTGGACGCATTCGATCCGTCCCCGCGGGCCAGCCACGCTTCCGCCTGCTCTCCGCCGCTGCGGACCCAAGCCAGCTTGCCGTGCGAGGGCAGCCAGACGGGAGCGTAGTCGCCCTGCTGCGGGGGCGGCTCTCTGATCGGCTTCTGCACGTTCGAGCGCAGGTCGATCCGTACAAGCGCAGGAAGCGGCTTCAGGACGGTGCCGGACCCTTCCTCGCCCTCCTTGGAGCGAGACACGGTAATGAACCGTTCGCTTTCCCAAGCGAAATCGCGATCGGCATACCCTTCGGGCGTATAGGATGGCGGCGTATCCGCGGGAAAGGACGCGATCTTTAAACGCTTGTTATGAATCGCAAACCGGCCCTCTCCGGCGATAAAGGCCAGCCGGTTCCGATCCGGAGCCCAGCGGAACCATGCCGGGTAACGCAGCATCTTGTCCACTTGACGAAACGTTTTGCCGTCCGTTGCAAGAACGCACAGCGTGTTGCTGTCGGCCGACCAGGAGGCCGTCGGAACGGCGATAAAGGAAATCCACTTGCCGTCCGGCGACCACCGGAAGACGCTCGTGCCGACGGCAAAAAACGTGTCGGACTGCGCCGGCAGCGTAAAAAGCCGCTTCGTCTTGCGAGGGTCCATACCGGCATCGACCGGGACCTCGAATAGCTGAACGCTCGTCCAGCCGTTCGGGAGAAGACTTGCCGTTGAAGAGACGAGGAAGCCCGACCCGTCCGGCAGCCAGGAATAGTTGCCCGTTCCGCCGGTGACGTTCCGGAAAGGCTCGACCTTCTCGGGACGGACGTCGGCATAATTGAGGATCGAATCGATGGTAAAAGCCAGCCGGTGGCCCTCCGGCGCCCATTCGTAATGGGAGCCTCCGCTGTATACCTGAAGCTGCCGCTTGCTTTCCAGGCTGTATACCCAAATATCCCCTGCGCGGTCACCCGCAGCATACGCCACGAATTTCCCATCCGCCGACCATTTGGGCGTCTGCGCCCGAGCGCCGTGCGTAATTTGCGTTTCTTCCCCGCCCAGCTTTAGCCACAGATCGCCCTTGCGGACAAAAGCCGCCTGGAGCGGCTTGACCGGATCGGCATGGCCGGTCCATCCCGGCGCTGTTAGAACGAGCACGATTGCCAGCAGTGCGCTCAACACGAATTTAGGCAAACCATTTCCTCCTATCCTCCGTTTCATTCAAGGTTATTGTTTGCCGATTCACCGTAACCGCTCGGGATGAGGGTTCGATTTTTCCAATCTGCCATTTTGAACGAAAGCGCGCTTGCCCGGGCCGTTCCCCTGGGGGCAAACTTGCCTAAAACCTTACGATGGCGACCGATTCCGTCAGCTTTATATCAGAACAACAACATCTTCAAACCCGATTGACAGGTTCATGCAGCGATGATAAGATTCCCACATGGATAAACCAACTATTTTCATAGGAATAGTGGTTTAAGATTTCATTCGGCTTACGCAAAGAAATGGAGGAATGAACGATGAGCAATCCCGTACAATTGGATGACGTCTGGGCGGACCGCATACTGAACAGCGTAAACGGACTGGAATACGGAAGCGTGCAAATTATCGTGCACGACGGCAAGGTGGTTCAGATCGAGCGGACGGAACGGAGACGGTTCGATTCCCATTCCAACAACAACCAGTCGCGCATCCAGCGCGAGCCGTTGAAACAACAGATTCGATAAGCCTACCGGACCGCCGGAGGCTTCCGCGCCGCATATCCGAAGGACGGGTACGGGCAGCGGAAGCCTTTTTTCTTTTTATTTCTCATCCTACTGGAAAGCTGGTGCGCACATGTCGCAAGTCGTCCTTATATCCGGAAGTCCTACCGCTTCCTCCCGCCTGAACGGCATACTCGATTTTGCCCAAACGATACTCGAAAGCTCCGGCATCGCCGTGGATCGCATCATCGTCCGCGACCTGCCGCCGGCAGACCTCGTGCACGCCCGCTTCGACAGCCCGGACGTCGAGAAGGCGCTCGCCCTGATCGAGCAAGCCGACGCCGTGGTTGTCGCTACGCCGGTATACAAGGCAGCCTACACGGGAGTGCTGAAAACGTTCCTCGACCTGCTCCCGCAAAAAGCGCTCGTTCGCAAAACGGTATTGCCTCTGGCGATCGGCGGCACGATTGCGCATCTGCTGTCTATCGATTATTCGTTAAAGCCCGTCCTCGCCGCTCTCGGCGCCACCCGTCTGCAGACCGGCGCCTACATTGTCGACTCGCAAGTGTTGCGCGACGATCAAGGCCGGTTCTTGATCGAGGAGGACGCGCGCAAACGGCTGCAGGAATCGCTTCAATCGTTTATCGCGGAAATCGAGCCGGTGCGGGAACGGGTGTAACGAGCCGCTATGCCGGACAAAAGGTTCGCATACGCCTACGCCCTCGTGCTGCTCGTGCTCGGCTTTGCGCTGATCTTCGGCTGCGGGGAGAAAACGAAGCCGGAAGCCCCTTCCTCCGGTAAGCCCCCCGCTTCGCAAAAGCAGCCCTCGCCGGCCGCATCCCTATAAGACCCGGTCACTCGTTCGGCCGGAATACGCGAAAAAACCTCCAAGCCCGCTTCATCGGTTCTGGAGGTTTTTTCGCGTATAGGCTCTTCCTTTCACGGCCCCGGAAAGCCGGATAAGCGGCGTTAACGCAGCCAGACGCTAGTGGACACTATCCATTCTTGCCGGAGCGTCGCAGAGGCCTCCCGCCGCCGGTCAGCGCCTGGCACCTAGATGAATCGGCCAAGCCTGACTGAGGTATCAGTCCCCTCCGCCACCGCACGAGGAGCAGGACGAGGAGCTGCATGAGGACGAATCCCCCGAGCCCGAGGAGGAATCGCCGGAATGTCCGCCGTCGGAGGAATTCCCGTCAGAACTTCCGTCGGTATTCCGGGACTCCGGCCCTCTGTCACCCCCGAAAGCAGAGCAGGAGGAGCTGCCGCAGGATGCTTCATTGCGCCTTACTTCCTCGGGGATCGCTTCCCGCATATGCTCTTCATAGCCTAGCGGATCGAGGACCGAGAACATCATCATCGCGGATGCCATCATGGCAAAGTTGGAGCCCCCGGCATAGGCGGAATTCGGCCCAGAACCGGATGGTTCCATCCGGTATGAGTGCGTACGGCCATCCTCGCGATCGTAGGTATCGGCAAAGCTCTCTTCCGTTCGGTGATCCTCGGAACGTCCCGCCCGGTCAATCTGCTCCTTCGCCTTGCGGATTAAGACCGATACGCACTCGGCGGCTTCCGGCTGTACCCCGTCGGACGATCCGCGAAACCGCAGCCGGGCGATCGTCTCTGCCGGTTCGTCTTTCAGCGTCTGCAGCAACTCCCCGTCAAGCGGATAGAGGAAAAATCCCCGCCAGATGCACCCGCTGTACGGGGTGGGCGTAAACATCTGGCTGTACGCCCAGTCGAACCAAGCGCGCTCCCCCGGAATCGGCACCGCCTCCCCGTGCGGGGCATGATGCACCGTCCGCCCGTTCCATTGCAAACAAAACCGTTCATATTCGCGGGTGAACATCAGCATTTCATGCCAGAGGTCGTCCACCTCGGGACTGAACATCGGAACGCCCTTCAACACGGCGTTCATCAGCAAATACCGTTTCAGCTCCAGCAGCTTCCACGCATATTCGGCTTCGGACATACCCGGATGCTCGTTCAGAACGCGCTTCTTCAGCGTCGGACCGAACTCGCTCTCGAACGCCCGCTCGAGCTTCGCCGCCGTATCCGCAAGCGGCATATCCGGCGCGAGACCCAGCTTGGCAGGCAGCGTACCGTCCTCATAAGGTTTCAGCGCCTGCAGCCGCGCAGCCATGCGGGCGGCTCCCTCCGTCCCCGCCACGCTCCCCGGGCTCCGATTTTTTCTGGAGACTCTGCCTATCCATAACAAAACGAACAATACGACGATGGCGATGACGATGGTTTGAGACATAGTACCGCTCCTCTTCTCCGGAATGTTGTTGGTTTTACTATACCACGGATACTGCCGGCGCTTCCTCTTCGCAAACGTTTTTCGTTTTTGATATGATGTTGATAGGATAGGATGAAACGAATGGACGGAAGGAGAACGAACCATGCGCAGCAAACGCACGCTACTGCTTGTTCTGATGGAGCTCGTGTTCGCCGTCGCCTTCGTGACGGCCTCGGCGCTCGTCTTCCTGTACAAAAACGACAACATGTGGGTACAGGTTCTGCTCGTGCTGGGCGGCATCGCCGGTCTGCTGAACGGCGCCTACCTGCTGAAGCTGCGGAGCAAGCCTCCCGTCCGCAGACGTCCCGGCGGACCCAAGCGGTAGGCTATGGTCGGTTATGGTTGGCTGCTGCAGTTGGCCCCCGCGTGCCGCCGACCGGCACACCGGACGGTCGCATAAAAAAACGGCCCTATCCCGTCGGGAAGGTCCGTCTTTTTGCGCTACTTTTTTATGTACTTGCCCGCCTTCTCGATCGCCTCGTCCTCGCTCGGGGCCGTCACGTAACGGCCGTTGACAAAGATGAACGCCGCCCGTGAGCAGGGTCCGCAATACGATTTGCAGCCGACTTTCACATCGGAGTCCGGGGTGATCTTTTGCAGCTTGGCAAGCGCCGTTTTCACTTTCATATGCTTGCATTTGTCGCAGATGCGTATATCGTTTGCCATGTCCGTTCCTCTTCCGGCCCGTGCTCAGGCGTCAGTGGTCGCCATGGTTTCCTTTGCTCGGGTTTGTAATAAAAAATCCTTCGTTCGGCAAAAACAAATAGTCGATCTTAACGCCGTCTAGCACAGGCTCGTTTTTGTCCAAGATGACCTCGATCCCTTTATCCGACTCGACTACGATATCGTCTTCCGTGGGCTCGTCCAAGCCGAGTGCATAATGGACATGGTTGCCATGCGTGAAGTCAACCTTGACCCGCACCTTCAGCCCGCTGTTTTCTTCTTGCTCCAATTCCTTTAGCAGCACCTTCGCCGCGCTTCTCGTAATTTTGACTTTCATGCTTTCCACTCCTTGTTTGACGTGTCCACTTTCAAAATGATACCACGTTTTGCCGACATCGTCTAATTTTGTGGACTTCCCACGGGCAAAACGATAAAATGTGGAATATCTACCCTTGGTTCGAGGTGAAACCATGCTGTCGTTCTACAAAAAATATTACAAAACGGTGTTCGATATCGCTCTGATGGCTCTGACGGTTTATTTGTTCATGCTGACCTTCAGCTATCTGTACCGGATCGCCACGCCAATCTTCATGGCGCTGGTCATCTTCGCGATCATCGAGCCGTTCGCCCGGTTTCTGAGCCGCAAGGGCATGAAGAAATCGATCGCCACGACCATCTCTACGCTGGTGTTCGTCCTCTTTATATTGGCGGTCATCATCGGCGCAGGCGCGATCTTTACGACGCAGCTGTACCAGCTCATCCAGAAAATACCCGCCTACTCCCGCATACTCCAAGAACAGATTTTCAACAACATGGGCTATTGGCAATCCAGACTGGAGACCATCCCTCCCGACTGGCTCGAACGGGCCAAGGAATATTCGACGATCATTACCGATAAAGGCGCAAAACTAGCCACGACGTTCCTCGGCGGACTGTTCGGCATGCTGACGTCGGTGTCCTCGTTCGTATTCAACTTTGCCATCGGCGTGATTTTGGCGTATTTCCTTAGCGTGGAGATCGAGTCTTGGAAACGGTTCGCTTCGGACAAGACCCCGAGAACATTCAAAACAGCCTTCTTTTTTCTCAAGGAAAACGTGTTAAAAGGAATCGTCACCTACATCAAGGCTCAAGCGAAGCTGATCACGCTGACGTTCGTGATCATATTCGCGGCCCTGCTGCTGCTTCGCGTGCAGAACGCCTTCATGATCGCGCTGCTGTCCGCTATCTTCGACGTGCTGCCGCTGCTCGGCGTATCGACCGTGTTTATTCCGTGGATTATTTATTTGTTCGTCGTCGGCAACATTGAGCTCGCCATCTGGCTGACCGTGCTGCTTGTGGCCGTCGTAGGGACGAGGCAGATTCTGGAGCCGAAAATAACCGGCGATTCGCTCGGCGTATCCGCCTTTACGATGCTTTCGTTCATGATCGTATCGCTGTCGCTGTTCGGCGTAGCGGGCGTCATATTGTCCCCGGTGCTCATTATTCTCGTCAAGGCGTTGTACGATCAGGGCTACTTGCGCAAATGGATCCGGCTGCCCGAGGAAGAATACGACAAGCATCTGCTGTAGCCCGTTCCGCCGGACAAGCTTCTATAAGACCGCTCCGTACTTGCGCTCCGCGCGGGAAGCGAACCAGTTCATCGCGAACAGGGTGATGGCGATATCGTCGACGGGCACGAACGGAAGCGCGTCCGGGAGTACCCAATACAGCAATACCGGAACTCCGAACAGCAGCTTCTCTGCGAGCGGCACCCCGGGCGAAGCGATAAGCCTCCAGACGCGGGGGCCCAATTGGCGCCAATGGTTCCAAGTGAACAGCTTTCGGATCATGGACCGTCCTCCTTCCCGCGGGCATATGCGCTTGCGAGCGCCCGGCCCGCCAACAGCATGACCTACATGATGCTCGGCTCAATGCCGATTCAAGGGAGTTTGATTGGGAAATGCCCGTATTCCTTCTTGTAGCCGGCGACCTGCTTGTCCTGTATGCGTTCGTTATCGCAGGCAGGCAAGACCATGCAATGGCGTTCTCGTTGGCCGCCTCCTTGGAGACGGCCTTCCCGTTTGCGATCGGCTGGCTCGCCGCGCTGGCCATTGTCCGGACCTACCGGCTCCGGACCGTTTCCTCCGTCGGGAAAGCCGCGCTGTATGCGCTGCTGACCTGCTGCATCGCCGTTCCGCTCGGCCTGCTGCTTCGTTCCCTATGGCTTGGAAGGCTGCCGAACGGATCGTTCGCCGTCGTAGCTTTCCCTTTAATTGCCTCCTTTATGTTGATATGGCGGACGTTGTGCGTTTTTCTGTTCCGAAACCGCCGTTCGTCCTAAACGCTAACGGGACCGGCTTGTCCGCCCGAAGCGACCAAACCCTCCATAGCCGCTGCTGCACAGCGGTTTTGGAGGGTTTTGCCGTTCGTTCGCTTTCTATTCGGACAAGCGCGTCATTTGCCAGAACACGGGGGACACTCTGATTTGTTCGCCCAGCCATTCCTGCGCGATCGCTTGGAATGTCTCTGGCGTGCCGCTGCAAAAAAAACGATGCACCGGGACATGGCCCGACTGTTCCAGTTGCCCCCTATGATGCAAGATGGTGCTGATCTCCCGGGCCGTCTCGTCCGCCGAGCTGATGATCGCTACCTTCGGTCCGACGACGTCGGCAATTGCCTGCGTCAGAAACGGATAATGCGTGCAGCCGAGAATGAGACAGTCGATCGGGCTGCCGAGCAGCGGCCGCAGCGACTGTTCGACCGTCTGCTTCGCTTCCGGCGAGCGGTACATCCTTCGTTCCACGATCGGGACAAGCCGGGGGCAGGCTAAGCTGAAAACCTCGGTATGCGGATTGATGGCCTGAAGCGCCTGATGGTACGCTCCGCTGCGAATCGTGTTTTCCGTGCCAATCACGCCGATGGAGCCGTTCTTCGTCGACTTGATCGCCGCACGCGATCCCGGCTGAATGACGCCTACGACCGGGATCTTCACCTGGGCCCGAATATGCTGGAGCGCAATGGCCGTAGCCGTGTTGCAGGCGATAACGATCATTTTCGGACGGAACTGGAGCAAGTATTCGACGATTTGCCGGGTGAATTTTAGCACTTCCTCCGCGGCTCTCGGACCGTACGGCGCCCGCTCGGTATCGCCGAAGTAGACTATTTCCTCCTGCGGCAGCTGACGCATGACTTCCTTGGCGACCGTAAGCCCCCCTACCCCGGAATCCAAAATGGCGATCGCTTGAGCCACGTAGAATCGCTTCCTTTATCTTGGCAGGATGAAGACTACATATTTAGAATATGAGCGGTTGCGGGGAAACGTTCCCTAGGCGTTTGGCGGTATCGCAGCAGCGGCAAAAAGTCAGGGGCGTTTGGCGGTATAGTCAGCACCGGCAAAAAGCCAGGGGCGTTTGGCGGTCGTAACGCGCACCAACAAAACAAAAGTCCGGCGCTCCGGCCGGACTTTTGTTTTACGCTTATGCGGAAGGCTTACTTCTTTTGCAGCTCGGACAGCGTGCCGAACTCGTAGCCTTCGCTTTTGATTTCCTTCAAAATGCGGTCCATGGCCGCGATATTTTCCTTGGACGCCTGGTGCATCAAGATGATATTGCCGTCGTGCAGATTGCCGATGATGTCGTTATAGGCATCGTCCGCCCCGTTCTTGCGCGGCTCCCAATCTTTCATCGCGGTGGACCAGAAGTACGAGGTGTACCCCAAGTCGGACAGCAGCGTCAGCAGATGAGGGCTGTACGTTCCGTAAGGGAAGCGGAAATATTTCGGCACTTCCTTGCCGGTAATCCCTTTGTACAGCTTCTCGAAATCCGCCACTTCCTGCTTAACCTGCTCGTCCGTCAGCGTCGTAAAGTCTTTATGGGTAATCGTATGATTGCCTACCGTATGCCCTTCCTCAAGCAGCAGCTTGATATAGTCCGGGTTGTTTTTGAGATTGTAGCCGGTCACGAAAAACGTCGCCTTCACGTCGTTGTCCTTCAACGATTGCAGCAAAGTCTTGTAGTCCAGCAGTTCGCCGCCGACATCGATGGTCAAATACACTTTTTTGCCGGTACCGACCCAAACTGCCTTCTGGTCCGGCTTTAGCTGCTTCGTCTCCGCCGGGAATCCGGGCACCTCGCCTTTTTTCTTCTTCATGTAGTACCACGAGACGGCTTTCTTCTCCGCCGCTGTCGGCTTGCCCGTCTGCTTCGGCGGCTGGTACGTTTGCTCCTGTACGGTCGTCTGCTGTGCAGAATCGGTCTTGACCGGTTCCTGAGTTTGCTTCACCGGCTCCTCCGCCGGTTTGGCATCCTTGGGCGGCTCTTCCGCAGACTTGTCGGGCTTGTCCGCAGGCGGAACGGAGCTTTTGACGTCCGGCTGCTGAACGGGAGCGACCGGCGTCTGCGGTTTGGCCGAGGCGCCTTCGTCGCTTCCCTTCGAGCATGCGGCAAGCAGCGTGCCTGCCGTCAAAGCGATCGCCACTATCGAGCTTATTTTACGCATTCGTTCGATCCCTCCTGACGGTGTGTGCGCAAGAATGTGCCGACATTAGCGGCGGCCTTGGCGGTCGATCTTCCATAATACGAGCTGAATGGCCGTAATGAGCGCGAACCCGGTCAAGGCAAGGAACGGAATCGTCACGAAGCCGAACCAGTTGATGTATTGCGCGTCGCACGGCACGATGCCGCACGAGAATGAATTCGACTTGAACAGATCGGTCTTCTCCATCAAATAGTGGTAAATCGAGATGCATCCGCCGAGCACCGTCATCGGCAGCACGTACATGTACACCTGCTGCTTGCGGATGGCGGCGATGCCGAGCAGGAATACCTGCGGGTACATCAGGATGCGCTGATACCAGCATAGCTTGCAAGGCAAATAACCCTTCACCTCGGAGAAATAAAGACTTCCGAGCATGGCGACCAGCGCGATCGCCCAAGACAGATGAAGACCGTTCTCCTGCATAAATTTGCGCATATCCCCGAAAATTCTCCTTTACTTGTCCGCAGGGCGGCAACAGCTTTTCCATTTATTATAGTGGATGCAAGGGGCATTTGAAAAGAAAGCGCTCCGAGGACAGGAAGAACGGACAGCCGTTGAAACTTTTTGCCGGCTTATACGTCAATTGTATTGACTATTCATATCGATCCGGAAAGGACTGTCGATGAACCCAAAACCTGTACAATCGCCCTCAACGCCAAAAACGACTACCAGTAAGCGCAAACGCAAGCCGCGGCGGCTGCTGCGCGCTCTGCGCAATTTGACGATCCTGCTGCTGCTGTGCGCCGGTGTGTTCAGCGGCTGGTTTTTTATGACCGCTTCCGGCAGCGAGCTGCGCTACCTGATGGCCGATACGCTCATTACGACCCAGCACCGCCATTGGGCCAAATATTTGATCGGCCAGGACGGTCTGGACCGGCAAGTGGCGAAATATACGACTCAGTTCGAGCAAATGTCCGAGACGCCGAGCACGATCGCCGCGCACATCCCGACGGTTCCGGAGAAGCAAAAAGAACCGGACAAGCCGCTTGTACGCATCGAGCCGATCGAAGGAGCCAAGTTCAAAGGCCACCTGCTAATCGTCAGCGACCCGAAAAAAATCCGTCTCGCCGTTCCGGACAAAGTCGGCAAAGGGGAGAAAGTATCCAGCATGGTCAAGCGGACGGGCGCGGTCGCCGGGATTAACGCCGGCGGGTTTATCGACCCGGAATGGAAAGGAAACGGCTTCCAGCCGACTGGCATCGTGATCTCCGGGGGCAAAATTTTTTACAATGACAGCTCGATGAGCACGTCCACCTCGATCGTCGGCATCGACAAGGAAGGCCATATGATTGCCGGCAAGTATACGCCGACCCAGATGCTGGCGATGGGCGTTCAGGAGGCGGTTACGTTCACGCCGAAGTTCATCTCCGACGGCAAAGGGCTGATCAAGGACCAGAACAGCGGCTGGGGCATCGCGCCGCGGACCTGCATGGCCCAGACGGCCGACGGCACGATCCTGTTCGCCATCATCGACGGCAGGCAGACGCACAGCATCGGGGCGACGCTGTACGACGTCCAGCAAATCTTCCTGGAGAAAGGCGCGATTATCGCGGCCAATCTCGACGGCGGCTCCTCGACCGTGCTCGTCCACGACAACGAGATCGTCAACAAGCCGGCCAGCCCTTACGGCGAGCGCTATTTACCGACCGCCTTCCTCGTATTCGAGCATCCGGAGAAGGCGCCGATCCGCAACGTCTGGGAAGGACTCGATATTAGCAAAATCGATCCGTCCAAGTGGTAGTATCCAATCTTATCCGAGAACGGTTCAGAACCAAAAAGAAGAGGAGACTCCCGGCCGTCGGAGTCTCCTCTTCTTCGGTTATTTCAAGTCGCGGCGGACAAACACGGCAGCGTCGGCCGGCATCATTTCGTCTTCCGCTTCCTCGCCGGATATCGCCACTTCCTTGCGCGCTTCCTTCCACGCTTTGACCTCGTCGGTGACCGTTTCCGCTACTTCCTTGGCCTTCTGCACCCATTCTCCGGTATGCTCCGACACCTGCTTAGCTAACACGTGGGTTTTGGTGTTAACCGTTTCGGCCAGCTCTTGCGTCTTCTCGGAGATGACATGTGCCTGCGTAGAAATATCCGCTCTCAGCTCCTTACCGCTCTTCGGAGCGAACAACAACGCCGTAACGGCCCCCAGCACGCCTCCGACGATTGCGCCAAGTATAAAGTCCTTCCCTCTTCCTTGATGCTCAGACATCGCTCTCAATCCTTTCGTATGGTTGCTTGGGCCGCGCTGCTCCGCTTTGTTTCCGGGATTGCCATTTGCGCCACAAGTGAAGACCGAGCGACGCCCACTCCAGCATCTCCGAAGTCCGGTTGCGCTCGCGGCTTGCTTTTTCTCCAGCCGCCCGGACCGAATTCGATACCGTAGCGGATACTTGTTTGACGGAAGTCGTAATCTGATGAACCGATTCCCCCACTTGCCCGACGGACAGGAACAACGCATCCAATGACTTCAGCTTTCCCTCCACATCCCCGGCAATATGCTCGGTGCGCTGCATCAGCTTTACGGTTTCCGCCGTTATCGTATCCAGCTTCATATCCACGTGGGCCAACGTCTCGTTCACTTGCTTCAAGGAAGCTCTGACGGACTGCAAGGTGGCGGCAAGAAAGACAACCAATACGATAAAAGCTACGGCGATGCATGCTACGCTAATTTGAATGATCACAACGCTTCACCCCTCCGGCTTCTGGCACCATCGACTCCGCAGACCGGCGAAGCTGCCTGCGCCGCTTCGCCGTTTTCCTAGACGAATGCCCAGTTCTTACTTTTATTATAAGTACATCAGGCATGGTTTGACACAGCAACGGCCGAAAAAAATGAAAAAAATGCCGAAGCTCGTCAAGAAAACGCCCATCCTGCGCCGAAAAAACCGCGGCCGCAGCCGCTCGGATAGACTTGCGGACCGCATTAAGGCTATAATAGATCGCATCAAGACCACCAGACCATACACGAAGGAGTCTGCTCCATGGATCGCGAACAAGGCTTGTCCGAACTAAACCGCACTCGCATAATCGCCATTCTTCGCGGAGTGCGCGAAACCGATATCGAGCGGCTGGCCGAAGCGCTGCTCGCCGGCGGCATTACCGTGCTGGAGATTACGCTCAATACGCCGGGCGCGCCCGGTATGATCCGCCGGCTGCAAAGCCTCTACGGGGAACAATTGTATATCGGCGCCGGCACCGTGCTTGATATGGACGATTTGCAGGTTGCGCTTGACGCCGGCGCTTCCTTCATCGTGACTCCGAATACCGACGAGGACGTCATTCGCCGCTGCCGGGAGAAGAACGTGCCGATCTATCCGGGAGCGATGACTCCGTCGGAGGTCGTCCGCGCTTGGAAGGCCGGCGCTACCGCCGTCAAGCTGTTCCCGAGCGCCAGCCTCGGCCTCGGCTATATCAAGGAACTGCAAGGTCCGCTCCGCCACATCCCGATGGTTGCCGTAGGCGGCGTCAACACGGACAATATCGCCGACTTTATCCGCGCGGGCTGTCAAGCCGTCGGCATCGGGGGCTATGTAATCAACCTGAAGGAAATCGAGGCCGGCAACTTCGAATGGGTTCGGGAACGCGCCGCCCAGCTTATCGCCCGTACGCAGCCGTTCGCTCCGTAACCGTATGGCCCGAAACGAACAAACACCTGCAGCCTGCCGCTTCCGCGACAAACGCTGCAGGTGTTTGTTGGCATTTCAGCCTCGCTTCCCGGGCGCGGCGATCCGGTACACGCATTTACCGCCGCCCTTGGCCAGACATTCCGTTCGCTCCACCTTCGTGCCCAGCAGGTCTTCGAACAGCTGCTTCTCGCACTCGCAGGCTTCGTCGTATTGATTGGCCACCTGGGAGATCGGGCAGTTGAACTCCTGAAGAATAAAGCCGTTCTCCGTCGGCTCCCAGTCGACCATGTAGCCGTTGGCGTTCTGGATTTCCGCGAGCTTCTCCACCCGTTCCTCCAGCGTCCTGCCTTCCATGCTTGCTTCATGCTTCTGGAGAAGCCGTTCCTTGCGTTTGCCGAACAGCTTGCCTACCGCCTGCTCATCATCCATTTCCCCGAGCAGATCGAGGGCGAGCATATGATAATTTTTCGGAAACAGATCTTCCGCCGCTTCCGTCAAACGATAAACGTGCATCGGTCTGCCCATGCTTTGCCGAACAATGTGGGAATCGATATAGCCGTCGCGTTCGAGCGTGTTCAAGTGTCGACGCACGGCCATTTCGGTAATGGCAAGCCGTTTGGCCATATCGCTTACCCCGAGCGGCCCGGACGTCTTGAGCATTTTGACGATCGTTTTTCTTGTTGAGGATTCCTGCTCCATGTTCAACCTGACTCACCACCCGGCGCCTATTGCGCACTTCAATGGTTTTAAGCGCGCTTACCGTCATTTTATCGTATTTTGACACATAAGTAAATTAGTAAACAACATTGTTTCGAAAATAGGCGGCGCAGACGTCTACGCCAACTCCTTGGCGACGAACGCCTGCACCGATTCGCCGAAGCGCGCCAGCAGATCCGGCAGCCGTACGGTCAGCGGATGCAGACTGCCGCGTTCGAGCCCCGCATAATCCTGGACGAGCGGCTTGCGCAGACGGACCAGCCGCTGCAACGGCTCCAACAGCTCCGGCGCGAACACGTCTTCCCCGTGAATGATTTCGACAATATCCTCATAGCTGCTCGCATCCCGCATCAAAAAACCGTCGATCAGCAGGCTGCCGAGATCGGTCACCAGTTCGACGGACAGGTGAAGCAGCCTCTCCTGAGCCAAGATGTGGAGCAAATCCGGTTGGCCTTCTCGCCATTCCGCACCAAGCCGCGTAGCCGCCTCGGACAAAATCGGAATGATGCCGAGCCTTTCCCCGATCTGCTCGTGATTGACATAGTACATCGGTTGTCCCTACTTTCCGTTGCGCTTGCGCTTATTCCATCTGGCCCAGGCGATCGTCACGACGAAGGTCAGCACCACGACCAATACGACAAACATCGCTTGTCCGATATCTTCCATTTCCAGCTTGGCTTCCAGCGGCCAATAATTCATTTGCAGTCTCACCGTCCCAAACGTTTGAGCCGATTCCTCCGTCCTTAGGCGGCTGCGCCAGTCCGGTTCATCGTCTTCATCCAGTTTAGCCTCGCGCCATGCCACCGTCAAGAAATCGGCACGTACAGTCATGATTCGTTCAATTTCACGCTTACTTTTTCTCTAGTATGTACCTTTTTTATGACAAATCGTGTATAGTAAACCTATTCACATTTATTGGCGGTATTAAAGGAGAGAATGGAAATGTTTGGCGTTGGCGTTGGCGTTTGGGTGCTGCTGATCATCATGACCGTCTTGATTATTGGTATTTTCATATACGCCTTGAACAAAGGTTACTCGCGAAAATGGGACGAATAACGACGAAAAGAGTCCGAAACTAGTAATTAGACGTTGTCAAACTCTGGTAATTGTTGTAAAATGAAGACGTAATAGATGTTAACGGAGGAATATGCCATGATGATCCCCGTCCTGAAAACCAAAAATGAAAACGAAACCGAGCTCGTCATGCTGGACCTGAACGATGTGCTTTATATCAATATCGAGAAACGCAACATCGTCTATCATACGCTCGATGACAAATATTTGCACTTATCTACGCTAACCGAGCTGTATGATCATCTGTTCGACAACGGCTTCGATTTGTTGGACAAGACCAATCTGGTCAACCTGCACAAAATCAAGAAGCTGGACAGCAAGCAAGGAAAAATTTATTTCGAGGAAGCCCCTTCGGACGACAGCAAGTACGCCACAGTAGCCTTTATCAAACAGAAGCTGTTCCACAACGTCATCTCCCGCGCAATCGCCAACAACACCAACACGAGCCTGGAGTATACCTCCAAGCCGACCAACGACGGCTTCCGCATGACGCCCCGCACTTCGGAAGAGTAGCCCTTGCATGGAATCGGCCCATATGGCCGGACATGAAAAAAGAACCTTTCCGAAGAAAAGGTTCTTTATTTGTTTTCCGCAAGCGAGCCGTGAATGAAAGCGGCCATCGCCGGCTGCGGAGCCTCCTGCGTGATCTCAAGCTGCTTGAAGCAACGGCTGAGCACCAGCAGTTTCTCCTCCGCCTGCTGCTTCGTAAGCGGCGATCCGAGCCGTTGTCCCTTATAGCTTATGTAGTAAGGCATAGATTCAGGCCTCCTTTTAGCTTTCTCTATAGTCAATAACAGCCTCTCCTATAATGTATACGCGGGTATAGGCAAAAATGTTACCGTACCCCCGCATATTTTTTCTCCATCATTTCTCGTTTTTATCCGCAGTATCCCCTTTATTCTTCAAAACCCCGATTAGCTTACGGACTCCTTCTGGCAGCGGAACGCCAAGGTTTCCGCAATTTTCCGTAATCGAGATGAGCTCGTTCGCCATATAAAAGTAAATGAAGCCGGCCATAAACAAATCGGTGCCGAGCAGCAGATCGAAGCGGTGGCCGACCATCACGATGACGACCATCAACCCTTTGCGCCATATCCCCCAAAACCCTTTGGTGCTGCTTAAGCCTTCGCCCACTTTGATCGAAGCCGCAACTCCGGTAATATAATCCACAGCCACCAACAGCAAAAAAAGCTGCACCAATTCGCTCCAGCCTCCGAACATGTAGTTCAAAACCGCGCCGGCAATACCGACAACCGTGTTAAAACCAAATAGCGGCATAGTGTCCTCCTCCTTCACCCCCATTTCTATCAATTTATGCGAAGATGGTAGAAACGTGCCGGTTTGGTGCGGATTTTTGTCGTGCTGCCGGCATGAAACCGGCACTATGCCTGGAACGTGAATGCCCATAACCCTTCGCTCCCGGGGCGTTTTGCCGCTGGAATAAAGAAAGTGTGCTCGAGGTAGAGCATATTTTTCGTTTTTTTGTTAAAATAGAGTTTAGCACTTCTCATTCAGCGCATCCAAGCCGAACGGCTTCTATGTTTCCAATCAAGGAGGTACGACTAATGCCCAAGTCAAAGATGAGATCGGACATGATCAAAAAAGGGTTCGACCGCGCCCCTCACCGCAGCCTGCTGCGTGCGGCCGGCGTTAAGGAAGAAGATTTCAACAAGCCGTTCATCGCGGTGTGCAACTCCTACCTCGATATCGTTCCGGGTCACGTGCACTTGCAGGAATTCGGCAAAATCGTCAAGGAAGCGATTCGCGAAGCGGGCGGCGTTCCGTTCGAGTTCAATACGATCGGCGTCGACGACGGCATCGCCATGGGTCACATCGGCATGCGCTACTCGCTGGCCAGCCGGGAAATTATCGCCGACTCGGTGGAAACGATGGTCAACGCCCACTGGTTCGACGGCATGGTCTGTATTCCGAACTGCGACAAAATTACGCCGGGAATGATGATGGCGGCTCTGCGCGTCAACATCCCGACAATCTTCGTCAGCGGCGGCCCCATGAAAGCCGGACGGACGAAGGACGGCCGCGCCATCTCGCTTACTTCGGTATTCGAAGGCGTGGGCGCCTATATGACCGGCAAGATCGACGAGAAAAGCTTGGAAGAGCTGGAGCAATTCGGCTGTCCGACTTGCGGTTCCTGCTCGGGCATGTTCACCGCGAATTCGATGAACTGCCTGGCCGAAGTGCTCGGCTTGGCGCTGCCCGGCAACGGCACGATCCTCGCCGTCGCTCCGGAGCGCCGCGATTTCGTCCGTCAATCCGCCACGCAGCTGATGGAGCTGATCAACCTCGATCTAAAGCCGTGCGATATCGTCACGAAGGATTCGATCGATAACGCCTTCGCGCTTGACATGGCGATGGGCGGTTCCACCAATACGGTACTGCATACGCTCGCCCTGGCCCACGAAGCCGGGATCGACTACCCGATCGAGCGCATCAATGAAGTGGCGAAGCGCGTGCCTTATTTGTCCAAGCTCGCTCCGGCCTCCGACCACCATATCGAAGACCTGCACAACGCGGGCGGCGTCAGCGCCATTATCAACGAGCTGTTCAAGAAGGAAGGCGCCCTGTACGGCGACGTTCTGACCGTATCCGGCAAGACGCTGCGCGAAAACGTGGCCGGCTGCGACATTACGGACCATACCGTCATCCGTCCGATCGACGATCCGCACAGCAAGGAAGGCGGCCTGTCCGTCCTGTTCGGCAACCTTGCTCCGAACGGTTCGATCATCAAGGTCGGCGCTGTCGACAAGTCCGTCGGCGGCTACCACCGCGGACCGGCGATCTGCTTCGATTCGCAGGAGGACGTATTGAAAGGGCTGGCCGAAGGCAAAGTGAAAGAAGGCCATGTCGTCGTCATCCGCTACGAAGGACCGAAGGGCGGCCCGGGGATGCCGGAAATGCTCGCTCCGACGTCGCAAGTCGTCGGCATGGGTCTCGGCACGAAAGTCGGCCTCATCACGGACGGACGGTTCTCCGGCGCGTCCCGCGGCATCTCCATCGGCCATATTTCGCCGGAAGCGGCCGAGGGCGGACCGATCGCCTTCGTGCATGACGGCGATATGATCGAGCTGGATATGAACAACCGCACCATTACGCTGGAAGTCAGCGACGAAGAACTCGAGAGCCGCCGCGCATCCTGGCCCGGCTTCGAGCCGAAGATCAAGCGCGGCTACCTGGCCCGCTACTCCGCGCTCGTCACCAACGCCAGCCAAGGCGGCGTCATGAAGATGTAAGTGCTGCCCTGCATGGGCTGTCGGAACGGATTACCGGAGGAGAATCGACACAGCCCGACCGGCGTACGCCTATCGCACCATAACAAACAGCCTTGGTTCCCCGAAAGGGGGCCAAGGCTTGTTCGTTTTCATTCCATGCGGAAGGCGACAGGCGAACGGATTCCCGCCTTATTTCGAAACCAGTGTCCGTTTTTCCCGCTCGCGGGCCAAATGTTTCATCACCGGATAAAGCGCATAGAGATCCGTAGCGTTCAACTCCTCCAGCAGAAGCATCATCTCTTCTTTCAAATCCAGATTCTTCTAGTCCGGTTTCGATGGCGGACGGCCCGAATAGCCGGCACTCGTCCCATTGCTTCTTCCCGCAGACCCGCGACCTCCGCTCGGCCCATGACGAAGAGTGACGTTAATCTTATGTAAATGGATTGTTTTCTGAATTTTTGGACTTGATTTACTTTTACTCCTGCAGTTGCAAATGCTTATCTGCCTGTTGTATACTAAGGAAGTCGCTTGAGGGGCTTGTCTAAATGGATGGAAAGCCTTGCTAGCAACAATGCCGGTTAACCTTATACTTAACATGGGGCCTTAGCTCAGCTGGGAGAGCGCATCGCTGGCAGCGATGAGGTCAGGGGTTCGATCCCCCTAGGCTCCATACTTACGAAAGCTCCACTCGAAAGAGTGGGGTTTTTGTTCTATTACAGGAGTTCGGGGATTGAGCCGCTAAAGGGGTTCTGACCGCGTGCAAGTAACGTAGCGGATGAGCACGGCATGGAGATCGAGATCTCCGCTAAGATCGTCATCGTCGGGTCAGCTTCGTCCGTAACGTTCAATCCGGATTTCCATTTTCCCCTTGGCACAGGAGGAGGAGGCGAACCCCGGGGTTCGCCTGCTAGCAAGGAGTAGGATTTCGGGGTTCCGCAAAGTAATCGGAATTACCTTCGATACACGGATTAACATTACGGCGATCAATTACCTTCGAAGCACGGCATCACATTGCGGGGATCAGTTACCTTCGAAGCACGGATTAACATTGCGGGGATCACATTGCGTGGTATAGCACTGAGCACGGCGTTGAATTCTACCTCCAGGAATTTGCCTCGTTGTATATGGCTCGGGTGACTGCAACGGAATTCAGCGACCTTATTTGAATTATTTTGCAGATATAATAATCTCAAAGGAACTCAAAGCCGTTATTCGCCTATTTCGATGGCAGTCCTTCGCGAATTGTAGTCAATAGCGGCGTATGGTTCCGTTAGTTTTCAAAAACGACCAAATTTCGTAGAATAACGTCTCTAAGTTCCGTTGGCTCTCCGCTCCCCTCTCTCCTCTCTCCTCTCTCCTCTCTTCTCTCTCCTCTCTTCTCATAGATTCCTCAGGCTGCTGCCTACATTCAACTGATAAGTCCGAAATCGCAAATGACCTCCAACCACAATCACATGCTGTTTCTCCACTAAGCCATGCAGCACATTACGAGCGTAACGATCGGTCACTCGAAGATGATTCGCAAGTTCCATTGGTGTAAACGGCCGCATAACTCTTCGCGCATACCGCACCGTTTCCGCCTCCATATGATTCAACCGGGCATCCACCTCGAACGAAAGAAACTTCCCAATGAACGATAAAACCAACTGCTTGCAAAACTCCGGTTCATCCCGAATCGACAAATACGCAATCGGTAGAAAGATCCAATCGTCGAGCGATAACAAACTTTGTCTGCGGCACAAATCTTTGAAACGCCGTGTATCCAAATCTCTGGCGTGCGATCCGAAATCTTGAACTTCTATATCTCCTTTAGCGCCTCCTGGCAAAAAAGCCAAATCGAGATACCGATACCCGTTGTTGAAATCGCGGACCTCCCATTCCGGATACAAGTGATCGAAATTACCGACAACCGGATACCAGATCGAACGCAACAACTCCACAGTTCCGTGGCTAAGTCCTTTTTGTAACATCTCACGTCTGCGATGATTCTTCTCCTGCTCAATTTGTTTCTGCATCCATATCTCATATAGTTTCTTAAACATAAAACTCCCCCTATCTTCTAAACGAAATAAAAAAAGCCGCCTCGATACTTTTAAGTATCAAAGCGGCATGTGCTTCATGGCCGTTGACTTGAGTATAGCACTGAGATTTGTTCAGAATCAAGGCGGGATTGAGGGTTCGTCTGCTCGATCTGATATAGTTAAGCCCAAAAAGAGGTATCCATATATGCATGCAAGAGCATGTGCGAGGCGATTCTTGGCGATTTCAATTAAATACGGTAAAGGGTCTTCGTTTACATCATCAGCGGGCTTAAGTCTGTACGGGCGAAGGATGCAGATCGTTCAACCGTTCCGTCAATGATGATATCCCATTACAGTGGGATGAGGCTAATCGGTAGCCTTAAAAAGAATTATCCGCACGCGGATCCGAAAAATGGATATTGAAACCTTTCCCCTTCTATGGTAACGAATTTTTACCTTTGGAAGGGGATTTTATATCATATTTTGCCCCAGTGTATAATTGACTACAGGCTTTTCAATATGCTGAGATTACAAGGGTCCCATCTATGCGCAGATGGCCAACGGAAGGAGCAAGGGAGTTTGCTGAAGAAGCATCATCGGTCTCTGTCGGCCAGTCTGCTATTGCTTTCGGCTTTCTGTGCAACGGTATTCCTCGGTCAGGAAATGCTAATCTCCATCGTTACCCTCATTGTCCTGTCGGCAGAGCTCGGGATTTCGAACGGGCTCTTCAAGAAGCATGACAAAAATGTGAAAATAGAAGGGAAAAACAAGCAGGAAGCGCTCCTTGTGAATACCTACACGGATGGAGTAAACCTCGTAGAAGAAAACGGCGCCGTGGGCATGCAAATCGTGTCGCTGCTGAAAGCGGTGAAGCGGCTTGACGCAACCGAGACGAACGAGCTCAGGAGCTGTGGGGCCATAACCGCTTCCAATTCGGAGAAAGCCAACCTCTATTCGAAGCCGGCATTCCGGTTATCGGACTCATTCCTTTGCCGGACTACCTGCTCGTCGATCGGGAAAGCCGGGAGATGGATAAATTGGACGTGAAACTCATGTGCGAGCTGAATGCTCCCCCGCTTCGAACGCGTTTCACGGGTTCAGGTATTGTAAATATGACATATAGCTGTCACGTTCGAAATGTTAAAATATACAAAAACCAGGCAAAGGAGAAATACAATTTGAGTAAAAAAATAGAGTACAAGAAAGATTTTAAACATCTCTATGTGCCTAATCGGTTACCGGAAATTGTTGTAGTGCCGAGGATACCTTTTATTATGGTCAGTGGCTCCGGAAACCCTAACGGCGAGGAATTTTCCAGTGCGGTAGAAGCTTTATACAGTTTGAGTTATGCGGTGAAAATGTCTTACAAAAGTGACGATGTGCCGGCCGGATATTACGAATATACGGTTTTTCCTCTTGAGGGCGTGTGGGACTTGCTTGATCGGACCAAGCCGGCGACGGATAAAAACAACTTGAAGTATACGATTACGATACGCCAGCCCGATTTTTTGACTGAAGCCTGGTTTATGCGGTTTCTGGAACAGACGAAAAAGAAAAAACCTAATCCGTTCCTTGAGAAAGTCCGGTTCGAGTACGTGGAAGAAGGATTGTGCTGTCAAATGATGCACATCGGCAGCTTTGACGATGAACCGCAAAGCTTTGCTCAAATGGAAGGGTTCTGTGAAGAGAATCGTTACATCCGTACCAGCAAAATTCATCGGGAGATTTATTTGTCAGATCCTCGAAAAACGCAACCGGAAAAGCTTAAAACCGTGTTAAGATTTCCTATTATACAGGCAGATTCTCGTCCTTAGGCAAATTGGGCGAAATCCGGAAGAGGAGGGAAACCGGCAAATGGACAAGTCGACAAGCAACGCCTTGACCGATGATGCGAAAGCGCTGACCGCCATGCGCATGCAGATCGATCGAATCGTACCGATTCCTCCGGAGGAATGGGCGTTTTTTGCAGCAAGGACGTCGCGTCGAACGCTGCTTCAGCACGACCATTTTGTCCGCGCGGGAGAGGAACTCGACGAAATCGCTTTCTGCACCTGCGGCTTGTTCCGCCTGTATTACACAACGCCGGACGGCGCCGAGTTCAATAAAAACTTTTGCACGAGCGGCGACTTCGTCACCGTTTACAGCTCCTTGCTGCAACAAGTCCCTTCCTATTTTTCCATTCAGGCCATGGCCGACAGCGAGCTGATTGTATTCCGTTATTCGGATTTCAAACCATTGTACGATCGCCATGCTTGCTGGGAAAGACTAGGGCGAGTCATTGCCGAGATGTTATATCTCCATAAAGAAACCCGCGAAAGGGAGCTGTTGCTGTATTCCGCGGAGGAGCGCTATCGGTTGTTCTTGCAGCGTTATGCTTCGTTGTCCCGGCAGCTTCCTCTATATCATGTTGCGTCTTACCTGGGCATAACCCCCGTCGCGCTGAGCCGGATACGCAAAAAAATGACGGACCTAAACCTAGGATAAGGAAATCTCCCCCTTCAAGCTCTATACTGAACGGAAGAAAGGGGAGTTGATCATGAATCCGTCAGGGCATACGATATTGATCACCGGAGGCGCTTCCGGAATCGGTCTGGCTTTGACCGAGCAATTTCTCAAGCACGGGAATAAAGTGATCGTCGCAGGCCGCAGCGAAAGTAAGCTGTCCGAAGTGAAGGCGCGCTATCCGGATGTACAGGTCATTCCGTGCGATATTAGCCGGGACAGCGACAGGGGCAGGCTTGTGAAGTGGCTCAACGAGGAGCATTCCGATCTAAGCGTGTTGATCAACAATGCGGGCATTCAATACAACTACGCTTTCACCGATTGGAACGTCCAAGAGGCCGACAGAACAAGAACAATCCAGGAGGAAACGGACATTAACCTGACCGCACCGATCAAGCTGATCGCCCAGCTTCTTCCGCTGCTTGCCCGGCATCCGCAAGCCGCTATCGTCAATGTTTCCTCCGGCTTAGGCATTGTGCCCAAGAAGTCGGCCCCGGTGTATTGCGCGACGAAAGCCGGATTGCATCTGTTTACGAAAGCGCTCCGGTATCAATTGGAATCGACCCCTGTTCGCGTGTTTGAAGTGATTCCGCCGCTGGTCGACACGGAGATGACGCGAAATCGGGGAAAACGCAAACTGTCCGCCGAGCAGCTGGCCGCGGAATTTTGGCGGGCGTACCGCCGCGACCGGCTGGAAATTGCGATCGGCAAGGTCAAACTGCTCAATTGGATGAATCGTTTTGCTCCCGCGGTTGCCGAAGCCATTTTGAAAAACAGCTAATCTAGGTCTGACCGACTGCTCGGCAGAATAGTCCAGTCGGTCAAGCTCCCCCATGTTTTGTGTCCGCTTCAATGTCCCCTTCTTCTCCGACCCCATCCAGTCGGAAGCTCATCGTGCCCCATTCGGGCTTCTTCATGTTCACTCCCTCCAAATGCACGGCTTGTCCGCTCTCTTCCATTTCCACGCCTCCACTCGCGGCACAGAGTGTCTTGTTTATTATGTGTTGATTGGAAACTTGTACAATAAGCTCGAATTTTGTAGAAAGGATTTCGCAGCGTCTGTATGGAATGAATCGGAGAGCGGGAATGTATGCGAAATGAGGGAAGCGTGTTGCTGGGACAGACGCCGTTTGGAAGAACCGTATTGATTTGCTTGGTCAGCCTTCTATTTTGTTCGCTCATCCCCCTCTCTGTCCTGTCGAATCCCGACAAAGCGGGGACTTCCTTGTACGTCCGCGAAGGGGTAATGGATCTCGGCACATGGAACCCTGATCGGGATAAAATCGTCAGACTGGACGGTGAATGGGAATTTTATTGGGACCGGCTGTTGACCCCTGACGATTTTCGCCAGCAGTCGCTTCCTTCGGTTCCGGGGAACGTCGCGTACATGCATGTTCCTTCAACGTGGAACGGGAATAACGTTGACGGCACTTCATTGCCGCCATATGGGGCAGCGACGTACCGCATGGTGCTGAAGCATCTTCCGTTCTCCGGGGTCTTCGCGTTGAAAAAGACGAATATCCGCTTTTCCAGCCGAATCTACGTAAACGGACAGGAGTTGCTGGAGGACGGGCTGCCTGCCCGTAACAAGCAATCGTATCGATCGGGAAACCGGCCCCAAATCGGTGTTTTTGCCTCCGATGGCGGAGAAGTCGAGATTGTCGTCCAGGTCGCCAACCACGATTATATTAATGCGGGGATTGCGGTCTCGCTGATGTTCGGCAAACAATCGGACTTGCTGGAACAGCAGCAGAAAGAGCTGGCTCGCGAATTCGCCCTGCTGGCGATTCTAGGCACGCTTGCGCTCATTTATTTCATTTGCTTCGTTGTGGCAGCCATTTATCGTAAGAAGGATAACTCCCTTCTTCTGCTCGCCCTCATGTGTCTCATTTACGGATTATATAACAGCTTGATGGGAGAACGGCCTTTCTTTCTGCTGGTGAGCGGGATTTCCTTCGAGGCGTTGTACAAATTCAAAGACGTCCTTTCCATCGTCAGTTGCATGGTATTGGCTATCTTTTTCCATCATCAGCAAAAAAGCATCATTTCCTTGAAGCTGACGCAGATCGTATCGCTCGTACTGGGCGTTTTCGCTATGCTGATCCCGTTTCTGTCCATTGGTCAGTATACGATGATTCAGTATTACATCGTCGTTTTTTATTCCTTGTTGCAAATATGGCTGCTCGTAAAAGCCGGCTTCTTGTTTGTCGGAAGCGAGCAAGCGAATCGTTTGAAATCTTTGCTGCTTTACATGGCCGTACTGATGGTGAATATTTACTCGATTGATACGATCTTGTTCGCGCTTGGCGTGATCGACAATATATGGGTTGGACGGTCCTGTATCATCATCCTGAACATCATCATGATCTTTCTCGTTGTTCTCCGTTTTTTTGAAGCCTACCATACGATTGATGAGATGAAGAACGAATTGCTGCGGCTGGATCGGATTAAGGATGAGTTTCTGTCAAATACGTCTCACGAATTGAGAACGCCTTTGAATGCGATGGTGAACATTTCGGAATCGCTGCTCAAAGGAGTGGGCGGTGAGGTTAACGAAGTGCAAGCGCAAAATTTATCGATTATTTGGAATAGCGGTCGAAGACTGACACATCTCGTCAACGAGCTGCTGGACTATTCCAAATTGAAGCATGGGGATATCCAGCTTCATCCAAGCGACTTGAATTTGGACGCCTATGTCGAATCGGTTATTCAGCTTCATCGCTTTCTGCTTACGGGAACTGGAACGAAGCTCGTCAATCGAGTACCGGAGCACCTTCCTCCCATCTATGCGGACGGCAACCGACTCATTCAAATTTTGCATAATTTGATCGGCAATGCGATCAAGTTTTGCGACGAGGGCGTTGTAGAGGTGAGCGCTGTCGGGATTGGAGAATGGGTTGAGGTCACGGTCAGCGATACCGGCATCGGTATCGATCCGCATATGCAGGAACGGATCTTCATGGATTACGAGCAAGGGGAGCATGTCGGAACGTCTCGCTATGGCGGAACCGGCCTCGGATTGGGCATTACGAAACGGCTGGTGGAGCTGCATGGAGGACAAATTCATGTGAGTTCAAGTCCCGGACATGGGTCGACATTTACGTTCACGCTTCCCCTGGCCTCCACAGAACAGGAACTTGACGGCACAGAGAAGCTGCCGACGATCGAGGAAGTATTCCCTCCGCATGTCGGCAAGCCGCCGTATTGGGCGTATCCGCTGACCATTGAGGGCGAGAAGCAGGAACCGATCTTGGTTGTGGACGATGACTCGGGCAATTTGCAAAGCATGATCAATCTGTTCAAGCTGGAAGGTCATACGATCATTGTCGCCAATCGCGGGGAGCTTGCCCTTCAACTGCTCTCCTCTCGTCACGATCTGTATCTCGTCGTATTGGACATTACGATGCCCGACTTGTCCGGATTCGAGGTGCTCAAGCGAATCCGCGAACGATTTTCGCTATTCGAGCTTCCGGTCCTGATGTTGACGGCAAGAAGCCGAAGCGAGGATATTCGTCTGGCGCTGGAACTCGGGGCGAACGATTTTGTCGGTAAGCCGTTCGAGTCCGAGGAGTTGATGGCCCGCGTGAAAAGCTTATTGCGATTGAAATCGTCCGTTAAGCTGGCACGGGATGCGGAAATCGCCTTTCTACGCTCGCAAATCAAGCCGCACTTTCTGTACAATGTGCTGACGGCTATCGCCGAACTATGTGTGACCAATTCGAGTCGGGCGGAGGAAGTTACGCTGCAGTTATCGAGCTATTTGCGCAACAGCTTCGATTTCAAGCAGTTGGACGCCATGACGACGCTTGAAAGCGAGCTGGAATTGGTCAAGTCTTATGTCGCGATCGAGCAAGCCCGCTTCGGTCCCCGCCTGCAAGTGGAATATGAGGTGGACGCGAATCCGCATCTGCTAATTCCTCCGTTGATTATTCAGCCGCTGGTGGAAAATGCGATTCGGCACGGTGTAAGAGCCCACTCCAAAGGGGGCAAGGTGACGATTTCTGTCAAGGAGCAGGTCGACGGTATGGTCGCCCTATGCATCGAAGACGATGGCAGAGGAATGAGCGATTCGAAGCTGCATGCTGTTCTGAATCCGGATAACGCGGCGAAGGGCATCGGGCTTTGGAACATCACCCGGCGTCTGAGACTGCTTTACGGTACGGATATGCGGATTGCAAGCAAGGAAGGCCAAGGAACCTGCATCGAGATCGTAATTCCCGCGAAACTATCTTTACGCAAGGAGGTCTAACGTATGCTCAGAATTATAGTGGTGGACGACGAGGAATTACCGATGATGCGATTGAAACGTTTATTAACCGAAATCAGCGAACATAGCGAAATTGCAACGTTCCTCGACCCGCTCGATGCGTATGATTATGCCCGATCGCATCGTGTCGATATTGCATTTCTGGATATTTCCATGCCGGATGTGAACGGAATGAAGCTGGCGGGCTTGCTGGTGGACATCCACCCGAACATAGAGTTCATCTTCGTAACCGGCTTCGACGAGTATGCGGTTAGAGCTTTCGAGATCAATGCGCTGGATTACATCATGAAGCCGGTTACGATCGAACGGTTGACCGTCACGATGGAGAAGATCCGACGAGTGCACCGCCCTGTCGTTGCGGGGGCGGATTTGGAGGTTCATCTGTTCGGCGGGATGCGCATCCACTATCAAGGTGCAGGAGGCGGGCGAGAACTCCTGAAACTGCGAAGCCCGAAGACGGAAGAACTATTCGCATTTCTGATCTGCAAACGAACGGTAAGCCGAGAGGAAATCATAGATATGCTGTGGAGCGGCTTGTTGCCGGATAAAGCTTGGAAAAACTTGAATTCCACGCTCTACTATATTCGCAAGGCCATTGATGCAAGCAATTGCTCGTGCGAAATCACGACAATGGGAGACGAGATCCGACTGCATACGGACGGACTTTATTGCGATCTGTATGAATTCGAACGATTATGGAAGGAGATCAGGCACACATCTGAGCGCAATGCCGACTTGCTTGAGCGGGCAGCAGCTTTGTATACCGGGCCATTGCTGCAAGGAAAATCATGCGAATGGGCTATTCCGTATATCCGGCATTCGGAGAAGCAATACATGGAACTGCTGGAGCTATTGGCCCAGCATTATCGCGAGTGCCACCAGCCCATACGCGCCTTGCATTATTATAGCGAAATCGTAAAACTGGACGGGACCCGCGAGGACATCCACGTGGAACTGATACGGGTGCTCGTGGAGCTTGGGAGAAAGCATGAAGCGACGAGGCAGTATCAACAATTGGAGGAGATGCTGCTGCGCGAGCTGGATGTGAGACCCGATCCGAAAATAAAAGAGATGTTGTTGTAAGCACAGCGACGGCGGCCTAAGGGAGCCCGAAGGGCCCCCTTTATATTCACGTTCAACTCAACCGTTCAATTCTCTAACGCGATCGACCCGATCAAGCCCTTCAGCTTATCGGCCGAACGCTGCAGCAGCACCTTCTCGTCCGCGGACAGCTTCAGCTCCAGAACCTCTCTTACGCCCTGCCGGTCGACAATGCAAGGAACGCCGAGGAATACGTCGGAAATGCCGTGATAGTCGACGAGCCTCGTGGATACGTTCAGAACGGCGCCCTCGTCCCGTAAAATGGCTGTGCAAATCCGGTCGAGCGCAAGCGCGATCGCGTAATAGGTGGCGCCCTTGGCGCTAATGATTTGATAAGCGGCATCCCGCGTATTCGCAAATATGTCCTCTTTGTCCTCTTCGCCGATGTCCAGCTCCGTTCCCGCCACATTGGCCAGGCTCCATACCGGAAGCTCGGAATCTCCGTGCTCCCCGACGATATGGGCATGCACGCTGCGCGGATCGATATCCAGACGTTTGCCGATCAAATAACGGAATCTGGCGCTGTCCAGCAGCGTTCCGGACCCGATGACGCGCTTGGCCGGCCATGCCGACTTTTTCCACGTAAAATAGCTCATAATATCGACCGGATTGGAAGCGATGAGTAAAATACCGTGTTCGTTATGCTTCAATACCTCGCTGACAATATCATCGAAAATCGAGACGTTCCGCCTCAGCAGATCGATGCGGGATTCCCCTTCCTTCTGCGCGGCCCCAGCGGCGATCACGATAATATCCGCCTCCCGGCAATCCTCGTACGTGCCCGCCCAAAGCTTGCACCCTCCGACAAAAGGCATGCCGTGATTCATATCCAGCGCGTCTCCGACAGCTTTCTGATGGTTCGCGTCGACCAGCACAAGCTCGTCGGCACGGTTTCTGAGCAGCAGCGTATAGGCGGTAGTCGAACCGACCGCCCCGGCCCCGATGATGACAATTCTCGTTTTTTTCATTCTCTTTTCCTCCCGTCATATCTCTCTATTTCATGAATCCATAATAATACATAAAGTCAGCGGAATGAATACTCGAAAGAAACGATCGCCGAGCTTAAAATGAAAAGATGTTATCTTATTCCTGCTTTCCGCATTGCAAGCGAATATTCCGGCCTTCTTGGGCTTACCGTTTACCGCACTTACGGTGGGTCATTGGCGATGAGGTCGGCACAACACTCCAACCCTTGACAAGTGAGGTTTACTACAATAAACTCTTTTTAAGAAGGTTTATAGCGGTAAACTCACTAGGAGGACAATCCGAATGGAATCGTACAAACTGTTCGATGCCGAATACAAATTCGCATGCCTGATTTGGGATCATGAACCCATTAATTCTACAGATCTTGTCAAGCTAAGCCAGACCAAGCTTGGCTGGAAAAAGTCCACGACCTATACCGTCCTAAGAAAGCTGTGTGAGCGGGGCATCCTCAGGAACGAGGACGCAACGGTCACTGCAATGGTCAAGAAAACCGATGCGTTGAAATACGAAAGTCAGACGGTGGTTGCCAAAGCTTTCAACGGATCTTTGCCGCAGTTTTTAACCGCTTTTCTGGGCGATAAGAAGCTGTCTGAGAGGGAAGCTAAGGAGTTGAAGCGGATTATTGAGGAGGCGACCGAATGACGAGCCTTTTTCTTATGATCCTCAATATGAGCGTAACGGCAAGCTACGTGGCGCTTGCGGTAATCATAGCAAGACTTCTTTTGAGGCGCGTTCCTAAACTATTTTCCTATATGCTATGGTCGGTCGTAGCCATCAGACTGGTCTTCCCCGTCACCTTCACTTCAGACTTCAGTATATTGCGGCTGGCTCAGCCTCAGACCAAAACCGGCACAGGCTTCATGGAGCTTGTACCGCAGAATATGGGGATGCAGAAAATTCCGGTCGTGGAGGCTGCAATAAGAGAGATGACTCCCCTGACAAGCGCCAATCCGCTACCATTCATCCTATGGATCGGAAGTATCATCTGGATAACAGGCGCGGCCCTTCTCCTTCTTTCCAGCGTCGCTTCGTACTTGAACATGTTGTCCAAAGTCCGGACGGCGACACTCGTCAAGGACCATATTTTTGAGACGGACCGGATTTCCACACCTTTTGTTTGCGGTTTTCTCAAGCCGAAAATATACATTCCGACCGGCTTAAGCGAGCATGAGCTGTCTTATATTTTAATGCACGAGCAGACGCATATCACGAGACGGGATTATCTAATAAAACCTTTTGCATTTGTGCTGCTTATCGTCCACTGGTTTAATCCGTTGATGTGGCTGTCTT
This sequence comes from Paenibacillus hodogayensis, assembly GCF_039536325.1. Taxonomy (NCBI): domain Bacteria; kingdom Bacillati; phylum Bacillota; class Bacilli; order Caryophanales; family Paenibacillaceae; genus Paenibacillus; species Paenibacillus hodogayensis. Next base: position 1,153,854 of record NZ_BAAAYO010000001.1, read on the forward strand.
ATGCGCTCATGAGCAAAGACATGGAAATGTCCTGCGATGAGCGTGTCGTGAACAAAATGGGCGACCGGATCAAAAAAAGCTACTCCACCACCTTGCTATCGCTTTCCGCAAGCAGAAGCGGGTTGCTAACCGGTAGTCCGCTCGCTTTCGGAGAGAGTCATGTGAAGGCCAGAATAAAAAATATTCTTTCTTATCGCCGGCCCTCTTCCTGGACGGTCGCAGGCTCTATGCTCGTTATTGCAGCCCTGATTGTAGGATGCACAACCAATCCGAAGCCTTTCCAGCCAATCTCGCAGCCTCCCTTGCAGCTATTGCACTCGGGATATCATATGGATAAGCTGATGAACAACAAAACGCTTTACGTGGGTAACCATATAAAGGTTGGCGGTCTCGTTGGCGGAATGCCCAAGCCGGCGGGTGTGGAGGTCAATGGACTTGAGCTTCAAACAACAGCTCAGCCTTACGGAGTGACCATCCATTATATAATGAATGACGCGACTGATGTGTCAGTAGATGGAGCAATACGAGGTGAAGCTTTTTATCGCAATTCCATTCTGCTCTTAAGCCTGATTGATAACGTAGGCAGTATAACTCATTCGATTGTAGACACCACGGGTCGATATGACGGCGCGGTCTATAGCTTCACGTACACTCGAGACGAGGCCGACAAACTGCTTGAAGAGGATGTCCGGCATTATGGTTCGGACGAAACAAGCTTGCGGCAATTGATCGATCGTGTAAACAGTCTATCCTTAAAAGAAGCCGGTAACACCATCTAATGAAAAGTTCATCCCCCATTCGGGGGGTTTTTTTTTATTCGAAATAGACTTAAAGTAGATATACAATGGGGAAAATTTACAAGGAGATGCTACTAGCATGAAATACAGGGGACGCTTCATCTCTTTACTGGTTGTCGTGACCAGTTCTCTCGGTTTATTACTTTATAACTATGTATTTCATGGATTCTTGGATATGATTTATGTGATTGCCACAGTCTGCTTCTTAGCTATAGGTTGGGGAATGGGTAAACAATACGACGAGGTTAAGTATCTTTCCGAAAAAGATTTATTGACCGAAAGCTACAATCGCAGATTCTTGGCTACTATTTTCCCTAAACTGAAACAGTTGTCCGACAAAAAATCCCGGAAACTAATCATTCTCTTAATCGATGTCGATAATTTCAAATCAATCAACGATCAATACAATCATTCCATGGGCGATTTTGTCCTGCAGCGGATTTCTATTGTCCTAAAGAATTTGTTCAGAGTCACAGATTATATTGTTAGATGGGGAGGCGATGAATTTTTGATTCTTGTTCCGAATCCGGACGAGTCTTGGATCAATCAACCGCAAGACCGTCTGCGTCTTGAATATAAGTCCTTATCGAAAATGATATCCATGGATGTTACCGTTTCCATCGGTTACGCCATCTATCCGGATGAGGGTACGGAACTGAAAGATCTGATCGAGATTGCGGATCGTAAGATGTACAGGGACAAGTATGACAAAAACTACGCTCAACACCTTTGAACATTTGTGAGAGGAATGGGATATGGACGAATATATAGGCAAAATCGCCAAACACGATATTACGAACTCGAACGGGACAGTCCTCGTTCCCGCAAAAACAAAAATAACGGAAGAACATGTCCATTTATTAAGAAATCATGTCGTCGATCCTTCCTTAATTCCTTTTATAACCGGGGATGATCAGGAATTCAGGCGATCTATGAAGCGAACTGTCGATACGTCAAAGGAATTGTTTCATTCCATCGAGAGTTCTCGTAAAGTTCCGCTTTTGGAAATCAGGCAAAAGATTTTGCCATTCGTTCAGCAAGCGGCGGCATATTCCAATGTTTTTCAATTATTTGAATCGGTTAAGGCAACCGACGAGTACACCTATCAGCATAATATCGCCGTCGGCATTATCTCTACGCTAATAGGCAGATGGATGAGTTTGACGGAGTCGGACATTTCCATCCTTTCCCTGGCAGCGACATTGCATGATGTCGGAAAAGTTAAAATTCCGGTTGAAATATTGAATAAGCCCGGGAAGCTGTCGAACGACGAATACGCCCTAGTGAAAAAACATACCGTATACGGATATGAGCTGTTGAAGGAAACGATCGGATTGAATCCGCGCATCCCTCTCGCCGCCTTGCAGCACCATGAACGAAATGACGGCAAAGGGTATCCCTTTGGCCTCAAAGAGGACAAGATCCATTTGTTCAGTAAAATTGTAGCGGTCGCGGATATTTTTCATGCCATGTCCTCGAAACGTCCATACCACCATCCCCTATCCTTCCATGAAATTGTCATTCAGATGAGGAAGGGGATTTTCGGAGAATTGGACCCGAACATCGTTACGGTGTTTCTGGATAATATCATGAGGAAAATCGTTGGGGAACGTGTCGTATTAACCGATGGCCGAGTTGGCGATGTCGTTTACTTGAATCCGCATCATCTGGAATCCCCGCTGATTAAAACCGGCGATGAGTTTATCGACCTAAGCAAGCGCAATGACCTCCATATTAAAGAAATACATATTTGAGGAGCCAAATCTCCACATGGTTTGAGGTCTTCTCACATAGAAAAAATAATCGCCTTGCCCATATTCACTGGGCAGGGCGATTATTACGTTTTGCTTCAATGGTTGGAAGGAGATCGGTGGATCTGCGAGCACAATGCCGGAGAGAATGTCGTATAATATTGACAATAAGTTAAAAATAAATTACGATATGTTAAAAATATATTACATTTCGTTTGAGGATAGGCGGTGACCCCATGTAATGAATAAAAACGGCGAACTGATCAATACCATTCCCGTTCTCAGAGCTGAAAAGAAATGGTCCCAGCAAGAATTGGCCAATCAAGTTGGAGTTAGCAGACAGACCATCGCCTCTATCGAGGCAAACCGTTATAACCCTTCTTTAATTTTGGCGTTTGAAATCGCCTCTGTTTTTGGAAAAGAAATTCACGAAGTGTTTCAATACAAATTGTAAAACAGGAGGTCGTACAATGCTTAACTTCATCGGTTCTTTTCTTTCGTTTTTGGGACTTGCTACGTTTATTTTCGTCATTCGTTTTATGAAAAAAGAAGGAAATGACGAGAGAGGCGACAAAATATTGGGGAAAGCGGGGATGGCCGGATTCGTTTCCTTCCTGCTCGGTTACATGATCATTTTCCTCGCAAATGCGCTTAACGCATTAAACGGTGTGCAATATACGTTTGCTCTAACTTGCCTTCTTGCTTTCGTGCTTCTTGCTTATAGCGGCACCATATTCGTTCTAAGAAAGAAATATTGATCGGTTAAACCGCCAAACACAAGGAGTTCCAAGTGTTTGGCGGTTTTCGCGTTCCCGGGCTATCATCTTTCGCCGAAGTCCAGCGCAGCGGCAATCAACGCGGCCGCGACGCCGCGGGCTGTGATGACGATGTCCGTGTTGCGGTCCATACGTGCGGCGACCATGGCGCCGTCGAAGAGCAGCAGAAGCTGCTGCGCCAGCTGTCCGGACTCCGTCGCCCCGGCGGATTGCGAAGGCTTGACCATGAAGATTAGGTCAACCTGGAAATCGGGCGGCCGCTTTACTCCAACGCAAAGCGGTCGCCCGTCTCCTCGATCCACTGGGCGAGCCGGCGGTGCAAAGGCTCGCGAAACGGATGATACCGGCGAACGTGTGCCAAGTTGACCTGCTCGTAAGGATCGTCGGTCAACCGGAACAGGAGCCACGGCTGACGCTCCAGCGCGACATATTTCCAGCCGTCCCGCGTGACGATGCCGCGAAACGGACGATCCAGTCCATCGCGGACTCCCGAAGGGACGACGAGACTGAGGTAGGCGCTGTCCGGAGGCGGGGTCGCGGGCTTCACGCCAGTGGCATTCCCGGAATAATCGCTGCCGACCATCCAGTTCGGCTTGGGGATGCCGCACAGCCCTAGCGTCGTCGGGGCGATGTCTACGTGATTGAGCGGGTCGTCCGCTATGCTGGCGGCTCCCGACATGTCCGGCGGTCCTCCGATAATAAACGGAATCCGCACCGCCTCCTCCCAAGGGCAGCTTTTGCGAAACTGTCCGTGCGAGCCGTGCATATCGCCGTGATCGCTGAAAAAGACGATGTACGTCTTCTTGTCGATGCCGAGTCTTTCCAGCGCCCGCCGAATACGTCCGACGTTCCAGTCCAGCCGCTCGATCGCCGCGTAATAGCCGACCAGCTCGCGCGCCGCCTGCTCTCGCACCCAGTCAACGCCCGGCACGTTCGGTCGGAAACGGATCGAATCCGGCGTGCGCGCGCCCTGGGCCCCGGGCGGCAGGTCGTACGGCGAATGGGGCGGCTGTACGGAAAGAGCGGCGAAAAACGGCTTCTCGTTTCCGTCTTGCCCGCGGGTTTGCTTCTCGATCCAGTCGATTGCGAGATCCGTCAAGCTGTCGGTTTCGTATCCGGACAGCCGATACGCTTCCCCGCTGGCGGACTCGTGCGTATGCACCCAGCAGTCGTATGGTTTGTTGTTGTTCTCGTAAGCGAACCAATGCTCGAAGCCGCCGCGCCGCTCTGGCGGCACGAACCTCCGTGAATCCCGGCGAAGCTCGGGAGGAAGCTCCGCCGCATCCGTACCGCGACCGGCCAAATGCCATTTGCCGATCCAGCAAGTCCGGTAGCCGTGATCCCGGAACTGATGAGCGATCGTTTTCGCTTCCGCAGGAAGCGGGTAATAGTTGCCGAGTACCCCCGACTGGTGCGGATATTGGCCGGTCAGCAGCGCTCCCCGGAACGGCGTGCACCATGGCGTGCCCGATACCGCGCCGACGAAGCGGACCCCTTCCTTGGCCAGCCGGTCGATTTCCGGCGTGGACACGTTCGAATCGCCGTATATGCTTGTCGCCTGGGCCCTCATCTGATCGCACAATATCCATAGCACGTTCGGCCGTTCGCCGCCTAACGTTCCCTGACGTTCCGTTTCCACGCCTGTTTGCACGTCTATTTGCACGCCTCCTTGAGCATTCTCAGCATTCTCGCTGCCACCTCCGGCCGCTCCTCGGCCACATTCGTCCGCTCCCCCGGATCGGCTTCCAGATCGTACAGCTCCGGCTTGTCATTGTACGTTTCGATATATTTGTAGGACCGGTCGGCGATCATCCGGCTGTTCAGCAGCTCGCTAACCTGGTAAGCCTTATGCGCCCGCCCCGGGTCCGTCAATACCTGCAGCAGCGATTTGCCGTCCAGGCGGGAGGCGGCGTATTCCGCCCCCGCCCAATCCAGCATCGTCGGGTGCAAGTCGTTCAGCTCGACCAAGGCGTCGCTGACCGCCCCCGGATGGCCGCGCCGGGGATCGGCGACAATGAGCGGGACGCGCAGCGCCCCTTCGTAATGAACCGTCTTCAAAAACAGGCCGTGATCGCCCAGCATTTCCCCGTGATCGGCGCAAAACACGACGATCGTCCGGTCCGTCAAGCCTTTTCGCTCAATCCGCTCCAGTAGCTGTCCGACCCAATCGTCGATCAGCCGGATTGCCGCGGCGTAATGCCGTTTGACCCGCAGCAGTCCTTCCGGTGTCAGCTCCCGCGACTGCTTCTCCATGCGGAGGCGGACCGCCTCCGGCTTTCCGTCCGCTTCGGGGCCGACGGATTCGGGATACTCCCGCTCCGCATAGCGGCAAGCATAGCTCTCCGGCGCATCCCAAGGATTGTGCGGGCCGACGAAGCTGACGAACAAGTGCCATGGCGCGTCGCCGTTTACGCGCTCGATCCATTCGCACGCCTTGCGTCCGATATAGCTGTCGTGAACGTCCGCGGGATCGAGCGGGCACGGATCGGCATGCCAGACGGACTGCCGGCTCCGCCGCTTCCGGTCGTCCAGAAACGGCTCGAGCAGTCCTTTGTCCCGCAAGTACCGCTGGTACGGCCCGGCGAGACGAAATTCGCCCGCCTCCGACGACGCCGCCGGCTTGGAGGCATTGCCTTTGCCCTCCGTCTCATGCGGCTGCGTAAACCCGAAATGGTACAGCAGCGGCAAATCCCCGTCGGCTCCGTAGTCATGATCGGCCTTGTGCAGATCGGTTTTCCCGACGACGCCGACCCGATAGCCCGCCCCGCGCAGCGCCTGATAATAAGTCGGGCAGTCGCGCGGGTAGTTGTGCTTGTTGTGCAGGACGCCGGTTCGGTGCGGCAGCAGGCCCGAGGCGAGGGACGCCCGGCTCGGCGCGCATACCGGGGACGTGCACGACGCTTTGGCAAAACGGACTCCGCGCGCGGCGAGCGAATCGATATGGGGCGTGTCCACGCCCGCGTTGCCCGCGCATCCGAGCCAATCGCTCCGAAGCTGGTCGGCCATGATCAGCAAAATATTCGGGCGCGCGTCCGTCATTTCTTCACTTTGGCATAGGCAGCCGCATATTCTTCCGTCACCTGGTCGCCTCCGGATTTGCGCCACTGCTCAAGCGCCTGCCTCCAGCCTTCCTCGTCGATTTTGCCCATGACGAATTTCGTCTTGGCGTCCTCGATCAGCTTGTCGAGCTGGCCGCCCTTTTCCGCATACGTTTCGGATACGAGCGCCTCGGCTGCGTTCGCGACCGCATGCTTCGCATTGTCCTTGTTCAGCTCGGCCCCCTTGGCGACAAGCGGCGGCTCGCTGCCCTTGAGCGCTTTGGCGTCGTCCGCGGCCATCAGCTTCTGGTAAGGAAATACTTCGAGATTATACAGCTTCGCATCGATGTAGACCGGCTGGCCATTCTCGATTTTGTAATGCTTGCCTTCGAGTCCCCACTTGAACAGCGTAGACAATTCGGGACCGCCAAGCCGGTCGAAAAAGGCAAGAATCCGCTTCAGTTCCGCCTCCGTCTTGACGCTCGATTTCGGAATCGAGAAAATGCCGTTGGAGCCGTTCTCCGCTTTGGCCGGACCGCCCTTCAAGCCGGGCAGCCGGTTGAACATGTTCAGCTCCGCTTGCGGATTCGTCTTTTTCAGCTGCTCCTCGAGCTTGAACGGCGTGTCCGTAATGTTGGACAGCATCGCCCCTTTGCCCTGGAGAAAAGCCGCCTCCCAAGCCGATTTCTCCATCACGGCGAAATCGCGGTTGATCAGCTTCTCGTCGTACAGCTTTTTGACGAATCTCAGCGATTCGAGATAGGCGCCGGTCGTCGGCGCGTACACCGGCTTGCCGTCCGCGATGCCCCAATCGTTGGGCGCCCCGAGCCAAATGGCGACGCGGTCGACGATGCCGAGCGATTTGAATTCGAGGTAGCCGTATTTGTCGGCTTTGCCCGATCCGTCGGGATCGCCGGACGCGATCGCCTTCAGAACGACGTAAAAGTCGTCAAGCGTTTGCGGCTCGCGCAGCCCGAGCTTCTTGAACCAGTCGGCGCGGTACGTGATCGCCCCCCGGCTGACCGGACGAACGGCGGGCAGCCCGTAGACTTGGCCGTCCAGCGACGTGTTCTGGTAAATGAGCGGATCGATCGCCGCCAAGTTCGGGTAGTCTTTCAAGTAAGGCGTCAAGTTCCAGAACGTGCCCCCGCGCATCGCCGCGACCATATAAGGCAGCTTAAGCTGGCTGTTCGTCACCGACACGACCTTCGGCAGCGTGCCGGATGCGACCATCACCGGCAGCTTCTCCTTGATGTCGGTCAGCCACTGGATGTCGAGGTCGCTGTTCGTCAGCTTTTCGATCGTCTTCTGCACCTCGTTGCCGGGCTGCGGCGCTTCGCCGATATAATTGACGAGCACCGACAGCTTGAGCGGCTCGTTGGACGCTGCGGCGCCTGGGCTCTTCGCCTCCCCTTTTGGAGACGCATCCCCGCCGCAGGCGGTCAGCAGAGTGCCCAGCATCGCCAGCGAGGAGATGAGGACGGTCGTTTTTTTTGCATAAGGCAGTCGGTTTTTCATTGGAGTTCCCCCTCTTTTTTCAATGTCTTCCCCGGTTATTCCAGCTTGTCGTCGCATGCGCCTCGTCGAGCCGCCAATCGTACGCGATCGGCTGCAGCCGGCCGGCCGCCGCATGCGGATCGCCATGCTCTTCCAGCCAGGCGAGCAGCCGGCCGCGCTGCGTCTCGAGCGCCTCCCGGTAAGCCGAATCGCCGGCGAGATCGCGGCAGTCGTTCGGATCTTCGCGAACGTCGAACAAAAACTCAAGATCGTCTTCGCTGTACCAAATGTACTTGGTCGCGCCGTCGCTTACGGCATATACCGTGCCGCAAACCCCGCACGTATACGGCCGGAACGTGCCGGTCGCTTCTCTCCCCAGCAGCGGCAGCAAACTTGTGCCGCTGACCGATTCGGGGATGGGGATGCCGCATGCGTCGAGCAGCGTCGGCATCACGTCCATCAGGGCGACCGGCGATTCGCGGTCCGTCTTCCCCCGCGCAAACCGGTCCGCTTCGCCGCGTGGCCGCGGCGGCCGGACGATAAACGGGATGCTGGCCGAGCCGCGGAAAAAATCCCCTTTCGCAAACGTGCCGTGATCGAACAAGTTGTCCCCGTGATCGCTGGTGAACACGATCAGCGTATCGTCCAGCAGCTTGTGCTCCCGCAGCGTTCCGAGAAATACCCCGATCATGCTGTCGATATGGGTGATCAAGGCAGCGTAGCCCTTCAGCGTCTGCTGGACCATAAGCGGATGCTCCCGCCACTGCTCGTAATTGTGGCGAAGCCGCATGAAGCGGACCCGGCTCGGCAGCTTGCTTTCGGTCCATTCGCCGACGACCGGCTCCGGCATGACGGCGTCACGGTACAGATCGTAGTAGCTCTGCGGCGGTGTGAGCGGCGGATGCGGCTTGTCGAACGACAGGTGGAGGAAAAACGGTCTCGTCGGATCGCGCCGCTCGATAAATTCCATCGCTTTTTGCGCCGTCCAATGGGTCGACGTCAGCCGCTCCGGAAGCGGATCGATCCGCGCCCCGTACTGATTGTTGCCGAGACCGTGCGTGTAGCGCACGTGGGACCAGCCGTTATCGTCGAGAAACCGTTCGTAGTCGTCCTTCCAGCCGATATGGTCGACGCGGCCTTCCTCGTTCAGCTGCACCTCCTCGAAGCCGATCCGGTTTCGCTTCGGCGACGTGTGCAGCTTGCCGGCGGCGAACGTTTGATAGCCCGCCCGGGCAAGCAGTTCCGCCAGCTTCGGCCCTTCGGAAAACGGCTGGCTTTCGCGGTTTTTGTTCATGTTCACGCCGTACGGATTGCGTCCGGTCATCATAATCCGGCGCGCGGGCACGCAAGTCGGGCATTCGCTCATGGCGGCCTGAAACCGGACGCCTTCGTAAGCAAGCTCGTCAATATGCGGCGTCATGACGACCGGATGGCCGCCTATGCCGAGCCAGTCGGCGCGCAGCTGATCGCAGCTGATCCAGACGATATGGGGCTTCACATGCGTTCATCCTTTCACCGAGCCCAGCAATAAGCCTTGGGCGAAATGTTTTTGCAGAAACGGGTAAACGAGCAATATGGGAATTGTCGATACGACGATGACCGCCATCCGAATCGATTTCGGCGGCACGAGCCCCCCGGCGAGCTCCGACGAATCGCCGATGCTGCTGCCCGCCATCATGATCATGTTGCGCATAAGCACCTGTATCGGCCATTTGGCCGTACTGTTGATATAAAGCACCGCGTCGACGTATTCGTTCCAGTTGCTTACGGCGTAAAACAAAGCGAAGGTGGCGAGCGCGGGCGTCGACAACGGCAGCACGATGCGGAAAAACGTGCCGAACTCGCTCGCCCCGTCAATTTTGGCCGCCTCCTCGAGGCCTTCCGGCAGCTGCTGGAAAAAGTTTTTCATCACGATCAGATTGAACGAGCTGATCGCTCCGGGAACGACCAGCGCCCAGTAGCTGTCGATCAGGCCGACGTTTTTCACGACAAAATAGGTCGGAATCATGCCCCCGCTGAACAAGATCGTAAATAACACGAGAAACAAGGCGATTCTCCGGCCGGCAAGCGCTTTGCGCGAAAGCGGATAAGCCGTCAGCGCGGTAAGCGCAAGCGACAGCAGCGTTCCGACGACCGTGATGCCGACCGATACGAGCAGCGCCCTGGGAAGCGTACGGGTCGAGAAAATGTAGCGGTAGGCGTCCAGCGTCCAGCCTCGCGGCAGCAGCCCTTCCGAATCGGAAAACGAATGAACCGCCACGTAGACGAACGGAAACACGGCCGCCAGCGCGAGCAGGAGCAATACGGCGCGGTTGACCGCGTCAAACAAGCGACCGGGCAAGGTGCGATCCTCCACCATCGATCAGTACACCCCCTCTTCCCCGAATCTTTTGGCCAGCCGGTTGGCCGCTGCGACCAGCAGGAGCCCGACGCCGTTTTTGAACAGCTGGACGGCCGTCGTATAGCTGAATTGGCCGCGCTGCAGGCCAGCGGTATAGACGTACGTGTCGTACACTTCGCCCACCTCGCGGTTGAGTGCGTTGAGCATGAGAAAAATTTGTGAAAAATGCGAGTCCAAAAAATGGCCGAGCCGTAAAATAAGCAGGATGATGATCGTGCTGCGTATCGCCGGCAGTGTAATGTGCCACATTTGCCTCCACCGGTTCGCGCCGTCCATTCGGGCCGATTCGTACAGCCCCGGGTCGACGCCCGCGAGAGCCGCCAAAAAAATGATCGTGCCCCAGCCCGTTTCTTTCCAAATAATCTGCGACGTCACCAGCGTACGGAACCAGCCGGGCTCCATCAGGAAAGCGACTTCTTGCCCGCCGAACGCCCGGATCAGCTCGTTGACAAGCCCGCCTTCGGTAGTGAAGAAGATGTAATACACCCCGACGATCACGACCCACGACACAAAGTGCGGAATGTACACAAGCGTTTGTACGAACTTCTTGTATACGGCCTGCCTCACCTCGTTCAGCAGCAGGGCGAATACGATCGGCAGCGGGAAAAAGAAAGCGATGTTGTACACCCCGAGCAGCAGCGTGTTGCGGAACAGCCGCCAAAACTCCGGCTCGCCGAAAAAACGCTCGAAATGCTTGAAGCCGACCCATGGGCTATTCCAAAAGCCAAGATGCGGCATGTAGTTTTGAAAAGCCATCAACACGCCCCACATCGGCGCATATTTGAACACGGCGAAGTACACCGCGCCCGGCAGCAGCATCAGATAGAGCAGCTTGTCCTTGGCCAACTTCCTGAAAATCGTCATAGGTCCTCCCGTTTGCGGGTCGAAGCTCCCGCTCGTGATGCTTTCGATGCAATCCGCATGCCCCTTCTTCGGCAGTCCGATCGAAGAGCTGCATCGCTTACGCCGATTATAAGGACGCTTGCGCTCAATCGTCCACATCCCTTAAACAACCTATTCCGCCCGGAATAATGCAGCTCTGTAGACCGTTTTTCGCCGGTCGTATCCATTTCGCAACCCGCTCTTTCTCTGCATGCTTTGTTCAGGATAGACGCGCGGATGACGGACGCGCCGTCCGGCGTCGCCCTTCCCCATGCTGTCCAATGACAAATAAGGCGCGCCGAATCGATTTCCGATTGGCGCGCCTTATGGCGTACGCGATATTAGGTCGCCGGAGCAGCCGGCCCGGGCTCGGAACGCGGCGCCGCCTGCGTCTTCTTCCGGTATTCGCCCGGCGTCACTCCTTCCATATTGCGGAAATAGCGGACGAATGCGGCGGAGCTGTTGTAGCCGAGCTTGGCGGAAATGTCGCCGATTTTCCAGTCCGTTTCCGTCAGCCACCGTTTGGACAAGCCCAGCCGGTATTGCGCCAAATAATCGCTGAACGAAACGCCAAGCGATTTTTTGAACACGCGGCCGACATGGTTCGGATGAAAATGAAGCTGCGCGGCGCAGCTTTCGAGCGTCAGCTCGGTGCCGAACCGTTCGTGGATGATCTTCAGCGTATCCTTCGTAATGCTGTCGTGCTGCTCCTCGATTCGCGCGGCGAGCAGCTCGACAACCGGATAGAGCACCTCAAGCCGAAGCCATTCCTTCTTCTCCTCGACCGACTCCGCCTGCGCCAGCCGCTCCAGCGCCGCCCGGCCGCCGAACAAATCGCGCAAAAAGGCCGCTTCCCCGCGTATCAAGTCCAGCAATCCGGACAGCAGCCGGAGCGTCATGTAATGAAACTGCCCCGGCGATACGTCGCGCTCGACCAAATAACGAAAAAACGCGTTCAGAGCCTCGTCGGCCCAGTCGCGGCGGGACATGCGGACCGCCTCCAGAAGCTGCCGCTCGAGCGGCTCCGGGTAATCGGCCAGCGGACGGTGTCCGTCGGATTCCGTCTCGTCGTAATGGACGACGACGCCGGGGCCGAAGCGGAGCCGGCACGACAAAGCGTCCGACGCTTCTGCGTAAGCCCTCGTCGCTTCTCCGAGCGAGTGAAACGGACGGCTGACGCCGATGCTCGCCTGAACGCCGAGCGTTTCGGCCGCCCGAACCCGAATCGCTTCGCCCCGCCTGCTAAGCTCCGTCCTCCATGCTTCCTCCGTTCCGTCCGGCTGGATCATCAGTACAGCCTGCGTCCGGCCGAGCAAGACCGGCTTCAAATATTCGCCGGCCGGCAGCGTTTCCTCGACGAGCCGGCCGATGGCGAACAAGATGACGTCCCGGTCGATCGAGACGGCTGCGTCGCTCGCGGGCTCGAACTGGAGCGCGAACACGGCGAGCCGTTCCCAGGCGCCGGGAAGCTCCAGGAGGCGCCGTTTCTCCTCCGCTTGCTCCTTCTGCAACTGACCGGTAAAGAGCTGGAGAGCGAACAACTCCTTCGCCTGCGGAAGCACGACGGCAACCTGCCGCCGCATCTGCGATTCCGCATTCATCAGATGCGCCACCCCTTGCTCGATCTGTCCGAAATCGTCCCGGAACCTTCCTCGATCCGGGCCGGGGGCGGCTCGTCCCGCTTGCGCGAGAATATCGTGCAGCTTTTTGACCGGACGGTACATCTTTTTTGAGCCGAACCAGACGAACGCCGCCGTAACGGCCAGTAAAGCCAAACATGCCGCAAGCGTCATCCATCCGATGGAGCTCGCGTCGCGCCGCAGCTCGTGCAAGGAGTAAACGGAAACGATCGTCCAGCCCGTATACGGCGAACGCGTGTACATGACGCCTATGGAACCGTCGTCGCCGATCCGGAACGTTCCTTGCATGTCCGGACGGTCGGAAACGAACTTGCGCACGGAAGCTTCGAGCGGCTCCTTCATCTTCGGCGTTTCGGCGGCGCCGAGAAGCGTCCGGTAATCCGCGTCCAAAATCGCCCCGATGTTCTTCTCGCTTAACCGTCTGGCCATCTCCGGCAAATCGATTTCCGCCACGAGCAATCCGGAAGGCTTCGCCGCGCCCGTGGCAACCGGCAGCTTGCGGACAAAGACGAGCGCATTCCCGCCTTCCCCCGAAGATTCGGTCAGCCAGGCGGATGCGTTCGGCAGCGACGCGTAGTCCGCATACCGCTGCATCCCGGCAAGACTGCTCAGCCGGTTCAAACGGGTACGGTCGATCGCCCAGTCGTAGTCGAGATTGACCAAAGTTAACGAGCGGATGCCGGGGTTGCCGGAGGAGAGCTTGCTCATCATCCCGGCCAATGCTTGATACGCCTCGTAGTTTTCCTCGGTCAGCGGCTTGCGCATCCATTCCGACACATAGGGGGAGCCGGCGAATTGAATCGCTCCGTAATCGATTTTGGCCAGCATGTTTTCCAACTCTCCGCGAGTTTGGCCGAGCAGCTGCAAGTTCGTCTGCGCCGCCTTCGTCTGAAGCTCTCCGGTGAACAGATGATACGAGAAGTACCCGATAGCAAGCAGCGGCAGCGCCCCGATCAGAAACGTAAAGCCGACCAGCCGGAGCCGGTAAGCGGACAATCGCGCGAGAACGGCCGTTTTTCGCGCGGCGAATCGATGCAGGCCTTGAGACGTCGGTATCAGGCCCATCTGCTTTTCCCGTATTCGCAATCGCAGCCGGGCCCATAAGCGCTTGCCGCAGCGAAACCGCCGCGGGCTGGCGTTGCCGGCTCGAGTATGTGTTCGGCCGCGAGCGGCCGCTCCGCTCGAATAGTCCACTCGATGTTCAAGTTCGTCTCTCCCCTGTCGTATCGGCCATTCCTTATTAATCCGATATGATTAATTATTTGAATCTTAACAACCGCTTCTTCGTCTGTCAATCCAAATAACCCGTTTCCTAGAAACATGTACCGGCTTACGGCTTATCGGTCTGCGGACCGAATGGCAAATCGTTCTTACGAGGGTTTCATGTCCGGCTATATATCCTTACAATGCAAATATATGGATGCGGGTAACGCACAATCCTTAAAACGGTTCGAAAAAAGGAGAAAGCTCGATGGACAATACACGGAAGGAAGCACGTTCGGACAATACGGAATGGGCCGTGGAAGCTCGAGGGCTCGTCAAGACGTTCGGCGACAATCGGGCGGTGGACGGCGTAGACTTGAACGTTCGTGCCGGCTCGATCTACGGCGTGCTTGGTCCGAATGGGGCCGGCAAGACAACGACGATTCGGATGCTGGCGACTTTGCTGCGGCCGGATGCCGGGGAGGCGCGAATACGATCGGGGCGGATCTCGGCATCTTCCTCATTGGAGCCGCAGCCATTGTAGCTGTCTTTGCGCCGCTTACAGTGCGCGCCTACATGCGCCGGACTTAGAAAAAGATTGGTCAGTCGGACTTGGTCTAACGGACGCTGGTCTTTGCAGTGACATCGGCTGAACCGATCCGCGCAAACGGGTAATGACGGCAGCTCATTTCTTATTTCAGAACAACCACCTCGCCTTGTATTAGTATAGTAGTACAATAAGTGCAAAAAAAATCCGTATCCCGATTATTCCCAATGCTCGCTGATCAATTCGACGACCGATTTGAACGAAAGCTGCATGTCCTTCGCCGACTCGATGAACGATATGACGAGATTGCGGGTGAGCTCCGCCTCGATTCGGGCCGAAATAGCCTCATCGACGAAAATGACGCTGCCCTGCGTACTGCTTGTGCGCACAAAGCCTTCATCTTCCATGAGCTTAAACGCCTTTTGAACCGTATTGGGGTTTATATTAAGCTGCGCGGCGATCTCCCGTCTGGACGGCAGCTTGTCTCCCGACACCACCCTGCGAAGCATAATTTGCCGTTTTACGTACATAACGACTTGTACATAAACGGCCTCCCGGTTGTTGAGCTTAAGCTCATAAAAATTCAGCACGCGCATTCACCCGCTTTCTTCACACTATTGTATTATTACACTAGTACAATGTAGCAGTCAATAGCGCCCCCGCCTATCCCGGTCCAACATCCGCCCATTTC
Source organism: Paenibacillus hodogayensis (assembly GCF_039536325.1). NCBI lineage: Bacteria > Bacillati > Bacillota > Bacilli > Caryophanales > Paenibacillaceae > Paenibacillus > Paenibacillus hodogayensis. The sequence continues at coordinate 1,169,077 of NZ_BAAAYO010000001.1, forward strand.
ATACAGGCAAGCATCCTGTTAAATAACTTGATCATATGATGACTGTAAACCATCAGGAGGGGGCTTTATTATGGCTTATCACCCTTACCATCCTTATAGTCAACACCAGCATCAAGTACACCCCTATTATCATCACGGTTATCACCCGCATTATTACCACCCCTACGGGTACGGTGGCTACCCTTACGGGCATTATCAAACGGGGCATCATTATCACCACAGCGGAATGCAGGGCGGAACGCATGACGGAATGCAGGGCGGAATGCAGGGCGGAACGCATGACGGAATGCAGGGCGGAATGCAGGGCGGATCGCATGGCGGATCGCATGGCGGATCGCATGGCGGATCGCATGGCGGTTGGCATAGCGGTCAAGGCGATGGATACAGAAAAAAATAAGAACGAAGATAAACTTTCTTTAAACGTTAAAAATTTGCAAAGAGGAGAAGGTCCGCCTTCTCCTCTTTGCATGCTTGCCATCATGAGCGCAATAGCAACTAACTCCAGCCCTACCCTATATCGTCCGCCTTCGCCCCGGCCTCATGCGCCGCTTCCTGCCGATATTCCGACGGAGTGACGCCATACCGCTTGCGGAACACCTGCGCGAAATGCCGCACATCCTGATAGCCGATGAGCTCGGCGATGTCGGCCAGCTTGCGCTTGGGATTTGCCAGCAGCAGCCTCGCCTTTTCCAGCCGAAGCTGGATGACGTATTCCTTGAAGCCCTGCCCGGTCTTCTGCTTGAAGAGCTGGCTGAAATAGACCGGGTTGAGGTACACGATCGCCGCCACCTTCTCCAGCGACAAATCGTCCTGATAATGTGACCGCATGTACTGCTGCGCCACCTCGACGGAGCGTTCTCCGCTCCCGGTCGCATGGTGCTCGTAGATCTGCGTCGTCGATGCCTGACGCATACGCTGCACCTCCTCGGGCACCGCCGAGAATCGGTCGATCCGCTCGGTATGCATGATCTGGAACGGCACCCGCAAATAACTGATCAGGTGGCTGCGCAGCTCGCCGAGCAGCCCGGCAAGCCGGGCTTCGCCATGCAGCGTGACGAGGCCGAGCAGGCTGCGGCTGTCGTGGACGGTGACGAAGCCGGCGCCGTACCGTTCGATCAGCTCCGACAGCACGTTCTCGATGATATACAGCTCCAGCCGAACCGCACGGTCGGCCTCCATCTTGATCATGATCAAATGAAAATGCGGATGATGCTCGATCATCGCGCCCATATCGATGCGGCCCGTATCGAGCCCGGCCGCGAAGCGCTGGAAGACGGCCTCCTGCAAATATTTGCGATTCCGCTTGAGCAGCTCCGCTTCCTCCGTCTGCGCCGTTTCCTTGCTGATATCGGCGCTCAGCTTCTCGATCATGTCGCCAAGCGCTTCCTTGCCGATCGGTTTGAGCAGGTAGTCCTTGGCGCCGAGCCGGACGGCCTCCTGGGCGTAGGCGAACTCGGAGTGAGCCGAGATGACGACCCATTTGAGCTGAGGATGCCGGTGACGGGAAACCTTCATCAGCTCGAGTCCCGTCATGCCGGGCATAAGAATATCCGTCAGCACGATATGGATGCGATGCTCGCGCAGCAGCGCGATCGCCTGCTCCGCATTGGCCGCGAGATGAATACGACACTCGGAAAAGCGGTTATGCAGCGTCCGCTGGATGCCTTCGCGGATCACATGTTCATCGTCTACGATCAGGATCTGAATCATCGAGCCTAACCTCCTTTGCGGGCAGCGGCATCGTCAGGACAACCGTCGTTCCTTCCCCCCGAATACTCCGGACTTGAAGTCCGTATGCGTCTCCGAACATCAGAGTCATCCGGCGATGGACATTCGTCAGTCCGATTCCGCGGCGCGCTCTGCCGGGCGACGACAGGGCGGCAGGTCCGTTTTCGAGGGGACTCGGGCCTAAACTGTCCGGGCTTCCGCCAATCCGTACGGGAGCTGCTCCCTCTGACGCGTCCGTCGGCGCCGTATCCCCTAGAAACGAAGCGCGTATCTTCTCCAGCACGTCCGGATCGATGCCTACTCCGTTATCCTGGATGACGATACGCAGCTCGTCGTCGTCCGCTTCCGTATAGACGCGCACCTCGCCCGCACGCTCATGCAGCGGCTCCAATCCGTACTTGACGGCGTTCTCGATCACCGGCTGAATAGTCATCTTGGGCAGCGGAATATCCAGCCACTCCGGCTCTACGCGGATTTCCGTTCGCACCCGGCCGGCCAATCGGTTCTCGATAATGGTCATGTAGTGCTGCATCTGCTCCAGCTCCTGGCGCAGCGTCGTCTTGGACGCTTCCTCCCAGTCGCTGCTGTAGCGGAACATCTGCGATAATGCCAGAATCACCCGCCCCAGCCGGTCGTTCTCTTGCTCGTCGAGCATCCAATAGATCATATCCAGCGTGTTATATAGAAAATGCGGATTGACCTGCGACTGCAAAGCATGCAGCTCCGCGTTTTTTTCACTGATGGAGGCCAGCTTGATCCGTTCGATCAACTCGTCCATCCGGTACACCATCCGGTTGAAGGAAGAAACAAGCGAGTTGATTTCGTCGAACGATTTGACTTTGACCGAGCCGTTGAAATTCCCCATCTCGACCTGCCTCATCTCGCGGATCAGCAGCTTGAGCGGCGAGGACATGCTGCGGGAAATCAGCGTGGCGAGAGCGGTCGCGACCAGCACAAGCGCCAGGACCACGATCAGCAAATAGTTGCGGGTCTTGACGACCTGGGCGTCGATATCCTCTTTGGGGGTCAGGCCATAGACGGTCCAGTCCGACAGCTTGGCGTTGGCCGCGACAATGAGCTGGTCGGTCCCGTTGTCGACGACGATATTCTCCGCTTCCGGACGGGGAAGGCCGCTTAAAGAAGGGCGCTTCGCCTGATCCGTCGAGGCGATGATCCTGTCTTGGCGGTCGATAATATAGACCCGGCTGTTCGGGCTGATCGTAACGTTCGAGAGCGCCGCAACAATCGGCCGGGGATCCGTTTCGATCAGCATGACCCCAATCTCCTTATGCTCGCTCAGGTCGAACAGCTTGCGCCCGAAGACGAACACCGGGTCCTCGCTGAACTGGTTGATGACCGAATCGGGATACAGGCCGAGCCAAACCATTTCGCCGGAGGAGCTCGTAAGCTTCTGGTACCAGTCCGAGGTGAAGTAGTTGGCGTCCATGACGCGGGCGAAGCGCCGCTCGTAGCTGTAATTTTTGCCGCCATTGGTAATGATGTGGATACCGACGATATCGTCCCGCGAATAATAGATCGCGCCGATAATGTTCGTGACCGTGCGCTCGTTGATGACGCTGACAGCCTCTTCCTTGCTCGCATCGCGCTCCTCGATGAGACGCAGCATCTCATAGTTGCTGTTCAATGATTTAGTAACGCTGTCATAACCCTGCAGCAGCAAGTCGAACAGTCCGACGGTTTGCGAAATATTTTTTTCCGCCAGATCGCTGATTTTGTCGTGAATGATCTCGGTCGTCTTTCTGTCGTATAGAAAGCTTACCACAAACAGCAGAATGAGCATGCAGGCCAGAAACAGCAGAAACAGCCGGCTATGAATGGAATTCAGGCTCCGTCTCATGAGGCTCTCCCCTCCTCACACTCCCTCCCGCTATTGTAACATAATGGAAGCGCAAAAAAAGCGGGCGGCCGCTTACCCTTTGACCGCTCCCGCCACCATCCCTTTTGTAATTTTGTCCGCAAGCAAGAAGTAAATGAGGATAACCGGCAGCGCCCCGAGGACGAGGAATGCTCCGATCGCTCCGTAGTTGACCGAGTATTGGCTGACGAAGCTGTTCACGCCGAACGGCAGCGTTTTTAACCGTTCCGCGGAGATGAACGTAGCTGCAAGAATATATTCGTTCCATATATTGATAAAGGTCAGAATGCTGACGGTCATCATCGGCGGAACCGAGATCGGCAGGGTGATGTTGACGAAAATCCGCATGATGCCCGCGCCGTCCATAACGGCCGATTCTTCGATTTCCGCAGGGATCGATTTCATGAATCCGCTCATGATGAAGACGGCGATCGGCGTCTGGAACGCCATGTAAGGCAGGATGATCGATAGATGCGTATTGAGAATGCCCATGTTTTTGAAAATAATCATAAGCGGCAGCAAAGTCGCCTGCAGCGGAATCATCAGGCCGATCAGGAAAACCAGCATGACGGCTTGCCCGTATCTCCACTTGAACCGGCTGATGGCGAACGAGGCCAGCGTGCTCAGCAGCAAAACTCCCGCCATGGTCAACGTAGTCACGAATAAGCTGTTTTTCAAATATTGAAAGTAGTGGCCGGCCTGGATCGCATCGGTGAAGTTTTTCCACTGAGGAGAAGAAGGAGGCGCGAAGAAGGCGCCGGATAAAATCTCCTCATTGCTCTTCAGCGAGTACAGAACGAGCCAAAGCAGCGGATACAGCTGAGTAACGACCAGCGCAGACAAGAAGATGAGGACGAGCGCTTTCGTGAAGGAGAAGCGACTGCCTCTCGCCCGGACGGCCGGTCGGATCGTTGCGGATCGGGATATCGGCTGCATAAGAGAGAACACTCTCCTTTCTACGAAAATTTGCGTTCGAGCCGGTTGAAGAACAGATTGATCACCATGGTCGCGATCAAGCATACGATAACCAGGGAAGCCGCGATGGCGCTGCCGTAGCCGTATTTCATGGACAAGAAGGACATGTTGTACATATGCGTCGAGATGACGTCGGTCGCATGGGCCGGGCCTCCGCCTGTCATGACCATGATCATGTCGAAAGCTTGCAGAGAGCCGATGAACGCCAGTACGATCGAAATTTTGAAAATCGGAACGTTCATCGGAAACGTGATGTACCAGTCCGCTTTCAGTCCTTCGGCGCCATCGATCTTGGCCGCTTCATAAATATCGGCCGGGATGTTCTGGATGCCGGTAAATTGAATGAGCGTATGATAGCCCAAGTATTGCCACAAAGCTACGAAGTACAGGGAATACATCGCAATGGCCGGGTCGGTCAGCCACGATCTTTTCCAGCTTCCGAGGTTCAGCAGATCGAGAACCTGGTTCAGCATCCCGCCCATGGCCGCCGGGTTATAGATCGTTTTCCAGAGCTGGCCGACGATCACGACAGAGAGGATAACCGGCAGGAAGTAGCTCGCTACCAGGAAGTTCGGTTTTTTGATAAAGCGGCTGAGCAGCATAGCGACGAACAGAGCTATCGGAATTTCAGCCATCGAGAACACGGCAAATAGGAACGTACGGCGAAAGGACGACCAGAATACGGGATCCGCGGTCAACAACGTCTTGAAATTGTCAAGACCGATGAATGTAGATTCCCCGATCCCGTTCCAATCGAGCAGACCGCTGTACATGGAGACGAGAATCGGAACGAAGACCAGACTGACATAGAGCAGCAGGCAAGGCAGAACGAAAGCCGCAATGGTCCATTTGGAGACGCGTAATACGTTCACTTGGCTTCCCCCTCCTTTCTTGAGCTTTATCGACATGAAGAGGATCGAAACCGCCGCCCTACCCGCCTGGTAAAGGAGCGATTTCGATCCGGCTGAGAGCTCTTATTTTTTGTTCGATTCGTAAGCGGTTTGATGTTCTTTGGCAACATCCTGAGCGTTCTTCTTCTGTACGAACAAGTTTTGGATGCTCGTCAGATGCCCTTGAGCCGTTCCCGGGTTCATCGTATTGTCGAACGCCAGGTCGCCGCCCTTGACTTGCTTGAAAAGCCCCAAAACTTCCATCGCCATATCGGAGTAACCGGCCGCTTTGAAGTCGCCGTCCACCTTTTGGGCCAGACCGACCGCTCCCTTCGCCGTGAATGCTTCTTTCGGGAAGTTCAGCATGAAATAGTTCAAGAAGTCCTTCGTTTCCTTCAAATGCTTGCTGTTAGCCGACACGGCGAAGGCGCTGCCCGGCGCGAGCATGAATTCGTCCGGATTTCCTTTTCCCTTGACCGTCGGAAATTTGAATACGCCGACTTTGCCGTTGACCGAAGAGGTCTCGATGGCGCCCGTTGCCCAAGTTCCCATATAGTACATAGCGGCTTTGCCGGTTTTGAACAGGTTCTCGCCCGCGTTATAATCGAAGGAAGTCGCGCCTTCCTGGAATGCGCCTGCTTGAACAAGATCCTGGAAGCTGTCTACTGCATCGGTGAATGCAGGATCGGTGAATGTCTTCTTGCCATCCAGAACGCTTTGCAGGAAGCCGGGACCGCCGTTCGTACGGAGCAGAATGTTCATGAACAAGAAGGAACCAGTCCAGGAATCCTTTTCCCCGATCGCAAACGGCTGAATGTTTTTTGCTTTCAATTTCTTGACCACGTCCACGATTTCCTCGAACGTTTTGGGCACTTCGACGCCAGCCTGCTTGAACAGCTCTTTGTTGTAGTAGACAACGCCGATGTTGTTGCCGTCAGGCAGCGCGTACAGATTGTTGTTGAAGGTGTAAGAGTCCAGAATGGAACTTTGGAACGTATCCTTTAATCCGTTTTGCGCGACCATGTCGTTTAGCGGAGCGAACAGTCCGGCATCGACGAAAGGCTTCATTTGTGCCGCAGGGTTTACGATCGTGATATCCGGTACTTCCTTGGAAGCGGCTTGCGTTTTGAGTTTGAGCTTCTGCTGGTCGGTGTTCAGCGTGTCGAGCTCGATCTTGATTTTCGGGTTTTTGGATTGATAATCGGCGACGATCTTCTTGAGCATGGCGTTCTTCGGCTCGGTCGGGTCCGGATAAATGTTTTGGAAAGTAATGGTGATCGTTTCGCCTTTTTTATCGTTGCCGCCGGCAGCGGGAGTTGAAGCGGAATTGCCGTCCGTACTGGCGGTGCTTCCGGATCCGCAAGCGGTCAAGCTCGCGGCCAGCGTACTTGCGAGCAGGGCTTGGAGTGCCGTTTTCTTTTTCATCATTCGTTTATCCCCCTTATAGTGATGGATTGGATGATGATTTTATTATCACGATTTCCCATTCTCCTTACAATGTGGGAACTTTAGAAATAAGGTGGGGTTTTTAAAGGTCGGGGACGCCCTGCGGCTCCATAACGACAAAGAGCCTTTAAACACTAAGACTTCCTCGTGTTTAAAGGCTCTTGCTATGTCGTCTTCGATGGTTACGGCAACACGTTTCCAGCCGAGCGATAGATCGCGTACCACTCTTCGCGCGTCAGACGAATATCGGCCGCTTGGCAGCATTGCTTGAGACGCTCGGCATTGGCCGTACCGATGACCGGCTGCATGTTCGCCGGATGACGAAGCAGCCAGGCGACGGCAATCGTCGTATTGGACACGTCGTACTTGGCGGCCACCTCGTCGATTTGACGGTTCAGCTCGGGGAATTTGTCATTTCCCAGAAACACGCCTTCGAAAAATCCGTACTGGAACGGCGACCACGGCTGGATCGTAATGTCGTGCAGCCGGCAGAAGTCGAGTACGCTGCCGTCGCGGTTCACCGCGGAGCCGTTCTCCATGTTGACGTTGAACCCTTGCGAGATCATGGTGGCGTTCGTAATGCTGAGCTGCAGCTGATTGGCGACGATCGGCTGCTTCACCGCTTTTTGCAGCAGTTGAATTTGCATCGGGTTTTGGTTGGAGACGCCGAAATGGCGCACCTTGCCCGAGCTTTCCAGCAGATCAAACGCTTCCGCCACTTCTTCCGGCTCGACGAGCGTATCCGGGCGGTGCAGCAGCAGCACGTCCAAATAATCGGTGCGCAGTCTCTTCAAAATCCCGTCGACGGATTCCACAATGTGCTCCTTGGAAAAGTCGAACATGCCGGGGCGAATGCCGCATTTCGATTGCAGAATCAGGCTGTCGCGAACGCCGGGGTTCATCCCGACCGCTTCCGCGAACACTTCCTCGCATTTGCCCTTCCCGTAAATATCCGCATGGTCGAAGAAATTCGCCCCCTCTTCGAGCGCCGTGCGGACGAAATGCTCCGCCTCCTTCTTATCCAACGACCCGATGCGCATACATCCGATCGCGATGGCCGGAACTTCTAATGTACTGGTGCCGAGTGGTATCGTTCTCATATCGATATTAACCTCCGATGCTAAAAGTGGGTCGTGCGACAGGGCAAAGACGCCTCTTTCTTCATTGTGGCATATGCGAACCACAGTTTCAATGCGGGAACGACGGCCTTGCTCCGTCTTTCAAGCAGAACGTAGTGAACCGATCGCGAGATTATTACAATATAAAGGTGAATGGCCATTCGGAAAGGAGTAGCTACTTGGATATCGAAGAGCTTAGCGAGCTTATCAAGGTTCATGGCAAAGCCATCTATGGATTTTGCGGCAAGCTTGCAGGCAATAAGGCGGATACGGACGATCTTTATCAGGAGACGTTTCTTAAAGCGATGGAAGTACGCCATAAAATGAACGCTGCCCAAAATCCGAAAGGATTTCTTATCTCGATCGCTATCCGACTGCGCAAAAACAACCGCCGGAAATTTGCCTGGAGGCAGCGAATCGCCCCCACGGCGGAGCTGAACGAGGCGGTGAACAAGCCTTGTCAGCCCGAAGGAGCGGCAACGCCGGAGGACACTGTTCTGTCCCAAGAGCTTAGCGGCATGATCCAAGCTGCCGCGGACAGGCTGAACGACAAGCTGAAGATTCCGCTCTATATGCACTACACCGCGGACATGTCCATCGATGAGATCGCATCGACGCTGAAGGTTCCGCCAGGCACGGTCAAAAGCAGGCTTTACCAAGCCAGACAGGCCATGAAAAAAACATTGGAGGTTGAATCCCGTGAATGATGCCGAAAAGTGGGACCGGCTGCTCAAGAAAGCCCTTGCCTCCGCATCGGAGCCCGAGGAGACGTTGAACCAAAGCATTCTAACCCGGTATCAGGAGGAACATACCTTGAAGCGCGCATATCGAAAACGGATTTCCGCAGGCTTGCTCGTCGCCCTATTCACGCTCGTTATGTCGGTAACGGTTTTTGCCGCTACCCAGTTGTTCAGCTCCAAGCAAGTGGCTGAACACTTGGGCGAGACCATTTTGGCCAAAGCATTTGCAAGCCGCAAAGCCGTTGAAATCAATCAAACCGTTGCCTCCGGCGACTATGCCGTTACTTTGCACGGGATCGTCTCGGGCGAGGGACTGCGAGAATTGAACAGCTCGGCGCAAGATATTTATCCCGACAAGACTTATGCGGTCGTATCGATCGCCAGACAGGATGGCCACCCGATGCCCGCTACAAGCGACCCGGAATACGGGAAAGTGCCGTTCTTCGTTTCACCTCTGATCAAAGGCCAGAAGCCGTGGCAAGTGAACATCGCGACGCTGCATGGCGGCTACAGCGAGGTTGTGTTGGACGGCATTACGTACAGGCTGATCGAATGCGACGGAGTCGAAATGTTTGCCGACAGAGGGGTGTATTTGGCGGTCAGCAGCGGCAGCAGCTTCTATACCAACGCTGCGTTCGCCTATAACGAAAGCACGGGGGAAATCAGTGCCAAAACCGACTATAACGGAATCTCGCTACTGTTTGATCTGCCTCTCGACAAAGCCAAGGCCGATCATGCCAAAGCCGAAGCCTATCTAAAGAAGCTGTTGGAGCCCGCAGCCGCCAAAGAGGCTGATAACGCAAGCAATCAGGCCGAAGCGGAGTTCAGGAGCAAGCTGGAAGCATGGACGAAAAAAATACCGCAAGGCACGGTCATTCCCGAATCGGTCAAACCCGCAACCATCGATGACAAAGGCGGAGTCCACTACGAGTATGACGGCTGGAGCGTCATGCTTCACGCCAGCATACTGTTTGCGGAAGGTCAAACCGGGTATTCGGATGCCGTCCAATTTACCGAAGACAATCGCAACGTTATGGCGCTGCAATTTTCCAGGGATGCGAACGGCGTTATTACCGGCAGAGTCATAAAATTGAATTAGCTATTCCTATTCCGGCAAGAGCGGCGCTCTTTGCCGGTTTCTTTTTTCATGCGAGACCGATTCACATTCAGTTCATAAACTTGCTCTACAATCCATAAGTAATCAGTTACGTAGGAGGAATGGAACATGAATCCTGAATACAGAAAAGCACTGGAGGCAAATCATGGCGATTGGGCCGTAGAGGCGCACGGGCTCGTCAAGGTGTTTGGCGATAATCGTGCGGTGGATGGCGTCGATTTGAACGTGCGCGCCGGTACGATCTACGGCGTCCTCGGTCCGAACGGAGCCGGCAAGACGACCACGATCCGCATGCTGGCTACCCTGCTGCGCCCGGACGCAGGTTCGGGGAGAATTTTCGGATACGACGTCGTCAAAGAATCGCAAATTGTCCGTCAATTGATCGGAGTGACCGGACAGTATGCGTCGGTCGATGAAGCGCTCAGCGCTACGGAGAACTTAATCATTTTCTCCCGGCTGCTCGGGCTGGGACGTTCGGAGGCTCGGCGCAAGGCGGAGCAATTGCTGGAGGAATTCGGTTTGACCGAGGCCGCAAAGCGGCCGCTCAAAAACTTCTCCGGCGGGATGCGCCGCCGGCTCGATCTGGCAGCAAGCCTGATCGCACAGCCGCCGCTCATCTTCCTGGACGAACCGACTACCGGGCTGGACCCGCGTACGCGCGCGCAGATGTGGGAAACGATCCGCCGATTGGTGAAGACGGGATCTACCGTTGTACTGACGACGCAATACCTCGATGAAGCCGATCAGTTGGCCGACCGGGTCGCGGTAATCGATCAGGGACGCGTCGTCGCCGAGGGCACCGTGGACGAACTGAAAGCGTCCGTCGGTACGTCGTCGCTGCATCTGCGCGTCCAAAATCCGCTCGACATCCAGAATGCCCGCCGAACCATCGAACAGGTGCTCCAAGTTCCGTCTAGCATATCGTCGGAAGCGGGTAAAATTACGGCGCCGATGGCGGACGCCGACCGGGTCACCGACCTGCTTGTCGCCCTGCGCGCGGCAGGGATTCACTTGGCCGAGTTGAGTGTGCAGAAACCGACCTTGGACGAGGTGTTTCTGACGATTACCGGTCACGGCGTAAAGGAAGCGGCGTCGCCGGGAGCCGATGAATCGTATAAAGCGGAGGAGGCAAGAGCATGAGCCATACGAACGTTCAGCTAAAAAACCACACGAGCTTCGCCCAAACGGTCCGCCACTCCCTTACGATGGCGTATAGAGGTCTGCTGAAAATTAAGCGCACCCCCGAGCAGCTATTCGATGTGACGCTGCAGCCGATCCTCTTTACCTTGATGTTTACCTATATTTTTGGCGGGGCCATCTCCGGCGACGTGCTGAGCTACTTGCCCGTCATCATACCCGGCATCCTCGTGCAAACCGTCATCACGACTTCCGTCGTCACCGGCGTCCAGCTTCGCGAGGATATGGATAAAGGCGTGTTCGACCGGTTCAAATCGCTTCCTATCGCGCGGATCGCACCGCTCGCGGGAGCGCTGCTCGCCGACACCGTCCGGTATACCATTGCGACCGCGCTCACCTTCACGATGGGATATATTATGGGCTACCGGCCGGAAGGCGGTCTGGAGCATGTCGCGATCGCCGCGGTTCTCGTTATTTTTTGCTCCTGGGCCATCAGCTGGATTTTCGCCTTTTTCGGCGTCATTGCCCGTACGGCTTCAAGCGTCCAAGGCATATCGATGATTGTGCTGTTTCCCCTCACGTTCCTTTCCAACGCGTTCGTGCCCGTGAAGACGATGCCCGGCTGGCTCCAATGGTTTGTCAACATCAACCCGATCTCGCATCTCGTCACGGCTGTCCGCGAGCTGGCCAATTCCGGAACGGTGGGCTGGGACCTTGTCATCTCTCTCATCGGCGCGGCTGTCATCGTCGCCGTCTTTGCCCCGATTACCGTACGTGCCTATATGCGCCGTACGTAGCGCAAGCTGCACGGGAGAAGAAGTAAATCGACGGCAGCTTTAGTACAATAAAGCTGGTGGCCCTTTTACTAAAAAGGTTCACCAGCTTTTTGTCTACAGCTTGCGTCGGGTTTTGCTTATTGATTCGTTGCCACGAACGACTCTGCTGCTGCGGAAAGATAATAAGCCAACCCGGTCTGCTGTCCTTCGAGCATCTGCAGATGAAAGTCATCGCTTAAGAAAAATCGGGTCTGTGCGGCAAAATCGTTAGCCGACGTCAAATGACCGTGCTTATTCATAAATTCCAGATGGACTCGGATCAAATTTCCTATCGGCTCCGCGTTATGCTTGATGCCTTCTCTTAACGAGCTTGCCATTTCATTCATGAAAGTCGCGGCTTCGACCGCTTGTTCATTCATTTCCTGAATATTCTCTCCGGCAACTTCAAGCGGTTCCATCCCATACGAATCCTGCAAATATTGATTCTGCTCGGCCAGCGCTTCGTTCCACTGTTCCTCGTTTTCAAAACCTTTGAACATTTCTTTATTGTCCATGGTTTTTCCTCCCTTTATGCATGCAATGGAATTGCGCAACGTTTGGACGATTGTCTCTAGCCTTTGCTTGCGGTCAAGAAGCAGCTCCTCCTGCTGCGAAAGAATGAATAACCGGTCCGAATGACGTTCCATCATTTCCTTGATTTGATCCAAGGAGAAATCCAATTCTCTGTAAAACAGAATTTGCTGCAAACGTTCCAGCTCTTCGTTTCCGTACAACCGGTATCCGGCTTCGCTAACCTGGCTCGGCAAGAGAAGACCGATTTTGTGATAATGATGAAGCGTTTTGATCGTCACCTTGGACAATTCCGATACTTCTTTCACCGTGTACAACATGGCAATAACCTCCTTTCCTTGCTTAGCTTAAAGTGTTACCTAAGAGGAGAGTCAAGAGGAACTTTCGGTAAGAACTTCAGACTGTTTGAGTTTTCTCTTCTTTCGGACGCTGCGAACGATAAGCCATACCACGGCAACTACAGCCCCGGCCCCCAGCAAAATAAGTCCAAGCATTCGATCGACCATTTGTTCCGCAGCTCTGCCGTACACATAAAACAAAAGGCCGACAGCGTAAAATTTGACGGCGCGCCCTATCGCAGCATAACCCATCAGCTTCCACAACGGATATTTCATGACTCCCGACATAATCGTAAACAGCTTGAACGGAATCGGGGTAAAAGAACCGACCAATATCGCCGCTTCCCCATGCTTGCGGAATATCCCGGTCGCCGCATCCAGCCATTTCTTCTTCATCACCTTGTTCAGTACCAGGTTTCCGGATGTTTTGCCGATGGCGTAGCCGATCGGCGTCCCGATCAGACTACCGACATAACCGACCGTTGCCAGCCAGATGGCCGTCTCCGGATTTAGCGCACTAAGCGATACTTGCAGGAAGAAAGCCGGGATAGGGAACAAAATCGCATCGATCATCCCATGGATAAACAGCCCGGCAGCTCCGAAATCGCGAAGAAATTCAACGACTGTACTCAATAAAACACCTTCTTCATGTCACCTCGATTTTGATCTACTCCTCCCATTTTAGACTAGACAAGGACATTGCAATACCGACTCGCGGCGAGAATGGAGTTGGACTTTGGTCGTGTTCTATATGGGAGAATACCAGGGTTGTTGATTATATGGGGGATTGGAATGACTGTATTTCGAGAGGGAGAACCTAGGCTTGACCGCCGCCCCGGAGCCGCTGGCATCCGCCTTCCGCCTCTGTCGCGGCGATCTTTCAGGGGCGCCCGCTCTCGGCTGGATGAGCCAAAAAGCCAAGCATGGCGGACGAATTTTGTGGCATAACGGAGCGACCTACGGCTCCCACAGCTTCGTCGGCTTCGATGAGGACCGGCGGCTCGGCGTGGCGGTGCTGGTGAATCACGGCGTATCGGTATGGAGATTGCTTGGATTTGCGAAAATGCCTTCCGATCAGATCGGAATGGCTCTATTGAAAGAACAATTGTAAAGCTGTTTCAAGCTGCAAGCCGGCACCGGTCCCCACACCGCGCCGGCTTGTTTTGCTTTATACTGGAGGAAAAATAATGTGTTGACTTGGAGTCGGCTCCAACGTTTATCATTCGGAACAAGGACCCCGGAGCCGAGCAAACGGTGGCAGCCGGAGCCCGTACGCCAATGTCGGCGGGTCGGAAGATGGGTTGGCAGATGCATGTATAACGGGCCTAAGGAGGTGTAAAGGATGTATACGATCCGTCAGGTTGCCGAGCGGACGGGGTTTAGTCCCGACACGCTAAGGTATTACGAGAAGATTCGGCTCGTGGAGCCGCCGCCCATGCGGGGTGCAGGGGGCGTGCGCCTGTATAGCGAAGACGATGTCCGTATGCTGAGCTCTTTGCATTGCTTGAAGAAAACCGGGCTGTCGTTGGACGACATAAAGGAATTTATTCAGGAAGGCCGGTGCTTCGCCAACCATGCGAACTTGAACGACGACGATCTGCATAAGGTTGCAGACCGGGTCCAGATTTTAGCCGGACATCTGGAACAAATGGAGCAGCAACGTCAAGAGCTGGATACGATTATTCAGCGGACCAAGGAGAAGCTGGATGCTTATAACGCCATTTTGCAGCAAGCGGATAAATCCAAACCATAAGGGGGCATTTCAAATGAAGATCGCTTGTATCGGCTCGGGGAATATGGGAGGCACTTTAGGGAGAAGATGGGCTTTGCAAGGACATCAAGTCATGTTCGGCTCGCGCGACCCGCACAGCGATAACATGCGCGCCCTGCTCCATGCTGCCGGAGCGAATGCGCAAGCCGGAACGGTAAGCGAAGCGGCCGCCTTCGGCGACGTCATCCTTATCGCCGTATTGCCCGACGTTGTGGAGCGCGTCCTGGACGAGGCTGGCGATCTGAACGGCAAGATCGTCATCAACTGCACAAATCGCTATGACGGAAAGTCGGCCGATTTGGAGGTGCTCCATCTGGCGAAACATGCCCGCGTCGTTCGCGCCTTCCAGACGCTGCCGTGGGAAGCGCTGGCTAACCCTCAATACGGTCAAGTAAACGTGAGCGCGTTCCTGAGCGGCGACGATGCGGAGGCCAAGGCCGTGGTAGCCCGGTTATCCGCCGATATCGGCCTCGATCCGATTGATGTCGGCGGTTCGGCAGACATGGAAAAGATCGAAATGGCAGTCGGACTCTTGTGGGGCACGCTTTCCGCCCGGTACGGACGGGATTACGGCATCCGCGTAGCAAGACGCGAGGCGGATCATCCGGCTTGACGATACAAGGCTGACATCATCGCCTATTTGGGGTAGCTGTAAGGATGCTGACGAATGACCCGGATCAGGTTGAGCGCGGCGGCGGATAGCGGTTCGTTTTTGCGCGTGCAGATGGCGATCGTATTTTGCAAATGGATGCCGTCCACATGAACCCTGCACAGCTCCCCGCGCTCGACATATTCGCGGACGACGAGCGACGACACGAAGTTCGCCCCGTATCCGGCGATAACCGCCGTAATCGCTTCGTGCAGGCCGTTGAACTGCAGCGTAATCCGTGGCGGCGGCGCGTTGTACGTGCGGCACAGCGCCAGCAGCCGTTCCCGGGTCGAGCTTCCCTCTTCGCGCATCACGAAAGCTTCCTTCATCATGTCGAGCAGCGAAACATGCCGGCCGGCATACCGGTGCGTCGGCGACACGACGAACCACAACTCGTCGTGGAACAGCTCCTCGGTTTCCACCGAATCCGGGTATTCCTCCGGCAGCCCCCCGTATATCGCCATATCCGCCTCCATGTTCAAAAGCTGCTTCAGCGCATCGCTGGAATTCGTCGTCGTGATCGTCATTTCCACCTGCTCGTACTGCTGCTTGCATTTGGCAATCCAGGCCGGTATGAGAAAATGCGCCGGCAAATACGTCGCGGCTAACCGGATATGCCCGCTCGTGCCATTACGGTAATCCTCGGCAAACTGCTCGATTTGCTGTTCGACGGCAAACAGCCTCTTGGCGAGCAAAGCCAGTTGTTCCCCCGCCTCCGTCAACGCGATTCCTCTCCCTTGCGGCTTGAGCAAGGACAAGGACAGCTCCTTTTCGAATTTCTTCACCTGCGCCGTAATGGACGGCTGGCTTATCGTCAGCAGCTCCGAGGCGCGCGTCACGCTTCCTGTCGAAGCGATCGTATGAAACAAACGCAAGGCGTGTAAATTCATACCGGCTTCTCCTTTGCCAATATCATATATTTATTATATAGATAATCGAAAAAGATATATTATATTTATGATTATAATTGATTTACACTAAAGGCGGAAGTTCAATCAAGAGTAGGGAGCGTGAGGAGCTATGCAAGCAGCGAATACGTGGGAACAAGTTGATCGGTATATATCCGAGCAGCTGCTTCCCGATGATGCCGTGCTGGAGGAAGTGCTGGCCGCCAACCGGAAGGCCGGGCTGCCTCCCATCGAGGTGACGCCGAACCAGGGACAATTGCTCAACCTGTGGGCACGCATGCAGCGAGCCGAACGCATTCTGGAAATCGGCACGTTGGGCGGCTACAGTACCATCTGGCTGGCACGGGCGCTGCCCGTCGGCGGGCGGCTTGTCACACTCGAGCTGGACCCCCTTCATGCCCGGACGGCTCAGCACAACTTTGCTCTCGCTGAGCTGGAGAGCAAAATCGAGCTTCGCGTCGGCCCCGCGCTGGAGCAACTGGCTCGGATGAAGGAAGAGAACGCGGCGCCGTTCGATCTGATTTTTATCGATGCCGACAAGCCTAACAATCCCGGCTATTTGCAGTGGGCGCTGCATTTTTCCCGTCCCGGCACGGTTATTATCGGAGACAACGTTATTCGCGACGGCGAAATCGTCAACGGGCATAGCACCGATCCGCGCGTCCAAGGCGTCAGGCAGTTTTACCGCATGCTGGCCGCAGAGCCCCGGATCAGCGCGACGGCGATCCAGACGGTCGGCAGCAAAGGGTACGACGGATTTATGCTCGGTATCGTGAACGGGTAAACGTACTGCTCCCCTACCAGGAGTTGACACCGGCGGGAGTCGAATTTACAATGATCATAGCAACTATCATCATGTCTATTATAAAGGAGACTCCCGTTGGACTTAGACAAGTATATCGGCGTGATCGTGCACCGAGCGGATTTGAAACTGAACAATTATTACCAGAAGGTCGTCAATCCGTTCGATATTACGGTGGACCAATGGGAAATTCTGGTCATCCTTTGGGAGAAGGAAGGGATTACCCAGAAGGAGCTTGCGGAGAAGCTGTACAAGGACCAGACGAACATAGCCCGCATGCTGTTCAAGCTGGAGAAGAAAGGCTTCATCCATCGCGTCACCCACGAGACCGACCGCCGGTCGCTGCGCGTCTATTTGACCGCCAAAGGGAGAGAAGTCCGGGAAGAAATCCTCCCTCCTTCGATCGAAGCGTACAAAAAAACAATCCAAGGCTTGTCCGAGGACGAGGTGGAAACGTTTCGCCGAATATTGGCCGTTATGTACAACAACGTGAAAGACTTGTAGAAGCACAGGCTCCGGCTTTGAGCATAGATGGATCGAGGGTCTACAAGCCCTATACGAGAATCGGACAGCGTCCCGGTTTCATTCCGCAACGAATGAGACCGGGATTTTTCGTTTGCCCGGGCTTGTGAAACGGTCGGCGTAAGCCTGCCTCTTCTTTTTTTTCAATAGCCTGTAACGAAATCGCGTTTTGTTCCACTTATGTAGCGGGGGGTGAGAAGTTGGAAAGCATGGAGCAGCTTTACGAGACGTATGCTCAAACGGTTTTTAAGTATTTGTTCAGCATTACGCAGGACGCTGATTTGGCGGAAGAGCTGACGCAGGAGACGTTTTATCAGGCGATGAAAACGATTCATCAGTTTCGCGGCGAATGCAAAATGTCCGTATGGTTATGTCAAATCGCCAAACGGGCCTGGTACCGGGAACTGAATAAGAGCAAAAAAACGCCCTCCCTATCCATGGAGACGCTGGAAACGTCTCTACGCGCCGAGAGAAGTTTGGAAGCCGACGTTTTGCATACCGAAGACAAGCTCGCCCTGTTTCGGCTGCTCCATCAACTGGACGAGAAAACGAGAGAAGTGATGTATCTGCGCCTTTCCGGGGAATTGAGCTTTGCCGAAATCGGCGACATTGTGGGGCAAAGCGAGACTTGGGCAAGGGTAACCTTTTACCGCGGCAAACAAAAAATGACGAAAGGGCGATCCGAATGGAACGAAAATTAGATTGCAAAATCGTGCAGGATTTGCTGCCTACTTATATCGAAGGGCTGACAAGCGAGTACACGAACAAAGCGATTCAAGAGCATCTGGCGACCTGCACGGATTGCCGGACTGCATGGGCGGCCATGACCCGGGAAACGCAGCAGGTAAAGGCGGCCCCGCAAAAGCAGATCAACTTCCTAAAAAAAATCAAGCGCCGGCAATGGATCGTAACCGGGATCAGTGTCTTGATATCCGCCGCGATTCTGATCGGCTGCTACTATGCGTTCGGCAGCCGGAACTTCCCCATTCCGAGCAGCGAGTTGGCGATCCGCGACGTCTATCAGATGAAGGACGGCTCCATCCACTACAGCCTGTCGGCCAATGTGGAAAGCTACGTAGGCCGCCAATCGTCGCATAGCAACGGGGAGTCGGAAACGGTCCGGGTCTACGAGAATCGACGGCTTACCTCCAAATCGCCCAAAAGCCCGGTTTCCTTGCCCGATAGATGGTCGACACTGCACGACTCCAACTCCAATAAAGAGAAAACCTCAATCTATTACGAGGGGAAAAATAAGAACGACCGGATTGTCATCTGGAAAAAGGGCATGGACATCCCGAAAGCCACGGCGGAACAGGAGACCAAGTACCAGAACTATTTGAATGGGAAACGATAAACCGTTGACCCCGGGCATATCCGGATGTAGAGGCTTGCAACCGCCGCACACAAGAAATCTCCGCATTCAAACGAAACCGATCCCTCGCACCCTCCGCCATCGAGCCGCGCTTTCCCGCACGCCGAAAAAGGCTGCGACGAGGATGTTCCTCGCGCAGCCTTGTTTCAACGTAATCCGGGTAAACGATCGGTTAAATGAGCTCCGAACGCTGCAAAAGCTTTTGAATCAAAATCGCAACCTCGGCCCGCGTAATGTGCTCTTTCGGCGCAAGCTGCTTGTCGGCACGACCGGAGACGATACCGGCCTGCAAGCAATCGGCAATCCCGCTCGCCGCCCATTCGGAAACGCGATTCGCATCCGCGAACGAACCGAGCCGCTCGCTTGCCCCTTGGGCCGGCAGCTTCGCCTTGAGACCGGTAATCTTCATGGCGTTCGCCATCATCGCCATCGCCTGTTCGCGCGTAACGGGATCCATCGGACGGAACGTGCCGTCTTCGAATCCGCTGATCAAACGGTTCGAGTAAGCCGTTTGAATGACTTCGCTGTACCAAGCCGGCGCCTTCACGTCCGAGAACGGCGTCGCCCCTTTCTCCAGCTTCAGCCCGAGTCCATTGACGATAATCGCCGCGAACTCCGCACGGGTCATGTCCTGATCCGGCTGGAACAGGTTATCGCCGGTGCCACTGACGATCATGCGCGAGCCCATGTCGTTGACCGCATCCTTCGCCCAATGGCCGGCAACGTCCCGGAATTCCAGCGGATGCCAGACGATGGAGTAAGTGCTGTTCGTCAGACTGTTCACTTTGGCATATCGTTTTCCGTTTACGTCGATGATTTGGGTCGGCACATGACGGACCGTTCCGTCCGGCTCGATCACAACGGCGGTGGTGATTTTGCTGGGGTCCACGCCGTCGGGAATTGCTACCGTTCTTTCCACATACGCATTGAATTGGGAAAGTTCGATCGTGGTATCGCCATATATCGCTTTTACCGTAAAGTTTAGCGGCGGAACGACAACGGTAAACTCTCCTCTTGCCGCCGCGTTATCCACCACCTTCACGGTTTCCGCAGGCGGTACGGCGATTTCGATCCGTATTTTAATATCCTGAAGCGAAACGGCTTTGCCAAGCTGCTCGGATATCGCATTGATGTTGATTTGCTGAGCCGGCAACGTGTAGGTGGCCTTCTCGGTTTTTACTTCCACGACCGCCTGCTTTTGCTCCATGTTTTTGACCATTTGACCGTTCAGTTCGCCGATCACGACATCCGACTTCTCCGCAACCTGAATGGTGATGACGGCTCCTGATCCTTCCGCCCCAAGCTTCTCTTCCAGCTTCTTCGGATCGATTGCTATATTCGTAACCGATTGGCCGTTAACGGAGGTTGTCGTTGCCGTGCCTATCTTCTCTGCTTTACCGTTAATCAGAACATCAGCTCCCGTGCCTGGCGCCGGAGATTGTGGAGCTGCCGGCACTGAAGGTGCCGATCCGGGCGGATTTGCCGTTCCGCCACCGCCGCCGTCGCCGGTCGACGCCGACCTTGGCGTAACCGCATTGGAAGCTGCCGAAGGCGCGCTGCGGCCTATCCCATTGATCGCTTTGACGGTAAACGTATAAGTCGTATCGTTCGCCAAGCCGGTTACCGTGATCGGGCTTGCGCTGCCTGTCGAAACGATGTTCCCGGGCGAAGCCGTAACCTCGTAGCCGGTAATCGCGCTGCCGCCGTCATCCGCAGAAGCGGCAAAGACAACGACCGCGGTTCCGTCTCCCTCAGTTGCGGTTACGTTCGTCGGTGCCGACGGAACGGTTACGGGCATTGCGCTGACCTGATTGGATGCCGCGCTTTCCCCGCCCGGATTGACCGCCTTGACGACAAAATAATACGTCGTTCCGTTGGCCAGGCCCGTCGCCGTGTACCCGTACACCGCGCCGCCGACAGTCGCGACTTCGTTTCCGTACGTAGCGGCCGACACGCTTTGATAGACTTTATATCCGGTTGAGCCGGCTACAGGATTCCAGGAAAGCGTGACTTGCCCGTTGCCGGCTACAGGTGCCTGCAATACCGGCGCTCCCGGCGATGCAACCTGCGGAGTCGCGCTCGCTTCATTCGAAGCGGTACTGTCCCCGCCCGGATTGGTCGCTTTTACTACAAAATAATAGGTCGTGCCGTTGAAGAGTCCCGTCGCCGTATAGCTGTATACGTTGCCGCTGACGGTCGTCATTTCGCTGCCGTACGAGCCGGACTCCACGCTTTGATAAACTTTATACCCGGTCGAGCCGGCTACGGCATTCCAGACCAGCGTGACGTGGCCGTCGCCGGCTGCCGACGATTGCAATACCGGCGCTTCCGCCGGCGGATTCGTCGGCGTTGCGCTGGTCGACGCGGACGGCGGGGAATCGCCTTTCGCATTTTGCGCCACCACCGTGAACGTATACGTCGTGCCGTTCGTTAAGCCGGTGACCGTTATCGGGCTGTTGATTCCGCCCGCCGTCCGGCCTCCCGGACTGGACGTTACCATATAGCCCGTAATCGCGCTGCCTCCGTCGTCGGCGGGCGGCGTAAAGCTGATGGTAACCTGACCGTTGCCGGCTATGGCGGTCACCCCGGTCGGTACGTTCGGCTGAGCGACCGGCGTTACGCTTCCTGAAGACGCGGAGGACGGCGAGTCGCCGATCGCATTCGTCGCCACGACCGTGAACGTATATGCCGTTCCGTTCGTTAATCCGGTGACTGTAATCGGGCTGGCGATTCCGCTCGCCGTCCGGCCGTCCGGACTGGACGTTACCTTGTAGCCGGTGATCGTGCTGCCTCCGTTGTTGGCCGGAGGGGTGAAGCTGACGATGGCCTGACCGTTCTCGGCGGTCGCCGTCACACCGGTCGGCACATTCGGCGGAGCCGCCGGGATTACGGCGGCAGAAGGCGCGGAAGGCTGAGAGTCGCCTTGCGCATTGTGCGCCACCACCGTGAACGTATATGCGGTCAGGTTCGTCAAACCGGCCACCGTAATCGGACTTGTCGTCCCCGTTGCCGTCGCTCCGCCCGGCTGGGCAGTAACCGTGTAGCCGCTGACTGGGCTGCCTCCATCTGCGCCTGGCGTGAAGCTGACCGTCGCCTGGCCGTTGCCCGGCTGCGCCGTAACGCTGACGGGCGCATCCGGCTTATCGGTCGGCGTCACGCTGTTGGACGGCTCGGAGAAGGCCGAGTCGCCGATCGCGTTCGTTGCTACGACCGTAAACGTATAGGCCGTGCCGTTCGTGAGTCCCGTTACGGCAATCGGGCTGGTCGCTCCTGTTCCCGTCCGGCCGTCCGGGCTGGATACGACCTTGTAGCCGGTAATCGCACTTCCTCCGTTATTGGCCGGCGGCGTGAAGCTGATCGTCGCCTGGCCTCCCGCCGTCGTCGTTGCCGTTACCCCTGTAGGCGCGTCAGGCAGGTTGGCGGGGGTCACGCTCGCGGAAGGAAACGACGGCAGCGAATCGCCCAGCTCGTTCGTCGCCACGACCGTGAACATATACGCCGTGCCGTTCGTCAGACCGGTTACCGTAATTGGACTTGCCGCTCCCGATGCAGTCGCTCCGCCCGGAATGGACGTCACCTTATAGCTCGTTATGGCGGATCCGCCGTTGTTGGCCGGCGTCGTGAAGCTGACGGTCGCCTGACCGTTACCCGGCTGGGCCGAAGCACCGGTCGGCGATCCGGGCGGTCCTACGGGCGTAATACTGGCAGAAGGGTCCGAAGGACCCGAGGTTCCGATCGCATTGAACGCCTCCACCGTAAACGTATAGGCCGTTCCGTTCGTCAAGTTACTGATCGGAATCGAGGTGGCAGCTGCACCCCCGAGCGCTGTCACTCCGCCTGGGCTGGACGTCACCTTGTAGCTCGTGATCGGGCTTCCGCCGTTATCGGCCGGCGGCGTGAAACTGACCGTCGCCTGACCGCTCCCGGAAGCTTGCGCCGTCACGCCCGTCGGAGCGGACGGCGGATTGGCCGGCGTTATGCTGGCGGTCGGCGTGGAAGGAAGCGAGTCGCCTTGCGCATTTGTCGCTACAACGGTAAACGTATACGCCGTCTGGTTGGTCAAGCCCGTGACAACCAGTGGGCTTGCCGCTCCGCTCGCCGTGAATCCGCCCGGGCTGGAGGTTACCGTGTAGCCCGTAATGGGGCTTCCCCCGTCGTCCGCCGGCGCCGTGAAGCTGACGGTCGCCTTGCCGTTGCCCGGCTGGGCCGATGCGCCCGTCGGCGCGTCCGGCGCCGTCAGCGTAATGACCAGCTTCTGAACGCGCTGGTTGTTCGTGTCGGCAACATAGATCGCCCCAGAGGCGTCCACGGCGATGCCGTGCGGATTGGAGAACTGACCCAGGGCGCTCCCCTCCTCCTCTCCCCACAGCCTCCACGTATTGGTGGAGGCCGTCAGCTTGTGAATGCGGTTGTTGGCAACGTCGGCTACATAGACATTACCGCTGCCGTCCACCGTCACCTGATGGGGGCTTCTAAAATCTCGCGACTGGCCGCCTTTCTTCCATTCGCTCCATTGTCCGGTCACTGCATCCCGCTTCTGGATGCGATTATTGCTCGTATCGCCTACATACACATTGCCGGCCGAATCGACCGCAACGCCGGTCGGCTTGTAGAACTCGCCCAAGGCGTTGCCGCTCTGATTGCCGCTTTTTCCCCATACGCTCCATTGGCCGTTACTGATTGTCAGCTTCTGTACTCGGTTATTTTGGGTATCGGCCACATAAATATTGCCGCTCCCGTCGACGGCTACGCCCTCTGGCAGATTGAATTCGCCCGCAGCCGTCCCGGAGGCGTTGGCCGCCTTTCCCCACGTCTGCAGAAACACGCCGCCGGCACTCAGCTTCTGGATGCGGTTGCCCCTCGTATCGGCAATGTAAAGGTTGCCGCTGCCGTCCACCGCTACCGCCGCCGGGCTTTGGAATTGACCGTTGCCCGTTCCGTAGCCGCCGATGGACGTCCACGAGCCGCCCAAGAGCTTCTGGATGCGGTTGTTGCCCTGGTCCGCCACATAGACGGCTCCGCTGCTCGCGTCCACGGCCAACGTCATCGGCTTCTTGAACTGACCGTTTCCGCTGCCCTCCGTAGGACCGATCACGCTCCACTCGCTCCAGACAGACCCATTCAGCTTCTGGACGCGGTTATTGGCATTGTCCGCCACATACACTTGTCCGCTCGCATCGACCGCGATTCCGCTCGGGTAGTTAAACTCCCCCGGACCGGTGCCCGCGCCGCCGCCGCTTTTCTTCCACTCGGTCCATGTCGAGCCGACGCGCTTCTGAATCCGATTATTGCCACTGTCGGCTACGTATACGGTCCCGTCGGCACCGATAGCGACCGCGCCGGGTGCTGAAAACTGACCGAGCGCGGTTCCCGCACCGCTCGCCCAAACCGACCATGTGCTACCGTCCAACACTTGAATCCGATTGTTGCCGCTATCCGCCACGTAGAGACGGCCCTGTCCGTCAACGGCCATCCCGCGCGGCTTGTTGAATTGCCCCACAGCAGAGCCCGCGCTGCCCACCGTGCTCCATGTATTGCTGCCCGCCGGGAGCTTCTTGATGAGGTTGTTGTCCGTATCGGCCGCATAGGCATTGCCGCTTCCGTCCAGGGCGACCGCAAGCGGCTTGTTGAACCCGGTCGACCACGAGCTCCATGTGTTGGACGCCACATCCAGCCGCTGAATGCGGTTGCCGTAATATTCCGCCACGAGGAGCGTCCCCCCGCTTTGGTCCACCGCTACGCCGACAGGCGTATTCAGCTGTACGGAGGGGGAAACGGGCACCGTGCTCCACGTCTGCGCTGCCGCATCGTATTTTTGAATGCGATGGTTGTTCTGATCGGCCACGTACACATTCCCGCTGCCGTCGACGGCAACGCCGCTCGGAAATTTGAACCCCCCTAGCTGGGAGCTGGGCGCAGGTCCGATCAACGCGTATTGGCTCCATGTTTCCGCCGCCCTCGCCGGCACCGCCAACAGGAATATACTCAATACTAGCAGGGTCAGACTTCGGGCAAGCCACTTCCTCTTCATCTGCTTCATCCTCTCTAGGTACGCCGTTCCCGGCCTCTTAGACGACGGCTTCCTCCGACGAAAACCGCCGCCATTCGATTTCATTCGACGCAATCAGGACGATTATACTAGATCGCGATAAACAAATAATAAACAAAAAGCCCCGGAATCCGGATGATTCCAGTAGCGGCGCCATTTCCGCAAAAATGCCGTAAACGCCGCTGCGAGGCATCGGCTATCGAGGATTAAAAAAATCGCCCTGCCGCTAAAGGGCAGGACGATTGTTCACTGATTGATTCCGCCGGTCAAACGATCACGGCCGTTCCGCTAACCGCAACCATAAGCATGCCGTCGCGGATCACTTCATAATCAACGTCTACTCCGATGATTGCGTTGGCTCCTATCTGCGAAGCTTTTTGTTTCATCTCCGCGAACGCGGCATCTCTCGCTTCCTGCAGCTTGCCTTCGTAAGCGCCCGAACGGCCCCCAACAATATCGGTTATCGAAGCGAGAAAATCTCTGACGACGTTGGCCCCCATAATGACTTCGCCGGTGACAATGCCTACGTATTGCTTGACTGGGTACCCTTCAAGGGTTGATGTTGTTGTAAGGATCATCGGTTGTTCCTCCTCCATGATTCATTATCGGTTAATACGCATGCAGGCCCGACCCGTTTCAAGCTCTCGAAATTTCCGTTTGCCGCAGAGACAATTGCTTTCATAATACCATAACGTATGCTTCCGGCAGAAAGTGCTATAATGAGGAAGAATCAGCATATGCCATTCAGTCCACGAAAGGGAAGGAGAACCATTCCATGAACACGAAACAATTGGATCAAATCCGTACGGGAGAGGGCTTTATAGCGGCCCTGGACCAAAGCGGCGGAAGTACTCCTAAAGCTCTGCAGCAGTATGGCGTCCCGGACGACAGCTATTCCACCGAAGAAGAAATGTACGGACTGGTGCACGAGATGAGGACGCGTATTATTAAAAGTCCTGCGTTCGACTCCCGCTACATCTTGGGCGCGATTCTGTTCGAGAATACGATGGATCGTTCCATTGACGGGCAATATACCGCGGATTATTTGTGGGAGCGGAAAAGCATCGTGCCTTTTTTGAAAGTGGACAAAGGACTGGCCGAACCGGAAGACGGGGTTCAGCTCATGAAGCCCATCTCCGGTTTGGACGAGTTGCTGAAGCGGGCGGGCGAACGAAACATCTTCGGGACGAAAATGCGTTCGGTAATCAAGGACGCCAATCCTGCCGGGATCAAAAAAGCCGTCGAGCAGCAGTTTGCCCTCGGCAACCAAATCATCGGGGCGGGGCTTGTACCGATTATCGAACCGGAAGTGGATATTCACAGCCCGGACAAAGAAGCGGCGGAACAACTTCTGAAAGAAGAATTGTTCCGGCAGTTGTCCGCTCTCGATCAAGACGCCAAAATCATGCTTAAACTTTCCATACCGACAGTAAACAATTTCTACAGCGATTTGATGGACGACCCCCACGTGATTCGGGTTGTCGCTTTGTCGGGCGGCTATTCGCAAGCGGAAGCGAACGAGCGTTTGGCCCGCAACCACGGCTTGATCGCCAGCTTCTCGCGCGCCTTGTCGCAAGGGCTGACCGCCGGTCAAACGGACAAGGAGTTTAACGATTTGCTGTCCCGAACCATACAGGACATATACGAAGCTTCCGTGAAGTAAGCAACCTCCGTCGTCCTTGAAGCGGAGTGGAAAGACCCCGAATGCGGGAACGCTCGGGGTCTTTTCTTTGGTTCGGCTTGCATCAAATTCGGTTATCGCGATCCACCGTAATGACCACATTTCCCTTTTTACGCCCTTTTTCCACATAGCGGTGCGCCTCGGGAACTTGCTCCAGCGGGTAGCGTCTGTCGATCACCGGATGAAGGCTCCCCGACTCCACCAGCTCTTTGAGGAACGCCAAATCTTCCCCGCGTACCTTGGCGATCCCCTGCCCATCCACGGTCACATAAGTTCCGTTCGGCTTCAGCGCCTGCTTGCACTGGGCTTTCGAGCCTTTCCCGACCGCATCCAGAACGATGTCGTACCGTTCTCCCCTTCCAGCGAAATCCTCTTTAGTGTAATCTACGACCCGATCGGCTCCGAGCGATTTCACCAGCGGCATGTTTGCCGTGCTGCATACCCCTGTCACTTCCGCACCGAAATACTTAGCAAGCTGCACCGCGGAAGTGCCTACCGCTCCGGAAGCCCCGTAGATCAGCACGCTTTGTCCGCTCCGAATGTGGGCTTTTCTAAAAAAATGCAAGGCCGTGGTCGCTCCGAACGGAACGGCTGCCGCTTCCTCATAGGTCGCATGGGCCGGCATCAAGGCCACCGCTCCGTCTTCGGGCAGGCAGACGTACTCGGCATGCGCGCCGAAGCGCATACCGCTCAGGGCATAAACCCGGTCGCCTTTCTTAAAGCGCGTAACGCGCTTGCCCACCGCCTCCACTTTTCCGGCCAGCTCCACGCCCAAAATCGGATTCCTCGGCTTTCGCAGGCCGAGCGCGAGCCGCATGGGCAGCCAAAGCAGAGGCGGGCTTTTGAAGGTGCGGACCCGACAGTCTCCCGATGTTACCGTTGTCGCATACACTTTTACCAACAGCTCACGATCCTTGGGAGCAGGTTTCTCCACCTCTTGGAGCTTCAGAACGTCCGGCGATCCGTATTTGGTGCATATAATGGCCCGCATGAGTCTCCCCCTAAACCTCGATGTGCCCTGAGTATAGCTCGATGCGGCCTCGACGCACAGATACTAAAGTATGGTTTCACCAAACATGCGGTTCCGGCGCTCACGGCCAAGCTTACAGCAAACCGAGCTCGCGGGCGCGCGCGACGGCTTCCGTACGCCGCTTGACGTGCAGCTTGTCGAACAAGTTCCGGTTATGCCCTTTGACCGTACTCATGGCGAGGTAAAGCCGATCGCAAATGTCGCGATTCGATAGCCCTTGCGCAATAAGCCGCAGCACTTCCGTCTCCCGCTCGCTGAGCGGCTCGATCAGAAGGACCGCCGGCCGGGAGGCCGAACGCCGCAGCGTACCGCTATCCGCTTCTCGTTCTTCCTCCGCTTCGCATGCAGCCAGCAGACGCGCCGCGTATTCCGGCATCGTTCCATCAGCGGCCGCCCCGGTCAACAGTACTTTCATGGGAATGCCTTCATCGGTAAAAGTACGTATGAAGCCTCCGGGCTCGCCCATCGTCAAAGCGTCCCGCAACATGTGTGCGGCTTTAAGCTTATCGCCATGCGCATGCAGAGCTGCCGCCAGCACAACCGTAACCTTAAGCCGCTCATCCTCCCGTTCCTCTGCCTCCGCCTGCGCGCGCATGGGCTCCAGCAGCGCCAGCGCTGCGGCCGCGTCCCCCTGCGCCATATATACCCGGGTCCGGCTGAGACGAAGCCCGTTCTTCTGCGCCAGATGAGCGGCGGCGGCCAATTCGCCCTGGCGAAGCAGCACAAGAACATGCGCCTCGGCGATAAGGGGCATCGCCTTCACGAAATGGTGCTGGCGAGCGTAGCGGTCCGCCTTCCTGATTATAGCGGCCGCTCCGCTCGAGTCTCCCTGCGCAAGCTTCAGTCTCGCGAGAAACGCCTCAGCCGCAACCACTCTGTCCGCGAGTTCGATCCGCTGCGCCAGCTGGGCGGCCAACTCCCCATGATGCCGGGCCGAGTCCAGATCGTTCCATTCATACCAAATACGGGCCAAGCCGAGGTGCGCTTCGCAAGCGGCTGGCAGCGGCGGATCGCCCGCTATTTTCAGAACGCTCCGGTACGATTCGGCCGCCGCTTCCAGCTCATTTTCCAACTCCTGTATGTGCCCCATACCAAGAGAAGCCATCAAGGTGATCATGACATGCCCGATCCGCCGGCTGACCGTTAGCGCTTCCGCATACGCTCTGCCCGCCCCGGTGCGATCCCCTTGGAGCTCGTAGGCGTATCCCAACGACCAGACGGCGGCTGTGCGGACAGGCAGGTTGTCGGGGTGCAGGTATTCCAGGGCTCGCCGCGACTCGGCAAGGATCGTATCGGCCTCATGCCTGCTGACGGCCAGCGTCGCGCGTATAGACGCCATATGACCGATAACGTCCCGGATCTTCACGTCCGGCACGCCCCCCGGCAAGGAGGCTTCGGCAGCTTGCAGCAGCGGTTCCACGCCGGCTGATTGGCCGGCCATCAGCATGACGGAAGCCTGTATGACCCGCAACCCGGGTCTTGCATCCAGCTCTTCCTTGGACAGCCCATCCAGCCACTCCCGCACGGGAGCCGACGCTCCGCGAAAATGCAGGGGCATCCCTTCTCCTTCCGCCAGTCGGGCGGCGCGCTGAATATCACGGGCCGCAACCGCATGGCGAAAAGCTTCAAGCTCCAAACCGTTGTCCTCATACCATTCGCTGGCGCGACGATGCAATTCGGCCACTGCCCGTTCTTCGTCCCCGGCTGTCATAGCAATGCTTTGGCGCAGCCGCTGCCGCAGCAAATCCGCAAAAAGCTGGTGATAGCGGTACCAGCGCCGCTCATGGTCCAGAGGGACGAGGAACAGATTGGCCCGTTCAAGCTCATCCAAGATGACTTGCCCGGAAGCGGGTGGGCCCCCGGATTCACCGACGCGCCCGCCAAGAACGGCCTCGCAGAGCGGACCGCACAGCCGGTCGAGGATGGAGGTATGCAGCAGGAAAGCCTGCATGCTTGCGGATTGCCGATTGAGCACTTCTTCTACGAGATAGTCCAGGACGAAGGAGTGGTTGCCGGTGAAGGATTGGATGAAGCTGGAGGCGTCTTGTTGTTCCTTGATGGAAAGGGCGGCCAATTGCAGGCCGGCAATCCAGCCTTCTGTGCGGGATTCAAGCAGGGAGACGTCTTCCAACGAAAGGGTCAAGCCCATGACCCGGCCCAAAAAATCGGCCGCTTCCGGGCAAGTAAACCGCAAGTCCGCGGCGCGCACCGAAGTCAGCTGGTCCCGGACGCGCAGCCGGGCCAAGGGGAGACGGGGGTCCTCGCGGGTGGCGATGACCAGATGCATGTGCGGCGGCATACGCTCAAGCAGCAGGGCGACCACGCGGTCAACCGGTTCGGTTTTGATGACGTGGTAATCATCCAGAACAA
Organism: Paenibacillus hodogayensis; assembly: GCF_039536325.1. Taxonomy (NCBI): domain Bacteria; kingdom Bacillati; phylum Bacillota; class Bacilli; order Caryophanales; family Paenibacillaceae; genus Paenibacillus; species Paenibacillus hodogayensis. The sequence continues at coordinate 1,198,942 of NZ_BAAAYO010000001.1, forward strand.
GCACGAAAGGGGAGGGGACGGCGGCAATTTCGTTAAGCAACGCCGTTACGATCGATTCGATCGGCGGCAACGGAGAAGACTCGGGCAACCTCCGCGCAATCTCCTCCCCCTGCTTGCCGATCGTCTTCAAAGCCGCGAAAAGGTACGTCAGGAAACGCGCCGGATCGTTCTCTCCTTCATCCAGCGACAACCAAGCGACAGGCCGTTCGCAGCCGGCGAGCCATTCGCCGACCAGCGTCGTTTTCCCGAAACCGGCGCCGGCAGCGATGACGGTCAGTTTGCGGTGCAAGCCGCCGTTCAGCCGCTCGATCAGCCGGGGACGGGTAACCGCGTTCGCCCGGCGCGGGGGGATATATAGTTTGGTGGCTAGAATGGGAATGGTCATGGTTAGATTATAATAACCGCGCTCTTTCATCGTCAACCATAACGGCGCGGTCTATTCCACTCCCTCTGGACCGATGCCATTGCGGGTACCGTTCTCGGGAGCATCGGCCAGCATGGTTGTATCATGCTCAGCCACCGTGTGCAGCACCTGCTCCGTGCCGCAAACGTATACCCCGATGCCGCTTACTTCCTGGATGCCCTTCTCGTAAACCTGCGACATGGCGTCCGCCACCAGGACAACGCGGAAATCCCGCTCGCTCGCTTCGTAGATCGAGGTTCGCGGGCAATTCGGGAAGTTGCAGCCGATAAAGACGAGCGTGTCGATTCCCCGCTCCCGCAAAAACGTCTCCAGGCCGGTCCGGTAAAAGGCGCCCCAGCGCGGCTTGTACATCGCCCACTCGCGCTCCCCGACCTCCTGAAACCCGCCGTTCAACAGCTTGTCGGCGTCCAGCGGCGCATAGCCCGCCGCACGGATCGCATCGGCCAGTTCTGCGCCTTCGGTGCCGGGGGCGGCGATCCGGGCGCCGTTCTCCACTGCTTCCCTGCGGCATAGATCGACGTTCGATCCGTCCTCCATGTATAGACGAATGACGTGAAGGACCGGCAACCCTTGAGCCCGGTAGGCGTTCAGCACCCTCTCCATATTGGGCAGCGCCGCCGACGTGCCCTGGATTTCGGCCGGAGCGCCGGGCAGCGTAAAGTCGTTTTGCGTATCGATCGTGACCAACGCGGATGTGCGCCAATTGGGACGCGTATAGCTGCTCATAAGTTCCCTCCGAATGAAATGTGCTTACTCCCAGTGTACCTTATATTGGTGACAGAATCCGTTAACATTTCAAAGATTTTTAACCCTCCAAGCCAAAAAAGGCTGCGAAAAGGAATATTCCTTCGCAGCCCTGTGCGGATTTCTATAAGCCCAGCTTGTGACCCTTTTCCAGACGCACGATCTGCTTCTCGCCGTCGTCGGCCAGCGTCCGGAACTGCTCGATCGTCTGGCGCATTTTGGGCAGCGCCTCCTGCTTGTAGGCGCTGATGGAATCGAGCGCCGACATCACATCGGAAAAGGCTTGCTTCAGCGTATCGACCGAGATATTCGCCTCCATCGATTGCTTCTGGATCGCGGCGCCCTGCGTTTTCAGCATGCGGGACGTATTGGCGATCAGTTCGTTCGTCGTTTGGTTTAATAGCTCGATCTTCTTCAAAACGATTTTTTGATTGTAGAGGGCGCTCGCGACCGTCACGGAAATTTTCAACGCCGTGATCGTCACGTTTTTCGCCCGGTCTACCCCGCGAATCAGCTCTTTGTTATTGCGGATGACGACCTCGATCGCCATGATCCCTTGCTGGTTGACGACCAGCATCTGCTGCAGGTCCATCACCCGCTGACGAAGCGGGAACAGCACTTCCTCGGTAATAAAGCGGATTTTGTCCTGGTCCTCGTTGCGCAGCTTCGCTTGCTCGATCTGCCCTTCGATCGATTCGTCCATCAAAGCTCCGAGCTGAATTTCCTTCTGCAGCTTTTTGGTCAAATCCCGAAGCGTCTGCTGCTCGATCTCCAGCGTAGTGTTGTCGTTTTTGAGCGTAGCTTTGCCCTTATCCAAGGACAGCACGATATCCGCGATGACCGAATCGGCTTTCTGGTAGCGGAGGAAATAAGCCCGCAGCGGATTAAACAGCTTGCCCAGCAACCCGGTCTTGGCAAAATCGATGAGGCTCGGGTCCAGATCCTTCAGCTGTATATGCAGCTCCGTCAGCCCTTTGGCCACTTGACCGCCTTCGTCCCCCGTCTTGGACAAATTCCCGACGGATACTTGGAGCAGGGCGTTTTTCTCCGAGGACGACCTCATCGTATTCATCCCGAACGATTCGATGGAACCGAGAATTTCCCTGCGCTTCTCCAGCGATTCGACATCAAGCGTCATGATCGCCGAGACGTTGGCAAGCGCCAGCTCCTTCAGCTTCGCCACCTCTTCGGGCACCGGCTTGACCTCTTGTTCGATTACGGCCTTAATTTCTTCCGGACTTGCGACTTCCATGGAAAACGACATCGTATTCCTCCCCCGGTATGATAGCTTTCAGGCCAACGCTACATTTGAACGTTGAACAAATTTCCGATCTTATAGACGACGTCGTCGGTGTCCGCGTTGATGCTGGCCGCCTCGTTAATGCTGGAGATGCTTTGCAGCGCCTTAATGTTGGCGTTATACCCGACCGTGTAGATCGGCACACCGTAAGCCTCGATGAGTCCCTTGATGTCTTTCAACGAATAACCTTCGTTTGTCTCGCCATCGCTGAGCACGAAAATGATCGGCTTCATGTTCGGGTCCTCGGCCATCTTCTCCTGCAGCATCTTCACCGCCACGACAATCGCGTCGAACGTCGCCGTGCCGCCGTTGGCCTGGAGGCTGTTCACCGCGCCGACGAACATGGATTGCTGGTTCGTATCGAACTTGCCGATCGGCAGCCGGACAGCTACGTTGCTGGAATAAGACACGAGCCCGATGCTGTTCTCCTTGCCCAAATATTTCTGACCTTTGAGCAGCGACTCTTTCAGGCGGTTCAGCGGCTCGCCCGCCATGCTGCCGGATACGTCGGCGACGAACACGGCCGCAATCGGCTTGCCGCCGTTCTTCTTCTCTTTCCACAGCTTCTGGGCGGCCGACAGCAAGCTGCCGTCCACTGCGGCCATCTCCGGCTTATAGTCGTCGAGATTGTTGAAGCCTTTGTCCTTCCCCGTTTTCTGATACGTATCGCGGGTGACGAATTCGGCGAACTTCTTTACGATCTCCAGCTTTGCGGGCGGCAGATCGCCGAGCGCGTACAGCGGACTGTCATGCCGGACGCCGAAAGGCGTAAACACGTAGCCGCCCTTCAAGTCGGCCGCATTGGCATACGTCTGATACTCCAGCACGAACCCGTCCAGCATGCCGGACTTGGCGGCATCGCGCATCTGGATCGTCGTCGAGGCGATGAACGGCACATTCGCTTGGAATTTCTCGAATCCTTTGACAGCCTTGTCGCCGAGCAGATTGGAGCTGTCGAACGTATTCAGCGCCGTCACGAGGAAGTTCAGACCGGTCGAGCTGGCGAACGGGTCCGTATAGCCCATCGAAAACTCGTTGTTGGCAATGGCCTCCGTCACCGTCTTGATGTTGATCGTGCCGTACGCGCTCACGAGCGCATCGTATTTGGACTTCGCGATGACGATCCCCGGCACGTTGCCGACAAGACGCGGCGTTACCATTTCGGTTTTGACGCCGCTCGCCTTGACCATCTCGCCCCACAGCTCGTTCGAGGGGGTGAAGGCGTCCGGGACGTATTTGCCCGACTTGATATAATCCGCCGCCGTTCCCGACGCGATGTTGCGCACCTTGACCGATACGGGCTTGCCGTCCACGGTAATGTTCGCTTTGTTGAACTCGGTGGCCACGTCGGTCAGCCAACCGTCCACGCCGGTGCCGGATTTTTCCGTAGAAGAGAAAATTTCCACAAAGTTGTTTGACGTGTTGGGTACGGTAACCGGAAACTTGGATATATCCGGCAGCGACTCGGCCACATCGATCGGGTTCAGGTCGATCTGCCCTTTTACCGTAGGCTCGTTCGTGACCTTGATATTGGCGTAAAGCTTGTTCAGTTGCTTGGCCGCGTCCTCCAACGTGACCTGGGATTTGGATTTTCCCAGATTGGAGGTTAGATTGACCCCAACGTAAACAAGGGCGAATACGACCGCCAGGATCAGGAGCGCGATCAGGAAAAATGTGTTTTTCTTCTTTGCCAACCTAGCACCTTCTCACTGTTTGTAATATTTGGTTTGCTTGATTAACGAATCGATTTCCTGCATGCACGGCATATTCTCGATGTCGCCCGGCTCGAAGCTGTCCAGGCGGGATATTTCCAGCAGCAGCTTATCCAGCTTCAGCAGGATTTCCTCGTTATTGTCCAGAGAGTATTTTAGGAAAGCCAGAAAATCGTTGTACAAGTTCGTTTTCTCCTGCATCAGCTGCTTGGAAAAACGCGCCGTCTTCTGCGTCATAACGCTAGCGAACTCCGCCTCGTCAAACACGTTAAGCCGGTTCAGCATGCTTCTGACGTTCAAGTAAAACAGCTTCTCGACCTCGCGGATGACGGAAGCGAACTTCTTGTAGCTCAGCTCGCCCGGTTCGAACCGCTGGTTAAGGACGTCCATCAACGTTTCCCGCTTTTTTCTGATCCGCTCCAGCTGCTCCAGGGCGAAACGAATATCGCCCTCCAGCGGTTTGACGCGCCGGTAGCGGGTCAGCGCCTCCACGTAGTCCTCATGCGTGCTGATTTGCTTGACCGGCAAGGCTTCGGGCTGCCGGGCCAGCAGGACGTAGCTCCCGTACAGCAGCGCAATCGCGCTGGCGAGCAGCAAGGTGATCCCGGACGCCGTGGCGAGCGCGCCGCCGCCGATCTCCAAGCCTACGATTCCGGGCGAGAAAACGATAATATTGAGAACCGCCACGCCTACGATCAAGCCGAACAGTTTTATGTATTTGGTTCCAGTCAAGCGTTACACCCCCTTTACCCCTTCAAGAAACGCGTCCGTACCTATATCTATGGAGAAGATTCGACATTTTCCCTCATTTTCCTTTTTACAACTCCTTTTCCCGTCGAGAATTGCCGAAACAATTTGCGTTCGCTCCAGCCGCGGTCCGTTCCGTTCGCCGCCGGGGGAGCCGGTCGGCTCCGGAGAAAACATTCTCTGTATCACTATACGACGAAAAAGCTTGGCAGTTTCGCCAAGCTTTTAAATGTGGAGAGAAGAACAGGCGGCTCACATAAATTGCTCCAAGTGATGCTTGGCTTGAAGCAGCCCCTGCTCGATTCTGGCGTCGCTGCCCGACCAGATCGGGTCCTCATGCTCGATGCTGATCGTTCCCTCATAGCCGATATCGTGCAGCGCGGCGATAAACTTATTCCAATCGACATCCCCTTGACCCGGAATACGGTGTCTCCACCATTTGCAGGTCATCATGCCTTCCGTCCGCAGCACCCGCTCAAGCACCTCGGTATCTTTCGCTTGAACGATTGCAATTCTGTCTTGAAAGTCGTGAACCGCCTGCACGTAGTCGATGCCCTGCCAGACGAGGTGCGACGGATCGAGATTAAGGCCGAGACGTCGAGAAGGCAGTCTGTTGAAGATTTCCCGCCATAAGGCCGGAGAGACGGCCACATTGTGCACCGGCGGCCAAAACTCGTACATCGGGCAATTTTCGAACGCCAGCGTTACGCTGCAGGACTCGGCAAATTCGACGACTTCCGGAAATACCCTCTCGACCAGTGGCAGATTATCCTCTACGGATAAGGAGGGATCTCTGCCCGTAAACGTGGAGACGACCGGTATACCCAATCGGGCGGCTGCCTTCAGCAAAACTTTGATGGTCTCTACCGCCCGCCTTCTCTCCTCCGCAGAGGGAGACAGGAAAGGAAGCGCTCCGAACATAATGCCCGTAATCGGCATATCGTGCTTCTCCTGCAGGGAAAGAATCCCGGAGCAGCCGATGCCGTTCGCCAGCTCGTTCCAATCCGCGAACGTATATTTCGGCCCGCCATGCAGCTCGATGCCGGAGAAGCGGTTGGCTTCGGCCCACTCGAATGTCTTCTGCAAATTCCAATGATTCCAGCATGAATGATAAAAACCGATCCTCACCGACAAACCGCCTCTCTGGATGGAATGCTCATTTACAAATAGACGATAGTCCCGGTTCTTACCGATTCGAGCACGGCATGGGACAATCTCAGCATATCGAGCCCTTGCCGGAAGCCGACCGGAGCCGGCTTGCCCTCCCGGATCGCTTCGACGAACGCTTCGAATTCCTGCTGGAACAATTCCGGCTGTTCCACCGTTACCGTCTCCGTCTTGTCTCCCTCGTACAACTCGAACTGCACGGCCGCTCTCCCGAACGAATTGAACGCCCCTTCCGCGCCGCCCTTCGGTCCGTAAATGCGATCCTTTCTTCCGCGAATCTGACTTTTCTTGGGAAGCCCCCATGAAACGTTCATCGTACCGATATCCCCGGACTCGTATTCCACGGTAATGACGGCCGTATCGATGGCTAATTGCTCGAAATGGGCAATTTCGGGACGGCCTTTAGCCAAAATGCCGCCACTGGCGAATACCTTTTTCGGCTTGGAACGGAAAACGGTCTGCCACATCAGGAAATAATGGCAGCAAGCGTCCATGACAGGCCCCTGGTTGCCATTCGCGTCGTGCATGGCCACCTTCGGCCTTACTTCCTGCATCAGGTCCGAGCTGAATACGAGCGGACGCCCGAATCGGCCTTCGCTCGCCCACTGCTCGACCAAGCCTACGCCTTTGGCATAGTTTCGTTGAAAGCCGATACCGAATTGTACTCCCGCGCGCTCGACCGCCTGCTGCATGGCCTCGGCCGCTTCGATCGACGAGGCCAGCGGCTTCTCGCAAAATACGTGCTTGCCCCGCCCGGCGGCGTAAACGGTAACCGGAGCATGAAAAACAAGCGGGAGGCAAATGGATACGATGTCCACCTGCGGATCGTCGATCGCTTCCTTGTAATCGCTGTACAGGGCCGGAATATTATACGCATACGCCAATTTGACAGCTCTGTCCGAATCGGTGTCGGTAATCGAGACGACCTGGTGGCCGGCGGAAATCCAGCCTTTGACATGATTGCCGCCCATATCGCCCGCGCCGATAACCGCAATTTTTAATCTGCTCATCGTTGTCTCCTCACCATCCAAAATGGTTTCGCAAATATGTTCTGCTGATGCCCGCGCTTTCGGACGGGTCCTTGTCGGTGTCGTCCTGCTCTACGGTCCACCAGGGCAAGTGTAGAGCCGCTGTACGCCGCAGCGCCGCTTGCAGGTCGATATCCCCCTGGCCGAGCTCTTTCCATTGTCCGCCGGACGTCGAATCTTTGACGTGAACGTAGCGAATATGCGGGGCGTAGCGGTCTATAAACCGGGCGGGGTCTTGGCCGGCCCTCCATACCCACGCCAAATCGGCGGCGAGCGGAACCCCGTAGCTTCCTGTCAACTCGTCAAAAAACGGGGAATACTCGAATTCGTCCGCATGATTGTGATAGCAAAAAGTGACATTGCTTTTCGCGCATATTTCCGCGAGCCTGCCGGCCAGCTCGAACCAGCGGCCGTATTCCGGCTGCTTTCCGAGGCTGACCAGCAAATAGTCCGTGCCGATCGCATTCATCTTGTCCAGAAGCGCATGGATGTCCGTATAATCGGCCGCTTGCGGATCGAATTGTTTCAAGCCGGCATGCAGAGCTACAAGCTTGAGCGGCGTGGACGACAAATACGTTTGCAGTTTCTCCATATCGTCTAGCAGCGTGAAGCGGCTCTCGACTCCGGCATACCCGCACTCCCATGCTTGATCGAAAATAGCCGGGAACGTTTGATTGATGTTGACCAGACCCCATATTCGGGCCTGAATGGCAATTTGCGGCGATGTCACGGGCGAATCAAGCCTCCTTCCTTGCGCTTCCCAGGTAATCGGGATATACGCTTCTGATTTGTTGAAAAGCGCTCAAGTAGTCGGCGGAAGGTTTATATTCGAGCCCGACAAATCCGTCGTATCCCGTCTCCGCGACCGCCTCCAAAAAGGCGAATGCATCGATTTCGCCGCCCACGGGCTCGTTTCTTCCCGGCACTCTGGCCAAATGATAGTAGCCGATTGCGCGGTGCCCTTCGCGAACCGCCCGGACGATGTTCTCCCCCATCACTTGCCTATGATAAGCGTCGTACAGCACTTTGACATTCGGGCTTGCCGTCTCCTCAATAATCCGAAAGCCCTCTTCGGCCGTATCGCAGTAGACTCCTTTATGGTCGACTTTGCTGTTCAACGGCTCGATCAGCGCGGTAATTCCGGCTCCCTCCAGCAGAGGCGCGATATATTTCAGCGATGCGACCGTTTCCTGCCTGTGCTTTTCCACACTCCAGCCCTCGATCTTATTCCCCGGCACCATAATCAGGTTGCTGCAGGACAGTTCCCGGGCGTAGGCGACGGCCGTCTCCGTGTCCCGGGCCAGCCTGTCCCGGTCTTCGGGAAGGAAGAGCACCGGGCGCGCGCCCGGGGCGAATCCGGTCGTGCCGCCCAGGCAGCTTACCTCGAGCGGCGCGGTTTGGCGCACATGGACCGCTTCCGGCAGCTCCACGTTTCTCCATACGAATTCGCAGCCTTCAAATCCGAAGCTTTTCGCGGCCATCCACCGGTCGCGAAAAGGCACTTCCTTGCCAAAGTTCATTTCCAAATGCGCGGAAAACTTGATCATGCCCGGCCACCTCCGTCTATGCTGCCGACTTCTCCGCAGCTTTGTCTTGCGGACTGCTTACTTGAGCTTCGCCTTCTCTTCTTGAACCTTCAGGTTCACTTGTTCCTCCGCTTCCCTGAGCGCGGTATTGATATCTTTTTTTCCGTCGGCAATATCGTTAAACGCCTGATTCAAAATCGGAGACGCTACATAGTCAAACGGTTCGATCACTTTGATAGCCGCTTTCCCGGAGAAGTCGGCCTGCACATTTTTACCTTTCGTGCTTTCCTTGTTCGCCCCATACTGCTTCTGGATTTCCGGGACGCTGGACCCGACGACAAGAGCGGCATCCCGCGCGATCGCGCTTTGAATCTCGTCCGAATAATACAAAGCCAACACCTGGAAAGCGGCATCCTTCTGCTTGCTGGTCGCCGCAATGGACAGCATGGAGCCCAGCAGATCGGGCACCAGCCGGTTCTCGAACGTAGGCGCCACGACATAATCCCAATTGAGACCGGCCACCGGGTTGCGAAGCAGCCAGGACGAGTTATTGAGAAGCATGGCGGTGTTCTGCTCTTTGGAGAACAGGTCGCGGGCATTGGCGGTTGTCCGGTTGCCGGGGATGTCGTTAATCGTTTTCCAGGCGGAGGCCAGCTTCTGCCATTCCGGCGTAAACAGCTGCGCCTTGTCGTCCTTGCCGAATACCGGAAGCTGCAGCTGCGATTTCAGATTTCCGTAACCGGCCGTGTTCAAGCCGTAGTAGTTGACGCCGCCCTCCGTCCGCGTCAGCTTCTTGGCCAGTTCGATCACTTCGTCCCAGCTCATCCCTTCCTTGGGATAAGGGGCGTTAAACCGATCGAACAAGTCCTTATTGTACAGCAATATTTTTACGCTGCGGTCTCCGGGCAGCGCGTAGATTTCGCCTTTTGTGCCATAAGCCTTGATGCTGTCGATCAAAGTCGGGTCCAGCTTGGATAAGTCAAATTTATTTTTTTTGATCAGCTCGGTTAAATCGTATTGCAGGTTGACTTCCATAATCGGCCGGAGGTTCCCGTTCGGCAAAAGAATGTCCGGTATGTCGCCGGTTGCGATTCTCTCTTGCAGCGTTGGCTTTTCATCCACATAGTTCATCGTAATGTAGGGCAGCTTGGACTTGATCTCCGGCTCCATATACTTCGTGAACACCTCTTTATAGGCCGCCGAAAGCTGAGCCGTGAGCGTAACCGGAGCATGCTCGGGCTTTGCATCCGTGCCTGCCGACGAGACCGTCTCCTTTTGCGAGCATCCCGAAGCCGCCAGTACGACCGGTACCAGCAAACCGCTTAACCACCATTGATTTCTACGCCATTTTGTTTTCATGAGAAACGACCTCCTGTAGTTTTCGTAATCATGTTTTCGTCGTTCCAATGTCTTTACGAGCGGGCTTGGAATACCGGCCGCGGCAGTCCCAGATGCTCGCGAAGCGTCGCGCCTTCGTACTCCGTCCGAAACAACCCCCGGTTCTGCAGCTCGGGTACGACCCCGTCAATAAATGTCTCCAGCCCGTCGGGCAAATAGGGAGGCATGATGTTAAAGCCGTCGCAAGCTTCCCGCTTGTACCACTCCTCCATAAAATCGGCAATCTGCACTGGCGTGCCGACGACTTTGCGGTGCATCCGGCTCCCGCCGTAAAACCGCCCCAGCTGCCTGAGCGTAAGCGAATCCGATTGCATGAGCTTGGCGACCAGTTGGAGCCGGCTTTGCATGCCCGTTGCTTCGCTCAGCTCCGGCACCGGACCGTCCAGCGGATGGACGGACAGATCGTAATTGATTTGGTCGGATAAAATGGCAAGCCCGGCCACCGGGTCCGCGAACTCCGCCAGCAGCGCCTCCGTCTCCTTGGCCTCGGCCTCGGTGGCGGCTACAATCGGCATCATTCCGGGCATCACCTTGATGGCGTCCGGCGAACGTCCGTATGCGGCGGCGCGCGCCTTCATATCCGCATAAAAGGCCCGGGCTCCTTCCAGCGACGGCTGCGCGGTGAAGACGACTTCGGCCGCTCCGGCAGCAAAATCCCTGCCGGTGTTCGACGATCCGGCTTGGACGAGCACCGGACGCCCCTGCGGAGAGCGCGGCACGTCGAGCGGCCCGCGGACATCGAAATGCCGGCCCCGATGGTGCAAGTAATGGACCTTGTCCGCCTCGGCATAGAGCCCGGCCCGTTTGTCGAAAACGAACGCATCCTCCTCCCAGCTGTCCCACAGCCCGTTAGCGACTTCGAGAAATTCGCGGGCCCGCTCATAGCGCAGTTCGTGATCGGGAATACGGTCGCCGCCGAAGTTGCGGGCTTCGTTGTCGCTTGTGGAAGTGACCACGTTCCACGCCGCCCGGCCGCCGCTCAACAGATCCAGCGAGGCGAACTGACGCGCCACGTGGAACGGCTCGCTAAAGCTTGTGGATACGGTCGCCGCCAGGCCGATCCGCTCCGTCGCTCCCGCCAAGGCCGCGATCAGTGTAAACGGGTCCAATCTCGCCGAATGCAGCGATTTCACCGTCGCATGAAAGCTGTCGCCGTAACGGTCCGGAATGCCGTACCGATCGGAGAAAAAGACCATATCGAGTTTTCCCCGTTCTGCGGTCTGAGCCAAATGCTTGTAGTATTCCAGACGGAAAAACCGCTCCGTAGGCGCCGCAGGATGGCGCCAAGCGCTGGCATAATGTCCGGCGGCATCCAGAAACACACCCAGACGCAGCCCACCCGATCCGCTTTCGTTTGTTCGACTCATACTGCTCCTCCTGACCGATAGTGAGACAACACGTCATCATTTCCGGATACCAGCCGCGTTATCGAACAAAAAAGACATAGGTCCGCCGTAAGGCGATTCTATGTCCCATTGGAATGGTAACGATGAAATGATAAAATTGTGTATACCCATAATTTCGCTGTGCTTTGTCGGATATATACACAATAACAGGCTTGCTCCGTTATCGTCCATATCATAATGTGTCGAACTTTATTTGTCAGTTTGTGACCTTTAAAAGGAGTGAACCCCCTATGCAGGACGAGCCTATGGAATATGCAGAACGCTATTTTTTCACCCCGACCGTCCTCGATAAATCCAATGCCGTATGGCCGATCCGTCTGGGAAGGAATGCCGCCAAGCCCCACTACCGCATCGGCCCCCGGACGACAACCTATTACAGCCTGCACTTCGTGCTGGAAGGAACGGGTACGTTTGTCCAGGATAACAAGAGCTATGCTTTAAGCCCCAACGATCTGTTCTGCTTATTCCCGAACCGGTCCCACGAATATTTCACTTCGGCGAAGCATCCTTTGCAGATGGCCTGGATCGCCTTCGACGGCAAAAAGGCGCTGTCGATTCTGGAGCGGCTGCGCATTAGTCCTGCCAGCCCTTATTCGCAGAACGCCATTCGTCCGGAAGTGCGGGAGCTGCTCGACGTTTTTTTCGGTTTGATTCAATCCCGCGGCCGAAAAGCGTCGGATTTAGCTAAGCTGAGCGTGCTGTACAATGTGTTCGAGGCGCTTAGCCATCCCGATGCCGGTCTGGAAAACGAGCCCGGGGAGCATTCCGGCAGCTGGCTGCAGAAAGGAGCGGATTATTTGGAGATGCACTACGCGGAAGGGATCACGATCGAGAAGGTCGCCTCGTTCGTCGGGGTGGATCGGGCCTATTTCAGCCGCAGGTTCAACGCTGCATACGGCACGTCGCCGATCAAATATTTGCAGAGCCTCAAGATGAAGGCGGCCCTTAAAATGCTGGAGGATACGACATGCACGCTGACCGAAATCGCGCTTTCTGTCGGCTACCCGGATTTGTTTTCGTTCTCCAAAGCGTTCAAAAAGCATTTCGACAGGTCTCCCGGCGAATTTCGGCGTTCCGTTCATGGCGAACCGGATTGATCGTTAACGGCTCGGACTGGCCCGTCGGCTTCCCTAAATGGTATAGTTGCCATAGAAGGGAGAGCGGTGAACCTGATGCGAGCCTATGTACCTGTGCAGCCGCCTGTTCTGCAAGGCGAAACGTCCGATGACCATTACCGGTACCGCGAATACGCTCCGTCCAGCCGGCTGGAGCCTTATGTAGCCTGCTATTGGACGGTCGATTCATCCGCAGCCGCAGGTCCGCCCCTGCATCGGATCGTACCGGACGGATGCGTGGACATTATTGTGGACCTCAGGGCGTCCGGCTCTTCCAAAGCGTCTTTCGCGGTCGGCTTGATGACCGCTTTCGAAGCGTTTCGCCTGACTTCCGACTACTCCTTGTTCGGTATCCGTTTCTTTGCGGACCGGGCGCGCCTGTTCTTGAACTATCCCGTCTCGGAATTCACCGGGTCCCGCATCCTTCTGGAAGATATTTGGGGACAAGAGGCAAAACCTTTCATCGAAGCGGTTCAATCGGCCGGCGAAGCGGAGGAAGCGACGGGACGGGTTGAAGCGGTATTGCTCCATAAGCTGCAGAGCCGGCAGCCTCGTACCGAGCCGCTGCTGCAAGCGGCCATGGGTTATCTATACGCCAGCAAAGGGGCGTTGTCCGTCGGCGCATTGGCGGAACAGCTGAGCTACAGCGAAAGAACCGTAAGAAGGGTGTTTCAGAAGGAATTGGGCATCAGCCCGAAGGAGCTTCTGGACATCATCCGGTTTCAATGTATTTTGCAAGAGATGCATAAAGGCATTTCTCCGTGGCGGCTGACCGATATCGCAGCGGCGTACGGCTATTACGATCAGTCGCATTGGATCGGCAGCTTTAAACGGCTGTACGGATTGACGCCCAGTCAAGTGTTAAAGTGATGGGAAGGCCGCGCCTGCTCGCTCAAGCAGGAATGACCGATTGCCGTAAACAGCCCAACCATCCCGCAGACGGAACGTCGGGGATGGTTGGGCTGTGTTTATATCTCCTGCAAGGCAAGCTGCCGGAGCAGCTTTCTTTCTATGTGTATTTACTCGGCAGCGGCGGCTTGCCGTTCGGCGATTTGCGTCTTGTACTGCTTTAGCAGCTCGGCAAGCGACGATTGAATCGTTCCCGCATTCTCGCTTTGCACCGCTTCGTCCAGCGCAATTTGAGCCTTGATCAGCGAAGAGAACGCAGTCGCTTCCCGAAGCTCGGCCACTCCCGTCGTCGCGGCGGTTCCAGCCTCCGACACTGCTCCGATCGCGATGGCGACGCCTTCTTTCATTTCTTCAGGCGAAAGCTTGATCCCGTCCGTGGAGAACGTGATGCTTTTTTCCAGATTGAATGGTACTGCGCTGGTCGGGAGGGCTTGCAAAGTCGCATCGTCGGCCGGGAGTCTGTCGCTGATCTTGACAAACGGCAAGGCGGTCCCTTCCTTGATATCGAGCTTCAGCTTTTCCAGATCGGCTTCAGAGAGTTTAACGGCGGCCACGCTTGCCTTCACGCCTTCGAGCGCGCCTCCGTTACTGCTGACGGTCACGCTGTGCACGCCCCAAAGCTTGTTATACGTCTCCAGCGTGCTTTCCCAATCGCCGACCGTATCCGGGGCATATTTGCGGGCCAGCTCAAGCGGATTGGACAACGTTCTTTTGACGATCGAGAACGTCTCGGCATTGGCCTGCCGGGTAACGGCTCCGCTTCCTTCTGTCGGCTTCGCTTCGTTATTATCCGCGTTGGCGGCAACCGGGGCGGCGATGGCGGACATAAGCAGGGCGGACAGGGCGACGGTTTTGAAGTTCATACGGTAGTTCATAGATCAACACTCCTCATCGTTTTTGTAGTGGTTTGTCTTACACGTCTTACTTTACCGAAGGAGTGTGGCACAACTATGGTGGGTTTGTGGAAAAACAATGGCAGGGCCCGAATGCCGCCGTTCCTTGTTGCAAAAGCAAAAGAGCCCGCGGCACGTCGGCCGGAGCTTCTCTTTAATGTGAATGCGGAGCCGTTTCTTTAGCGTCCCGGCATACCTAACGTTCTTGAGCTGTAAGGGTCGGCATAATCGGCTTCACGCCGCTCCCAAACATCGGCATATTGAGGATCTCGCTTGAACTGCTCGAGCACATAGGAGCAGGACGGGATAATTTTCCTTCCCTTGTCCCTGGCCTCGTCCACGACATAATCCAGCAGCCGTTTCGCCAGTTGCTGACCGCGATATGCCGGATCGATATAAGTGCTGTCGACAATCCACGTGTCCACGTCCACGAAATGATACGTCATTTCGCCCACGGTTCCGCGGGCTCCTACGAGGACGTAGCTGTTGCCCCGCTTCTGCGCCTCCAGCTCGACATTCGTCTCGTCCGGAGCCGGTTCTTCTTGTCTATGCATCGCTTCCTGCACCTCCTGATCGCTGCTCTGCTGAGCACACAATGGCGCCTATCCTTGATCTCTCTTCCTGCCGTAACCTTCCCCGAAAGAGCGAGTATGCATGTGCGCCATTGTGTACTACCCCTTATTACCCTTATCCGAATAGGATGAAGCATTGGCGGCTCAATTGACAGGCTTGCATGAAATCGTCATTCGTATTATTATCATTATATAGAATGATAATAATTAATCCGGAGGACATGCAAGTGAAAAAAATCGATCTGCTTCTTCACCCGGTCCGCATGCGGATTGTGCAAAAATTGATGCAAGGCAAGCCGCTGACGATTGCTCAGCTTACAGAGGCGCTGCCCGATGTCCCTCAAGCTACTTTATACCGGCATATGAAGCTTTTGCTGGAGCACGGTCATGTGGAGGTTGTCGATACCCGTAAAGTGTCAGGCACGGAAGAACGCATATTTTCGGTTAAAAAGGAGACGTTGGAGGTTCCGGCGAGCGAAGTAGAGATCACCCCGCAGGAAGACCATATCCGGCATTTCGCGGTATTCCATGCTAACCTCCTTCAGCAGGCCACCTCCTATTTGACGGAGACGCCGCCCGGACAATACCAAAAGGAAGGCTTTTCCTATTGGCAAACGCCGCTGCATTTGACTGACGAGGAGTTTCACGAGCTGGTTGCGTCCATTCAAGAGCGGATTGAACAAGCGTTTCGGCACGAAAAGACGCCCGAACGCACCACGCGCACTTTCGCCGGTATGTTTATTCCGCAACATGGACCCTAATCCATACATGAGGAGAGATAACGAATGAGCATTCAAGTAAACTTGGACAAACATGATATCGTGCTGCATATCTCCGGCTTGACCGCGCTGGCCAATCTGCGCAAGGAGGTCCGGATTCCTTACGATTCCATCGTGAACGTCCGGGCCGAGCATTTCGAGTTTCCGTGGAGCGCCGTGAAAAGAACGGGCATCGCGATGCCAAACGGCTATAAAGCAGGGCATTTTCTGCATGCCGGACAACAGTATTTCATGGCCTATCGGGATGCCGATCAAGCCGTCGTACTGGATTTGAAAGGTTGCGAATTTGACAAAGCGGTTCTGCAAAGCGGGGAATCGGGACAGCTGGCGGAGCGCATTATGCAGCATTGTGCCTTGACCTGACCTGATCCATCCGGTCCGGCAGCGAAAGGAATACCGTTTCGACATATCGTCTATGATTTATCCGCATTGGGCACAGTGTAGATAGACCGTGATGAACAAGCGAATACCGGCATCGGTCCACACTGATAAGAACAGGAGCAGATCCCGTGAACGATACGATGGCGGCAGCCATAACCCGGTCCCCGAACAGAAAGCTGCTGTATCACTTTACGCGGGCGAGCAACTTGCCGGCTATCGCCTATGCCGACGCGCTGTTGGCGAGCGCCCGCTTCTCTCCATCCGCCGCAGGCGAGCGCCGTTTGCGGCCGGTGGCGGCGAAGCTGGAGCAATATCCGGTCACGTTAAACGCCCACCTTAGAATAGCCGACAGCATGATCGACGCCTCCACCACCCAAGAACAGTTTCGGGCGGCTTTGGACCGGCATGTTTTCCTGTGGCCCACCCGTCCATATTGTCAGAAAATGATCGACACCTACACGCGCCGGGAACCGGACGAACGATTCGCCATTCTGGAGCTGGACGCCAGTTCCCTGCTCGCCGACCATTACAGCGCCGTCAAGCTGTCCAAGTACGATTCGGGCAGCTCGCCGCGGTTTCCCGCACTGTGCTCGTACAAGAAAAGTCCGGCCATGTTCGTGCCGCTCGGTCTATTCGGCACAGCCGTCAACGCCACAGTCCCCGTTAAGCCCTCGGACATTCGCGAGGTGCTCGTTGAAGACCGGGTCGCAGGCATCTCCCGCTACTTGCGCTCCGTATATGTCGACCGCTGCGAGGACGCTCCCGAGAAATGGAGATGCCTGGCGCGGCCGCTAGCCCCTTGGCGCTCCTCCTCCCCTCGTTAATTCATCTCTCCTTCTATTGACATCAAAATCAAGGAATGATATAAAAAAAGTAGGCTGGCACTCAGCGAACGAGAGTGCTAACGAATACGACCAAGAAGATTGATCAGACTGGATGCCGTTCCATATTGAAGGGAGAACTCCGAGTGGAAAAAAAACAGTTTCAGGCGGAATCGAAACGACTGCTGGAAATGATGATCAACTCCATCTATACGCAGAAGGAAATTTTTCTGAGGGAGCTCATTTCCAACGCCAGCGATGCCATCGACAAAATTTATTATCTCGCCCTGACCGACGACAAGCTCGTATTCGACAAGGATAACTACTACATCAAGGTAACGCCGGACAAAGCGAACCGCACCTTGACGATCCGAGACACCGGAATCGGCATGACGAAGGAAGAGCTGGAGACGAATCTGGGCGTTATCGCCAAGAGCGGCTCGCTCGCCTTCAAGAAAGAAAACGAATCGAAGGACGGACACGATATTATCGGCCAATTCGGGGTCGGCTTTTACTCCGCTTTCATGGTAGCGGATCTCGTAACGGTAACGAGCAAAGCTTTGCAGGGCGACAGCGCCTACAGATGGGAATCGACCGGAGCGGACGGCTACACGATCGAGCCTTGCGAGAAAGATACCGTCGGCACGGAAATCGTGCTGAAAATCAAAGACAACACCGAAGACGAGAGCTACGACGAGTTTCTGGAAGAGTACCGGTTGAAATCGATCATTAAGAAATATTCGGACTTCATCCGCTACCCGATCAAGATGGACGTCACTGGCAAACGGATCAAGGAAGGCAGCGAGGACGAGTTCGAAGACTACGAGGAAGAACAGCATGTGAACAGCATGGTGCCGATCTGGAGAAAAAACAAAAGCGAGCTGACGAACGAGGATTACGAGAAGTTCTACGCCGAGAAGCATTACGGCTTCGACAAGCCGCTGAAGCATATTCATATCAGCGCCGACGGCACGGTCGTCTATCAGGCGATCCTTTACATTCCCGAGAGCATTCCGTTCGACTACTACTCCAAAGAGTACGAGAAAGGTCTGGAGCTTTATTCCAACGGCGTCCTGATCATGAACAAGTGCGCCGACCTGCTGCCGGACTACTTCAGCTTCGTCAAAGGGATGGTCGACTCGGAAAGCCTGTCTCTGAACATTTCCCGCGAAATGCTCCAGCACGACCGGCAGCTCAAGCTGATCGCCAAAAATATCGCCAGCAAAATCAAAAGCCAGCTGCAAAGCCTGTTGAAGGACGAAAGAGACAAGTACGAGCAATTTTACAAGTCGTTCGGCCGTCAATTGAAATTCGGCGTTTACAGCGATTACGGCACCCATAAGGATCTGTTGCAGGACTTGCTTCTGTTCACCTCCTCCAAGGAGAAGAAGCTGGTTACGCTGGACGAATACGTATCGAGAATGCCGGAAGACCAGAAGTACATTTACTACGCCTCCGGCGAAACGAACGAACGGATCGAGAAGCTGCCGCAAACCGAGCTCGTCTCGGAAAAAGGCTACGAGATTCTGTATTTCACCGACGATATCGACGAATTCGCAATCAAGATGCTGATGACTTACAAAGAAAAGGAATTCAAATCGGTATCGAGCGGCGATCTGGGCATCGAAGCCGACGACAAAGACAGCGAAGCCGATGCCGGCCAGGCCGACAACCAGCCGTTGTTCGACTATATGAAGGATCTGCTGAACGACAGGGTGACGAAGGTGAAGGCGTCCAAGCGGCTCCGCTCCCACCCCGTATGCTTGTCGGCAGACGGCGAGCTGACGATCGAGATGGAGAAAATTTTGAAGGCGATGCCGAACAGTGGCGACGTCAAGGCGGACAAGGTGCTGGAAATCAACGTCAATCATGCCGTATTCCAGTCGCTGAAAGACGCTTACGAGCAGGACAAGGAGAAGCTGAACCTGTACACGGCTCTGCTCTACAACCAGGCTCTGCTGATCGAAGGGCTGCCGATTCAAGACCCGGTCGAATTCACGAACGATATTTGTAAAATAATGGTATAAAGAACACGCAAAAAACCTTCCTCCCGCAAGCGCGGGTCTGGAAGGTTTCTTTGCCGTCTGCTTTCGTTCGGCACAGATGCCGTTGAGGGAACTGCGCGGGTCCCTGTCCCGGCATGGCCGCACAGAAGCACCCGAGGCCGTGAGCGCCGTAACCGGAAGAAGTCCTGGTCGCCGGCTTGTCCGTCTAGTCGAGCAGCCCGGCGTAACGCAGGCCGTTCACGATACCGCCCTCATCCACATGGGTCGTCACGTGATCGGCGAACGGCTTCAGCTCCTCGTGCGAGTTGCCCATGGCGATGCCGAGCCCGACCATCGTCAGCATTTCCTTATCGTTCAGGCCGTCTCCAAAGGCGACCGCATGCTCCGGCCGTACGTTCAGGTGATGCAGCAGCGCTTCAATGCCCTGCGCCTTCGAGCGGTCGTGCGGGATGACGTCCATCGCTTTCGGATGCCAACGGATGTAGCGCAAATCCGGAACGACCTGATCGTAGACCTGCTCCTCGCCGGCTTCGCAGTGAAGGAAAATTTGGTAAATCGCTTCGTTCCTCCAGAAGTCGGGGTCCTGTCCGGGCAAATCGACCTTCAGCGACGAGACGGCTTCGACGACATGCGGGTGTGACGCTTCATTGGCATAGAAAGCGGCATGGCCTTCGAAGACGAGCGAATGGTTGTGTTTGGCCGCGTGACCGACAAGCGCCTCTACGCTTGCGCGCGGAATTTCCCGCTGAAAAATCGGTTGGCCCTTGTATACGACGTAAGCGCCGTTTAAGCTGACGAACGAATCGATGCCGAGCTTCTCGGCGATCGGAGCGAAGAAATAGGGTGCCCGTCCGGTTGCGATAACGACTTCCACCCCGCGGTTTTGCAGCTCCCGGACCGCTTCCACCGCGTCGGGGGGCAGCTGCTTCTCTTCGTTCACCAACGTCCCGTCGATGTCGAAAAATACGATTTGATAACTCATCGGCTCTCTCTCCCTATCTGTCCGGCTCTGTGGTTGGCCGTTATCTATGGTCGTTACTATATCACACGGGCATGTATATTGCACCCGCCACCTGTCACCATTCAACTTTGCCGCTCAATCCCGCTCCCGCGCCAGAAGCCCCAGCTCCTGCGCCTTCAGCAGCGCCTGCGTCCGCGAGGAAACGCCCAGCTTGCCGAATATGCGGTTCAGGTACACTTTCACGCTGCCGACCTTCAAGTCAAGCGCCATGGCGATATCGCGATTCGTCGCTCCCCGGCCAAGCCACAGCAGCACCTCCAACTCCTTCGGCGTCAACGGGTCCGGCAGCACGAAGGGCCGTGGCTCCGTCTCGGCAGGGAACGCCGCCAGTAGCCCGTCAATATATGCCGCATACGGGGCGGAGCGCTCCAGAGCGGCATAGCGCTCCAGCAGCCGCCTCATACCGGGCCCTTCGTCCACAAAGCTGCGAACGTACCCGTTGCCTTGCCCGATCTCCAGCGCTTCCTCCAGATAACCGTACGCCGCCGGGGCATTCCCCCTTCCGCTCTCGAGCAGCGCCTGCTGAACGGAAACCTCAACGATGCTGACCAGACACTGCTCGCGCTGGCCTTGGGACTTCAATATTTCCAGCAGCCGCTGCGCTTCCCCGTACCTTCTCTCTTCGCCGAGCAGCCGGGCCAATACCGCATATTCCGTATGCTTGTGAAACGTCGGCCTGTCCGAAGCGGCAATGCCAAGCATACCGATCAGTTCCTTCGCCTCGGCATTCCTTCCCCATTGCAGCAGCAGCCGGGCCCGGAACGCCCGCAGCGTACTGAGCCAACGCTGCTCCCCGATCTGCTGCACGAACCGGATCGCTTCGTCGATCGCTTCATCGGCGGCATCGGCCTCTCCTCGGGCAAACAGCACGCGGGCGCAAGCGAGCCGGTTCGGCACGAACAAGCCCGCTATCCGGTTGCCGCGCGCCATCCTTTCCGTCTCCGGCAGCAGCTCCTCGCACTCCGCAATACGGTTCCACTCGTAATAGCCTTCGATCAACGACTGGATAATATAGTGATAGAACAGCGAATCTTGCCAGCCGTGCTTGCGCAAAATCCCGATGATTGTCCGGGTCAGCTCCTCCAGATCAGGGAACAGCGAGCCTTTCAGCCCGAAGGCGGTTCTGCGGACGAAAGGCTCGTTCGTATTGTAGTTCAAATTATAGAAGACCGGATTGCGCGGAATGCTCTCGGTAATTTTATCCGCATATTCGATCCAGGTAGCGTAATCGCCGGTCGTGAACGCATAATTCGCCTTGACGAAAAAAAGTCCGCTGACCCATTCGTCCCGCTCGGTCGACGGCGACAGTGCGGATACGCTCCGCTCGATGGCCTCCAGCTCTTGGGCGGCCCGGTCGAAATGACCCGTAACAATACGAAGGAACGCATGCAGCAGCGCCAAGTGCGGGCTTACCTCAGCCCCGATTTCCCCCAACCGCTCGAACCAGCGAAGGAGCGTCGCAAACTCGCCCCTTTGCAGCACGTTGAAAATATGCCCCTCGAGCAGCTGCGCCGATAAGCCTTCCTCCCCCGCGGACAGCGCATGCTCGATCGCTTCATCCAGCAGCCCGGCGCGGGCAAAGCATTGACCGGCCAACCGGTGCAGCGCGGCCAACCTGGCAGGATCGCCCTGCCTGATCCGGCTTTGCAGAAATTCAGCAAACAAGTGGTGGTAACGGAGCCAATGCTGCGACTCGTCAAGCGGAACGACGAACAGATTGCGGCTCCGCAGTTCGTCCAGTACGGTCCGGCTGTCCTCTCTTCCCGTCAGCGCATCGCACAGCTGCGAATTCATTCGCGTCAATATGGACGTTTGCAGCAAAAAATCGCGCATGTCCGCAGACAGCCCGTCGAATACTTCGTGGAACAAATAATCGGCTACCGGCCGGTGGTCGCCCGAAAACTGCTCGATAAACCGGTCGTAGTCCGTGCGGCTGCGCATCGATATCGACGACAGCTGCAGACCGGCCGCCCACCCTTCCGTCGCCTCTGCCAATCGCCGGACATGGTCCGGGGATAGCGGAAGACCGGCCACTTCTTTATAAAACGCCGCGGTCTCCTCAAGCGTAAACCGCAGCTCCGCGGCGCCGACCGCGATCAGCTCGTCGGCCAGCCGCACTTTGTCCGAAGCAAACGGAAGCTCGTTGCGGCTCGCGATCAGCAGCCGGAACCCGGCGGGCATATAAGTAAGGAAATATGATAGGCTTTCGTGGATGGCGTCGTTCCGAATGGCGTGGTAATCGTCCAAAACGAGGCTGCCTTCCCGCCCGGCGGCGTACAGCTCGTTGATCAATACATCGATGGTCGTCGTAATCGAGACAAAAGGAAAGTTTTGCAGCAAAGGCAGCACTCGCTCAAGAATGCCGGAAGACAAGGCATGGTCCCAAGCATAGGCGACGTACCGCCAGAAGCGGATCAGATCGTTGTCCCTCTCATCGAGCGACACCCAGGCGGCCGGCTTGTCGCTTGCCGCAGCCCATTGGCCAAGCAGAGTCGTCTTGCCCGAGCCCGCCGGAGCGCAGATCGCCGTTAGCCGGCGCAGCCCGGCGCCGAGCGAGTGGAGCAGCGCAGAGCGGCTCAGCGCCTGGCCGCGCGGGACGGGACGGGCGATCTTGGTAATCAGCAGGACGGAATCGGCTGCAGCTTTCATAAGTCCTCCCGGTAGTCCGAATGGAATCCTGCCTCCATTATACCTAACGGCAGACTAAAGCGGCAATGCCCGAGATTCCCCATAATAACCGCTTCAAGCAAGTAGAGCCGGCCTTTGCCCTTACCAAATATATCGTTTGTAGTACCAGCTTCCGACTAACGCCACAATCCCGAGAACGACATTCATCCAGCCGGTGAACACGGCAGCCTTGCGCTCCCTGGTCATTTTGCCGTCTTTTTTATAGTGGGAGAGGTCGACAAGAAGCGTAAACAACCCGCTGGTCAAAAACAAGATGATGATGTAATTCAAATAACCGACGTAGCTGCTTGTCCACACCGGACATCCCTCCGATATCGTTCCGCAGCGTCCGGCGGATCAGGTCGTTTTGCCTCCGACCCGGCGAATGCTGTACGTAATTTGCATGTTGACGCGAATGTCTTTATACATGCTCTCCCAATTTTCCTTGGTGCGGATTTCCTTGTTCCAGTAGCCTGGCTGCTTGGCCCGCACGTATTCGCCGAAGCCGAAAATGTCGGCGCCCTTTTCTTGGGTTTTGCGCACGAGGGTGTTGAACAGATTCGGCCCCAGCTTGGTGAGCTCCTGCTCGATCTGAGCGATTACCTGCCGGCTCAGTTGAACCTCTTCGTTCGATTTTTCCAGCAGATTGCCTTCATTGTGAATTTTCACGCTAATTTCCGGCTTACCGTTGCGGATGGCTACGTCGATACGCGATTTCCGGTGCGTAATCTGATACATGACGGACGTTTCCGTGTCGGGAATTTGTACGAGAACGGAATAGCCGCCCGATTGCATATTTTTAATACCCATATAAGCACCGATTTCCAGCGGCTCCGTATGGCCGACCATCCGATCCGAGCGGAAAAAGGCGAGCCCGGCGACCTCGAAGCTGCCGCTTTCCACCGTCCGGATGTAGGGCAGTAACGGATCGGCCCCCTTGGAAGAGGCGGCGGACCAGTAGTACCCGGCGAACGCGTTGGGCAGCTTTCCCATCTGGACGGCGTGGTCCATCGTGCTGAGAATATACAGAATCGGTACCCGCTCCAGCTGCGGCACGATCCTCATCAGTTCGCCCGCCTCTCCTTCGGATACGATCATCCAGGACGTACGGCGCACTTCCGGATTGCGCCTTAAATATTCGTTTATATTGGCGAGTCCCTCTTCGGCGACTTTCTTGGAGATGACGATTACGCGCAGATGACCCCAGAACAGCCGGTGCGCCACTTCCTGCTGAATACTGTTGAAAGCGTCGTCGATCGTATGGCCGACGGCGTTCACTACCCATACGGGCTTCTCGCCGGATTTAGAGCCTCCGCCTCCCTCGCTCGGACCTAGAGGGATGCGTCCGGGAACGGCAATTTGTACGGTCACCCTAAGCTTGGGCGCGTCCATTTTCGGACGATTGTCCCCGATGAACGTAATATTCTTCGGCTTGTCGACCTCGTCCTTCGGGGCGGCATCGATGCCGACGCCGAGAATGATCGCCCGCTCCTCGATCTCCAGCCTGTCCCAGCAGCCCGTCAGCAGCGTTGCCAGCAGCATGGCGACGAGCGAGACCAGCGCCAGCTTAAGCGGTCCCGGCTTTCGGGTCGCGGCGTTTTTTTTCGTTTGTCGGTTTGGGCTCGTCACCGGCGCCTCCTCCCTTCTTGCGGACAAGCGCGACAATCAGAAGCAGCAGCGGATAAGCGATCGTCAAGAGCAGTCCGATTCTGCCGACGAACGAGATGGTATAGTACATATCGACAACGTTCTGAGGGTACATGGCGAGCGTAAACACGAACGGAAGCAGCGGCAGCGATAAAAACTTGTGGTCCTTCAATCCGAGCAGTTGGCTGATCGAGTGGATGGTGAAATAATAGGTGGAATACAGCGTGGTAAACACCGCCGTTACCCAGATGGCCAAGAAAGCGGCGTCGAGCCGTTCCAAGATGTTCGCAGGCAGCGACGTGACCTTGGCCAGCTCCAGCGTCGGCCAAAGCAGCAGCTTGGTCTCCTCCGGTCCAAAGACGGCTAGCGTCGCCGCCACGATGAGAACGTAGAAACCTCCCGCTATAAGCATCCCCCACATGGATGCCCGCGCCGCTCTCTTCGGGTTGCGCATCACGGGTATGACCATCGTCATGACGAAGGCCCCGTTGAACAGAGAAGCGATAGTGCCGATCTCGCGGGACACCTGGCGGAGCTCCTGCCCCCAGAAAGGCTGTATGTACAAGCCGTTAGCGTTTTTGAGCGACAGTGCGATAATGAGCAGCCCGGGGAACAGCACCAGCGGCACGTAGAATTGATGAATATAGGCGAACGTCGTCAAGCTGGAACGGGTGGACAGGGCGGCCAGCAGCAGCATGACGATTACAGTGATGTCCAGCGGCGTTTTGCGCAGAACGGACGTGACGACGACCTCCCCGAATTCGCGGGAAGCCAGAGCCGTCAGCTCCCCGAAAAACACGATGATAAGTACGGCTCCGACTCTCGCCGGCCATTTGCCAATGAGCGCCTGACTATACTGAATGATGGTTTGGCGCGGGAACCGCTGACCCAGCTTCGTAATCAGGAAAAGTCCGACATACGCCACCAGCGCCGATACCGCCGTTAGGAGCGGGGCTCCCGGTCCGGCGCCGCGCGCGGCGAACAAGGGCAAAGGCAATACGCCTACGCCGATGATCGTACTAATGATGACCGTCGCCGCCTGAATCGCCGTGATCTGACGCGGATTGTCCATTGCCGTTCCCCCCCCGGTTGCCTGCAGTAGTCGGATCTAACGTATTGTGCTTGGAATGCTCCAGCTCGTTGAAGCTTTCCGAGCCGACTCTCGTTTTGTCGAGCGTATGAAGCATCGCCGGACGCCGCTTCAACCACCACAACGGCGCGCGGAATACCGTATCCTTCATCCCTTCGAAGTTGCCGGGCACGACCGGACTCAAGTACGGCACCCCGAACGACTTCAACGACAGCAGGTGATTAACGATCAGGATCAGGCCGACCATGACCCCGTACAAGCCGAACATGCCGGCGATGATGATGATCGGAAACCGCAGCAGCCGCAAAGCCAATGCGGCGTTATAGGCCGGCGTGGCGAACGAGCCGATCGTCGTCAGGGCGATGACGACGACCGTAATCGGACTGACGAAGCCGGCGGCCACGGCCGCTTGACCGACGACGAGCACGCCGACGATCGACAGGGCGCCGCCTACCTGCTGCGGCAGCCGGATCGTCGCTTCCCGCAGCACCTCCATGGACACCTCCATCACCAGCACCTCAACGACGGACGGAAACGGCACACCGGCACGTCCTCCCGCTACGGCAACGGCGAATTCGGTCGGGATCAGCTCCGGATTGAAGGAAATGACTGCGACGTAAAGCGCCGGAAACACCAGCGAGAACAACAGCGCCAGCAGCCGTGCCAGACGGATAAAGCTGACGAGCAGGAACCGCTCCGCGTAATCCTCGCTCGTCTGGTAAAACTGGGTGAACACCGTGGGGGCGATCAGCGCCATAGGCGATCCGTCGACGATAATGATGACCCGGCCCTCCAGCAAATTCGCCACCGCTTTATCGGGGCGCTCGGTCACTTGAATTTGCGGGAAAGGCGAGTAATGATTATCCTCTATCAACTGCTCGAGATATCCGGAATCGATAATGCCGTCTATTTCAATGAGCGAGAGCCGCCGCTGCACTTCCTCGACCAGCGCCGGATTGACGATGCCGTGTATGTAGCAGACCGCGATGCAGGTGCGGGTATACTTGCCGAGCTTGTTTATTTTAATGCGCAGATCGGGCGTCTGGAGACGATAGCGAACCAGAGAGATGTTCGTCATCAGGTTCTCGATAAATCCTTCGCGCGGTCCCCGAATGACCTGCTCGGTTTCGGGCTGATCGATCGAACGCTTCTCGACGTTGCGCGTACAGAAGACGAACGCTTCGTCCAAACCTTCGACATGGACGACCGTGCTTCCATTCAACACTTCTTCGATGACCATCGGTATGCTTATTTCGGTTCTGCCGTCGCTGGAGAACAACACATCGTTCATCAGCTTGTTTTTCAACGCTTTGCCGGTCGCCGGGGTTTCGTCCAGCCAGTTGCCGATCGTCATGAACGATTTGAGCGCTTCCTGGTGCCCGCCGTCCGTCAAGGGCGGGAAATAACAGACGACCGCCGGAAGATTTCCCATGACATGGAACCGGCGAATAATAAAATCGTCGCTGTAGTCGAAGCTTTCCCGCAGCTTCGCTATCGTGTGCTCGATATTTTTGGTGAACCGCTCTTCCGGTCTGACTTCCTGGTCGGGGTTATGGCTGCGTTTGAGCGAATTGCCGGTTTTTTTTCTTTTGTTCCTGCTCCAAGGAAAACGCATCATGCAACAAGTCCCCTCCATTCGCTGCGACGCCTTTTCTCAAGTATGGAAACGGAATCGCTTTTACGCTTAGTATGGAGACTGTTGCCAAAGGCTATGCATCACGGAGATTGAGGAAGCTTCGAGCTGCAGAAGTAAAAAACGCCTTTAGCGCTCGAAGAGCAGCTAAAGACGTTGACAGAACTTGCCGTTTAAATCGGCTTATTCATTAAGGCGAGCATTTCCCGCTCCAGCTCCGTGCGCTCGAAATGCTCGCCGATGAATACCGCGACATCCGGAACGTCTCCCTGCGGTGCGATCCGCATCAGATCGAGCTGCTTGTACGCATACTGGAACATAAAGCGGGCCGACGTATCGGTAAAGGTCAATATGCCCTTGGCCCGGTAAATCTCGTCAGGCAGCCGCCCCATCATCGCTTCGAACGCTTCGCTGTCCACCGGCCGGTCCACATAGCAGGTATAAGCCATAACATGCTCGTGCCCGTGATGATGGGCATGCTTCTGCTCGTGATCATGTCCATGCTCGGCACAGTCCGGCGTGCATCCCGCTTCGCCGTCTTCATGCTTGTGCGCGGACGTCGCATCCGCAGCCGGACCGCCAGTGCCGTTCGACCGTTCCAGCCGGCCGATATCCGTATCTGCCGCGATCGTGCGCTCTATGCGAACGAGAGGGGTCCATTCGCGGATGACACGCTCCAGAGCGTCCGCCTCCGCCTCCGTCACCAGATCGATCTTGTTCAGCAGCAGCGCGTCCGCGCAGCGGATCTGCTCCTTCATCAGCCGGAACGTCTGCCCTTTGCCTCTACTTAATTGATCCTGCAAATGAGCGGCGTCGACGACCGTGACCACCTGCCTTAGCTCCATTCGTTTGAGCATCGAAGCGTCCCCGATCGCATCGATAATGTCGAGCGGGTTCGCCGCTCCCGTCGATTCCACCAGCACGAGGTCGGGATGATGCTCGTCGATCAGTTTGAGCATCTCCATGCCGAGATCGCCGCGGACCGTGCAGCAGATGCAGCCGCCGAGCATCTCCGCCATCCGCACGTCCGGGCCGAGCTGGACGCCGTCCAGATTGACTTCCCCGAGCTCGTTCATGACGACGGCCGCCTTGCGGCCGGAACGTTCCGCCGCCTCCAGCCATCGCTTTAATAATGTCGTCTTGCCGCTGCCCAGAAAGCCGGACAACAAATATACGGGTATGACTGTGTTTTCCATTTTGAGAGCTCCCATTCTCCATACAGCGAAATTCGTTATGTTTGCTGTTAACGTTTGCTATTACTTTAGCGGAGAGCCGCACGACTTGTCAAATATTCGTAATTATTATGATTAACAGACCCGATACGGCTGACAAGGATCGTCGGATTAGGGAACAGGCTTTGCGGGAAAGCTAACGCCAAACAAGGAGGGTGGTGATCGAGATGGATGAGGAAGAGATCCGCGAGCTGGAACCGAAATATACCGGCAACCAACGCAAGCTGACCGAAGGGGAGGCGTTTGCGATCAAAAACGATCCGAATTTCGAAGGAGACGACGACGACGGATTGCTGGAAAACATTCCGGGCATTTTGCTGGCCGGCATGCATCCGAACCGCCCTAATTAATCGAAATCTTAGCTTGCCTAACAAGAGCCGATCCGCCCGACGGAAAGGCTCTTTTTGCGCAATCGGAACGCTTGCGCTGCTCATTAGCAGGAGGAGCGGTCTGCTCCATCGCATTCTTAGCTTCCCGAGGGCTCGCTATGCTTGCCGAGCAACTGAGTCAGCTCTTTCATAAACATGTTGATATCCTTGAACTGACGATATACCGAGGCGAAACGGACGTAGGCCACTTCGTCGACCGGGTACAGTTGTACCATCACCTGCTCCCCGATATCGCGGCTTGCAACCTCGGCGTAGGCTTGGCTGCGCATTTCCTTCTCTACCTCGGAGACGATCGCCTCCAACTGCTCTACGGATACAGGACGTTTCTCGCAAGCCCGGATCAGCCCGCGCAGCATTTTGTCGCGGCTGAATTCCTCCCGGCTGCCGTCCTTCTTAATGACGATCAGAGGCGTTTCTTCCACCATCTCGAAGGTTGTAAACCGGCGTTGACATTTCTCGCATTCGCGTCGGCGGCGGATCGACTTGTTGTCGTTGGCCGGCCGGGAATCGAGCACTTTCGTTCCCGAATAGTCGCAAAACGGACATTTCATGACGGGAGCTCCCTTCGTAAAGCCATATGGATTACCAATCAATACCTGTAATGAACTTCCGAATTCCGCACATAATACAATTACAATCGACAAGGAGGTGAGACGAAATGGCACAAGGACAATCCCGTTCCAGCAACACGCTTGTAGTTCCTCAAGCTAATGCTGCTCTTGACCAACTGAAATATGAAGTAGCTCAAGAGCTCGGTATTGCGATCCCGCAAGATGGTTACTACGGTAACATGGCTACCCGCGACACGGGTGCTATCGGTGGTCACATTACTCGCAAATTGGTACAAATCGCCGAGCAACAACTCGCCGGCCGTTAAACTTAACCGATTATAAAGCGCCCGGACAAGCT